>JAWKQS010000021.1:0-138125 GCA_041389985.1 bacterium
GGCGATGGGCCCGATGGGCCGCATCCCCGCGTCCAGGCTGCCGATGACGATCTGCAGGCTGCCCTGCGCGCGCAGCTCCGCGGTGGTCATCGCCACCAGGAACCGCCGCGAGACCCGCTGGCTGCCGACGGCGACGTGCCGGCCGTTGGCGAGGGGCACGCTGTCGGCCGCGATCAGCCCGCCGGCCGCGTCCCGGCGGCTCCACGTCACCACCCGCCCCATGGGCCCGTCGGCGAGGCCAGCGACGAGCCAGCCCGGATCCGCGAAGCCCAGGTCGCCGTCCACGTAGGTCAGCAGCGGATCGCCCACCTCCCGGGCCGCAGCGCCGACCACGAGCGCCAGGCGCGCCGAGGCGGCGTCCGCCCCGCGCAGGAACACGGCCCCCTCGGCACCCGGGGCCGTCCGCACCCGCATGGGGCTGTCGAGCACCACCGGATCGAGGGCCTGCACCGCCTGAAAGAGGCCGCAGCCCCGCTCGCAGCCGTCCTGGCTGTCACGGTTCACGTCGAACCAGCCGGCCTCGCAGGCCACCAGCTGGCAGGCCCCCGCGACGCAGTCCGCCTGCGCCCGGTCCAGGAAGCAGGCCGCGGCCTCGCCGTCGGCGTCCACGTCCACCTGCCCGTCGCAGTCGTCATCCCGGCCGTTGCAGACCTCGAAGAGCGGGGGCACCGAACCCTCGCATGCGCCCCAGCCACCGGCGATGCACCGCTCGACGCCGGGCTGGCAGATCCCCACGTCGCTGCCGCACGGCCGCTGCAGGGCCTCGTCGGACGTGCCATCGCAGTCGTCGTCCAGCCCGTTGCACCGCTCCGTGGCGTCGGCGGCCGGCTCGCACCGCGTCTCGCAGCCGTTGGCCACGCGGCCGTCCGCGTCCACGAAGCCCGCCTCGCAGCGGCCGATCACGCACAGACCGGCCTCGCAAGCCCCCTCGGCGTGGGCGAACCGGCAGATGAAGCCCTCGTCCAGGCGCCCGCACCCGCCGCAGTTCTCGGGGTCGGCGTCCTTGTCGAACCCCTCATCCACCCGACCATCGCAGTCCTCGTCGGTCTCGTCGCACCGATCCACGCCGTCCGCCGACGGCGTGCAGCGCGCCTCGCAGCCGTTCTCGCCCCGACCGTCCGCGTCCACGAAGCCCGCCTCGCAGGCCGTCAGGCGGCACAGCCCGTCCACGCAGCTCCCCGCGCCATGGGCGTACGCGCAGCGCACCCCGCAGCGCCCGCAGTGCTCGCCGTCGTGCAGAAAGTCGAACCCCTCGTCCACGTCCCCGTCGCAGTCGTTGTCTTCGCGGTCGCAGATCTCGGGGCCGGGCGACACCGGGGCGCAGGGGGACTCGCACCCGTTCTCCAAGCGCCCGTCATCATTGGAGAAACCGGGTTGGCACCGGGCCAGCGTGCAGGCCCCGCCCACGCACCGGGTGTCCGCATTGGGCAGGGCGCAGCGGCGCCCGCAGGCCCCGCAGTGATCGAGGCTGGTGGCGGTGTCGAAGGCCTCGTCGGCCCGGCCATCGCAGTCGTCGTCGAGGCCGTTGCAGCGCTCGGCGGCCGCCCCCGCGGCGCAGGTGGCCTCGCAGCCGTTGCCGGCGCGGCCGTCGGCGTCCACGAAGCCCTCGACGCAGGCCGCCAGCACAGGCCCCTCCGCACGCCGCCACGCCGCCGGGGTAGTCGCAGCGGGTGCCGCACCGCCCGCAGTGCAGTGGATCCCCCACCAGGTCGAAGTCCTCGTCGACGCGCCATCGCAGTCATCGTCGGCGCCGTTGCACAGCTCGAGGCGTCGGGCCGCAGCGCGCCGCGCCGCCGTCGACCACCGCGCCCCCGCCGCTGTCGCAGCCCCCGAGCGCCAGCAGGAAGAGCCAGCGTCGCCGGCCACGGGCCAGGAGCAGCCCCAGCGCCAGCAGCACCCCGCCCACGGGGAGCGACCCGCCGCCGCCCGCGTCGCAGGCGCAGCCCTCGTCGGCCGGCGCAGGCGCGGGCGGGGCAGCTCCCCGATCCGGCGCCGTCGCCGCGTCCGCCGGCGGCCCGGCGTCCTCGACCGCGGCGTCGGCCAGCAGGCCCGCGTCGGGCAGCGGCCGGGCACAGACCCCCTCCCGACACACCAGGTCGGCGGGGCAGCGGGTGGTGAGGCAGGGATCGTCCACGCACCGGCCGGCCGCGCACACCCGCCCGGCGGGACAGATCACGTCGGCACAGGACGGCGCGCAGGCGCCATCGGCGCAGGCCTCGCCCGCCCCGCACTCGACCCCGGTGCAGGGATCGACGCGGCAGGTGCCGTCCTGGCAGAGGGCGCCAGCCGGACAGACCACGTCCAGGCACAGGCCGGCGCAGGCCCCGTCGCGGCAGGCCGCCAGGCCGTCGCAGATCACCCCGACGCAGGGATCCGGCACGCAGGCGCCGCCGCGACACACCGCCCCGTCCGGGCAGCCATCCACATGGCAGTCGCGGGGCACGCAGACGCCGCGCGAGCAGACCTCGCCGGCGGGGCAGCGCTGGCCCCGGCAGGCGGGCTCGACGCAGTCACCCAGGAAGCAGACGCGCCCGCCGTCGCAGGCGACGCCGATGCAGGGATCGCGGGTGCAGTGATCGTCCAGGCAGAGCAGGCTGCCGGGACACTCCCCGTTGACACACGGCTCTGCGCAGGCGCCGAACCGGCAGATAGCGTCGCCCGGGCAGGGGGCCTCCTCGTCCACGGTGCCATCACAGTCTTCGTCCGTGCCATCGCACGCCTCCACCCCGGGCACCACCCCGGAGCAGCCCGTGAGCTCCCCGTCGACACACTCGATGAGACCCGCGCCGCAGGCCCCTTGACACACCCGCGTGAGATCCTCGTCCACGAAGTCATCGCAGTCATCGTCGGCGCCGTTGCAGGCCTCGACGGCCGGCTTGGGGGCATCGCAGCCCCCATACGCCCCGTCGACGCAGGCCTCGGTGCCGCGGCCGCACCGGGTGATGCACGTGCGGCGGACGTCCTCGTCCACGTTGCCATCACAGTCTTCGTCCGTGAGATCGCAGGTCTCCGCCGACGGCTGGGGGGCGTCGCACAGCCAGTGGCCGTCGACGCAGCGCGCGATGCCCGCCCCGCAGACCGTCTCACAGGCCTGGCGAAGCTGCTCGTCGGTGCGGCCGTCGCAGTCATCGTCGCGACCGTTGCAGATCTCATCGCGGCCTGCCGGCGCGTTGCAGTCCGTGAAGGCGCCGTCCACGCAGACCTCGGTCCCCGGGCCGCACGGGTTGTCACAGGCGCGAGTCACGGTCTCATCGGTGCGGCCGTCGCAGTCATCGTCCTGGCCGTTGCACAGCTCGGCCCGGGGGACGCGGGCGTCGCAGGCCACGAAGGCACCGTCCCGACAGATCTCGATGCCTTCGCCGCAGATCGAGGCGCACGGCCGGCGGATGCCTTCATCGGTGGTGCCATCACAGTCATCGTCGCGGCCGTTGCAGATCTCATCCCGGGGGGTGGGCGCGTTGCAGGGCCCGGGGATGCCATCGACACACCGGCGGATGCCAGCGCCGCAGGGGCTCTCGCAGGCCGTCGTGGCCTGCTCGTCCACGGCGCCATCGCAGTCCTCGTCGCGGCCGTTGCAGAGCTCGGCCTGGGGCACCGGGGCCGAGCAGCCCACGAAGATGCCGGCCTCGCACCGCTCGACGCCGACGCCGCAGGGCGCCTCGCAGGGCCGGGACAGCCCTCGTCGACGCGGCCGTCGCAGTCGTCGTCCACGGCATCGCAGATCTCGGCGGCCGGGCGCCGGGCCGAGCAGTCGGTGAAGCGGCCGTTGCGGCAGACCTCGACGCCCACCTCGCAGGCGGTCTCGCAGGCCTGGACGACGGCCTCGTCCAGGCGTTGGCCATCGCAGTCGTCGTCACGCCCGTTGCACAGCGCTCGGCGCCGGCCTGGGGCGTCGCAGCCCAGCCAGGCGCCGCGGAAGCACGTCTCCTGGCCCGCCCCGCAGGCGCTCCGGCAGGGCCGGACGAGCGCCCGTCCACGCCGCCGTCGCAGTCGTCATCGCGCCCGCTGCACACCTCGGGGCCGGCCGCGGGCGCGTCGCAGCCGACGAAGGCCCCGCCGCGGCACGTCTCGCGCCCCACGCCGCACGCCGTCTGGCAGAGGCGCGTCACGTCCTCGTCCACCCGCCTGTCGCAGTCCTCGTCGGCCCTGTTGCACAGCTCGATCGGGCGCGGGCCGAGCACGGGCCGGGCACGCCCTCCAGGCAGGCGCGCTCGCCGACGCCGCAGGCCGTGGCGCAGGCCTCCACGAGGGCGCCCCCCGCGTCCCCCTCGTCCACCCGCCCGTCGCAGTCGTCGTCGCGCAGATTGCACCGCTCCGGCTCCGGATCCCGCGCCGTGCACCTCGCCAGGCGCCCCCGGCGCAGACCTCGGTCCCCGCCGCAGCCGGAGTCGCAGGCCCGCAGCAGGCTCCTCGTCCACCTCGCCGTCGCAGTCGTCGTCGCGGTCGTTGCACAGCTCACGGGGGATGGCGCCGCCGATGATGTCGGCCAGGGCGAGCTGCAGGCCCACCCGATCGGCGGCGAAGCGGGCCCGCTCCGTGCCCCCGGCGGCGGCGATGGCGTCCAGGTAGGGGCTGCCCACCGTGTCCTCGCCGAAGCCGATCACGAAGGTGCGCACCGGCACCCGCTGCCCGCCGACGCGGAGATCCAGGAGCGCCTGCGCGGCGTCCTCGAGGGCCCGCTGATCGGGGCGGCCCTGGGCGTCGGTGACGCAGGTCTCCTCGCCGTCGGTCAGCAGCAGCACGTAGTAGTCGCGGCAGGCGCGCCGGGGATCCGGCGGGATGATCTGCTGGCTGAAGACCTGGAGCGCCGAGCGCAGCGAGCCCGCGATCGGTGTGGCGCCATCGGCCCGAAGCCCTGATCTCCCTGGGGACTCCACGGAAGTCCTCGCGTGGTCCAGCCACGTAGAGGACGGCGCCGGCCTGGTGCCTCCCCACCGGCACCAGCAGCTCGCCGCCGTCCCGGCAGGCGCGGCCGTGCCGTCGTAGTTGATGGCTCCCTCCCCCGCCCCGTAGGGCCAGGCGTCGTACGGGCTCACCAGGCACGTGGCCCCGCACGCGGCGCACCCGCAGGTGGAGCGGACGAAGGGGCCCTCGGTCTGGGCGTAGCGCATCAGGCCGAACTCGAGCTCGGCCGTGCCCGCCAGCACCGTCGCCAGGGCCTCTTTCGCGATGTACAGGCGGCTGTCATCGGGCCGCCCGTTGCCGTCGACGTCGACCCCGGGGTAGCTCACCGAGCCGTCGCCGTAGGTGTAGGGGCGGCAGCGCAGATCGGCGCCGCAGGGGATGCCCGCGGGGCAGCCGGTGTCGGCCCGGACGCACTCGTCGGCCCCGGCGGGGCAGGTGAACCGGCAGGCCCCCGGGCTGCGGGGCGACCACGTCATGCTGCCGGAAGTATCGAAGATCACGAGCATCTTCGGCTTGACGAGCGTCTGGGCGAGGGCGGCCTGCGCCAGGGCCAGCAGCACCCCCAGGGCCAGCAGGGCCGCACCCGGCCACGGCGCCCGGGGCGCGGCGAAAGGCGAGTCATCCAGGCACCCTCGGGCCGTCGGCGGCCCGACGGAGTGTAGTCGGGCCTCGCGAGCGGGTCGAGTGGCCCGGGTGACACCGCCGGCCGCGTATGCGAGAACACCGCCGATGGCCGGCCCCGCCCCCCCTCCCCCCGCGGCCGCCTGGCGCTCCTGGTGGCGCCGGCATGGCGCGGTGATCCTCGGCGCCGCCGCGGTGTGGGCGGTCGCGCTGGCGGTGCGCCTGCCCGATCTGGACGCCAGCGTGAACATCGACGCCGCCTGGCAGTGGTTCCGGCGGACGCGGGCGTTCTTCGACGCCCTGGCGGCGGGCGATCCCGCCGGCACGTTTCAGGTGCACCCGGGCGTGACGTTGATGTGGCTGGTGGGCCTGTCCATCGGCACCGACGCCGTCGTCCCCCTCACCCCGGCCACCATCGCGGCGGGCGCGCTGCCGGTCGCGTGGGTCACCAGCCTGATCGCGCCGGGCTCCTTCCTGCTGACCCGGCGGATCCTGGGGCCCCGGGCCCTCGACGCGGCGGCCGTGCTCGGGCTGCTGCTGGCCACCGAGCCGTTCCTCGTGGGCCATGGCCGCACGGCCCACCTCGACGCGCTGCTCACGACTTTCGGGTGGCTCGGGGCGGGAGCCGCGCTCTGGGCCTGGCGGCGCGGACGCTGGTCGGCGGCGGTGCTGGCCGGGGTCTGCCTGGGCCTGGCGGTGCTCACCAAGGTGGCCGGCGGCGCCATCGCGCTGGGGGTCGGGCTCTCGGCGCTGCTGGGCCTGGCGCGGCCCCGCCGGGCGCGACGCCTGGCCCTGCTGGCCGCCACCACCGCCACCGCCCTCGGCGTCGCCTTCGCCCTCTGGCCCGCCCTCCGGGCCGATCCCGCCGGCACCCTCGAGCGCTTGATCGCCGAGGTGACCGGCCAGGTGGACCGCGGCCACCGCGTCTACTTCGGCGGGCTCTACTACGCCCAGGATCCCGGGCCCGCCTACTACCTCGCCGTGCTGGCCGCGCGCCTCTCGCCCGAGGTGGCGGTGGCGGCGGTGGCGGGGCTCGTCGTGCTGCTCGTCCCCGGTCGACGCCGGGCCGCCGCGCGGCGTGCCCTGGCGGCGCTGCTGGGCGCCTACGCCGTGCTCGCCCTGGCCCAGATCGAGGCCCCCAAGAAGATCGATCGCTATGTGCTGCCCTTCTTCCCGCCGCTGGCGGCGCTGGCCACCGTGGCGATCGTCGGGGCGGCGCGGGCCGTCGCCGGGCGGCGGCGGTGGGTGGCCTTCGCCCTGCCCCTGGCCCTGCTCGGGGGCGTGCGCCTCGCGCGCCTCGCCGACGTCCACCCCCACGCCATCGCCTGGAGCCAGGACTGGCCCGGCTGGCCGGCCGGCCACGGCGTCACCCTTGGCTTCGGTGAGGGCCTGCGCGAGGCGGCGCTGTGGATCCGGGCGGACGCCGGGGACCACCGGCCCCGGGTCTTCAGCGGCATGTACCGGCCCTGCGTCGAGCCCTGGCTCGACTTCCGCGAGTCCCGCCTGGCCGACGCCGAGTACCAGATCCGCTATATCTCCGTGATCCAGCGAGGTTTTCGGGCGAAGGAGTACGCGCGCGACATGCGCGGACTGCTGCACCAGGTGGTCATCGACGGCCGCGTCTGGGTCGAGATCCACGCGGGGCCGCGCTACCGGGGACCCACCCGACCCGGCTACTCCATCCCCTGGCGGCGCCCGCCGACGGCGCCGAAGCGCTGATCGGCCAGCCCATCGCCCGGGCGCGGCGGCGCGAAGGGCGAGCGGGCCAGGGCGGCCAGGCGAGCGGCCCGCGCCGGTCCGGCCCACTCGGCGTCGCTGAAGGCGTCGAGCCGCCAGGGGCGCGTCCGCCAGGGGTCGAGGAAGGGCGCCATGGGCTCCAGATCCGGGAACGCGCCGGGGGCATGCCGCACGCCGCGCAGCTCCCCCAGCCGCCACGGCCCGGGGCGACCGGCATCCACCAGCACCTTGCCGAAGAACCGCAGCGGCACGGTGCCCAGGCCCTCGGCCAGCTCGCCCTTGTAGCGGGCCCAGGCCACGGGCTCGCCGGCGTCGTCGTAGAGGTTGGCGTCGATGAGGTAGCGCCCGGCCCGGGCGACGTCGATGCCGACGTCCACCCGCAGGCTGCCGGCCTCCTCGGCGTCGGCCAGCGCGCCGGTGAAGCGGGCCGGCACGGCGTCTCGACGGGTGTGGACGGCCTGCAGCCGGGCCTCGGCGGGGCCCTCGACCGTGGCCACCGCCACCCGCACCACGACCGCGCGGGTCGTCCCGCCACCGATGCCCTCGGGCCAGACCACCGCCTGGAGGCCGTCGGGCCCGGCCTGGAAGCGCAGCGACCGCACGACGTCGCCCACCTGCACCGTCGCCCGCTCCACGGTCAGCGCCACCGGCCCCGCCTCGTCGAACGCCCTGAGCTCCAGCGCCAGGGGCTCGTCGCCCACGATCCAGTAGCGATCGGCCGTGAGGATCCACTGGGCCCCGGGCCGCCCCGGGAGCGGGCGGGGCGTCTCGTACCGGCGGTTGAACTCGATGCGGTGCTGCTGCTGGCGGGTCAGGGGTCGCGAGGTGGGCGGGTAGCGGCTCTGGTGGCGATAGACGGCCACGGCGTCCCACGGGCCCTCGCTCGGCGGGTCGGGCAGGCGGTCCAGGGCGTCGAGCTGGGCGATGGGATCGGCGTGCTCCACCGCGGCGGGCGCGGGGGCCCGGGGCAGGCGGTCCGGGCGCAGGTGGACGAGGCCGGGGATGAGGGGCACCGCGGCCGGGCGCACGGCCACGGCGCCCAGCCCGAAGGCCAGCAGCAGCGCCAGCGCGAGCAGGGCGCGGCGATCAGCCACCGAGATCCTCGATGCCCTTGCGCTGCATCTGGTCGTGGTTGCGGTCATAGCCCCGGCAGGCGCCGGCGATCACGTGCTGGTCGAAGTGCCAGTCGGGGGCGTAGCAGAGCCAGGGATCGTCATCCGAGACGAACCAGGTGTCGTTGAGGCCGCCGGCCGAGTGGTACGGCACGGCCCCGTCGTTGGCCTGGCCGCCGAAGAAGTCGGGGAGCTTCCCGGTGAGCAGGTACTCGCGGTGGCCGGCCATCTGGTAGAAGGTCACGCCGCCCGTGTCATCGTGATCCCACCCCGCGCGGTGCTCCGTGGGGCCGACGTTGTTCGAGAGATCACACGTGATTCCGAGGACATCGCCCACATCGGCCACGAACGACCCCGAGAGCTCGCTGCCCCCCTCGTTGCTGGCCACGGTCAGGACCCAGAGCACGTTCCAGCGGTCGTCGTCGTAGAGCGAGAGCGCCCGGCTGATGACCGCCCCCCCGTTGCTGTAGCCGTACAGGTAGCACCACTGATCGCCGGTGCAGTGGGCGTCGAGGGTGCGGGCCAGATCCGCCGTCGCGGTGCCCATGTCATGGGTCTGGTCCACCACGGCGTCGACGCTGCGGATGCCGTCAAAGTGGCCCAGCGCCACGGGATCGCCGCGCTTGCCCACCGAGAAGCGGGTGGTGCACAGCCCGCTGACGTGGATGAACGACACCGCCTCACCGGCGGCGCTTTCAGGATGGGCCCCTCGTCCGGGGCCGCGGGTCGGCGCAGCCGGCGAGCAGGGCGAGGGCGAGGGCGAGCCGGCGCATGGGTCCTCCAGGTCTCGGTGGGCAAGGCGCCCGCGTCCCCCTCCGCAAGAACGGCGCCACCGCCCGGCCGGCCGGAACTGGCTGAAAATCCGCGACCTTTCGCGGGGTTGCGTGCTCTTTCGGTCTCAGGTGCCGGTCTCGCTGTGACCTCGACGGCTCGCCACTGCGGGCGGCCGGCCGTACCATGGCGCGGCACGAACGCGGAGCGTCCATGGGTCACGTCCCTCTCTTGAGCGAGCTCGCCATCATCGCCGGCCTGGGTGCGCTGGTGACGGTCCTCCTGGCCCGGCTCAAGCTCCCCACCGTCGCGGGCCTCCTGGCCGCCGGGGCCGTGATGGGTCCCTACGGCCTGGGCCTCATCACCTCGGTGCATGACATCGAGGTGCTGGCCGAGGTGGGGGTGGTGCTGCTCCTCTTCTCCATCGGCCTCGAGTTCTCGTTCAGCCGCCTCAAGTACATCTTCCGGCAGGTGGCGCTGGGCGGCGTTCTCCAGGTGGGCCTCACCCTCGGGGCGACGGTGGCGATCTGCCGCGCCCTCGACCTGGCCTGGGGGCCGGCCATCTTCTACGGCTTCGTCTTCGCCCTCTCCAGCACCGCCATCGTCCTGCGGACGCTCGCCGAGCGGCAGGAGCTCGACGCCCCCCACGGCCGGTTCATCGTCGGGACGCTGATCTTCCAGGACCTCTGCGTGGTGCCGATGGTGCTCATCGTGCCGCTGCTGGGCCCCTCGGCGTCCGGCAGCGGCGCCCTGGCCGACGTGGGCATCGCCCTCGGCAAGGCCGCCGCGGTGGTCGTGGCCGTCATCGCCATCTCCCGTGTGGTCGTGCCGACGGTGCTGCGCTGGGTGGACGCCAGCCGCAGCCGCGAGGTCTTCCTGCTGGCCATCCTGACGCTCTGCATCGGCACGGCGTGGCTGACCTCCCTCGCCGGGCTCTCCCTCGCCCTCGGGGCCTTCCTCGGCGGCATGGTGGTCGCCGACACCGAGTACGGCCACCGCGCCATGGGCGACATCCTGCCCCTGCGCGATGCCTTCGTGAGCCTGTTCTTCGTGATGCTGGGCATGCTCTTCGACTTCCACGCCGTGCTGAGCCAGCCGCTGCTGGTCGCGGCCATGCTGGCGGGCTTCCTGGCGGCCAAGGGGCTCATCGCCACCCTGGCAGCCAGCGCGATGCGGTTCCCGGCCCGGGTGGCCTGGCTGGCCGGCGTGGGCCTCGCCCAGTTCGGGGAGTTCGGCTTCGTGCTGACGCGCCTCGCCGAGGCGAACGGCGTGATCAGCGACGCCAGCCCGCTGCTGGCGGCGGGCATCTTGAGCATGTTCCTCACCCCTCTGCTCGTCCGCGTCGCGCCCCACATCCGGGCGGGCGAGAAGCTGCTGGCTCCCCTGGAGCGGCTCATCGGCCTGCGGGCCATCGACGAGGAGGACGAGGGCACCCAGGGCCTGCGCGACCATGTGGTGCTCGTGGGCTACGGCGTGGC
This sequence comes from bacterium, assembly GCA_041389985.1. Lineage (GTDB taxonomy): Bacteria > Myxococcota_A > Bradymonadia > UBA7976 > UBA1532 > JACKDP01. Next base: position 10,625 of record JAWKQS010000021.1, read on the forward strand.
CGGCATCCAGGCGGCCCAGGCCCTGCGCGCGACGGGGGCGCCCTTCGTCATCCTGGAGCTGAGCGGCGAGAACGTGCGGCGCGGCCGCGAGGCCGGCATGCCGGTCTACTATGGCGACGCCACCAGCGAAGAAGCCTTGCGCCACGCCCACTTGCTGGAGGCCCGCCTCGTCGTCCTGCTCATCAACGACCCCCGGGCGGCCGAGCGCGTGGTCGACACGATCCGGCGCGTCGCGCCGCAAGTCCCCGTCCTGATGAGGGTTCGCTACCTGGGCGAGCGCCCCCGGCTGCTGGCCTTCGGCGCCCACGACGTCGTCGCCGAGGAGGTGGAGGGGGCCGCCGAGATCGTCGCGCGGATGCTCCGCCACCTGGAGGTGCCTCGCAACACCATCGACGCCCGCATCCGCGACCTGCGCAGCGAGACCCAGACCAGCGAGCGCAGCCTGGTGGTCCCCCGGCGGCGGCTCGGCGAGGTCCGGGGCCTCGACGCCCTGAAGATCGAGTCCGCCAGCGTCGAAGCCGACAGCCCGGTGATCGGCGCCTCCATCGTCGATCTGCGGTTGCGCTCCGAGACCGGGGCGCTCGTCGTCGGCGTCCGCCGCGGCGACGAGCTCCTCGACCGTCCAGATCCGACGGTGCCCTTCGAGGTGGGCGACGTGGTCTACATGGTCGGCACGGGGGAGGCGCTGGAGCGCGCCCTGGGCGTGTTCGCGGCGCGCTGAGCGGGCGCGCCCCGGGCCCCGCCCGGCCGCGTTGCGCGGGCCCATTGAAATTCCCATCGGAGTTGGGCATCTTCTCCGCCGATGGTCGGCACCCGGAAGGCCGCCATCCCGGATCCCCAAGACGGTCGTACCGACGGCGAGGTGGACCGCGGGTCCCCCCAGGGGGGCCTCGTCAGATTGAGGAAGGATCGAGGATCCATGAGCAAGATCGCGCAACCAGGGGATGCTCGCGAGGAGTCGGACTTCGAGGGCCTGCCTGAGGAGCTGCTCGTCGAGCGGACCGATGAGTTCCGCAACCTGCTGCTGTCGGAGCGGGGCAAGCTGCTGCAGAACGCGCAGCGCACGCTGACCCAGGACATGACCATCGACACGGACGATCTGGCCGATGAGATGGACCATGCCACCTCGGACTACAACCAGGCCCTGGCCTTCCGCCTGCGCGGCCGGGAGCGGCACCTGATCCACAAGATCGACGCCGCCCTCGAGCGCCTGGAAGAGGGCGAATACTGGTGGTGCGACGACTGCGGCGCCTGGATCGGCTTCGGCCGCCTGCGGGCCCGTCCCGTGACGACGGTCTGCATCCAGTGCAAGGAGAACCGCGAGCGGCGCGAGCGCAGCTACGCCCGCTGAGCACCCCCGGCGCTGATCAACCGGCGCTGATCCCCGGGGGCTGCTCCAGGCCCCCCTCTCTCCCGCCTACATGATCTTCCGGGGCGGCAGCGTGGCGTTGGCCAGCAGCAGCCCGATCACCAGCGCCCCGGCGATGAGCAGCGTCTGCATCATGCCAGCCGTGCCCGCGGCGACGTTGCCCCAGATCACCTGCTCGAAGCTGACGAAGCCGAAGGCGCCGGGCACCAGCATCACGATGCCGGGCACCAGCACCACCTGGGCGGGCCGATCGGTGAGGCGCGCGAAGGTGTTGGCGTAGAGCCCGACGACGATGGCCCCGGCGAAGGCGGCCGCCGCCCCCGGGATGCCGGCCCAGCCGGTGATGAGCGACGTGCCCCAGGCCAGCATCGAGGCCCCGAGGGCCGGCAGGGTGTCGCGCCGCCCCACCGAGAACAGGATGGTGAAGGCGCCGCCCGCCACCACCGCCGCGATGGCCAGCGCCCAGACCGGCATGGGGGCGCCGCCCTGCAGCCCCACCACGTGATCGGGGTGCACCCACTGCTCGAGCATGGCCATCATGCCCACGCCGAAGAGCAGCGACAGCAGCACCATGGCCGCGTCCAGGAGGCGGGCGGTACCGCTGACCAGGTTCTTCCAGGCCACCTCGGCGAGCCCCGACGTGAGCGTCAGCCCCGGCACGTTCACGATGATCCCCGCCAGGACGAGGGGCTTGCGCGGCAGGCTCGGATCGATGACGGCCGCGAGCCAGGCCGCCCCGCCCACCAGGGCACCGGCCACGAAGTCCACCAGCAGGCGCGTGCGCTGGTTGGCTCCCAGCAGCGCCCCGAGGCCGGTGTTCACGAGGCCCAGGACGAGGCCGAGGCCGACCATCAGCCAGCCACCCCCGAAGACCACCGCCGCCGACGCCGAGGCCAGGCCCCGGCCAGGATCGTGCTTGGGGTCGTGCCGCGGAGGCGCCTCGTCAGGGCATCCGGCCCAGATGCCGATCCTCCTCCACCGAGGCGGCCGTCCGCCACCCCGTTGAGGCTTCGTCCAGCTCGGCCGGGCGGTCGAGGCGGATGAGATGCTTTGCCCCGGACGAGCCGCGCCAGCGGCTCCCCCTCCTGACGGCTTGACGACCATCCACCAGGCCGGTCAGCGCGGCGAAATTCATAACCTCGCCCAGCCATGCCGCCCGCGGTGGCGCAGAGCGGCTCTCGGGGGCGGTGGATCGGGCAGCCCGTACTCAGCAGCAACTCTGCTTCAGCAGCCGGACCAGCAGGTCGACCAGCTCAGACGCGCAGGGGCGTCAGAACGTGGGTTCTCCAGACTTTTTCTTTGAGATTTCAGCCAGTTGGCATCAGTGACCTAGAGATCGCGTAGCACCGGAAGCCCAGGTCGTCACGGCGTAGAACGTCGCCGTTGACGTAGAAGACGTCACTGCCAGCGGGCGGCCTCGTTGCAGACCATCCCTGCGGCGTTGACGCGCCAGCTCGCGCCCGCGGCGGCTGCCGTCGGCGGTCATCTCCCAGACGGTGCAGAGGTCTGGAGGCCCCTCGAGGGTCTGGCAGCCCGCCTCGGCTTGTGGGTCTGAAGGCGGCCGGTGCCGCTCACGTGGTCATTGCAGCGCCCGGGCACATGCTCGGCCGTAGGGGAAGGCCCAGTGCCGCTCGGCGCCGCGGGCGTCCTGCCACTCGGCGTCGGTGCAGAGCCGAAAGCCGCTCGGCGCAGGCGGCCTCGGCTCGGCCCGCGTCAGTTCTGCCGGAGCGGCACCCCGGGCCGGCTGCGCGCCGCCCGCGACGCCCGTCGTCGGCGCAGGCGTCAGCCGGCTGGCCTCACTGAGCGAAGATCTCGTAGCCGCCGAGCTGGACGAGGGCGCCCAGGCAGCAGGATCGGGGCGCACGCCCTGGTCAGCCGGCGGCAAGACGGCGTCGGCCCGGCCCGCCCCCGCGCCACCACCGCCGCGGCGCCGCCCGCGCCTGCCCCCCTCCGGCGCCGCCCATGGCCGCCGCGTCCGAGGCCGGGCAGCTGATCCCCGCCTGGGGCCAACACCATAACCGCCCGCCGCCGCGTCCCCCGGCCGGAAGACCCCCGCCCGTCAGCTCACCGAAGAACGGGCAGTGGGCCAGCCGTCCATCGCGGGCCCACACGCCACGCCAGCACCAGGAGCCAGCTCCTCATCAGTTCCCCCGCGCGCGCAGCGTGAGCTCGACGTCGCCGGCCACCCCCTGGACGAAGACCGAGAGCTCGCCGGTGACCACATCGTAGCCGGTGAACCACGACAAGTCCGCAGGTTCGACGCGCCCTCGGGATCGGGGCCCAGGGTCCGGGGCTGGATGCGCCCGAGGCCCGCGGCGCCATCCGCGAACCAGCGCATCGACCGGCCACCGGGCGCGCGGGCTTGAAGCCGCGCAGGACGCCGGCCACCTCCAGGGGCCGGGTGCGCCCGAAGGCGATGGGCCAGCGATCGGTGGGCCGGCCGTCGGCGTCGCGCAGCGCGAGGGCGTCGGCGCCGAAGCCGTCGTGCCAGCGGCGTAGGCCGCCCCACGGCCTCGGCCCGGGCGAGCGCCGCGTCGAGGCTCCCCGGGGCCCCCAGCCCCCGGATGAACAGGGGCTCCCCCGCGGCCCGCGCCGCAGCGTGGCCTCGCTGGCCAGGCAGCGGGACTGGGCGTCGGGCGCGGGCAGGGCGGCGGGCCGCGCCCGGCCCGAACCCGCTCGGCGCGCGCGACGTCGAGGCCCAGCGCCGTCAGGGCCCCGGGCCATCGTCGGAAGGCGAGAACCCCCAGGCGGGCCTCGGCGAGGCCCGCACCCGCGCGCCAGCAAGCGCCGTCTCGGCGGGGCCCCGGGCGTCGGCCAGGGCAGGATGCCGATGATGCCGGCCTGGCCGGCGCAGGTGTCCAGCAGGCGCTGCCACGCCACCGACCAGCCGGTCGGGGCCGGTCTCGTCGGCCCAGAAGGTGGCCCAGGCGCGGGGCGGCCGGGTGATCCGGCTGATCCGGAACCGGCACCCCGGCCCCGAGGCCCAGGCGGGAAGCCATGCCCGCCAGCGGGGCCGATGCGCTCCTGGTGCATGGCCATCACCACGTCGAGCCCGGCCGCCTGGGCGAGGGCGGCCCTGCTCCTGCGTCCGTCTCCGGATACGCGCCGTTATAGGTGCCGAGGGCTCGGCTCGATGCCGTCCCAGGTGACCAGCAGCCACACCCAGTCCACCGCCCCCGGCCAGGTCCTGGTACTCAGCGCGGTGCAGGGTCCGGGCGTCGCGGGCCAGGCTGTCCGCCGGTGACGACCGCGCGCGGCAGACGCTCGGTCTCGCCTCCGCGTGAAGGCACGGCCCCGGACGTGCCAGGCCCCGCCGGCCGGGGGCTGCCGCGATCCGCGCAGACGAGGCGGAGGCGCGCGGCATCGAGGCCCCACATCAGGCGCCCCATCGGGCGCCGCGTCCGGAAGTGCCGCATCCGGTGGGCTCCCATCCACGGCGCCATCCGCGGAGGCGTCCGCCCGGGGGACCGTCACCGGGGCCGCGGGCGTCGGCGCCGAGGTCGACTACGATCGTGGCGTCCGCGGTGGCGAGGACGTCATCGCAGGCGGCCAGCGCGGCCGCGAGGAGCAGGCTGAGGGGGCTCACTGTGGCCAGAGCGTTGGGCTTCGCCGCCCCAGATGCAACCGGTCCGGCACCGGCGGCCCCGATCCCCTGGCGTTGACCCGGCTGAAACATGGCAGATCGGCCGCATTCAGCCGACGGAGGCACCCCATGCGGTCCACGCCCTCGCCCTCTTGCCCCTCCTGCTGCTCGCCGCCTGCGACGACGGCGGCGCCGAGGCCGACCCGATGCCCGTGGCCGACGCGGGCGCCGCGATCGACGCCGGCCACAGGGGGCGGACGCTGCGCCGGAGGTGGACGCCGCCCCCATCGTCGATGCCACCCTCCCCGACGCCGCCCCCCCGGCCCCGCCGGCCCTGCCCGTCATCATCGGGCCCGCCGCGGCCGTCGATGAGGATCCCGACCCGAAGGTCGTGGCCATCACCCTGGCCGCGGACCACCACGGCAACCCCATCACCCGGGACGTCGAGGTCGACGGCTACGCCTACAACGGCCAGAGCCCGGGCCCCATCATCCAGGCCCGCCTGGGCGACGAGATCGTCGTGCGGTTCACGAACCACCTCGACGAGCCCACCACCATCCACTGGCACGGGCTGCGGATCACGGACGACATGGACGGCAGCCCCGCATCCAGGCGCCCATCCAGCCCGGCGAGACGTTCACCTACCGCTTCCGCGCCCCGGGCGGGCTTTACTGGTACCACCCCCATGTCCGCGCCAACGAGCAGGTCGAGCTCGGCCTCTACGGCATGCTCATCGTGCACGAGGCCGAGCCGCCGGCCTTCGACGCCGAGCGCGCCTTCATCACTCGACATCCTGCTCTCCGGGCGACCGGTCGCCGCCTTCATCGGCCAGCTTCCCCGAGCGGATGCACGGCCGCACGAGGCACCCTCCTGACCAACGGGGTCGCGTTGCGACGGCTACGCCCGGCCGTCCAGGTGGGCAGCACAGGCCAGACAGCCAACGCCCGCACCATGAGCCTCAGCCTCCAGGGCGCCCGCTTCCGGGTCATCGGCACCGACGCCGGCCTCATCCACGCGCCCTATGAGACCGACCGCGTGCAGATCGCCGTGGGCCAGCGCTACGACCTCGAGGTCACCTACGACCAGCCCGGGCAGGTGGACCTTTTGAGCCATGTGCTTGTTCTTGAAGGAGAAAACGTCGTCGAGCGGCCCTTCGTGGTGCAGAGCGTCCAGGTCGAGGCCTCCGACGAGGCGCCCACGGTCGTGGCGCTACCCACGGTCCCGCCGGTGCAGCGAGGGCGGACCAACGTGAACGCCACCCTGGTGTTCGACGCCGTCGAGGATCCCGAGACGGGCGTCGCCCAGCATCAACGGCCAGTCCACGCTGCCACGACCCCATCTTCACCTTCCAGCAGGGCGACTACGTCCGCATGGTCCTCGACAACCGCGCCAGCCCCGAGCACCCCTTCCACCTGCATGGCCAGTTCTTCGAGGTCTTCCCCGACGGCCGGCCCGAGACGGAGCAGCCGGGCCTCAAGGACACCGTGCTCGTGCCGGGCCTGAGCCGCGTGACCGTCTTCGCCCGCATGGACAACCCCGGCAAGTGGATGGCGCGCTGCCACATCCTGGAACGCCGAGCTGGGCTTCGCCCAGGCAGATATCTGGTGGAGCCCGTCGAGGGCATGCCGCGCCCACGGCGCCCTGAGCGTCAGCCGGCGGCGATGCGCTGGCGGACCCGCAGCTTCAGCTCTTCGACCGCGCACCAGCCCACCGGCACGACGAAGAGCGTCAGCGCTCGAACACCATCCCGCCGAACCCGGCAGCGCCATGGGCACCCGCGGCGTCGGCCCCGGCCCTGGCTCGTCAGCACCGGCGGCGCGCCAGGGCGTGTCGCTGTCGATCATGGTACAGGCGAATGCCGCCACGAACAGGCGGCCACCGTCGCGCATCTCCACGCAGCGCCTCGACCGACTCGGGCTGCGCCTCGGCGGCCTGCTGCTCCAGGCCAGGTCGAGATGACCACCCCGTCGTCCGTCGCGATGCCGAACAGCGCGATGAAGCTGAACGCCACGCTGAGGTGGTAGGTCTGGACATTGAAGGCCTCAGCCAGCGTGCGTCCCCCACCCGGTCCAGTCCGGGAGGCCGGACCGCCGCCCCAGCCACAGGAAGACGAAGCCCCGCCCACGCGACGGCGATCCCCGAGAAAACCAGCAATGAAGTCGAGACTTGCGAAACTGCAGGTAGAGGATGAGGAAGATGAGCGCCAGGCTCAGGGGCAGGATGACCAGCAGGCCGCGCTGGGCCCGGACCTGGTTCTCGAAGGTGCCCGTGAAGATCCACGAGATGCCGGGCGCCACGACCAGCTCGCCCTGAGCCTGGGCAGCCTCGAGCCGCCTTCGCGCGCTCCACCACCTCCGCACCTCTGACGCCCGTCACCTTGTCGAAGAGCACGTCGCCGACGAGGAAGGTGTCCTCGCTCTTGATGACCATCGGCCCGCGCACGAAGTCGATCGTGGCGAGCTGATCGAGGGCACATATGGGCACCCGCGGGCGTGGCGACGCGCACCCGCCGGAGCGCCTCCAGGTCGTCGCGCCGCTCGCGGTAGCGCACCCGCACCGGCCGCCGCACCCGGCCATCGATGAGCACCGTGGCGACGGATCCGCCCACCGCCGTCTCGAGGGCACGCTGCACCGCCGTCAGCTCCAGGCCGTGCCGGGCAGTGGCGTCGCGGTCCACGATGGATCTCCAGGTAGGGCTTGCCGACGATGCGATCGGCCTGGACGCCTCGGCTCGCACCCCTCCACCCCCTTGAGCAGCGCCTCGATGGCCCGCGCCGCCGCCTCGATCTCGGCCAGGTCCTGGCCGCGGACCTTGACCGCCATGGGGGCCCGCACGCCGCTCTGCAGCATCACGATGCGCGCGGCGATGGGCTGCAGGCGCGGGGCCGCGGTGCTGCCGGGGATGGTGGCGGTGGCGCTGATCGCGCGCCAGATGTCATCGGGTGTCTTGATGTGTTCCCGCCACAGACGCCGTCGCTCCCCGGTCTCGGGATCGGGCGGGCCGTACTCGGGGTGGTAGAAGATGATGGTCTCGACCATCGAGATGGGCGCGGGATCGAGGCGCTGTCCACGCGCGATCTTTCCACCGCACCGTCTTGACCTCCGGCAGCGCCGCGATGAGCCGATCCTGGAGCTGGAGCGCGTCCAGGGACTCCCCCAGGCTGGCGTGGGGCATCGTGGTCGGCATCCACAGGAAGCTGCCCTCGTCGAGGGGCGGCATGAACTCGGCCTTCATGCCCGGGAAGGCCGCCATCGAAGCCGCCGACCGACGGCGGTCTGCTCGGCGGAGGCCGGCAGGAAGAGTGAGGCGCCGCGCCGCGCGAGAGGCCCCACCACCAGCAGCAGGGCCGGCAGCAGGAAGAACAGCCACCGGTGGGCGAGACACCACCGCAGCAGGGGCTCGATACAGACGCAGGAAGAGCAGCACGCCGCCCAGCAGCAAGCCGCAGATCACCGCGACGGCGACGAAGTTGCCCACGCGCCCGCCGCCCGGGCCGAAGGCGCCCAGTGCTCCCCAGCGCGACGACCACCGCGAGCACCGCCAGGACGTTGATGATGAGCCCGGCGCTGGCGCCCAGCGTCCGTCAGCGCCGCCCGCAGCGTCCGCCGACCGGCCAGGGCGAGCGCCGTGCCCGCCCACCGGTAGCCGGCCGCGAGGCCGCGACCCCGGCAGGGCAGGCCACGTCGAGGGCCCCGCCGCCACCACGCCGGCCCGCGCCGCGCGCGCTGGAACACACCGCCGCCGCCGCCATGAGGGCGGCAGGAAAAGAGGGCCGCGATGGAGGCGATGAGCGCGTACGTCTTGGTGAACATCCCGAGAGCCGGGCACAGCCGCGCCTCCCGCGCCGCTCATCGGCGTGAAGACCGGCAGGAAGCTTGATCGTGGTCGCCACCGCCGTCGTGACCGCCCCGGCCACCTCCGCCTTCAACACCCCAGTTCACCGAGCTCGTCCGAGGCCTCCGCCAACCGCCGCGCGACAACCTGCGGCGACGATGATGCCCATGTCGACCATGGTGCCGATGCTTGATGGCGATGCCGGCCAGGCTCATCGGGTTGGCGTCGACGCCGGTCACCCGCATCCCCAGGAACGCGAGGAGCACCGCGAGGCAAAGAGCGAAATCATGAAGGAAATCCGCAGTTCCCACACCAGGACGACCACCACGATGGTGATGAGGATCTCGTCGATGAGGGCGGTGCTGAGGGTGTCGAGGGTCGTGGATGAGATCGGTCCGATCGTAGAACAGGACGGTGATCTGCACCTGGGACACCCGGCCATCGGCCAGCGTCCGCCGCGGCAGGCTGGGGGCAATCTCGGCGATCCGGGCGTGGACTTGGTCGATGACGGCCAGGGGGTTCTCCCCGTACCGCACCGTCACCACGCCGCCGACGGCCTCCGTCCCGGCCTTGTCGAGGGCCCCGCGCCGCGGCTCGGGCCCGGCCACCACCCGGGCCACCTGCCCCACCGTGACGGGCACATGATCCGGCGCCACGATGACCACATCGGCCAGGTCCTCGGGGGTTCGGATGAGGCCGACGCCCCGGATGACGTACTCGACCTTGTTGATCTCGAGGGTGCCGGCCCCGACGTCCTGGTTGGCCTGCCGCACCGCGTTGAAGACCTGGGCCAGCGACAGGCCATGGTGCTGGAGCAGGTCGGGATCCACCTCCACCTGCCAGCCGGGAAATCACCTGCCCCGACCCCGCCACCTCGGCGACCCTCCCACCGACTGGAGGGCGTAGCGCACACGTAGAGAGTCCTGGATTTCCTCCAGCTCTTGCCGATCGAACCCCTCACCCTCCAGGGTGTACCAGAACACCTGACCCAGCCCCGTGGCGTCGGGGCCGAGCTCAGGCCGCACCCCCTCGGGCAGGGTGTCGGGGGGCAGCGCCGACAGCTTCTCCAGCAGCCGCGACCGCGACCAGTAGAACTCCACGTCGTCCTGGAAGATCACGTAGACGCTGGAGAACCCGAAAGCCGAGCAGGCGCGGACGCCCTTATGGCAGCCCCAGGAGCGCCACCGTCAGCGGATAGGTGACCTGATCCTCCACGTCGCGGGGTGACCGGCCGGGCCAGCGGGTGAAGACGATCTGCTGGTTCTCCCCGATGTCGGGGATGGCATCCACCGGCACCGGATCCCGCGGCAGATCGGTGTCGATGGGGAACGGCACCACGTAGAGACCGGCCAGCGTGAGCAGCCCCGCCAGGATCAGGGCGATCAGCCGGTTCTCGACCAGGAAGTCGATGGCCCGGGTCATGGGTGCTTGTGCTGGCTGTGATCGTGGTGCATCGGCTGCAGGCCCGCTGCGGGCTGGGACGCGGCGGCCGGCTGCGACGCGGCCGGCTGGGATGCGGCGGCGGGCTGCGACGCGGCGGGCTGGGACGCGGCAGCCAGGCGAGCACCACCGGCCTCGACGCCTCCGGCAGCAGCGGCCGGCCTCGTGGCCCGCCCGGCAGGAGGCGCGGCCGGGCGCGCGGTCGCCTTCTTCGGCGGCGGATCCGGCTCAGCAGGCGCGGGCTGCGACCCCGCGGCCAGCTGCGACCCCGCGGCCGGCTGCGACCCCGCGGCCGGCTGCGACCCCGCGGCCGGCGCAGGCGCCCGCGGCCGGCTGCGACCCCGCGGCCGGCTGCGACCCGGGGTTCATCATCGACCGCTTCGCCTGGATCTGGAGCGCGGCGTCCAGCTTGAAGGCGCCCTCACACGACCACGACCTGCTCGCCCTCGGCCAGGCCGGACGCCACCACCCACCGGTCGCCCGCCTGGGGACCGAGCACGATCTCGCGCCCTTCGTAGGTGGGCTCCTCCGCCCCCGGAACCTCGACGCTACACGACGGCCCGCTCCCCCGTGATCAGGGGCGCCGTGACCGGGATCGTGAGGGGCTGCTCGGCGGGGGTCTCGGGCGTCCGGTAGCCCAGCTCCTCGGCTATGACGAGGCGCATGCGCAGATGGAGCACACGCCACCTTCGGCATTTTCTGCTTTCATTTCATAAGGATGCATCGGACAGATGAGGCGCCCCACGAGGTCTGGCTCCATCATGCCCCTCGCCGTGCAGGCGGCTCTCGACCGTGACGCGGGCGAACATTCCGGCGAGCAGCCCGTCGGGGTTGGGTACCGTGATGCTGCACACCCGGGCCGCCCGGGTCTGGGCGTCCATGAAGGGCTCGATGAAGGCCACCGACCCTCGAAGGTGCGGCCGGGCAGCCTCCAGCTCGAACGCGACCGGCTGGCCGAAGCGCAGCCAGGGCAGGTCACGCTCATAGGCCGACGCCTCGATCCACACCCAGTCCAGCTCGGCGATGCGATACAGGCGCGTGCCCGTCTCCACCCAGGTGCCCTCGACCCGGGCCCGCTCCACCACGACGCCCCCCTGGGGCGCGAAGATGGTCACGTCGTCGGGGACCTTCTGCTGCCCTTCCAGCAAGCGAGCTGGTAGCTCGACAGGCCCCAGCGACGCAGGCGGGCCCGCACCGCGTCCAGCGTCCGCTCGGCCCCCTCGCGCACGATGGCGGGCGAGCCGGCCCCCAGGCGCGCCACCGTCCGCTTCGCCTGGAGCAGCTCCTCGTGGGCCGCCACCAGCTCCGGGCTGTAGATGCGGTACAGGTGGTCGCCCTCGCGGGCGCGGCTGCCCAGGTGGTCGACGAACATGCGGTCGATGCGGCCCCCAGACAGGCCGTGATCTCCTTCTCGCGGGTCTGGTCGTAGGCCACGCCGCACCAGGTGCAGCGTCCGCTGCGCATCGCGGCAGGCCGCCGGCTCGGTGCGGACGCGCGCCAGCGCCCGGGCCTGGTCGGTCAGGGTCAGCACCACGATCGCCCTCGGGGCCGGCCCTCCAGCTTCGATGAGATCCATCCCGCAGATCCGGGCACTTGCCCGGCTTGTCCGCCCGGACCTGGGGGTCCATCTGAGCAGGTCCAGGCGGTGTTCGCCTTCGCGGCGGGCGCCGCCGCAGGAGGCACCGCGGGAGCGCCGCCCAGCCAGCTGCCGAGCGCGAGGCCACCACCAGGCCGGCGGCGATGGCCGCTCCCTGCCCACCGCTTCATCAAAGGCGCCTCCTCGGCAGGCCGGCCACGCCAGCCGCAGGTCGTGGCCAGCCGCAGGCCCACCTCGGCGCCGGCCGCCACCGCGCTGCCGCTCGAACCGCTCCAGCCCGCTCGGCTTCCAGCACCGCCAGAAAGCCGATCCCGCCGGCCGCGTACCGGCTCTCCAGGGTCTCCAGGGCCTGGCGCGCGAGCGGCGAGCTGGGTCGTCCAGCGGCCTCACCTGGCGCAACGCTGTCCTCGACCTGCACATGGGCGGCCAGCACCTGGAGCAGCGCGACGTCCTGGGCCGCCGCCCGCGCGGCGTCCGCCGCCGCCGCCTCGACCTCGACGGCCTCCTCGCTGGCGCTGTAGGCGTCTGCGCGAGCGGCACCGACACCCCCGCCATCAGCATCAGGGCGTCCTGGCCGGCGTCGCTGCTTGTGGCCTGGCCCGGCTGCAGGAACGTCCACGTCGCCCGCCGTGATCTTCGGCCAGCCGCGCACCTCTGCGACGCGCAGCCGAGGCCCGGGTCGCCTCGATGCGGGCGTCCAGCTGCGCAGCTCCGGTGGTGATCGGGCCCACGCCAGCAAGCCCGTCCAGCGCCGGCGCCGCATCGACGCCAGCGGCGCCGGCGACAGGGCGCCTCCGAGGGGCGGGCCAGCAGGGTGTTGGCTCGGCCTCCCGGGTCTTCTTCGCCCGGATGAATCGAGGGCCTCGTTCTCAGCCGCGCCAGCTCGGCCTGGATCTGCCAGCATCCGCCTGGGTGGCCTGATCGGCCTCCAATGGGCCTCCGCCAGGTCGAGAAGAGCCGCCGCGCGACCTGGTTCATCCGCTGGACCACCGCCAGCTCCGTAGCCGGTCTGGCGCAGGCGATGGCAGGCCTGGCGCACCGCGTGGGCCAGGGTCGGCTCGGCCAGGGCCACCTCGGCCAGGCGCTCCTGCGACAGGCCCCGCGCGGCGTCGCGCTCGCCATCGATGGCCTGGTACCACGGGAGCGGCTGGGTCACGCCCAGGGGAAGCGATGGCGGGGCCTGCGTTGCGCGTCGCGATGAGCAGGCTCGCGGTCGCCTGGAGGTGGGCTCGGGCCACGGGGCCGCGCCATCGGCCGCCCGCTCCGCCGCCTTCGCCCGCAGCCGCGCGGCCTTCGAGGCGGGGCTCTCGGCCAGTGCGTGGCGCACGGCGGCCTCCACGGACAGCGCAGGGCCGGCGAAGGGTCGGCCAGCAGGCCGATGAGTATGAGCTGGGCGAGCATGGAAGGTCCCGCTCTGGGTGACCTCCATGATGCGCGCGCGGGCCCCCGGTTTCCAGGCCCGAGGGCGGCGCGCGGGGCTACGCGCCGACAAAACTCAACGACTTCAAGACCTTGAAGACTCCCCGCCGCAATCTGGCGCCCGCCACGACCGCGGCCTCGCCCCGCGGCGGTCACAGTCTGGTAGCATGTCGCGGCGCCGGCGGACCGGCGGCCGGCTCAGGAGGCGATGCATGCGGTGGTGGCTCTGTCTGGCGCTGACCCTGTGCGCGTGTGATGACGGTGGCGGCGGAGGCAGCGGCGGCGTGGCCGACGGGGGCGCCAGCGGCGACATGGGCTTCGTGGTGGTGCCGGGCAGCGACGCCGGCCTCCCGCCCCCCCCGGCCGAGCCGCCCGTGGCCCGCTTCGCCCTGGCCGACGATCCCGCGACGACGCCCCTCGCGGCCATCCCGTTCCCCAGCGATCTCTACCGCAAGCCCGACGGCACCCTGGACCTGCGCGGCTTCCCCCAGCCCCTCCAGGGCGGCATCCTCGGCAAGGTCATCACCTCGCTCCAGGAGGAGGTGGAGGGCTTCGGCACGTCGGCCACGCTCTTCCTGTCCTTCGAGTCGCGGGTGGATGTGGCGCGCCTGCCGCAGACGGCCGCGGCGTCCCTCCAGGACGACGCCACCGTGTTCCTGGTGGACGTGGATCCCGAGTCGCCCGAGCGCGGCCGGCGCTGGCCCATTCAGTGGCGCTACGACGAGCCCGAGACCCAGTACCTGCCGTCCTACGCCCTCCGGGTGCGCCTGGTGGAGGGCATCGCGCTGCGCCCCCTGCGCCGCTACGCCCTGGTGGTGACCACCGCCGTGGCGGTGCCGTCGCCGGCGTTCGAGGAGGTGATGCGTCCGGCCGAGCCCACCACGCCGGCGCTCGCGAAGGCCTGGCAGGTCAACGCGCCCCTGCGCACCTGGCTGGCCGAGGAGGGCATCGAGGCGGCCACGGCCTCGGTCTTCACCACCCAGGACTCGGTGGGTCAGCTCTTCCAGGCCCGCGATTTCATTCATGGTCTGCCCGATCCCGAGCTGCTGATGGTCCGCAGCCTGGGCCCCAAGCAGAGCCGCTTCGAGCTGTTCGAGGGGCTGTATCGCGCGCCGCGGTTCCAGGAGGGCACCATCCCCTACCAGGCCGAGGGCGAGGGGGCCATCCGGTTCGACGCCGACGGCAACCCCATCATCCAGGGCTACGAGGATCTGCGCTTCTCGCTGTCGGTGCCGCTCGGCGAGCCGCCGGCCGGGGGCTGGCCCCTGGTGCTCTACGCCCACGGCACGGGTGGCGACTACTCCAGCTACGTGCGCAACCGCGCGGCCTCCATCCTGGCGCGCAGCGGCCTGGCGGTGCTGGCCATCGACCAGATCCACCACGGCACCCGCGACAACGGCGCCTGCGACGGCCAGAGCGACACCTGCGTCCAGCTCCTCTACTTCAACTTCCTGTTCCCCAAGGCCGGCAAGGACAACACCCGGCAGGCGGCCCTCGACTACGTGTCGCTGCTGCAGTTCGCCAAGACCATCGACATCCCGGCCGAGGACACGAGCGAGGGGTTCGAGGTCACCATCGATCCCGATCGCATCATGTTCATGGGCCATAGCCAGGGCGGCCTCAACGGGCCGCTCTTCATGGCCATCGAGCCCGAGGTCCGCGGGGGCATGCTCTCCGGCGCCGGCGCCAGCATCGCCATCAGCATCGAGCAGAAGACGGAGCCGGTGAACATCAACGCCATCGTGCGCGCGGCCCTGGCCCTGCCCGCCGGGGACGTGCTCGATCGCTGGCACCCCACCCTCTCCATCCTGCAGACCTTCATCGACGCCAGCGACTCGGTGAACTACGCCCCGTTCTGGTTCGACGAGCCGGCGCCCGGCAACCTGCCCAAGAGCGTCTTCATGACGGCCGGCCTGGAGGACGAGTACACCCCCCCCGACGCCATCTTCGCCCTCGCGGCCGCCGGCCGGGTGCCCATCGTGGAGCCGGTCTCGGTGCCCATCGAGGCGCTGGACCTGCTGGGCATCGGCCCGGCAGGCATCCCCCCCTACCGGGGCAACGTCGCGGGCGGCGAGGCCAGCGCCGGCCTGGCCCAGTTCCCCGGCGAGGGGCACTTCGTCATCTTCGACGTCGTGAGCGCCCAGCAGCGCTATACCCGCTTTCTGCAAGAGCTTTCCGAGTCGCGGCGGCCCCAGATCTTCTGATCCTCGCCCTTGCCCGGGCGGCCACTTCATGGCACCGTCCGCGCCATGAAAGCACTCCTCTTCATCCTCGTCGGCGCCGGGGCGGCGGTCCTCCTCGGCAAGCTGCTGACCCGCAAGAAGGCCCAGGAGCAGAAGCGCCACCAGCGCCAGCGCGAGATCGCCGCCGGCGCCAACGTGACGAACGACATCACGGGCGTGCGCCGCGGCGGCGTCTTGAAGCTGCCCCCCTTCGGCAACTCCCCGGCCGCCATCGAGACGTACGTGGTCACCCGCCACCGCTACAGCGACGGCGGCGCCCCCTGGTTCGAGCTGGTCTGCCAGCACGGGCGGCGCGACCTGCTGGTGGAGTGGTTCCGCGAGGGCAGCCGCCTGGTCGTCACCGCCGGCTTCGAGGACGAGAACCCGACCATGAAGGACCTGGGCCTCACCGAGGACGACCTCATCCGCTTCGATGAGGACGAGGAGGGCTCGTTCCAGTGGGGCGGCACGACGTGGCACTACGAAGAGTCGGGCGAGGTGGACTACTTCGAGAATGACGGCGGCCGCGCCGAGTCCTACTACAGCTGGACGTTCGCCACCGAGGCCGAGGACCGGCACCTCTCCATCGAGAAGTGGGAGGGCGAGCGCACCTTCAACGTCTACCATCTGTGGCTGGTGGACAGCGGCCGCGTCGAGGTCTTCGACGCCGGTGAGGGACGATGAGCCGCGCGGGCCTGGCCGGCCTGGCGCTCCTGGGCGGCGCCCTGGGGCTCGTGTTCTTCCTGCTGACGCGGGGGCTGCCCGATGACGCCCAGGCCGCCGCCCGAGACGCCCGCACGGCGCTGACGTCGGCGCGCAACATCCTGGAATCAGAGCGAAAGCGGCTCGACGAGGTGGTCTCGCGCGACGCCGCCTTCCTGGGACCGCGGCCCGAGATCGCCGCCAGCCGCGCCGCCCTGGACGCCATCGGCCAGCGCCTCGATGCGCTGGAGCAGCGGGCCGACGGCGACCTGAAGGCCCTCGTGGATCACGACCGCCACGGCGACGCCGACCAGGTACTGGCGGTGGCCGCCGAGGTCCAGAGCGCCGCCGTCGCGGCCGTGGCCGATGCCTCGGCCCCGGTGGCCACGGCCGAGCACCTCCTGGGCTACAAGCAGAACCACCAGACGCTGGTCAGCCAGGCCCGCGCCCAGCTCGCCGAGGCCGAGCAGCTCGGTGGGGACGCCGCCCTGACGGCGCTGGTGGCCCAGGCGGGGGCCCAGTACCCCGAGGCGGCCCCGAAGCTCCAGGCGCGGGTCGACGCGCTGCGCCAGAGCGCCGCGGCGGTGATCGCGACCAGCGCCCAGCTCGACGCCGCCCTCGAGGAGTCCCCGGTCGACTTCGTGAAGACCGGCAAGCTCGCAGAGGCGGTGATCAACGGCGGCCAGGGCCTCACCACGACCCGCGCCGACATCGTGACCGACGTGGGCACCCTGGCGAAGAGCATCGACAAGATCCTCATCGACATGCGGCGCACGGGGAACACCTGCGAGCACAAGTACCGGGTGGTCGAGGGGGGCCTGGGTCGCGAGGAGCCGTGGCAGACGGTGTCGTGCGCGCTCTACGCCGAGCACGAGGACCACCTGGGCATGACGCTGTACAGCAAGCCCGAGGGCCAGCTCGACAGCGAGGCCGTCCGCATCGCCTCGCCCCCCGGCTACACCTACGTGGGCAACCCCCGGTACGGCCGCTGGGAGTCGAACTCATCGGGCCGCTTCTGGGTGTTCTACGGCCAGTACTCCCTGATGCGCGACATGCTCTGGGGCGTGGGCGGCTACCGGCCGGTGTACGAGACCGGGTACCGCAGCTATCGCACCAGCGTCACCAGCAAGAAGCCCTGGTACGGCAGCAGCAACGAGTACGGCAGCAAGGGCAGCGTGACCCGCACGAAGTACGCGGGCAGCAGCTTCTACACGGCCCAGCGCGAGCGCGAGCGCTACGCCGGGTCGCGCTACCAGAAGACGAACAGCGGCCGGCAGAGCGGCGGCGGGTACCAGGGCAGCCGCTACCAGAGCGGCAGCGGCGGCGGCAGCCGCAGCTACCGCAGCGGGGGCAGCCGATCGAGCCCCGTGCGACGCACCAGCTTCGGCGGCGGAGGCAAGTGACCATGACGCTCGAGCTCGCCTACACCCTCGCCGCGGCCTTGCTCGTCACCGGCCTGCTGCTGCTGGGCCGGGCCGTCTGGTCCCGGTTCGCCGGCTTCGACGCCGAGGCTCAGCTCACGACGGCCGACAACCCGGCCGTGGGCATGACCCTCTTCGGCTCACCTGGGCGGCCTGGTTGGCCGTGCTGATCCTCGCTCCTCACCACCGACGGCGCCGCGGCGGACGATCCGGTGGCCCTGGCCTGGGATCTGGGCGAGCTGGCCCTCTACGGCGCCCTCGCGGTGGTCCTGCTCGGTCTCGGCCGTCTTCAACGACCGCTTCATCCTGCACCGCTTCGAGAACAAGAAGGAGCTGGTGGATGATCGCAACGCCGGGGTCGGCGCCGTGCTCTGCGGCAGCTACCTGGCGTCCGGGCTCATCCTCGCTGGCGCCTTCGCCGGCCGCGTCGACCTGGCCCTGCTGCCCGACGACGTCACGCGCCTCGGCCTGATCGGGCAGGAAATCCTCATCAGTCTCGCGTACTTCGCCTTCTGCCAGGTGGCGCTGGCCATGTTCGGGCTGCTCTACCAGGCCGTCCAGAAGACCAACGTGCACACGGCCATCGGCGACGACTACGAGAAGGACGGCGTCCGCTACGGCGGCAACTTCGCGGCGGGGGTGGCCTTCGGCGGCAACCTGGCGGCCCTGGGGCTGGTGATGTGGGGCGGCGCCCGGCACGACTTCACCGGCTGGACGGACGCGGCCCTGACCCTCGGCGTGACCACCGGCGTCGGGCTGCTGCTCCTGCCCATGTGGCGGCTGTTCGTCGACCGCGTGATGCTCTCGAAGGCCGACCTCAACCGCGAGATCTACGAGGACCGCAACGTCAACGCGGCCCTGCTGGAGACCATCTCGGTGCTGGGCCTCGCCGCGGTCATCGCCGTCCTCGCCTGATGCCCGCCCTCGGCCGCCGGCTCCTGCTCGGCCTCGTCGTCCTCTTCCTGGGGGGCTCGGGGCTCGTCTACGAGTACTGCCTCTCCACCCTGGCCACCCACCTGCTCGGCAACTCCATCGAGCAGTTCAGCCTCATCATCGCCCTCATGCTCTTCGCCATGGGGCTGGCCGGGCTGGCCCAGCGGGCCGTGCGCGATCCCGAGCGCCTCGCGGCTCTGTTCGTCTGGGTCGAGATCGGCCTGGCCCTGGTCGGGGGTGCCTCGGCGCTGCTCCTCTACGTGGCGTTCTCGGCCCTCGAGAACTTCCGCCTCGTGCTCTACGGCCTCGCCATGCTCATCGGCTTCGGCATCGGCCTCGAGATCCCGCTGCTGCTGCGGCTCAACCAGCGCTACCGCGGGCAGCTCGCCGACAACGTGGGCGACGTCTTCTCCCTCGACTACCTGGGGGCCCTGCTCGGGGCCCTCGTCTGGGCCTTCGTCCTGCTGCCCCTCTTCGCCCTCGATCGCATCAGCCTGCTGCTGGGGCTGTCGAACATGGGCATCGCCGCGCTGAGCTTCTTCCTGTTTCGTCGTGAGATTCCGCGGGGTTCTGGCCGTATCGCCCTCGTGGCGGCCCTGCCGCTGGCCACCGCCGTCCTGGGCGTCCTGGCCTGGCACGGGCCGGCCATCGTGGTGCACGCCCGCCAGTACCTCTTCGCCCAGCCCGTCCGGCTGCACGTCCAGAGCCCCTACCAGGACATCGTGGTGACGGGGGCGGGGGGCCGCTTCAGCCTGTACCTCAATGGCCGGCTGCAGTTCGACACCGAGGACGAGTTCATCTACCACGAGCTGCTGGTGCACCCCGCCCTCCAGGCCCTGGATCGCCCCCCCGAGCAGGTGCTGGTGCTGGGCGGCGGCGATGGGCTGGCGGTGCGCGAGGTGCGCAAGTGGCCGTCGGTGAAGCGCATCGTCCTCGTCGACCTCGATCCCGCCGTCACCGGGCTGGCCCGGACGTGGCCCCCCCTCGTGGCGCTCAACGAGGGGGCCCTGCTCGATGACCGCGTCCAGGCCTTCCCCGGCGCCGGGGTGAGCCCGGGCCCGGACGTGGTGGTGGACAAGGCGGCCGAGCGGCCCCGCCTGGCCCTCCAGCAGGTGCGCGCCCCCATCGCCGTGGTGAAGCTCGTGCACCTGGACGCCGACGCCTACCTGGGCGCGGCCGTCGGCCCCTACGACGCCATCATCGCCGACTTCCCCGACCCGGGCTCCCCCGAGCTGGCCAAGCTCTTCAGCCTGGAGTTCTACGGCCGGCTCCAGAGCCGCCTGCGGCCCGGGGGCGTGCTGGCCATCCAGGCAGGCAGCCCCTACGCCAACCGGCACGCGTTCTGGTCCATCGCCGACACCCTGGAGGCCGCCGGCTTCGCGGTCTCGTCCCTGCACACCCACGTCCCGACGTTCGGCGAGTGGGGCTGGCACCTCGCCCGCGTCGGCGCGGCGCCCGCGCCGGCGGGCGATCCGCCCGTGCCCACCCGCTACCTGGACGCCGCCGTGCTGGCCGCCGCCCAGGCCTTCCCCCGCACCATGCAGCGCCCCGCCGAGGTGGCCGTCTCCACGCGCCTGGACCCGGCCGTCATGCGCCTGTACCTGGCCCGCGAGCCCGTCGAGGGCCCCGATCGCTTCCCCGGCCGGGCCTGGCGCTGGTAGGAAAAAGAACTTGAAGATCAACCAGATCGCCCTCATCCGCGGCATCAACGTGGGCTCGACCCGCAAGCTGCCCATGGCCGATCTGCGGGCGCTCGCCACCGGGCTGGGCTTCGCGGCGGTGCGCACCTACATCCAGTCGGGCAACCTGCTCTACGCCACGGCGCTGGCCCCCGAGGAGGCCGCCGGCCGGCTCGAGGCCGCCCTCGCGGCGCACCTCGGCTACGCGGTCGGCGTCATCGCGGTGCCGGCCGCCGCCTGGGCCGACGTCCTGGCCAGCAACCCCTTCCCCGAGGTGGCGGAGGCGGAGCCGACACGCCTGCACGCCGTCTTCACCCAGCAGGCGCCCCCGGCGGACGCCGCCGATCGCATCCTCGCGGCCGCTCGCGGCGGCGAGCGGGTGGTGGTGACCCCCGCGGCCACCTGGGTGCACTTCCCGACCGGCGTTGGGACGTCGAAGATCACGCCGGCCCTGCTCGATCGCGCCCTCGGCGGGCCCGCGACGGCCCGGGGCTGGCGGACCCTGCAGGCCATCGAGGCGCTCCTCGACTCCTGATCCAGCCGCCTCGGTGCGCGCACAAACACCTGGAATCGTTGACCTTTTCGAGACGACTCCGGTCAGCGTTCCTGGGCCAGGGCCCGCAGCTCGGCGCTCTGCGGGAAGCGCTGGAGGCCCCCGGCGATGAGCTGGCGGGCTTCGGCCTCCCGCCCGATCTGGCGGGCGACCTGCGCCGCCGCCACCCAGGGCTCGGGCCGGCCGGGCGAGCGCTCCACGAGGGCGCGGAAGTCGGCCAGAGCCCCCACCCCCTGCCCCAGGCCCAGGCGCACCTGGCCGCGGAGCTGCCAGCCCGGGAGCGCGTTCGGATCCCGGGCCAGCAGCACATCCAGGAGCGGCAGCGCCGCAGCCCCCCGGCCCGCCCGCGCCTCGAGCTGGGCCTTGAGCAGCAGCGCCGGCGGGTAGGCGCCGTCCCGCGTGAGGGCCTGATCGAGCCAGCGGCCGGCCTCGGCCTCGTCACCCTGGGCCAGGGCCACCCCGGCCAGCTCCGCCGGCGGGGCGGGGTCGTAGGTGGTCAGGCGGAGGGCCGCGTCGAAGGCGGATCGGGCCTCGGCCAGCCGCCCCTGGCCGCGCAGCAGGCGGCCGAGCTGGAGCCAGCGGGCCGGCGTCGGGTGGCGGGCCACGGCGGCTTCGAGCGTCCGGCGCGCCGCGTCCACGTCCCCGACTGCGGCCTGCGCGGCCGCCAGCTCGTCCGGCACCCGCGCCTCGTCCTCGAACGTGGGCGTCGCGACGCGCTCCAGCGCGGCCTGGGCCTCGGCCGCCCGGCCCGCGCGCAGGAGGCTGCGCCCGAGGGCCGCCCAGGCGGCGGGCAGCTCGGGGGTCCGCCGGCGCCTCTTGCGTCACCGCCGTCAGCAGCGCGATCGCGGTGGCCAGGTGGCGCGCCCCGCCCTCCCCCTCCCCAGGGACGCCCGGGCCAGCCCCAGCCGCAGCCGCTCGACGAGGGGCGGCGCCGGGGACCGTCGAGCAGCGCCACCAGCTCGCCCGCGGGCCCGGCCGGCCGGTCCACCACCTCGGGGCGGCGCCGGATGAAGTGGTCGGTGAAGTGCACATGCGGGACGTCGGCCGGCCCGCCCGCCGGCATATGGCAGCGCGCACAGGCCTGCGCCGCGTCGGCAGCGGCGGGATCGGGGCAGGTGGCCCCCGTGGAGTGGCACGAGAGACAGGCGGCCCGGCTGCGCGCGACGCTGGGGGTGGTGTGGGGGTCGTGGCAGGTGGTGCAGGCGAGCCGGGGATCCCGCGCACACGCGCTGAGCTTGAGGCGGTGCCCGTGGCTGGCCACCGTGAACTTCTGGCCCCCCTCCCCGGCCTCGCGGTAGACCGAGAAGTAGTCGGCCAGCGGCTCGCGGGGATCGTAGGTGTCCCAGCGCTGCCCGGCGTGCAGCACGGTGGCCTGGCCCTGCAGGTGGCACTGCTGGCAGACCTGGAGCTGGCGCGCCGGCGGCTCGCGGCCGGGGTTGAAGATGGTGGGATCGGCCTGGCCTGCGGGCACCGCCGCGTCCCCCCACCCGCAGGCGCCTGGCGCGCGGCCACATGGGCCGCCCCGGCGCCGTGGCAGCGCGCGCAGCCGGATGCCATGGGCCAGCGGCTCCCGATAGCTCGCCACGGTGCCCGGGATCTGGGGCGTCAGCCCGTTGTGGCAGAAGAGGCAGGCCGGCTTCACCGGCCGCTCGAAGCGCCACTGGTCGCGGCGGTCATAGCCCGGGCTCAGGTCCCAGAGGTTGCGGCGGCTGTACCAGGTCAGGGGCAGCTCGACGAGGGTGCCATCCCGCAGGCCCGCATACGATCGGCCGTGGTTGCCCGAGCCGATGACGTAGCGGGCCTCCAGCCTGCGCACCCGCGTGGGGTCGGCGATCAGGCGCTCCTCCTGCCAGAGCCGCCCGGCCTCGTCGCGGTAGACCGTGTAGCGAAAGCCGGAAACCGGGTGCGCCACCTCGACGGGCCCGCCCGCCTCGATGACGGGCGCGTCGGCCACCGGCGCCATCGATCGGCCCATGCCGGTGGCGCGAAACGCCTCCACCTCGTCGGGGTGGCAGTCGGCGCAGACCTCGTCCCCCGGCTCCGCCCGGGCAGGCGCGGCGGTCGCGGGCGCCGCCGGGGCGGCCGGCCCGGGGTCCGCGGTCCGGGCGCAGGCTCCCAGGCAGATCACCAGGAGAAACAGCAGGTTGCGCCGGAGCGCCGGTGGGCTCGGGGCCACCTCGTCTACTCCTTCTCCAGGTTCAGCCCCCCCGTGAAGGCATAGCTCACGAAGTCATCGAAGGCATACACGATGATGCCGAAGGGCTGGTTGCCGGTGAGGCGGTGCACCCCCGAGGCGAGCTGCAGGTGGGCGAAGACCCGGCTCGTCCCGGGCACCGGCGTCGCCCCCGCCAGGTCCACGGGCTGCCCGTCCAGCAGCAGCGCCGCGTCGGGATCGGACACCACCGTCACGAAGGCGCGGGCGTAGGTGTCGGTGATCAAGAACGGGTAGTCGGCGCGGTACTGCCGATCCGGGACCAGCAGGAACAGCGACGGATCGCCGGCCCGGCTCTGGTAGGGCGTGTCCCAGCCCGTCGAGTCCTGCCCGCTGAGCATGCCGGCCACCATGATCGGCTCGGTCGCCTCGACGCCGAACGGGTGCAGCGTCCCGACCTCGCACCACTGCCCGGCCGCCAGGCTCAGCTCGGCGGGCCTGGTGAGCGCCGCCGCGCAGTCGTTGCTGCCCACATAGGCCGGCCCCACGGGCGCCAGCTCGGCGTAGGGGCGGCTCCAGCGTGATGCGCGTCTCGCGATCGGCGACCAGGCGCCAGTAGTTCACCTCCGTGGCTCGCGCACCCCCGCCGGCCGCGGGTGGCCAGGGGCGTCAGCACGAACCGGCGGCCCCAGGCGTCGGTGGGGAAGAGCTGCTCCTCCAGGTGATCGCAGGCCCCCAGCGAGCCGGGGACACGCGCGCACTGGTGGCTGGCGAAGACCGCCACCGGCTCCGACGACTCGACCACCGCGCCCGAGAGGTCGCGCTCGGTCACGGGGTACGGCCCGTTGCGGCCGTTGAGCGTGAGCACCTCATGGGGCTGGAGGGTGAGCTGGATCAGGCCCTCCGCGTCCGGCACCACCTGGCCGCCCGGATCGGCGGCGAGCCGCGTCGATCCCGGGCGCACCGTCACCACCGTGTCCGGGGCCGTGGCCAGGATGGCGATGCCCCCCATCTCGCCCCCGGTGGTCGGCGCCGTCAGCACGCGGTGGCGCCGGCCCAGCGCGGGTGGCGGGCAGCAGCAGGCTGGCGTCGGCCGAGAAGCTGTAGTTGCAGCACAGCGGGCTGAACTGGTAGGCGACGACCGGCCGGTCGGTGATCAGGCGCCAGGCCTCCCGCCGAACATGGGAGGTCTGATCGGGCAACCCCGTGTGTTCAATCAGGAATGTGCCGATGCCCCCGGCAGGGATGACGGCGCCGTCGGCCTGGGCGAGGCCGTTGAACGTCACCTGGCCGTCCGGCCGCTTGAGCTGGGATCGCAGCCGCCGCGCCTCGTAGCGGTCGGGCAGCTCGGGCTCGTCGGCCGGCGGGCGGACGTCGTAGATGGGGACCAGATCGCCGACGTCGCCGTCGGGCCCGAGCAGGCGCACGCGGACCTCCTCGTCGGCGTCGGGGTTCATCACCACGAGGCCCAGGGGGGCGCCGCGCACCGAGTCGCCGTCCAGCCCCGCGTACCGGAAGCTCTGCAGGTCGCTCAGCCAGTAGTCACAGCCCACGTAGCTGCGGGTCTGCAGCGCGCCCGCGCAGGCCTCCGTCACGCAGCCCCCGCGGACGCAGACCTCGGCGGCGGTGCAGGCGGGGCCCTCCGGCTCCAGGCGGCCCCGGCCGTCGGCGGTGGGCGCGCACCGCGCGGGCTGATCGATGCCCAGGCAGTCGGGGGCGCCGATCTCGCAGCCCACCAGGCCGTCGAGGCACTCACCGGCGCGGCAGATGAGCCCGTCGGGGCACCGCTCGACGCGGTAGGCGCCGTCGGCGCAGATGAAGACCTCGGTGCCCTCCTCGATGCGGCAGGTGCGCTGGCCCTCCTCGCAGACGGGGGGCGCGGCGTCGCGGGGCCGGGCGTCGGGCGGGGCGGCGTCGGGCGGAGGCGCCCCCTGGTCCCAGGCGGGCTGGAAGGCGTCGAGGGCGGCGTCCTCGGCGGGTGCCATCGCCAGGTCCACCAGCCGGCGGCCCGCGTCCACCGGTGGCGGCGTCGAGGTGGCCTCGTCACAGCCGGTGAGCGCCAGGAGCCCCCAGATCACGCACAGGCGTACCGCCAAAGCCCCCCCTCCCCGGCCGCTCTGGGCCCGGGCCAAGGATACCCGGGCCGGGGCGGGGTTTGCACCCGCCCCGTCAGCGCTTCTCGAGGTTCAGGCCACCGGTGAAGGCATAGCTCACGAAGTCATCGAAGGCGAAGACCAGCACGCCGAAGGGCGCGTCGCCGGTGACGCGGTGCGGGCCATCGGTCAGGGGGACGTGCTTGTAGACCCGGGTGGTGCCCGGCACGGCCTCGGCGCCCTGGGCGAGGTTGACCGGCTGGTCGTCCAGCAGGATCTCGGTGTCGGCGTCGGCCACGATGGTCAGGTAGTCGTTCGCGTAGGTCCCGGGCGCCAGGAAGGCGTACTCGGCGCGGTACTGGCGGTCCGGCGGCACCAGGAAGATGGCCGGATCGCCGGCGCGGGCGCCGAAGGGCTGGCCCAGGCCGGTGGACTCCTGGCCGCTGATGATGCCCATCACCATGAGGGGGCCGTCGCCCTGGATGCCCACCGGCTGGAACGTCCCGAACTCACAGAAGGTCGTGCCGCGCAGGACGATGGCGTCCCCCTGGAGCATGTCGCCGCAGAAGGGCACGCCGCTGGCGCCCGGCCGCGCGGCGCGCAGCTCGGCGAAGGGCCGCGACAGCTCGATGCGGGCTCCGTCGGACGTGGCCACGATCTTCCAGTACACCAGCTCGGTCGCCCCACCGGCCCGGCCGCGGCGGACGGGGGGCACCAGCACGAAGTCCTCGCCCCAGGTGCTCACCGGGAAGAGCTGCTCCTCGACGTGATCGCAGGCGCCCATGGCCTCGGGGTAGTAGGTGCACTGGTGGGTGGAGAAGACGGCCACCCGCGCCGAGGCGCTGATGATGGATCCGCTCAGGTCGGGCTGGGGCGGGCTGAGGCCGGGGAGGAACGGGTTGACCTGGCTCTGGACGAGCATGACCTCCTGGGCGTCGAGCCGGGCGGTGGCCCGCCCCCCCGCGATGCGCATGCGGCCGCTGCGCTCGGCCATTGCGCCGCCCGCGGCGGGCAGCTGCACGGTGACGTCGGTGCCATCCTCCACCGCGATGATGGCGATGCCCTGGGGGTTGCCCGGCTGCACCCCGATGGGATCCAGCGTCCAGCCCGGCGGCCCGACGAAGCGGTACTCGGTGTCGAGGGCCGTCACGGGCACCAGCAGGCTGGCGTCGTTGGAGAACGAGAAGTTGCAGCACAGCGGGCTGAACTGATAGGCGGCGACCGGGTTCGTGGTCTGCAGCCGGAAGGCCAGCCGGCCCACCACGGAGTCAGGCCGGGCCGGCTGATGCGGGGCAGCAGGAACGTCGCGATGCCCCCGGGCGGGATCTCGACCCCGTCCGCGCGCATGAGTTCTGCTCGACCACCTGGCCGGCCCCGTCCCGCACCTCCGACGTGACCGTCTGCGGCTGATAAAGTCCTTGAATTTCGGGGATGTTCGGCACCGGGATGCGGATGGACGCCACCAGGGCGGCGATCTGCCCGCGGGGGTCGCGCACCGTCACGCGCACCGGCAGCACCTGGTCGGGGTTGGCCACCACGACGCCGGTGGGGGCGTCGGGCGTCGTCCCGTCCGGCGGCGGGGCGAAGGCGCTGTTGGGCAGGTCGATGGCCACGTAGTCACAGCCCAGGTAGCTGCGATCCCGCGCCGCGCGGGCGCAGCCGGCCGACTCGCAGGACCCGGCCACGCAGACCTCGTCGTCGGCGCACGGCGCCTGGGGCTGCCACTGGCCCGCCGCCGGGTTGCACACCGCGGGCTGACCCGAGCCCAGGCAGATGCGATCCCCGGCGCCGCAGGCGGTGGGATCGGGCAGGCACTGGGCGTTGAAGCAGACGCCGTTCTCGGCGCAGGGCTCGGCCCGCCACGCGCCACCGAAGCAGTACTCGACGGTGCCGCCCCCTCCTCGGGGCACCGCGCGTCGCCAGGCTGGCACTCGCCGGGCGCGCCACCTGCGCCGCCCGCGCCGCCGGCGCCGCCCGCGCCGCCCGCACCACCCGCGCCGCCGGCACCGCCCCCATGCCGCCCCCGCCGCCCGCGTCGCGGGCAGCTCGGCGTCGGCCACGGGGATGGGGCTGCCACCGGCCCCGCCAGCGCCCGCGTCGGCCACGCCGCGCGGGCCGCCGCCCCGAGGACGATGGGCTCGCCGCCACCGCCGCTGTCATCGCAGCCGAAGAGCCCCAGGGGCAGGAGCAGGGCCAGGGAGAGGTGCTTCATGGGGCGTCCGTCCGGGTGTGGGTCAGTAGTCGCGCTCGTGGGGCATCACGTCCCGGGGGGCCCGGAACGTCTGCGCCGGCGAGTAGCCGAGGAAGTTGCTGACGCGGCTGGTGTAGATGTCGGCGTAGTGCTGGAGCTGGGCGCCGAAGAGGCTGCGCTCGTTGCGCTCGCGGAAGACGCGGCCCCAGTAGGTGTTGAAGCGGGCGTCCACCGCCACCTCCAGCGTCTCGAGCTCGGCCAGCGTCTTGGCCAGCATCTCGCGCTCGCGCTCCAGCTCCATCTCGGCGCGGGCCCGCGTGCTCTCGATGACGCGGCTCTCGGGCCCCGTCAGCCGGCCGATGAGCTGCTGGATGCGCCCGAGGCTCTGCAGCAGCGTGCCGCGGTCGTTGAGCGTGTCGTCGAGGCGGCGCGCCGCGTCCTCCAGGGAGTTGATGCGGCGCAGATCGTCCATCAGGGAGTGCGTCAGGGCGATGGCCTCTTCCATCTCCTGCACCACCAGCGCCGTGCGCCAGTGCCCCGACTTCTTCGATCGCAGGATGTCGGCATACATATGATCGCCGACGTAGAGCACCGCGTCGCCGCGCAGGCCCAGGAAGCTC
The DNA here is from genome assembly GCA_041389985.1 of bacterium. Lineage (GTDB taxonomy): Bacteria > Myxococcota_A > Bradymonadia > UBA7976 > UBA1532 > JACKDP01. The sequence continues at coordinate 38,434 of JAWKQS010000021.1, forward strand.
TCCAGCGCGCGGATGTTGCCGCCCTGGTGCACCACCCCCGAGCGGAACTGCGTCGCCTTGCCCAGCTCGCGGCCATCGGGGGTCAGCTCGATGAAGGGCCGATCCTCCGTGAAGAACGAGGGCTTGCGCCCGCTGACCACCACCATGTCGAAGTAGTCGCGCCACGACTGGTAGAACGGTAGCACCCCGTCGAGCAGGTAGGTCATCACCGCGTCGGTGTAGTAGTGCTCGCTGTTCGTCAGCAGGAAGAGCTTCTTGCCGCTCGACCGCAGCTTGTGGAGCGTCGGCCCCAGATCGTCGTCCTTGACGATGTAGGTGGCCAGATCGGCCAGGATCTCGGCCTTGAGCGAGTTGTCGCGGTGGGCCTCGTCGATGCTCTGGCGGATGTCATCGAAGAGCTCGCGGTACGAGACCGGCAGGGCCCGGCCGCTGCCCTCGTAGTGCTCGATGATGCCCGCCAGCAGCGTGGCCTCGGGCAGGCTGAAGAGGGTATCGACCAGCGCAAACCGTGGATCCGAAAGGCGAATCGGGCGGGACCCGTAGAGCGCCGCCACCTCCTCGCAGGCCAGCGGCTGGTAGCCGTGGTAGCAGCGCCCCACGATGTAGTGCGAGTCGAGCTTGAGCAGGTGCCCGAACTCCTTGTCCACCACCAGGCCGCGGATGATGAACCGCAGGTCCAGGGGGATGGTCAGGATCTCCTCGGTGTACCCGTGGTTCTCGATGAGCTTCTTGCGGGTCATCCGCAGCGACAGCTCGTCGAGGGGGATCTGGTGGTACTGCGCCACCGTGTAGTCCATGTCGAAGCCCACGGCTTCGATGCGGGCCATGTTCAGGTTGCGGTTGGTATAGATCTTCCGCTCGGGGTTGCTGCGCGGCGGCGCCTCGAGGATGGCCGAGAGATCGATGGGGCCGTTGACGGGATCGTCCATGCACGCCTTCGCGGGTCAGGAGAGAGCGGTGGAAGATAGCACGCGAGGCCGGGCCGGGCGAAACCGCAAGTGGCGCGTGGGATCGGCGCTCGCCGCCCTGGCCCTGGGCGGCCTGGCCGGCCCCGCCGGCGCCGAGCTCTCCCGCCGGGATCGGCTCGCCGTCCTCTACTCCAACCAGGTCATCTTCGACCGCGCCGGCGAGCCGCTGGTGAGCGTGCGGATCACCGAGGGGCAGAGCCGGGTCGAGGTGGAGAGCGCGGGGGGGGTGACCCTCCTCCCCGGGGCCGACGACGGCTCCCGCGTCCGCGCCCGCGACGGCGCCCGCTGGACGCTCACCCTCGCCGACGCCCACCCGGGCGAGGCGCGGCACTGGATCGCGGCCGAGCGGATCGGGGCGCAGGACCCGGCCGCCATGGCCGCGGCCCGGGCCCGCTGGGCCGCCGACGGGCGCGAGGTGGCCACCTTCGAGGCCGGCGCCCTCCTCGGCATCAGCGGCGAGACGCTCGACACCCGCGTGGTGACCATCGGCATCGAGCCGAAGGCCACGGAGGCCGAGGCCCGCGCCGCTGCGGCCGCCCTGGGCCTGGCCGACGCCGAAGTGGTGGCCGAGCCCCGCACCCGCGCCGGCGGCTGGATCGTGGCCCGCGAGGCGAAGAGCGGCGTCGAGATCCGGGCCCGGGATCTGCTGTGGTTCTCGCCGGATCCCGGCGCGACGCTCACCATCCCCGACCTGGAGTGGGGGCACGGCACGCCGAAGCGCGGCCACGCCCGCCGGACCTACGCGGGCGACCTGTACGTGGCCGTGGGCAACGACGGCCGCCTCGCGGTGGTGAACCTGCTCTCGGCCGAGCGGCTGCTGGAGGGCGTCGTGCCCTCCGAGATCTACCCGTCCGCCCCCCCGGCGGCCCTCCAGGCCCAGGCCGTCGCCGCCCGGGGCCAGCTGCTGGCCAAGGTCGGGACGCGGCACCGCAGCGACCCCTACCTGCTCTGCGCCGAGACCCACTGCCAGAAGTACACCGGCGAAACCCGAACGAATCCGGCCACTTCGGCCGCGGTCGCCGCCACCCGCGGGCAGCTCCTCTTCGACGCGGCGGGCCTCGTCGACACGGTCTACTCCGCCGCCTGCGGCGGCCACACCGAGGCGGCCGACGCCATGTGGGGGGGCGCGCCGCGCGCCAGCCTGCCGGGTCTCACCGACACCGCGTCCCCCGACGTGGCGCCCGTCGAGGACGTGGACGCCTTCCTCGCGCACCCCGATCCGGCCGCCGTCTGCGCCTGGAAGGGCGACCACTTCCGGTGGACGCGCACCCTCACCGGGGCGCAGCTCTCGGCGGCCGTGGGGACCCGCGCCGCCATCGGGCCGGTGCACACCGTCCTGCCCACCCGCCGGGGCCGGTCGGGCCGGGCCCTGGCGGTGCGGTACGTCGGCCGCGACGGCGACGTGGAGGTGGCCGGCAGCTACGTCAACCGCACGTTGCTCGGGGGCCTGAAGAGCGGGCTGTGGCAGGTCCGCCGCGAGGGCGGCGCCCCGGACGGCGAGCCCGCCCGCTGGATCTTCAGCGGCGCCGGCTTCGGCCATGGCGTCGGGCTCTGCCAGCACGGCGCCATCGGGATGGCCCGCCAGGGACACGCCGTCGAGGCCATCCTGCGCCACTACTACCCCGGCTCCGCCCTCCGGCGAGCCTGGTAGGGGCACGTCGGCGCCCGGGCAGGGTATGCTGGCCCCTCACGGGGAGGTGCGGGATGCGAGGACTGCTGGCCTGGGGGGCGCTGGTCGCCCTGCTCGGAGCCTGTGATGACGGCGGGGGCACCAACGGCGGCGGGGACGCGGCGCTCGCCGTTGATGGGTCGGCCGGACATGGGCGCAGGCGATGCGGGATCGGGGAGGACGCCGCCCCGCCCGACGCGGACGCGCCGCCCCGCCCTTCGACGCGGACGCCGACGCCGCCCCGCCTCGACATGGAGGTCGGCGACGCCTTCTGTCGCCTCCGCCGACGGCCTCGGTGGCCGAGCCCGAGCCCTTCGTCGTGGCGGGCTGGCTGCCTGGTCGGCCGGGCCGCGAGGACGCCATCTTCCCCTGATCGAGCACGCCGACTTCGAGGTCCCCGCGGGCCCGGGGCGGGCCAACGGCACGGACTGGGTCGCCGCGACCGTGGGCGAGAACGGCGCCGTCGAGGGCGTGGGCAACGGCGTGGCCTACCTGGCCGCCTGCGTCACGGTGCCTCGAGCCCACCCACTTGCTGCTGCGACCCGACCGCGTGCTGGAGGTGGTCACGAACGGCTGCGGCCGTCAGGCGACGTGTACGGGGACGGCAAGCAGCGCGTCCCGGCGCGCCTGAACGCCGGGGAAAAACCAAATCGTTCTGAGGGTTTATGGCCAGCGAGTGCGCCGCCTCCATCGCGCTGTGGCGCACCCCGGATCCCATCGCCTTCAACCCACCAGACCCTGCCCGACCCGGGCGGGCAGCGCGACGTCCAGTACATCGGGCTGCCGGTGCTGGTCTTCGGTGAGGCGCCGGTGACGGACGTCGTGGCCCGGGTCGTGGAGAGCGAGCGGTTCGCGGAGACGCGGCTGCGCTACCCGTCCCTGCCCGGCGGCGCGGCCACCCAGGTGGGCTTCGGAGCTGCGGCCGAAGGCCCCGCTGGCGCACGAGGAGGCGCCCATCCAGGTCACGGTGCAGGTGGAGGCCGCCAGACCTGCCCTTCGCGTACCAGGCGAGGCCAGCATCACCACCTCCGCGGAGGCCTACCGCCGCACCTTCCGCTCCCCCGACGACCTGTCCATCCAGTACTACGGCGTCCAGCCCCCGCCGGCCGTGGAGCCCGAGCAGGCCTACGCCCTGGTGCTGAGCCTGCACGGCGTGGGCGTCGAGGGCATCGGCCAGGCCCGCGCCTACTCGCCCAAGGACTGGGCCTACCTGATCGCGCCCACCAACCGCCGCCCGTTCGGCTTCGACTGGGAGGAGTGGGGCCACCAGAACGGGCTGGCCGCGCTGGCCGACGCCACCGCCGCCTTCCACGTCGACCCCACCCGTATGTACGTGACCGGCCACTCCATGGGGCCACGGGACGTGGCAGTTCGGGGTGCACGACGGCGGCCGCTTCGGCGGTGGCGGGCATCGCTGCGCTGGGTGGGCCGTTCTACACCTACACCGGCCGCGCCTGGCCTACCGGGCCGTTCGCCCGCGCCCGCGCTCACTCCGGACACCGGCAACTACATCGAGAACCCGGTCGACAAGGCCGTCTACATCATCCACGGCAGCGCCGACGACAACGTGCCGGTGCGCGAGGGGCGCGACATGCGCGACGCCGTGAGCCAGGTCTCCGACGACGTGCACTACCACGAGCAGGAGGGCGCGGGCACTGGTGGGACGGCGACGCCTCGCCCGGCGCCGACTGCGTGGACTGGCCGCCGCTCTTCGAGCTGATGCAGGCCCGGACGGTCGATCCCCTCTCCTCGACTTCCACTTCCGGTAGCCCGTCGCCGGCCCATAACCCCGGCGGTCGTACGTAAGATGCGGTGGTCTTCGGTGGAGTCCGCCGACCGCGACTTCCAGCTCGACTCCTCCGCGAGGGCGACCGCGTCGTGCTCACGACCGACAACGTGCGCAGCCTGAGTCTCGACGGCGACGCCCTGGGCCAGCGCGGCGTCGCGACGGTCGAGGTGGACGGCCAGGTGGTGGCGGTCGGACCCGGTCCGATCCCGGTCGGCCCCACCACCGGCAAGCGCCCCGGCGTCCAGGGCCCCTTCAACCAGGCGTTCCACCGACCCTTCTGCTACATCTACCCCGACCGGGTGCCCGAGTTCGCGCACTTCGCGGCCTACATGACGACCACCTGGACGATGATCGGCAACGGCCACGCCTGTGCCCTGCCCTACAGCCGCCGTGCGCTGGCCGGTGACCGGCAGCGCATCTGGCCTCGGCCTGGAGGCCGACGAGATCGGGAGCCCGCCGGTGCCCTTCACCTGGGATGACCGCCAGATCCAGGCCGGCGAGACCCGCCACATCAACGCTGCCCTGGCGTTCGTGTTCGACGATGGCGATCGGCTCGGTGCCCTCATGACCTCCACCGCCCGCGCCGAGCACCTGCTCTACCGCGCCGTGCCCTTCTCCTCGGGCGCCGGCCTGCCCGACTACCTGCTCTGGGGCGAGGAGGGCGGCCGCGCAGCCGGCTTCTTCGGGCCGGACTCGACGGCTCCCGAGCGGGTGACCGGCCGCTCTGTGTGACAGGGGAACTACCCTGGGCAGATCTGCCCATTGAGCACCCACCTCAGCCGGCGCATGCTCCGACACGCCGCTCCTCTGGCACCAACACACCGGGAGGCACGATGTCCGTCCGCCAGAACCTGCTGATCTTCCGCTACCGGTATTTACGCCTGGCGGGCCTTGGCCCAGGATGTCATCAATCCCGGCGAGGCCGCCCGCGAGGCCGCCCAGGGGGCGCCGCTGAGAAGGGTAGCGATCCCCACTACAACGCCTTCGATGCCCCCGCCGATGAGTCCGTGACCGTCAAGGGCCACCGGGCCCTGGAGGAGGAGGAGCGCATCGGTGACTACAAGCAGCCCCGGTGGACCGCCCGCCGCCGGTTCCCCACCACTCGGGTCTACGTCGCCCCCAAGGGCCAGTTCGCCATCGAGTACTGGCTGCGCAGCACCACCGACCTGGAGAACTTCAGCCGCGCCGACGCCAAGAAGTACCGCAGCATCTATGAGATCGAGCTGGGCCTGGGCCACCGCCTCCAGCTCGACTTGTACCTCACCGCCGAGCAGGGCGGCCACGGCCCCATCGAGGTGGCCAAGGAGAGCGCCGAGCTGCGCTACGCCCTGGCCGACTGGGGCGAGATCTGGGGCAACCCCACGCTGTACTTCGAGTACGGCCGCGAGGGGGGCGGCGGCAACTTCGCCGAGGGCAAGCTCCTGCTGGGCGGCGAGGTCACCGAGGGCCTGCACGCCGGCCTCAACCTGGTGCTCGAGCACGTCCTCTCCGACGACGAGACCAACGAGTACAAGATCACGGGCGGCCTCTCCAAGACCCTGGTAGACAAGGAGTTTTCCCTCGGGGCCGAGGTCGAGGTGGAGTTCGTCGACGTGAAGGGCAGCCGCTTCGACTTCGTGGAGAAGAAGTACGTCGCCGGCCCCAGCCTCTCGTGGCAGCCCGACAAGAGCATGCACCTGCTGTGGACGCCCCTGCTGGGCATCGCCCAGGAGAAGACCGACGACGGCGATGAGAGCACGGTGATCTGGCAGAACTGGATCGTGGTCGGCTGGAACTACTGATCCCTTCGGCCCGCTACGGCACCCCCACCAGCGCCCCGTCATCCACCCGCCACCGCACCATGCGGCCGGCCGGGTTGTAGAGCAGGATCTCGGGGCCGGCGCCGCTGAACGCCCCCGTGACCACCCCCACCGGCCCCAGATCATCGGGCAGGGCCGCCTCGATCACCTGCCCCACCGCCAGCGTCTCGGCGTCACCGCAGGCCAGATCCAGCGCCACCACCAGCCGGCCCGCGCCCGGCGTGGCGTCCACCGCGACGGCGTCCACCGCGGGCGCGCCCCCGACCTGCCCGGCGGCCAGCAGCGTGAAGGTCCCCGCCGGCAGCGCGGCCGCGGCCCGCCGACCGCCCAGGCGCCCGTCCGGCAGCACCCGCCCGAACACCAGGTCGCGCCCCGCCGCCACCAGGACCCCGGCCTGCCCGCCGACGACCGCCGGCGCAACGGGCCCGGCCGGCACCTCCGGCGCCTCGCGGACCTCGAAGTCGGCCCCGCCCGGCGCCCCGAGGCGAGCGCCCCCGGGCCCCGAGAAGAGGGCGTGCCCCCCCGCCCCCGGCACGAACGCCAGCCCGGAAAGTGTTCGCCGTTCAAGGGGTTGGATGGGTTCCTGCTGCCAGGCGGCGACCTCGGTGGGATCGACATAGAGCGCCGCACGATCCCCGGCCCCGAGCGCGATGAGCGGGCCCCGGGGCGTGGAGCCGGTGGCCAGCCAGGCCACCGCCCCGCCGCTGCCGGCGAAGGCCGCATCCAGGCCCGTCCCCTCGCCGCGCTTGACCACCTCGTAGAAGCCCGGGCCGTCGTGGCCGACGAAGGCGATCAGGCGCCAGTCCAGGGCGCCCGCTGCCGGCTCCGCCAGGACCAGCAGATCCAGCAGGCCGTCGGGCCCGCCGCCGGCCAGGTCGTAGGCCACGAAGCCCCGGAAGTGGTCGGCGTCCGCCTCGCGGCCCACGTTCCCGAAGAGGCAGCGCGCCCCGCGGCCCGCGGGCCACCGGGGCCGCTCAGCACGACCTTCAGGCCCCGGCACTCGGGGTCCTCGGCGTCCAGCAGCAGCAGGTCGGCGTCGCCGTCGCAGTCCAGATCGCCCGCGTACGCCCCCGGGAGGCCCGGCGCAGGGTGCCGTTGTCGGGCGGGGCCTCGCCCGCCCCCGGGGCCGCGGGGCAGGCGGCGTGCAGGCCACCGACGAGGGGGCCGCCGGGTGGACGACGGCGGCGGGGGCGGTGGCCGGGGCGCAGGCGGGCAGCCCCGGCAGCGCCGTGGCGTCCGGCCGGGCGGCGTCGGGTGAGCGGGCGTCCAGCTGCCGCATCCGGGGCGATGTCACCCGGCAGCGCGAGGCACCGGCAGCGCCAGGCGCCCGGGAGCGCGAGGGCGGCCAGCGAGGGCAGAGAGCGATTCATCCCCCATGATGCCCCGCCCCGCCTCCGCGATCACGTCCCCGTGCGGAAGAGCCCCAGGAAGCGGATGGCGGCGGGCAGATCGCTGGCTTGCAGGCGGCCCTCCCCCAGGGCGGCGGCCGGCGAGAGCACGCCCAGGGTGACGCGCTTCCAGGTGTCGGTGGTGGTGGTGAGCGTGGTGGCGGCCGGGGGGCTGCCGGGCAGCGGATCCCCCTCGACCACCTCCAGGACGCCGCGGCGGATGGTGAGCTGGTAGCGAGCGTCGGGCTCGGTGAGCACGAGGGTCAGCCGCTGGTGCTCGGCGAGGGCCTGCTCGGCCTTCAGGCGGCCGGGCATGACCTCGAAGATCACGCTCACCGGGAGCGTGGCGATGAAGGCGTCATCGAAGACCACGGCGCCCGGGCCGGCGGGGCCCTCCTCGATCTCCCGGGCCGAGGCGAGCAGGTACGCGCGCCCGTTGCTGTTGGCCACCCCGGCGGCCACCGCCCGGAGGGCCTGCGCCCGCAGGGGGTCGAGGACGGCGGCGTCGACGGCCTCGGCGTCGCGCAGGCGCCCGAGGAGGTGCGCTGCGAACCGCGCGTCCCCCCGGGCCAGCGCCGCGCGGGCCGTCGCCAGGACGGCGGCGGCGCCCCCCATCAGCTCGATCTCGCGGGCGTCGACGCTGGTCGGGGGGTACAGGCGCTCCGCCCGCCCGTCGAACCACCCCAGGGCGCCGTCGTAGAGCGCGCGCACCGACCAGTCCACCTGCCCGTACAGCTCGGCCAGGCCGGGGGCGTCGGCCAGGTGCGGCGGCAGGCGGGTGCCCTCCACCAGGGCGTCCACCGAGATCCCCGCGTTGGCCCCGCGCACCACCGCGTCGCGCAGCCACTGGATGGCGTCGCGGTAGGCCGTCAGGCGGGCCTGGACGAGGGCCTCCCCCACGATGGGCGCCGTGTGGGAGGGCACGAGCACGGCCGGGGCCCGGGCGCGCATCGCGTCCAGGCTGGCGATCCAGGCGTCCACCGGCCGCGCCGTGGTGCCGCGGATGGTGTAGAGGTTGGGGAAGGCCGCGTACAGGTTGTCGCCCGCCAGCAGCACGCGCTCGGCCGGCAGCCACACGAAGAGCTCGTCGTGGGTCTCACCGTGGGCCTCCACCAGCCCGAGGGTCGCGCCGCCGATGGCGAGGGTGGACGACCCCGAGAACGTGCGGGTGGGTAGCCGGGCGCCGGTCTGCAGGGCCGCCTCCATCGGCTCGGCGCCCGAGGGCCGAGCACGGCAGCTCCGCGTCGGGCAGGTCCTGCCCGAACTGGCGCCCGCCCCGGAGAGACTCCGCCTTCTCGGAAGGCCCCGTATTGCTTGAGCAAATGGGGCAGGAACGCCTCGGTGGCCCAGATCTCGGTGCCCGCCTCGACGAAGACGCTGGCGCCCCGACATGATCGATGTGGCTGTGGGTGTAGATGAGCGCCACCACCGGGCCGGGCGCCACGGCGTCGAGGGCCGCGCGGGTCTCGCGGGCGCGGGCGGGGCTCATGCCCGCGTCGACGATCACGTTGCCGGCGGCGGTGCGGATGAGGATGGTGCTGGCGAGATCGTAGCCGATGGCCACGAAGACGCCGGGGGCCACCTCTTCGACCCGGGCGGGCCGATGGCCGCGGCACAGTGGGCGGCCAGAGCCTCGACGCCAGGCGCGCCCGCGTCCACCCGCCCGGCGTCGGGCGGCGCCGCGTCGACCGCCGCGTCGGCGGCCGCGTCGACCGCCGGCGCGCCGCGATCCTCCGCCTGCGTCGCGGGCCGCCCGTCGGGCGTCGCTCCGTCCAGGCAGTGGGGCGCGCCGCCACCCCACCGTCACACCCCACCAGCACCCCGAGCACCCACCAGGCCCACCGCATCGGCCACCTCCTTCCCCTCCAGCGAAAGGATGATCCAGGGGGATGGTTGCGGTAGTGTGCGCGCCTGGCGTGGAGGCGACATCATGGCAAGCGGCCTGGATCTCATCCCCCTGGCGGGCGCGCTGGGCGCCGAAGTCCGCGGCGTCCACCTCGGCGACGCCCTGGACGACGCCACCCTCGCCGCCCTGCGTGCGGCGCTCGCCACCCACCAGGTGCTGGTGTTTCGGCAACAGGCCATCACGCCGGCCCAGCAGCGCGCCTTCGCGGCGCGCTTCGGGCCGCTGCAGCCCCACCCGGCCTACCCGACGCCCCCGGGCGTCCCCGAGGTGTCCATCCTGGAGCACACGGCCGAGAAGCCGTCGCTCATCGAGGCCTGGCACACCGACATGACGTTCATGGAGCGGCCGCCCCTGGGCTCCATCCTGCGCGGGTGCATCCTGCCCGCCCGGGGCGGCGACACGCTCTGGGCCAGCCAGTACGCGGCCTACGAGGCCCTGTCGGCGCCCATGCGGGGGTTCCTCGACGGGCTGGAGGCGTGGCACGACTTCTCGTACGGGTTCAAGGAGAGCCTGGCCCTGCCGGGTGGACGGGAGCGGCTGGCCGCCGCGGTGGCCGCCAACCCGCCCGCCGGCACCCCGTCGTGCGCACCCACCCCGAGAGCGGCCGCCGCGCCCTCTTCGTCAACCCCCTCTTCACCACCCGCATCGAGGGGCTCAGCGCGCCCGAGAGCGACGCCCTGCTGGCGTTCCTCTACCGGCACGCCGTCGCGGACGAGTTCACGTTCCGGCTGCACTGGGAGCCCGACACCGTGGCCTTCTGGGACAACCGCTGCACCCTGCACAAGCCGGTCAACGACCACGGGCTCCAGCACCGCATGATGCAGCGCGTCGTCGTGGAAGGCGATCGTCCCCGCTGACGGAACCTCTCCGCCCGGCCACGGTCCAAGCCCGCGGACCCAGCCGAAAAGGAGAGCACCATGCGACGCCGCCTCGAAGCCAGTGATCCGGGCGAGCTCGATCTCGTCCCCCTGATGAACCTCGTCGTCTGCCTCGTGCCCCTGGTGCTGCTGGGGGCGAACCTCACCCCGGTCGGGGTCATCGAGAGCGAGGGTCCCCGGTTCTGCACCTCCTGCGGACAGGGCGATCACAGCCCCAGCCTCAACCTGATGGTGCACCTGGGCGAGGACGTCATCCGGGTCTCCGCGCTGGGGGACGCCACCCTCAGCGAGCACCCGGCCGAGCTGGCCGCCGACGACGACGCCGGCCTCTACCGCCTGCTCGCCGAGCTCAAGGACCGCTTCCCCCGCGAGACGCTGGTCACGGTGACCGCGGACCAGCGGGTGCCCTACCGACGAGTCGTCGCCGCCCTCGACACGATGCGCCTGCGCCTCGATGGCCCGGTGCCGGATCGGGCCTCGCTGAGCCGGACGCCCCCTGCCCTCGACGACCGCGGGCGGCCGGCGCTGCTCTTCCCGGATGTGAGCTTCGCGGCTGCGCAGTGAGGCCGCGGGCGTGGTAGGCTCCCCTCCCGAGGAGGTCTGCCCGCCGTGACACCCCCCGACGCCTTCGCCGGCTACACTCCGCTCGCCTCGGCCTTCGACGAGCTCTTCTCCGCTCCTGGCCTGCCGCGGCCCGCCTTCGAGCGGGTGGCGGCCTCCCTGAAGGCCGAGTCGGCCGCCGACTTCGAGCACCGCCAGGCCCTCGCCGAGGCCATCCTGCTGCAGGAGGGCGTCACCTTCTCGGTGTATGCGGACCAGCGCGGGACCGAGAAGATCCTGCCCTTCGACGTCCTGCCGCGGATGATCGCCGCGGCGGAGTGGGCGGCCCTTGAGCGCGGCCTCAAGCAGCGCATCACCGCCCTCGAGCAGTTCCTGCACGACGTCTACGGCCCGCAGCACATCCTCAACGACGGCACCGTCCCCCGGGATCTGGTGCTGGGCGCGAAGCACTATCTCCCCCAGGTACAAGGGATTTCCCCGACGGGCGGGGTGCGGATCCACATCTCGGGCATCGACCTCATCCGCGACGCCGAGGGCATCTGGCGGGTGCTGGAAGACAACCTGCGGACGCCGTCGGGGGTGTCGTACGTCCTCGAGAACCGGCTGGTGACGAAGCGGGTCTTCGCCCGCAGCTTCGCCGAGGCGAAGGTCTCGCGGGTGGACTCCTACCCCACGAAGCTGGCCGAGATGCTGCGGTCGGTGGCGCCCGCCGGGGTCGACGATCCGCGGGTGGTCGTGCTCACGCCGGGGCGCTTCAACTCGGCCTACTTCGAGCACGGCTTCCTGGCCCGGACCACCGGCGCGCCCCTGGTCGAGCCCGGCGACCTCTTCGTCGGGGCGGGCGACCGGGTCTTCGTGCGCACCGTGCGCGGCCCGATGCCCGTCGACGTGATCTATCGCCGCATCGACGAGGCCTTCCTGGATCCCGAGGTCTTCCGGCCGGACAGCATGCTGGGGGTGCCCGGGCTCATGCGGGCCTGGTCGCGCGGCACGGTGACGCTGGTCAACGCCCCCGGCAACGGGGTCGCCGACGACAAGGCCGTCTATGCCTATGTGCCCGACATGATTCGGTATTACCTGGGCGAGGAGCCCCTGCTGGCCCAGGTGCCGACCTACCGCTGCGACCGGGACGAGGACCGCGCCTACGTGCTCGACCACCTCGAGGATCTGGTGGTGAAGGCGGTGGACGAGGCGGGCGGCTACGGCATGTTGATGGGCCCACAGTCCACGGCGGAGGAGCGGGCGACGTTCGCCCGGCAGATCCAGCAGACGCCGCGGCGCTACATCGCCCAGCCGCGCATCGAGCTCTCGACGTGCCCCACCTGGGATCACGAGGCGGGCGCCTTCATGCCGCGGCGCGTGGATCTGCGGCCCTACATCCTGAGCGGCCGGGACGGGCCGTGGGTCCTGCCCGGCGGCCTCACCCGGGTCGCCCTGGTCCCGGGCAGCTATGTCGTCAACTCGAGCCAGGGGGGTGGCTCCAAGGACACCTGGGTGCTCAAGGCATGACGACCCCCATGATCGCGCGCATCGCCGACCACCTGTGCTGGCTGGGCCGGTATGTGGAGCGGGCCGACGCGACGGCGCGGCTCCTCATCGTGACGCGCACGCTGGCTCTGGACGCCGACCTGTCCGCCGAGGAGCTCTGGCTGCCCGTGCTGGTGGCCGCCGGCGAGGACGCCCCCTACCTGGCCCGCTTTCCCGGCCCGGTGGACGGCGACCAGGTGGAGACCTACCTGACCTGGGACTGCGGGGTCTCGCTGCTCTCCTCGGTGCGCGCCGCGCGCGAGAACGCCTGGTCGGTCCGCTCGACGAGCAGCCTGGAGGTCTGGCAGGCGATCAACGAGCTGCACCTGTGGCTGGAAGCCGACGGCCGCAAGCTCTTCGAGCGCAGCCGGCACGACTTCTACCGCCGGGTCCAGCGCTTCGCCCAGCTCATCTTCGGGCTGACGCAGAGCACGATGCTGCACGACCAGGCCCTCGACCTGCTCTGGCTCGGCGTGCTGCTGGAGCGGGCGGGCCAGGTCGCTCGGGCCATCGATGTGCACCACCTGGCTCTCTTCGAGGCCCCCGATCCGGCCGTGGGGGCCATGATGTGGCTGGGGGTACTGCGGGTCTGCAGCGCCTACGAGCCCTTCGCGCGCCGCCGTCCGGGGCAGGCGACCGGACCGAACGTCGCCGAATTCCTGTTGCTGGAAGCGGACTTCCCTCGCAGCATCCGGTTCTCGCTCACCGAGGCCCACGCCGCCCTCACGCGCATCGCGCCCCCGGGCAGCCCGGCCGGCCAGCGCGCGGGCGCCCACCTGCGCCGCCTGTGCGACTGGCTCGATGCCATCCAGCGCGACACCCTGGCGACCGATCTGCATGGCATCCTGACCCATGTGGTCGATGACACCGCGCGCCTGGGCAGCCTGCTCTGGGACGACCTGTTCTCCGGCCGCGCGGGGGCCTGACGTGCCGAACCTGCTGGCCATGTCCTTCGAGGGGACGCTGGCCCCCGCGTTCGATCTGCGCTGCCTGGACGGGGGACGCGCCCCCGACGGCTGGGGGATCGGCTTCTACCCCGGCGAGGAGCCGGCCGCGACGGTCATCAAGGAGCACGCCCCGCCGGGCCAGAGCCTTCGCCAGGAGCTGGTGAAGGCGTGGCAGAACCTGGCCTCGAGCATGTTCGTGGTGCACCTGCGCAAGGCCCAGTGGGGTGGGCTGAGCGACGCCAACACCCAGCCGTTCCTGCGCAGCCACGCGGGCCGCGACTGGCTCTTCGCCCACGCGGGCTCCCTGGACAGCCCCCTCGAGACCAACGAGGCCGCCGCCTTCGAGCCCGTCGGCACCACGGACAGCGAGCGGGTCTTCTGCCACCTCATGAGCCTGATCGCGGCCGAGGGGTGGCGCCGGATCGCCGACTTCGACCTCGATCGCGTGCTCGCCTGGCTGCGCGCCCTCGACGGCCGCGGGAGCCTGTGCCTGGTCTGGAGCGACGGCCTCGACCTGCTCGCCTACGCCGACGCCCAGCGGGAGGGGCAGCTCTACCTCTGGCCCCGGTTCCCGCCCTACAACGGCCTGCCCTTCGGCGACGCCGATCTGGCGGTCGACCTCTTCCGGCGCGGCATCAGCAGCCAGCGCGGACTGCTCATCTGCTCAGAGCCCCTGGAGCAGCAAGGCGGCGGCGCCCGCTGGGAGGCCATGGCGCCCGGCGAGCTGGTCATCGCCCGGGAGGGCATCATCCGCCTGCGCATGGGCGGCCAGGCCAGCGCCAGCAGCCGGCCCCTCTTCGTGCCGCCCGCGCCGACCCACGTCGAGCCGCGCACGCTGCGGGTCGACCACCAGACCATCTACACGTACGCTCAGCCGGTGGAGCGCAGCATGCACGTGCTGCGGCTGACGCCGTTCACCGACCGCCTCCAGCGCCTCCTGGCGCACGACCTGCGGGTGTCGGTGCCGGGGCGGTGGCGCGACCACGACGACGTCTTCGGCAACCGGTGTCGGCGCATCCTCTGCGAGCAGCCGTGGCAGACCCTGGCGCTGGAGTCGAGCGCGCTGGTCGAGGTGCTGGACACCGACCCCCTGCTCTATCGCCCGCTGCGGGCCCGGACCCGGTTCCCCCTGGTCTGGATGCCCTGGCAGCACCAGGCCCTCCAGGCGTTCCTGATGCCCCAGGAGCTCCCCGAGAGCCAGCTCCACGCGCTGACCGACTACGCCATGAGCTTCGTGCGCCGCAACGACGCCGATCTGGTGGACACCCTGCTCGACATCAACTGGACGATCTTCAAGGAATATCGCTACGTCCAGGGCACGACCACGATGCACACCAGCCCGTGGGAGACATTCACCGACCGCCTCGGCGTCTGCCAGGACTTCACCCAGCTCTTCATCACGCTGGCCCGGCTGCTGGGCATCCCGGCGCGCTACGTCTGCGGCTACCTGTACCTGGGCCCCGACGCCACCAACACCGCCCAGGCGGCGGCCACCCACGCCTGGGTCCAGCTCTACCTGCCCGAGCTCGGCTGGACGGGCTTCGATCCCACGAACGGGGTCATGACGAGCACCGATCACGTCCGCCTGGCCGTCGGCCGCAACGCCCTCGACACCACGCCGACGAGCGGGACGCTCTACCGCGGCGGCGGGGCCGAGCAGCTCAGCGTCGTCGTGAAGGTGCAGCTCGCCTGACGCCCAGGGCATCGATCAAAAAGTCTCCCGTCGCCTGGCTGGCCCATGTCACCGCTGGCTTCGTTGCTCGTCGGCAACGTGGCCCGACGACGCTTTCTCCTCGCGCCTCGCCACCGGCGACCTGGTCTTCGCCCGGCTCGGTCCGACTTCTTGTTCACTGCCCTAGGCTGGCTCCACGGCCCGCGTCCGGATCTTGATCTCCCCAGCAGCGTCCGGTGGACCGGGCACCGATCCGCGATGCGCAGCAGGCTGGCCCGCTGGTCGGGGTCGAGCGCCCCTCGGATCTCGACCGTGCGCTCGATCTCGTCGACGTGGCCGGTCTTCGTCTCGCAGTCCGGGCAGTCGGCCGCCGGGAGCTTCCGGTGGGCCAGCCGCACCGCCACCTGATCCAGCGGCAGGCCCTTGCGCTCGGCGTACATCCGCAGCGTCATCGACGTGCAGGCCCCGAGGGCGGCCAGGAGAAGGTCGTAGGGGTTGGGGCCCGTGCCGTCTCCCCCGACGGTCTGCGGCTCGTCGGCCGTGAGACGGTGGGGTCCCGCCTCCACCACCTGCTGGTAGCGGCCGCCGCGAGTCTCCCAGACCACCACCTCCTCGGCGTGGGCGCCCGCGGCCGGCGAGGCGCTCGGGATCAGGCGCGCCGCCCAGGCCGCGATCATGCTGGCGGCGTAGGCGGCATCTCCCGGGCGGCTGAGGGCATGGTCGGCGCGATCGAGCGACACGAAGCTCTTGGGGTGCCGCGCGCTCTCGAAGATGCGTCGGGCGTGATCCACCCCCACCACCTGGTCGACGGGCGAGTGCAGGACGAGCAGAGAGCGCCCCAGCTCCGCGATCCAGCGGGCGGGGCGAGCCGACCCGAGATCGTCGAGAAAGTCTTTGTCGATCAGCAGGTTGTGGCCATCGAGCTCGACCTGGACGGGTCCCTCCTCCGGGCCGTCCTCCGCGCGCGCCCCCAGCACACGCACCATGTGGCCGGGCTCGAAGGGGGCGCCGACGGTCGCCACGCCCTTCACGCCGGGCAGCGCCTCGGCGGCCGCCAGCGCCGCGGCCCCACCCAGGGAGTGGCCGATCAGCAGCGCAGGGGGCTGGGCGTGGGCCTCGAGCCAGGCGGCCGCCGCGCGCAGGTCGTGCACGGTGCCGGTGTAGCGCAGCGGGCCCTCCGCGCCGCCAGCCCGATGGGGGGCCAGCCGCAGGGTCGCGACGCCCAGGCCCGCAAGGGCACGGGTGATGGCGTCGGCGGCGGCGTCGGTGCACACGAAGCAGTGGGCGAAGAGGGCCCAGGCGCGGGTGGCGCCCTCGGGCGCGTCCAGCCGCGCCCGGACGAGGCCATCATCGGTGAGCGTGATCCAGCGGGTCTGCATGGCTCCTCCGGGACCAGATCCCCCAGAGAATACCAGCCTGCCCGGCCGCCGGGTCACCGCGTCACGCGGATCAGTGGCCGCCCCGCGCAGCGCAGCCGCGCAGCCCTTCGTCCACCCGGCCACCCGCGGGACCACAGGCCGCCCGGCCCGCCGCGCAGGCGCCCGGCTCGTCGGTCTGGCAGGCCCGATCCACCAGCCCCTCGTCCGCCGTCCCATCGCAGTCCTGATCGACCCCGTCGCAGCGCTCGACCTGGCCAGGCACGCGCCCCGGATGGGCGTCGTCGCAATCGCCGCCGCAGGTCGTGGTGCCGTCGGCGTCCTGATCGAAGCCCTCGTCGACGTGGCCATCGCAGTCGTTGTCGGCCCCGTCGCAGACCTCATCGGCCCCCGGGTAGAGGGCCGGATCCGCGTCGTCGCAGTCACACGCCGCGCCACGGCCCCCCCGAGGGAACGCTGCAGCACGAGCAGGGCGTAGGCTTGCGCCGCATACGCAGTCCACTGGCCATGCCCCCCGGTGTCGAAGCGCCCGTCGACCTGCTGGCGGCTCATCAGCGTGTAGGCGTAGTCGTAGTACCAGCCAGCCGACGCCCCGGCATATGTGCCGACGGGCCCGCCGCCGCGGGCCATGGGCTGGGGATCGTCGCCGGGCACCCGCCGGACGAGCCGGCCGACATCGCCGAAGGTGGCGTGGGGCACCGGATCCGCCGGCAACAGGCCGAGATCGGCGGGCCCCACCGCCCCCGGCGGGACGCCCGCCTGCTCGGCCAGCAGCCAGGCCTTGGCCGACGTCCAGAGGGTGTAGTGGTACGAGACCCGCCAGAAGTCCCGATAGCGCTCTGAAGTCGCATAGTTGTAGCGCTCATGCAGCCAGCGCATGGCCCCCTGGGCGGCGGGATCCGCCACGCTCATGCCCCCGAGGAGCTGGCACCAGAGGCTCGCCGCCGTCTGCTGGAAGCTGCTGTGATAGAAGGCATCGAAGCGATACTTCATGCCCCCGTCGGGCTCGGGCCGGCTGGCGTAGCCCAGGGCGGTGCGGGCGAGGGCCTGGTCGATGGCCGCGACGCGGCCCTGCGCACCCGCGTCGCCGAGCCCGCGGAACACAGCCCGGGCAGCGGCCAGCGCCGCAGCCGCGTACTGCGTCGCCGAGGAGTCATTGCCGGGGCCGACGTAGCCCCAGAAGCCGGCCGTCGGCCCGTCCAGCGACTGGGCCGCGAGCGTCTCGTCGGTGAGCTTCTCCAGGGCAGCGCGCAGGCCGAACGGGGCGCCCTCCAGGTCGGGCCCGCCGACCCGGACGTACGCTGCCAGGCCCAGCAGGTTGACGGCATGGAAGTACACATAGAAGGCCCGGGGCACCCCGGTGTCGGGATCGCTCAGGATGCGCAGCGCGGCCTCCCGGGCGAGCGCCTGGTCGGCGGCCTCCGCGGCCTGATAGCCGTCCGCCATCGCCTCTGCGAGGACCAGCAGGGAGAGCCCTCGCGCCTGCTTCTGATCCAGTGTTCCCCCGGTGAAGGCTTGCTGGTCTCGCAGCCAGCGCAGCCCGTCCGCGATGGCCGCATCCACATCCTGCTCGAAGGGTCCGGCCTCGGCCCCGACGGGCACGGACGCCACCAGCAAGCAGGCTCCCAGCACCATCAAGCGCGCCATGCTTCCCTCATTGCACGTGGTCAGACTTCTGACTCCACTGTGCCGGCGGGATCGGCCACGCCGCAACCGATGGCCACCAGCCCGCACCGGAACTTCAGGGAATCCGCTTCGAGATCAGGAGGTTGTCAACGCCGGCCAGCCGAGAGTCCCGCGGCCGCCTGCGGCGACGCGCCGACGGGCGCGATCCCATGAGTCATGCATTCAACGACGCACATGTAGGGAACACAGCCAGGGAGGGCACACACGCACCGATGTGTGATGCTGGATTCTTTCAGCGGCGACGGACGCCGCTCAGCCCCGGGGTCGGAAGGCGTGAGCACGTCGCCGTCGCTCAGCAGCCAGGCCGTGCCATCGCGGCCGACCGTCACCGGACCATGGATGCCGTTGCCGGGGGTGAAGTGGTGGATCGGGCGACCGGAGCGGGCGTCGATGACCTGGAGTCCCCCCCGGGAGAACGGGACGAGCACCGAGCCGCCCAGCACGACCGGCTGACCCGGGGCGCCCGAGCCCGAGCCGAAGTCGGCCCGCCAGGCCGTCTTGCCGTCGATGCCCCGCAGGCGCCGGATTTCGCCCTGATCCACGGCCACGACCACATCCCCGTCGACCTCGGTCATGGCGGTGACGCCGGTGATGGGCAGGGTGTCGAGCACATGGCCATCGGCCGGGTCGATGGCCGCCAGGCCGCCCGCCGCCGACGCGGCATAGATGCGCCCGCTGGCCAGCACGGCGCGGGCGTCGACATCCTGGAAGCGGTCATGCTCGGGGGCCAGATCGACCTCCCAGACCACGCCGCCGTCCGCGGCGTTGAGGGCCACGAAAATGCCATCCGAGAAGCCCACGTACACGCGGTCGCCAATGACGACCGGAGCCGCCTCGCCGACCAGGGCGAACTCCTCCGGCGGGTCGCGGCGGTACTGCCACCGCCAGGCGCCGGTCTCGGCGTCGAGGGCATAGACGGCGTTCTCGCCATCGGCGAAGTAGAGCGTCCCCCCGGCCAGCACGGGCTCCTGGGAGATGGCGCCCTGGACCCGATACGACCAGATCTTGCGGCCGGTGTCGGCGTCGAGGGCCAGCACCCGCCCGTCGTCCGTCCCGGTGTAGATGCGCCCCCGCGAGAAGAGCGGCCGGCCGCCCCCACCCGAGCCGAGCTCGATCTGCCAGAGCGTGGTGCCATCGGCAGCGGACAGGCAGCGATAGGTGCCATCCGCCGAGCCCACCGCCACCCGGCCGTGGACCGCGTCGTAGGCGACGCCGCCGATCTGGTGGACGATGTCACGGTAGAGGGATCGAGCCGAGAGCTCTCGCCGCCAGGCCGGCGCCAGCGGCCCCGGCTCCAGGCTCGCCTGCCCCCCGGTGAGCGGCATCACATCCCCGGCGAAGCCGAGGTGGACCGCCTGACAGGCCGAGAGCGTGAGGGAGGCCGCGAGGGCAGCGACGTGGAGGCTCTTCTGCATGCGGCCGGCGTGATCAGCCCGGCCCGACGAGGGCCGAGAGCCGACGCTCGAGCTCGACCTTCACGGGGCGGTTCGGGAGATCCTCGAGGGCCGCGCTGTACTCCTTCTGGAGCTTCTCGTAGTGGGCGCGCGCCTCCGCCCCCTTGCCCTGGGCCTCCATCAGGCGGCCGACGGCCACCCCGGAGAGCAGGCCGTAGGCATCCCGATCGAGGGCCTCGACCTGCTTCCAGGTCTCGATGGCGGCCGGCAGATCGCCCTTCTGCTCCTGGGCTGCGGCCTTGCCCTGGAGGGCGAGGGAGCGAGCGAAGGGATCGGTGTCGGGCCGCCCCAGGAAGTCGTCGTAGAGCTTCACCGCTTCGTCGAGCTCGCCCAGATCGAACTTCGCGCTGGCGAGGCCCAGGGTCGCGAGGGCGGCCACGCGGCGCTCGCCGTACTGGCTGCGAGCCGACTCGAACTCCCGGGCGGCCTTCTCGATGCTGACCTTCTTCTCGTCGGCCGCCTTGGCATCGGGGCCGGCGCGGTGCGCCTCGACGTAGGGCCCGGCGCCGGCCTGGAAGGCCGCCGAGGCCTCCTCCGCCGCTGCCTGGGAGTGCCGCTGCGAGTAGGCGTACACGGCCGCGCCACCCGCCACGAGCACCAGCCCGCCGATGAGCAGCTTGCGCTTCTCGACCACCCACTTGAAGAAGCCGGCGGTCTTGCGGGTGAACCCGTCCTCGCCCATGGCGTCCAGCTCGGCCGACAAATCGGCCGGGGGCGCCTCGTCGACGACCTCCTCGAGCTCGTCAGCCGTGACCCCCTCGGGCGCCTCCACCTTCGGGATCCGCTTCCTGATGCGCTTGACCAAGGTCCGCTCCTGGGCACTGATTCCGGCGCCGAACAACGCGGGCGGCCGGAAATGGACGCGGGAAGCTAGCATCGGCCCCGGGCGCTGTCAACGCACGGCCGAGCCGACATCTTCCCGGCCTGCCTCGCTCCCGCGCGATGCACTTTGGCCCCGCCGGCCGACCTGATAACGTCCGCCCCATGCGCCCCCACCCCTCCGCCCTCCCGGCGATCGTGATCCTCGGCAGGCCTCCTCCCCGCAGGTGCCGCCTTCGGCCGTGACGAAGCCCTCGATGTCGGGGTGAGCGCCGGCTACGTCTGCGCCGCGGCCACCCGGCGCTTCCACGGGGCCGGCGCCACCGCCGACGCGGTCTTCCAGCTCTCCGAGCTGATCGCCGTGCGCGGCCTCGCCGCCCATGGCGAGCACCAGAGCAAGGGCGAGTCCTTCCGGGTCGAGCGGCTGGGCGTGGGGCTACGGCTGCACCTGGACGTCTTCGAGTACGTGCCGTGGCTGGAGGCGACCCCCACCGCCTACCTCACCACCGGCGACGTCCCGACGGACGGCGCCTTCGGCCTCGCCGTCGGGTTCGGCTTCGACCGGCTCCTCACCCCCACCTGGTCGGTGGGTGTCGGCGGCGCCTACCACCAGGTCTTCGGCGAAGATCGCGTCCCCGCGTACCTCGACGTCGGCCTGCGGGTCGGCTATCGCTGGGTCTTCGGCGACCCCTTCGCGCCCTGAGGCGTCCCTGGTTGCGTCCGGCGCCCCCGTGCGCATCGTCCCCCGGTCTTTTCTCCAAAGGGTGCCGCCATGACCGAGTCCACCGCCCTCCAGCTGCGCGGCCGCGTGCCGGACGAGCTCCCCGCCATCCCCATCAAGAACGCCGTCGTCTTCCCCATCCCCAACCTGCCGGTGCCCCTGAGCGTCGGCCGCGACCGGACGCTGCGCGCCATCGAGGCCGCGGCCGAGGAGGCGGGGGTCGTCTTCGTGGTCGCGCAGCTCGATCCGGCCGAGGAGGATCCGGGCCCGGGCGACCTGTACACCGTCGGCACCATCGCCCGGGTCTTGCGGATGAACCGCGGGACGGACGCGGGCAACGAGCTGCTCATCGAGGGCATCGGCCGGGGTCGCATCGAGGCCTTCCTCGACGAAGATGCGTTCTTCCGGGTGCGGGTCAGCCCCATCCGAGAAGAGCTCGCCGATGACACCGAGACCGATGCCCTCGTCCGCAACCTCAAGGAGTTCGCCACCAAGGTCATCCAGCTCACGCCGCGCATCCCCGACGAGGCGGTCGCGGTGGTCGAAGGCATCGACAACCCCTCTCACCTCGCCGATCTGGTCGCCAGCCAGCTCCGCCTCAGCACTCCCGACAAGCAGGCGCTGCTCGAGATCACCGACGTGAAGGTCCGCCTGACCCGCGTCATCGACCACCTCGCCCGCGAGGCCGAGGTGCTCGAGATCTCCAACCACATCCGCACCGAAGTCCGCGGCAGCCTGGACAAGCACCAGCGCGAGGTCTACCTGCGCGAGCAGCTCCGGGCGATCCAGCGCGAGCTCGGCGAGGACGAGGAGGAGGACGGCGACGACCTCGAGGAGCGCGTCGAGGCGTCGCGCATGCCGCCCATCGCCCTCAAGGCCGCGCGCCGCGAGCTCAAGCGCATCAGCCGCATGAACCCGCAGAGCGCCGAGTACACGGTGGCGCGCAGCTACGTGGACTGGCTGCTCGATGTGCCCTGGGAGGAGTACACCGAGGACAACCTGGACATCCGGGCTGCCGAGGCCCTGCTTGACCGCGACCACTTCGGGCTCGAGAAGGTCAAGCGCCGGATCATCGAGTACCTCGCCGTCCGCAAGCTCAAGGGCGACATGAAGGGGCCGATCCTGTGCCTCGTGGGACCACCCGGCGTCGGCAAGACGTCCCTCGGCAAGTCGGTCGCCGAGGCCCTGGGTCGTGCCTTCGTCCGCCTCAGCCTCGGCGGCGTCCGTGACGAGGCGGAGATCCGCGGCCACCGCCGGACCTACATCGGCTCGCTGCCGGGCCGCTTCATCAAGGCCCTCAAGCGGGCGGGCACCATGAACCCGGTCATCGTGCTCGACGAGATCGACAAGCTCGGCCACGACTTCCGGGGCGATCCGGCCTCGGCCCTCCTGGAGGTCCTGGATCCGGAGCAGAACGACAGCTTCAGCGATCACTACCTCGAGGTGCCCGTCGACCTCTCGAAGGTCCTCTTCATCACGACCGCCAACCAGCTCGATCCCATCCCTGCGCCGCTACGCGACCGCATGGAGGTCATCGACATCCCGGGGTACATCGAGGAGGAGAAGCAGGAGATCGCCCGCCGGCACCTCGTCCCTCGCCAACTCGATGATCATGGCCTGACGGCCGACCAGGTGACGATCACCGATCCCGCCCTGGGCGCGATCATCAACCACTACACGCGGGAGGCGGGCGTCCGAAACCTCGACCGCCAGATCGCCGGCGTGCTGCGGTCGGTCGCCCGGGACGTCGCGCTCGGCACCGCCGAGCTGCCCGTCACCGTCGATCCCGATCGCGTGCGTGCCGCCCTGGGTCCGCAGCGTATCTTCCCGGAATCCAAGGAAGATATCAGCACGCCCGGCGTCGCCATCGGCCTCGCCTGGACGCCCGTCGGGGGCGACATCCTCTTCATCGAAGCCACCGCCATGGGCGGCAAGGCCCAGCTCAAGCTCACCGGCCAGCTCGGCGAGGTGATGAAGGAGTCCGCCCACACCGCGCTCTCCTTCATCCACGCCCGTGCCGCCCAGCTCGGCATCCCCGAGACCGCGTTCTCCGACCGCAGCATCCACCTGCACCTGCCGTCGGGAGCCATCCCCAAGGACGGCCCGAGCGCGGGCGTCACCATCGCGACGGCGCTCACCTCGTTGCTGACCGGCACTCCCCTGCGCGACGCCCTGGCGATGACCGGCGAGATCACGCTGCGCGGCGTCGTCCTGCCCGTCGGGGGCATCAAGGAGAAGGTCCTGGCGGCGGCCCGGGCCGGCATGCGCGACGTCATCCTGCCGCGCCGCAACGCGGGCGACCTGGAGGAGATCCCCGCGCACCTGCGAGCCGAGATCCGCTTCCACCTGGTCGATCGCATCGAAGAAGTGCTGAAGCTGGCCCTCGGCATCGAGCTGAGCCGGTCCGTGTCCGTCCTGCCCCCCGCCGACGCCGCCTCGGCCTGAGGCGCCACCCTTCTGCGTCTCACGGGGCGCGGTCGCCATCGGCTCGCCGAGCGACTAGCCGAAGACCGCGCCCGCCAACGAGATTTCGCCCACGACCGATCCCACGATCGCCCGCGCCAGGTCCGCCTGATCCGGGTCGACATACACGCGCATCAGCCGCGTCGGCTGGGCGTAGCGCTCGTACACCCGGGCGTACCGCTGGATGGGCACCGCCTGGCCGATGGCGTCGTGGACCACGTACAGCGACGGCCGGGCCTCGCCCGGCGCGCGGTAGTACTTGCTCAACACGCCCTCGTCTTCGCTCAGGAACGCGCGCACGCCCGCCGCCTCCAGGCCAGCGAGCAGGGGCGGCAGGATCGGGTGCGTGGGCTCGGCGTTGAGCTCGAAGATCCGCCGAAAGGAGCTGCGGGTGGTGATGCGCCGGGCCCAGGGGCTGCGGCTGGCCCGCAGCGCCGTCCACAGGGTGACGTCATCGACCTGCTGGTAGGCCTCCGGATCGGCCGGCAGCGTGAATGCCTCCGGCTCCTCGGCGAAGAAGCGCAGCAGCATGGTCTCGAAGCCCACCGGGACGTGGTGGTAGTAGACGCTGACGAACATGTGGTAGCGGCCGAGGAGGAAGTCCTCGAAGGCGAACACCGCCCGGTGGCCCAGCGCCAGCGCCGCCCGGTCATCCACGACATGGGTCGTGAGGTTCTCGAGGATCCAGTTGAGATCGAAGCGTCCATAGGTCACCCCGGCGAAGAAGGCATCGCGCTGCAGGTAGTCCATCCGGTCGGCGTCGAGCTCGCCGCTGACCATCTGGGTGAGCAGGGCCGAACCAGTCGACGCCCCCATCGATGAGGTCTCGGCCACCGCCGGCACCCGGCCCGACACCAGGTGCGCGATGGCCTCGGGGGTCACCCCGTCCCCGAACTCTGCGTCCAGGACCCGCCGCAGGTCGGAGTCCAGCAAGAACCGCAGGGTGAAGTCCTCGTGCGTCGCGCGCTCGGCCTGCTCCGCCTCGCTGAACAGGGACAGGCCGAGGGTGTGCCGAGGCGGCATGGCGGCCTCGCCCGAGTGCGAAGCGGGCGGGTGGCCAACGTCGTGGAGCAAGGAGCTGCCAGACCCGCACGAGCTGCCGAAACCTCGCCCGGGCCGGGGGCGAGACCGGGCCATCCACCGGCAAGGCCGCGTCGAACATCCGGGTGGCCATCTCCGCGGCCCCAGCGCGTGGGTGAAGCGCGTGTGCGTCGCCCCCGGGAACGCCTGATCGGCGAAGCCGAAGCCTTGATGTGCCGCAGTCTCTGGACGGCCCGCCTCCACGACCGCCAGCTCGGCCGGCGAGGGCGATGCTGCCGTGGAGGATCGCGGATGCGGTTCACGGCGCGACCGCTCGAGGGTGTGGCTCGTGCTCGCCACGGCCCGCGCCCGCACCAGATCCCCCGCGCCGTAGGGGCCGAGGGGCAGGATGGTCGTCCGGAAGCAACAGGCCGGCCGAACATCTGCTCGAAAATTTGCGCCGCCCGACGCCAGAGACCAGCACCTCGACCCTCCCGGCCGACCATGGCCTCGTTGCAGGCCTTGCTGATGGACTCCTGCAGCGCGATCACCGCCTGGAGCGCTCCCGCTTCACGTCGTCGGGGACGTCATCGGGCTTGCGGCGGGCGGCGGGTGCCTTCGCGCTCGCTGTACCGGAACATGAAGGCGGCGTCGAACCGGACCCGCCGGACGGGTCCATCGTCGCCTCGAAGTCCTCGTCCGTCTCGCCTGGATAGCCCGATGATGTCGGTGGTGAGCGCCAGCCGGCAGCCGCGCGCGCGCGCCGATCCGATCAAGATCGTAGTAGGCCTCGGCCGTGTAGCCCCGCCGCATGTCACGCAGGATGCGGGTGCTCCCGCTCTGCACAGGCAGGTGCGGGTGGCGCCCGACCCGGGGCAGCGACGCCAGCGTGTCGAGCAGAGCGATCGAAAAAGTCGTTGGGATACGGGGAGGTAAAGCGGATGCGGGCCAGCCCCTCGACCGCGTGCACGCGGGTGAGCAGGTCGGCGAAGTCGTGCCCGCGCTCGTAGTAGCTTGAGACGGTCTGTCCCAGCAGCGTCACCTGCGGAAGCCCCTCGGCTGCCATGGCCTGCGCCTGGGTGACGACCTCGTCGGGGGGCAGGCTGCGCTCGCGAACCGCGGACGAACGGCACGATGCGAAGATTGCCAGAACTTGTCGCAGCCGCGCTGGACCGTCAGCCAGCCGGAGATGCCGGGCACCCGCTCCAGGTCGGCGTCAGCGTAGGTCTCGTCGCGATCGAGCCGTACGTCGATGAGCGGTCCTGTGACCTGCGCCCGCCCCAGCAGCTCGGGCAGGCGCCGATAGGCGTCCGGGCCGATGACAGATGTCGACATAGGGTGCGCGGTCGAGCAGCCCCTCGCG
This sequence comes from bacterium, assembly GCA_041389985.1. Lineage (GTDB taxonomy): Bacteria > Myxococcota_A > Bradymonadia > UBA7976 > UBA1532 > JACKDP01. Next base: position 64,440 of record JAWKQS010000021.1, read on the forward strand.
CAGGCGCTCGGCCATGCAGCCGGTCACGCCAGGACCAGCCCGGGCCGCGACTCCTTGAGAGACTTCAGCCAGCCCAGGCGGCCGTAGATACGCTCCTCGGCCCGCTCACGCACGGCGCAGGTGTTCAGCAGCACCACGTCAGCGTCGTCAGCAGCCTCGGCGACGGTGTAGCCCTGCTTGCGCGCAGCGAGCCGTGCATCAGCTCGGTGTCGGCCTCGTTCATCTGGCACCCGTAGGTCTCGATGAACACCGCCCGCCGCCCGGCTGCGCCGGCCGGGCCCTCGCCCTGGGTCGTCATTGGCTCCATCGCGATCTTCCCTGCGGGCTGGCCCAAAAGTCGCGCAGCGCTAGCGATGCCCCCCGGGAGCGTCAAGCCGTCGCCCACGGCGGTCGGCGGTAACTGGGGTCGCCACCACGCCGGGGCCAGGCACGGGCCGGCGTGACCCCGGCAGGAGGGGGGGCACCATCGGCGGCGCAACGGGCGACATGACGAGACGCATCGCTCACCTGGAGCGCACGGTGGCCGCCCATCGGCGTCTGCTCGCCGAGGAGGAGCCCGAGCGGCTGCTTCAGGTCGCGCTGGAGGCCATCACGAGCTTCCTGGATGCCGATCGGGGCTTCGCCTTGCTGCGGGAGCCGGATGGACGCCCCCGCCTGCGCGCCGTCCACAACGTGGACCTCGAGACCGTCCGGGCGCCCCACTTCCGCCCCTTGCGTCGCATCGCCGACGAGACGCTGCGCCAGGGCGAGCCGTTCCTGAGCGCCTCCTGGACACCGACACCCGCGCGTCAGCCCCGGAGCTCGCTGGTGGATGCCCGCCCGCACGGTGATGGTGCTGCCCGTCCGCGCCCGAGACCACGTCCTGGGGGTGCTGTACGCCGATGGTACCACGACGGGAGCGGCGGCTTCGTCGTCGCCGATCTGCGCGTCACGCAAGGGTTTGCCGAGACGGTGGGCCTGGCGCTGAGCCGGCTGCACGACTCGCGTGAGCTCGCCGGCCGCGTGACCGAGCTGCGCCGCACCCAGGCCGCGCTCGAGCGGATGACCACCAGCCTGCACGAGGAGGTGGCCGCCAAGTCGGTCGAGATCGCCCGCTTCGAGCGCGACCTCGACTCCAAGCTGCGGGCGCTGGGCCTGAAGCATGGCTTCGGCAACATCGTGGGGCGAAGCCCCCGGATGCTGGCCCTTTTCGACGTGCTCCGGCAGGTGGCCGACTACGCCGTCCCGGTGCTCATCATCGGCGAGAGCGGGACCGGCAAGGAGCTCATCGCCCGGGCCCTGCACTACGAGAGCAACCGCGCCGCCGAGCCGTTCGTCGCCATCAACTGCGCGGCCATCCCGGAGCACCTGCTCGAGAGCGAGCTGTTCGGCTTCAAGCGCGGCGCCTTCACGGGCGCTCACCGCGACAAGCCGGGGCTGTTTCGCGCCGCAGGTGCCGGCACCTTGCTGCTGGACGAGATCGGCGACATGCCGCTGCCGCTCCAGGCGAAGCTGCTCCGGGTCCTGCAGGAGCGCGAAGTGCAGCCGATCGGCGGGACCACCACCGAGCCCGTCGAGGCCCGCGTCGTCGCCGCCACCAAGCGCCGCCTGCGCGAAGAGGTGGCCCGGGGCACCTTCCGCGAGGACCTCTACTATCGGCTCAACATGGTCGAGGTGGAGGTGCCTCCCCTGCGGGAGCGGCTCGAAGACGTCCCCGTCCTGGCGGAGCACTTCCTGGAGCGGCTCGACCAGGAGCTGGGGCTGCCGCGCCGGAGCTTGAGCCGGGAGGCCCTGCGCCGACTGATGCACTTCGACTGGCCCGGCAACGTGCGGCAGCTGGAGAACGCCGTGCAGTCGTCGGCCATCCTGGCCCGAGGGAGCGTCGTCGGCGAGGCCGAGCTTCGGCTGCCGACCGAGGCGCCCCCGCCGCCATCGCCCCCCCGGGTGGCCGTCTTGGTGGCGGCCGCGCCCATCCAGACCCGGGACGAGTGGGATGCGCAAGAGAAGTCCCGCATCCTCGAGGCGATGGTACAGAGCGGCTGGAACAAGTCGCGGGCTGCGACCATTCTGGGCATATCCCGCCGAAATCTTTACAGAAAGCTTGCCCGCCACGGGATCGAGGGCGGGGACTGAGGGGAGCGTCGGATGCGAGTGCTCGTGACAGGCGCCAACGGCTTCGTGGGTGCCAGCGTGTGTCGCGCGGTGGCCCTGGCCGGCCACGAGGTACGGGCGATGGTCCGCCCCGGAGCCCACGACGAGGACCTGCCGCCGGACGTGGAGCGCGTCCAGGGCGACGTGACGGTGGCGGCCTCGCTGGGCCCATGCGTCGAGGGCGTCGACGCCATCGTCCACACCGCGGGCGTCAAGCACGCCACCCGGCCGAGCACGTTCCAGCGGGTCAACGTCGACGGCACCGCCCACCTGGCCGAGGCCAGCCTGGCCGCGGGGGTCGGCCGGTTCGTGCTGGTCAGCACCATCGCCGCCCAGGGCCCCTCCCCCCTCGGCGGGGCTCACGTCAGCGCCGGCAGCGAGGCCCCCATCAACGACTATGGTCGCAGCAAGCTCGCCGCGGAGCAGCGGCTGCTGGCCCTGCGCCCGGAGGGCACGACGGTCCTGCGCCCCAGCCTGCTGTACGGGCCGGGTGACGACCACCTGCTGGTCTGGGCGCGGATGGTGCGTCGCCGGGTGGTGCCAGTGGTGCCCGAGCTGCCCCTCTCGTTCTTGCACGTCGACGATCTCGCCGCGCTCGTCGTTCGGGTGCTGGCACACCCCGATCCGGCCCCCGGCCCCTTCTTCGTGAGCGACGGCGAGCCGACGACCATGGGGGCCGTCATCGATCACCTGGAGCGCGTGCTGGACAGCGGCCCGACCCTCCGGGTCCCGCTGCCCGCCGGGCGCCTGGCCGTGCTGGCCCCGGTGGTCGAGGGCTTCGCTCGCGCCAGCGGGCTGGGCGCCCTGGCCGGTCGACGGCTGGGCGAGATGGCCGCCTCGGGCTGGGTCTGCCTGTCGGGCGCGGCACACGAGGCCTTCGGCTTCCATCCGACTCACCGCCTGGTCGAAGACTTGCCGGGGGCCATCGGCGGGTACCGCAGCGCCGGCTTGCTGCCCCCGACCTGAAGGGAAAGCGCATAGGCCGCCCGGACCTGCTCGGGTGACCGCACACGGAGCCGGTAGACCCCCGCCCGCCGCGCGATGTGCTCCAGCCTGGCCTGCCCCCGGCCCCGCGTCCGCCGGCCGACGCCCTTGCGGCCACGGGGCGGGAAGAGCGCGGGCGGCTCGAAGCGCGCCGTCGGGTGGAACCGAAGCCCGACCACGAGGCGATCGCCGCGCTCGAGCTTGAGCCGATACCAGTCGTCGTCCCCCCGGCGGCTCGCGCCCTCGACGGGCGACGCACGTGCGCCCGGCGTCAGGCGGGTCGCCCGGCGGCGTGTCGTTGGGCTCGTGGTCATCGACCCCGCAGCCCGGGGCGATGGGGTGGGCGGCGCGACCACCAGGGCCAGCCAGATCATCCACGCGGTCATCGTCTTGCCTCCTCTCGTCACGGCGGACGGGGCGGCCATGAGCGAGGCGCGTGCCAACGACGAGTGCTTTGATTTCAGATACTTACGTGATTCACAATGTGTCCAGGTCGTCCAGGTCGTCCAGATCCTGGACGCTCCCTTGTCCCCCGTTCAGCCCTCTGCGACCCTGCCGCCCATGAGTCACCTCGACCTGCGCCAGGCGCTGGAGTTCGCCCACTACGCCCGCCTCCACCGGGGCACCACGTTCGTCGCCGCCCTCGGTGCCGGGGTGGCCATGGCGGACCTGCTGCTCGACCTGAAGCTGCTCGCGGCGTACGGCCTGCCGGGCGTCGTGGTCGTGCCCCGACCGGACGCCGAGCTGGCCGAGGCGGCCCGCCTGGAGGGCCTGCCCATCGTGCGGGTGGAGGCGTCCCGGCCGGGATCGCTGCGCAGCGCGCTCGCGATGGGCCAGGTGCCGGTGGTGCCCGTCGATCCAGGGGATGGCGACGAGGGCCTGGAGGTCGAGGTCGTCGCCACCCGCCTGGCGGTGGAGCTGGCTGCCCGCCGCCTGCTCCTGATCCGCTCGACCCACCCGGCCCTGAGCGATGAGCTGAAGACCGGCCACCTGACCCGCGACGAGGTGCTCGAGCGCTGTGACGAGCCGGGGCTGGCGGGCGCTCGGTGGCGCCATGTGGCCGATCTGCTGGCGGCTGGCCTGCCCGGGGTCGTCCTGCTCCCCGGCCGCGCGGGCTGCCTCTTCGAGGAGCTCTTCACCCACGACGGGGCGAGGTCCTCGCCGCCGATGGCATCGCCGAGCGCGTCCGCGAGGCCACCCTGGCGGACGCGGCCGATCTGCACCTGTCTGCTGAAGGCGGAGATGGCGCGGGGCGTGGTGAAGCCGGTGAGCGACACCCAGATCGCCGCCACCGCGCACGAGCACCTGGTCATCACCGTCGACGGCACGGTGGTGGGCACCGCTCGCACTGGCCCCGTACGGGGACTGGGCCGAGATGAGCCAGCTTCGCCACCCTCCCCCGCTACCGGGGCCGGGGTCGAGGCCCGCACCCTCGGGCTCGCGCTGATCGAGCGAGCGCGGGCCCTCGGCTATGAGCACCTGTTTGCGCTGTCCGTGGATGCGCGCATGTGGCGCTTCTTCGAGTCGCTGGGGCTGGCGGCCATCGAGCGAGAGGCGCTGCCGGCGGCCTGGCAGCACGGCTACGACTTCAGCCGGCCGAGCCGGGCGTTCTACCGACGCCTGGAGCGGTAGTCCGTCAGGCCGCTTCCGGCGCGGGGCGGCCGTGGCGGCGGGCGTGCCAGATGCCGTAGATGCCCAGAATCACAAAGGGAATCGAGAGGTACTGCCCCATCGTCAGGCCCGAGCCGGACTCAAGGGTCTGGTACTCCTTGACGAACTCGACCGTGAAGCGGCCAGAGAAGTAGACCACCAGGAAGATGGAGCCAAAGAGCCCCAGCGGACGGCGCTTCTCGCCGTAGTGGCGATCGACCAGGAGCAGGAGCACCAGGATGGCGAAGCCCATCGCGGCTTCGTAGAGCTGGCTCGGGTGGCGCCAGGGCACCCGGGTGACGTCGACGCACCGGTCGGCGACCATCGTGCAGATGTCGGCGGCGACCTCACCGCACTTCTGGGCACACTCCGCGAGCAGGCCGTGGTCGTGCCGCGGAAACTTCACGCCGAGGGAGCTGTCGGTGACCCGCCCGACGATCTCGGAGTTCATGAAGTTGCCCAGCCGGATGAGGGTGGCGCCCCACGCGATGGAGAAGGAGATCCGGTCGAAGACCTCCCGGAAGGCCATCTTCTCCTTGCGGGCGAAGTACCAGAACGTGAACAGCAGGGCGATGGTGGTGCCGTGGGAGGACAGCCCGCCCTCCCAGAACTTGAGGATCTCGATGGGGTTCTTGAGGTACCGCTCGGGCTCGTAGAAGAGGCAGTGCCCCAGCCTGGCGCCCGCGATCACGGCGATCACGCCGATCGTCAGGAACCGCTCGGCCTGCTTCTTCTCTCGCCCGCCACGCAGCATCTGCCACTGCCAGAAGTAGTAGCCGCCCATCAGGGCGATGGCGTAGAGCAGCCCGTAGTAGCGGATTCCACGACCGCCGATGAAGTCGGGCAGGTGGAACATGACGGGGTCGATTGTCCAGACGAACACCCGAGCCTCCCGGTCAGGGTTTTGGGGGGCGGAGCATGGCACACCCGGCGGGGGCGAGCAAAGGTCACGGGGCCTGGGGTCAGAAGTCCCCACCCCCCGGGTCGATGGACCCCACGCCCCGGACCCCGCGATGGGGCCACGGGCCACGGTCTCCGGCCTCGCGACGCGATGAACGATTTGGCATGGCCGCTGCTTTACCGATTCGTGATATCGTGCGACGTCAGGTCACCGGCGGGGAACGGTGGCCGGCGCAGCCAGGGGGAGGCACCGGATGTTCGAGAGGCGAGCTTGGATCTGGCTGGCGGGCGTGATCGTCTCGCTCGGCCTTGGCTGCTCGGAAGAGGTCGCGGGTTCGTCCCCGGCCAATGGCGATCAGGGCCCCATGGGGGACGGCGGTGCGCCGGACTTCCAGATGCCGGACTCGTTCGTCGAGATCGCGCCGCGGGACTGCAACGCCTATGACTTCCAGGGCACGAATTTCAACTGCAGCCTGCTGGATCGCTGCGATCCCAACGCCGACCTGCTCTTCCGGCTGGCGTGCTGCGACTGCGATCCTGCGGTGTACTGCAACCCGGATCCCAGCTGCGAGCCGCCCGAGGATCAGCCCCCGCCTCCCGATCCGCCGCCGCCGCCGCCCAACGAGCCCGCCGTCGAGAGCTGCATGATGTGCCACAACGGCGCGCGGGAGCGGAACGACTACACCGGCCCGGGCATGTCGAACCCCCACCCCTTCCCCGGGGCCGAGCTGATCCGCTGCACCCAGTGCCACGGCGGTGACGCCGCCGGGGCGGGTCCCATCGGCAGCCACGTGCCTGCGCCGCCCTCCATTCGCGGTGACCAGACCCTCATCCAGGACCCGGTGGCGTTCTTCAACCGGCTGACGCTGGCCGGCATCGACAAGCTGGAGCCCGCCGTCTACACGGCGCCCGAGACCGGCGACCGGCAGTGGACCAACCTGGACTACCTGCAGTTCATCAACCCGGGTGACCTGCGGGTCGTGGCGGAGGGCCGTGGCTGTGGCGCCGACGGCTGCCACTTCAACCAGCACGGCCAGTGGGTGCCCCGCTCCGTGCTGGCCGGGTCCATCGGCATCCTCTCGGGCAACCGGTTCGCCGGGGGTGCGGACAACCGCATCGCCGAGAACCGCGGCCGGGCCAAGGATGGCGACAGCCTGGCGGACGTGGCCCCCCGCGCCTTCGACAACCCGGCCTTCAGCGAGGCCAACCGCGCCGTGGGCGAGGTGGGGCGCATCGTCGAGCAGCGTGAGGTGGCCGACTTCAACGGCGTGATGCGCGACAACGCGGTCTACGACGCCAACAACCTCGCGAACTTCCTCGACAATACGGATCCGAGCCGTCCCAACCGCATCCGCTACAACAGCCCGCTCGACGAGCTGTGGGACGAGATGACCTCGATCACCTGCGGCGACTGCCACCTGTACAGCGCGGGCGCCAACAACCGCTACGCCGACTTCCGCTCCTCGGGCTGCACCGCCTGCCACATGCAGTACAGCCTCGATGGGCGCAGCCGGTCGACCGATCGCAACGTCAACAAGTTCGAGCCGGCCAACCCCGACGCCATCGCGGCCCCCGAGCGGCCCCACATCGAGGCCCACCAGATCCGCAACGTGGCGAAGATCCTGCCGGGCGGCTACTTCCTGCGCGGCATCAGCGACGAGGCCTGCGTGGGCTGCCACCAGGGGTCGAACCGCACCGTGCTGCAGTACTGGGGCATCCGGCTGGACCAGAACGCCGACCTGACCAACGGCTTCCAGTACCCGGCCAACCCGGCCGACAACAACGGCACCTTCGTCGACACCCAGAACGACCAGCGGCTCTACCCGGCTGCGGTGAACAACAACACGTTCAACGGCCGCAACCACACCCAGTACATCCTGGAGGAGGACTACGACGCCGACGGCCGCGACGACACGCCGCCCGACGTCCACTACGCCGCCGGCCTGGGCTGCATCGACTGCCACGGCAGCCGCGACGTGCATGGTGGGACGGCGGATGACCCGACCAGCGGCAAGATCCAGAGCCGCCAGGACCAGGCTACCGCCATCCGCTGCGAGAACTGCCACGGCACCGTCGAGAACTACGCCCGCACGAAGGAGTGCACCACCTACCAGGGTCAGCCCGCTCAGTGCGCCGTGGATCGGCTGGGCAACCCGCTGCGCCACGTCACGATGGATCCTGCCGGCAACGTCTGGCTCGTGAGCCGGCTGAGCACGCAGCGGCTCTATGTCCCCCAGACCCGCGACACGGTGGTCAACAACAACAAGACCCACCCGCTGCAGCCCAACCGCTTCCTGTACAACCCCAAGGCCTCGTATGCGATGGGCCGTGCGGACGGCAGCCCCCAGACGGGGACGGGGCCCCAGCAGGCCGATCCCATCGCCGCCCGCGTCCGCAACCGCGTCAACTTCAGCCACATGGATCGCATGGACTGCGCGTCCTGCCACGCCTCGTGGACGAACAACTGCATCGGCTGCCACCTGAAGAACCAGTACGATGTGAACCCGGCGAACTACTTCGCCAGCAACATCACCGGCAAGCGGACGCTGCTCTTCCAGGCCAACGCGGACTTCGTCTACCAGACGCCCATCCCGATGTACCTGGGCGTGAACAGCCACGGGAAGCTGACCCAGATTTCGCCGGCCGAGAAGTTCTTCTACCGGTACCAGGACCTCAACGGGAACGAGTCGGCGGTGCTGGCCTTCTCGGACCGCCTGGGCGAGGGCAACAACCCGAACAACGCCGGCCGCAACGCGTTCCCGGCGATGCAGATGAACCAGATGGCGCCCCACTCCATCCGCGGCTCCGTCGATGGCGAGTAAGAAGGCCCCCGCTACTGCGTGGCCTGCCACCTCAACACGGACCAGCTGAACGACTTCGGCGACGAGTATGCCGACTTCCTCAATGATTACGGCAACAACAACTTCGCCAACCTGGACTTCAACCTGCTGCAGACGCACATCGGGTTCAACCCGGGCAACCAGCTCAACTCGCCGCTCTTCGTGCACATGGCCGCGGGGCGGGGCACCGGCCTCTTCCTGTTCGACCAGAACGGCTGCCCGGTCAACCCGCTGGACGAGAACCCGAACCGCCAGAACTGCGGTGGCAACGCGCCCGCCGACATCTTCAACGTGAACAACGTGGTGTACGACCTGGACCGGTTCGTCGAGTTCAACGGCATCAACAACAGCGGCTCCAGCCACCCGATGCAGGACCTCGGCAACCCGAACCTGGTGCGCCGGATCAACGGCACGAACGCCGAGATGGCAGGCCCGATGCCGGGCGACATGGTGCAGCTCCTCACCGATCCCAACGTGGGCGTGGTGCTGGACTCCTGGATCGACGCCGACGGCAATGCGCAGGGTGGCGCGGCCAACTTCATCCAGTAAGTGGAGGCGCGCCTCGTGAAGCCCACGCGGGTGCTGGCAGTGAAGCGAGGTCTCGTGCTGGCGGCGCTCGCCGCGGCCCTGGCGGCGTGCGACGACGGCGAGGTCTGCCTGTCTGCGACGTGCGAGGGTCCCGCGGCCGACAGCGGCGCGGGCGGCGCCGGCGGTGGTGTCCTGCCGGATCGGGGGACGCCGGGCCCGGGTGGCATGGGCGGCGGCGCCGGGGGAGCCGGTGGGGCCGGCGGCGCCGGCGGGTCGGGCGGCGAGCCCCCCTGGAACCCCGATGTCGCCGTCTTCCAGACCGACGTGATGGCCATCATGGGGACGAAGTGCGCCAACCCCGGGTGCCACAACCGCGGCGGCGTGCGGCCCTTCCAGCTCAACGTCCCCGAGGTCCCCGGCGCCCCCCTGGCGGCGGGTCCGCTGGAGGAGAACCTCGCCGCCATCGAGGCCTGGGTGGATCGGCGCGATCCGCCTCGCAGCCCGCTGCTGCTCTTCGCGCTCGGCGTCAACCGCGACAACGGGCTGGGGCGCAGCGTGCATCCCCCCAGCCTCATGGAGGGCACGGCGGACTACCAGACCATCCTCGCGTGGCTCGAAGACGCGGTGTTCGTCGAGCCCATGGGGGCGGGCGGTGAAGGTGGCGGCGCCGGCGGGTCGGGCGGCGCCGCGGGCGGCTTGCCGTGCAACGGGCTGCCGGGCAGCGATCCCCTCGGGCGCGACGCCTACTACGCCATGTTCGGCGACGAGGTGAACGGCATGCTGCTCATGCGGTGTGCCGACGGCGACTGCCACGGCACGCCGCGCGTGCAGCTCGGCAACATCGTCAGCCGCTACTGGCTCAAGGACGGGGACTGCTCGGTGGACTGGAACTACGCCGCCTCCCAGCTCTTCATCGATCCTCGGGAGCCGGAGACGTCGCCCCTGCTCACCCGACCCCTCTCCCGCAACCACGGCGGCCGCGAGGTCTTCCGTGGTCAGGCCGATCCCGGCTACGTCCTGCTGCGTCGCTGGGTGCTCTCGGGCCTTTTGCCCTAGCCCTCCTGGTCAACCGACCCTCGACACCAGCCGCGACCTGGGCCAGAATCCCGCATCCAAAGCGGCCGGTGGCCCTCCTGGGGACGGAGAACATGTCGGATAACGAAGCGCACCTCAACGGCCAGAACCTCGCATTCGTCGAGGGGTTGTACGCCGACTACCTGGAGGACCCCGCGTCCGTCCCCGAGGACTGGCAGACGTGGTTTCGCTCCCTGGACGCCGAGGCCGTCGCCCCCGCCGACCTGCGGGGCCCTTCGTTCCCGCAGCGGAGCATCTTCGCTGGCGCCGCCAGCCAACCCCTGGACGTGGCCGCGCTCCAGGATCGCCTCGACCAGCTCGTCCGCGCCTACCGCGTGCGGGGACATATGCTGGCCGACCTCGATCCTCTCGGCCTGACCCGGGGCCCGTCGCCCGAGCTGGACTTTCGGGCCTACGGCTTCACCGAGGCCGACCTGGAGCGGCAGTTCTCGGCCCGCACCCTGTCGGCCCCCGAGGAGGTCCTGACCCTCCGCGACATCATCGCGCGGCTGAAGCAGACCTACTGCGGGTCCATCGGCGTGCAGTTCATGCACATCGACGACCGTGAGGTGAAGGACTGGCTCCAGACCCGTATGGAGGCGTCCCTCAACCAGCACCGCATGAGCCGTCAGCAGCAGGTGCGGGTGCTGACCAAGCTGACCGACGCCGAGATCTTCGAGCAGTTCGTCCACAAGAAGTTCCTGGGGGCGAAGCGCTTCTCCCTGGAGGGGGGCGAGACGCTGATTCCCCTTGTGGATCAGGCGCTTGAGATCGCCGGCCAGCAGGGCGCCGACGAGGCCATCATCGCCATGGCCCACCGTGGCCGGCTCAACGTGCTGGCCAACATCATCGGCAAGTCGCCCGCGCAGATCTTCCGCGAGTTCGCCGATCAGGATCCCGAGCTCCACTTCGGCGGCGGCGACGTGAAGTACCACATGGGGTACAGCTCGGATCACGTCACCACCGATGGGCGCCGGCTGCACCTGTCGCTCTGCTTCAACCCCAGCCACCTGGAGTTCGTGGATCCGGTGCTGCTGGGCCGGGTGCGGGCCAAGCAGGACCGCCGCGGGGACACCGAGCGGCGCCGGGTCGTGCCCATCCTGATCCATGGCGATGCCGCCTTCGCCGGGCAGGGCATCGTGATGGAGACGCTGAACCTCAGCGAGCTGGCCGGCTACCGCGTCGGCGGCACCATCCACCTCATCGTCAACAACAAGATCGGCTTCACCACGCCGCCTGAGTCGGCGCGCTCCTGTGCCTACGCCACCGACGTGGCCAAGATGCTCCAGGTCCCGATCTTCCACGTGAACGGCGAGCACCCCGAGGCTGCGGCCCAGGTCATCCGCCTGGCGATGGAGTTCCGCGCGCAGTTCCAGAAGGACGTCATCATCGACATGTGGTGCTACCGGAAGTTCGGCCACAACGAGGGCGACGATCCGGCGTTCACCCAGCCGCTGATGTACGCGACCATCCGCGCACGCCAGACCGTGCGGGAGGCCTACCTCGACAACCTGCTCAAGCTGGGCGAGGTGACCCGGGACGAGGCGGAGGAGATCGCCGTCCGGCGGCGCCAGGCCCTGGACGAGGCGCTGTCGCAGGCGACCCAGCGCGGCTACGCCCTGGAGCGCTCGTCGGGCGCGGGGGTCTGGGCGACCTACCTGGGCGGGCCGGACGCGGACGTGCCCGAGGTGTCGACGGCCGTGCCCGCCGAGGAGATCGTGCGCCTGACCGAGGCGCTGACCACCCTGCCGGCTGGCTTCACGCCCCACGCCAAGATCGAGCGCCTGCTGGAGACCCGGCGCGAGATGGCGGCCGGCACCCGCCCGTTCGACTGGGGCGGCGCCGAGGCGCTCGCCATGGGCAGCCTGCTGGCGGATGGCGTGCGCATCCGCCTCAGCGGCCAGGACAGCGGCCGCGGCACCTTCAGCCACCGCCACGCCGTCCTGCACGACTTCGCCACCGGCGCCCTGCACACCCCCCTCGCCCACCTGGGCACCCCGTTCGAGGCCATCGACAGCCCCCTCTCCGAGGCGGCGGTCCTGGGCTTCGACTACGGCTACAGCCTCGACAGCCCCGACGGGCTCGTCATCTGGGAGGCCCAGTTCGGCGACTTCGTGAACGGCGCCCAGGTCATCATCGACCAGTTCATCATCAGCTCCGAGGACAAGTGGAAGCGACTGAGCGGCCTGACGATGCTCCTGCCCCACGGCTTTGAGGGCCAGGGTCCCGAGCACTCGAGCGCCCGCCTGGAGCGGTTCTTGAGCCTGGCGGCCGAGGACTGCGTCCAGATCTGCAACATGACGACGCCCGCGCAGCTCTTCCACTGCCTGCGGCGCCAGATCGTGCGCCCCTGGCGCAAGCCGCTGATCGTCATGTCGCCCAAGAGCCTGCTGCGCCACCCCGAGTGCGTTTCGAGCCTGGAGGATCTGACCAGCGGGCGGTTCCAGCGCATCATCCCCGATCCCGAGGCCACCCCGGCGACGACGAAGCGGGTGCTGCTGTGCAGCGGCAAGATCTACTACGACCTCCTGGCGACCAAGCAGATCCTGGGCGCCGACCACATCGCCGTGCACCGCATCGAGCAGCTCTACCCCCTGCAAGCCCGCGACTTCGATGCGCTTTTCGAGGGCGTGGCCGACAAGACGCCGGTGGTGTGGGTGCAGGAGGAGCCGCAGAACCAGGGCGCCTGGCCGGCCATGCGCCTGCGGTTCGGCGAGCACATTCAGCGGCGCCTGCCCTTCTCGGGCGTGTACCGCGAGGCCAGCGCGAGCCCGGCGACGGGCTCGCTCGCCAGCCACAAGATGGAGCAGGAACTCCTCATGGAGCAGGCGTTCGACCTGGCCTGATCACGATTCCGGGCCGAGGCCCGATCCCGATGCAGCGGCCGGGCACAGAGGCCCGGCGCGAGGAGCGGTTTGAATGTCCATCGAGCTGAAGGTCCCGCCGGTTGGCGAATCCATCACCGAGGTGGTGATCGGTGACTGGCTCTTGGCCGAGGGCGCCTGGGTGGCCGAGGACGGCCCGGTGGTGGTGGTCGAGAGCGACAAGGTGAACATGGAGGTCCCCGCGCCGAAGGGGGGCATCCTCACCCAGATCCTCAAGAAGTCCGGCGAGACGGCGACCATCGGTGAGGTCATCGGCCTCCTGGAGGAAGCTGATCGGCCCGGGGCCTCGGCGCCCGCGGCCCAGGCGGCCCCGGCAGCTCCCGCCGCCTCGCCGGCCCTGCCTGCGGTCGCCGGTGGAGAGACCCGGGTCACGCCGGCGGCACGGCGCGTCCTGGCCGACCATGGGCTGCAGGCCGAGCAGGTCGCCGCGAGCGGTCCTGGCGGCCGGCTGCTGAAGGAGGACGTCCTGCGCCACGTGGAGCAGGCGCCCCGTGCTCCGCAGGCACCCGCCGCGCCGGCCCCCGAGGCCGTGCCCGTCGGTGGGCGCCGCACGGAGACGGTGCGCATGAGCCCGCTGCGCCGCACCGTGGCCCGCCGGCTGGTGGAGGCCCAGCAGACCGCAGCCCTCCTGACCACCTTCAACGAGGTGGACATGTCGGGGGTGATGGCGCTGCGCAAGGCCCACCAGGAGCGCTTCACGGAGCGCCACGGCATCAAGCTCGGCTTCATGTCGTTCTTCGTGAAGGCGGTCGTCGACGCCCTGCGGGCCGTGCCCGCCGTCAACGCCCGCATCGAGGGCGACAGCATCGTCTACCACGACTACTGCGACATCGGCATCGCAGTGGGCGGCGGCAAGGGTCTGGTCGTCCCCGTCATTCGCAACGCCGAAGCCCTGTCGTTCGCCGAGGTCGAGAAGACGATCAACGACTTCGGGCGGCGCGCGAAGGAGAACAAGATCAAGCTGGAGGAGCTGACCGGGGGCACCTTCTCCATCACCAACGGCGGCGTCTACGGCTCCCTGCTCTCCACGCCCATCGTCAACCCGCCCCAGAGCGGCATCCTGGGCATGCACGGCATCCAGGACCGCCCCATCGCCGTCGATGGCCAGGTGGTCATCCGGCCGATGATGTACATCGCCATGACCTACGACCACCGCATCGTCGATGGGCGCGAGGCCGTGACCTTCCTCAAGCGGATCAAGGAGCTCGTGGAGGAGCCGGTCCGGCTGGTCCTGGAGGTCTGACGTGTCCGAAAACCGCTTTGATCTCATCGTGATCGGCGCCGGCCCCGGCGGCTATGTGGCGGCGATTCGCGCCGCCCAGCTCGGCCTGCGGGTGGCCTGCATCGAGAAGGAACCCGCCCTGGGCGGGACGTGTCTGCGCGTCGGCTGCATCCCCAGCAAGGCGCTGCTGGAGTCGAGCGAGCGCCTCGACGAGACCCGGCACGGCCTGGCCGCCCATGGCATCGAGGTGGGAGAGGTCCGCTTCGACCTCGCGGCGATGATGGCCCGCAAGGCAAAGTGGTCTCGACGTCACCCAGGGGTCGCGGGGCCTCTTCAAGAAGAACAAGGTGACCCGGTTCGAGGGCCACGGGCGCTTCACCGGACCCGGCAAGGTGGTCGTCCAGCGGCCCGGCGGGGGACGTCGAGCTCGAGGGCGGACCGCGTGCTCATCGCGACGGGGAGCGAGGTCGCCACCCTCAAGGGGCTCGAGCTGGACTGGGACCGCATCGGGGGCAGCACCCAGGCGCTCTCCTGGCCGGAGGTCCCCGAGCACCTCGTCATCGTGGGCGCGGGGGTCATCGGCCTGGAGCTGGGATCGGTCTGGGCCCGGCTCGGCGCGCGCGTGACGGTGCTGGAGTACCTGGACCGCATCCTGCCCGGCCTGGATGCCGAGATCGCCAAGGCGGCGCAGCGTGTGCTGACCCGGCAGGGCCTGACCTTCAAGCTGGGCGTGCGCGTGACCGCCGCCCGGGTCGAGGGCGAGCGCTGCGTGGTGGAGTACGAGGGCGGCGAGCCCCTCACCGCGGATCGGGTGCTCGTGGCGGTCGGTCGGCGGCCCAACACGGACGGCCTGGGCATCGACGCCATCGGCCTCGCGACCGACGCGCGCGGCCGCATCCCCGTGGACGCGCACTTCCAGACCAGCGTCCCCGGGGTGTACGCCATCGGCGACGTGATCGCCGGTCCGATGCTCGCCCACAAGGCCGAGGAGGAGGGCATCGCGGCCGTCGAGTTCATGGTCACGGGCTACGGCCACGTGAACTACGACGCCATCCCCAACGTGGTCTACACCCACCCCGAGATCGCCTCGGTGGGCAAGACCGAGGAGGAGCTGAAGGCGGCGGGCGTGGCCTACCGCAAGGGCAGCTTCCCCTTCCTGGCCAACGGGCGCGCCAAGGCGCTCAACCAGACCGACGGCATGGTGAAGATCCTGGCCGACGCCCAGACCGACCGCGTCCTCGGCGTCCACATCCTCGGGCCGCGGGCCGGCGACCTGATCGCCGAGCTGGCCGTGGCGGTCGAGTTCGGCGCCAGCGCCGAGGACATCGCCCGCTCCAGCCACGCCCACCCCACACTGGCCGAGGTGGTCAAGGAGGCGGCCCTGGCCGTCGACGGCCGGGCGCTGCACATCTAGCAGGTTCGAGAAAAGAAGAAGGCCCCGGAGCCTGGGCTCCGGGGCCTTCGCTGCGTCCCCAACGGGATTTGAACCCGTGTCGCCGGCTTGAAAGGCCGGTGTCCTGGGCCTGACTAGACGATGGGGACCCAAGCAAGCATGGGCCGTCTGGGACTCGAACCCAGAACCGTCGGATTAAAAGTCCGCTGCTCTGCCATTGAGCTAACAGCCCAAGTACCGACGGCGGAGGCGGTGATACCGGAGCCGGGGCGGGGTGTCAAGGCTCCCGCCGACGACCCGCGCCGCCGGCCACCCGCCAGACGGCGAAGTTGGCGGGAATACAACCGTTTCCCGTTGACACACCCCACCAGCGCGGGCTACTTTCCCGGCCCGATTAGATGGGCCCTGACGGTCGTGAAGACGCACACCCTCCTCATCGCCGGTCAACGCCTGACCATCCGGTCGGCGGCTGATTCGGCCTACCTCGAGCGCCTCGCCGCCGAGCTGGAGACCCGCGTCAAGACGCTGGGGGCGCAGGGCGCGGCCCCGGTGACGGCCGCCCTCCTGGCCGGCCTCGCCCTCGCCGACGAGGCGGAGCGGGCCCGAGAAGAGCTCGCCAGCCTGCGCAACACCGCGCGGGAGCGGGCAGCGGCGCTCCGCCACCTCGCCGAGGAGCCGTGAGCCAGCCCGTCGCCGACGCCCCTCACCTCTTCGGGCAGCCAGCGCAGGCGGAGGATCGCCAGGCGCTCCGCGCCAGCATGCGCGCCCGACGGCGCGCGATCCCGCCCGGGCGCCGCGCCGAGCTCGACGCCCGCATCGCGGCGCGGGTCGTGGCCCACCCGTGGTTCGCAGCCGCCGACCGCGTCGCGCTCTACGCGCCGTTCGATGGCGAGGTCGCGACGTCGGCCATCGCCGCTGCCGCCCGCGAGGCGGGCAAGAGCCTGCTCTACGCCCGCATCGCCGGGCAGAGCCTCGAGTTCGTCGTGCCCGAGGGCTTCACCCGGACGCCGGGCGGGCTGCCGGTGCCCGAGGGCACGACCGACGCGCTGCGGTCCGGCGACCTGCTGCTGGTACCCGGCGTCTCCTTCGACTTGCAGGGCCACCGCCTCGGGTTCGGGCGGGGCCACTACGATCGCACCCTGGCGCGCTGTGCCGTGCGCACCATGGGGCTCGCATACGGCACGCAGGTGGTGCCGCGGCTGCCCGCGGCACCGTGGGATCGCCCGGTGGCCGTCCTGGTCACCGAGAGCGCGGTCCATGAGTTCAAGTCCCGGGGGACGGAACCTTGATCGAGTACGTGGTCGCTGCCGTGGTCGGCCTGGTCCTGGGGGCGCTGGGAGCGCGCCTCATGGCCCGAGGCGACGCCGCAGCCGTGGATCGCCTGCGGCGTGAGGCCGACGAGGCCGTCGAGCGCGCCCGCATTGAAGCCGAGACGACGGCGCGCAAGGAGGCCGAGGCGCTGCGCGACGCGGCGCGGGCCGAGGTCGAGGAGCGCCGCAAGGCCCTGGAGAAGCAGGAAGAGCGCGTGCGCAAGCGCGAGGAGCTCGCCGAGAGCCGCGAGGCCGACTTCTCCCGGCAGGACGGCCAGCTCGCCCGCCGCGAGAAGGACCTCGCCCGGCAGGAGCGCCGTCTCCAGCGCCAGGAAGAGGAGATGGGCCAGACCCTGGCCGAGGCCCAGCAGCGCATCGAGGCGGCCTCGGGGCTGAGCCGGGAAGAAGCGCGCGCTCTCCTGATGGACGAGCTGCGCGAGGACGCCCGGCGCCAGAGCGTGGATCGCATCCGCGCCATCGAGGAGGAGGCTCGCCGGCTCGCGGACGAGCGCGCCCGCATGATCGTCGGCGCCGCCATCCAGCGCTACGCCAGCGAGCACGTGACGGAGCGGACCGTCTCGACCGTGCCCCTGCCCAACGACGACCTGAAGGGTCGCATCATCGGCAAGGAGGGGCGCAACATCCGCGCCTTCGAGTCGGCCACCGGGTGCGACCTGATCGTCGACGATACCCCCGGCGCCGTCGTGGTGAGCGGCTTCAACCCGGTGCGCCGCGAGGTCGCCCGGGTCGCGCTGCTGCGGCTGGTCGCGGACGGCCGCATCCACCCCACCCGCATCGAGGAGGTGGTGGAGCGGGCCCGCTCCGAGGTCGACGCCATCGTCCGCAAGCACGGCGAGGAGGCCGCGCTGGAGCTGGAGGTCTCGGGTCTGCACCCCGAGCTGATCAAGGCCCTCGGCCGGCTCGCCTTCGTGACCGGGTTCGCCCAGAACGTCCTGCGCCACAGCATCGAGGTCGGGTTCCTCGCGGGCGCCATGGCCGCCGAGCTGGGTCTGGACGTGAAGCAGGCCCGCCGCGCCGGCCTCCTCCACGATGTGGGCAAGGCCGTCGACCACGAGGCCGAGGGCTCCACCGTCGAGGTGGGCGCCGCGCTCTGCCGCAAGCACGGCGAGAGCAAGGCCATCGTCCAGGCCATCGCCGAGCACATGGAGGCCGGACCCAACAGTGTGCTGGGGCAGCTCATCGCCGCCGCGAACAGGCTCTCCGCCGACCGCCCGGGCGCGCGCCGCGAGGCCCTCGCCGGCCACATCAAGCGGCTCGAAGCCCTGGAGAAGCTGGTCGGCAGCTTCGACGGCGTGGAACGCTGCTTCGTGATCCAGGCGGGCCAGGAGGTCAGCGTCATCGTCGACAACGCTCGCGTCTCGGACCGCGACGCCGAGCTGCTGGCCCGTGACGCGGCCCAGCGCATCTCCGAAGAGCATGGCGATCTGGGCCAGGTGCGGGTCACCGTCATCCGGCAGACCCGCGCCGTCCACTACGCTCGCTGATCCTCCGGCAGCAGACGCCGCGCGACGTCGCGCAGCTCGGTGAGCGTGAAGGGCTTGCTGAGCACCTCGGCCCCCGCCGCCCGGGCGGCGGCAACCGGGCCGCGTCGGGCGCCAGACCCGAGATGGCCACCACCGGCACCCCGCGCGCCAGCAGGTCGACGATCAGCGGCAGACCATCCTGGTTGCCAAGCAGCAGGTCGACGAACGCGAGCGAGGGGCTCGCCTCCAGGCTCACGCCCTGCCCGTCATCGGCCACCACCGACCGCCCCATCACGGCGAGGGCGAGCTGCAGGTAGGCCTGCACTTCCCGATCATCATCGACCACCAGGATGGACCCATCCACCGGCGAGCGCCCCCTTCCGCCCAGGCCTCGCGCCCGGGGAGCGGTACAAATAGTCAGGCCGAACCGCAGAATCTACTGGAATCGCCACCGCGGTCTGGCGAGGATCCCGCGGTCGGCGCCGGTCGTTGCCACCGGCGAGCCCTTCGATGGCCAGGATGCCCCGCCACGCGCGGCGGGCGGTAGGGAAGCGAGGAGTCAATGTCGGGAGTGGGCAGTGAGGAGATCTTCGAGAAGGTGCAGGCGGCTTTCGTCGAGGCGCTCGACCTCGACGAGGACGAGGTGACGCCGGGGGCCCGCATCTTCGAGGATCTCGGCGCCGAGTCCCTGGATCTCCTCGAGATCGTGTTCCTGCTGGAGCGCGCGTTCGACATCAAGATCCCCCGCGGCGGCATCCAGGAGGCCAGCCAGCAGGGCCTCGATCCCAGTGAGTACGAGGTCGACGGCGTCCTGACCGAGAAGGCCCTCGAGAAGCTCAAGGAGCTGATGCCCGAGGTGGATCCCGACGAGTTCGCGCCGGGGCTGACCGCCAACGAGATCCCCCGTCTGTTCCGCGTGCAGACCTTCGTCCACATCGTCGCGCGGCTCCTGGAAGAGAAGGGTGCCGCAGCCTCCTGAGTCCATCGCGCCGCGCTTCGGCTTCGTCGTCCACCCCCTGACCAGCCTCCAGCGCCGGCTCCTGGGGGTCCGGACGCTCGATGCGGCCCTGGCCCTCCGGGGCCGGTCGCGCCGGGGCGCGCGCGTCGTCGCCCACCTCGACATCGCCGATCCGCTGGGGGGCCGCGCGACGGGGACGCTGGTGAGCATCCCGGCGCTGCCCGACGAGCTGCTGTCCGACCAGGCCCGGGGCGTGGAGCTGGTGCAGGAGGCCGTGGCCCTGTGCCACGCCCAGGGCGCCGCCGTGGTGGGCCTGGGCGCGGTGGCCGCGGTCATCGGGGGTCAGGGCAAGGCCGTGGCGGCCACCGCCCCCTGCCCCATCACCACCGGCAACGGCATGACGGCCTGGGCGGCCGGTCGCACGGTGGCCATGGTCCGCCGCCGCTGCGGGGCGGCCGGACCCATCGGCCTGGTCGGTCCCCCGGGCCGGTGGCCAACGGCCTCCTCCAGCTCCTGGTGCGCGGTGGGGATGCCGTCCTGGTCGTGGCGGAGCGGCCGCCGCGTCCCCTCCAGGCCCTGGTGGAGCGGCTCAACGCCGAGGGTCCCGGGCAGGCGCTCTTCGTGCCCTCGGCCGCCGCGGCCCTGGCCGAGGGTCGCCTGCTGGTCGCCGCCTCGAGCACGGGGGCCGCCTGCGCCTGTCCGAGCTGCCGGCCGGATCCATCGTCGTCGACGTGGCACAACCGGTCGATATCATTCACGATTCTGAGCGGAAACGACGTGCTCGTCCTCGACGGCGAGTACGTCCGGCTGCCGCGGCCGCTGGCCGGCGGGCTCTGGCATCGGGTCTACGGCACGGTCACCGGGCAGGGCCGCCACATCTTCGCCTGCTTCGCCGAGCCCATGCTGCTGGCGCTCGCCGGCGACGCCGCGTGCCGGTCCGTCGGCCGCGACGTCCCCGTCGAGCGCCTCGATGCTCTGGCCGATCTGGCGGCCCGGCACGGCTTCTTCGTCGATCGTCTGCACGCCAACGGGCGGCCGGTGGCGCCCGCCAGGCTGGCCCGCTTCAGCGCCTGAGCAGCACCGGCAGGAGCGTCTGCTCCCGCGCCTCCATCACCGCCGCCTCGTCCGGGGTCATGTGATCGAAGCCGAGCAGGTGGAGGACGCCGTGGACGAGCAGGAAGGTCGTCTCATCCAGGAGCGACCAGGCCGGGGCCCCGTCGGGGGATCCGACCGCTGCCCAGAGCCTCGGCAGGCAGCCATCCTCCCGCGCCTGCCGGGCGGCCGTCTCCAGGCTGATCATGATGTCCCCCAGCGGCGGATCGTAGCCCGGCGCCGTGGGCATCGCGCTCCCCTCCTCCTGCGGAAAGGAGAGCACGTCCGTGGGCTCGTCCTTGCCCCGCCACTGCAGGTTGAGCTCCTGCACCTCGGCGTCATCGGTGAGGACGATGCACAGCTCGGCCTCGGGCCGCCCGAGCAGCGCGAGCAGCTTCGCCGCGCGCCGGCGGATGGTGGCGGGCCAGACCTGACCGCGCACCGTGGATCGCAGCATCACCGAGATCATGGCTCCCCCTGCTCGGCCTCGTCGTAGGCCTGGACGATGGCCCGCACGAGCGGGTGGCGCACGACATCCACCCGCGAGAGCTGCACGACCCCGATGCCATCGAGGTGCCCGAGCAGGCTGATGGCATGGCCCAGCCCGCTGGCCTGGGCCTTCGGCAGGTCGATCTGGGTGATGTCACCGGTGACCACCGCGCGGGAGGAGTGGCCGAGGCGCGTGAGGAACATCTTCATCTGCTCGGGGGTGCTGTTCTGGGCCTCGTCGAGGATGACGAACGCGCGGTTGAGCGTCCGGCCGCGCATGAACGCCAGCGGGGCCACCTCCACCGTCCCGTTCTCGATCAGGCGACCGGCCTGCTCCATGCCCAGGAAGTCGAAGAGTGCGTCGTAGAGCGGGCGCAGGTACGGGTTGACCTTCTCCACGAGGGAGCCCGGCAAGAAGCCCAGCCGCTCACCCGCCTCCACGGCCGGCCGAGCGAGGATGATGCGCTCGACCTCGTGCATGCGCAGCGCCGCGACGGCCGCCGCCATGGCCAGGTACGTCTTGCCGGTGCCCGCCGGGCCGTACGCGAACACCAGGTCATGGCGCGCGATGGCATCCAGATAGTTCTTCTGGTTCGGGGACTTGGGCGTGATGCCCCGCCGATCGAAGGTGGTGAAGACCGGGCGCCCGTGCAGCTCGTCGAGGTGCACGTCGGCGTCCGTCTCCAGCAACGCGACGGCCTGCTCGAGGTCCTGGAGGAAGACCGGCGCGCCGCTGCGGATGAGGCGGACCAGCTCCTCGATGGCGCGCCGGGCGAAGGGCAGGCGGCCCGGAGAACCCGTGATGTGGATGCGTGTGCCCTTGGAGCGCAAGCGCACGTCCAGGCGCTTCTCCAGCACCCGGCGGTGGCTGTCCTGAGGGCCCCACAGGGGGGTGAAGACCACCTGCCCGTCCGGGACCTCGACGAACGCGCCCCGCCCCGCCTCCTCGGTCTCTTCTTCAGGTCCAGTCATCGCAGATCGAAGTCGCTTCCGGTGCTCACGTAGTCGAGTCCTTCCGCCGCGGCGAGCAGCGAGGGAGAGATGAAGCCCGCGCCGACGAGATCGGCGAGGGTGGGCGGGTAGAGGCCGTGCTCGAGGCGGTAGCCCTCGAGGGCCGACGAGACCGCCACGATGCGGTTGCTGCGCAGGCGGTGTCGGGCCTCGCGGGCGACCTCCGTCGCGTTGGATTCCAGATCGCCCCGAGCGCCCGGCAGGAACAGGAAGCCCGCGACGATGGCGCCCAGGACCACGACGTTGACGGCGATGCGCCCCGCCAGGGCCGCCGGTGAGGTGCGCTGACCCGGCCGCAGCCGGGCACGCTTGACCTTGACCGGCTCGATGTAGCCGCCGTTGACGAGCGCGAGGAGCGCCTTGCAGGTCTCGAACTCGCCCAGGCGGGACAGGTCGATGAGCGCGTGGACCGTGCGCTGGCCGTCGATGAGGCCCAGGACCTGGCGCTCCTGGACGCCCAGGCCGCCGGGGCTCGCGTCATCGCCGTCATCCAGGGCGAACTCGCTGAAGGCGTCATCCAGGATGCGCTCCAGCGCCTCCGCCTCGCTCTCGCCGTCCTCGGGCTGCTTGAGGACCCGGTACACCACGTCGTGGTTGTTGATCTTCGCGCGGATGACGGGCCACTCCTCGACCATCCGCATGCCGTCCATGAGGGCGGCCTCGGCCGAGAGCGCGGGCCCCGTGACCGGCACGAAGCCGCGCGGCTTGCCCTCGAAGCGCCAGCTCCCCTGGCGCCACGCGAAGACCTCGCCCAGCCGCTCGCGCAGCTGGAGCAGGACGAAGTGGGTCAGCAGATCCCCCGGGAGGGCCCCGGCCTCGACCAGCAGCTCGCCGACCCGCCGGTCGGTGCCCTTCTGGCCCTTGAGGGCCCGGCCGAGCTGGTCCTTCGTGACGACGCCAGCCCCGACGAGGCGCTGGCCGAGCTGGACGGGGCGCTCGCCGCCCTCGCGCTCGCACGCCATCACGCGGCCGCTCGACATCAGGATGCGCGCCACGTTGCCGTCCGGGCACTCCACATGGAGGATGCCCGTCTTCTGCTGCACGCCCGCAAGCTGCAGGATCTCGGCGATGCCGAAGGCGGCCAGTGAGCCCTGAAGCGCCATCAGGCCGCCTCCTCGGGCCACCGGAAGGCGCGCACCATGCTGGCGATCCACAGGAGGCCCAGGCCCCCGAGGGCGACCCAGCGCTGCGTGCCGGGGGCCCCGGAGTCCACCGGCTCGAGCAGCAGGCCCGACGGCGCCCAGACCAGCAACGCCAGCGTCAGCGAGAGGCCGAGGACGATGGCGCCGCGCACGGGCCGGCCGCGCACCAGCCCGACCAGCCCCGGGACGAAGCCCGCCGCCCGCGTCGCCCAGCGCTTGAAGGACTGGTAGCGGGAGGCGCGGGTCTCCAGGGCGAAACGGATGGTGCGATCCACGGGCACGTTCTTGAGGAAGACGTCGACGTACGGGTCGCTCAGGGGGCGGTCGGGGTAGCCCTGGGCGAGGTAGATCGTCACCGGGGCGCCGGTGCGGGCGCAGGGCCACGTCAGGCGGAGCCTCGGCGCCATCGCGACCAGCACGATGAACGCGAGGAGCGTGACGCCCGCGCCCAGCGGGGCGGCCAGCTCGGGCACCGGCCCTGCCAGGACCACCCAAGCCCGCGTCGCCACCGGCGTCGGCGACGTCACCTCGGCCAGGGCGCGCCGGGTCAGGAGGCTGGCCGGCAGCGGCAGATCGACCACATGCCGGTTCAGGCTGAGATCGTCGTCCTCGTTCCAGCGGGCCGCCGCATGGGCGTCGAGGGCCGTGGCCTGCTCCAGGGCCTTCTGGGCCCCCGCCCGATCGCCCGTGCGCAGCCGCAGGCGGTGCAGGTTGAAGGCCGGAGCCGCCGACGCCGGCAGCAGCTCGGCCGCGCGCTGGTAGGCCTTCTGGGCCGCCTCGGCCCGACCATCCGCGAAGAGGGCGTTGCCGAGGTTGTTGTACACGGTGCCCGCGGCCTCGCCCACCGGGGCCTCGTCGGCCGCCGCCTGCAGGAGCGGCAGGGCCGCGTCCAGCGTGCCCCGGCGCTTGAGCGCGAGCCCCAGCACCGCCCGGGCGTGCCAGTCCCTGGGATCGGCGCCGACCTGGGCCTCGACCTGGTCCATGGCCCGGCGATCGTCGGGGTTGAGGGACAGGGCATGCATCGCCTGGGTGACCCCGTCCCCGCCTCCGTCAGGCGATCCCCGACGCGCAGCGCCCAGGGGCTCCGCCCAGCAGCAGCACGAAGAGCACCGACAGCGCCCGCTCCGCCGCAGCTGGTAGGGAAACACCAGCACCGCCAGCGGGAACAACACCACCAAAGGCCCGAAACCAAAGAAGAAAGGCAGGAGGAAGAGCAGCGCGCCGCCGCCCAGCAGGGCCAGCCGCAGCACGCCGGGAAAGGTCTGGCCGAGGTCGTGGTAGAGGTTCTGGCCGTAGCGGATCACCTGGGCGAGCGCGAAGAAGATCCCCAGCAGCGAGATCACCAGCAGACCCATCAGCACCAGGTCGGCCAGGAAGAGCATGCGGTACTGGAAGTCGGCCAGGGCCGCCGCCAGGGCCCGCAGGCGCTGCTGGAGCCACCGGTGGACCGCCCAGGGCTTGAGCGTCGTCTCGACCCGGGCCCGGGCGGAGTGCACCTCGGGCAGCCCGGGCGCCAGCCGCTCGGCGGCGACGAGGCGATCGGTCGCGACATCGGCGGCCCCCTCGGCGGCCGCGGCCTCGGCCTCGCGGATGAGCGCCAGCGCCGGGGCATCGAGGCGAGCGAGGCCGCGATCGCGGCGCAGCACCAGCATGCGGTTGAGGATCTCGGCCGCGCCCTCAACGTCGTTGCGGGCGAGGCGCTCACGTCGCAGCGCCCAGAGCTTGGACATGCGATCCCGACTGCCACCGGTGACGTGCAGCGCGACGCTCGGATCCCCCTGGCCGGCGGCGGCGGGCGCGCCAGCCTCGGCCGGCGCTTGCGCCACCGCGCCGAGGGGCGCGAGGACCAGCAGGGCCAGGAGGCCCATCAGGGGAATGCCCTTTCGGGACATCGGGTGCACGAGCCTCTGGGCCGCGAGGACGTCAAAGTGCGATAGCATGAAAACCGCCGCTGGACCAGCCCCAAGCGCGGCCGTCGACCGTCGCGCCTGCCCGCACCGTGGAGCTTTGCCGGGCCGCGTGGGTGTGGTACGCCGTCAAGCGAGCTGGCGCGAGAGGAGAAGGATGACCGCCCGGTTCCCCACTGCTACCGAGCGCGAGCGGCGCGCCCGCCTGATCGAGCTGCTGGATGAGGGCAAGGTGCTCATCCAGGTGGCGCCCCGCCACCCTGGCGTCGATCTGCCCGCGCACCTTCGCGACGAGCTCGCGGTGGGCCTGGCCCTGAGCCGGCGCTTCGGCCTGCCCGTCCTGGAGCTGGGTCCCCTGGACCTGCGGGCGAGCCTGTCGTTCCACGGCGAGCGCTACCTGTGCGTGGTGCCATGGATGGCGGTCTTCTCGATGCGCAGCTTCGTCAGCTCCGCTCAGGCCTTCTACCCGGACTCGGTGCCCGCCGAGCTCATGGCCGGCCTCGCCCTCGCCCGCGCGGAGGCGGCCGAGGCCCCGGAGGAGGCCGATGATCCCGACGACGGCGCCATCGAGGCCAAGGATCCCGACGATGATCCGCCGCCCGAGCCCCCGAGCGACGATCCGCCCCCCGGTCCGCCCCGCCTGCGCCTGGTGAAGCCATGAGCGAGCCCTCGCCCCCGCGCAAGCGCTCCGGCCCGATCCGGCGCGCCTACATGATCACCTACTGGGTGATCTCGCTGAACCTGATGCTGAGCGTCGCGGTCGGCGTGACGTGGCACGTGTTCCGGGGCCCGGCCGCTTCGGGACCCCAGGTGTCCGAGGCGGTCACGCCCGACTCACCCGAGGGCCAGGGCTGCCTGGCCCAGCTCCGCGGCCTCTTCGCGGAGCTGCAGGCCGAGGTGGGGACGGATCTCGTCGGGGCCGGCGACGGGGAGGCGCTG
Source organism: bacterium (assembly GCA_041389985.1). Classification (GTDB taxonomy): domain Bacteria; phylum Myxococcota_A; class Bradymonadia; order UBA7976; family UBA1532; genus JACKDP01. The sequence continues at coordinate 90,378 of JAWKQS010000021.1, forward strand.
GGGAAGCGCTGGCAGGCGTGGACGCAGGCCTGGCGCGACCGCCATGACAGCGTGCGCCACCACTGCCGGCTCGACGCGCCCGCGATGGCTCCGCTCGCCGAAATCTCTCGAGATCTCGAACGCTTGCGGGTGTCGTACTCGACGGCGGTGAAGGGGTTCGCGGCCACTGGCCAGGAGCCGCGGGCGCGGCTACTGGTGGCCTGCGGGGCGCAGCCTACAGCCGAGAGACCAGCCTGGCCCCCATCTCCGCCGGAGTCGCCGCGACCTTGATGCCCGCCGCCTCCATGGCGGCGATCTTGTCGCTGGCGGCGCCCTTGCCTCCCGAGATGATGGCGCCGGCGTGACCCATGCGGCGGCCCGGAGGGGCCGTCGTGCCGGCGATGAAGCCCGCCACCGGCTTGGTCATGTTCGCCTTCACCCACGCGGCGGCCTGCTCCTCGGCGTTGCCGCCGATCTCGCCGATCATGATCACCGCGTCGGTGTCAGGGTCGTCGTTGAACGCGGCCAGCACGTCGATGAAGTTGGTGCCGTTGAGGGGATCACCGCCGATCCCGACGCAGGTGCTCTGCCCGATGCCCAGGGCGGTGAGCTGGCCGACGGCCTCGTAGGTCAGGGTGCCGGAGCGGCTCACGACGCCGATGCGGCCCGGCAGGTGGATGTGCCCGGGCATGATGCCGATCTTGCATTTGCCGGGGCTGATGATGCCGGGGCAGTTGGGTCCGATCAGCCGGCTCGGGGAGTCCTTGAGCGCCGCCTTCACCTTCAGCATGTCCAGCACCGGGATGCCCTCGGTAATGGTCACGATGAGCTCGATGCCCGCGGCGGCGGCCTCGAGGATGGCGTCCGCCGCATAGGGCGGGGGCACGTAGATAACCGTCGCGTTCGCGCCGGTGGCCTTCACGGCCGCCTTCACCGTGTCGAAGATCGGCACCCGATCATCGAACTGCTGGCCGCCCTTGCCGGGGGTCACGCCCCCGACCATGGCGGTGCCGTACTCGATCATCTGGCGGGCGTGGAAGCTGCCGGCCGAGCCGGTGATGCCCTGGCAGATGAGCCGCGTGTTCTCGTCAACCCAGATGGCCACGTCGCCTCCTCACTTCCCGGCGACGGCGGCGACGATCTTGCGCGCGCCATCGGCCATGTCGTCCGCCGGGATGAGCTTCAGCCCGCTCTCGGCCAGGATCTTCTTGCCCAGGTCCACGTTGGTGCCGGCGAGGCGCACGGCGACCGGCACCTCCAGCCCCAGCTCGCGGGCCGCCGCGACGACGCCGTTGGCGATGACGTCGCACTTCATGATGCCGCCGAAGATGTTGACGAAGACGCCCTTCACGGCGGGATCGCTCAGGATGATCTTGAACCCGGCCGTCACCTTCTCGGTGGTGGCGCCGCCGCCCACGTCGAGGAAGTTGGCCGGCAGGCCGCCGTAGTGCTTGATGATGTCCATGGTGGCCATCGCCAGGCCGGCGCCGTTGACCATGCAGCCGATGTTGCCATCCAGGCTGATGTAGTTGAGGTCGAACTTCGACGCCTCGACCTCCTTGGGATCCTCCTCGTCCAGATCGCGCAGCTCCACCAGGTCGGCGTGGCGGAACATGGCGTTGCTGTCGAAGCCGATCTTGGCGTCCAGCGCGATGACGTCCCCGGCCCCGGTGACGACGAGGGGGTTGATCTCGGCGAGGGCGGCGTCGTTCTCGGCGAAGGCGCGGTACAGCGCCTTCATGAACTTGACCGCCGAGCCGACCGCCCGGCCCTCCAGGCCCAGGCCGAAGGCGAGGTTGCGGGCCTGGTAGTCGGCGAAGCCCACCACCGGATCGGCCCACTCCTTCAGGATGGCGTCGGGGTTGTGCGCCGCGACCTCTTCGATCTCGGTGCCGCCCTCGGCGCTGGCCATGAAGCAGATCTTGCCGCTCTCGCGATCCACCACGACGCCCAGGTAGAGCTCGCGGGCGATGTCGGCCCCCTCCTCGATGTAGAGGCGGCGGACGAGCTGACCCTCGGGGCCCGTCTGGTGGGTGATGAGCTGCATGCCGAGGAGCTGATCGGCCAGCGACCGGACCTCGTCGAGGCTGCGGGCCAGCTTGACGCCGCCCCCCTTGCCTCGCCCGCCGGCGTGGATCTGGGCCTTGACGACCCAGAAGCTGCCGCCGAGGTCGCGGGCCGCCGTCACGGCCTCCTCGGGGCTGAAGGCGACCTGCCCGCGGGGGGTCGGCACGCCGTACCGCCGCAGCAGCTCCTTGGCCTGATACTCATGAATCTTCATCGAATTCGCACCTTTGCGCACCCGTTGGACGAGACCCCGGCGGGGCCCCGCTCACATGTTCTCGATGACGTCGCTTCCGAACTCACTGCATGTGCGGAGCGTCGACCCGCTGATCCGCGCGTGCAGATCGGCCGTGACGGTCCGGCGGGCCATGGCGCCCGCCAGCCCCCGCTTGACGTTGTCGGCCGCCTCGGTCCAGCCGAGGTGGCGCAGGAGCAGCTCGCCAGCGCCGATGAGGCTGGCCGGGTTCGCCCGATCCTGGCCCGCCGATCGCGGGTCGGCCTCGTGGGTCGCCTCGAAGATCGCCAGCCCCTCCCCGAAGAGGGCCCCCGGCAAGACCCAGGATCCGCCGATCAGCGCCGCGCAGATGGCCTCGAGGCTGCCCGCGGCGTCGTCCAGCGCCGCGATGACGCCAAAGTCGGCGGGGCTGGCCAGCAACGCCGGGAGCAGGTCCTCGGCGAGGCGGGCCCCGACCACCAGCCGCTTGTCGGCCGGCAGGACGCCGCCGAAGTCGGCGTGGAAGTCGCTCTCGGCGACGGCGATGGGCCCGAAGTCGCGCTGGGCGATCTGGTAGCCCCAGGCCCGCAGGCGCTGGCCCGACCCCGGCCCGTGGACGAGGGCGACGCGCTCGATGCCGCGATCGACCGCGAGCTTCAGGGCCTGGGCCGCCACCGCCTGCGCCGCCGCCTGGTCACGCACGCGGGCCTCGATGAGCCCCTCCACCGGGAGCCCCTGCCCGCGCGCCGCGAGCGCATCGACCAGCGACGCCACGGCCGGATCGCCGAGGGGCCAGGCGTCGGCCTGCTCGCCATGGGCGTCGCACACGAAGATCACATCCAGGGCTTCGGGCCTTGCCAGGGCGGCCGGGACCCCGGGCAGCCAGCGCAGGGGGCGCACGGCCGTCCGCAGCCCCAGCTCGACGCGCAGCGACGCCTCGGTGGTCGGGGCGAGGGGCCCCTTGAGCGCCACCCGGCCGGCCCGGAAGGTCGAGGAGGCCTCCCCCACCCCCGTGGCCTGCCAGGCGAGGGCGCGGCTCGCACCATAGGCGGCGTGGACGGCGGCCTCGAGCACCGGCGCGGTGGCGGCCCAGACCTCGGGACCGACGCCATCACCCGCCAGCACCGGGATGAGGGGGCGGTCGGGCACAGCGAGGCTGCCGTCTGCGTTCAGCGCGATGACCTGGCCGCTCTGCATGCCGAACCTCCTGGGCGGGACCCGCCGGACGGGTCTCGATACTCCCTTTTCGGGGGAGGCGCAACCGCCAGGGCCGGCCGGTCGCGGCACCCGGCCCGCTTGCCACGACCCCGGCGGCGGCGCAGGATGGACTTCTTTTGGGAGGCCAGCCGCCGAGCACCGTGGAGTCCAAGCGCCCCGTACCGCTCCTCGCCCGCATGAGCCTGCGGCTGAAGGTGACGCTCCTTCTGTTGCTGCTGAGCCTGACCCCCGTCCTGCTGGCCGGGTTCGTCCAGGTCCACCGCGCCAAGGAGCAGGGCAAGAGCAGCGAGAAGGCCCACTACATCCTCGCCGCCACGGCGGCCGCCCGCGCCATCGACCAGCTCGCCGAGCGGGCCTTCGCCGAGGCCCTGCTGCTGGCGCGCCGCTTCCCGGCCGCCGAGGTCGACCTGGTGGGCGCCGCCAATCAGCTCGCCGCCGGCGGGCCCGCGCCCCCGGTGCTCGGGGCGTGGGAGGCCGCGTCCCTGGTCCACGATCTCAACGATGCCGAACAGACCGTCTTCCTGAGCCTGCCGGACGGGCGCCTCGCCTACACGGTGCCCTACCGCAACGTCGCCGGGCTGAACATTCGTGATTCCGCATGGTTCGGCCGCCTGCCCCCCGAGGGCGGCGTGGTGGCGGGGCGCCTGGAGCACCTCTCGTCGACCCGCCTGTTCGCCCTGATCGCGGTGGCGCCGATCACGGGTCCGCGGGGCCTCGTCGGCCATGTGGGCGTGATGGTCCATGCCCCGCGGCTGGCGGAGCTGGTCCAGCAGGCCGGCCGGGACATCCGGGGATCCGTCGATGTGTTCGACCCGTCCGGCGAGCTCGTGACGACGGGCGAGGGCCGCTCGGCCACCCCCCACCGCCACGATCGGCTCGTCTCGACCGATCCTCCGCCCAGCGCCGAGACGCTGGACCTCGACGACGGGGAGTGGCTGGCCGCGTGGGCGCCCGTCCAGGCCGTCCCCCTCACCGTCCAGATCCGCGTCCCCGCCGCCCAGGCCTACCGCCACGTCTATGTCCTCATCTGGCTGCTCACGGGCGTCATCGTCCTCACCTTCTGCTTCGTCGTGCTCTTCTCCGACTTCCTGGCCACGTTCCTGCTGCGACCCATCCACGATCTGGAGCGCGGAGCCGACATGATCGGCGCGGGCATGCTCGACTACCGCATCGAGGTCACCAGCCACGCCCACGACGAGCTGGGCCGCCTGGCCAGCGCCTTCAACCGCATGGGCGAGCGCCTGCACGGCTCCCAGAAGGAGGTGCGCGCCTACAGCCGCTCGCTGGAGACGGCCAACGAGGAGCTCGACGCCCTGGTCTATGGCATCACCCACGACCTGAAGAAGTCGCTGCGCAACATCGAGGCCTTCGCCACCTTCCTGCAGGAAGACTACGGCGAGGCTCTCGGCCCCGAGGGCTCGGCCTGGCCCACTCCATCGACCAGGCCGCCCAGCGCCTCGACATCTTCACCGACGATCTGATCCGGCTGGTCCAGCGAGAGCGGGCGCGGGGCGATGCCACGCGCTTCCCGCTGCGCCAGGTGGTCGAGGAGGCCCGCGACCGCGTCTTCGAGCGCCGCAAGGGCCTCGTGCACCTGCCCGCCGACCTGCCCGAGGTCCACGCCGACCGGCTCCAGCTCGTGATGATGTTCGACAACCTCATCGACAACGGCCTGAAGTTCAACGTGAACACCCCGGCGGAGGTGTGGATCCGGTGCGTCGACGAGGGCCTGGACTGGCGCATCGAGGTCCAGGACAACGGCATCGGCATCGACGAGCGGTACCACCAGCAGGTCTTCGAGCTGTTCCGCCGGCTCAACCACCAGGACGACTACCCGGGGGCCGGGACCGGCCTGAACCTGGTGCGGCGAATCGTCGAAGACCACCGGGGCACCATCGGCATCACCAGCGCGCCGGGCGCCGGCACCACGGTCACGGTCACCCTGCCCAAGGAGCCGATGCTGCTGACGTTGCCGGGCATTCGCGTTGGGGTCGCGGGAACCTGACGGGTCTGTGCTATGGTCCCGCGCCTCATCGTCTGACCACAGGAGCCCGCCGTGGGTGTTCTCGACTTCCTCAAGCGCGATTCGAACAGCAAGATCAACCGCCTGGCCAAGCGCTTCCTCAACGAGCACCAGCAGCAGCAGATCCGCCAGGAGGCGCTCGAGGAGCTCGTGACCTACGAGTCGCCCGAGGCCATCAGCGCGCTCATCCGCCGCCTCGGGGTGAACTTCCGCGACACCATCAAGAACGAGCAGGAGAAGCGCTGGGTATCCGAACAGCTCGTCAACCGGTACGGGCAGAACGCCATCGAGCCCCTGGTCGGCTTCATCAACACCGACCAGACCATCTCGGCGGCCATCCGGGTCCTGGAGCGGCTGGTGGGGCAGGAGCGGCTGGTGGGGATCCTGCTGGCGGCGCTCCAGCAGTACGCCCCGAAGGACCACCGGACGATCGACGCGCGCATGCAGCTCATCGACGCCGTGGCCGACCTCCAGGACCACCGCATCGTGCCCGCCGTGGTGCCCTACGCCATGGATCACGACGATGACATCCGCATCAAGGTCATGGGCCTGCTCGATCATCGGGTCGGCCCCGACCACGCCGACTACGCCACCGTCTCCGACCAGCTCTTCGAGGTGCTCACGGACTCGGAGGCCAGCGGCCGCATCACCCGGCGGGCCGCCCAGGCGCTGCACACCCTGAAGGTGGACCTGTCCGGCCGGGCCGAGATCGTCGCCGAGTTCGTCCCGGACGGGTTCTCCTTCGACGGCACCCACCTCATCCCGCACTGAGGGCGAGGGGCGCCAGATTCCCTCTGGTTTCAGACACTTGCAGGCCCGCGTCCGGGCTCAGGCGCCTCGATCTTCGAGGAGCACCCGGACGGTGCGCGCGTCGGCGGGGGGGAACTCGTACTCGTCCATCTCGACGGGGGTCACCCACCGCCAGTCGTGGACCCGCTTGCGGCTCAGCTCGTCGGAGAGCAGCTCGCATCGGTACACGCAGAAGTCGAGGTCGTAGTCCTCGTACTCGTGCTTGATGAACATGGACAGGCGCCCCACCCGGATCTCGGCGTCCATGCGCTCTCGGATCTCGCGGGCCAGCGCCTCCTCGTCGGTCTCGCCGTCTTCGACGCGGCCGCTGGGGAACTCCCAGAGCAGCGGCAGCACGGCCGTCGGGCGTCGCTGCGTGATGAGGAAGCGGCCGTCCTGCTCGATCTCGGCGGCGACGACGCGAATGCTCTCCCTGTCGGCCACGGTGCCTCCTTGCCGGGGGGAACGCAGTCTAGGCAACCCGGCCGGCGGAGTCCAACGGCCTGTCGCCGATGCCCGCCGATGCCCGCCGATGCCGTCCATGGGCGGCCGCGCCGCCTACTTGCCCGGCCGGACCACCAGGCGCTGGCCCGGCCGCAGGGCCGTCCGGTTGTCCAGGCCGTTCCATCGGCGCAGATCGCCGACCGAGACCTTGTGCTCCTGGGCGAGCGACCACAGGGAGTCGCCCTTGCGCACCACGTGGAACTTCGCGCCGCGCCCGGCAGCGGGCGGCGGGCGGTCCTCGACCTCCGGCTCGGGGGTGCGCGACGCGACCCGGGCCGCCGGCCGCGGCGCCTCCGTCCGGGGCGCGGCCTTTGGCGCGGGGGGCGCCTCCTCCCGGCGGGCGGCGGGCCGCTGCCGCAGCGGGGCCCCCGAGGCAGCCGCCTCCAGCGCGCGGCGCACCTCGCCCTCGCTCCCCTTCGGCACCGTCAGCACGAAGGCCTTGCCCATGGGCAGATAGTCGCCCCCCAGTTCGGGGTTGAGCTGCCGCAGGATGCGGTAGTCCACCCCGCCCCCGCGGGCCACGTCCACCACCGCCACTTCGCGGCCCTCGGCCAGCCGTGCCTTCACCTCGCCCGTCGGGATGGGCCCCCAGCCGTCCTTCACGTCGATCTGGAAGCCATAGGCGGCCGGATCCGAGAGCACCGTCTTCACCGCGATGATCCGCGGGACGTAGCGCTCGGCCTCGTCCAGCAGATCGAGGCGCCAGAAGCTGTTGAGCCCCTGGGTCTCCCGCGCCTTCTGCAGGCGGTTCGGCCCCGTGTTGTAGGCCGCCATGGCCAGACTCCAGGTCCCGAAACGCTCTTTCAGATCAACGAGATACTTCAGACCCGCCCGCGTCGAGGCCTCCAGATCCGCGCGCTCGTCCCAGGCGCGATCCACATCCAGGCCGTACTGCCGGCCCGTCCCGGCCATGAACTGCCACCAGCCCTTGGCGGAGGCGTGGCTGCTCACAGCGGGGCGGAGGCTGCTCTCCACCACCGCCAGGTACTTCAGATCGGTGCAGGCGCCGGTGGCGCGGGCCTCCGCCTCGATGACCGGGAACACCCGCCGGGCGCGCTTGAGCCAGAGCACGGTCTGGGCGCGCTCGCCCAGGACCAGCAGGAACTCCTTCTCCAGGCGCTCGCGGATCCACGGGTTGGACAGGTCGACGGGCTCGCCGCAGAAGCTCACCTGCGCGGGCAGCCGGTAGTCGCTCACGTCGAGGGGCCGCCGGGCCAGCTCGGCCTCCAGGCGGGCCATCCGGCGCTCCAGCTCCTTGAGGCGATCCCGGGCGTACGCGCCCGGCGCCAGACCCAGGACCAGGCCCGCCGCCACCCACGCCCACACTCTACCAGCCCGCCGCATCACGCCTCCCTCCTCATCGCTCGGACTCGTTATCATGCGTCCTGGCGGAGGTCAAAACCGCGCCCTCCCTTGACGTGGCCGGCTCGCTCGGGCACGACGGCCCGATGCTCGACCGCGTGACCTTCCTGGCGACGAGCCGCAAGAGCGGCCTCGACGCCACCGCGCTGCGGACGCTGGCCGCCTGGCTCGGCGTGCGCGCGATCGACGAGCGGCCGCTGCCGGCCGACGAGGCGGGCCTGGTCCTCACCGCCGAGGGCGTCCGGCTGCACGTCCCCGGGGGCGGCGCGGGCTGGTGGCCGGCCGGGCTGACCGCCCAGCGCACGGCGCGGGGCCTGGCCGATCCCCTCGTGCGGGCCGTGGCGCCCCGCCCCGGCCTGCGCGTCCTCGACGCCACCCTGGGCCTGGGCCACGACGCCCTGGTGCTGGCCCGCCACGGCGTCCACCTCGACTGCCTCGAGCACGAGGCGGCGCTGCTGTTCTACACCGCCGAGGGCCTGCGTCGGCACGACCCCCGGGCGTCTTGCGCCCTCACGTTCCGGCGCGCCGACCACCGCGCCTGGCTCTCGTCCCTGGGCGACGGGGCCGTCGACGTCGTCTGCCTGGACCCGATGTTCCCCGATCCGCAGGCCCCTCGCAGCGCGACGCTCGGCCTGCTGCGGCAGACCGCGCTGCGCGACGCCGTCACCCCCGCCACCCTCCGGGAGGCCAGCCGCGTCGCCCGCGAGCGGGTCGTCCTGCGCCTCGCGCCCGGGGCCGAGCCGCCCGCCCTCGCCGGCCTCGGACCGGCCCGGATCGTGGCCAGCCAGCGCGTCCGGGTCGCGGTCTGGGACCGCCGTTGAGGCCGCCCGGCGCTGGCACTCGACCCCCGACACTGCTGATGCTCGCTGCGATCGTGCAATCTTTCCGTAGAGTTGCGTGCCGGGAAAAAAAGTGATCCGTCCCCGTTGACACCCCTGGAGCAGTGCTGACGTGGCCGCGCCTTCGGGCCCGGACCGGGTCCGACTCTCAAGCAATCAGTGGAGGACGAGCCAGATGAAGATCAGGCCCCTGTATGACCGCATCATCGTGCGCCGTGTCGAGGCGGAGACCATGACCAAGAGCGGTCTCTACATCCCCGACACCGCCAAGGAGAAGCCCATCGAGGGCGAGGTCATCGCCGTCGGCAACGGCAAGCTGGCCGACGACGGGACCATCCGTCCCCTCGAGGTCAAGGCCGGTGATCGCGTGCTCTTCGGCAAGTACAGCGGCACCGAGATCAAGCTGGACGGTGAGGAGAACCTCATCCTCCGTGAGGACGAAGTCCTCGCCATCATCGAGCGCTGAGAAGGAGATCATCAGACATGAGTGCCAAGGACATCGTCTTCTCGGAGAGCGCCCGGTCCGCCATCCTGCGTGGGGTCAACGCCCTCGCTGACGCGGTCAAGGTGACCCTCGGCCCCAAGGGCCGCAACGTCGTCATCGCCAAGAGCTTCGGCTCCCGCTGGTCACCAAGGACGGCGTCACCGTCGCCAAGGAGATCGAGCTGGAGAACAAGCTCGAGAACATGGGCGCCCAGATGGTGAAGGAGGTCGCCTCGAAGACCTCCGACGTGGCCGGCGACGGCACCACCACCGCCACCGTGCTCGCCCAGGCCATCTACCGCGAGGGCGCCAAGCTCGTCTCCGCGGGCGTCAACCCGATGGACCTCAAGCGCGGCATCGACAAGGCCGTCGCGGCCATCGGCGGCGAGCTGGACAAGCTCTCCAAGCCCACCGCGAGCCACACCGACGTGGCCCAGGTCGGCACCATCTCGGCCAACGGCGACAGCACCATCGGCGACATCATCGCCGAGGCCATGGACAAGGTCGGCCAGGACGGCGTGATCACGGTGGAGGAGGCCAAGGGCCTCGAGACCACCCTCGAGACCGTCGACGGCATGCAGTTCGACCGTGGCTACCTCTCCCCCTACTTCGTCACCGATCCCGACCGGATGGTGGCCGACATGGAGGACCCGCTCCTGCTGATCCACGAGAAGAAGATCAGCAACATGAAGGAGCTGCTCCCCCTGCTGGAGAAGGTCGCCCAGTCCGGCCGCCCCCTCGTCATCATCGCCGGAGGACGTGGACGGCGAGGCCTCGCGACCCTCGTGGTCAACAAGCTGCGTGGCACCCTCAAGGTCGCGGCCGTCAAGGCCCCGGGCTTCGGTGACCGCCGCAAGGCCATGCTGCAGGACATCGCGACCCTCACCGGTGGCCAGGTCATCGCCGAGGACGTGGGCCTGAAGCTCGAGAACGCCAGCGCTTCAGCGGATCTCGGCAAGGCCAAGAAGGTCACCATCGACAAGGACAACACCACGATCGTGGACGGCGCCGGCGACAAGGAGGCCATCGAGGGCCGCGTCGGCCAGATCCGCAAGCAGATCGAGGTCACCACCAGCGACTACGACCGCGAGAAGCTCCAGGAGCGCCTCGCCAAGCTGGTGGGCGGCGTCGCCGTCATCAAGGTCGGTGCCGCCACCGAGACCGAGATGAAGGAGAAGAAGGCCTGCGTCGAGGACGCCTGCAGACGCGGCCCGCGCGGCCGTCGAGGAGGGCATCGTCCCCGGCGGTGGTGTGACCCTGATCCGCGCCGCCCAGATCCTCGACAGCCTCGAGGTCGAGGGCGATCAGCAGTTCGGCGTGAACATCATCAAGCGCGCCGTGGAGGAGCCCCTCCGCCAGATCGCCAAGAACGCCGGCGTCGATGGCAGCATCGTCGTGCAGCGCGTCAAGGAGGAGTCGGGCGCCTTCGGCTTCAACGCCGCGACCGAGACCTACGGCAACCTGATCGAGCAGGGCATCATCGACCCCACCAAGGTCGTGCGCCACGCGCTGCGCAACGCCGCCAGCGTCGTCCCTCATGATCACCACCGAGGCCCTCATCGCCGAGAAGCCCGAGCCCAAGAAGCCTGGCGGGCGGCCCCGGCGGCTCCCGGCGGCGGCATGCCCGACTACGACTTCTGATCGACGCCCCCACGGGCCGATCGGGATCGGCAGAGGCCTCGCGGAGTCATCCGCGGGCCTCTTGCTTCGGACCGCCGGGCGGGCCGCGCCGCGGTGGTCGAGAGCCTTGTTCTTGCTCAGGATTTCATGGGAAGCGGGGCCGGGGCTGAGCGAGGGCTGGCCGGGGCCGGCCGCGCTCAGCCGCCGGCGCGGCCGGGGCTGAGCCTGGGGCCGCCTCGGGCGCAGACGGGGCCGCGCCCGACGCCGGGGCCGCGCTCAACTTCCGGGGCCGCGTCCGAGTCCGGGGCCGCGCCTGACGCCGGGGCCGCGCCCGACCTGCCGCGCCCGGGGCCGCGCCCGACCCGGGGCCGCGCCGCCCGACTCCGGGGCCGCACGCAGCTTGAGGAGCTGGATCTTCTTCTTGAGGTGGTTGAGGTGGCCCCCTCGGCGTCCTTCTGTCAGCGCCTCCCAGGACTTCTGCATGAGGCCGGGTGCGCTCATCCAGGCCGTCCTGGTGGGCCACGTACCAGCGCAGCAGCCCGGATCGTCGGTGGTGTGCAGAGCGCGGACGAGGGCGAGCTGGTAGCCGCGCAGCCGGACCACGAAGAGCGAGGGCCCCCTTCCTGGACGGGCACCTTCACCTCGGGGCACTGGGCCAGCTTGTCAGGCTCGGCCTCGAAGGCCCGTCGCAGCGGCCCGGACGCCTCGAAGACCGCCATCAGCTCCAGCGCCCGGCCGCCGCGCAGCGGACCACCAGCTCCTGTCCTCGAGGGCCGGCGCCACGAAGTCGAGCAGGCGGCCTGAAGCCGCCCCCAGTACCCAGATCGCCGCCGCGCGGGTCTGGGGATCCTCCCTGGGCCTGGCGAAAGATGGCCTGGAGGCGCTCGATCGCCGGCGCCCGCAGGCCGAGCGCCATGGCCAGTGCCCGCGGCTCCTGCAGGATGGCGGGCTCGTCGACGATGCCCATGATGGCCTTGCGGGCGCCCTCCTGGCGGATCTGCCCCAGGGCGATGAGGGCCGCGAAGGTGAGCGCCTCGTTCTGGACCGCCAGCCGGGCCAGCGGGTCGGCGCCCGCCTCGATGCCCAGGGTGCCGATCACGAAGGCCGCGCGCGCCTTCACCCCCTCGTCGGGATCGTCGAGCATGGCCAGGACCGCCCGGGCCACCGCGGGGGTGGCGACGATCTGGAGCCGCTCGGTCAGCATCGTCAGGCCGTTGCGGCGCACGACCGGATCGCTGCTGCGCAGGTGCACGATGGCCACGCCGGGGTGGGTGTAGCGCTGCAGGAAGCCCCCGCCCAGCCGGTTGGCCGAGACCAGGTTGATGGCCGTGAGCGCCAGGAAGAGCAGCCCGAACCGGAAGGGCGAGTAGCTCATGGGCGCCTCGTCCTCGTCGATGGTCACGAGGCTCGGATCCAGCCCACGCTCGGCCAGCGCCAGGCGCTTGTCCAGGCCCTCCAGGTCATCGCGCAGGAAGCGATCGGAGAAGCCCCGGTGCAGCAGGCGGTCACCCAGCGCGATCAGCGTGAAGAGGGCGGCGGTGACGCCGAGCGCCATCCAGAGGAAGACGAGGACGAAGCTGAAGCCGGGTGACGACGCCGACTCGTCGATGTAGCGCTGGATGAGGTAGCCACCCCCGTAGAAGGCGGCGTTGGACCCCAGCAGGGCGGCCAGGCGCCGGGTCGGGGTGCCGAAGAGGGAGCGCTTGAGGCCGAGGATGGTCATGCAGGCTGTCCCGGTGCGTGAGCGGGTCTGACACGGCGAGGCCCGCGAGGTTCCCGGAGGGCCCGCCCCGTGGCGCGGCTACCGGCCGGATCAATCAAGAGTTTCGGGGGCTTGCAGCGCGAGCACCACGACGGGGCGCGGTGGCTATCGGGCGCGCTCGGGCTTCTGGGGGAAGAAGAAGCCGGCGCCGATGGTGATGGCGAAGTGGTTGGAGAAGCTGGCGTCGGTGGCGACCGGCTTGCCCCCCGAGTCGGCGTTGGGCACCGAGTTGGTGGAGGCCGAGTACAGGTAGTCGCGCACCTCGAGGTTCACCGCGAAGGCGTCGGTGACGAAGGCCCGCAGCCCCACGCCGGCCACCGGCGTGATGGGCAGGTCTTCCAGCTCGGTGGCGCCGCCGACCTGGGTCACGCCGATGCCCGCGACCACGTGCAGGTCGTAGTTGAAGACCTGCCGACCGAACAGGGCGAACTTGCCGATCAGCGGGGTGAACTGGAAGTCGAGGGTGCCCATGGCGGTCACCGTCCCGAACGTCCCCTGCTTCGCCCGCTCGGGCCGCTCCGACTCGATCCGGTCCGCCAGATCGCTGTTGAAGCCATAGGCCCCGAAGCCCGTGATGCCGATGCCGAAGCCATCGCTCACGTGGTAGGTGATCTGGGCCCCGTACAGCACGTTGCGGGTGAACGGGTCGTTGAGGGTGAACCCCACCGCCGGCGCCAGCTCGAAGCGGCCACCGCGGAGGATCAGGCGACGCCGGATGGCGTCCCCCTCCTCCAGCCGCTCCAGCGCCGTACGACGCGGACCCTGGATGTTGGCCGCCTGGGCGACGATGGGCAGGCCGAGGGCCGCCAGGGCGATCGGGATGAGCAACCGGCTCCGCATCACCCGCCTCACTTCAGCGTCCGGTATTCGAAGTCAGGCGGCAGGAAGAAGCTGACCCCGGCGTTGAACACCAGGTTGTTCACCAGCTCGCTGCCACCCGGATAGTCTTCGTTGTAGATGTGATCGCGCAGCTCCACGTTGAGGGTGAACCACCGGTTCATGAAGAACCGCGATCCCGCCCCCGCCGAGAGCGTCGGGTGGCCGGCCAGCTCGGTCTTCGTGTAGCCGGCGCCCAGCAGCGCGTAGATGTCCCACGGGATGATCCAGGTGTTGAACAGCGCGAACTTCCCGTACACCGGGGCGTACTGGAAGTGCAGGCCGCCGTACCACTGCACCTGGGCGACCTGGGCGAAGAGGCCGTAGTCCTCGATCACCTGATCGAAGAGGTCGGTCTCGGAGCCCAGGGAGACGCCGCCGTAGGCGCCGACCGCCATCACCTCGGTGAGGTGGTAGTTGAGGCTGGCGCCGGCGAGGAAGGCGTTGACCAGCGAGTCGTTCACGTTCGTGCCGATGGACGGGCTGAACTCGACCCGGCCGCGGCGCAGGAACGGACGACGCTGGATCACGCGGATGAGGTCGAGCTCGGCCTGTTTGGCCGCCTCGACCTCCTTGGCGGCCTTCTGGGTGTCCACCACCTCGAAGGTGAGCGCGTCGTCGCCACCGCCCGCGTCTCCCCCCCCGGCGGTCTCGTCGGGAGAGAACGTCATGTCGACGTCGTCCTGGGCGATGGCCTCGCCGGCCACCAGGACGCACGCCAACGGCAGGCACGCGACCATCGCGACCAGCAGGCTCCACGGTCCTCGGATCATGAGCTTCCCGTTTCCCGGTTCGCGCGATCGACCGCGCCACAAGGGCGCGGACACTGGACTTTCGCTCCGCGGTGAGCACGGCGTGCACCCTCGCGGAGCCCCCGGTGTCGTAGCACGGCGGTGGATCACCGACAACAAAAAAGCCCCGCCGCGGCCGCCGCCCTCACGTCTCGGCGAAGAGGGCGTCGACGAAGGCCGCCGGCTCGAAAGCTCTCAGATCCTCTACCTTTTCGCCGATGCCGATGAAGCGGACGGGGAGGCGCATCTCATTGGAGATGCCAATGACCACCCCACCCTTCGCGGTGCCGTCCAGCTTGGTCAGAACCAGCCCGGTGACATCCACGACCTCGGTGAACACCTGGGCCTGGCTGATGGCGTTCTGCCCGTTGGTGGCGTCGAGGACCAGCCAGACCTCGTGGGGCGCGCCGGGCATCGCCTTCCCGATGACGCGGTGGATCTTGGCCAGCTCGTCCATGAGCTCCTTGCGCGCCTGCAGTCGGCCGGCCGTGTCGGCGATGAGGATGTCGTAGCCCTCGGCCCGGGCCCGCCGGCAGGCCTCGTAGATGACGCTCGACGGATCCTGCTTCTCCTCGCCGCGCACCACCGCGACGCCGGCCCGGCCACCCCAGACCTCGAGCTGCTCGACGGCCGCCGCGCGGAAGGTGTCGCCGGCGGCCAGCGGACGCGCTTGCCCTGGTCGGAGAACTTGCGGGCCAGCTTGCCGATGGTGGTCGTCTTCCCGGCGCCGTTGACGCCGACGACCATGATGACGAGGGGGTGGGCCTTCTCGAGGTCCAGCGCCGTGGCGTCGCGCTGGAGGATGGCCGCGATCTCGCCCTTCAGGTAGGCCCACACCTTCGCGGGATCCTGGAGCTGCCGCTTGCTCATGGTCTCGTGCAGCTGCTCGACGAGGCCCTGGGCGGTGCGCACCCCGATGTCGGCCGTGAAGAGGGCCTCCTCCAGGTCGGCGAGGAGGCGATCGTCCATCGTCTTGGCGCCGCCGAACAGCTTGCCGAGCCGCTTGACGAAGCCGTCGTGGGTGCGGGCGAGCCCCTCGCGCAAGGTGCGGCCGGCCTCCTCGATGGCGGGCGGCTCGGGTGGGGCCTTGGGGGCTCGGCCTTCGCGGCGTGGCCTTCGCGGGGGTGGCCTTCGCGGGCGTGGCCTTGGCGGGCGTGGCCTTCGCGGGCGTGGCCTTCGCGGGCGTGGCCTTCGCGGGCGCGGCCTTGGCCGCGGGTCCCTTCGGCCGGGGGGCCCGGGGCGCCTGGCCGGTGGGCGGGGGCGCCTCGTCCGGGTTGCCCAGCCGCACGCGCAGGCCGCCGCCCGGTGCGTTGAGCTCCACCTGGGGCAGGTTGAAGGCCTGGCGCGCCTCCTCCTCCACCTCTTCCTCCGTCCGCTGCGGGGCCGCGATGGCGGGCGCGTCGTCGTCGGCCTGGGGCATCGGGGCCGGCTTGCGCAGCGAGCGGATGATGATGATCAGGAAGAGCAGCGCGAGGCCGCCATACACCGCGTACTCCACCCAGGGCGGACTGCTCGGGGCCTCCTGGCCGGTGACCAGGGCGATGAGGGCGACGTCAGGGTTCACGGGCAGCCTCCAGAAACTTCAATCATCTCGAAACCTTCCGAGCGTTTTGCCCGGGCGCTACTGCATTCGGACGCCCACCAGCTTGCTGATCCCGGCTTCCTCCATGGTCACACCGTACAGGACGTCGGCGATCTCCATGGTGCGCTTGTTGTGGGTGATCAGCACGATCTGGCTCTGGCGGGACATCTCGCGGACCACCTCGTTGAAGCGGCCGATGTTGGCGTCATCCAGGGGCGCGTCCACCTCGTCGAGCACGCAGAAGGGGCTGGGCTTGACCTGGAAGACCGCGAAGACGAGGGCGATGGCGCACATGGCCTTCTCGCCGCCGCTGAGCAGCCCCACGTTCTGGACCTTCTTGCCGGGGGGCGAGACGAGCATGTCGATGCCGGTGCCCAGCAGGTCGTTGGGATCGGTCAGCTCCAGCCGGGCCTCGCCTCCCCGGAACAGCCGGGGGAACAGGGCCTGGAACTTCTCGTTCACGGCCTCGAAGGTCTCCTTGAACAGGCGCCGGCTGGTGCGATCGATGCGCTCGATGGCCGCGGTGAGGTCGGCCAGGGCGGCCTCCAGGTCATCGCGCTGGCCCTGGAGGAAGGTGGCCCGCTCCTCGACCTCGGCGCACTCCTGGATGGCGTTGGGGTTCACGGGGCCCATGCGCTCGATGAGGGCCTCGAGCTGGGCCTGCCGCTCCAGCTCGTCGCCCGTCGGCGGCGGCTGATCCGCGAACAGGCTCACGGCCGCGGGCGCGGTGAGCTTGAAGCGCTCGTGCAGCTGCTCGGCCAGGTGCTCCATGCGCAGGCGGCGCGCCTGCACGGCGAGGCGGCTCTCGGTGCTGGCCTCGCGGGCCGCGTCCCGCGCCTTGCGACATCCCTCGACCTCGGCGGCCGCCGTCGTCAGCGCGGCCTCGGCCGCCTGCCAGGCCTCGCGGGCGTCCCCCGCGGCGGTGGCGCGCCGGGCGGCCAGCTTACGCGCGGCCTCCAGGCTGCTCTCCTCATCCTTGCGGGCGTCGGCCAGGGTGCGCTGCCGGGTGTCGGCGAGCAGGCGCGCCTTCGCGTGGCGCTCGCGCCCCTCCTCGAGCTCCTTGATCTGCCGCGCGACGCGCTGCACATGGCCCGCGGCGGCCTCGCGCCGCGCCTGGCGTGCCTGCCGCTCCGCCCGGGCGGCGTGCAGCGTGGCGACGGCCGCGTCGCGGGCCTGCTCCCCGGCGACCACCCGGCCGGCCATCTCGCCCAGGGCGCCGTGGCGATCCACATGGCTGGCCTCGACCGCCCGCACCGCCGCCTCGGCGGCCTCCGCACGGGCCGTGGCCTCGGCCGCCTGCGTGGCCAGGCGCTCCACGGCGGCCTCCAGCGCGGTCGCCCGCTCCGTCAACCGCTGGGCCTCGGCGTCGATCCGGTGGCGGTCCTTGCGGGCCTCGGCGCGGGCGAGCTCGGCGCGGTGCCGGGCGCGGCCCGCCTCCTCGGCGGCCGCCTGGCGCACCCGCACCTCGGCCTCCGCCGCCTGGTGGCTGGCCTGGGCCGCGAGGCGATCGGCCTCCGCCGCCTCCACCGTCTTCGCCAGGCCGCGCAGCTCGCGGCGTCGGCTGAGGGGCGCGGTGTCGGCGCCGTCCGCGCCGCCCCGCACCTCCAGGCTGCCCTGGACGCGCACCCCGTCGCGCGTCACCACCAGGCCGGGCCACGCCGGGGCCACCGCGAGGGCCGCCGCGACGTCCTCCACGACCAGGGTGCCCCCCAGCAGCGTCCGCACCAGCGCGTCGTCGGCCGGGACCAGATCGGCCAGCCGCCCCACCACCCCGGGCGCCGTCGGCACCGTGGCCAGGTCCGCGGGCCGGGCGTCCTGCCGCAGCAGGACGGCGTGGCCCTTGCCGCGGCCGCGCAGCCAGCCCACGGCCCTCGGCGGCCGCCGCGTCCGCGACGATGACGCCCTTCAGCCGGCTGCCGAGGGCCGCCGCGACCGCCGCCTCGAGCTCGGCGGGGACCTCGAGCCGCGCCGCCGCCGGCCCCACGACCCCCGGGAGGCCCGCGTCGAGCAGCAGCTTGCTCCCCTGGCCGAGGCCCTCGCGCTTGTCCTCGAGATCCTGCAGCACGCGCTGCCGCGCCCGGGCGCTGGCCAGGCCCTCCGCCGCCTTGCGCTCCGCCTGCACGGCCGCCCGGACCGCCTGCTGGGCCTCCTCCCGCGCCTGATCCGCCGCCTGCCTCGCCTCGAGGGCGGCCTGCATGGCGTCGCCCGCCACCTGCTCCGCCGACTCGGCCGCCTGGCGGCGCTCGACCAGGGCCTCGGCCTCGGCCCGCAGCGCCCGCGCCTCGGCGCCCGATCCCTCCGCCCGCGCGGCCAGATCGGCGCTCTGCCGCCGGGCGGACTCCGCCTCGGCCTGCGCCCGCGCCAGCGCCCGCGCCTCCTCGGCCTCGGCCCGGCGCAGCCCGTCCAGGGCCGCGCGCGCCTCCGCCAGGGTGCGATCCGCCTGGGCCCGGGCCGCCTCGAGCTCCGCCAGGGGGACCCCCGCCCCCTCCTCGGCCTGGGCCGCTTCGAGGGCCGCCCGGGCGGCGTCCGCCTCCTCGGTCAGCTCCACCAGCCGCCGCGCGACCCGCGCCTCCTCGCCCCCCGCGTCCGCGAGCTGCCGCGCGGCCTCCTCGGCCTGCTGCGCCATGTGGGCGAGGCGCTCCTCCAGCGTCCGGACGGCGTGCTCGGCCTCCCGCAGCGCGTCGGCCGCCGCCCGCACGCGCTCGTCGGCGGCCTTCTCGGCCACTCCGCGAGCGGCGTGTCGGCTCGTCGCCGCCGTCAGCGCCCGCTCGGCGTCCTCGGCCGCCGCCAGCCGCCGCTCGGCGTCCTGCTGGTGGCCCGCGAACGCGGCGGCCTCGGCCTGGTAGTCGAAGACCGCCTTTTTCAGTGCGATTTCGCGGAGTTCCGTCGTGTACTCCAGGTACCGCTCGGCCTTGCGGGCCTGCCGGCGCAGGCTCTTGAGCTGGCCCTCCACCTCGCCGATGACGTCCAGGAGGCGCTCGCTGTTGGCCCGCGTCTCTTCCATCTTGCGCTCGGCCTGGCGGCGGCGCGCGCGGTAGCGGGTGATGCCGGCGGCCTCCTCGATCAGCATCCGGCGCTCGTCGGCCTTCGCGCTGACGATGCCGCCGATCTGGCCCTGCTCGACGATGGCATAGGCCCGCTGGCCGCCCGGCCCCGCACCCACCCCGGTCCCGGCCACCAGCTCCTGCACATCCGAGAGCCGGCAGCGCTGCTGGTTGATGCGGTAGTCGGAGCCGCGCGTGCGCTCGAGGATGCGCTCGACGGCCAGCTCCTCGACGTCATGCCAGCGGGCCGGCACCTCGGAGCTGCCGTCGTTCTGGAACGTCAGCCGCACCTCGCAGATGCCCATGGGGCCGCGGCGCTCGCTGCCGGCGAAGATGACGTCCTCCATGGCGGCGCCCCGCAGCGAGCGCGCGCCCTGCTCCCCCATCACCCACTTGATCGAGTCGACGATGTTCGACTTGCCGCAGCCGTTCGGGCCCACGACGGCGGTGATGCCGTCGTCGAAGACGAGGGTCGTCCGGTGGTAGAACGACTTGAAGCCGTGGATGTCGAGGCGCTTGAGCTTCATGGGGACGTCCGGCGCGGGCCGCGCGTCATAGCACGGCAGGCCTGCTCAGGCCAGCACGAGGCGGAGCACGAAGAAGCCGGCCACGAAGGCGACGGCGGCGGCGAGCTCTCGAGGGACGGGCCGGGCCGCGCGGCCCAGCGCCGCGACGGCGGCGACCGCGATGAACGGCAGGGCCGGCAGCGGGAGCTGGACGACCAGCAGCGCCACCAGGCAGAGCGCGAAGCCGATCCCCAGGCCGATGACCGTCCGGCGTCGGTCGAGGCCGAGCCGCACCACGGCCCCGGCGAGCAGGCCCGTGAACACCACGTCCCCGACGCCGAGCACCGGGCTGAGGCCTACGCCCGGCACGGGCAGGCTGAGGACGATGTAGCCGATGGCACCCTCGGGGCCCGCCTCGACCACCTGCCGGGTGACCCCCTCCGGCGTCGTGACGCTCCAGATGTCCGCGCCGAGGGCCACGACGACGAGCGGCCAGAGGTAGGTGGCCTGCTGCACCTCGGCTCCCAGGCGCGCGCCGAGGAAGAGGCCCGCCGCCAGAAGGCCGGTCCCCCCGAGCGCCGCCGCGGGCCACGGGCCGAGCGGCGCGGACGCCGCGACGACGCCCGCGCCGAGGCCGACGATCAGGCCCGTGGCTGCCCACGAGCGTCGGGGCGCCGCCGCGAACGCGCCGATGACGACGACCGCCGCCAGCGCGCCGAAGAGGGCGCGAAGCCCACCACCCCGGCCACCGGGGTCTGGGGCCACAGGGCGTCGAGCCCGGCGGCGACGCCGAACAGGGCGAGCCAGGCCAGGGGTCCGCGGGCGGCTGGAGGGTGTGCATGGCGCCATGGTGCCACGATGGCGGGGTCTTGGGAGCCTCGATCCGGGCCTGCGGATCGCCCGGGCCACGATCCCCCGTCGCGTCCCTCTCCTCTCGCGCTCGGATCGCGGTAGTCTGCCCCCGATGCGCCTCGCCCTCCCCGCTCTGCTGCTCCTCGGCGTCGCCGCCGCCGCGCCCCGGCTGGCGGTGAAGGCCCGCACCAGCGTGGGCGATCTGCGCGCCGCCCACGAGGGCGACCGCGTCCTGGTGACGGGCATCCTGCGCGACAACCTGGGCCAGGCGGTGCCCCTCGCCCGCCTGGTGGTGCGGGAGGGCGAGCAGGCCGTGGCGGTCCAGACGGGAGCCGACGGCCGCTTCGAGGCGACGCTGAGCGCCGAGGGCGCGGGCCCGCGCTCGATTCGCGTTGAGTTTCAAGGAGATCCGCTCCTCTCCGGCGCCGGCTCCCAGACGACGGTGCAGGTCGGCCGCAAGACGGTGAGCCTCGCCGTGGCCATGGCCACCACCGTCGAGGCCGGCGAGCCTGCGACGGCGTCGGTGAGCGCCTCGGATGGCGAGGGCGCCCCCGTCCCGGACCTGCCGCTCCATGTGCGCCTCGACGCCGAGACGCTGACGCCCGTGCGCCTGGGGCCCGCGGGCCAGGCGGTCATCCCCCTGCCCCCCCCGATCCCTGGCACCCATCGGCTGCGGGTGTACTGGCCGGGGGACGCCCACCGGGCCCCGGCGGACGTCGAGGCGGTCTTCGTCGCCGGGCAGTCGATGCAGATCACCCTGGCGGCGGCGGATGCCTCCCCCGCCCCCGGCCAGCCGGTCGTCCTCAGCGGCCGCGTCACCCGCGGCCCCGATCAGCCGGTCTCGGTGCGCCTGACGGCCGATGGCCGCCCCATCGACGACGCCCGGACGGACTCGGGGGGTGGCTTCCGCTTCACCCTGGAGGCCGGCTCGCTGCCCGCAGGCACGGTGCGGTTCCGGGCGGCGGGTCGCACCGACGCCGAGGGCTGGCGCGACGCGCTGTCACCGGTGGTCTCGGTCCAGCTCCCGGCGCCGCCGCCGCCCTCGCCCTGGTGGCTCTGGGGGCCCGCCCTGCTGGCGGCGCTGTCCCTGGCCGTCGTGCTGGGCCGCGCCTGGCGCAAGCGGCCGCGGCCGACGGTCTCGGTGCCCAGGCCGGCCCCGGCGCTGCCCCCTCCGTTCGTCTTCGAGGCGCCGGCCAACGCGGCGCCGGGCGCCCTGAGCGTCCACCTGCGCGACGCGCTGACAGGGGCACCGCTGCGGGGGACGGTGGTCTGGCTGGCCCGGGGCGCCCCCGAGCCCGGTCCCGCGGCCACTGCGCCTCCGCCCGGCGTGCAGGCCGAGACCGACGCCGAGGGGCAGGCGCGCCTCGACGGGGGCGGCGACCGCGTCTGGGCCTGGGCCGTCGGCTATGCCCCGGCCTGCCACCCGGTGCCGCCATCGGGCGGACGCGCCCGGCTCGCCCTCCTGCCCGTCCGGGCGCGCGTCCAGACCCTGTACGACGAAGTCCTGGTCCACGCCGGTCGCCCACCGCTGCGCTTCGGGCGCCAGACGCCGCGTGAGGCCGCCGCTCCCCTGGCGCGGCGGGGTGCGCCCGCCGCCGCCCTGGAGGCGCTGACCGTCCTGGTCGAGCGCGCGTGCTTCGACGCCGCGCCGGTGGAGCACGCCACCCTCGTCGAGGCCCACGCCCTCGCCGAGCAGATCCGCGCCGGGGTGGTGCCGCCATGACGCTCCGCCACGTGGTGGCCGCCCTCGCGCTGGGGCTGCTGGCGGTCGCGCCGGGCCCCGCCGGCGCCGAGCTCTCGGCCGAGGGGGAGGCCTGGGACGACCTGTCGCGGTGGCTCGACGGCCACCGGCAGGCCGGGGGCGAGATCCGGGCGGGTCCGCGCATCGACCTGGGCACGGTGCCGCCGGGCAGCGGGCTGGCCCTGCTGGCCCCCGGGCCCGTCGCCGACGCCGCCGGCGTCCGCCGCTTCGTCCAGGAGGGGGGCCGTGTCCTCATCGCGATCGACGACGAGGGCGCCGAGGGCCTGCTGCGGGAGTTCGAGACGGGGGCGGTCGAGCCCCCCGCGGCCGGGGGCGAGCACCTCGACGGCCGCCCCGCCCTGGTCGTCCTGCGTCCGCCGCAAGCCCTCGTCTTCGAAGGGGTTTCTGCCCTGGTCACCAACCGGCCGCTCGGCCTCGCCCCCATCGGGGTGCTCGATCCGGCGGTGCGGTTCCACGACGGCACCCCCTTCGCGTGGCACCTGCGGCTCGGCGAAGGCGAGGTCCTGCTGGTCGGCGACGCCTCGCTCTTCATCAACCTCATGCTCGACGCCGGCCAGAACGGGCGGTTCGCCGCCAACGTGCTGGCCTGGCTCTCCCGGGGCGGCCAGCAGCCCATCACCGTGGCCGGCGGGGGCGTCCCGGTGGACGGGACCTACGGCACCCCGGCCCCCGACGAGACCGGGCTCGACGGCATCAACCGCACCCTCGCCGAGATCGGCGGCACCGCGGCGCCCGACGCCCTGCTCATCCAGGTGCTGCTGGCCTTGCTCCTGGCGGCGACCACCGCCTATACGCTGCTGGTGTTTCCGGGCCGCCAGGCCCGGCGCCCCGGCCCTGGTCGTCCCGCCGCCGACAGCGGCGTCGCCGAGCGCGCCGCCGGGCGCAGCGGCGGCCCCGCGGCCCCCGAAACCCCGTCCCGGGAGCGAAGAACCCCATGACCGATCTCGCCGCCCCCGCCGCAGCGCTCCGCGCGACCCTGCGCGACCGCATCGCCCGCGTCTTCATCGGGCCCGAGCGCATCGTCGACCACCTGCTCGTCGCCCTCATCGCCCCCGGGCACGTCCTGCTGGAGGGGGTGCCGGGCGTGGCCAAGACGACGCTGGCCAAGGCCTTCAGCGCGACGACGGGCTGCGACTTCCGCCGCATCCAGTTCACGCCGGATCTGCTGCCGGCCGACATCACCGGCAGCTACATCCTCAACCTGCGCGACCAGCAGTTCGTGCTGCGCAAGGGCCCCGTCTTCGCCCACGTCGTGCTCGGCGACGAGATCAACCGCGCCCCCGCGAAGACGCAGTCGGCGCTGCTGGAGGCCATGCAGGAGGGCCAGGTCACCATCGAGGGCGAGACGCTGCGCCTCCCCGAGCCCTTCCTGGTGCTCGCGACGCAGAACCCGCTGGAGCAGGAGGGCGTCTACCCGCTCCCCGAGGCCCAGGTGGACCGCTTCCTCATGAAGCTCGTCATCGACTACCCCGACGTGGCCGGGGAGGAGCGGATGCTGGCCACGTACGACCACGCACCCGCCCCCGTCGAGCGCGTCCTCGATCCGGCCGCCATCATGGCCCTGCGGGCCCAGGCGGAGGCCATCCACGTCAGCGCCGAGATCCTTCGCTATATCGTGGGGTTGGCGCGGTCGACGCGGGACCACGACGCGGTGCGGCTCGGGGCGAGTCCCCGCGCGAGCCTGAGCCTGATGCGGGCCGCGAAGGCCCAGGCGCTGCTGGACGGCCGGGGGTTCGTGCTCCCCGACGACGTCCGCGCCCTGGCCCTGCCCGTCCTGGCCCACCGGCTGGTGCTCACCCCCGAGGCGGAGCTGGACGGGGTGACCGCCCAGCAGCTCGTGCAGCACGCCCTCGGGACGGTGCGCTACGTCGGCCCGGCGGATGGCGTCGGCCCCCGGTGAGGCGCGCGCATGCCTGACTCCACCCGCGTCCGGTGGCGACGAGGGCGCCGCGGCGAGGCCACCCCGCCGGCCCTCACCCGCGCGGGTCGCGCCACCCTGCTGGGGGGCGGCGTGCTGCTCGTCGTGGCCGCGGTGGCCGGCCAGCCGCTGCTCGCCGCCTCCGGCGCCCTGATGCTCGGCCTGGTGGCCGCGGCATGGGTGGGCGTGCGCGCCGATCAGCGGCTCCTGGGCGAGCTGCTGCTGAAGATCGAGCCCCTCCAGGGCCCGTCCCGCGTCCGCGGCGCCCCGCTGGCGGCCCGCCTGCGCCTGCGCAACCCCGGCCTGCGGCCCATCCGCCGCGTCGACTACGCCCTGCGCGTCACGGGGGAGCCCGGCCTCGCGCTCGCCGACGGCGCCCCCCTCCCCACCGCGCTGAGCATCCCGGCCCGCTCCGAGGGTGCCCTCGACCTGCGGCTCGTGTTCGCCCGGGCGGGCAACTGGCACATCCACGGGATCGACTTCGCCCTCGCCGGCCCCCTGGGCCTGGCCCGGGCCCAGCGGTACCACCCCTGCGAGCTCGGCCTGCACGTCCGCCCCCGCCGCCTGCCCCGGCGCCAGGTGGAGCGGCTGCTGGCGGCCTCCGGGGCCCCCCGCGAGCGCGTCGGCCTGCACGTCAACCAGAACGCCGGCAGCGGCACCGAGCTGAGGGAGCTGCGCGACTACGTCCCCGGCGACGCCCTGCGGAGCATGGCCTGGCGGGCCACGGCGCGCCGCCAGCGCCCCCTGGTGCGGGCCTACGAAGAAGAGAGCGTCCGCCGGCTCCAGCTCCTGCTGGACGTCGGCCCGACCATGCGGGCGGGCGAGGCCGGCGAGACGCCCCTGGATCGGGCCGTGGACCTCTGCGCCACCATCGCCGAGCTCTCCGTCTACGACCGCGTCGGCCTCACCACCTACGACCAGCGCGTCTACGGCCACCTCGAGGCGGCCGGCGGGCGCCCTCACCTGCAGCGCCAGCTGCGCCACCTCATGGATCTGAGCCGCGTCGTCGACGCCGACCTGACCGAGGTGGCCGATAGCGAGGTGCTGGCGCGCGTCGGCGCCTTCCTCGAGATCCAGGACGGCGTGGCCCTGCGGCGCGCGGGCGACGATCCCCAGCGCCCCCGGGTGGCCCGGACGCTGGCCGACCCCCTGGCCGAGCTCTACGACGCGGGGGCGCTGTACGCGGCGGTGGCCGACTACCTGGCCCGCGAGCGCGAGCGGGGGCACGCGGCCCTGCACGGCAAGAGCCGGCCCGCCCGAGACACCCTCGCCGCGCGGGTCCGCCTGTTCTGTGCGCTGCGGGGCATCACCCTGCCCTACCGGCTGACCGGCCCCGCCGAGGCCGGCGAGGTGGGCCTGATGCACGCCGTGGGGCGCTGCCTCGCCGCCCGCGGCGCCGACGACCTGCTGATCTTCACGGATCTGCGGGGCCTCGCCCCTGAGGGCCCGGCCGTCCGCGCACTGCGCCTGGCCAGCGCCCGCCACCGCCGCGCCACGGTGGTCAACCTGGGCCCGCCGCCGGCCCGCGCCCTGGCCCAGGCCCTGCGCTCGGCCCGCGCCCGCCTCGTCCAGCTCGGCGGCGCCGTCGCCGAGGACGCCCGAACCGCGCCTGACCAGGCCGACGAGGCCGACGAGGCGACGGACATCTAGCCCTCTTTCAGCTTGCGAATCAGGGTGTTGCGTCCGATCCCGAGGACACGGGCCGCCGCGCTGCGGTTGCCATCGCAGCGGGCCAGGACGTGCTGGATGTAGGCCTGCTCGACCTCCTCCAGCGTCCCCACCGGGGCGGTGAAGACGTCGTCATCGTCGGCGACCGGCGGCGCCATCGCGAGGGGGGGCCGCGAGACCTCCAGCGGGAGGGCGTCCGTCCCCACCACCTCGCCCCGGGCCAGCACCACGGCCGACTCGATGCTGTTCTCCAGCTCGCGCACGTTGCCCGGCCAGCCATGGCGGTGCAGGGCCGCGCGGGCGTCGGCACCCAGCCGCAGCGACGCGCGGCCGTGGCGGCGCCGGTGCTCGAAGAAGAAGTGGTCGATGAGGCGATCCAGATCGGCTGGCCCCCGCGCCCTCAGCGGGGGCACGCCGATCTGCACCACCCGCAGGCGGTAGTAGAGGTCCTGGCGGAAGCGCCCGGCGGCCACCTCGGCCTCCAAATCCCGGTGGGTCGCGCAGACGAAGCGCACGTCCACCTCCACCGGCCGGGTGCCACCGACCCGCAGGAAGGCGCGATCCTGGAGCAGCCGCAGCAGCTTGCCCTGCACCTCGAGGGGCAGCTCGCCCACCTCGTCGAGGAAGAGCGTCCCGGTGTCGGCGGCGCGCACCTTGCCCTCGACCTGCCGCTCGGCGCCGGTGAACGCGCCGCGCTCGTGGCCGAAGAGCTCGTTCTCGATGAGGGCCGCCGGCAGCGCGGCGCAGTCGACCTTGACGAAGGGCCGCTCGCTGCGCGGCGAGTTGTCGTGCACCGCCCGCGCGATGGCCTCCTTGCCGACGCCGCTCTCGCCCCGCACCAGCACCGTCGCGTCCGTCCGGGCCGCCCGCGCGATGCGCTCGAACACATCCCGCATCAGGGTCGACTCGCCCACGATGTGGTTGAACCGGAAGTCGAGCGGCCGCTCCGAGTCGGACCGCAGCTGGCTGCGCAGGCTGGTCTCGCCGAGCACCCGCGAGATCTCGGCCCCCAGCGCGATCAGCCGCTCGGCGTCGGCCTCGTCGAAGAGGCCCGCCCGCTTGTTGAGCACCTGCACCACGCCGATGACGGTGCCGCCCTCGTCCCGCACCGGGGCCACCAGCAGGGTCCGCGTGTGGTAGCCGGTCAAGACGTCCACCGCGGGGTTGAAGCGCGCGTCGTGGGCGCCATCGGGCACCGTCACGGCCTGCCCCGTGCGCGCCACCCAGCCCGCCACCCCCTCCCCGAGGGTCAGGCGGATCTCGGCCAGCTCCGGCAGGTGCGCCACCCGGCTGACGAGCTCGCTGCGGGCGTGATCGACGAGGTAGAGCGTCCCCCGATCGGCGTCCAGGCGAGCGACGACCTCATCGACGATCCGGCGGAGCACCAGGCCCAGCTCGACGTGGCTGTCGAGCCGCAGGCGCCGCACCGCATCGAACTCCCCCACGACATCCTCCGGCGTGCCGGGCGCGGCCAGGGCCCGCGCGACGAGGGCGGCAGCGTACTCCTGGGCCGCGCCGACCGTCAAAGCGCCACCGCCAGGCCCTCGCGGGCAGCGAACGCGCCGGGAAACCGCGTCCGGGCGGCGTGCTCGAGGATGGCCAGGGCGTCGTCGTCTCGGGTCGGATCATGGTGGAAGAGGCCCAGCCGCGCCGCGCCCGCCTCCTCCGCCACCTGCACCGCCTCCTCCCAGGTGCTGTGCCCCCACCCGCGGCGGGGCGGCCCCCCGGCCCCCGCGTACTCGGCCGCGGTGTACTGGGCGTCGTGCACCAGCAGATCCGCCCCCGACGCCAGCGACCGCAGCCGCGGATCGATGCGGCCCCCGTGCTCGATGTCGGTGGCGAACACCATCACCCGCCCCCGCCTCGATGCGCCACGCCACCACGCCGTCGGGGTGGTCCTGCTCCAGGGCCGTCACCCGGAAGGGCCCGATCTCCAACGGTTCCTGGGCGCGCACGTCGGTGAAGCGGCGAGCCCCCACCAGGGCCGGCAGCCCGACGGGGAACTGGGGCGGGCGCATCTGGACGGCCAGCGCGTCCCGGATGCCGCCCGTCGAGCGCTCCACGCCGACGAAGGTCAGATCGCTCCCCGGGTGGAAGGCCGGGGTGAAGAACGGCACGCCCTGGATGTGATCCCAGTGCAGGTGGGTGAAGAGCAGGGTCGCCTGCACCGGCCGGAACCCGAGCTCCTCGCCCAGCGCCCGCAGGCCCGTCCCGCCATCCAGAATCAGACGGTGGCCCTCGGCCTCCACCTCGACACACGTGGTGTTGCCGCCGGTGCGCGCGAACCGCGGCCCCGACACGGCGATGCTGCCCCGAACCCCCCAGAACTTGACCTGCATGGGCGACTCCCCCGTTCCATGGTCTGGCCGGGGAGGTTCGCAAGGGCCGGGCCAGCCCCTCGCGCGCCAGAATGACCATGATCACGGCGTCAGAGCGCCGAGACTGCGCCAGACTGGAACACCTCGACTGTTCCAGACTGGAACAGTCGCCCTCAGGCGGCCAGCTCGGCTGCGAGGTGGGCCCGCAGCAGGTGGCGGGCGTCCTTGGCGCCGGGGACGAGGGCGACGCCGAGGCGGCCCTGGCGGGTCCGCCGGGCGACGCGGCCCTTGAGCTGGCACATCACCCAGCCCTCCTCGCCCTCGAGGGGCACGAACAGGGTCACGCACAGCCCGGGACGCAGCCGCACGCTGGCGTCCAGCCCGATGCCGGCCGGCGACAGATCCACGAGCTGCTCGGCCCGGCAGCGGCCATCGAAGGTGAGGTAGACCCGGCCACGGGCCGGGGTGCGAGCGCAGGCGCGACGGTCGGTCATGGCGTCCCCCGTGTCGTCGCGATCACCTTGGACCACAACGCAGAGGGGCGCAAAAAAACGCCGTGATCAGCGGCGCTTGCGGCCGACGACCTTCTTCGCGGCCTCGTCGCGCTCCGCCGCCTGCTTCGCCTTCTGGTTCTTCTGGTGCTTCTTGAGGGCACGCTGCCGGCTGAGGTGCCCGACGTGATCGATCATCACCACGCCGTTGAGGTGGTCGATCTCGTGCAGGATGGCCCGGGCGCCCAGGCCCTCCCCCTCGATCTCGAAGGTCTCGCCGTGTGCGTCGCGGGCCCGGATGCGGACCCGCTCCGGCCGCTCGACCTGGATGAAGACCCCCGGGAAGGACAGGCAGCCCTCCTCGCCGTTGATCGTCTCGTCGCTCTGCCAGACCACCTCGGGGTTGATGACCACCACGTTGGGCTTGCCCCGCCCCTCGTCCCCCTCGAAGGCGTAGGGATCGAGGATGAGCAGCCGCATGTTCAGGCCCACCTGCGTCGCCGCCAGGCCCAGGCCGTCGCGGTCGTGCATCGTCTCTTCCATGTCGGCCACGAGGGCGCGCAGCGCGTCATCGAAGACCTCGACCTCATCGGCCCGCTTGCGCAGGAACGGGTTGGGCCACGGCAGGACCTCAAGCACCATGTCGACAGAAACTCCTTGCAGTCCGCGGCAGTATAGCGCGCTTCACGCGCATGCACGAGGGCGTCAGCCCTGCAGCTCGTCCAGCGCCTCGATGACGGCATCCACATGGCCGTTGACCCGCACGCCCTCGAAGACGCGGCGCACGATGCCCTCGGCGTCGATGATGAAGGTGGTGCGCAGCGTGCCCATGTAGGCGCGTCCGTACAGCTTCTTCTCGCCCCAGGTGCCATAGAGCGCGTGGACCACCTTCTCGGGATCGGAGAGGAGGGGGATGCCCAGGCCGTACTTGCGGCGGAAGCTGGTGTGCCGCTTGAGGCTGTCGGGGCTCACCCCCAGCACCGTCACCCCCAGCGCGTTGAGGCGCTCAAGCCGGTTGCTGAAGTCGCACGCCTGCTGGGTGCAGGCGGGGGTGGCGTCCTTCGGGTAGAAGTACAGGACCACCGGCTTGCCCCGCAGGGCCGACAGGGTGATGTCGCCGTGGGCGTCGCTGCTGAGCGTGAAGTCCGGGGCCACCTCGCCGACTTCGATCATCGTCCTCTCTCCTCTTCTCCGGTGGGCGGATGCGCCACCCCCGGTCCTGGTCGCAGCGTTGACAGGCCAGCCCGCCACCGGGAAGATCAGGGGTCGACTCCGCCGGAGGCTGGATGAAGCGCGTCTCGCCCGCTCCCCATACCGCAGATCTCCATGCGCACAGCACCTGTTCGGACGGCGCGCTCTCCCCCACCGCCCTGGTCGAGCTGGCGGCGCGGCGCGGCGTCCGCCACCTGGCGCTCACCGATCACGACACGATCGAGGGAATCGCGGAGGCGCGCAACGCGGGCAATCGCCGGGGCGTCCAGATCATCGCCGCGCTCGAGCTGAGCGTCTGGCAGGAGCGGGAGCTGCACGTGCTCGGCTACTTCGTGGATCCCGATCACCCCGGCCTGCGGGTCCACCTGCAGGACTACCGGACGGCGCGGACACGTCGGATCCATGACATCTGCGATCGGCTCGCCGAGCTCGGGGTGGTCCTCGATCCGGCGGCCATCCTGGCGTCGGCCGCCGGCAACCCCGGCCGCCCCCACATCGCCCACCACCTGGTGAAGGGCGGCCACGTCCGGACCTTCGACGAGGCCTTCCAGCGCTACCTCGGCAACGGCCGCCCGGCCTGCGTCCCCTCGGCCCGCCTGTCGGCCGCCGACGGCATCGCCGCCCTGCACGCCGCCGGCGGGGTCGCGGTGCTCGCCCACCCGGCCGTCGAGGGCGCCGAGGCCCACCTGGCCGAGCTGGTCGACCTGGGCCTCGATGGCCTGGAGTGCAGCCACCCCGCCCACGACGCCGCCACCACCCGGCGCCTCCGCCTGGTGGCCGACGCGCTCGGCCTCGTGGCGACCGGAGGCTCCGACTTCCACCGCGCCGAGGGCGGCAGCGCGCCCGGCAGCCACGGCGTCGAGCCCGTCGTGCTGGCCCGCCTGCACGAGCGACGGAGGGCAGCATGAACCTGCGCCCCAACCCCTTGATCTACGGCGAGTTTGATCGCCTCGTCCCCATCCGGGTGCTCGGACGGGTCTTCGAGGTGCCCGAGGGCATCCCCCTCATCCGGGCCTTCCAGTACATCCAGTTCGAGCTCGGCGCGATGAAGTCGGACTGGAGCCTCTTCTGCTTCAACGACACCATCGGCTGCTGCACCTTTCGCTACCGCAACGCCGCCGGCGAGGACGTGGACGCCCGCGCCTGCTGCCTGCGCGTCGAAGAGGGCCTCGAGGTCATCGGGCTGCCGGAGGGGAGCCTGGTCGTGCGTGAGGACCCATGAGCGACGTGGAGGCGGCCGTCGAGGCCCTGCTGGTCGCGCTGGATCCGCCCGCCGACCCCGAGCTCGACGGCACCCCCGGCCGGGTCGCGCGCCTCTGGCGTGAGACGCTGCTGGCCGGCTATGAGCGCGATCCCGCGGCCATCCTGGCCGACGGCATCCCCGACGCGTCGGGCGCCATCGTGACGCTCACGCGCATCCCCTTTCACTGCATGTGCCCCCACCACCTGGTGCCCGCCATCGGCGAGGTCCACCTGGCCTACGAGCCCGGCGCGGTGGTCATCGGGCTGGGCGCGCTGGAGGAGCTGGTGTTCGCCCTGTCCCGCCGCCTGGTCCTGCAGGAGCGCCTCACCCGCGATCTGGTGGACGCGCTGATGACGCACCTGGGCGCCCGGGGCGCCGCCTGCGCCATCGAGGCCAGCCACCTCTGCCTCATCCTGCGGGGCCGCGAGCCCCGGGCGGCCCGCGTCCACACCCGCCACGCCGCCGGCTCCTTGATCGGCCGCGGCGATGTGCTGCCGGGGGTCAGCCCGTGAGCCGCAGCGTCCTGATCACCGGCGGCAGCCGGGGCATCGGCCTCGCCACCGCCCTGCGCTTCGCCGCCGCGGGCGATCGCGTCGCCATCCTGGCTCGCCCGAGCCCCGAGCTGGACGCCGCCGGCCGCTCGGTCCCGGCCCTGGCCCTGCCCTGCGACGTCCGCGACGTGGCCGCGGTCGACGCCGCCATCGCCGCCATCGCCCGGGCCCATGGCCCCGTGGAGGTCCTGGTGAACAACGCCGGCATCTCGCCGCGCCACCGGGTCGAGTCCCACCCGCTCGACGCCTGGGACGACGTCCTGGCGGTCAACCTGCGGGCCCCGTTCCTGCTGGCGCGGGCCGTCATCGCCGGCATGCGGGCCCAGGGCAGCGGGCGCATCATCAACGTCTCCAGCGTCCACGGGCGGGCCGGCGCCCCGGAGCTGGCCGCCTACTGCGCCAGCAAGGCGGGGCTGATCGGCTTCACCCAGGCCCTCGCCGAGGAGGTCAAGGCGGACGGCATCGTCGTCACCGCGCTGTGCCCCACCAGCGTGGACACCCGCCTCCTGCGCGGCAGCGGCCTGGCCCCGGAGACCACCGCCGAGGAAGTGGCCGAGGCCATCTTCTTCCTGGCGCGCGCGCCGGCCGCGATCGCCGGCACCGCCCTCGACATGTTCGGGTGAGCCGGACGGCCCGGCTCGCCCGGCTTGCGGTTCGCCAGCGCGAGGGCTAGTCTTGTGTGCTCGGAGGTTTGCGGCCCTCACCGCCCGACCCCCGTCACGGTCAGGAGAGCCCATGGGTCCGCTCCCCGGTCGCCGGCCGACCACCTCGGCCGAGCTCCCCGCGCTCAACCCGGCTTCCGCCGACCTCACGCTGCTGCCGCGCGGGTTCTGCGAAGCGCCCGAGCGCCTCCGCGCCTACTTCGAGACGCTGGAGGGCGCCCGCGGCTCTCGCCAGCTCATCATCATCAAGGGCCACCCCGATCCGGACAGCATCGCCACGGCGATGGCGCAGCGGCACCTGTCCCAGCAGTTCGACATCGAGTCGACCATCCTCTACTTCGACGAGATCTCCCACCCGGAGAACCGCGCACTCGTCAAGGCGCTCGACACAAAACTCAAGCAATATCGAGAGGATATCGACTTCGGCGACTACGACTACATGTCCTTCGTGGACACGCAGACGCCCGACCTGCCCATCCGCGTGGCCGACCCGCCCCCGGTCCTGACCTTCGTCGACCACCACAAGGTGGTGGGCGGCTTCGACGCCCGCTTCGTGGACATCCGCGAGGACTGCGGCGCGACCTCCTCCATCTACGCCGAGTACCTGGAGCACTCGCCCTACGGCCTGCGCCACGGCGTCGCCGAGCACGCCCGCATCGCCACCGCGCTGATGCACGGCGTCCGCACCGACACCGACAACCTGCTGCTGGGCATGCCCATCGACTTCCGGGCGGGCGCCTACCTGCGCCAGTTCCTGGACAACGACCTCCTGCGCCTGATCGGCAAGCAGTCCATCACCGCGCGGACGATGGAGGTCATCCAGCGGGGGCTCAACAGCAAGGTCATCAAGGGCACCTTCCTGCTGGCCGGCGTGGGCTTCGTCCGCGAAGAGGATCGCGACGGCATCGCCCAGACGTCCGACTTCCTGTTGCGACACGAGGGCGTCGAGACGGCCGTGGTCTACGGCATCGTGAACGGCGATGTCGTGGACGGCTCGCTGCGGACCAACAGCGCCACCATCGACCCCGACACCTTCCTCAAGACGCTGTTCGGCACCGACCAGGTGGGCCGCCACTACGGCGGCGGCCGGCGCAACAAGGGCGGCTTCCGCATCCCCCTCGGCATCTTCGACCGCTGCCGCGATCGCGACGCCCTCTGGGCCATCGTCAAGAAGACCATCGACGATCTGGTCTTCGAGAAGATCGGCGTCGAAGGGAAGCGCGGCCAGAAGGACTGATCGCCGGGCGCTACGCCCGCTGCCCTCCCTTTCGATTTCCCTCCGAATAATCGATCCAGGCCCCCGTCCGTTGCGGCCGTTGACCGCGCCACCTATGCTGCCGGCGCCTTTCGCTTATTCGGGATGAACGGAGGATGGCAATGCGCTCCCTGGCACTCGCCTCGCCCCTGCTGGCCCTCGCGCTGGCCCTGCCTGGCTGCGGCCCGGCCTATGTTCGCGGCTCCGAGAACCCTGAGCTCGACGAGTACGCGATGTCCACCGGACTCGACAAGAAGGACCTCGAGAAGCTCTTCGACGAGAACGCCGACTCGCTCATGAAGAGCGGCGCCGTCCGCCGCTGGAAGGACATGGCCCGGGAGGGCAAGGACGCGAAGATCGCCATCTTCCGCGTCAAGAACGAGACCAGCGAGCACATCGACAGCCAGCTTCAGGCCCTCCTGTCGAAGTTCGAGACCCGCCTCGTCAACTCCGGGGACGTGACCGTCATCTCCCGCGAGCAGCAGGACACCCTCATCGAGGAGCTGCGCAAGCAGCAGGGCGCCGCCTTCGACCCCAACAACTCCGCGCAGCTCGGTCGCCAGCTCGGGGCCCAGTACTTCCTGACGGGCAAGGTCTACGACTCCGCCGAGAAGACGGGCGATGAGCGCCGCACCCAGTACTTCCTCTTCATGCAGGTCATCGAGGTGGAGACGGGCGTGGTGCGGTGGCAGAACGAGGCCAACCTGACGAAGGGCCTGGTCAACTGACCAGCCTGGGCTGATAGGACGTAGGACCATGCGCGCCCGCTCCCTCACCCTCCTGCTCCTGACGGCCTGCCTGGGGCTGCTGTCGGGGTGCGGAGGCTACGCCAGCTCCAGCGAGGCTTTCCGCAAGTCGCTGGGCCGCGGCGCGCCCGATCAGGCGCTGGGGGGCGTCAACGAGGCGCTCGGGGTCGATCGCCCCGAGCAGCTGCCCAGCGAGAAGGAGGCGGACACCCCCCTCCTCCTCCTGGAGCGCGGCACCATCCTCCAGGCCATGGGGCGCTACGCGGACTCGGCGCGGGACTTCCAGACGGCCGATGGCATGCTCGACGTGCTCGATCTGAGCGGGGATGCCATCGGCTCGCTGGGCAAGTACCTCTTCTCGGATGACGCGACGCTGTACAAGGCGCCGCCCCACGAGAAGCTGCTGCTGAACACCCTGAACATGATCAACTACCTGGCGCTCGGCGACGCCAGCGGCGCCAAGGTGGAGGCCCGGCGCCTGGTCATCAGCTCGAAGTACCTCGCCGACATCGGGGAAGGCGACGCGCGCCGCATGCTGGCCCTGTCGAGCTACCTGGCCGGCTTCGCCTTCGAGGCGGCCGGCGACGCCGACGCCGCCATGCGGCACTACGCCGACGCCCACGCGGCGGGCGGCGTGCCGACGCTGGACGACGCCATCCGCGCCCTCAACGCCCGCCGCGGCTCGACCGATCCGCGGGTGGCTGATGTGCTCGCGGCCGGCGCCGCTCCGGCCGAGGCGGCCGACAGCGCGGATCTGCTCGTGGTCGTCCAGACCGGCATGGCGCCCTTCCGCGAGCCGATCCGCGTCCCCATCGCCAACGCCATCCTGCTGACGCACCGGGATGGGCGCACCCGCCTGTCCGCCGCCGAGCAGCGTCGCGCCCAGGTGCTGGCCACCAAGGGGCTGCTCAAGTGGGTGAATTACCCCCGGCTGCGTCGCGTCGCGCCGCGCCGTGCGCTGGCGGCCGTCCAGGTGGATGGTCGTGCACTCCCCGGGGGCCCCGCCCTCGACGTCGAGAGCCGCGTGCTGGACGAGTTCGAGCGTGCGGTGCCAAGCCTCGTCGCTGCCTCCATCACCCGCCTGCTGGCCCGCGCGGTCGCGGGTGAGGTGAGCCAGGCCGCCACGCGGAAGGGCTCGGGCAACGGCCTCGCGGGCCTGCTCGTGGGCCTGGCGGTCGAGGGGGCCATGGTCGCGGCCGACACCCCGGACACCCGGGGCTGGGTCACCCTGCCGGCCACCGTCTCCGTCGCGCGGCTCCGGGTCCCTCCGGGTGCCCACACGGTGACGGTGGTGCTGGGGGGCGAGACCCGGGAGGTCCAGGTCGACCTCCCGCCCGGGGGCTGGAAGCTGCTCAACTTCTCGGCGGCGCGCTGACGCGTCGCCCCTGAACTGGAGGTCACCATGGGAAAGCGCGTCATCACTCTCAGCCTCGGGGCCGCCCTCCTCGGCACGGCCGGCAACGCCCTGGCCCTGGACGGCTGGCACGACCGGCGGGGCCTCTTCTTCGGCCTCGGCCTCGGTGGGGGCATCGGCCAGGTCCACACCGACGACATCGACGGCGACCAGGAGATGGGGCTCAACCTGCGAGCGCGCATCGGCGGCGGCGTCAACAAGCAGCTCACGCTCGACTTCGATCTGGGGATGCACTTCCAGAGCACGAACACCGCCGGCATCGACATGGATCAGACCATCACGACGGGCATGGTGGGGGCCAACTACTTCCTGATGGATGGCCTGTACCTGCGCGGGATGGCCGGCATGGGGCACTACAGCACCGAGCCCCAGAACGCGAAGATCGACGGTGACTCGGAGGTGGGCCTGGCCATCGGGGCGGGCGCTGGCTACGAGTTCTTCGCCAACGCCGATCTGGCCATCGGCGTGGGCGCCGACTTCCGGCGGGTCTTCTTCACCATCGACGCGGCGCCCAAGGACGTGGACGCCGCCTTCGATCTGATCGGCTTCGGCATCACCGCCACCTGGTACTGAGGCTTCCCCTCCGAAGCCTGATTGCCTATGCTCCGCGCCCCACTCTCCAGGGAGCGCACCATGAGCAACGTCAAGTCCCCTGCGGATGCCCTCCGCCCCGTCGAGCACGCCGCTCGGGTCGCCGAGCTGCGTCGTCGTATCCTCGAGCTGCGGAGGTATCTTTGACGCGCCTCGCCTTGAGGAGCGCGTCGCAGAGCTCGACCACCTGAGCGCCCAGCCCGAGTTCTGGGGCGACCAGGCGGCCGCCCAGGAGCTCTTGCGTGAGCGGACGGACGCCAAGAAGAAGCTCGACCGGGTCGCCGCCGTGGCCAGCAAGGTGGAAGACGCCGAGATCATGATGGAAATGGCGATGGAAGCCGAAGACGTCGCCACCGGCGTCGAGGCGATGGCGCTGGTCGACGAGGCCGACGCCGCCATGAGCGCCATGGAGCTGCAGCGGATGCTCGGGGGGCGCCACGACGTCTCCAACTGCTTCGTCGCCATCAACGCGGGGGCCGGCGGTACGGAGAGCCAGGACTGGGCCGAGATGCTCCTGCGCATGATCACCCGCTTCTGCGACCGCAAGGGCTTCCAGAGCGAGCTGGCGGACATCAACCCCGGCACCGAGGCCGGCATCGCGAGCGCCACCCTGCGGGTGGAGGGCGAGTACGCCTTCGGCTTCCTGAAGGCCGAGAACGGCGTCCACCGGCTCGTGCGCATCTCGCCGTTCGACAGCCAGAAGCGCCGCCACACCAGCTTCGCCAGCGTGGCCGTCCTGCCCGAGATCGACGATGACATCGACGTCGAGGTCGACGAGGCGCTGATCACCATGGAGGTCTTCCGGGCGAGTGGCGCTGGCGGCCAGCACGTCAACAAGACGAACTCGGCCGTGCGGCTGCGCTACGCGATGCCCGAGGGGGGCGAGCTCGTGGTCGAGTGCCAGGCCGAGCGCAGCCAGCACAAGAACCGCTCCACGGCGATGAAGCTGCTCAAGTCACGCCTGTACGAGCGCGAGCTGGCCCGGCGCACCGAGGAGCGCGACGCCATGTACGCGGGCAAGTCGAAGATCGACTTCGGCAGCCAGATCCGCAGCTACGTGTTGCAGCCCTACCAGATGGTCAAGGACCTGCGGACCGGCTACGAGACGAGCAACACGAGCGGCGTCCTGGACGGCGATCTGGATGCGCTCATCGAGTCATTTCTGTTGATGCACGCCGGCGAAGGGACGGGCGCCGAGGGGTAGGCCCCGCATGTCGGTCTCGTCGCCTTGTACCGACCCCACATCTGGTACCCCCCGGGGAGCCCCGGGGGGACACCCGTCCCAGGCCTTCCCAGAGCAGTCTGGTGGTAAATCCACAGGCGCACGGATTTACCCACAGGTTTGTCCACAGGCCGCCCCCGGATGGCCGGAACCCCCCGAAAGCTCAGGCATCTACGCCGCACAGGCAGATCGCGCCACACCTCGCAAATATTTCACTTCTTTCAATGATTTCAGCAGCTTGAATGAGACTACCTGAAGTGCACGGCTGGGTCGGGCCTGGGAGGGAGCCGGCGGGGCCCCTCCCCCCCTCGCCTGTGGAAAGCCTGTGGATAACCTGGGGAGAAACCAGTCGTTGAGCGGGGTTGACCTGCCGCAGGGCACTCGCTAGGGTGCCGCCCCGCGGCGGACTCCCCAGCGCCCGATCGGGCGGAGTGGATCATGGAAGAGACGATCATCGCCCAGCGCATCGAGAAGGCCGACGCCCTCCGTGCGCGGGGCCTCAATCCCTTCGCCAACGACTTCCGGGTCACCGACCTGGCGGCGGCCGTGCATGCGGCCCACGCCGACGCCGATCTGGCGGCCCTCGAGGCCTCGCCGGTGCGGGTGGCCTACGCGGGCCGCGTGATGGCGGTGCGCTCCTTCGGCAAGGTGATCTTCCTGGCCGTGGACGACCGCAGCGGCCGGCTGCAGGCCAACCTCTTCCAGCAGAACCTCTCCGCCGACGACTGGGGCCTGCTGGAGCTGCTGGATGTGGGCGACATCGTCGGCATCACCGGCGAGGTCATGCGCACCCGCAAGGGCGAGCTGTCCGTGAAGGCGGACAGCCTCCGCATCCTCACGAAGTCGCTGCGCCCCCTGCCCGAGAAGTGGCATGGCCTCACCGACGTGGCCACGCGCTACCGCCAGCGGTACCTGGACCTCGTGGGCAACCCCGAGGTGCGCGAGCTCTTCCGCGTGCGCAGCCGCATCGTCAGCTACGTCCGCCGGTTCTTCGAGGAGCGCGACTACCTCGAGGTCGAGACGCCCATCCTGCAGCCCATCTACGGCGGCGCGGCCGCCCGGCCCTTCACGACCCACCACAACACGCTCGACATGAAGCTCTACCTGCGCATCGCGCCGGAGCTGAACCTCAAGCGCCTGCTGGTGGGGGGCCTGCACCGGGTCTTCGAGCTGAACCGCTGCTTTCGCAACGAGGGGGTGTCCACCCGGCACAACCCCGAGTTCACGATGCTGGAGTTCTACGAGGCCTTCGCCACCTATGAAGACCTCATGCAGCTCACCGAGGAGCTGCTGCGAGGCATCTGCCTGCATCTGACCGGCGAGACGACCATCGCCTACGGCGACCACGTGCTCGACTTCGGCCAGCCGTTCCGGCGCCTCTCGGTGTACGAGGGCCTCGCCCTGGCTGGGGTGCCGCGAGACCAGGTGTTCGATCGCGCGGCGCTGGAGGCGGCGGCGACGACGCTGGGCATCAAGGAGCCCGCGGCCATCGCCACCGGCTACCTGCAGATGGAGATCTTCGAGGCCGCCCACGAGACCTCCCTCATCCAGCCGACCTTCGTGACGGACTTCCCGCTGGAGGTCTCGCCGCTGTCCCGGCAGAAGGAGGCCGATCCCGCCCTGGTCGACCGCTTCGAGCTGTACGTGGCGGGCCGCGAGTGCGCCAACGCCTTCTCGGAGCTCAACGATCCGGTGGATCAGCGGGCCCGGTTCGAGGCGCAGGTGGCCCGTCGCCAGGGCGGCGACCAGGACGCCCACCCCATGGACGAGGACTACGTCCGGGCGCTGGAGCACGGCATGCCCCCGGCGGCCGGCGAGGGCATCGGCATCGACCGCCTCGTGATGCTCTTCACCAACAGCGCCTCCATTCGCGATGTCATCCTGTTTCCCCTGCTCCGGCCCGAGGCCTGACCGCCCATGGCGGCGTTCGGCGCCTATGAGGGACTGGTCGGCTGGCGCTACCTGCTGCGGCGGCGTCGCCGCCCCCACGTCCTCATCGCCGGGCTCCTCTTCCTGGCCGTGGGCGCGGGGCTGGCGGCCCTGGGCTGGCACCAGCTCCAGGGGCAGGGCCAGGCCATCGCCGTGTTCGGCGAGGCCCAGGGGATCTGGCGCCTCGTCCTCTCCATCGGCGGCGGGGTGGCGACGTTCGGCGGCTGCCTCGGCCTCTTCGGCCTGCTCAACGCCTTCCTGACGGTGTTCAGCGCCTTCAGCGCCTTCATGGTGACCATCGGCGTCGCCGAGGTCATCCTGGTGCTGGGCGTGATGAACGGGTTCCAGGGGGACCTGCGCCGCAAGATCATCGACACCCAGGCCCATGTGATGATCGAGCCCGCCGCCAACGGCGAATACCTCAGTGATTACAAGGATCTGGCAGCGAAGGCCCGGAAGGTGGCCGGTGTGGTGGGCGCCACGCCCATCCTGCGCACGGACATCATGCTGTCGGCGCCGACCAACCTGGCGGCCGTCGCCCTCCAGGGCGTCGACCCCGACAGCATCGGCGAGGCCAGC
The DNA here is from genome assembly GCA_041389985.1 of bacterium. Taxonomy (GTDB): domain Bacteria; phylum Myxococcota_A; class Bradymonadia; order UBA7976; family UBA1532; genus JACKDP01. Next base: position 130,447 of record JAWKQS010000021.1, read on the forward strand.
ACCCTGCCGGGTCAGCTCAAGCACGGGACGATGGCCGATCTGGCCGATCCCTCCCGCATCGACCGCAACATGCGGCCCAACCCGCGCTTTCGCCCCCTGCCGCCCCCCGACGAGCGCCCCGTCGCCCCGCCCTCCGATGGCGAGGACGCCCCCGAGGCGGACCCGATGGCCTTCCCCGAGCCGGTGTCGGCCCGGGCGGTGCCGCCCCCGACCATCTTCGTGGGGGAGGAGCTGCGCCGCAGCCTGTCGCTCTGGCCGGGCGAGTCGGTGAACGCGGTGTCGCCGTTCGGGGATCTGGGGCCCGAGGGGCCCATCCCCCGCAGCCGCCCCTTCCGCCTCGGGGGGTGGTTCGAGTCGGGCATGCTGGAGTACGACACCAAGCTGGCCTACGCGAGCCTGCTGGCCGTGCAGCGCTTCATGGGCCTCGACGACGTGGCCGGGGCCATCCAGATCCGGGTGGTCGACCTCGACGCCGCGCGGGCCGTGCGCGACGCGCTGCAGGCGGTGATGCCGGCCGGAGTGCGGGTCACGGACTGGCAGGAGCGCAACAGCAACCTCTTCAGCGCGCTCAAGCTGGAGAAGGTGGCCATGTTCCTGGTCCTGACCATCAACATCATGCTGGCGGCGTTCTCGATCATCAGCACCCTGGTGATGACGATCATCGAGCGACGGCGCGAGATCGCCATCCTGATGGCGATGGGCTCCAGCAGCGGGTCCATCGTGCGCATTTTCATGAGCCAGGGGGCGTTCACCGGGCTGCTCGGGGCCCTCCTCGGGACCACCATCGGCTTATCCGGCGCGTTCTCGCTGGCCAACTTGGGGTTGCCCTTGAACCCCGAGGTCTATTACATCAGCGCGATTCCCGTGGACGTCCGGCTGACGGACGTCCTCGCCATCAACGCGGTGGCCCTCCTCGTGAGCCTCCTGTCCACCGTCTACCCGGCGATCCAGGCCGCCCGCCTGCGACCGGTGGAGGGCCTCAACGCCGCATGAACGACGCGATCCTGCTCGAGGCCCGGGCCCTCTCCAAGTCGTTCGACCACGAGGGTCAGCGGATCGACGTCCTGCGCACCATCGACCTGGTGCTGCGGGCCGGCGAGCGCGTCGCCGTCGTCGGCAGCTCCGGGGCGGGCAAGAGCACGCTGCTGCATGTGCTCGGCACGCTCGATCGGCCGTCCACCGGGACGATCCTGTTCGACGGAATCGACGTGCTGAAGCTCGGCGCGCGGGCGGTGGCGGAATTCCGCAACGCCTCGATCGGATTCATGTTCCAGTTCCACCACCTCCTCCCGGTGTTCACCGCCCTTGAGAACGTGATGATGCCCCTGCTCATCCGGCGTCGGTCCCGCGCCGAGGCCAGAGACGAAGCGGAGCGCTGGCTGGTGGAGGTCGGGCTCAAGGAGCGCATGCGGCACCGTCCCGGCGAGCTTTCGGGGGGCGAGCAGCAGCGCGTGGCGCTGGCCCGGGCCCTGGTGGGCCGCCCCCGGCTCCTGCTGGCCGACGAGCCCACCGGCAACCTCGACAGCCAGACCAGCGCGGGCATCCACGCGCTGTTCGAGCAGATGAACACGGAGCACGGCACGGCCATGCTGCTGGTCACCCACAACGCCGATCTGGCCGCCCGCATGCCGCGGTGCCTGCGCATGCGCGACGGCATGCTCATCGAGGAGGTGACCGCGTGAGGGTGCTGCCCCTGCTGGCCCTCCTGCTGCCGCTCCTGGCCTCCCCGGCCGGCGCCCAGCCGGCCGAGGGCGGCATCACCATCGGTGCCGTCAAGGTGGAGGGCAACCGGCGCTCCGAGGCCGACGCCGTGCTCGGCATCATCGCCTCCCGGGCCGGCACCCGCCTCGATCGCGAGCGGCTGCGCGGCGACCTGCGCTCCGTCTTCCAGCTCGGGTTCTTCCGCGACGTCAAGGTGGATCTGAGCGAGGTGGAGGGGAGCTGGGTGCTCACCTTCGTCGTCGAGGAGAAGGCGTCGATCCGGGAGGTCCGCGTCGAGGGCAACAAGGAGCTCGACGACGACGAGCTGCGCGACGTGCTCGACGTCAAGGCCTTCGGCATCCTCGATCTGGCGAAGGTCACCCGCAACGCCGAGAAGATCAAAGACCTCTACACCGAGAAGGGCTACTTCCTGGCCGAGGTGGACTGGGAGCTCATCGACCTGCCCGACAACCAGGTCGACGTGGTCTTCCGGGTCACCGAGAAGCAGGAGGTCAAGGTCGCCCGCATCGTCATCGTGGGCAACCAGGCTCTGTCCGACGACTACATCACCGAGCGGCTCGAGACCCGCGTCGGCGGGTTCCTGGGCTTCATGAGCGGCGCTGGCAGCTTCAAGGCCGAGGCGTTCGAGCGCGATCAGCTGCGCATCAACCAGTTCTACTATGACCAGGGCTACATCAAGGCCCGCGTCGGCAAGCCGAAGGTCGAGCTCTCGCCCGACAAGAGCGAGCTGTACCTGACCATCCCCGTCGAGGAGGGCGAGCGCTTCCACACCGGGCCCGTCGACATCAGCGGCGACTTCCTCAAGCCGAAGGAAGAGCTGATGAAGCGGGTGTCCCTCAAGGAGGGGGACTGGTTCTCCAGCACGCGGCTGCGCGAGACGATGGACGCCCTGGGGGCGGTGTACAAGGACGAGGGCTATGCCTACGTGGAGCTCGTCCCCCAGACCGCGGTGGACGACGAAGGCAAGATCGTCGGCCTGACCATCGACATCGACAAGGGCAAGAAGGTCCGGTTCGGCCGCATCCGGGTGGTGGGCAACTCGCGCACCCGTGACAAGGTCATCCGCCGTCAGCTCCGCATCTACGAGGGCGAGTACTACTCGTCGGCGGGCATCGAGCGCTCCCAGCGCCTCGTGACGCGGCTGGGCTTCTTCGAGGACCAGGGCGGCGTCGAGATCCGCACCATGCGGGGCGACACCGACGACACCATGGACGTGCTGGTGGAGGTGAAGGAGAAGCCCACGGGCACCTTCCAGATCGGCGCCGGCTTCAGCTCGGTCGAGAGCTTCGTCGCCCAGGCCCAGATCGCCCAGAACAACCTCTTCGGCCGCGGGCAGAGCCTGTCGCTGCAGGCGACCCTGTCCCAGCTCCGGACCATCGCCCAGATTCGCTTTGCGGACGACTACTTGCTGGACACGGACATCCAGTTCGCGACCAACATCTACCGCTACGAGACGAGCTTCCAGAGCTTCACGCGGTCGAGCCTGGGCTCCGACGTCACCTTCGGCTACCCGCTGAGCGACGACTGGAGCGTGTCGGCCACCTACACGCTTGAGAACGTCGACGTCGAGGAGGGCGGCTTCGGGCGGACGGGCGACAGCGTGCGCATCGCCAACTACTTCAACAACGGCCTGACGAGCTCCCTGCGCCTGTCCCTGTACTGGGACACCCGCAACAACCGGCTCTTCCCGAGCCAGGGCTTCTACAGCAACGTCAGCGTCGAGCAGGCCGCCGAGTATCTGGGGTCGGAGAACCTCTTCACCCGCTACCGCGCCCGGTACCGCTACTACTACGACCTCGGCTACTTCATGGTGCTCAAGCTCAACACCGAGTGGGGCCTGATCACGAGCCCGGATCCCAACGGCCCGCCCATCTTCGAGCGGTTCTTCGTCGGCGGCCCGCTCTCGGTCCGCGGGTTCTTCCGCTACTCCCTCGGCCCCACCATCCCGGTCCCCGACGATCCGACGCCCACCGGTGCCGGCACCGATGACCTGAACATCGGCGGGACGGAGCAGATGATCGGCAACCTGGAGTTCGAGTTCCCGATCTTCCAGAAGGTCCAGATCCGCGGCGTGGCGTTCATCGACGGCGGCAACGCCTTCGACCGCCGCGACGACTACATCGACAAGCTCGACGACTTCCGCTTCGCGTGGGGCTTCGGTGTGCGCTGGTTCTCTCCCATCGGCCCCCTGCGCTTCGAGTGGGGCTTCCCGTTCCAACCCCGAGAGGGCGAGGACTCGTCGGTCTTCGATTTCTCCATCGGCAACTTCTTCTAGGAGGGTCTAGTCATGCGGCTCCTCACCACCCTGCGGTTCCTGCCCCTGTGTCTCCTGCTCTGCGCCGGCACCGCGGCCGCCGAGGTCAAGATCGCCTTCGTCGACATGCAGCGCGCCCTCCTCGAGGTCGAGGACGGCAAGGAGGCGAAGCAGAAGCTGGAGAAGATGAAGAAGGAGCGCCAGGCCGCCCTGGACGCCCAGCAGGAGAGCTGCGCACGCTCCAGAAGAGCTTCGAGGCCCAGAAGGACTTCATGAAGGAGGACGTGCGCAAGCAGAAGGAGGACGAGTTCCGCCAGAAGCTGGGCGAGCTGCAGCTCACCTACGCCAAGCTCCAGAAGGAGCTGGCGGAGGAGGAGGCGAAGCTCACCAAGACCATCTTCGCGCGCATGGCCCGCATCCTGAAGACGGTGGGGAGGCCGAGAACCTGAGCATGGTCTTCGAGAAGACCGAGTCGTCCATCCTCTGGGCGCCCCAGTCCCTCGACATGACCAACGAGCTCATCCGCCGCTACAACGCCGGCGAGGGCAAGGCCGACAAGGAACCCAAGAAGGACAAGTGATGCGGGTCGCGGCTCTGGCGAGCCGGCTGGCCGTGCGCCTGGAGGGCGCCGGCGAGACCGAGATCGTGCGGGTCGCTCCCCTCACCGCGGCCGGCCCCGGCTGCCTCGCCGGCCTCTTCGAGCCGCGCTACCGCGCCGACGCCGCCCAGACCCGGGCCGCGGTCGTGCTCACCACCGAGGCCCTGGCGGCCTGCCTGCCCCCCGACGTGCCCCGCCTCGTCGCCGACGACGCCCGCGCTGCCTGGGGGCTGGCGCTCCGCCTTCTGCATCCCCGCCCCGCCGTCGCCCCGCCGCCCGTCGGCATCGACCCGCGCGCCGCCGTGGATCCCGCCGCCCAGGTGGCGGCTTCGGCCCGCATCGGGCCGTTCGTGACGGTGGAGCCGGGCGCCCTTGTGGGCGATGATTCCGCCTTGTTTTCAGGCGCTTATGTTGGCGCAGGCGCAGAGATCGGCCCTCGCGCGACCCTGCACCCCGGCGCCACGGTGCTGGACGCCTGCCTCATCGGATCGGACGTCTTCATCGGCAGCCGGGCCGTCATCGGCAGCCCTGGCTTCGGCCTCGACGACCAGGGTCGCGTTCCCCACGTCGGCCGCGTGGTCATCGGGGAGGGAGCGACCATCGGGGCCTTGAGCAGCGTCGACCGCGGCACCGTCGGCGACACCCTCATCGGCGCGGGCGCCCACCTCGACAACCAGGTGCAGGTGGGGCACAACGCCCGGGTCGGGCCGGGCGCCGTGCTCTGCGGGCAGGTGGGCCTCGCAGGGGGCGCCGTCGTCGAAGCGGGCGCAGTCCTCGGAGGACAGGCCGGCGTGGCGGGCCGCGCTACCGTCGGGGCCCGGGCGCGGGTCGCCGCCCAGAGCGGGGTGACCCGGAATCTCGCGCCCGACGGCACCTACTCTGGCCACCCGGCCGAGGAGAACGGCGCTCGGCTGCGCCGCCTCGCGCGCCTGAAGCGGCTGGCCGACCGATGAGCGGCCTGGTCGATCCCAGCGCCACCGTCGATCCGAGCGCGACCGTCCACCCGACCGCCGTGGTGGGGGCGAGCAGCGTGATCGGCCCGGGCTGTCGGCTCGACGCCTACGCCGTGGTCGGCCCCTTCACCACCCTCGGGCCGGGCTGCCATGTGCACGCCTTCGCCGTCGTCGGCGGGCCAGCCCAGGACCGGGCGACGCCGCCCGACGCTCCCTGGCGCCTGGTCTGCGGGGCCGACAGCCAGTTTCGGGAGGGCGTCACGGTCTCGCGAGGCACCGAGCGCGGCGGCGGCCTGACCCGCGTCGGTAGCGGCGGCCTGTTCATGGCGCACAGCCACATCGGGCACGACTGCCAGGTGGGCGACGGGGTCACCCTGGTCAACGGCGTCAGCCTGGCCGGCCACGTCACCCTGGGCGACCGCGTGACGGTGGCCGGTCACGCCGCCATCCACCAGTTCGTGCGCGTGGGCGAGCTCGCCTTCATCGCGGCCAACGCCATGATTTCACTGGATGTTCCGCCCTACACCCTCGCCGCCGGGGATCGGGCCCGCCTCCTGGGTCTCAACCGGGTCGGGCTGGAGCGGGCCGGGATCGACGGCGCAGCGCTGGCGGCGCTGGAGGCGGCATGGCGGCTCCTCCTGCGGACGCCCGGCGGCCGGGGACAGGCCGAGCGTCTGCGTGGCGACGCTTGCCCGCCCGTGGCCGCGCTCGCCCGCTTCCTCTGCACGAGCGAGCGCGGCGTGACGGCGGCCGGGCGCCCCCCGGCGGACGCCGCCTGACGAGGCCGATCGCCGAATCGCCCGTCGGGCGCTCCGACCGTTGACACCGTCTCGGCATCCCCCTAAGAAGGTCGCGCTCCATCGCACCCGGAGGAACGAGCATGACCCCGAAGCAGCTGTTCGAGAGCCAGATCGCCGCCCGCCTGACCGAGGACGCCTCCCTCAAGGAGATCGACGCGGTCTACCAGTTCAACGTCTCGGGCGACGAGGGCGGCGAGTGGACCGTCGACCTGCGCCAGGGCACCGTGTCGGCCGGCAACGATGCCAACGCCGACTGCACCATCGGCATCGAGGACAACAACCTGATCGACCTCGTCCAGGGGAATGTGAGCGGGCCGCAGCTCTTCATGGGCGGCCTGATCCAGATCGAGGGCAACATGTCCCTCGCCATGCGCCTCCAGAGCGTGCTGGGCGGCTGATTCGCCGTGGCTCGCCCCCTCCAGGGCCTCCAGGTCCTCGACCTCACCGGCTCCTGCCGGGCCCCTTCGCGACCCTCGTGCTGGCTGACCTGGGCGCCTCCATCATCAAGGTGGAGGAGCCGAGGGGCGGCGACTACGCCCGGCACTTCCCGCCGCTCGGTGGCCGGATGTCGGGGGTCTTCGCGGCGCTCAACCGGGACAAGCGTGGCATCGTCCTCGATCTGAAGCGTCCCGAAGGCCGTGACGCCCTGCTGCGCCTCGCGGCTCGCGCCGACGTCCTCATCGAGAGCTTCCGGCCCGGCGTGATGGACCGCCTGGGCCTGGGCTGGGACGCCCTGCACGCCGCCAGTCCCCGCCTGATCGTCTGCAGCATCTCCGGGTTCGGCCAGACAGGCCCGCTGGCCGAGCGCGCAGGCCACGACCTCGGCTACATGGCCATCGCGGGGCTGCTCGGCCTCGGGGGCCGCGCCGGGGAGGTGGTGCAGCCAGGCGTGCAGACGGCCGACATCGCGGGGGGAGCGCTCTACGGCGTCGTGGGCATTCTGGCCGCGCTCCACCAGCGGGCGACCACCGGGCTGGGCCAGCGGGTGGACGCCTCCATGACGGACGGGGCGGCCGGGCTGGGCCTGATGGTCCACGCGAAGCAGCACCTCGACCAGCGCCCCACCGCCCCCGGCGAGGACGATCTGGCGGGTGGGCGCCTCTGCTACCGCACCTGGCGCTGCGCCGACGGCCGCTGGCTCGCGGTGGGCGCCCTGGAGCCGAAGTTCTGGAGCACGCTCTGCGGGGCCGTGGGCCGCACGGACCTCTTCCCCGACGGCTACGCCGAGGGTCCCCGGCGCGACCGGGTCGAGGTGGAGATCGCGGCCCTCTTCGCGAGCAAGACCCGCGACGCCTGGATCGAGGCGCTGGCGGCGTACGACGTCTGCGTCGAGCCCGTGCTGGATCCCGACG
>JAWKQS010000022.1:0-133477 GCA_041389985.1 bacterium
CCTCGACAATCCGGCGTCGCCAGCAGTCGCCGGCTCTCCGCGCCGGATTGCCTGCGGTCTTCCTCCTTGCATCTGGCCCACTCGCACTCGCCGAGTGCTCGGTCCGCTCGTTTCAACAGCCTGCTAGCCCCCCGCCAGCACACCCGCAAACCTCCGATACCACACAGGATTCCGGGTTGACGTCGGGGGCTGGTCTTTCGCGCGCCGATGGCCTACGGTGGCCCCCAAGGCAGGCGGGGAGGGCACGGCGCTGATCGAGCAGCGTCCATCGGTGCGCGCGCGGCAGGCGGGCGATCGGGTCGGTGACTACCGGCTGGTGGCCCCGCTCACCCCGGGCGAGGCTCGACACACCGTGTGGCGGGCCCACGACGACCACCTCGATCGGCTCGTCATCATGAAGCACCACACCGGCGACCCCGAGCGCGTGGTGGCGGAGGGCCGGCGCCTCGCGCGGCTGCGGCACCCGGGCGTCGTGGAGGTGCTGGCTGTCGTGCCCGCTGCCGACGGCCCCTGGCTCGCGCTGGCCCTGGTGGACGGCGAGGACCTGCGCGAGCACCTGCGGCGGGGGCTGCGTCGTCAGGATGCTCTGTCGTGGCTGGTGCAGATCGCCGACGCGGTGGCCCTGGTGCACGGGCAGGGCCTGCTGCACCTGGATCTGAAGCCCGAGAACGTGGTGATCAACGCCCAGGGCCGGCCCGTGCTCATCGACTTCGACATCGCGGCCCGGGCCGGCGAGGCGGGGGGCGGCGGTACCCGCGGCTACATGGCGCCCGAGCAGCTCGGGGCCGACCACCTGACGGCGGCGGCCGACGTCTGGGCCCTGGGCGTGCTGATCCACGAGCTGCTGACGGGCGAGCGGCCCGAGCCGCCGCGGGTCGACGCGCGCCGCCTGGGGTCGCCGGCGCTGGCAGAGCTGCTGCCCCGCTGCTGGGCCACCGACCCGGCGCGGCGCCCGGCGGCCCGGGAGGTCCAGCAGACCCTTGAGGCGGCCCGCGACGCCGTGGCGTCCCCCTTCGGCGTGCTCACGCCGCTGACGGAGGCCCACGCCGGCCTCCTGGTCGGCCGCGAGGCCCACCTGGCGGCCTGCCTCGCGCTGCTGGAATCCCAGGATTGTGTCGTGATCTCAGGGGGTTCCGGGACGGGCAAGAGCTCGTTCCTGCACGCCGGCCTCGTGCCCCGGCTGCGGGCGGCGGGCGCCCTGGTGGTGGCGCTGGAGCCCGCCGCCGATCCCTGGGCGGCCCTGCTGAGGGCGGCGCGCCAGGTCGAGCTGCGGGCGGCCGAGGGCGACGACGAGGTGACGTGGCAGCCCCACACCCCCGCGGCGGCCACCCGCGCGGCGCAGGTCCGCGCGCTGGTGGGGGAGGGGACCGCCGCCCGGGGGCCTGACACCGCGGCGCTGCTCGCCCGGTGCGCCGCCGACTGGCATGCCCGCACGGGGCGGCGTGTCGTCATCGCGGTCGATCAGCTCGAGATCGTCTTCGCCCTCTCGCTGTCGCTGGCGGACCAGACCGGCTGGCTGGCGGCCCTGGAGGGGCTGGCCGGGCGCGGCGTGGCGGTGGTGGTGCTGCTGCGCCAGGACTTCGAAGAGCGGATCAAGACGCCCCGGCTGCGGGCCGCCATCGGCGGGGCGGCGCGCGTCGTCCTCTGGGATCCCGACGCCCAGAGCCTGCCCGGCCTCATCGAGGGCCTGGCGGCGGCCGCGCGGCTGGCGCTGGCGCCCGGGCTGGTGGCGGCCCTCGCGGCAGAGCTCGCCGATCAGGCGCACGTCCTGCCGCTGCTCCAGGTCGTGGCCCGCGGCCTGGCGGACCTGGGCCGGGCCCACCTCGTCGAGGCCGACCTCGCCCACATCGGTGGGGTGGCGGGGGCGATCGAGCGCCACGCCGACCGGGTGGTCGAGCGGCACGCGGGGCCGGCGCTGGACCGCATCCTCCTGGCCCTCGTCGCGGCCGACGGCGGCGCGCTGACCCGCCGAGGCTGCGCCCGGGCCGAGCTGGTGGCGCTGGGCGGCGAAGATCTCGTGCGGGTCCTGGAAGACGGCCACCTCATCGTCCCGCCGCCCGCCCTCCCGGACGAGCGGCGCCTGGTGCACGAGTGCCTGATCGGGCGCTGGTCTCGCCTCCAGCGCCTGCTGGAGGACGACCGCACGATCCGTGGGCAGGTGCTGGCCCTCGAGGCCGCGGCCGAGCGATGGGACGCCGGGGGCCGCAAGCACCTCCCCGACCGGCGGCTGCTCCAGGCGTGGCGGGGGCTCCCCCGGGCGGAGCTGAGGGCGCGCTCCCCGGCCGGCCAGGCCCTCATGCGGGCCGCCGCGCGCCGGATCTGGTACCTGGGCGGCGGCGTCGCGATCGCCCTGGTGGCTGTGGGGGTGGTGGCCTGGCTGGGCTGGTCGTCCTCCATCGCGCGCCAGCGGGCCGTCGAGGAGACCGAGCGGGCCGTCGAGGAGCAGCGGCGTGCCCGGCTGGCGAGCATCCGCGCCCACGTCAGCCTCGCTCTCCGGGTCGACGACCTGGCGGACGCCCGCCAGACGATGAGCGTGCTGCTGCGCGAGTCGAAGGACGCCGCCACCCGCGCCCTGCTCGACCGGCTCAACTCCGCCCAGCATCGGCTCCACATCCCCATCCCGGGGTGGATCCACGAGGCGCGCTTCAGCCCCGACGGCCGGTGGGTGGCGGTGGCGCCGAACGACGAGCGGCCCATCCTCGCGGACCTGCGCAGCGGCCACATTCAGCCCCTGGAAGGCAACGCCTCGCATGGGCGGGCGGTGGCCTTCAGCCCCGACAGCCGCTGGCTCGCCACCGGCGACCACGAAGGGGGCGTCGTCGTGCGCGCCGTGGACGGCCGCTGCCGGGTGAAGGCGCCAGCGGTCCCGAAGAGCCTGAATTCGCTGGCATTTCAGGACGATGGGGTGCTGGTGGTCGTCCACCAGGAGGGCATCCTCCGCCGGCTGGCGGTGGGGGACTGCGCCCTGGCCGAGTTGCCGGTCGACGAGGCGCCGGCGGGGACCTACGCAGCCCGGCCGGGGCCCACGGGCCTCATCGCCGCGACGCTGACGGGGGGAGTCTTCGAGCAGGCCGCGCCGGGCGGGCCCTGGCGGTCGATCTCGCCGGCGGTCGATCTCTCCACGCCCGGGCGCGGCCTCAGCGTCGACCAGTCGGGCCTCTGGGCGGCCATCACCCGCAACGCCGCCCTGGTCGGCGGCCCCGATCGGCCGGGCGAGGAACGGGGCCTGAGCGGCCTGTTCCGGCTCGCATCGACGGCGGGTGGCGCCCTCACGCTGCTCTCCGTCGCGCCGTCGCCCGGCTCGTTCTGGCATGTCGGCGAGGCCGATCCCCCCCCCCGGCTCGTCCTCCACACCGGTCGTCCGGTGGATGTCGACCCGGGGCGGCGCCTCCTGCTGACCGCCGACGACACCCGGGGCGTCGATGTCTGGTCGGCCGACTTCCTGCCCGAGACGCCCACCGCGGAGCGCGCGCCGACCTGGATCACGCTCTGCGCCACCGACGGCCGGGTCTTCGCCGCCGGGCCCTACGGCCAGTTTGGCGCCTGGTCCCTCGGCGACGGACGCCGACTGCCCACCGGCGCCATCGGCCCCACCAACGGGCAGCTCGCCTGCCACCCGGGGAGGCCGCTGCTCATGGCCGCCCCGGAGGACATCTATCGCCTCGCTGACCTGGCACCCGGGCGCAGCCGGAAGCGGGGCTTCCACCGGGGCGCCTTCCTCGGCCTCGCCTGGGCTCCGCGAGGCGACTGGCTGGTGGGCTTCGACGAGCGCGCGAAGCACCTCGAGATCATGGACGCTGCGGGCCGCACCCTCCGCACCACCGCCGGCCCCGCCCTCTCCGAGGTGCGCGAGCTCGCCGTCAGCGCCGATGGCGCCTGGATCGCCGCCGTCGAGCGCATGAGCCGGACGCTGCACCTCTTCGCGGCCGCCACCGGCCGCCCGGTGGCGCTCCCCGAGGCCCTTGCAGGCGGGTCGATCGTCGACGTGGCCTTCAGCCCCACCGCCCCGGATCGGCTCTTCCGCCTGTCGGGGGCCGGGGAGGTGGAGCTCTGGCAGGTGGCGCCGTCCATCCGCCCCCTCGCCACCGCCTCCATCGCCGGCCCGGCCTGGTCGCTGGAGGTCTCCCCCGCGGGCGACCGGGTGGCGGCCATCGGCGGCGACGAGCTGCGCATCTGGCGCGCCGACGACCTGGCGCTCGAGCGCGTCGTGCACGCCCACCGCAGCGTGGATCGCGTGGCGTGGACGGGGCCCGACCGCCTGGCCACGGCGGGCGCGGGGGGCGAGATCCGGTTCTGGGAGGCGTCCACCGGCCGCCGCCTCTTCCACCTCACCCGCGCTCGCCGCACGCCCGCCGGGGTCGAGCTCAGCCGGGACGTGCCGGGGGCGCGCCTCGTGGATGCCGTGGGGGACGACGCCTGCGTGCTGACCGACGAGGGCGCCGTGGAGGTCCGGGTCGGGGGCCGCGAGCACCGCGCCGAGGTGGGCGACGTCTGGCAGATGCGGCTGGTGGATGGGGGCTGCAACCTCTCGACTTCAAAGGGAGTTCTTCGACTGGAGCCGTCCGGCCTCCGTGCCCTGGCGGACGCGCCGGACGTCACCGCCTGGGCCGAGGTCCACGGCCACGGGCTCACCGGCCGCGCGACCGGCGAGGTCATCGGCGACCCGCCCATCCCGGCCCTGGAGGACGCCATGGCCGCCCCCATCGCCTACCTGGCCCCCGGCCCCGGCGACACCGTGCTCGTCGGCCTGCGGTCGGGCTTCATCGGCGCCTACGGCGTGGCGACGGGCGTGCGCGCCTTCAGCCGCCAGCTCGACGGCGTCCCCGCCGGCAGCCACCTGGTCGGCGACCGGCTGATCCTGTGGTCCGATACCGGCGACGAGGTCGCGGTCGACGTCTCCATCTTCCATCGCCCGGCCCACGAGCTCTCCATCGCCGCGCCCAGCCCGGCCGTCACCTGGAGCCCCCCATGAGCACCGAGCGCGAGCCCACGACCCAGGAGCCGCCCCGGCGGATCCCCCGCACCCCGCCCGCCCGGGCCATCGCCGAGGTGCTCTGCCACCCCGACCTGGACCGCATCGGCGACTGGATCGAGGTGGGGTCCCAGCCCATCACCCTGCAGCGCACGGAGCCGGTGTTCCAGGGGGGGCGGCCCCTCGCCCACGGGTTCATCCCGCGCGGCCTCGGTGCGCTGGCCTGGCACGGGGGCTGGTTCCACTGGCAGGCCGTCCCCAGCGGCCTGGCCCTGGCGGCCCCCGGCTGGGACGAGGTGCCGCCGGGCAAGCCGCTGCGGCCCGGCAGCCTGCTCGTCCTGGGATCGAGCCTCATCCTCGGCCTGGATCACCGCCCCGTCCGCACCCGTGATCCGCGGCTGCACGACTTCGCGGGGGAGTCGGCGGCCATCTGGGAGGCCTGGGATCAGGTGGCGCTCTATGCCCGAAGCCCGCTCCCCGTGCTCATCCAGGCGTCGTCGGGGGCGGGGAAGGAGCGCATCGCCGAGGCGCTGCACCGGCAGTCCGGCCGTCGGGGGCCCCTCGTCCGCCTCAACGCCGCCACCCTCACCCCCGAGCTGGCCGCCTCCCACCTCTTCGGCCATGTGCGCGGCGCCTTCACCGGCGCCACCGCCGACCACCGCGGCTGCTTCGAGCAGGCCGACGGCGGCACCCTGTTCATCGACGAGATCGCCGAGCTGCCCGCCGCCGTGCAGCCCCAGCTCCTGCGGGTGCTCCAGGAGGGCCGCCTGCGGCGCCTCGGCGACGCCGGCCCCGAGCGCGCCGTGGATGTGCGGGTGGTGACGGCGACCCACGCCGACCTGCCGGCCTGCGTGGCGCGGGGGGCCTTCCGCCAGGACCTGCTCTCGCGCCTGGACACCCTGCCCCTGTCCCTGCCCGACCTGGCCGACCGCCCCCTCGACATCCCGCACCTGGTCCGCGCCTTCCTGGCGCGCCCCGGCCAGCGCGAGCACCCCTGGTTCGACGCCGAGGGCATGCTGGGCCTGCTGCGGGCCGACTGGTCCACCAACCAGATCCGGCAGCTTCGGGCCGTGGTCGAGGTGGCGCGCCTGGAGGGTGAGGGGCAAGGCCTGCCTTCCGTGCCCCTCACCCTCCCCGCGGGCGTCCGCCCGGCCGCCCGTGCCCGACCCACCCCCGCCGACGCCCACGCCGCCCTCGCGCGCTGCAACGGCAACATCTCCCAGGCCGCCCGGCTCCTCGGCATCAGCCGGCGGACGCTCCGGCGGTTGCTCGACGAGACCGCGGCGGAGTAGTCCAATGGCCTGATTTCATTGACAAACCGGCTACAGCCAGTCCCCCGCGGCGGCCGCCTGGTGGATGCGCTCCCAGTGGTACTCGAAGTAGCTGCCGTCCATGTGCGACTTCGCCTCCCGGAAGGCACGCCACAGATCCTTGAACTGCATCGACGCCCGCGTGGCCGCCTCGACGTCGCCGGCCTGCCGCGCCGCGTCCTGCAGGCTGCAAAGCGCCACGAGGGCGTTCTGGCCAGCGCCCACGCTGATGTCCCAACCGTCCAGCGCCAACCAGGCCCGGGCGACGACGGGGAGCGTGCGCCGCCAGGTCGGGGCGATCCGCAGGGCTCGCGGGGTGGCGAGGTCGCTCAGGAATTGCCACGGCGGCCCCATCACCTGGCCCCAGAGATCGTCCTCGCCCCAGTCACCGCACTGGTTGCCCGTCTCTCGCAGCGCGGGCAGCAGGCCCAGCAGGCTGCACGCGGCGCCGGGCTCCTCGGCCGTCAGCGACGCCAGCAGCGCCTGGGGCGCGTGGGCGAAGATCTCGAAGGCCCCGGCCGAGGCCAGCCGCCGCACCCAGACGCTCACCTGGACGCGGGTGTCCAGGTCGCGACGCTCCAGCGCCGCCGCGCGCTCGTCGTCCTCCACGAAGGCGAGGCTGGCCGCCAGCCGCCAGGCCAGCAGGTCCCCCAGCCGCCGCGAGCCGGCCGCCACCTGCGCGGGCGTCAGCATCAGCGACTTCAGCAGCGCCCGGCGCTCGGGGAGCCTCTGCTGGGCGGCCCGGTGCCGCGCCTCGACGGCGGCGCGCGCGTCGGCCAGGGCCCCAAGCAGGGCCTCGCGCTGGCTCGCGAGCAGGTCCTGGGTCTCGCGCAGGCTCGCCTGCTGCTGGTCGTGGGCCCGCTTCCCCCACAGCAGAGGCCGCCGCAGGGCGGCCAGCTCCTCCCCGAGGCTCGCGGCCTGGCTCTCCTTGACGCGCAGCGCCTCCCGGCAGCGCTTGACCTCCTTGTCCCCGGCCAGCCAGGCCTCCAGCGGCTTCGCCTCCCACTCGACCTCGCGGGCCAGCGCCTCCCGCTGGGGGGCGCCGCCGCTCGTGAACACCGCCTCGTAGGTGGCCGCCACCTTCGCCAGGCCCGCCGGCCAGGGGACGTCGACGCCGACGTCCAGCTCGGCCAGCCCGAGCTGCTCGGGGGGGCGGCCGATGTCATCCGCGAGCTGGAGCGCCCAGGCCGCGCTCAGGAATGTGGCCGTGTGCAGGACGTCGATGGCGCCGTCACCGCCCACCGCTACTTCCTCGCCAGCCAGGCCTCTGCCATCCGCATCGCGTGGCCGGCCGACGTGGCCTTGCCGATGCCCGTGCGGCCCGCCCCCCCGACGTAGACCTCACGGTCGCTCGGGTTCCAGAAGACCTCATATTCCTTGCCGCTGCCCGCGCGGGCCCGCCCCAGCTTTTCCAGCGCCATGTCGCCTCCTCCCGGCCCACCATCGGCCGGCGGGAGAGGGGAAGAGCAGCGGCCGTGCCACGCCGGGCGTAGCCAGAAAATCTTCTGGTTTCAGCAGGTTGCCGCGGGTGGGCGGTGGGCGGCAGGTGGGCATGCCCACCGGGCGGGTGGGCGCGCCCAGGGGGCCTCAGCCCTTCGCGCGCTCGATCTCGCGGACGAGGAAGTCGACCACCCGCTCGAAGGGATCGAAGCCGAAGGCCTCGGCGACGGGGCGGCGCAGGTTGGAGTTGGCGTTGATGTCGTAGAAGACGCGCCGGCCGTCGGGGGTCTCCAGGTACTCGATGCCCGCCACGTCCA
Organism: bacterium; assembly: GCA_041389985.1. GTDB lineage: Bacteria > Myxococcota_A > Bradymonadia > UBA7976 > UBA1532 > JACKDP01. The sequence goes on from JAWKQS010000022.1 coordinate 8,040, forward strand.
GGTGCCCCGCTGCCACCAGGCGCTTCGCCGTGGCCACGGCCTCGGCGGGCACCTCGGGGTACGGCTCGAACACCGGCGCCATCCTGGGCACCTCGGTGGGCAGGGCGCACATGCCGTCCTCGCCGTTGGCCGGGTTGCAGACCTCCGACGGGCAGAGGTTGAAGGCCCCGTCGGACCGCACGCGCATGGCGTACAGCAGCTCGCCCCCCAGGAACTCCAGGCGCACGATGCCGCGACCGGGGGCGTCGTGGGGCAGATACTCCTGCAAGATCAGCAGGTTGTCGGGCAGCCACAGCTCGGGCTGGGTGCTGAGCAGGTGGGCCACCTCGGCCACCGACTCCACCTTGTACATGCGGGCCCCGCTGCCCCCCAGGTCGGGCTTGAGGATGGCCGGGAACCCGATCTCGCCCGCCCGGGCCTCCAGCGCGCGCACGTCGTTGAACGCCACGCTGCGCGGGTGATCGATGCCCAGCCGCGCCATCGTCCGCGCCTGGAAGATCTTGCTCAGCTCGAAACGGAACGCCCGGGCGCCGTTGAGCACCCGCACGCCCTGGGCCTCCAGATCCTCCATGAACGCGAGCCCCAGCGGCACCGCCCGGGTGTTCCCGCGGGTGTACGCGCTGGGGCTGGCCTGGTTGAAGTAGACGCGCGCCTGGGGCGCGTCCACCTCCGAGAAGGCGGCGGACTTGAGATCGAAGACGCCGAAGTCGACGCCGCGGGCGGTGAGCGCCTGGAAGAGCGGCTTCTGCCACTCGGGGTGCTCGTGGATGACGATGAGGTCGCGCATGGGCGGGAGTTTCCCCAACCGGCGGGGCCGGGGCAAGCGGTGGCGTTGCGGCGCGCGCGCCGGAGGACACTCGCGGCATGTACGCTTTCATCGCCGGCCTGTCGGGCCCGACCGTCGATCCCAGCGTCCAGGCCACCGTGACCCACGTCGCGCGCTGCCTGCGGGCGCGGCTGCACCCGGGCTTCCAGGTGAAGGACGTGCGCACCCGGCCCCGCGCGGCCGGGGCCGAGGTGCTGGCCGCCGCCCGCGACGCCGCCGACTGGGTGGTGCTGGTGGGCCGGCTGCGCGTCGACGAGCTGGGGATCTGACGCTGGAGACCACCGAGGGCAGGGCCCGGACGTGGACAAGCTGCGTCGGCAGCTCAAGGCCCGGCCTGCCCGCGCCCGGGTGCTGGTGCTGGACGTGCCCGCCGAGCATGTGGCCACCCTCGCTGACCTGGACTTCGGCCGGTGCGCCGTGCGGGCGTTCGGCCCCGGGGTGGCCAGCAAGCTGGTGGACGCCCTGCTGCCCGACCACGCGGGGGACGTCACGGCGGCGGCCGTCGCCGACGCCCTGGGCGGAGTGAGCGACGAAGGCGACTATGTGCTGAACCGGCGGGTCGCGGGCGACCGACCGGCCAGCCACCACGATGAGGCATTCGTTGCCTATCTGCTCGGATTGAAAGAGGAATCCGACCGGCTGGTGTTCGACCGGGCCACCCGGAGCGAGGGGCGCGCCCGGACGCTGGCCGACGTGTACGAGCCGCTGCATACCCGGGGTGGCGACGATGCAGGCCCCGAGCGGCACGGCCCGGGGGAGGACGCGCCCCCACCGCAGACCGCCCACGGCCGCGTGGCGGCCCATCGCTGCGTCTTCCTCGTGGGCGATCCGGGGGCGGGCAAGACGTCGTTCCTGCTGCGCCTCGCGGCGGAGCTGTGCGAGGTGGCCCTGGGCGAGCGGGCCCCTTTGCCGGGCCTGCCGGCCGATCCGCTGCCCGTCTTCTTCCGCCTCGCCGACTTCAAGGGCGCCCCTGACGCCCGGTCGCTGCTGGACCTGGCCACCGCCCGCCTGTGCTGCGCCGGCGGCCGCGACGAGCTGCCCGGCGACGCCGTGGACGACGCCCTGCGGGCGGGCCGGCTGGTGCTGCTGCTCGACGGCCTGGACGAGGTGCAGGCCGCCGACGGCGACGCCCGCCAGCGGCGCCGGCAGCTCGCGGCGGCCATCGCCACCCTGGCCGGTCGGGAGGCCAGCCGCGCCCACGTCGTCGCCACCTGCCGCCCTGCCGCCGCCCAGGACGGCGCCGTGCCCCCCGCGCCGTTCGTCCGTGTCGACCTGCTGCCCCTGGACGCTGCCCAGATCACCCGGGTGGCGACCCACTGGCTCGCCGGCCGCGACGCCACCGAGGACGCCGCCGCCCAGGCCCGCCAGCTCACCGCCGACCTGGGCCAGCACGCCGCCGTGCGGGTGCTCGCCGGCAACCCCCTGACGCTGGCCATGATCTGCGTGCTGGCCTACCGCCAGAAGCGCCTGCCCCGGGACCGCAACGAGCTCTACGACGAGCTGCTGACGCTGCTGCTGGAGGACCGCGACCGCGCCAGCCCCGACCAGGCCCGCAAGCGCCGCGCCTGGCTGACGGCCATCGCCTGGCGCTGGTGGCAGGCGGGCGGGACGCGCGACCCCGAGAGCATCATCCGCGAAGACCGCGCCGCCCGCATGCTGCAAGACGCGGGGCTGTCGGAGGACGCCGCCTACGCCGAGGTCCGCTTCCTGGACGAGCGCGCCGGCCTGCTGATCTGGCGCGACACCGAGCGCGGCTACCGCCGGCTGCGCTTCGCCCACCGGTCCTTCGCCGAGTTCCTGGTGGCCTGCCACCTGAGCGAGAAGGCCCCCGCGCAGGCCCTCATCGACGCGGACCTCGACCCGGGCTGGGAGGGGTGGCGCGCATGTACGTCGCCGAGCACGCCCGCCAGGACTCGCTCTCCGGCGACGCCGCCTGGGACTACCTGCGCGGCCTGCTGGCCCGGGCCGAGAGCGACGGCGAGGCCTGGCCCGTGCGCGCCAACGCCGCCCGGCTAGCCGCTGAGTGCGTCGCCGACTGGCGCACGGCGCCGCGGGTGCCGGCCGACCTGGGCGAGCGCATCGACAAGCTGCAGGACCACTTCCTGGCGCCGGACTCGTCGGCCCAGATGCCGGTGCCCGAGCGGGCGGCCTTCTGGACGGCGGTGGGGCCGCACAACCGGGTGGTCGAGGAGCAGAGCCGGTGGGTCGAGGTGCCGGCGGGCCGGTTCTGGTTCGGCGCGGCGCCGGGGGATGAGGCTGCTGAGAGGCGGGAACAACCAGCCCGCGTCGTGCAGATGTCGGCCTTTCGCATCCAGCGCTGGGCCGTCACCGTGGCCGAGTTTGCTGCCTTCGTCGACGCGGGCGGCTACGGGGAGGAGGGCCTCTGGTCGCTCGATGGCTGGGTGTGGCGCACCAGCGTTGGCATCGACTCGCCCGAAGACTGGCCCGTACCCGGTCGGCCCCACCACCCCATCGTCGGCGTGTCGTGGTGGGAGGCCGAGGCATACTGCAAGTGGTTGACTCAGAAGCTGAATCGCCATGTGTCGCTGCCGACCGAGGCCCAGTGGGAGTACGCCGCCCGGGGACCCTTCGTGGAGGGGGAGACCATCCCGCGCTATCCATGGGGCTGGGAAGACGAGCCGAACCGGCGGGCTGGCGAAGGATCAAGGGTTGCTACCGTCCCGCCCGGCGTCTTCCCCGGCGGCGTGGGCTGGAAGGGGACCTGGGACCAGTCGGGCAGCGTCTGGGAGTGGTGCAGCGACGAGCCCGGCGGTCGACTGCCAGGTGGTGACCGGGACCCCTATCGCCCGGCCGCCACAGGCGGCAGCCGGGCGTTGCGCGGGGGCTCGTTCGTCTTCGCCCCGCGGTACCTCCGCGTGTCGTATCGCCGCGGCTTCGACCCGCAGTGGCGGGACGAATTCCTCGGCTTTCGCTGCGTGCTCCCCGAGGGCCCTTGATGCTTGTCCCTTGTCTTCCCCCGCCCGCAGCGCGGGGTCGCGAAGACCGGCGTTGCCACTTTCGGCAATCGGCTGCCGGTTCCGGCAAGCCATTGCCAGAAGCGCAAAAGCCGGCGGTCACAACAGCAGCCCTCGGAGCGTCGCCCGCCACCCTTCCTCCAGCGCGTCGACCCCATCGGCCAGCGCCGCCTGCCGCGCTCTCGCCCGGATGCGCCGGATCATGGCGGGGGCGAGGGCGGCCATCCGGGTATTCGGATGGACATGCGCAACGCTGGGTGATAGGTTGTGGAATATTCTGCCCCTTCTGCTGTTGATTGGGTTGCGATGAGGTTCGGGTCAAACAGCATTGTCTTCGGATACAGCTCGGCGCAGAAGGCGCAGGCATGCAGGCTGTGCCTTGAAGGGAAGCTCTCCAAGGAACACGTTCCTCCCGCCGCCGCCGGCAATCAGGGCTCAAGGGAATGGACACAGTACTTCGCGAAGGACGGCAGAGCCCGAAGTACTCGGCGTCCCACTCAGAATGGATTCTGGGTCAAGACCATCTGCCAGAACTGCAACAACCAGGTGCTCTCTGGACTGGCCAAGGACTACGCAGAGTTTGTCAATGAACTGCGAGCGAAGGCGCCGATCTATGACCAGGCCGGCAACTTCATTGTCATGCCGCCACGAGACCACCGGCGCTTCATCAGGGCTGTGCTCGGGATGATTCTCGCGATTGAACCGCTCGATCAGTTCGGGACGCATAATGAAGACTTGCGGCGCTATGTGGCGGGCTTTCTTCCCAAGCTGCGGCTCCCTTTTCAGGTTCTTGCGTTCTATACCCGTCACTCACCGCTCTCAGGGACGATTCAGCCTCTGCATGGCCGTTGCCACAGAATTGGACCAAGGCTGGATCTCTTCGCAGGCGAGATTTCTCTGCCACCCTTTGGGTTCGTCTATGGGTTTGACTTCGGTGAGTACGATGTTGCGGAGCTTATGCCAATCGGTCACTGGAGTTATTACGATGAGGGGCCGCCCTTCATCCGCCTCCCGAGCAGGGTCACCGTCATCGATTCTATCAACAGAGTCAACGACTCGGTGAGGTTTGGGCCCGAGTCTGGGAGAATCTGAGCGAGCACTGGTGCGTTTCTCCGCGCCCAAGCCAGTAGGTGGCAGTGGTAGGCCTCTATTTGATACCGGGGAGCACGCAGCGGAAGCCGACAGTCGGGTATCGCCACTGGGGAACGTGGCCGCCACGACATGATACGCAAAGGTCTCGCGAACCATCGACAAACGACCCGCCTCTGAGTGCACGTGTGTCGCCAGGTGCGGTTGGTCGTTTGGGGTCGGTCGAGCCACCCGGGAGTTGGTCGGCGAAGGCGTCGCGGCACCACTCCCAGACACAACCTGACTGGTTCCAAGTACCAGACCACGCACGGCCGCCGGGAAAGACGCCGGGCGGCACTGGGCTCCCATACCCACGGCGGCCAGCGCGGCGGTCCGGGTCATCGTCCTGCCCCCAGGGATACCTGGCGACGGCTGTGCCGTCCACCAACGACCCCCGAGCGGCGTATTCCCATTGTGCCTCCGTAGGAAGGTTGACGGGCCGCTGGTGCCTCTCGCTCAGCCAGCCGCAGTATGCCTGAGCCTCCCACCACGACACACCGGTCACAGGGTGATGGGGCCGACCCGGTATGGGCCAGTGCCGGGGGGAGTTCACCTGACTCTCGGTCCGCCAAGCCAACCCTTCTTTCGACCACCACTCGTCGCGGCGGTACCCGCCGGCAACGACAAAGACCGAAAACTCCTCTACAGTCACGGGCCATGCCTGAATGCGGAAGGCGGACATACGGACGACTCGCGAGGATGCTCCATCCCGTTGGGCGTAGGCCTTCCCTGGCGCCGCGCCGAACCAGAACCGGCCCGCGGGCACGTCGACCCAGCGGTCGTGCTCCTTGACCACCCGGTTGTGGGGCCCCACCGCTGTCCAGAACGCGGCGCGATCGGCCACGGCGATCTGGCGGGAGGTCGTCAGGTCGAGGAAGGCGTCCTGCAGCATGTCGAGCCGCTGGCCGAGCTCGACCGGCGCCTGGGCCGACGGCAGGTCACGCCATTCGGCCAGGCACTCGGCGGCCAGGCGGGCGGCGGCGCCGCGGGTCGACCAGGGCTCGCGGTCATTCTCGGCCCGGTCGAGCAGGTGGCCCACGTACCGCCAGGCGGGCTCCTTCGAGCCGCTGGAGGCGCGGGCCAGCTCGGCGACGTACATCAGCGCCACCTCGCGCCAGCCGGCGTCCAGGCCCGCCGTCTGCAGGTCGGTCTGGCCGGCGTTCTCGGTGAGGCGGCAGGCCACCAGGAACTCGGCGAAGGACCGGTGGGCGAAGCGGTAGCGTCGCCAGCTCTGGTGGCTGCCGGCCCAGGCCAGCAGGCCGGCGCGCAGGTCCAGGACGCGCAGCTCGTCCCGGGCCGCGTCGGCGGCCACGCCCCGCCGCCCCAGCAGGGCGATGCAGGTGTCCTCCCGCAAGGCCGTGTCGGGCTCGCGCGTCCCGCCGGCGTCCCACCAGGCCCGCGCCAGATCCGTCAGCCAGAGGCGCCGCTGGGCCACCAGCTCGTTGGAGGCGCGGCCCCGGTCGCTCAGCAGCAGCTCGACGAGCAGCTCGTACAGGTCGTTGCGGTCGCGGGGCAGGCGGCCGTCGCGGCGGTAGAGCACGACGCAGATCATGCCCAGCGTCAGCGGGCTGCCGGCCAGGTCGTACACGGCGGGGTGGCTGCGCAGGTCGGCGACGAGGGCGCGGGCCAGGGGCTCAGCCTGGTCGCGGGTGGTCTCTCGCAGGGCCAGCCAGTTCTGGGCGATGCGGAAAATTTCATGATCTTCAAGGGGTTGCAGGTCGAAGCGCTGAAAGGGGGCGGTGGGCGTGGCTCCCTCCTGGGCCGCGGCGGGGCGGCACGTCACGACCATCGGCAGCCCCCGACCCTCGACGGTGGCCAGCTTCGTGAGGGCGGCGGCCATGGCCTTGCGGCGCTGGGGGGCGTCCAGCTTGCCCGCGGCCGGCACCTCGTCCAGGCCGTCGAAGAGCAGAACCAGGCGGCCGGCCTCGCGGGCCGCGGCGACCACGCTGGCGGGCAGCGGATCGTCGGTCTGGGCGCAGCGCAGGCCAGTCGTAGCCTGGCGCAGCAGCGCCGGGGCGCTGGGGGTGCCCTCGAAGGCGCGCAGCTCGAAGAGCACGGGCAGGGGGTCGGCCGGCAGGCCGGCAATGGGGGCGGCGTCGCCCAGGCCCACATCGCAGAGCTGGGCGGCCAGGCGCTTGAGGAACGACGTCTTGCCGCTGCCCGGGTCGCCCACCAGGAAGACGCAGCGGTGGGCCGCGACGCGGTCATGGGCCGTCTGCGGCGGTGGAGGCGGCGCGTCGGGGCGGCGGCGCTGCTCGGCCCGCTCGTCGTCTCGGCCGCGCGTGGCGAGCGGCACGTAGACATCGGCCAGGGACCGCGGCTGCTGCGGGCTCCACTCGGCGTCCGGGTCGCCGCCGACGGCGCTGGCCAGGGCGAGCAGCCCGCACTCGGCGCGCAGGCCCTGCAGGTAGCGCACGCGGGCCAGCTCGTCGGGGGCGGCGGCGTCGCCGGCCTGGCGCACGTTGAGGATGACGTCGGGCGCGTCGCTGCGGCCGCCCAGCGCGGCGGCGACGCCCCCCGCCGTCACCGGGCCGGCGGCCTCGGGCAGCAGCGCGGCCTCCAGCTTCGCCGCGACGCCGGGGCCGATGGCCAGCACTGCGCAGCGGCCCCAGTCCAGGGCCCGCAGCGCCGCGGCGTGCTCTTCGGGCACGTCCAGCACGACCACCCGCCAGGCCGCGCCGGCCGCCGCGACGCGCTGCCGCACCTTGCCGACGGGGACGCCGAGGGCCTCCTCCGTGCCGAAGGCCAGATCGTCAGGGTCATCGTCGTCGGCCAGCACGCGGCCGACGCCCACCAGCCAGGCGCCCGTGGCCGCAGCCTTCCACGGGGCGAGGGCGGCGAGCAGGGCCTTGCCGTCCAGGCTCGGCCTGCCGACGACCCCCGCCGTGCGGTGGTCGGGGTGCAGCAGGTCGCGCAGGGTGCGGGCGAGGCGGGCCACGAGGTCGCGGACGGCGTCCGACGGGGCCCGTCCGTCCAGGCCTGCCACCAGGGCGGAGGGTTGTGCGTCGCTCATGGCGCCAGCATAGTCGGCGGCAGGCAGGATGTCTTGAGGTGATGTCATGGCGGACGAGCAGGGTGGGGAGGACCGTGAACTCTTGTGGTTCGAGCGCGACGCGCCCGCGCGGGTGGCCGAGGACGGGCCGGATCCGCTGGGGCAGCGGCTGGCGTGGCGGACGCTGAAGGCGGCGCTGGCGGGGTACGAGCCGCCGGCGTGCGTGGCGCTGTACGGGCCGTGGGGCAGCGGGAAGACCACGCTGCTGCGCTCGGCGTTCGAGGCGTTCGAGGGGCCGAAGGTCTGGTTCGATCCGTGGCAGTACGCCCAGACGGGGGATGTGCGGATGGCGCTGCTCGGGGCCATCGCCCAGGGGCTGGGCCTCGAGGAGGGGTCGAAGGGCTGGGAGACCGTGAAGTCGATCGGCAAGGCCGTGGGCTCCTTCGCCTTTCGGGCAGGCCTGGGGTTCGTCTTCGGGCGGCAGCTCCTCCCCGAGCTTGAGAACTCGGCAGCGGCGGGCTTCAAGGCCGAGGACGCAGCGGCGTACTTCCCGGGCAAGGCCGTGGTGGATGCCGTCCAATCCGTGAAGACCGGGTTCAAGGCCCTGGTGGACGCGGCGCTGGAGGGCAAGGGGCCGACGGCGCGGGTGCTCGTTTGCCTGGACGATCTGGACCGCTGCCTGCCCGCCGATGTGGTGGCGCTCATCGAGGCGGTGAAGCTGCTGCTGGTGGGCGAGGCGGGTGCCGGGCGGTGTTCGCGTTCGCGCTGGACCGCCAGATCGTGGGCGAGGCCATCCGGCAGCAGTACCCGGGTGCGTCGCGCTACACCGGTGAAAACTATCTGGAAAAGGTGTTCGACCTGTCGCTGGAGGTGCCGCCGGTGCTGAGTCGGCCGGCCCTCATCAAGCACCTCGAAGCCCAGATGGGTCGCGTACCGCTGCTGAGCAAGCTGGACGACCAGGGCAACGCGGTACCCATCGCCTTCGGCGACCCGGGTGAGTTGAGCCTGGCGCTGGCGTCACCTGCGCTGGGCAACCCGCGGGTCCTCAAGCGGGCGCTGAACCGGCTGGTGTTGCTGCACGCCAACCAGGCTGTCCACGCAAGGCTGCTGATGCTGGGAGGCGAGGGACGGGGAGACACGCGGCTGAAGTTTCTGGCCTGGCTCGCGGCGACGGAGCGCTTCCGCGACTTCCGGCACTTCTACCGACGGGCAACAGACGATGAGCTGAAGACCCTGGATGAGGGCGTCCTGCGCCTCCGAAGCCCGGAGCATGCCGCGGCGGTGCCCCTGACGGCCGAGATGGCTGCCTTTCTGGATACGCCGGGCTTCCTCGACTTCTACAAGTTCGTCTTCAAGCTCGGTGTCGTCGCCGAGCACGAGGTCCACTGGACAGATCTGGACGCTGTGAAGTCAGCCGACCAACTCAGGACGATCGGGCAGTTCGACGCTTTGATGCGCGCTGCCGGCCTGTAGCAACAAGTCAATCGTGGTGATTGGCGTCCGGCACGCCGGTCACTGCCGCTCGACGAACCGCGCCCAGAGGCGGGTTGCCTCCGCCTGATCCGGGTGCATCGCCAGGGCCGCCAGGTACTGGACGTCCAGCTCGGGGAGCAGGGCGCTGCGGGGGTGCTCCTCGTAGGTCGATCCGGCGAGCCGGTAGACGGAGAGGCTGCCGCGCCGCCACATCCACACCTCCGGCACGCCGAGGCCCGCGAAGATCCTCAGCTTGTCGAGGCCGCCGTGCTGCCAGACGACCTCGATGGCGATGTCGGGCACCCCGTCGCGCTCGGCGCCCAGGTAGTAGCATTCGTCCGGCTCGAGCCCGAGCTGCCTGGTCTCGTCGCGAAACGTCGTCGAGCCCAGCCCGGCGACGTCGATGCCCCGGAGCCAGGCGTAGAGCTCGATCAGGCGGGCGAGCGTCTTCTTCACCCGCTCGTGCATGGGGGCAGGGCTGGTGATCTCCAGCGTCCCATCGGCATAGGTGAGGCGAGGCGTCGCGCGGTCACCTCGACCATCGGCGAGGGCCACGTAGGTCTCCCAGGCGACGCCCCGGAGCTGGACGCGCTGGCCGACAGGGTCCTCGGCGGTCGAGGGGGTGTGGGTCATCGCAAACATGGACGCCAGTATGCCGCGGCCGCGGGGCTCTTCAAATGCTCACCCCACCACGCACCGGAAGCCGACGTCCCCGAACCGCTCGTCGACCCCGGCGCTGGCGCGGTGGGAGATGCGCAAGAACTGGGCTTCGCAGGCGTACGAGCCGCCACGCAACGGGCGGCGGTCGCCGGTTTCGGTGAGCTCGGCGGTGGGGTCGACGAGGTAGGCGCCGCGGCACCACTCCCAGACGTTGCCGGCCTGCTCCCAGGTGCCGCACCAGCTCACGCCGGTGGGGAATGCTCCCGGGGGGAGGGGGGCGCGCTGGGCGCCCAGATGGCGCTCGGGGTCGGCGTCCTGGCCCCACGGGTAGCGGCGGATGGGTTGCCCGTTGGCGTGGGGGCCGCGGGCGGCGAAGGTCCACTGGGCTTCGGTGGGCAGGGCCACGGGGTGGCCGGTACGCTGGGCGAGCCAGGCGCAGTAGGCGTCAGCGTCGGCGGGTGTGACCCACGTGGCGGGGGCGTGGGCGAGGGGGGATCGCCGGGGGTCGGCGGTGCGGGAGGCGTCGTCGGCGAGGAAGAGGGCGTACTCAGCCACGGTGACGGGCCAGGCCTGGATGCGGAAGGCTGGTAGCTCGACCATCTGACCGGGGCCTTCGCGGTCCCGGGTGTGGGGGTCGCCGGGGACGGGGCCGACCCAGCCGGGGGCTGCGGGGACGTCGATCCAACGGGCGTGGGTGCGGGCGACCAGGTTGCGGTCGCCGACGGCCGTCCAGAAGGCGACCCGGAGGCCCACGGGGATCTGGCGGGCAATGGCCGGGTCGAGGAAGGCGGCCTGCAGAGCATCCAGCCGGCCGTCGTGGGCGCCCGGCGCGGCCGCGGCGACGCGGCGGGCGGCGGCGGCCCGGCTGGGCCACGGCGCCGACGGATCCTCGGCCTGGCGGAGGGCGTCGAGGTCGGTCATGGCGGGAAGATGGCGGACGGACGCGGGTTGCTGGGGGGCGACACACGACACACGAGACGAGCAGGGCGGCGGACGACGGGGCGCCGAAGGCGCGGGGCGGTGGTGGCGCTCCTGGCGACGCCCCTGGCCGGCATGCTGGTGATCTCGCGGGAGCGCGAGACCAGGCTGGTGCTGGCGTCGGCGGTCACCGGGGGAGGGGTCGCGAACATGGGCGGGGGTGGGCGTCTCGCGCCACGTCGGTCAACGGAACAGGAACCAGAGCACCGCCGCCAGGGCGACGAAGAAGGCGATGGCGACAGCCGGGTTGCCCTTCTTGGCGGGCGCGTCGGTCGGGGCGGGGAGGCTGGCCTCGACGCTGGGGTCGGTGGCGACCTTGAGCATCCAGGAGTGGTGGGCCCGGCCGGGGTGGGTGTCGGTGCGGTGGGTGGCGCCCGTCACCATGTCGATCTTGTTGCCATCGCCCTGGTCCATGCCGATGCCGAGCCAGTTGCCGGGACCGATGCGGACGCCGGTGACGGTGCGGTCCATGTACTGGACGGTGGTCAGGGTGTCGCGGGAGGGCATCACGAGGACGAGGACGATGCGCTCGCCGATCTGCAGGGCGACGCGGTGGCCGGAGGGGCTGGCGCTGATGGAGAGGATGTCGCCGGGGCCGCCCGTGACGCGGGCGATGCCCTCGGCGTTGAGGCGGAAGAGGGTGGGGCCGGCGCCGGCGAGCCAGCCTTCGCTGCCTCCGCCCCAGGTGAGGGCCGTGACGCCGGCCGGCAGGGTGGCCTCGGAGCTGGGGGTCGTGTCGTCCTTGAAGGCCTTGATGTCGCCGGCGGCGGTGCCGACGCCGAGCATGCCGGTGGGGCTCCAGGCGAGGGCGGTGGGGTCGTCGACGGGGAGGCGCCGCAGGATGGCGCCGCCCTGGATCACGACCACCTCTTCGGCCCGGGCGATGGCGAGGAGGCCCTGGTCGGAGGCGGCGAGGGCGCGGCAGCCGTCGCCGACCTCGAGGGCGGCCTTCTGGGCGCCGGTGCTCGCGTCGCGCCCGATCAGGTGGCCGGCCTCGTCCACCGTCCAGATGGCGTCCTGGTGGATGGCCACGCCGACGAGGGGGTGGTCGCCCACCATGCGCCAGAGGGGGCCCTCGCTGGGGCCGTCCTGGACGAGGATCTCGGCGCCATCGGCCATGGCGATGAAGCGGCCCTGGCGGTCGTAGTCGAACATGCTGAACTCCTTGAGGTTTTCGGCCGCGGGTGCGGCCGGGACGCCGCTACCATGGAGGATCGCGGCGGGTTTGGGAACCACCAAGGAAGTGGGGGGAGGCGGTGGCCGGCGCGGCGGGTGGCCGGAGGCGCGAGGCGACTGGCCCGACGCGCCAGGCGGGTCAGGGTGTGACGAGGGCTGCGGCGGCGAGCGCCAGGGCTGGACCATCGCCGGTTCGAAGCTGCTGCGCGGCCACAGCCTCCTGGAAGAGGTCGATCAAGTCATTCAGGAGGCGCTGGCTGACGAACATGCCCTCGCCCTCGAAGTCGTTGGGGGGTCAGGCGCGTGGTGGACGAAGAAGGTGTTGACCTTCAGGCCAAGGGCCTTGCCAGCCCTCGACTGCGCGGGGACCGAAATCAGGCGGCCGCGCTCGGGGTGGGGCTGGCTGGTCCCGGTAGCAACGAGCAGCCAGCCATCGCCCTCGTACAGAACGACACAGGGGCGCGCTCCCTTGCCCTGGCCGATGCCGGCGACCCAGAAGCACCGCGGCACCCGCACATCAGCTCCCGAGCACCTGGACTTCTTTGCCCGTTCGGCTGGTCTCGGCGGCGGCCGCCTCCACGGCGGCCTGGGCGGCCCGGGCGACCTTCCGGTCGAGCCGGTCGGGGTCGAGGAGCTGAGTCACGGCGCCGTCGAGATCGTCGCAGATGGCGGCAAAGGCCCCAATGAGGAGGGTGCCGAGGGCCTCATCCTCGTGGGCGTCGGCCTCGGCGAGGCCAATCACGACCGCGTGAGCCCGGAGCAGAGCGGAGAGAAGCGTCGCTCCGCCGCCGGCGTGAACGCCGAGCAGACCAGCGCGGGCAGCTGGCCGATGGCGGCCGCGATGGCCGCCCAATCGAGGCTGGCATCCGCCGTCATGGGCCCGAGAGCGGCTTCCAGTCGAGCGAGGCTCTCCAACATCCGCTTGAACGGGGGCGCGACAGGGGTCCGGTCTTCCTCGACCTGTCCGGACAGCCCCGCCAGATCCATCCCGGCCAAGACCGACGACGCTACACCCATGACCCGGATCATCTCGGGCTCGACGGCCAGGTCCCAGAGGATGTCCGCCAACTCGTCCACATCGGTGCCCGGGGCCAGCGCTGCGTAGGCGTTGTTGGCGGCACGCACCCACATGCCGGCGAACTCAAAGGCTACCGTGGGCGCGGCGATGGCCTTCGTCTTGAACGGCGGCCGAGCCGGGCCGGCTGTGTTGCACGGACCGAACGAGGCCAGAGCGGAGATGCGATTCCCAAGCAGCATGGTGCTTCGCCTCGGTCACGCCACACTGAGCGGCGCGATGCCACGCAGCGAGCGCCGAGCCTACTGTTCGGTGCCTCAGGAGGCAACGTTGGGGGTCTTGCCCCGCGGGTCGGCTGGTCAGTGGGGTCGACCCGAGCCGGGCGGGGGTTTCCGGACCGGGGTTTCAACGTCCCCTGACCCGTGTTCAACGTCCCTGGATCCGTGCTTCAACCTCCTCCGACCGGTGGTTCAACGTCCTCCGACCGGTGCGTGACCTCCAAGACCCGGGGAATTACGTGCCCGGACCCTCGTATTGACCTGCTCGGAGCGCTGACCGCGCGGTGACGCCCGGGGCCGAGCTGGGTGCTGGTGTCGTCGTCAAGAGACCACGACGGTCATGCCCATGGACTCCACGAAGCGGGTCTCCCGAGCCAGTAGAATTGCCCAGCGGGCGTCCAGTACTGCTGCCGGATTGCCCGTCGCGAGGCCTTCCTCCAGGGCTTCTGCGGGGATCGCGTAGAGGTGGAGGAGGGCCTGGAGGCCCTCAACAGTCTTGCCCGCCAGGGCTTCTCGCAGGCTGACGAGGTGCTCGAAAGGCGCGACGACGCGATTGGCCGGATCGGTGGCGCTCCCTTTGGGGTAGAGGCGGGCGACCGCGCCTGCGCCTTCCCTCCCGAAGCGCAGGCGGGCTTCGCGCGGGACAGGCATCCCCTCCTGGTCCCCAAACAGCATCAGGAGGGCCAGCGCACGAGCGCGGGTTGACTTCATTTCGAAGTTGCGGGGCAGCTCCACAGCAGTGGCGAGTTTCGAGAGCGCAGTGTGGTCGCCCGCGGCGAACGCGACGACACCATCGACCGCGTCGCGAATGTGGTTCGATGTCATGCCGGTGAAATGGCCTGTGTAGGTGGTGCGCCAGAACCAGCGGCGCACCTCGTCGTAGGGGACCTTGCCGCCGGCTCGAGCGGCAGCCATCAGCTCGACGAGGGCGATGAGCTGGTAGGTGTATGGCAAGGCGCGAGGACCCCAGACACCGCACTCCTGGCCGAGCCAGCGGATGGCGGAGATGAAGTCGCCGCCCAGCTCCTCGATGAAGGCAGGGGCGGTCTTGCCAAGGCTGGCGTTCACTTCGGCTGGCGTGGCCTTGTAGACGTCGAGCCTGGAGCGGATCTTGATGGCGTTGACGATGGTCTGGTCGTCCAGGTCGCCCCAGCCCAACGGGGCGAGGCGCTCCTTCATCCGAGCGAGCTCCTCGCTCAGATCGTAGTCGACGAAGCCCAGCGCGCGGATCATCATGCTCTCCGCCATGGGCACGCCCTGGCGATTGACGCGCACAAAGCTCTTCGTGACAGCACCGAGGTCCTCCGAGATCAGCGGCACGATGGGGACCTGATAGTCCTTGAGGCGACCGGCCAGGTCCTCGGCCCGCTCCGCGATATCCGTCCGGCCGGTCTCCAGGACAGACCGCTGAAACGCGAAGAGGCGAGTCGGGCTTAGCAGGTCGGACACGCGGATCCACTCCTTGGGCGGCTCGCGGCGGCGGTGGGGGAGCCGGAAGCCCTGGTCTTCGAGGTCTACTTCCAGGTCGTAGTAGATGGGCCATCGGGGGCCGTTCGGATCCCGATCGACGCCTTCGGGCAGGGGAGTGAGGGCGGCGTACAGCGTGGTCAGGCGCTGGTGGCCATCGATCAGGTATGTCCTCCGGCCGGCGTCTTCGGGCGGCGACTGCAGGGGGAAGGGTCCCAGCGTGTCAATCGTCTGGAGCTTGTGGGTGTTGCTGCGCCAAACGAGGAAGCTGCCGATGGGCATGCCCCTGAGGACGCTGTCGAGCAGCAACAGGCGGCGCTCGTCGTCCCAGACGAAGGGCCGCTGGAAAGCTGGGATCAGGATGCCTCCCGATCGGACTTCGTCGATGATGCCCACCAGCCGGGGCACGGTCGGCGTGTCGAACACGCTGCGGGAGGACATGGGCCTAGATCCGATCTCGAATGCTCTGGATGATCGCTTTGCGCTCGGGCTGCGTCGTGGGGCCGCGACGGAACTCGGAGTCGAAGGCGGCGTCACCGAAGTGGCTGAAGACAGACTCAAATGGTCGCTTGATGGCCCGAATCCGGTGGCGAGCGCCGCGATGTCCAGCGTCGGACGCGCTTGCGAAGAGTGGATCGATATCGCTGGCCACCAGGGGGTCGTCCGGGGCAGCATGACGGGTACGGTCTCCGATGAAGCCGCGTTTCATGTTGTATTGGAAGGCCGCCCCGGGGGCGTCTGTCCGTAGTCTTGTCAGCGCGTCGAGCGCCCTCTGCCTCCGAGTGCGCTCGGCGCCGCGCCTTTCGCCAACCCAGGCGGCAAGGGCGGCCCCGGGCAAGTAGCTCTCGATCGTTCTCCGAGCGAGTTGCAGGTGGGCGAGCGGCCAGGGTCGGCTGAAAAGCGAGTCGTTGCACAGGTCAGCGACCCGTCTGGACGCCGTCGATGGCTGGCTCCGATCGGATGGGTCAGCGTCCCGGTCGAACATGACCCAAAGCCGCAGGCGAACAACCTCGACTCGGACCAGGTCACCAGGCTCCCCATCGGTGCCGCTCAGCGAGGCAAGAAGGTCCTGCAAGCAGGCTTCAATCTCGCCAAGGCCGCCAGCTCCCTGGACCTCGAGCCAGCCCCGCCTCCACATCTCGCGCAGCCACTCGCGCTCCGTCGGCCGGGCCACGCAGAGCAGAAAGTCGAAGTCGGCGCGCTGGTTCTCGACGAGGAGGCGCAGGGGAAAGCGCAGCAGGCGGATGGCTGCATCCAGGGCGAGCTGGCCGTCGCTCCAGTCGCTTGCTTCGCCAGAGACGACGCGCACGCTGGCGCAGGCCGAAGACTGCACCGTCGAGAGCTGGAGGCTGTCTTCGATCGTTTGCTTGAGCTTTGCAGCAACATGGGGCAACGCTTGCTCAACACGCGCGATCCACGCCGTCCAGCGAGGCCCTTGCTCATCGACGAGGATGGCATGTCGCTCCTCCCAGCCCAGCCCGAACAGCTCAAAGAGGCCGAGATCATGGGCGGGCGCGAAGAGCGCGTCTTCAACCTCGACCCGCACGCTCTCGTCCGATCTGCGCGCTGACGAGCCTGCGCGCCAGCACTCGGTCCTCGCTCATAGCCAGTGCGGGCCAGCCATCGATGTGGCCGTGGTCACTGAAGGTGACCGGCTGTGCGGAACCGCTCCCGTTGGCCTCCTGGTCGACCCAGTAGGCGATCAGCTTGTCGGGAGGCACGCCCCCGGCGACTGCGAGCTGGAAGCCGAGCATGAGCAGCCGGGAGTGCGTCTCCAGCAGGATGATCGGTGGGTCATCAATGGCCGCCAACTCGGCGAGGTGGCTGGCCAATGCGTGCTGGGCATCGGCGTGGAGATGGGACTCGGGCTCCTCGATCGCGAGGAAGCGGGGTCCGCTGGTCAGGCGGGCCTGGGCGGCCGCGACGAGGACCGGTAGCACTTGCGTCATGCCCTCGCCGGTGTCCTTGAGGTTGACATCGAAGCCGGCCGCGTTCGCGGGGTTGAGCTTGAGCCGGTGAAAGGGGTGGTTGACCTCAACGGTCGAGAGGGTACGCGCGAGCTCGGGCCGGGCGTACCAACGGGCGACGTCGTCGAGGACTTCCTTCTGGGCTACCAGAATCGCATCGGCATTGGCGCCATCATGACCCAAGCGGGGCCGAGCCCCGGTCCGTTCGATCAGCTTGCGGGGCCGCACACGAGAGGCCATGAGCCAGGTGATGGTCTGGCGGAGCGTGACGAGCCGGTCTCGGAGCGCCACCAGCGGCGGGTGCTGGACGCGAGCCTGGGGCAGGAGGCCCTCGAAGTCGAGACGGAGCTCGGAGGCGTCGCCCCCCGCCGACAGTGTGTAGCGCCCAGAGCCGAATTCGATGGACGTGGCCTTGAAGGCATGGGGGCCGGTCGTGCGGATGGACCGCACATAGACGCCAGGGCCGTCCTGGTGGTCGAACTCGATGGCGTCGGTGATTCGCTGATCGCCATCGACCCACTCCAACGTGATCGTCAGGCGCTTGTGGGTCTGCCCTTGCCAGGGCAAGTCCAGGTAGGTGCTGTCTCGCCCGGCCGGCCCCGACAAGGTCAAGGGCGAGTCTGCCGTGTCGGCCACGGAGTCCCCCAGCAGCGGGAGGAGCCGCAGGAGGGCCGACTTTCCGGCGTTGTTGCGGCCGTAGAGCAGCGTGATCGGGCGCAGCTCAATGCGGGTTGGCTCTGCGAAGGTGCGATAGCCGGTGACGGTGAACGCGGTCAGCCTCATGGGGGCATCATAGGCCAGGCTTCGGGCCGGCACCACCTTGACCCATCGGCCTGCGGGCCCAGACCCTACTGGGCCATCTTGAGGGGCTGCCTGGGGTTCTGGGCCTGGTGCAGCAGCTGCGCCTTCTTGGCGAGGCCCACGAAGTCGAAGCGGTAGCCGGCCTTGTCTTCGCCCATGGCGGCCTTGGCGCGGGCGATGAGGGCGTCGAAGCTGGCGTCGCCCTTGTAGGGGGAGTCGCGCAGGAGCAGGCCGAGCTCGGCGACCGCCGTGGAGAAGCGGAAGTCGTCGGTGGTCTTGTCGAGCTCGACGCCGGCGTCGACGAGGGGGGCCTCGATGAGGGTGCTGGTGTCGCCGTCGGGCTGCTTGTAGCGCAGCTTGACGGTCATGAGCTCGGGGGAGGCCTTGGCGGCGTCGCTGATCTCGGTCTTCTGGTACTTCAGCTCGTCGACGCCGGGGAGGGCCTCGGCGGCGCCGGCGGGGATGATCTCGTAGAGGGCGGTGACCGAGGTGCCGGCGCCGAGCTCGCCGGCGTCCTTCTTGTCGTCGTTGAAGTCCTGGGCGGCGAGCATGCGGTTCTCATAGCCGATGAGGCGATAACCCTTGACCTTCGCGGGGTTGAACTCGATCTGGAGCTTGACGTCCTTGGCGATGGTCAGCAGCGTGCCGCCCATCTCGGTGACGAGGACCTTCTGGGCCTCGAGGATGCTGTCGATGTAGGCGGCGTTGCCGTTGCCGGCGTTGGACAGCTTCTCCATCTTGGCGTCCTGGTAGTTGCCCTGGCCGAAGCCCAGGATGGTGAGGAAGACGCCGCTCTTGCGCTCCTGCTCGATCATGCGCTCCAGCTCGGAGTCGCTGCTGGCGCCGACGTTGAAGTCGCCGTCGGTGGCCAGGATGATGCGGTTGTTGCCACCCTTGATGAAATTGTCGCGGGCCACCTGGTAGGCGAGCTTGATGCCGGCGCCGCCGGCGGTGCTGCCGCCGGCGCTGAGGCTCTCGAGGGCGCCGAGGATGGTGCCGCGGTCCTTGCCGGAGGTGCTGGGCAGGACGAGGCCGGCGGCGCCGGCGTAGACGACGATGGCGACGCGGTCCTGGGGCCGCAGGTTGTTGACCAGCAGGCTGAGGGCCTGCTTGAGCAGCGGCAGCTTGTCGGGGTTGTTCATCGAGCCCGAGACGTCGAGCAGGAAGACGAGGTTGGCGGGGGGCAGGGCGCTGACGTCGACCTTGCGGCCCTGGATGCCGATGTGGACGAGCCGGTGGGCCTTGTTCCACGGGGCGATCGAGATCTCGGTGCTGACGCTGAAGGGGTGCTCGCCCTTGGCATCGGGGTAGTCGTAGGTGAAGTAGTTGAGGAGCTCCTCGATGCGGACGGCGTCCTTCGGGGGCAGGGCGCCCTGGTTCAGGAAGCGGCGGACGTTGGCGTAGGCGGCGGTGTCCACGTCGATGGAGAAGGTGGACAGGGGGTCCTGCAGGGCGCTCTTGAAGGGGTTGTCGGTGATCTTGTCGTAGGCCTCGCGGTCGAGCTCGGCGCCGGCGGCCTGGTCGCGGTCGGCGAGGTCGGGGCGGGCGATGCTGCCGCCCGCGATGATCATCTTGGCCTTGGTGGGCATGGGGCGCGCCGCCCGGGGGGCCGGCGGCGGGGCGCCGATGGCGATGGCGCCGCTGGCGACCTCGGCCTTGCGGGTGCGGACCTTTTTGTCTTCCTTGACGCGAACTTCGGTGGCCGCGACGGGCTCGGGGGCCGGGTCGGCAGCCGGGGCCGCGCGCAGCTTCAGCTCGACCTTGACGGTGCCGCCGCCGATGACGGTGACCTTGCGGCTGGCCCGGGCATAGCCGTTGGCCTCGCAGGCGACGGTGTGGGTGCCGGCGGCGACGTTGACCGAGAAGCGGCCGTCGGCGCTGGTCGACGCGATGGTGCGGCCGATGGTGCAGCGGGCGCGGTCGATGCCTTTGCCGGTGGCGGCGTCGAGGGCGACGCCTTCGATGGTGCCCGTGGCCTGGGCGAGGGCCACGGCGGCGCCGAGGCTGACCAGGAGGGTGGCGGGGAGCAGGAAGCGGGTGGACATGGAGACCTCCAGGGCTTTTCGGCGCGGGGCCGACGACGGGCCTCATACGGCTCGACCGGCCAAAGGATTTACCGCGCACTCACGGGCGGGTGACGCAGGCTTTGCGCCGACCGGCCGTCCCAACGACAATACGCCGTCCAAGCCCCCCTGCGGAGTCTCCATGCGCTACCTGTGCCTCGCCGCTCTCTGCCTCGCCGGCTGTCTGCCCGAGGAGGCCACCGATCCGTCGCCCGGGACGCGCGCTGATGCGGCCCGGGTGGACGCGGCGGTGGGCGACGCCGCCCCCGGCGATGCCGGCGCGGTCGATCTCGGCCCCGACGCGGGCCCCCCCGTGGCCTGCGTCTACCCGGCCGACTGCCCCGGCGGGGACTGCGTGGACGGCTTCTGCCTGTACGCGTCGCCGGTGCGCTGCCTCTTCCTCGATGCCTGCGATGACCAGGGCGGCTGCCCCGACGGGCAGGCCTGCGTGGACGGAACGTGCCAGGTGCAGTGCCCGGCGGCCGAGACCTGCGGGGGCTTCCAGGCGGGCCTGTGGTGCTACGAGCCCTGCGAGCTGGAGCGCTCGTGCCGCATCCGCCCGCGGCCCTGCACGGGGAACATCGAGTGCCCCAAGGGCTCGGTCTGCAAGGAAGATCGGTGCATCAACGCCTGTGAGCACGACGGGCAGTGCCCGGAGGACGGGTACTGCTTCGAGGGGGAGTGTCGGCCCTTCCCGGCCGGCATCCTGGATGGCGACGCGCCGGCGCCCCTCGGCCAGCCGGGCCAGCTCATGGCGGGCGTGGGGGTCGTGGGCTTCGACTACCCGCTGGGGGTGTCGATGGCCGGCTTCGGCGCGCGCCCCGGGCCGCGCAACCCGTACGCCATCGCCCTCGGTGGCAGCGATCGGTTCTTCGAGGAGCAGGATGTGCGGGCCATCGCCCTGTCGACGGCGGACGATGTGCTCATCCTGGTGCGGCTGCCCCTGTGCTGGTCGACGGACTACCTGCTGACGCGCACGGCCCAGAAGGTCCAGGCGGCCACCGGCGTGAACTACGCCAGCAAGATCGTGAGCTTCGCCACCCACTCCCACAGCCAGCCGGGGCGGTTCTGGAACCTGGTGCCGGCCACGGGCTTCGGCATCTTCGGCTATGGGCAGTTCTCGAGCGAGATGGTCGAGCGCTACAGCGACTCGTTCGCGGCGGCCATCCTCCAGGCCCTGGGCAACATGAAGCCGGCCCGGGTGGGCGCGAAGGTGGTGGACGACTTCGATCCGATGCGCCGCATCCACAGCAACCGGCGCAGCGAGTTTCCCAACTACACCGATGACCGGATGACGGTCATCCGGGTGGACGAGCTGGACGGGACGCCCATGGCGGCGGTGGTGGCGCTGGCCATCCACGGGACGCACATGGAGCTGCCCTGGGTGACGGGTGACGTGGCGGGCGGCATCGAGGTGGTGGCCACCCAGAAGCTCTCAGCGGAGGCGGGGCGGTACGTGCCGGTGATCTTCGCCAACGGGAACGCGGGCAACGTGAGCCCCCGCGGGGACGACGGCACCGAGGTGAACTGGGGCAAGATGCAGGTGGTCGGCCACCGCGTGTGGCCCATCTTCAAGGCGGCCTGGGATGCCATCGAGACCGACGCCGCGCCGCTGCTGGAGGTCGTGCAGAAGCGCATCCCCGTCAGCTACAGCCTGCTGGGCTACGACCGCAGCGTGCCCGAGTTCCGGGCCAACGACGGCACGGCCCAGGAGTACGGGGCGTTTCAGTGCGTGGCCCAGGGGCATGAGCCCGATGAGGCGCCGTATCGCGACGGGGCGCTGGGGTGCCTGCTGAACCTGCAGACCTTCCTCGGCCAGCCCACGGTGCAGCTCCAGAAGTCGGTGCTGTCGGCCTTCCGCATCGACAACCTGACGGTGGCGACGCTGCCCGGCGAGCCGTCCTCGCAGCTCGGCCTGGAGCTGGCGGCGGATCTGGAGGCCGACGCGCGGGCGGCGGGCCTGGCCGACATGCGAGTGGTGAACTTCGGCTACTCCATGGATCACCACCTGTACCTGGTGCTGGAGGATGACTGGTTCCGCGGGGGCTACGAGGCGGCCCAGGGGCTCTGGGGCTGGAAGCTCGGTCGCTATTTCCTGAACAATTCTCGTGATCTGGCGAAGCAGCTCTTCACGGCGGAGCGCGAGGACAACGCCACGACCATCAAGCCGACCATCTGGCCGGACCTGGCGGATGACACGGTGCAGCCCACGGCGGGCGCGATGGCGGCGGGGACGCTGGTCATGGACACGCCGGCGGCGGCGGTCCGCGGCGATCTGGTGGAGCTGCGCTGGATCGGGGGGCACCCGGGCGTGGATCACCCCGACGTGGTGCTCCAGGTGGCGGGGGAGGACGGCGAGTTCGCGGACGTGCTGCGGGGGAGCGTGCGGTTCGACGACCGCGGCTTCGAGACGCTGACGTTCTACCTGGGCGACTTCGAGGGGGATCACCTGTGGGCGGTGCGCTGGGAGCTGCCGTTCGATCTGCCCCTCGGCCGCTACCGCATCCGGGCGGCCGGGCGGGGGGTCCAGGGGGAGGGCACCGCGCCCTATGCCGTGGACGGCACCCCGTTCGAGCTGGCGCCGGCGACGCTGGTGGCCCGCGAGGCGGGGGTGGTGGAGGGCGTGCTGGCGCTGAAGGTGAACTACCCCGACGGCCCCTCCAACGACGACGGGGTGGCCCCCTTCGAGGCGCTGGAGGTGCGGGGCCACTGGCTGCGGGTGGATCCGGAGGCGCGCTACGACGGGGCCCTGCGGCGCTGGTCGTTCCTGCTGGGCGCGGCGGTGCCCATGGCGGGCCTGACGGCGGCGGTGGACGACGCGCCCCTCGAGGTGCTGGCCGCCGCCGACACCGTGAGCCGCCCCCTGGTGACGTCGCGGGCGGAGGACGGGACGGAGGGCGCGACCGACCTGGCCGGCTGGTCGACGACGCGCCTCGAGATCCCCGCGCCGGCGGGCCCGGCGACCGTCCGGGTGAGCGACGCCTGGGGCAACTTCGTGGACGTGGGCGTCCCCGCGGCCCCCTGACGGGCGGGGTTGGCCCCGGGCCCGTTTCGGCGTATCAACGAGCGTCGGCTGCGGCCTCGCCGCGGCAGGGTGCGGGAGGGGCGCAGTGGTAGCCGCCGGAATCATCTTCCTGATCATCGGGGTCGTGCTCGTGGTGGTCCATGTGCTGGCCCGGCGCAAGGAGGGCCGCCTGGTCGCGGCCCGACCCTTCACCTCGGGCGAGCTGGCGACGGTGGCCTCCACCGTCGCGGGCGAGATCGGCGACGGCGGCTTCAAGCAGCTCGCCGAGCTGGTGGGGGAGGCCGACTGCGCGCGGCCCCTGCAGTCGCCCCTGGGCCAGGTGCCCTGCCTCTACTACTCGATGCGCATCTCGCGTCGGTACGAGGAGGAGTACTGGGAGCGCGACCAGAACGGCAACCAGGTGCGGCGTACCCGCAGCGGCACCGAGATCATGTCCAGCGAGTCCCAGGGCGTCGACTTCGACCTGGTGGATCACGCCGGCGCCTTGCGCGTCCGCCTCCAGGGTGCGGACTTCGACGGCCTGCGCAAGACCGTGGATCGCTTCGAGCCCGGGGGGGACGGCGGGGGCATGCGGCTGCAGTTCGGGGGCTTCAGCATGGCCATCGGCACGCTGGGATCCGGGCGACGGACGCTGGGCTACGAGTACGACGAGTCCGTGCTGCCGGTGCAGGGCCGCCTGACGGTCGTGGGCGAGGTGACGGACGCCCACGGTGGCCTGAGCGTCGGCAAAGGTGGCGAGATCTTTCTGGTTTCGACGCGCTCCAAGGCCGAGATGCTGGGGTCGGCGCGCAAGACCGCGAAGCTCACGGCCGCGTTCTCGGGCATCTGCGCGGCGGCCGGCGTCGTGCTGCTCGTCCTGGGCCTGCTGAAGTGAAGCTCGTCGCGCCGCTGGTCGCGTCGCTCACCCTGGGGCTCGCCCCGTTCCTCCCCGAGCCCCACGTCTGGGGCAAGCTGAAGTGGGTCGCCGGCGGCGCGGTGGGGATGGACGCCGTGGACTGGTTCGACCTGGCCCTGCATGGCGCGCCGTGGGTCTGGCTGGTCGTGGCCGTGGTGAGGCGCGGCCGATGATCACGATCGAGGGGCTGGTGGTGCGCTACGGCGCCTTCGAGGCGGTGGCGGGGCTGGATCTGGCGGTGCCGCGGGGCTGCCTGTTCGGGCTGCTCGGGCCGAACGGCGCGGGGAAGACGACGACCATCGCGTGCCTGGCCGGCCTGCGGCGCCCGACGCGGGCCGGGTCGTGGTGGATGGGGTGAGCGATGATCCGGCGGCCGTGCGGCGGCGCGTCGGGCTGGTGCCCCAGCACCTCGCGCTGTACCCGGCCCTGACGGTGCGGCAGAACCTGAGCTTTTTCGGGCAGATGTACGGCATCGCCGGGCGCGCGCTGGCGGATCGGGTGGACTTCGGGCTGGCCCTGGCGCAGCTCGAGGCGCGGGCCGACGCGCGGGTGTCGGCGCTGTCGGGGGGCATGGCGCGGCGGCTGAACCTGGCCTGCGGCCTGCTGCACGACCCGCCCCTGCTCATCCTCGACGAGCCCACCACGGGGGTGGACGCCCAGTCCCGCAACCACATCTTCGAGACGGTGCGCCGCCTGCACGCCGACGGCCGCACCATCATCTACACGACGCACTACATGGAAGAGGTCGAGGCGCTCTGCCAGCGGGTGGCGGTGATGGATCGCGGCCGGCTGCTGGCCTGTGACACGCTGGAGGCGCTGCTGTCGGGGGACGGGACGCGCTTCGGGCTCGAGACGGCGGCGCCGGTGGATCCGGCGCGGCTCCAGGCGGCCCTGGCGGCGGCCGGGATCGAGGCGACGCTGACGCCGTCGCGGCAGACCCTGGAGGATGTCTTCCTGGGGCTGACGGGCCGCGGCCTGCGAGACGGGGAGGCGCCATGAGGTCCGTCCTGCACGTGGCGGCCAAGGAGCTGCGGCTGTTCGCTGCGGATCGGACCGGGGCGCTGCTCACGGTGGTCATCCCGGTGCTGCTGGCGGCGCTCACCGGCATGCTGTTCGCGCCCTCGAAGTCGAAGGGCATGGACGTGCTGGTGGTGCATGGCCCGGGGCCCCGGGTGGAGGCAGTGGTGGCCGACCTCAAGGCGGCGGACGGGCTGCGCGTCGAGGTGGTGGACGAGGCCTCGGCCCGTGAGCGGGTCGGGCGCGGCAAGTCCGCGATCGCGCTCATCTTTCCGCCCGATGCCGATGCGCTGCTCACCCCCTCGGCGGCCTTCTCGGGGGCCGAGCTGACCATCCGCATGCTGCGGGATCCGTCCCGGGAGCTGGAGGGCAGCTTCACCCAGGGCCTCTTGTTCCAGGCCCTCATGACGCGGCTGGCCCGGGGCTTTACGGATCCGGCCCAGCTCCGGGCCCTGCTGGCCCAGCAGCGGGCCGAGGTGGCGAAGGCGCCGGGCGGGCTGCCCTGGGGGATCTTCCTGGACGCCGCCGACGGTCTGGTGGCGGGGCTGGGGGCTCAGCAGGCCGCGGGCGGTGGGGGCGGCGAGCTGCACCTGCCGTTCAAGGTGCAGGAGGAGCTGGTGGGCATGGGGGACGGGCCGGCGTCCTACCACTCCTATGCCCACACCTTCGCGGGGATGCTCTGCATGTTCCTGCTCTTCATGGCCCAGGGGCAGGCGAAGCGGCTCGTGGAGGAGCGGCACGAGGGGACGCTGGTGCGCCTGCGCATGACGCCGGTGCCGCGCTGGCAGCTCCTGGGCGGGGTGGGGCTGGCGACGGCGGGCATCGCGGTGCTGATCTCGGTGGCCGTCTACGCCGCCGGGATGGCCCTCTTCGCCATCCCCGTGCGCGGGCCGGTGGTGGGCTTCGTGGCGGTGCTGCTGGGGCAGGCGGTCTTCGTGGGCGGCTTCGCGCTGCTGCTGGCCGGCCTGGGGCGCACGACGCGCCAGATCGAGAGCCTGGGGACGTTCGCGGTGCTGGTGATGGCCTTCACCGGGGGCGCCTGGCTGCCGTCGTTCCTCATGCCGGACTGGCTCAAGGCCATCGGGCTCGGGCTGCCCACGCGCTGGGCCACCGATGGCCTGGCGGCGATGACCTGGCGGGGGCTGGATCTGGGAGAGGGGCTGGTGGCGGCGGGGGTGCTGGTGGCCTTCGGCGTCGTGATGGCCGCGGTGGGCCGCTGGCGCTTTCGCTGGGAGTAGCTCGTCAGACCGGGCGATCGCCGAAGCTGATGCCCAGGTCGCGGGCGGTGTGCACCAGGTCGTCCTCGGGATCGACGGTGCGCACCTTGCCGGCCACGTCGGCCATGTCGACCGGCACCAGCGTGCTGCCCCGCACGGCCACCATCTTGCCGTACTGGCCGTCGCGGACGAGGCGCACGGCCGCCGCGCCAAGGCGCGAGCCCAGCACGCGATCGAAGGTGGTGGGGGAGCCGCCGCGCTGGAGGTGGCCCAGCACCATCGCGCGCACGTCGTGGCCCGTCTGGTCCTGGATGTACTGCCCGATGCGGTCCGTCCGGCGCGAGCCGGTGATGGGGTTGCCGCTGCCGGGGGGGCCGAGCTGGTCGTCGCGGATGCGGGCCCCCTCGGCCACGACCACGATGGCGAAGTCGCGCCCGATGTCGTAGCGGCGCTGCACCGCCTGACATACCAGGTCGAGATCAAAGGAGATTTCGGGGATCAGGATCACGTCGGCGCCGCCGGCGATGCCGGCGTGCAGGGCGATCCACCCGGCCCCGCGGCCCATCACCTCGACCACCATCACGCGCTCATGGGACTCGGCGGTGGGGTGCAGCTTGTCGATGGCGAGGGTGGCGGTCTCGACGGCCGTGTCGAAGCCGAAGGTGATGTCGGTGGCCCAGAGGTCGTTGTCGATGGTCTTGGGCACGGCCACGACGGGGATGCCGAGCTGGTAGAACTTCCAGGCGATGGCCTGGGTGCCGTCGCCGCCGATGGTGATGAGGGCGTCGAGGCCCTCGAGCTTGAAGTTCTCGACCACCTGGTCGGACTGGTCCTCGATCTGGTCGCCCACGCGCACGCAGAACGGGTCGCACTTGTTGGTGGAGCCGAGGATGGTGCCGCCCTGGGGGAGGATGCCCTTGATGCGCTCGCGGGAGAGGCGGAACGTGTCCACCTTGCGCAGGCCGTCGAACCCGTCGCGGATGCCGAGGACCTCCCAGCCGTAGCCGCGGGCCGTCTTGACGGCGGCCCGGATGACCGCGTTGAGGCCGGGACAGTCGCCGCCGCCCGTGAGAATACCGATGCGCCGCGTCACGTTGCGGTGCCCCCTTGATTCGTGGAGCCGACATCATAACCCTGCCCGCGGCGAAAGTGCCCGGCCTCGCCGGTCCGGGCGACGTTTCATCGGGGCTTCACGCGGGGATCATGTTCCCGTGGCAGACTGCCCGGGTGAGAGCATGACAGGAGGTGCCCCGATGGGCGCGCGACACGTAGCGATCATCATGGACGGCAACGGCCGCTGGGCGAAGCAGCGCGGGCTGGACCGCACGGCGGGCCACAAGGAGGGCGCCAAGGCCGTGCGCCGCATCGTCCGCCACGCCCGCGAGCAGGGCCTCGAGTGGCTGACCCTCTTCGCCTTCTCCAGCCTGAACTGGGCGCGCCCGCCCTACGAGGTGCGCGAGCTGATGGATCTGCTGGTGCAGTTCCTGGCCGACGAGGAGCCGGAGCTGCTGGAGAACGGCATCCGCCTGACGGCCATCGGCGAGCGGGCGTACCTGCCGCGCTATGTGCGCGAGGCCCTGGAGCGCGTCGAGCGCTCCACCGCCCACTGCCAGGCCATGCGGCTGGTGCTGGCGGTGAGCTACGACGGGCGGCGCGATGTGGTGCAGGCCGTGCGGCGGCTGGTGCACATGGCGGCCCGCGGGGAGCTGCTGGCCGCCGACGTCGGCGAGGCCCACCTGATGGCGGCCCTGTCCACCGCGGACATGCCCGACGTGGATCTGCTCATCCGCACCTCGGGGGAGCGGCGGCTCTCGGGCTTCCTGCCCATCGAGGCCTGCTACGCCGAGCTCATCTTCACCGAGGGCCTCTGGCCCGACTTCCAGACCAGCGACTTCGACGCGGCGATGGACGAGTACAACCACCGCGAGCGGCGCTTCGGTCAGACGTCGGCGCAGCTCGAGGCGGCCCCGGCCTTCGGGCGCTGACGGGCCCGCCTCCGGTCGCTGACAGGCGGCCGGTGCTGGTATCCTCCGCCCACGCGGTGCGGGGGAGGTCGGCGCATTGAGGCTCGCGGTCTGCAACATCCTGTTTTTGTTCTTGTTTGCCTGTGACGACGGCGGCAGCGCCGCGGGCGATTCGGGTGGGCCGGATGCCTTCATCGAGCCGCCCTTCGATGGCGGCCGCCCGGATGGGGCCCGCCCGCCCGTGGATGGTGGCCGCCCCGACGGCATGCGGCCGCCGGCCCCCGACATGGATCCGCCCCCGGAAGGCTGCGCCTTCGCGACGGCGGCCGACACCCCGCCGGAGCCGCCGCGCCACACGCCGCGCTGGGCCTTCCTGCCCTGGATCTCCAAGGACATCTCGGATCGGGACGACACCTTCGCGTTCGTGCAGGGCTTCCAGGATCGCGACATCCCGGTGGGGGTGCTCGTGCTCGATTCGCCGTGGGAGACCCACTACAACACGTTCGTGCCCAACCCGAGCCGGTACCCGGCGTTCGGCGAGATGGTGGCGACGCTGCGGGCCGACGGGGTGCGCACGGTGCTGTGGGTGACCCAGATGGTCAACCAGGCCAGCATCGATCTCGAGGCGGGCGGTGATGTGTACATGGGCCCGTCTCCCAACTACGAGGAGGGGCGCGACTGCGGCTTCTACGTGGATGAGGGCACCCTGTACCGCTGGTGGAAGGGCATCGGCGCCGGGGTGGACTTCTTCAACCCCCACGCCCGCGGCTGGTGGCACCGCCAGCAGGACGCGCTGCTGGATCTGGGGGTCGCGGGCTGGAAGCTCGACTTCGGCGAGCAGTACATCAAGAACGAGCCCCTGGCCACCGCGGCGGGGCCGGTGGCCCACCAGGCCTACTCCGAGGCCTACTACCGCGACTACCTGGCCTACTGCGTGGCGCGGCTGGGGCCCGAAGAGTGCGTGACGATGGTGCGGCCCTGGGATGAGTCCTATGAGCACGCCGGCCGCTTCTTCGCGCGCCCCGAGCACGCGCCAGTGGGCTGGGTGGGGGACAACCGCCGCGACCGGGTCGGGCTGGTGGACGCCCTGGATCACCTCTTCCGCTCGGCGAAGGCGGGCTATGTGGTCATCGGCAGCGACATCGGCGGCTATCTGGATCGCGACGACCGGGCGCTGGCGGAGGAGGTGCCCTACGACCGCCCGACCTTCTTCGACTGGGTGGCGGTGGGGGCGATGACGCCGTTCATGCAGCTGCACGGGCGCGCGAACCTGACGCCCTGGAGCCTGCCCGACGGGGGCGAGGCGGAGTCGGTGGCCCACTACCGGGCCTGGGCGTGGCTGCACACGGCGCTGGTGCCGTTCTGGTACAGCCTGGCCGAGGCGGCCTACGCCGGGGCGCCGCCCATCATGCGGCCCATCGGCGACGGGCCCGAGGCGTGGGCGGGGGACTGGCGCTACCTGCTGGGCGAGGCCTTCCTGGTCGCCCCACCGCTGGACGGGAGCGGGGCGCGGGACGTGGCCCTGCCGGCGGGGGAGCGCTGGTACGACTGGTGGCGGCCAGGGCAGCCGGCCCTCGACGGCGGCCAGGTGCTCTCCGGGTATGCCCCGGGTCCGGGGCGCATTCCCCTCTTCGTGCGGGAGGGGGCCATCGTGCCGGCGGACGTGGAGAACGACGCCAACGGCCTGGGCGACGCGGGCTCGGCGGGGCACCTGACGTTGCTGATCTGGCCGGGGCGCCGGTCGAGCTTCCCCCTGAAGGATGTGGACGAGGCCCAGAACCCCGTGACCGCCGAGGTGGTCGACGGGGTGGCCCGCGTCGGCCTGGAGCGGGCGCCGCGGCCGCTGCTGCTGCGGGTGCGGACGCTGTCCGTGGCCGAGGTGCGGGTGGGCGGCGCCGCCATCCCGGCCGTGCCGCCCGAGGCGGCCTGGCCCCCCGCCGAGGCCGGGTGGCGCTTCGATCCGGCGACGAGCCAGGTGTGGATCCGGGTGCCGGCGAGCGCGGCGGCGGTGGCCGTCGAGGTCCGGCCCTGACGGGCAAGTTGCCGGAACTCAAGCAGATTCAGGGAGCGGTCACTCCGGCCAGAGCAGCCAGGTGAGCCCGCCCACCATGAGGACGGAGCCGGTGGTGACCATCACGTCGGCCACCGTGCGGTTGCCCTCCATGCTGGAGACGAGGCGGTCGTACCGGTCGTGGGAGTCGGGATCGGTGCTGGTGCGGGCGAGGGTGTCGGCGTCCTGGCGGTCGTTGATGGCCTGGACGCCAAACACCGCGCCCACGCCGGCGGCGACCACGCCCGAGCCCATCATCAGCCACGCGGGCCACTGGGGCCGGGCGGCCACTACCTCGCCGCCCTCGGGCACCAGGGCGATGTCGCGCTCGACCAGCTCGCCGTCGGCGACGGGCACGGCCAGGACCACGGGTCGGTAGCCCGCCTTGCGGACCTCGAGGACGTAGCGCCCGGGCTTGACGCCGAGGCCCTCCAGGGGGGTGTCGCCCATGGCCTCGCCGTCGAGGGTGAGCTGGGCGCCGGGGGGGACGCTGCGGATGGCCAGCACGCCGCCGACGGCCTCGGGCACCAGCACCAGGGACAGGGCCTCGAGCTTGCCGCGTACGGCGATGATCTCGCGGCTGATGGGGCGGTGGCCGGGCAGGGTCACGTCCACCTGGCGCTTGCCGGGCTCGACGGTGCCCTTCCAGGGGGAGGGGCCCTTGGGCTGGCCGTCGATCATGACCGCGGCGCCGGGCGGGGCGGTGCGGATCTCGACGATGGGCTCGACCACCTTGGGGGCGACGCGCTGGACGCACTCCTCGGCGGCCTGGGAGGTGGCCTCCGGCAGGGCCGGCTGGGCCAGCACGGCGCGGCAGGCGTCCAGGGCGTTCTCCCACTGGCCCAGCTTCTCGAAGGACCGCCCGATGTTCACCTGGAGCGTCGGGTGGGGGACCAGGGCGTTGGCCGCCTGGAAGCGCGCCAGGGCGACGTGGAAGTCGCCGTCGCGAAAGGCCTTTGCGGCCTCGCGCGCCAGCACGCGGGCCTCCTCCTCGGTGTCGGCGGGCTGGTCCTGGGCCAGCGCGGCGGGGCGGGGAGGAGCGCGGTCAAGAGCAGCAGGGCGATGCGTCGCATGGTCACCTACATACCCGAAGGCGGAGCGGATGGGAAAGCATCGGCGGCGAGGCGCCGCGCGCGGCGATCGCGGGCCGAGATTGCGCCTCGTGCACAGGCGACGTACGCTCGCGCTTTGCGATCGGGAGCGCGCCTGCCCCCTGGGGCGGGCCTGTGTGGAGGAGCATGGTGGACAGCCCGACCCGACCGGCCCCCAGCGCCGAGCGCGCCGAAGGCGTGTTCGACGACTTCAAGCCGGCCTACACCCATTCCCAGGCGCTGGTGGAGGCCAACCGCTGCTTGTATTGCAGCGACGCCCCCTGCATCCAGGCGTGCCCGACCGGGATCAACATCCCCGAGTTCATCCGCAAGATCAGCACCGGCAACGTGCGCGGATCGGCGCGGACGATCTTCGAGAGCAACATCCTCGGCATGAGCTGCGCCCGGGTCTGCCCGGTGGAGGTGCTCTGCGTCGGGGACTGCGTCTACAACGCCATGGGGGTGCCGCCCATCCAGATCGGGAAGCTGCAGCGCTTCGCGACGGATCAGGCCTTCGAGGCCGGCTGGCGGTACTTCGAGGCGGGGGCCGACACGGGCAAGAGCGTCGGGCTCATCGGCGCGGGGCCGGCGTCCCTGGCGGCGGCCCACATGCTGCGGCGGCTCGGCCATGCCTGCACGATCTACGAGAAGCGGTCGGTCATCGGCGGGCTGAACGTCACCGGCGTGGCGCCCTACAAGATGAAGGCGGATCGGGCGGCCGAGGAGGTCGACTGGATCCTCGCCATCGGCGGCATCGACGTGCAGACGGGCGTCGAGGTGGGCGCGGACGTGACGTTCGCCGAGCTGGAGGCGCGGCACGACGCCGTCTTCGTGGGCTTCGGCCTGGGCCCCGACAGCCGGCTGGCGGTGGCGGGCGAGGACGTCGCCGGGGTGCACGGCGCGGTGGACTTCATCGAGGCCTTCAAGCTGGGCCCCGTGGATCTGTCGGCCGTGGCGCACGCGGTGGTGGTGGGCGGCGGCAACACGGCCATCGACGCGGTGCGCGAGCTCATCGGCCTGGGCGTGCCGGCGGTGACCATGGTGTACCGCGGCGTCGAGGCCGGCATGAGCGGCTACCTGCACGAGTGGAAGGCGGCGCGGATCGAGGCGGCCCAGGCTCGCTGGCAGACGCAGCCGGTGGGCTTCAGCGAGGCCGGCGGGGCCGTGACCGGCCTGCGCTGCGTGAAGCTGGACGAGAAGAAGCAGCCCATCGCCGGCTCGGAGCACGAGATCCCCTGTGATCTCGTGCTGCTGGCCATCGGGCAGAGCAAGCTCGGCGCCTCGCTGGCGAGCCTGGACGGCATCCGCCTGGACCGCGGCCGCCTGGTGGTGGACGCGGGCGGCGAGACGGGCCGGCCGGGCTGGTACGCCGGCGGTGACTGCGCCAACGGGGGCAAGGAGGTGGTCAACGCCGCCGCCGAGGGCCAGCGGGCCGCCCTCGCCATCGACGCCTGGCTCAAGGCCGGCCACGGCCTTCGGGGACAGTAAGCATGCCGGATCTCACCACTTTTTGTGCGGGCATCAAGTCGCCCAACCCGTTCTGGCTCGCCTCGGCGCCCCCCGCCAACTCGGGGGAGCAGATCATGCGGGCCTTCGACGCGGGCTGGGGCGGCGCGGTCTGGAAGACCCTGGGCCAGCCCATCCAGAACGTGTCGAGCCGCTTCGGCGCCGTGGACTACCGCGGCTCGAAGGCCATCGGCTTCAACAACATCGAGCTGATCACCGATCGCCCCCTCGAGACCAACTTCAAGGAGATCTACGAGGTCAAGAAGCGCTACCCCGACCACGCGGTCGTGGTGTCGCTCATGGTCGAGACCCGCGAGGAGTGGCGCGACATCATCAAGCGCTCCATCGACGCCGGGGCCGACGGCCTGGAGCTGAACTTCGGGTGTCCGCACGGCATGTGCGAGCGCGGCATGGGCTCGGCGGTGGGCCAGGAGCCGACGGTCAACGAGCGCATCACCTCGTGGGCCGTGGAGTACTCGACGGTGCCGGTCCTGGTGAAGCTGACGCCCAACGTCGGCGACATCGTGCCCCATGGCCTCGCGGCCAAGGCGGGCGGAGCCCACGGCGTCAGCCTCATCAACACCATCAAGTCGATCATCGGCGTCGACCTGGACACCTTCGTGCCCCGGCCGGTGGTGGGGGGCCTGAGCACCAACGGGGGCTACTGCGGCGCGGCCGTGAAGCCCATCGCCCTGCACATGGTGGGGGCCCTGGCCCGCGAGCCGTCCTTCGGCCTGCCGATCAGCGGCATCGGCGGCGTCTCGGACTGGCGCGACGCGGTGGAGTTCATGCTGCTGGGCTCGTCGTCGGTGCAGGTCTGCACGGCCGTCATGCTCTACGGCTACCGCATCGTCGAGGACCTCATCGAGGGCCTGACGGGGTACATGCGCGACAAGGGCTTCAGCCGGCTCGACCAGCTCATCGGCCGGGCCGTGCCCCAGTTCAGCGAGTGGGGCGACCTGAACCTGAACTACGAGACCGTCGCGAAGATCGACGCCGACAAGTGCATCGGCTGCCAGCTCTGCGTGACGGCCTGCCATGACGGCGCTCACCAGTGCATCCACCCGAAGGCCGACACGCGGGTCCCGGTGGTGGACGAGGCGGAGTGCGTGGGCTGCAACCTCTGCCAGATCGTGTGCCCGGTGACGGGGTGCATCGAGATGGTGCCGGTGGACAACGGCTTCTCGCCCGCGACGTGGAACCAGCACGTCGGGGAGGGGGCCACGCTGCGACCGAAGAAGGGCGTGCACTGAGCCCGGCGTCCAGGACCGGTAGCGAGGAGCGATGATGGGCCGACGCCTGGTGCTGATGCGCCACGCCAAGAGCGACTGGAGCCACGACGGGCTGAGCGACCACGAGCGGCCCCTCAACGGGCGCGGGCGCCGGTCCGCGCCGGCGATGGCCCAGGCCCTGGCCGCGCGGGGCTTCGTCCCCGATGTGGCCGCCAGCAGCGACAGCCAGCGGACGACGGAGACCTGGATCCTGCTGGCGGCGGAGCTGGGGCTGGACGTGGAGCCGCGCTGGTCGCGCGAGCTGTACCTGGCCGGGCCGGCCACCATCCTGGCGGCGGCGGCGCGGCTGCCCGCCGCGGGGACCTGCGGCCTCATCCTGGGCCACAACCCGGGCATGAGCGAGGCGGCGACGCTGCTGGCCGACCTGCCCCTCGATCTGCGGACGGCCGACGCGGCCCTCTTCGAGTGCGCCGACGACGCCTGGCCGGGGGCGGCGGCCCGCGGCGCCTGGCGCCTGGTGGAGGTCGTGCGGGCCCGCGACATGGCGCCCTGACGAACGGCCTGATCTTCTTCGAGATTTCGTTGGTGTGGGCGGGCGGTGGCTCCGGGAGTAGCCGCCTGGGGCCGGGCTGGCCAGCCCAGTGACCAGCCGGCGCGTCGCCAGGCCGCCCGGGCCGGTCGTTTGCCGGTGGCACCCCCCTTGCTGTATCAGATCGGGTCGAATCCGGACCTGCGAGGGAGAGCACATGAAGCGGTGGATGCGGAAGCTGGTGGTGCCGTCGGTGGCGTTTGGCCTGCTGGCGGGCTGCGGGGAAGAGGGCACGACGGCGGGCCCGGGCGCCGGGAGCGACGACGTCCTCTCGGTGGTCGAGTTCGGCAAGGAGGACAACTTCCTCAGCCAGTCGGCCCAGGAGTACCTGCTCACCGGCACCACCACCGTGGCCATCGAGGCGGAGTACGCCGGCCGGTCGTTCGAGGAGCGCCTGCAGCGCGCCCGCGACCTGGTGCCCTTCCGCCAGACGGTCATCGGCTGGTTCCTCAACGCCTACATGATCGAGAAGTCGAGCCATGACAGCAACCAGGGCTACGGCGGCTTCAAGGCGCTGACGAAGAATGGCTCGTGGGAGGATCTGGACCTGCGCGAGGTGGACGAGCTGACCTTCGAGTTCGACTTCCGCCAGGAGATCGCCGGGCCGCTGAACCTGCTCAGCGTCCTGCCGACCCAGGTCGCCACCGATGGCACCCGGACCTTCGATCTGATCATCGGGCGCGTCGGCACGGCCGAGATGCAGAAGCTCGAGACCAACAGCGAGTGGTACCGCCAGGCCCCGTGGAGCTCCTTCAAGCCCGACACCCTCGACGCCAGCCGCATCGAGAAGGTGACGCTGACGATCGAGGCCGAGCCGCGCAGCGCGGACGCCTGGTTCGACTATGCCGCGCTCATCGACGACGGCGTGCTCGACATCGGCCTCCACTTCGGCTGGGACTACCACGACGCCTACCACCTCAAGCACTCCGAGGCGACGTACAGCTGGCTGCTGGGCCGCGGCTTCAAGTCGCCCGTGGGCAGCTACGACGAGCTGGCCCATGACTCGGGGCCCCTCACCAAGGATCTGCTGACCCCCCTCGGGCCGGTGCAGGTGAAGGTGAGCCTGTTCTGGGGCAAGCCGGGCGCCGCCACCGATCCGGACACGGACGCGGGCGGGCGGCAGCTCGAAGCCGACATGCTGGAGAGTCTCAAGACCCGCGACATCATTATGTATTCGGGCCACTCGGGGCCCTTCTACGCCTTCGCCCTCGCCAACTGGCGCAAGACCGACGAGGGCGATGTGGATGACAGCGAGATCCCCGAGGCCGAGATGCCCGAGCGCTACCAGGTGGTGCTGGCCGAGGGCTGCGACACCTACGCCCTGGGCCAGGCGTTCTTCCAGAACCCGGCCAAGCGGGATCGCAAGAACATCGACATCATCACCACCACCAGCTTCTCGAACGCGGGGACGCCGGCGGCCGTGCAGGACTTCCTGGCGGCCTTCGTGGGCACGAACACGGGCGCGGACCTCTCCGGCATCCCGCGGCTGGGGGCGCTGCTCAGCGATCTGGACGCCAACTCGCCCTGGTTCACGACGATGTACGGCGTGTACGGCCTCGACGACAACCCGCACACGCACCCCTTCGCGAAGACCGAGAACCTCTGCGCGACCTGTGTCGCGGACAGCGACTGCGGCGGCTCGGGCAACCTGTGCGTGCGCCTGGCCGACGGCAACCGCGCGTGCAGCTACGAGTGCACCACCGATGAGGCCTGCGGCGAGGGCTTCCTCTGCCAGGCGGCCCAGAGCGGGGGCTTTATCCGCAGCCGCGTCTGCGTCAGCCAGCGCGCCACCTGCGAGGTGGTCACGCCGGCGGCCCCGGTGGTGGTGAAGATCAGCCGCGTGGTGCCCAACCCCGACAGCGATCTGAACGGCGACGGCGCCGTCGACGCGCGGGGCGACGAGATGGTCGAGCTGAAGAACGCCGGCACCGGCGCCGCGGATCTGTCGGGCTGGAGCCTCGCCGACAACGTGGGCGTGCGCTTCACGTTCCCGGCGGGCTTCATCCTGGAGGCCGGGGCGACCGTCCAGGTCTTCGGCGGCGGGGACTCGACCTTCGCGGCCCCCCGCGGCCTGGGCCTGAACAACACCGGCGACAGCGTGCGCCTGAGCGACGCCCGCGGGGGCGAGCAGGCCGTCGTGACGTGGCGCTCCACGCGCCCCGGGGCCGTCGTCCTGGGCGACTGAGCGCGCTCCCGCCCCCCCGCCTCCTCCCCCCGCCCGGGGGGCGTGCCGGTAGGACGTTGCCCTACAGGTATGAAAACCTTCACCTTTTTTTCCGAACCCTGCCCCTGGCCTCAAGCCGCCCACTCCTGGACAATGGCGTGCGGCGTGGTCGTGCCCTGAACGGGCGAGCGGAAGGAGTCGGAGATGGCGAAGTCGATCAGGGCCCAGGGCCTGCTGGCGCTCACCGTGCTGCTCGGGACGCCGCTGAGCGCGCGGGCTGATCTCTTCGGCTTTCGCCTCGGCCCGAAGGTCGCGTTCACGCGGGGCAGCGGCGACGTCTACAAGGGCTTCGACCAGTGGCTGGGGTCGGGCGCGGAGCTGGGCGTCGAGATCCTGTTCATCGATATCTTCGGCGAGTTCTTCTTCATGGGGAACAAGCAGTACCTGGCCACGGCCAACGTGGGCTTCGACACCACGTTCGGCGACGACTTCCGCGTGACCATGGGCCTCTACACCGGGCCCATGTTCTACATCTTCCCCAAGCAGGAGGCCGACGAGCTGGACGTGCCCCTCGACATCCGCCAGGAGCTGGAGTCGGCGGGGGTCAACGTGGACGGCGCCATCGCCACCTACAACGACGCCAGCGAGGAGGAGGCGGAGCTGTCCCGCCTGGCCTTCGGCTGGAACGTGGCCCGCGTGCGGCTGGAGGCCGACATGAAGATCGCGCCGGTGGTCTACTTCGGGCTGCAGACCACGGCCGGCTTCCACTTCATCATCTCGGGGGAGGAGGTCGCGGCCGGCGCCAAGAGCAACGCCATCGAGAAGGCGGCGCTGGAGTACCGGCTCACCGCCGAGCAGAAGCAGCAGCTCCGCGAGCTGGTGGGCGCCCGGGACGTGAACGTGGACAACCTCAACGGCGTGAACTACTCCATCGGGCTCTACTTCCGGCTCGAGCTGTGACCAGCCTGAACCCATCAGGTGTGCCGGAGCGTCTCTCGGCGGTAACCTGCCCGGCCTGGGCGCCGTAGAGCGGCCGCCGACCCAAGGAGTGCCCGTGGAGACCTACTACGATCCCGCCGATCTGGCGAAGTTCGGCAACATCGCCGAGGGCAACACCGACCTCGCCCGCAAGTTCTTCGCCTGGTACAACGCCGTCTTCGCCGAGGGGGCCCTGACCGCCCGCGAGAAGTCCCTCATCGCCCTGGCGGTGGCGCACGCGGTCCAGTGTCCGTACTGCATCGACGCCTACAGCAAGGACGCCCTGGAGAAGGGCTCGGATCTGGAGCAGATGACCGAGGCGATGCACGTGGCGGCCGCCATCCGGGGCGGTGCGAGCCTCGTCCACGGCGTCCAGATGCTCAACCACGTCCACAAGACCGGCATGTAGGGAGCAGGGATGGATCCCCTGGTGCAGATCACCGATCACCTCGCCAGCCTGGGCGTCGATCTGGCGTCCGAGGCGGGGGGGCCCAAGCGGGCCACCAGCCTGCTCTCGCGCCGGGCCCCGCTGGCCGCGCCGGCCTCGCAGCTCGCCGCCCTCAACGCGGTGCCGCTGGCGGCCGGCGACTTCGAGGCGGCCATCGCCGAGGCGGGCCACCCGGACGGCCTGCGGCCCGGGGCGCTGGAGATCTTCCAGATCAACATCGGCAAGCTCTGCAACATGACGTGCCGGCACTGCCACGTCGACTCGGGGCCCGACCGGCTCACCGAGAACATGGATCGCGCCACCGTGGACGCCTGCCTGCGGGCCCTCGACGCGACCTCGGCCCACACCGTGGACATCACCGGCGGGGCCCCGGAGCTCAACCCCCACTTCCGCTACCTGGTGGATGCCTGCGTGGAGCGGGGCAAGCACGTCATCGATCGGTGCAACCTGACGGTGCTGCTGGTGCCGCGGTTCCGAGACTTGCCCGAGTACCTGGCCGAGCGGGGGGTGGAGGTGGTCTGCTCGCTGCCGCACTACCGCCAGCGCAACACCGACGCCCAGCGGGGGGATGGCACCTACGAAGTCCATCCGCGCGCTGCGGCAGCTCCAACGAGGTGGGCTACGGCCAGGGGGATCCGCGCCGGCGGCTGACGCTGATGTCGAACCCGGCAGGGCGTTCCTGGCGGCCAGCCAGGCCGAGCTGGAGGTCGAGTGGCGGCGCGGCCTGAAGGCCGAGCACGGGATCAGCTTCGATCGCCTCATCTGTCTCAACAACATGCCCATCGCGCGGTACCTGGAGTGGCTGCTCGGAAAGGGGCGGCTCGCGGCCTACCTGGAGCGGCTCACCAACGCCTTCAACCCGGCGGCGGTCAACGGGCTGATGTGTCGAAATACCCTGTCGATCTCATGGGATGGGCGGCTCTTCGACTGCGACTTCAACCAACAGATGCTGGATCTGGAGGTGGCCCTGCCGGGGGGCGCGGCCGAGCGTCCACGACCTGGACGTGGCGGCGCTCCAGGCGCGGCGAGTGGTCACGGAGCGCCACTGCTTCGGCTGTACGGCGGGGCAGGGCAGCTCCTGCGGAGGGGCCACCGCCTGACGGGGCCCGCCGGATGGGCGCCGCCTGTGCGGTGGAAGCGGCATGACCTTGCAAGGCGAGGGAGCGTGGCCTAATGTCCCGCACCGTGGCCACCTCTCTTGATATCGCGGGCGTGAACTCCATCGGCGACGTCGAGTTCATCGAGCGCATCGGCGTCGGCATCGGCTCCGGGCGCTTCCGCGCGCGCCTGGGCGGCGGCGGACCCCTGGTCTCGCTCATGCTCGCCGAGGCCGAAGTTCGGCAAGCAAGGCCTGATGGACTGGGCCCGCAAGATGAAGCGGGTCGATCACCCCGGGGTGCCGGGGGTGGTCCAGATCGAGGACGCCCTGGAGCCGGGCTTCGTGGCCCAGCGCTACGTCGAGGGCGAGACGCTGGAGGAGCGCGTCGAGCGGCATGGCGGGCCGCTGCCCGCGGTCGAGGGGCTGCCCCTCCTGCTCCAGGCGGCCGCCGCCCTGCGCGCTGCCCACCGCATCGGCCTGGCCCACGGCGCGCTGGCGCCCGCTCCCTCGTGCTCGAGGTGCGCGATGGCGCCATGGACGCCGTGCGCATCCTGGGCTGGCCGCTGGCCCCGGGCTGACGCCCGAGCGCGCAGTGGCGAAGGACCTGCGGGCCCTGGGCGAGCTCTTGTACCTGGCGCTGGCCGGCCTGCCGGCCCCGGGTCGCAGCCTCGACGATCCCGCGGAGCCGGGATCCGCCATCCCCGTCGAGTTCGGCTTGATCTGGCCGACGCCTGGGGCCGCTCCGGTCGCTCCGGGGCGGGGCGGGCCATCTTCAGGCGCTGGGCGCCGCCGCGGCGCATGACGACACGGTGGACGCCTTCGTCGACGCGCTGCTGCCCGAGTTCTCGCGGCTCACCGAGGACGCGCTGGCCGAGGTGGCCTACGAGCTGTCCGCCGATCGCGGGATTCAAGGCCGAGGTGGAGCGCCAGCGCGACCGGCAGCGGAGACTCGGAGCAAGCTGCGCTTCATCCGCGACTGGCTGCGCGACAACGCGCCGCCATCCGAGGTGGACGATCGCGTGGCAGGGCTGGAGGGCCAGGAGCGCAGCCTGCGCAACCTGCAGGTCAGTGCAGCGTGCTGCTGGATCGGCCCATCCGTCCAGGCCCGAGACGCTGGCGAGCACGGCCCGCTGCCGAGGTGCGCGCCCCGAGCGACCCGCGCCGGCGGCGACGGCGGACGAGCCGGACGACGAGCCCGTCGAGGCGGCGGTGGCGGCGGTGGATGAGCCCGCGCCGCCGGCGGCGCGCCGGGGGCCTGGGGCGCATGCTGGTCGTGGCCCTGGCCGCGGCGGCGGTGGCCGGCGTGGGGGTCTGGTTCGCGGTGCGCCCCTCGGGACCCGGTCCCGCGGCGCCCGTGTCGGCCCCCCTCTCGGCGGAGCTGCCGCCCATCGCGCCCGCGTCGGCGGCGTCCGTCGCCAGCGCGGCCCCCCCGAGCGTCGCCCCGGTCACGGCCGCTGCGCCGCCGACGGCTGCCCCGTGACGGCGCCGCCCACGGAGCCGCCGCCTCCTCCGCCGCCGCCCCGCCGGGGGATGGTGCTGGTGCCGGCCGGCGACGTGAACGTCGGTCTCTCCGCCGAGGCCCGGGCCAAGGTGCTCGCCCAGTGCCGCGTGGACACCGAGGAGAACCCCAAGGCCCGCGAGACCTACTGCACCGAGGACGCGCTCGCGGGTGAGGCCACGACGGGCAAGAAGCACGTCGAGGCCTTCTACATCGACCGCCTGGAGGTCTCTCAGCTCCAGTACGACCGCTGCGTGAACCAGCGCGGCTGCAAGACCCTCAAGCTCACCTGGGAGCTGGACGAGCAGCCCGCCACCGGCGTGACGTGGGAGATGGCGCGGCAGTACTGCGAGAACCAGGGCGGGCGCCTGCCGACGGCGCTGGAGTGGCTGCGGGCCTCCCGCGGGGATGACGATCGCCTCTACGCCTGGGGTGACGAGAGCCCGGAGGACGGTGACCTGCACCGGGCCAACTATGGGCGGCTCGACCGGCGTGGGCCTGGGCCCAGCCGGACGGACGGCCACAAGTACGCCGCGCCGGTGGGCGTGTTCGCCGAGCGCAGCGCCAGCCCCTTCGGCCTGGCCAACATGGCGGGCAACGTGCGGGAGTGGGTCTCCGACGAGGCGGCCGACGGCGCCGCCCTTACGGCCGGAGGCGGCTGGCGGGATCTGGGCATGGACCTGCGGGTGACGCGGGTGCTGCCGGTGGCGCGAGATCAGTACCAGAACGATCTGGGCTTTCGGTGCGCGATGGACGTGCCGCGCCGCTGACCGATGGACGCTACCCTCCGATTGTTGTCGACCGCCTGGGGCGAGGCGCGCGCCGGCGCGGGCCGCATCGTGCACCTGGAGGGGCCGCCGGGTGCCGGAAAGTCCAGTCTTCTCGCGAGGTTCCTGGATCAGGCCCGCCGCCCCGACGACCGGGCGCTGGTGGTGCTGGCCCGGTGCAGCGATGCCCCCGAGGGCCAGCGCCACGGCGTGATGGAGGAGCTCATCCTGCGCGTGGCCGAGGGCGTGCGGGCGGTGGACGAGGGCCAGGACGAGGCCGGCGCGCTGCCCTGGCTGCTGCCCGGCGGGGCCTACCTGGCGGCGTCCTCGGATCTGGCCCAGCTCCCCGACGACGCCGTGACGCGGCCGGAGCGCGCGCGGGTCTTCGCCGACGTGCTGCTGGACGTGGCGCGGGCGCACCCGGTGCTGGTGGCCCTGGATGACGCGCGCCGGGCGGATCGCGCGTCGCGGGCGGTCATCGAGGCCCTCGTCGCCGGGCTCCAGACGCCGGGCCACCAC
This sequence comes from bacterium, assembly GCA_041389985.1. Taxonomy (GTDB): domain Bacteria; phylum Myxococcota_A; class Bradymonadia; order UBA7976; family UBA1532; genus JACKDP01. The sequence goes on from JAWKQS010000022.1 coordinate 49,898, forward strand.
CGGCTGCTGCTGCTGCTGGCCAGCAGCTCGCCGCTCGACGACGCCGACGGGCCGCCCGACGCGGGCTGGTACCCGGACGCGGCCGCGGTGGTGCCGCTGGAGCCCCTGAGCGAGGACGTGCTGACCGCCCAGGCGGAGGCCCGCCTGGCCCGCCATGGCCGGCCGACGGCGGCGTACCTGGACGTGCTGCTGGCAGCGAGCCAGGGCAACCCCCAGGTGCTGGACGGCCTCATCGGGCTGTCTGAACTGGCGGGGGCGCTGGAGGCGACGGCGGCGGGCGAGGTGGAAGACGCCGAGCTCGCGGGCCGGCCCGGCCATGCCATCCTGGCGGGCCTGGCCCGGGGGCGGCTGGCGCACCTGTCGGCGGACGTGCGGGCCGATCTGCAGGACGCCTCGGTGGCGGGCCCACGGTTCGACGCGGCCATCCTCGGCGAGGTGTGGGGGGTGGAGCGCGCGGCGGCCCAGGCGCGCATCGACGCCCTGCTGGCCACCGGCCTGGTGCGCCCGGAGGGGGAGGGGGCGGCCTTCGTGGCGGCAGGCGTGGCGGCCCACTTCATGGCGACGCTGTCCGACGAGGGGCGCAACCAGCGCCTGGCCCGCGTCGCCGGCGTGCTCTGCCGCACGGCGGATGCCCGCCTCAAGGCCGTCGACGCCTCGGATCTCTTCGACGTGACGCAGACATGGTCCGACGGCCGCAGCACGGTGGGCGGGCTCAACGAGGCCCTCGATCTGCTCCAGGTCGCGGCGCGGCACTTCGCGGCGGCGGGCTGCCTGGTCGAGGCGGCCGAGGCGGCGGTGGCGCTGGTGGAGGGCTTCTTCGGCCGGGCGACGCTGCCGCAGCTCTCGGGGCGCCACATCCGCAAGTCGGATCGGGAGCGTCGCCGGCAGCTCTCGGCGGCCCTGGCCGAGGCGGAGAGCTGGCTGGAGCGGGCTCGCGAGCCGCTGCGGGGGGCCGTGGACGAGGCGCTGCTGGCGGTGGATGTCCGGCGGCTGGCGGCCGACGCGCGGTTCCGCGCGTCCGTGGGCGACTTCGCCTCGGCGCGGCAGGGGGCCGTGGCGGCCGTGACGCTGGCGGGCCACCTGCCCACGCTCGCGCGCCGGCTGGACGCGGGGCGCACGCTGGTGGAGGTCTGCTACGGCGCGGGCGACAACGCCGCGGCGCGGCGGGCGCTGGTCGAGCTGGCGCGGCTGGCGGACGCGGCCCCCGATGCCCAGGCCATCGCGGTGTATGAGTGGCTCGCCGAGCTGACCGCCCGCTGGGAGTGGGTGGGCCTGCACGACCGCTTCTTCGGCTTCTTCTTGCAGCGCCTGGAGGCGCGGGGGGCCCACAAGGCCGCCGTGCGGGCGCGGGTCGAGCGGCTGGCGACGGCGCTGGTGGCCGAGGACGGGCCCCACCTCGATGCCCTCGGCGAGGAGCTGGAGGCCGCGGCCCGGGCGGCCGGCGAGCTGCCGGCCCTGGCCGAGATGCTGGCGCGCGCGGGCGCCGATGTCATCCGGGGTCTGGTGGAGCGGCACTTCGATGGCCTCAGCGGCGAGTTCTTCCCGCCGGATCTCGAGGGCGAAGACGCCGGCGCCGAGCCGCTGCGCCGCCAGCTCGCGCGCTCGACGCGGCTGCTGGAGACGGCGGACGCCCTGGCCGACGCGGCGGGCGTGCCCCTGACCCGCCTGCGGGTGCTGCACGGCACGCTCCAGGTGCTCTTCGAAGGCCGCGAGCGGCTGCTGGAGCTCATGGAGCGGTGGGCCCCCGCCCATGGCGAGGAGCGCCCCCAGCGGCTCGCCGAGGTGGCCGAGCTGGTGGAGCAGGGCTTCTTCTCGGTCACCCACGCTGAGCGGCTCAGCGAGCGCATCCTGGAGCTGGCGGCGGACCTGGGGCTGCACCAGCTCCTCGCCGACACCGCCTATGAGGCCCTGGAGCGCGGCCTGCCCGGTGCGGCGCGGGATCCGCAGCGCTACGTCGATCTGGCCCGCACGGGCTATGAGCGCGTGGACGACGTCTACGGCCTCATCACGCTGGCGATGGTGGCCATGCGGGCCGCCGAGCGGCTGGGCGGCGACGCCGAGGGGCCGGCTCGGGAGGCCGAGCGGCTGCTGGCGGAGCGGGGCGCGGCGCTGCTGCCCGACCAGCGCGCCTTCGTGCACATGCAGTTCGCCGAGCGCCTGCTCATGACCGGGGGCGACGCCGCCACGGCCGCCGAGCACCTGGAGCAGGCCATCGGGGGCTACGACGAGGTGGGCGAGGTCGACCAGGTGCAGGTGGCCAGCGAGATGCTGCGCGAGGTCTACGGCAAGCTCGGCGACCTGGGCCGCTACCGGGCCCTGCGCGCGCGGTTCCGCGCCGTCGAGGAGCGCCGCCTGGGGGTCGATCCGCTGGGCCTCGAGATGCGCATCGAGCACCTGCTGAACCTCGCCGGCCACGAGGCCGACGACGTGAAGGCCATCGAGATGGTCGAGCGCTGCGTGGCCCTCTTCGCGCGCCTGCCCGACGGCACCATGCGCATCGACGAGTGCTTCGTCGAGATCAGCAAGATCTGCCGGCGCCGGGCCGACGAGGCCCAGACGGAGGGCGGCTTCGAGGACTGGCTGCACCGGTCGCTGGAAGCCGTGCGGGCGGCGGCGGGGATCAACCGCAGCCTCGGCAACCACCACCGGGTCTTCGAGGAGTACCATGAGCTCTTCGATGATCTGCTGGGCATGGGCGCCATCGAGGAGTACCTGCGGGCGCGGGCCGAGAGCCGCGAGCTGGCCTTCGAGGCCGGCAACGTGGACGAGCTGGTCTACCTCTTCGAGGAGCACCTGCAGTTCGATCCGGGCGAGCCCATCGATCCCGCCGCCCTGGCCGAGGCGCGGGCGTACTTCGAGGCCCTCCTGCGCTATCTGCGCGGCCTGGGGGCGGATCGCCACGCCCGCCGGCTGCGGGAGCGCTTCGTGTCGTTCCTGGGCGAGATCGGCGAGGTCGACCTCGCGCGTGCCTACGGGATGACCGACCTGCCTTCGTGAGCCTCGACGACACGGTCCCCGTGGCGCTGGAGCCCGGCAGCGTGGTGGCCGGGCACCGGATCGAGGCGCGCCTGGGGGGCGGCGGGTTCGGGACGGTCTACGCGGCGGTGGACATCGCGCTCGACCGGCCCGTGGCCTTCAAGGTGCTGCGGCAGGTCGACGCGCCGCTCCTGGCGCGCTTTCGCGACGAGGCTCGCCTGCTCGCGCGGCTCAACGACCCCCATGTCATCCAGATCTATCGCGTCGGGCAGCTCCCCGACGGCGCCCCGTTCCTGGCCATGGAGCGCTTCGGCGACGGCAGCCTGGCCGACCAGCTGGAGCGCGGCCGGCCGCTCCCGGTCGACGCCACCGTGCCCATCGTGGCGCAGGTCCTCCGCGCCCTGGTGGCGGCGCACGCGGCGGGGGTGGTGCACCGCGACATCAAGGAGGCCAACGTCCTGCTCGATGCGCACAGCGGGGTCGTGAAGCTCTGCGACTTCGGCATCGCCCGATCCCAGGCGGGGGACGGGGACGCGCAGACGGGCTCCGACGTGATCGGGACGCCCCACTACCTGGCGCCCGAGCGGTACCGTGGGGTGCGCGACGACCCCCGCAGCGACCTCTACGCCGTCGGCGTGCTGTTCTATCGGCTGCTCACGGGCCGCCGGCCCTTCGAGGTGCCCGGCGCCAACGCGATGATCATCGCGCGCCGCGCCGCGACGGAGGACGTGGCGCCACCGCCCGCGGTGCCGCGGGGGCTGGCGCGCCTCTGCGCCGAGCTGCTGGCGCGGGATCCCGCGCTGCGCCCCCCTTCGGCCCACGCGGCGCTGGAGGCGCTGCTGCGGGCCTGGCGATCGGAGCCGACGGCCTCGGTGGCCGCCCCGGATGCGCTGGCCCGCGCTCCCCTCGGCGTCCCGCTGCTGGAGGGGCCGCCGCGCCGCTACCCCGCCCTCGTCCCTGCGGCGCTGGCGGTCGCCGTGGCGGCGGCGCTGGCCGCCCTGTGGCTGCGGATGCAGCCGGCCCTCGATCGCGCGGATGCCCCGGCCGACGGGAGGGCGCGACCCGACGCCACGCGACCCGACGCCGCCCGCCCGGACGCCGGACGCCCGGACGCCGAACGCGCCGACGCCGCCCGGCCCGACGCCGCCCAGCAGGACGCCCCGCGACCGCCGGTCGACGCCTTGCCCTCGCCGAAAGCTGCTGAAATCAAAGGGGATATGCCGGCGCCTGCGGCGCGGGTCCGGCCCGCTCGGCCGGCGTCCCAGGAGGTGGAGGAGCCGGCCTGGAAGCGGTCGCGGACCCCGCTCTCCCCCCACGCCCGCGACAACCCGCTGGCGCCGGCGGCGCCCTTCAGCGCGACACGGCCGTCCGACGGATCTCGCGCACCACGGTGACCTTGATCTGGCCCGGGTAGACGCACTCCTCCTCGATGCGGCCCGCCACGTCCTCGGACAGGTGGATGGCGCTGAGGTCGTCGACGCGCTGGGGATCGACGATGAGCTGCAGCTCGCGCCCGCCCTGGATCACGTAGGCGCGGCGCACCTCGGGGTAGTCGGCGCTGATGCGCTCCAGATCGTCGACCCGCTGCTTGTAGGCCTCGAGCGTCTCGCGCCGGGCCCCGGGGCGAGCGCCGCTCAGGGCGTCCGCCGCGGCCACCAGGTGGGCGAGGGGGCTCGAGGGCTTCTCGTCGTTGTGGTGCGCCGCGATGGGGTGCACCACGTCGGCGTCCTCGCCGTGCTCCCGGGCGAAGGCGGCGCCGCTCACCGCGTGGCTGCCCACCGCCTCCGTCTCGGCCCAGAGCACCTTGCCGATGTCGTGCAGCAGCGCCGCGCGGCGCGCGAGCTGGACGGGCAGGCCGAGCTCCTGGGCCATCACCCCGCACAGGTGGGCCGTCTCGATGGCGTGCTGCCACTGGTTCTGGGTGTAGCTCGTCCGGTAGAGCAGCTTGCCCACCAGGAAGAGGATCTCGGGGTGGATGTCCTTCAGATCGAGGATGCGGGCCGCCCGGCTGCCGGCGTCGCGCACCGTCTTCTGCAGGTCCTTCTCGGCCTTGGCGGCCTGGGAGCGCACCGCCGCCTCGGTCACGTTCCCCGCGCGGACGAGGCGCTCATAGGCCAGGCGCCCGATCTCGCGGGTGTACGGATCCGCGGCGCGCAGGTGGAAGCCCTCCTCGTCCTGGGGCTCGAACTCCACCTCGGTGAGCTCGGTGATCAGCCGCAGCATGGCCCGATCGTCGGCCAGCAGCCGCTCCTTCACCTTGGCCGCCTTGGGCAGGACCACCTGGGAGATCAGGCGATCGGCGGGGAGGGGGGCGCCGTAGCGCTGGCAGGCGACCTCCATGATGCGGGTCGCGAAGAGCTCGCGGCGCTCGGTGGCGTCCTCTTCGAGCAGGCGTGCGGCCTTGGTGGCGGCCATGGCCGCCTCGTCGGAGTAGCCCTCGCGCAGCTCCTCGATGATCGCCTCGCGGGTCATGCCGGCGGAGTGCTCGACGGCCTGCTGCACCGTCTTCTCGGCGTCGCGGATGGCGTCGCGCTGGGCGTTGATGCCGTTGCGGCGATCGCCGAGGGCCTCGAACCGGCCGTCGAGATCGGCCTGGTGGCCCTGGAGTCGCTGGAGACGGCGGTCGGCGGCCTCCACGCGGGCGGCCAGCCGGGTTTCGTCGCCGGCCAGCATGGCCTCGGCCTCGCTCAGCTCGGTGGCGAGATCGGTCCGCAGCGCGTCGGCGTCCCGGCGCGCGCTGGCCAGCAGGTCGGCGCGTCGATCGGAGATGGCGGCGAGGCGGGCGCCCTGGCGCTGCCGCTCGGCGGCCTCTTGCAGGGCGCGACTGCGGCGTCGCTGGAGCGTGGCGCCGCCGATGCCCAGGGCAGCGCCGGCCAGGGTACTCGCAGCGATGATCAGCATGGAACTCCTCCAGCATGCCCGCCAGGGCCGGTGGCATCATGGCGAGTCGATGGGCGGGGCGCAACGTCGGGGCGCGCGCCCCCGTGGGAGGCGGATGCGCGGCGGTGGGGCAGGGATGCGCCGGCGGTCAGGAGCCGCCCTTCTCCTGCTCGGCGCGCTGCTCCTTGAGCTCCTCGAGGTGCTTCTTGCGGGCCTCGTCCGCCTCCGCCTTGTCCTGCTCGGCCTGGAGGCGCGCCTTCGCCCGGCGGAAGCCCAGCCCGCCCCCCAGCTCGATGCGCCAGCGCCCGTCCTCCTTGCGCAGGTAGTAGTCGCGCTCCGCCGCGCCCGCGCGGGCCCAGACCTGGGCGTGATCATCCTGGATCTCTTCGCGCAGGATCTCGAGGGGGCGCCCATCGAAGACCAGGCGGTTCGCGAGCGCGCCCCAGCCCTTCTCGGGCAGCTCGCGGTTGAGCTTCCAGGAGCGCTCCAGGCGCTGCACCGTCGCGATGCTGAAGGCCCCCTGCACATCGACGAGCCGGCCCCCGGCCGCCGCGTTGCTGGCCTCCTCGATGACCTCGCTGGGGCTGTCGCGGCAGCCGGCCAGGGCCCCCAGCGCCATGAAGAGGGCCAGGATCCGGGCGACGCGAGCGGGCTCGAACGGCAGGGAGAAGGACACGCAAACCTCCGACATCAAAGCGAAAACTAGCGAGAGAGCCACCACGCCGCCGCCGCGAGGGCCACCACCGCCACCACCACCGGCCAAAGCCGGGCCCCGCCCGCGGTGCGGGTCGGCGGGCGATCCAGCGAGAGCTCCCGCGTCGTGGCGTCCCGTGGCGGCGGCTCCTCGGGGCCGCCCAGGCTGAACTGGCGCCGCACCCCCGGATCCACGTCGGCGGTGGGGCGCTCGGCCCGGCGGCGGCGGGCCTCCACGCCGTCCACGTCGATGTCGCTCAGGGCGTCGGGATCGAGGGCGTCCATGAACCAGCCCGTCTCGCCGATGCCGCGCCGGCGGGGCGGCTCGCCCTCGATGGCCGGCAGTCCCAGGCGGGCGATGCCCGGATCATCCGGCGTCGTCACCGGCACGTCCGCCACCACGATGCTGGCGGCCTCGACGGGTGGGGGCTCGCGGGAGGCGACGACGCTGGAGCGCGCCGGGGCGTCGGAGATGGCGGCCGTGGCCCGCGCGCGGGCGGCCCGGCGGGCGATGGGCGCCACCGCCGGGGCGTCGGGCAGCGTCCGATCCGGGCCCACCAGCGGGCCATCCGGGTCCGTTCGGGTCAGGTCGATGGGCGCATCGGGCGCGGTCGCCGCGCCTGCCGCCTCGCTCGGGGCGCCGGGGGCCTCGGGAGCCTCGGCCGGCGCGTCCCCGCCAGTCTCCCCGCCAGCCTCCTCGGGGGCGTCGTCGGGTGCGTCCTCGGGCGGCGAGGCGGCGTCGTCGCCGGTCGCGGGGGCCGGGGCCTCGCTCACGCCCCAGGCGGAGGGGCGCACCGGCTCCGCCGGCATGGCCAGCCGGCCATCGGCCGCAGCCAGGGCGCGAAACCGGGGCGCCGGCCGGGCGGGCTCGGGCGCCGGGGGCGTCGCCGGCTGCGCCAGCGCCGGGGCGTTGATGAGCGTCGGGGTCTCGCTCTCCTGCTCCGGGGGCGGCTGCCACGCGGCCAGGGCCTCGGTGATGTGCTGGCCGGTCGGGTTCTGGCGCGCGCCGCACAGGCCGCAGAACCTGGATCCTTCGGGGATCCCGCCGCCACAGCTCCAGCACGTCATCTACGCCCGCCCTCCACCGCTGGGGTGGACGCCCACGCGTCCTCGCCGTCCGGCACCGTAGCAGGCGGGGCCGGCGACCGCCAAAGCCCTGAAGCAGGGGCGTCGCCCGGGCCCCGGAGGAGGTCGCGGCCGAGGGCATCGACCAGCCCGTCCAGGGCCGCATCGGGCAGGCGGTCGGGGGCGAAGGCGGGCATCAGGGTGTCGGGGTGGGCCGGTCGATCCGTGCCGCGGATGCGCGCCCTCAGGAAGGACGACGGCCACGTCCGACCGAGCACCGGCGGGCCGGGGCCGTCTTCGTGGCAGGGGCGGCAGGCAGCGGCGTAGAGGGCGGCGGGCGCGTCCGGGACGGCGGCGGGGGTCGGGGCGGGCGCCGCCTGGAGCGCGGCGATCACGTCGCCGAGGGCCCGGCCGTCCAGCGGGGGGCGGGTCTGGTAGCGCTCGACGCACCGCTGGACGGCGGCCGCCAGGTCGGGGGCCGTCCCCCACCACCAGGTGGCCTGCCGGGCCAGCGCCCCTACCGGCGGCCCCGGGCGTAGCGCGGCGCCGAGGGCGTGGCAGTCGGCGCAGGCGAGCCCCGAGCGCGCCACGGCCCGGTCCTGCAGCAGGGCGTCGCCGCGCGCCGCGTCTCCGATCTCCGCCACCACCGCGGGCTCTTCGGGCAGGGCCGGCCGGCGGGGGCCACAGCCTCCGAGGACCGCCAGGCTGCCGAGCACCGAGGTGAGGAGAGGGACGCGCATGGCGGGAGGGTAGCGCGACCGGCGCCCGCCCGGAAGCGAGCCGCGCCAGGGCCGCCCGGCGGGCCGACAGACCCGCGTCCCGGCCACCAGTTCCAGTCTTTACGCTGCTTTCCTGCGGGCCTATAGTGGCGCGACCCACGATCTTCGATGTGTTCGCCAGGGGGTCGGTGGTCCGGCACGGGGGGGACGACTTGGTCGATGGACCGGCGACGGCTGGCCCGGGCTCGGGCGCCGCGCAGCAGTACATTCTCCTGGATCGCGCGGGGGTGGACGCCACCTACGGCCTCGACGCCCTGCACGCCCAGATTCGCCAGGGTCGGCTGTTTCGCACGGACCGCCTGCGGCTGCCCGATGGCACCGTGGTGGCGGCCGGCACCGTGGCCGCGCTCAAGCGCTACTTCGCCGAGGTCAGCCCGGACTCCGAGCCGTCCAACCTGCGAGCCGCCCCCGCCATCGCGGGCGAGGGCGACACCCTCACGCTCCTCGAGATCTTCGCGCGCCTGTACCACCAGAAGGAGACGGGCCGGCTGTTCGTGCAGCACGCCGAGCTGGGCCACGAGCGGACGGTCATCTTCCGCGAGGGCGTGCCCGTCGCGGCCTGGTCCAACGTCGAGGACGAGTGGATCGGCGAGGTCCTGATCCACAAGGGCTACATCGATCAGGGGGCCTTCGACGACGCCGTCGAGCTGCGCCAGCAGACCGGCGTGCGCCTGGGCTCGGCCCTGGTCAAGCTCGAGAAGATCAGCGCCCGCCGCCTGCAGATGGCGCTCTCGGTCCAGGCGCTTGACCGGCTGCTCAACATCTTCCGGGCGGGCGAGGGGACGCGGTTTCGCTTCGTGACCGATGCCTCGGCGGCCGAGGAAGAGGTGCTGCTGGTCGCGCGGCCCCGCGAGATCATCGAGACCGCCATCGCCACCGCGCTCTCGCCCGCCGAGGTGCAGGGCCTGCTGGACGGCTACGGGTCCGAGGCGATCCAGGTCAACGCCGACGTCCCCCCGGGCGACCTGACCGACGGCGACTCCGCAGTGCTCGCGGTCTTCGGCCCCCGCATCTCCCTGGCGGACGCCCTGCCGCGGGTGGCCCAGGTGGCGCGGCTGACGCTGGCCGAGGCCCGCGTCCGGGTCCTCGCCCTGGCCACCTTCGGGGGCATCGAGCTGGGCGACCGCCGCACCCGGGAGCTGCGGCGGACGCTCAAGGAGCTGCAGAGCCAGAACTACTTCGATCGACGCGGCGTGCGCATGGGCGCGACCCCGGCCGAGGTCTCCGACGCGCGCGTGGCCCGGCGCCGCGAGCTGCAGGTCGGCAGCGAGGTCCAGGATCTGCCCGGATCGGCGGCCCGGCGGCTCCGGGGGCAGATCGGCGCCCTCATCGACGCCGCCGCCACGGCCCTCGGCAACGCCCAGACCCGCAGCTTCTATGTGCGCGCCATGCAGATGGGCGTCGACTTCGAGGACGCCGAGGCCCGGCGCCACGTCGAGTTCGACGAGTTCATGTTCCGGGGCCACCAGGAGATGGAGAAGCGGGCCTGGAGCGAGGCCCGCGACGCCTTCAACGAGGCCAGCAAGCGCATCCCCAGCGATCCGCGCCCCTACGTCCAGCTCGGCTGGGCGCGGTTCCTGGCCGGCAACTCCGAGAAGCGCGTCGCCCCCACCGCCATCAAGGAAGTCCAGGTGGCCCTCAGCCACCAGCCCGACTTCGACATGGCGTGGATGTACATCGGCAAGATCCACCGCCTCGCCGGCGACGCCACGGCCGCCGAGGCGGCCCTGCGCAAGGCCATCCAGTTCAACCCGCGCAACGGCGAGGCCCAGAGCGAGCTGCGTCTGATCTTCTCGCGGGAGCTCGGCACGCCGGGAGCGAGCCGCCTCAACCTCGGCATCGATCCGCGCATCTCGGGGGTCGTGGGCCTGGTGCTCGCCGCCTGCATCGGCCTGTTCGTGCTCGCCAACGTCGTCGGCGGCGGGGCGACGCTCTGGCCCGACACGGGTCGCCAGCAGGCCCAGCGCGTCGAGGACTCCGACCTGAAGGAGGTGGGCCAGCTCGTCCTGCTGCGCCTGAACCACGACGATCAGACGCTCATCTCGGCCGCCCGCGAGATGGGGGCGAAGGCCGACGTCGACACCAAGGAGAAGGCCCTGGTCTACCTGGGCACCCTGAACATCGACGAGGTCTACAAGACCATCGCCCAGGTGCGAAAGGTCCCCGCCAACCAGCAGGTGCTCGGCAACGTCGAGTACTACTACATGGCCGATGACGCCTTCTGGTGGATCCGGCGCATCATGCTCCTCTTGCTCGGCCTGGTCGGCGTCTTCGTCGTCGGCCGACGCCTCGACCTCTCCAAGGGGGGCAGCCTGCTGGGCGAGAACCACAGCTGGCTGGGGGCGGCGATCCCCTATGGGATCATCGTCGGCTTCCTGTCAGGCACACTGCCCGCCCTGGCCCCCATCGGCATGCTGCTGCTCATGACCCTCGTGCATGTGCTTGCAGAACAAGTGTTTTTTTCGGGCTTCGTGAACCGCGGGCTCCTGTCGCTCACCGAGAACAAGCCCCTCGCCATCGGGATGAGCGCCGGCATCTACGGGATCTACCAGCTCACCTACTTCGCGGTGCTCAACCAGCCGTTCGTCAACATCCTCATCGATGTGTTGCAGATCGGCGTGTTCGCGGGGGGGGCCTACGCGGTGTTCCTCTGGCGCAGCAACGGCCTCCTGGCGCCGTTCGTGGCCCACCTGCTGATCAACCTGACGATGATCCTGCGATCCGTGGCGAGCTGAAGGAGGCGGGGGCGTGCAGCAACCCGGCGATGGGGTGGTGGTGGTGGGGCCGGCCGAGCTCGTCGAGGCGGCCGCCGCCCGGCTGGGCCACCTGCGGGTGGCCACCTACACCGATGGCGCGGCAGCGTTCGAGGCGTACGCCCAGGCGCTGCACCAGGGGCAGGCCCCGCGCCTCGTGGTCACCGAGCTGGAGGTGGAGCGCATCAGCGGGGCGAGCCTGGTGCGGGCCATGCGGGCGCTGGAGCGTGCCTCCGGTGCCCGGCCCACCGCGGCGCTGTTCTACGCGGGCCGGGCGGCCGACGCGGGCCTGAAGACGCTCATCAGCGAGCTGGGCCAGACGGTCCACCTCGATCGCCCCGTCCAGGCCCCGGTGGCGGATCAGGCGGCCCGCCTCCAGATCGCCATCGATCGCCTGCTGGCCCAGCTCAAGGGAGGCTGACGTGAGCGACCGACGCGATTGCCCGAGCTGTGGGATGCAGGTCGAGCTCGAGCGCACCCTCGAGAGCGGCTATGTGCTGGTGGCCTGTCAGATCTGTGGCCTGGGGCTGGGCGTGCGGCCCGCCACGGCGGCCGAGGTCCGGGAGCTCAACGGGGAGTCCCCCGACACTCTGGCCCGGGTGGGGGTGGTCAAGCGGGGTGGCCTGGGCGCCATCGTCGAGAAGGCCCCCGCCGCCGATCCCCGCGCCGCCGATCCCCGGGCGGCCCCCGAGCCGCCGCCCGAGCGGCCGGCCCCGCCGCCGCGCCAGATGCGCCGCGTCTTCGTCGTCGAGGACTCGGCCTTCCTGCGCGCCCTCACCCGGGATCTGCTGCTGGAGCGCCAGCTCGCCCGCGAAGTGCAGGACTGGCCCGACGGGCCCGCGTTCATCGAGGCCTTCGCCCGGGCCGTGCACGCCGGCGAGAAGCCCGATCTGGTCATCCTGGACGTGCGCATGCCCGGCATGGATGGCCGCGAGGCGGCCTACGCCATCCGCGCCATCGAGACGGTCCACGACCAGAAGCGCACGCCCATCCTGTTCTTCTCCGGGGTCCTCTGCGACGAGCCCTTCAAGGAGAGCCTCAAGGAGCTCACCAACGCGCGCTACGTCCGCAAGTCGGATGAGGACGTGCAGCGCCTGGGCGAGCGCATCGCCGAGGTCCTGGGGCGTCTCGTCGGGGCCGCTTGAGCGCGGTCGCACTGGCCCGCCGCTGGTCGCCGCTCTTCGCCGCGGCCACGCTCGCCTGCCTGCTGGTCATCGCCATCCCCGTCGGGATCTGGACCGTCCACACCTGGCTCGACGGGACGCTGGGCGGGGGCGCCGCGGGCCTGCTCGCCGTGCCCATGAGCACCGTGCTGGCCTGGCTGGCCACCCGCCGCCCGGCCTGGGCCACTCCCGGCCCCGACCGGCCCGGCGCCGAGCGCCTGCTCGCGGTCACGACGGCCGCGCTCATCGGCGGCCTGGTCTTCGTGGATCACACCTGGGACGCCCTCATCCTGGTGGGGGCCCTGCTGCCGGTGGCGTTCTTCGCCTGGCTGTGGGGCTGGCTCGGCCTGGGCCACGCGCGCCTGCTCGCCGTGCCCGTCGGCTTCAGCGCCTTCGCGCTCCCCTGGGAGTACTTCCTGCGCGCCCGCCTCGACGTGCCCCTGCAGATCTGGAGCGCCGACATCGCGCAGCTCCTGCTGGGGCTGACCGGCCACCCCGTCCGCATCTGGAACGACTACACCATCTACGACGCCCGCTTTTACGTGATCGTGAACGAGACCTGCTCGGGCATGAACATGCTGGTGACGCTGGCGATGTACACCCTGGTCTTCGGCTGGGTGGCGCAGCCCTCGCTGCGGGCGCGGGGCCTCCTCTTCCTGCTCGTCCTGCCCCTGGCCCTGCTGGCCAACGGCGCCCGCGTCGCCGGCATCCACCTCATGGGCCTCTACGGCGGCGTCGAGCTGGCCATGGGGCCCTGGCACACCCGCAGCGCCTACCTCATCTTCCTGCCCGTCTTCTGGTTCCTCTTCGTGGTCAACCAGGCGCTCTTGCGCCGCGCCGCGCGGCGAGCACCCCCAGCAGCAGCGTGACGCCGCACAGGCCGATCCACAGATCCGGCCACCGCGTCGCCCACGTCAGGTCGGTCCGCAGGCGGGCCTCCCCCCGCACCAGCCCCGGCTCGAAGAGCCCCAGCCCGCCGTGCCGCTCGCCTCGGGGATCGATGAGGGTGGTGATGCCCGCCTGCCCCACCCGGATGAGCCAGCGCCCGTTCTCCACCGCCCGCACGATGGCCCGCGCGGTCATGTGCTTCGTGATGGGCGACCGACCGAACCCCGCGTCATTGCTCATGATTGCCAGGATTTCCGCGCCCGCCCGCGTGGTGTCGCGGCCCGCGTCCGGGTAGACGGACTCCAGGCAGATGAGCACCCCGATGGCCCCCACCGGCGTCGCGATGGGGCGCCGATCCGTCCCCCGCGTCAGGTAGTCCTCCGTCCGCGGCACCGTGCGGACCTTGGCGTAGCGCCCCAGCTCCTGGCCGCCGGGGCCCAGCGCCACCGCCAGGTTCCACGCCTGCCCGCCCTCGCGATGCAGCAGGCCCGCCAGCAGCACGGGGCCGCCGGGCGGGGGCGCCAGCAGCGCCCGCAGCGTCGCGTCCCCCAGCACGTCCAGCCGCAGCGCCGTCTCGGGCCAGACCACCAGATCCGGGTGCCAGGCGAAGGCCTGGCGGGTGAGGGTGGCGTAGGTCTGCACGATGTCGCGCCGGGCCAGGGCGTCGATCTGCGCCGCCTGGTACTGGGCGTTGGCCAGGCCGCCCTGCACCCCCACCACCTGGAGCGTGCGCTCGCCGAGGGGGGGCGTCGGGCTGAGGGCCCCGGCGACCAGCACCCCGCCCAGGGCCACCAGCGCCGGCCGGGCGTGGCTGCGCCGCCGCGCGACCAGGTGGAACACCGCGCTCTGGGTCAGCCCGACCAGGCCGCTCACGCCGAGGCCGCCGATCCACGGCGCCAGCCACAGCCACGGCCGCAGCGCCGGCACATCCGCGATGCAGCCCACATAGCTGGCGGGCATGGCCAGCGGCCCGAGCGTGCGCACCCACTCCGTCACCGTCCACAGGAGCGCGGGCAGCAGCACGTCAAAGGCCCGGCCGGCCCGCCCGTCCAGCCACCGAAACGCCAGCGCGTACAGCACCATCTGGCTGGCCGTGTAGAGCGAGAACCCCACGAACAGCAGCCAGCCATAGTCGAGGATGCCGTAGATGTGCATCCCGCCCAGCAGGCCCACCAGCCCGCCGAGGCCCGCCGCCGCGAGGCGCCCGGGGGCCCGCCCGAGCGCCACCAGCAGGGGCACGTTGGCCACCACGGCCACGGCGCCCAGGTAGATGAAGGCCGTCCCGTTGAGCAGGCCCGCCAGGGCCGCCAGCGCCCAGCGGTTCACCATGGCGGCTCCTTCGCGGCGGTGAGCACGAGCGCCGGCGCGGCCGCCTCCTCCAGCCCCTCCAAAGCAGCATCACCCCGCGGGCGGGGTCGAACAGGACGGCCTGGCCCTGGAACCTGCCGGTCTGCAAGCGGATCTCGCCCGATGCGAGGAAGATCAGGCGGGGGGGCTCATCGGGCCCGGCGAACCCGGTGGCCGGCCGGGGCGAGAGCCCGCGGGCGGCCAGCCACGCCGCCCAGGCCGTGGGCGACGGGGCGGGAGCCGACGCCGGGCTCGCCGGCCCGTAGCGCGCCGTGATCTCGGTCGCCAGATCCCCCGGGCGCGGATCGACCAGCCAGCCATCGGGTTGAGGTCCGGGGGGGCGGTAGGTGCGAAACAGGCCCTGGACGACGTAGGCGTCGGTCAGCTCGTCCCACGCGCGGTGGATGACGAGGCCCGCGTGGACGGCCACCCCCAGCCAGACGACCGCCGTCGCGCGGGTCACGGCAGGTCGCAGGCCAGCCGAAAGCCCACCCAGGGCAGCACGGCCGTGGGATCCACCGGGTGGCGGGCGGCGACGCGCGCGTACGCCTCGCCGTGCCAGAAGCTGCCGCCGCGGCAGATGCGGTCGAGGGAGCCGTCGGGCCGTGGGCCCTCGCTGCTCGCCGTCCACTCCGCGACGCCGCCGGCCAGATCCATCACCCCGAAGGGGCTGCGATCGGTGGGGAAGCTGCCGATGGGCTCCAGGGCCGGGGGGCCGGGCCGCGCCCCGAAGTTCTTGCAGAGGCCGGCCCGGTAGTGGTCACCCCAGACGAAGGTGCGCCCGTCGCCCCCGCGGGCGGCGGCCTCCCACTCCTGCTCCGTCGGCAGGCGCCACGCGCGGCCGTCGATCTGGCTGCGCCACTGGGCGTAGGCCTCGGCGTCGCCCGCGCTCACCCCGAAGACGGGCCAGTGGGGATCCCAGGCGCCCCCGTCGGGCCCGCGCGTCGGGATGGCCCAGATGCCGGCGCGCTCGATGAGCAGGGGCCGCCCGTCGGGGAAGAGCCGCGGAGCCCGGCGGCGGGCCTCCTCGGGATCCCGCCCCTGGAGCGCCTGCAGAAAACCCAGGTATTGCCGGCAGTTGACCGGCAGGCGGGCCAGCGCGAAGTCGGCCAGCTCGATGCGCTGGCGCGGCAGCGCCCGGGGCGCGGCGGCGTCCCCGCCGATGTGGAAGCGCCCCCCGGGGATGTGCACCAGATCGCGACCCACGGCCGCATCCGGGCGCAGCCGCACCCGCACCACGGCCTCCTCGCCGCGCCGCAGGCGCACGGGCACCTGCACCGCGTGGCGGCCGGCGGCCCGCAGGACCACCAGGTACCGCCCCGGCGGCAGGCCCTCGACGATCTGGGGCAGGCGCCCGACCTCCACGGCCTCGCTCGGCGTCAGCACACGATCCACCGGCTCCACCCGGAAGAGGGTGGCCTCCGTCCCCGCCGGCTCGGCCTGGATGCGCAGGCGGCCCTGCCCCGACAGCAGGGCCGCGTGGCGCGCCCGATCCACGGCCTGGAGCTGCTCGCCGAACCGCCGCAGCGCCGACTCGTCGTCGGCCCGATCCGCCGCGAGCAGCGCGTCGGCCAGCAGATCGGTGAGCCCCGCCCGGGCCTCGGTGTGATCGGGGGCCTCGGCGAGGGCCTGGCGCCACGCGCGCTCGGCGCGGCCATAGGCCTCGGCCTGCTCGGCGCGGGCTCGCTCCAGCGCCTGCTCCGCCGCCCAGACCGGCCGGAGCTGATCGACCCCCGCCCAGCTCGGCACCTGGCTGGCCAGCCGCTCCACCTCGATCTCGAGGCGCTCCAGCGAGGTCGTCCGCCGCCGCCAGTCGTCGGCGTGATCGGCGGCCTCCTGGACGAACCGGGCCGCGCTCTCCGACTGGCGGGCCTGGGCCAGCGCCCCGGCCATGAAGGCGTCGATCTCGCCGTGCAGCGCCAGCGCCGACGGGAAGCGGCGCTCCATCTCGCGCTGCAGGCAGCGCATGCAGATGCGCTCCAGCACCGGGGGGATGTCGCGCTCGGGCGCGCGCTCCCGGGGGGGCACCAGGGGCTCGCGGAGCTGGCGCTTCAGGATCTCCTTGCTGTCCCCCCCGGCGTAGGGCGGCCGCAGCGTCAGGATCTCGTAGAGCAGGGCCCCCAGGCTGTAGACATCCGACCGCCCGTCCACGTCGTCGAGCTGCCCCATGGCCAGCTCGGGCGGCATGTAGCCCGGCGTCCCGATCACCTCGCCCATGCGCGTCGCCCAGCGCTCCTCGCCGTCGCGCAGGCTGGTCACCCGGCTCACAACCCCGCGAACTCGCGGCAGAATCTTCGCGAGGCCCCAGTCCATCACCAGCACCTCGCCGAAGTCGCCGAACATGATGTTCGACGGCTTCAGGTCGCGGTGGACGACCCCGCGGCTGTGGGCATAGGCCAGCGCCAGGCACATCTGCTTGAAGCCCTCGAGCAGGCGGTGCAGCGGGAACGCCGCCGCCATCACCCCGTCGCCCTTGCGCAGCGCCTTGAGCACGTCGCGCAGGGTGCGGCCGCCCACCCGCTTCATGGTGAAGTAGAGCTGGCCATCGCCATCGATGCCCAGGTCGTGGACCGGCACGATGTTGGGGTGCTCGAGCTGCCCCGTGATCTGGGCCTCTTCGGTGAACCGCACCTGCATGGCGAGCTGCTCGTCGGCGCCCCCGATGAGCAGCTTCATGGCGACGGTGCGCCCCAGGACGTGGTCGTAGGTCTCGACGATGCGGCCCATGCCGCCCCGGGCGATCTCGTCGCCGTGCTCGTAGCGGCGCTCCGGCGTCTTGAGGTGGGGCAGCCAGCGCTCGTGGTGGGCGGCCAGCTCCACGGCCCGCAGCCGCCGGGCGGCCTCCTGATCGGCATCGAAGGAGCCGAGCCGCGTCGTCTGGGGCCCCTCGGAGGGCTCCTCGTCCAGCGCCACCACCCGCCCGGGGAGGGGGGCGGGCTCGAGCGCGTCGTGGCGCCCCCGCTCCAGCGTCGCCGGGGTGCCGCCGGCCCGGTCATCTGACAGCACCCGCCGGACCGCCTCGGGCGGCGCCAGCCCGTCATCCACCCGGGTCGGCTCGCCCCAGATGTCGGCGGCGCTGCCCTCGTGGGTCAGGGGGCTCTCTTCGAAGGTGCGCACCTGATCCGCCGACAAGACCCCCATCTCGACCAGGACGGCCGCCAGGTCGCGCCCCGTGCGCTGCTGGTGGCGCACCGCCTTGTCCAGCAGCACGGCCGGCAGGCCGAACCGCTCCCGGGCGTACTCGATGAGCCTGGCTTCGTCGGACGTCATGACCGATAGCGTACTACAGGCCGCGGGGGCCTACAGCACCTCCACGAAGAGGGCCTTGAGGTAGTCGGTCTCCGGTGCGGTGACGAGGGTGGGGTGGTCCGGTCCTGGCCCGCGCCGCTCGATCACCCGGGCGAACCGCCCGGCGTCCGCCGCCGCCTCCGCCACCATGCGCTCGAAGTCCGCCCGGCTCATATGGGCGCTGCAGGAGCAGGTGATGAGGCGACCGCCGGGCACCAGCAGCTTCAGCGCGCGCAGGTTGATCTCTTTGTAGGCGCGGCGCCCGGCCTCCAGGGCCTTGCGGCCGGGCACGAAGGCGGGGGGGTCCAGCACCACGGTGTCGAACCGGGCGTCGTCCCGCTCCAGCTCGCGCAAGTAGTCGAAAACATTGGCTTCCAGCGCCTCGACGTGCAAGCCGTTGCGCGCCGCGTTCGCCCGCAGATGGTCCAGCGCAGGGGCGCTCTGGTCCACCGCCGTCAACGCCAGCCCTGCCCCCGCGAGGGCCAGCGCGAAGCCACCCTGGTACGAGAAGCAGTCCAGCGCGCGGCCGGGGCGCGCGAATGCCGCGGCCGCCATGTGGTTGTACTGCTGATCCAGGAAGCCGCCGGTCTTCTGGCCCTCCAGCAGATCGAAGCGGACCTCGCGCCCGCCGAAGGGGGCCCAGACGATGGGATCCTCGCCGTGAACGACGGCCTTCTCCCGCGGCAGCCCCTCGTGATCGCGCACCTTGGGATCGTTGCGCACCACCACCACCCGGGGGGCGTAGCGCGCGACCAGCCGGGCCACCAGGGCGTCGCGCCGGCGCTCCGCCGCCGGCGTGAGCGTCTGCAGGCTGATGCCCGCCCCGAACCGATCCACGATCAGCCCCGGCAGCCCGTCGGCGTCGCCGTTGATCAGGCGGGCCGAGGGCAGCGCGTCGGCGCGCCGGTCGAGGGCGCCGGCGACCAGCCGGTCCCAGCCCGCTTCGGTGTCCTCGTCGAGGTCGAGCGGCACCCGGCGCAGCGCGATCAGCGACTGATCCGACCACGCGGCCCGGCCGAGCGGGCGCCCCGCGGGATCGGCCACCACCACCAGGTCGCCCGGGGTGACGGCGGCTACCTGACCGATATCACTGCGAAAAATCCAGGGATGGCCGGTGCGCCAGCGGCGCAGGCCCTTCGGCGTCAGCCGGATCATGGGCGCCTCAGGTGGGGGTGACGTCGGCGAAGGCGATGTTCACGTCCAGGACGCCCACGCGGAC
The DNA here is from genome assembly GCA_041389985.1 of bacterium. Lineage (GTDB taxonomy): Bacteria > Myxococcota_A > Bradymonadia > UBA7976 > UBA1532 > JACKDP01. Next base: position 68,949 of record JAWKQS010000022.1, read on the forward strand.
CTGGTAGTAGCCCTTCTTGGTGTCGACCGCCCGCACCACCCCGGTCTTGCCGGCCAGCAGGCCGCGATCCAGCCGACAGGCGTCGCCCACGGCGAGGGCCTTGCGGGCGACCTTCGGCGCCTCCTCCACCGATCGGGGCGCGGCCGGAGCTGCGCGGCGCCTCGGGCCGGGGCGGCCGACGGTCGGCGCTGCGGCCGCTGGGGCGTGCACCGCGCGGACCGTCGGGGCTGCGGCCGTCGGGGCTGCGGCCGCTGGGGCGAGGGCCGCGCTGGCCCTCGGGGCGGGGCTGGCCCTCGGGGCGAGGCCGCGCGCTGGCCCTCGGGGCGGGGCCCGCGCTGGCCCTCGGGGCGAGGCCCGCGCTGGCCCTCGGGGCGAGGCCCACGCTGGCCCTCGGGGCGAGGCTGGCCCTCGGGGCGAGGCCCACGCGGCCCTCGGGGCGAGGCCCACGCGGGCCCTCGGGGCGAGGCCCACGCGGGCCCTCGGGCCGGGGAGCGCGGGGGCCGGCCTCGGCGGGCTGCTCGGCGGCCTCGGCGGGTCGCGGGGCCGCGGGCCGAGGCTCGGCCGGCCGCTGCGGCCGGGGCTCGCGCTGCTCGGCGGGCCGCGGCTCGTCCTCGCGGCGCACGCGGAGGTTCTGCTTCCAGGCCTTCAGCTCGGCCAGGCGAGACTCGGTGCGGGCCCGGGCCTCCTGGTGGCGCGCCTCGCGCTCCTCGGCGGCGGCGTCCCGCGCGGCCTCGGCCTCTTCCTTGCGGTGCTCGGCGGCCTCGGCGAAGGACTCCAGCTTCTCCTGCACGCCCACGTGGTCGTTCTCGGGCGTCCAGGCCACGAACCGGAAGAGGGGCATCAGCGCGTCGGCCGTGGCCACGAGCTGCTCGGCCAGGCCCTCGCCCGCCGCCACCGCCTCCGCCCGGGGCCAGGTGCGGCTCACCAGCACCCAGTCCGCCTCGCCGCGCTGCGCCGCGCGCGCCGCCGCCAGCAGGCCCGCGACCGTCACCGGCTCGCTGCCCAGCGTCACCTCCGCGGGCAGGGCGGCCACCAGCGCGGCCAGCTCATCGCCCGCGCGCTCGGCCCGGCCCAGCAGGTTGGCCAGATCCACGGTCGAGTGCTGGTGGATGCGGACACCCACCTCCAGCACCGCGTCGTCGATGCGCACGGCCAGCAGCAGGTGCCGGTGGTGCTCGGCCGGATCCTTCACGCGGGTCGCCAGATCCACCGACCGGGCCACCACGGGCTGGAGCTGCCGGCGCGCGGCGTCCGACCGCAGCAGGTAGGCCCACTGGTCGCGCACCTGGCGGCCGTTCCAGACGCTGGGGATCTCGCTGGACGCCTCCAGCACCAGCCAGGCGTCGTCCACCGCCGCGCGCAGCCGCTCGCCCAGGGCCATCAGGCGGGCCTTGGTGCGCATGCGATCGAGGTTGTGCAGGTTGTTCGACCAGCACGCCGGGCGATAGACGTCGAAGTCGCCGTCGCTGAAGCCCTCGAACCCGCTGATCAACAACGCCATGACGTCCTCCCTGGTGCGCGGGGGGTTATACCCGCAGGCCCCCGGCCGTGCAACGCCGGCCGCGGCGCTCCGGTCAGGGCACGACGAGCTGGGCCACCAGGATGAAGTGGAAGACGGCCGCCACGATGACGAGCAGGTGGAAGATCTCGTGGTAGCCGAAGGTGCGGGGCCAGGGATCGGGGCGCTTCGTGGCGTAGGCCACGGCCCCCAGGCTATAGGCCGCCCCGCCGGCGCCCATCAGCCCGAGCTGCGTCGCGCTCAGCCCCGCCTGGATGGCCCCCCACTCCAGCAGGATGGTCCAGCCCAGCGCGATGAAGAGCCCCGCCGTCACCGCACGCGGTGTCTTGATGGGCAGGTTCGACTTCACGACGCCCACCGCGGCCCCGATCCAGACCCACCACAGGACGCGGTGGGCCACGTCGGGGGCCAGGACCATGAGCGTAACCGGCGTGTAGGTGCCCGCAATCAAAAGAAAAATCGCGCTGTGATCCAGCCGGCGCAGGCGCGCGCGCAAGCCGGGCTCCCAGTGGAACCAGTGGTAGACGCTGCTGATGGTGAAGAGGGCCACGAGGGAGGCGCCGTAGAGCGCGGCGGCCCAGGTGGCGGTGCCGGGGGCGGCCTTCACCGTGAGCACCCCCACGGCCGCGAGGGCCACGAAGGCGGCGATGCCGTGGCTGGCGCCGCGCAGGCGCGGCTTCGGGCGGGGCGAGGTCGTCATGGGGCAGGCAGGGCCTCCAGCTTGAAGCCGGCGCCCGCCGCGCGCTCGACCGGCAGCCCGGCCAGCGCGGCGAGCAGGGCGGACGTCGCGGCCTCGCCGGCGGCGTCGGGGGCCGCCGGGGTCGTCAGGCGGAAGCGCAGGCCCCCGAGGCGCCGGGCGATCTCCAGCTCGCGCGGGGGCTCGGCGGCGGCCGCGTCGGCTTCGTCCAGCAGCACCGGGGCCAGCCGATCGACCCGCACCTCCGCCACCGCCAGCCCCGTCTCCTTGCCGACCACCGTCGCCAGCAGGCCCAGGGCGTCGGCGCCGGGGGCCTGATCGGCCAGCAGCCCGAGCCGCAGGCGCGTCCCGGCGGGGGAGAGCTCGAGCGTCCAGCCCAGCCAGTGCCCGGCGGTCGCCGGCCGCGCCCAGGCCAGCACCGCCGCCACCCGCGCCGTGAGCTGGCCCGCGAGGGCCGGCCCCCCCGCCGTCGTCACCGCCTCGGCCCGCACGGCGTCCAGATCCGGGGGCTCGGGCGCCGGGGGGCAGGCCAGCGGCGCCTGGAGGGCGGCGAGCTGCTCTCGGAGCTGCCGCGACGAGCCCTCGAGCCGCTGCTGCATGAACTCGGAGGAGGCGAGCATCACGACGCCCACGGTCGCCTTCAGCTCCACCCGCTCGCCCAGCTCCCGGCGCAGCTCCTCCTCCGCCGCCTGCTGATCGGCGGGCCGGCCCACCATCGTGACCTTCAAGAAGACCTCGTCCGGCGTGATCTCGAGGTCGTGCCGCAGCACGTCGTGGGCCCGCTCGAACTGCCCCACCACGGCCCGCGCCGCCTGCTTGACGCGCACCTGCACCACCACCTGCCGCAGCGCCTGGGTGAGCGGGATGGCCACCGACGCCACGAAGGCCAGCGGCAGGATCAGGCGCACCGTCATCGCCTTGACCGACTCTGGCGGCAGGATGGCCTGCGACAGGCGGTACAGGCGGCGCGTCCGGTCCTCGTCGGTGTAGACCCGCTGGTTGAGACGCTCGAAGTCGAGCCGGCTGAACCCCGTGATCAGAAAGAAGAAGTCGCTGACCAGGATGATCGCCGCCAGGTTGGCGGTGAAGAGGAGCGCCGCCCCCCGGGCCACCTCGGCGTCGCCGAGCCCGAGGCCGAAGCCGATGACGCAGATGGGCGGGACGAGGGCGATGGCGATGGCGGTGCCCGCCGCGGCCGTGACCGTGTCCCGCGAGCCGCGCGCGGTGGTGAACGAGGCCGCCAGCCCGCAGAAGAGGGCGACGATCAGATCGAGGAACGTGGGCCGGGTGCGGGCCATGATCTCGCCGGTCAGCTCCTGCAGCGGCATGATCCGGGTCATGAGGGCGGCGGCCCCCATCACCAGGCCGATGCTCAGGAGCAGCCGCACCGAGGCCCGGGCCGTGAGGTGGGCGTGGCCCAGCGCGAACCCCATCCCCACCTGCACGATGGGCGTCATGAGCGGCGAGACGAGCATGGCGCCGATGATGACGGCGGTGCTGTCGAGGGTCAGGCCGAGGAACGCGATGCCGGTGGCGATGAAGAGCTGGAGCCAGTAGGCGCCGGGGGTCTTCTCCGTCGACAGGTAGAGCTTCTCGACGTTGACCTGCCGCGTCTCGGGATCGATGCCCAGCAGCGCGGCCAGCCGGTCGGCGGAGCGGATCATCCAGCCTCCTTTGCAGGGGGCGGATTGTGGCCCATCGACGCCGTGCAGGCCAGGGCCCCGACCACTTGACAGCGTCTCGCCGCCCCTCGAACACTGCCGCCGCGGACATCGCCCAAGGAGGACCCGCCGTGGCCGAAGCCTACATCTACGACGCCGTGCGCACCCCACGCGGCAAGGGCAAGGCGAGCGGCGCCTTGCACACCGTCAAGGCGGTGGATCTGCTCGCGGGCGCCTTCGCCGCGCTGCGCGACCGCAACGCCCTCGACACCTCCCTGATCGAGGACGTCACCGTCGGCTGCGTGACCCAGACGGGCGAGCAGGGGAGCTGCATCGCCCGCACCGGCGTGCTGGTGGCGGGGTACGACGAGACGGTGCCCGCCGTGACGCTCAACCGCTTCTGTGGCTCGGGCCTGGAGGCCGTCAACGGCGCCGCCGCCAAGGTGGCGTCGGGCTTCATGGATCTGGTGGTGGCCGGCGGCGTGGAGAGCATGTCCCGCGTCACCATGGGCAGCGACGGCGGGGCCATCTGGGATCCGTCGATGGAGTTCGACTACGGCATCGTGCCTCAGGGCATCAGCGCCGACCTCCTGGCCACGCTCAACGGCTACAGCCGCGAAGACGTGGACCGCTTCGCCCTGCGCAGCCAGCAGCTCGCGGGGGCGGCCATGGCCCGCGGCGCTTTCAAGCGCAGCGTCGTGCCCGTCCGCGACCAGAACGGCCGCCTCATGCTGGCCGAGGACGAGCTGCCCCGCCCCGACTCCACGCTGGAGGGCCTGGGCGCCCTCAAGGCCGCCTTCGAGATGATCGGCGTGCAGTTCGGCGTCGACGCGCTCACCCAGAAGCGCTACCCCCATGTGGAGCACATCCACCACGTCCACACCGCCGGCAACTCCAGCGGCATCGTGGATGGCGCCGCGGCGGTGCTGGTGGGCTCCCGGGAGATCGGCGACCGCCTCGGCCTCAAGCCCCGCGCCCGCATCCGCGCCATCGCCTCCATCGGCGACGAGCCCGTCATCATGCTGTCGGCGCCGGCCCCCGCCTCCCGCCGCGCCCTCAAGAAGGCCGGCATGACCCCGGGCGACGTGGACCTCTGGGAGATCAACGAGGCCTTCGCGGCCGTCGTGCTCTACACGGCCGACCAGCTCGGCGTGGACCTGGATCGCGTCAACGTCAACGGCGGCGCCATCGCCCTGGGTCACCCCCTGGGCGCCACCGGCGCCATCCTCCTGGGCACCCTGCTCGACGAGCTGGAGGCGCGGGACAAGCAGGTGGGCGTCGCGACGCTGTGCATCGGCGGCGGCATGGGCATCGCCACCGTCATCGAGCGGGTCTGAGGGGAAACACCATGGAAGACAAGGGCTTTACCGTCAGCTTCGACGCCGCGACCGGCGTCGCCACCCTCACGATGGCCATGCCCGGCAAGGTCAACAAGATCAACGCCGACTTCGGCAACGGGTTCATCGCCGCGTTCGCCGAGATCCAGGCCATGCCCGGCCTGAAGGGCATCATCATCGCGTCGGGCCACAAGGACTTCTGCGCCGGCGCCGACATCGACTTCATCTACGGCCAGCGCGACGCCGACGCCCTCTACGCCATGGTCAGCGAGCTGCACGCGGGCTTCCGGGCCCTGGAGACGTGCGGCAAGCCGGTCGTGGCGCTGCTCACCGGCTCCGCCCTCGGTGGCGGCTACGAGATCGCCCTGGCATGCCACCGCCGCATCGCCGTGGATCACCCGGCGATCCAGTTCGGCCTGCCCGAGGTGAGCCTGGGCGTCATCCCAGGCGGCGGCGGCACCCAGCGCCTCCCCCGCATCGTCGGCCTCCAGGCCTCCCTCGAGATCCTGGCCCAGGGCAAGATGGTCCGCGCCCCCAAGGCGAAGGCCGCCGGCCTGGTGGACGAGCTGTGCCCCGACGCCGAGAGCGCCCACGCGGCCGCGGTGGCCTGGATCGCCGCCAACCCGCGCGCGAAGCAGCCCTGGGACGACAAGCGCTTCGTCTGGCCCGGCGGGGTGCAGCCCGACACCGGCGACGCCCGCAACCTCTTCGCCGCCGGCGCGGCCATGCTGGTCAAGAAGACGGCCGGCGCCTACGCCGCCCCCGAGGCGGCCGTGAAGGCCGTCTACGAGGGCGCCCTGCTCGACTTCGACTCGGCCATGCAGGTCGAGGCCCGCTACTTCGTGGGCACGGTGGTCAGCGACCAGGCGAAGGACATGATCCGCACGTTCTGGTACCACCGCAACGCCGTGAACGCACAGGCGAATCTCCCCAAGATCGCCGACGCCCGCGTCCAGAAGGTGGGCATCCTCGGCGCGGGGATGATGGGCGCCGGCCTCGCCTTCGTCTGCGCCCAGCGCGGCTACGACGTCGTGCTCAAGGACATCCGCCAGGACGCCCTCGACAAGGGCCTGGCCCACATCAAGGGCCAGATCCCGAAGCTGGCGAAGCACCTCTCCAAGGATGACCAGGCGGCCCTGCTCGCCCGCGTCACCGGCACCCTCGACGTGGGCGATCTGGCCGGCTGCGACCTCGTCATCGAGGCCGTCTTCGAGAACCTCGACCTCAAGCACCGCGTCATCCGCGAGACGGAGGCCGTCCTCGGCGAGGACGCCATCTTCGCCAGCAACACCTCGGCCCTGCCCATCGCCGATCTGGTGAAGGCCTCCATCCGCCCGGCGAACTTCATCGGCCTGCACTTCTTCTCGCCCGTCGAGCAGATGCCGCTGCTGGAGGTCATCACCCCGGGCACCACCAGCGAGGAGACCCTGGCCCGCGCCCTCGCGTTCGGCCGCCAGATCAAGAAGACCAGCATCGTCGTCAACGACGGCTACGGCTTCTTCACCACGCGGTTCTTCTCGGCCTACATCATGGAGGCCGCCCAGCTCGTCGCCGAGGGCCACTCGCCCCTGCTCGTCGAGCGCGCCGCCCGGGCCGCCGGCATGGTCGTCTCGCCCCTCAAGGTCTTCGACGAGGTGACGCTCTCCCTCGCCGCCCACGGCTTCGAGATGCGCAAGCGCTACTTCGACGACGACCTGGATCAGGCCCCCGGCGTCCGCCTCATCCGCAAGCTCGTGGAGCTGGGCCGCACCGGCAAGGCCGCCAACGCCGGCTTCTACGACTACACCAGCCAGCCGCGCAGCCTCTGGGCCGGCCTGGCCGACGTCGTCGCCGAGCTGGGGGCCAGCACCCCGACCGAGACGGGCATCGAGGTCCTCCAGGATCGCCTGATGCTCGCCCAGGTCCTCGAGGCCGCCCGCTGCCTGGACGAGGGCATCCTGAAGAGCAAGGCCGACGCCGAGATCGGCGCCATCATGGGGGTGGGCTTCGCCCCCAACACCGGCGGCCCCCTCGCCTGGATGGACCGGCGCGGCGTCCGCGCCGTCGTCACGGCCCTCGACGCCCTGGCCGCCGCCCACGGCCCCCGCTACGCCCCCCCCGCCAGCCTCCGGGCCATGGCCGAGAAGGGCGAGCGCTTCTTCGAGGCCGTCTGAGAGCGACCGCTCGGCGGGGGCTCTTCCGGCGCTCGTGCAGGACGAGCCTGCCGCCGAACGACCTGACCGGCCTCAGGATGCCGGCTACGGCGTGACGTCGAGGAGAGCGTCCAGGGTGGGGGCGACGAGGATGACGTCCAGCCAGGCGTCGAGCTGGGCGGCCGTCGCGGCGTCGACGCGGGCGACGGCGGCGGGCGAGAGGATCCCGAAGCGACTCTCCAGCAGGCGGCGCAGCATGAGGCGCTGCCCCTCCTCGCGGCCCTCCTCGCGGCCCTCCTCGCGGCCCACTGCGCGGCCCTCTTCGCGGCCCTCTTCGCGGCCCATTGCGCGGCCCTCTTCGCGGCCCAGCGCGCGGCCTGCTTCGCGGCCCTTCTCGATGAGCTGTTCAGCGATGGTCACCACGACCTCCTTTCCCTGGTCCCCCGCGGCCTGGATCAAGATCGTCTTGAGCTTCTCTGGCCCGCCGGCGGGGGTGGCCACCTGCAGAGTATAGCGAACGAAGGCTTCGAGGGCGCCGATTCCGTTCGGTGACTCCGCCACCTGGGCGAGCACGTCGATCCAGTCCTCGAGCCGATCGATGAAGTCAGGTCGTCGGCGAGCATCGCGCAGGCTGAGCAGGCCGAGGAGGGCGACAGCCGTCAGCGAGCGTGCCCGCAAGGCAGCGTCGGTCAAGCCGGACAGGTCGTCGAGGACGCAGCGGAAGTGGGGGATGCACGGGCGAAGCGCTGCATCGAGGTCGGGCGACAGGTCGAAGAGCTGCTCGAAGGCCCGCGGACCGGTCCAGGCCTCGGCGCCATGGTAGAGCACGGCGGGGATGAGGAGCGGCAGCGTGCGGGCGTCCGGGTGCGCGGCCAGCCAGCGATCCCAGATGCGCAGCATGTAGCGCAGCAACCGAAACGGCATCAGCGGCTCGGGCGAGCTCTGGTGCTCGAAGAGCAGGTAGACGAGCACTTCGCTCCCGCCGCGCAGGGGCACGGCGTACAGCAGATCCGCGTGCCGCTGGCTGAGCTCTTCGTCGACGAAGCTGCCCGACTCCACGCGCAGGGCGCCGAAGTCGAGCTGCGCCACCAGGGCGGGGGGCAGGATGCTGCGCAGCTCGCCAGCGGCGTGCTCTGGATCGCCAAAGGTGCGCTTGAAGAGGGCGTCGTGGGGCGTGGGCGTCATGGACGAACCATCGCAAGGGCGGGGGGCGGTGTCATTTTCCTGCGATCGAATCGCCCCGCGGCCAGAGGCGGCCTCGCTCCCGAGCCAGAGAGTCGGCGCTTGCGCCGACGCCGTCCGGGCGATCACCATGGCCCCATGGTGATCAGGCCGAGAGCAGCGGCGGGCGATCGAGAGGGGGCCCTGGCCATCGTGACCTGCGGGTCCCCCCCGACGTCGCCATGACACGGCCGGTCCGCCACCTGGGTGCCCCGGGGCCCTTCCTCTTCTCCTGCGAGCACGCCAGCAACCACCTGCACGGCGTCGCCGCCACCCCGGCCGACCGCGCCCTGCTCGACGACCACTGGGGCTACGACCCCGGCGCCGCCGCCCTGACCGAGGCCCTGGTCGCCCGCACCGCCAGCGAAGCAATCCTCAGTGATTTCAGTCGGTTGCTCATCGATCCCAACCGCCCGCTGACGAGCGACACCCTCATCGTCGCCACCTGCGCCGGCCAGCCCGTGAGCTTCAACCAGGGCCTCACCGACGCCGCGCGCCAGCGCCGCATCGACGCCCTCTACACCCCCTACCACCAGGCCCTCGACGCCGCCGTCGCCGCCCGCGCCGCGCGGCCCGAGCCCGTCTACCTGGTCTCCATCCACAGCTTCACGCCCGTCTTCGGCGCCGACGCGCGCCCCATGCACATCGGCGTCCTCTTCGACGACCACGAAGCCGACGCCCGCGCCCTCGCCGCCGCCCTCGCCCGCGACGGCACCCCGGTGGCCCTCAACGCCCCCTACAGCGGCCGCGGCGGCCTCATCTTCGCCATCGAGCAGGCCGGCCGCGCCCACGGCCGCCCCCACCTGGAGCTGGAGATCCGCCAGGACCTCCTGCGCACCCCGGCGGCCGTGGCCGCCATGGCCGACCGCATCGCCGCGGCGCTGGGGGTCCTCCTGGCCACCGGCTGAAGAAGGTGGCAGACTGTCTGCCATGTTGCGCCGCGGGCGCGACGACGCCGCCCCCAGGAGGTCTCATGAACCCTTCGCGCGCCGCCGGTCTGCTGGTCGGCCTGATCGCCCCCGCCGTGTCCTCGACCCCGCTGGCCGCCCCGGCTCCCCCTCCGGCTTCCGGCCAGACCTCCATCGGGCTGGAGATCGGCCTCGAGGCGGAGGTCTGCGCCGGCTACACCGAGCCGCGCTACGGCCTGTTTCCCTTCAGCGACTCCGACGCACCCAGGGCGACCTGGAGGCAGCGGCACGCGACACGACCGCTCGCCGCCAGCGTACGCCACCAGACCGCCGGCGGCTTCGTGGTCGGCGGCCAGGTAGCCGCCATCCTCGGGCGCCTCGTCGAAGGGAGCGCCCACACCACCGAGGGCCAGGCCATCCCGCTGGATGACGGCGCCTACACCCTCTTCGGGGGCGCGCTGCTCGCGGGCCGTCGCACCGCGACGACCGGGGTCGAGCTGGGCCTGGGGGCGCTGGGGGCCGCCGGCGCCGAGCTGGAGCTGGTCCAGGGCATCCGCGGGCTCTGGGGCGACCTGTCGCTGGCCGACGGCTCGCCGATGTGGTGGTTCGAGGCCAGCCTCGGCACGGTCGACACCCTGGTCGAGCCCTCGAACCTGGCGGCCGGGCTCGGCTTCGAGGTGGCCGCCCTCCGCGCGCGGCTCGGCGTGGCCTGGACGGACCTGCCCGTCCTCGACCGGCGCATCTGCGGGTACTGTGGCCAGCTCGCCGAGGCCGAGGCCGGCGCGGGTCCCTACCTCGAGGTCACGGGCCACCTCGGCCACTTCGACCTGCGGGGGCGCGTGGTCTACCAGGAGTGGGTGCGCCTCTCGGCCGGCGTCGGCGCGACCTTCTGACGACGGAGCGGCCGATCGCGGACGCGAAGACCCGGGCGCATCGAGGGAGGCGCCCACGTCGACCCGCACTCCGCTCATCGCCGCCCTGTTCCTCCCCGGTCTGGCTCGCGCCGAGGCGCCCCCGACCATCCTGGCGTTTGGTTCGCCCGAGCGCGCCGTCACGGCCGAGAAGGGCATCCCGTTCTTCGACCTCTTCGGGGGCGGGCCGCAGGGCGAGGCCTGGCCGAGCACGAGACCGCGGGCGGCCGGTTGAGGTTCGACCCCCTGATGCCCCACGGCGCTCGGGCGAACGCTCAGCCGGGCGGGGCGAGCAGGTCGAGCTTCAGGTAGATCTCATCGAGCGGCAGCGCGAAGCCGAGGCACGGGATCTCGACGTCGCCGTCCTCGACGACGGTCAGCAACCACCGGCCACCGGGCATGCGCTGGAAATGCTCGACCCGGCGGGGGGCCTGCGCGACCAGCAGGTACGACTGCAGCGAGTCGAGGTGGCGGTAGTGAGCGAACTTTGCCCCGCGGTCGTAGGCCTCAGTGGAGTCCGACAGCACCTCGATCAGCACCGTCGGGTTGCCGAGGGTGATCGGGCTCTTCGGCGCGAAGCGTGGGGGATCACAGACGATGGTCAGGTCGGGGTAGGGGCCGGTTGCGTCGACGTTGACGCGGGCGTCGCTGGAGAGGACGAGGCAGGGCCGGTCGATCAGGCGGTTGCCCAGGGCTCGGGCCAGGTTGGCCGCGATGGCTGCATGGGCAGGCGTGCCACCCGACATGGCCACCATCTCACCGTTGACGTACTCATGGCGGGTCTCGGCCTCCGCCTCCAGGGCGAGGTAGGCAGCCTCGCTCACGCGCCTCGATCGATCTCAGCTCGCATTTTCAGCCTCCTCGAAGCCGAGGGTAGCAGGTCGTCGCGAGGCCGTCGTGCCGTTGATCGTGATCCCCCGGTCTGGCGGGTCGAGTCGTGCCGGGCGCGGGCGTCTCGACCGGTAGAACAACGTCCCCGGACCCGCAGAATGACGTCCTCCGAGCCGTGCAATGACGTCCCCGGACCGGCGAGACGACCGCCTGGACCCGTGAAATGACCGCCCGGACCGGCAGAATGACCGCCCGGACCGGCGAGTTGACCGCCCCAGACCGCCGCGGCCGGCGCCCAGACCGCCGCGGCCGGCGCCCAGACCGCCGCGGCCGGCGCCCAGACCGCCGCGGCCGGCACCCAGACCTACGCGAGGGTCTCCTCCTCGACCGGGGCGCTGGCCGGCCGTCCGCCGGCGCTGCGCACGAGGCCGAGCCGCAGGCGGTCGTGGTAGGGCAGCTCGTCGCGGAAGATGGGCGTCCAGTCGTTGAGCCACCGCCGCAGGGTGTCCAGGGCCTGCGCCCGCTCCGCGTTGAGCGCGGCGACCTGCTGGGCGAAGCCGTCCGGCGGCGGGGCGGCCGGGGCCAGCGCGCGCGCCTCCTCGAGGGTGGCCGTGATGTCGGCGATGGCTGCGGGGGTGAGGCCCTTCTTCTGCAGCGAGGCCACCGCCGCCGCCGCGCCCGGGGCGTCGCTCGCGGCCAGCTCGGCGAGGCGCTGGATGAAGAGGGACACCGAGCCCACCACCCCCGGGCCGAGGGGCTGCTGCGCCAGATCGGCGAAGAACGCCCCCACCACCTGGGCCTGGGCCTCGGCCGGCACGAACCGTTGCAGGGCCGTCCGCACCCGCGGGAACCACTTGTTCTCGAAGGCGTCGAGGGCCGCGTAGCGCGCGGCCACGCCCGGGGCCTCCGCCTCCGAGGCCGCCGCCGTCGCCACCTGGAGCAGCAGCGGGAACGACTGCCGCCGCCCCGCCGCCACCTCCAGCGCCCGCCACCCGGCCTCATGCTCCTCGGCGTCATACCCCGCCTCGCCCGCGCGCCGCGCCACCCCCGGATCCCCCAGCGCCACCAGCATCCGCTGCGCCCGCGCCACCAGATCCCGGTCCTTCGCCGACAAGCTCTCCCACGCCGGCATCGTGCTGCTCATGTCTGCCTCCTGGTCATGCCCGGGCGCCCGCCCCGACGTGGGTGCCCATGAGCAGGTTTCGGGGGCGCGGCGCCAGTGTCAACATGAACCTGCACATGGCGGGCAGCGGCGGCTTGATCACTGCTCAAACATCCAGTATTTTTCGGGGCCTGCGGGAGGGCGGATGGGCGATCGCAGCGGCATCGAGTGGACGGACGCGACGTGGAACCCCACGGTGGGCTGCACGAAGGTCAGCCCGGGCTGCAAGCACTGCTATGCCGAGGTGATGCACCGGCGCCTGACCGAGATGGGCCTGGTCAAGTACGCCGAGCCCTTCCGCACGGTCCGCCCCTGGGAGCTGCACCTTGAGCAGCCGCTGCGCTGGCGGCAGCCGCGCCTCGTGTTCGTCAACTCCATGAGCGACCTCTTCCACGAGGATCTGCCGCTGGCCTACCTGCAGCGGGTCTTCGCGGTCATGGAGCAGGCCGGTCAGCACACGTTCCAGGTGCTCACCAAGCGCAGTGGGCGGCTGCGGGAGGTGGCATCGGCGCTCCCCTGGCCGGGCAACGTCTGGATGGGCGTGAGCGTGGAGTCGGCCGAGCACGTGGGGCGCGTGCACGACCTGCAGGCGGTGCCGGCGGCGGTGCGCTTCCTGAGCGTCGAGCCTCTGCTGGGGCCCATCCCGGCGCTCCCGCTGGCGGGCATCCACTGGGTCATCGTCGGGGGCGAGTCGGGCCGGCGGGCCCGGCCCATGGACGCGGCGTGGGCGCGCGATCTGCGCGATCAGTGCGTGGCGGCCGGGGTGCCGTTCTTCCTCAAGCAGCTCGGCGGGGAGCGCGACAAGCGGGGCGGTGACAAGGCGTTGCTGGATGGTCAGCTCTGGCGCGAGGTGCCAGCGGCGTAGGGGACGCAGACGTGGGCGGGCAGCCCGGCAGGAGGGGCAGAAGTGAGTTTAGAGGACTATCGTGGTCGCGAGCAGACGCACCTCAAGCATCGAGTGCTCCATGAGTACCTCATGGGCTGGGCCCACAAGCTCGGTGCCGGCGCTCGCAGAGTGCACGGTCGAAGGAAGCTCTGGTACGTCGACTGCTTCTCGGGGCCCTGGCAGGCGAGGGCACCGGACGGCAGCGACACCTCGGTCGCGATCGGGCTGAGCGCGCTCCAGAAGGCACAGCGGACCTGGGCTTCGAACGGCTTGTACATCGACGTCGGGGCCATCTTCGTCGAGAGGAACCTCAAGGCATTCAGAGAGTTGCAGGCGCTCGTCGCGGCCCGGAAGGGTGACGTGGACGCGCATCCGCTGCATGGCGAGTTCGGCGAGAAGCTGGGCGAGATTCAGGCGCTGATTGGCGACGACTCGGCGTTCGTGCTGATCGATCCGACGGGCTGGGTCGGAGCGGCGATGAAGTACATCCAGCCGCTCGTGGCTGCGCCCAGACGGGATGTGCTCATCAACGTCATGTTCGACCACATCAACCGCTTCAAGGACGCCCCGCACGAGTTCCTCCGTGAGCAGATGCGCGACTTCTTCGGGTTGGAGGAGGACGACCTGCCATCGGCTCTGGGCGAGGACGCGCTGATGGCCCTCTATCGGGAGCAGCTTGGGCGCGTGTGCGGGCTGCCGCACGTCGCCGATCTTGCGATTCCGTTCGTCCAGGCGGATCGGACCAAGTTCCGGCTGGTCGTTGGTGGTAGCAGCCCGGCAGTGCTCAAGCTGTTTCGGGACATCGAGTACAAGATTGTCGGGACCGAGGCGCCCCGGATTAGAGATGTGGCAGCGCAGGCGGTCACCGGCCAGCTCCCCCTGGGGCTGGACAGCCAGCCACAGAACGTTCGCTTCGTGGGGCAACGGGAGCGTGGGCTTGAAGAGGCAAGCGTAGAGCTGCTGGAGCGATTGCGACAGGACGGTGAGGTTCAGTATGGCGCCCTCTGGCCCCCGCTGCTGCGGGCGCACCACATCCGGGAGCAGGACGTCGCCGATGCGATCGCCGATCTGAGGCGTCAAGGGCGCGTCGTCGTCACCGGCCTGGCGCCTGGGAAGCGCCGCGTGCTGGACGAACACGGCGTCGCGCTGGCCATGGCTTGACCCCGAAGTGGGGTTCCCGTACCTCGATCAGCCAGGGCGGTCGGGCATGGCCGCCCGGTCTGGAGGGCAGATGAAGCTTGAGTATCCCGAGACGCCAGCGGCGTGGCGCGAGCTCGCCGTGGCGCAGAATGAGGACGAGCTGCGTATCGGCGGCTGGGTGGTGATGCACACCTGGGAGCGGGCGCTGATGGCGGCGCTGGCAGACGCGGTGACCCGCGGGAGCGGGGATGTGCTGGAGGTGGGCTTCGGCATGGGCATCTCGGCGTCGGCCATCGTGGCGCGGGGGTGTCGGTCGTACACCTGCATCGAGGCGCACCCGGTGGTGGCGGCGCAGGCACGGGACTGGGGAGCCCGGCAGAAGGTGCCGGTGACGGTGCTGGAGGGATTCTGGGAGGATCAGGTGCAGGGACTGGGCGCGGAGTACGACGGCGTCCTCTTCGACACCTATCCGCTGACGCCCGCGGAGCGCAACCGCAACCACTTCCCGTTCATCCCGGTGGCCCCCCGGCTGCTGCGGCCGGGGGGCGTGTTCACCTGCTACTCCGACGAGACGGTGGACTTCCGGGCCGAGCACCTGCACCTGCTGCTGCAGCACTTCCGGCGGGTGGAGCTGCGACGGGTGGAGGGGCTGGCGCCGCCGCCGGATCCGGTGGGCTGGTCGGCGGATCACATGGTCATCCCCATCGCATCGGAGCCGGTGCGCCCGGCGGGCGGGTGAACGCCACCGGCGCTCCCCGGCCAGCCCGGCTTCGGGGCCGCCTTACGCGGCCGGATTGACACCGCCGACGCGGCCGGCTCATATGCGGCCGGGTCGACGAGGAGGTCAGCATGGCGCGCGCGCGGGCGGCGGTGGTGATGGCGGCGGGGCAGGGGACGCGGATGCGCTCGGCCCTGGCGAAGGTGCTGCACCCGGTGGCGGGGCGGCCGATGATCCACTACGCCGTGCGGGAGGCGCTGGCCCTGGGCTGCGCGCCGGTGGTGGTCATCGTGGGCCACCAGCGCGAGGCGGTGCAGGCGCGCCTGGCGGCCGACTTCCCCGGGGCGCCGGTGGTGACGGCCGTGCAGGCGGAGCAGCGGGGGACGGCGCACGCGGTGGCCTGCGCCGGGCCGGCGCTGGCGGGCTTCGCGGGCGATGTCTTCATCCTGTCGGGGGATGTGCCCGGGCTGCCGGCGGCGACGCTGGCCGAGCTGGACGCCGCGGGGGGCGACGCCGCGGTGGCGGTGCTGGGCATGAAGCTGGCCGATCCGGCGGCCTACGGGCGGCTCGTCCGGGGGCCGGGTGGCGAGCTCTTGTCCATCGTGGAGTACAAGGACTCCACGCCCGCGCAGAAGGCCATCGACGAGGTGAATGCCGGGGTCTACCGCGTCCACGCCGACTTCCTCTTCGATGCGCTCGGCCGCGTCGGCAGCGACAACGCCCAGGGGGAGTTCTATCTGACCGACATCATTGGCCTTTCCGTGGAGGCGGGGCGCGGCGCGCGCACGCTGGTGCTGGCGGGCGACCGCGCGCTGGAGGCCGCCGGGGTCAATGATCGTGCCGATCTGGCCGCCGCCGAGGGGCGGATGCAGGGCCGCCTGCGGGCGCGGCTGCTGGCTGCGGGCGTGACGATGATCGATCCGGCACGGCTCGTGCTGCACGACGGCGTCGAGGTGGGGCCCGACTCGGTGCTGGAGCCCGACGTCACGCTGCTGGGGTCGACGCGGGTCGGCCGCGACTGCGTGATCGAGCAGGGCTGCCGGCTGGTGGATACGGCGGTGGCCGACGGGGTCCACTTCAAGGCGTACACGGTGACGGAGGGGGCCTCGGTGGGTCCCGACTGCACCGTGGGGCCGTTCGCGCGGCTGCGGGAGGGGACGGTGCTGCACGCTCACGTCAAGGTCGGCAACTTCGTCGAGACGAAGAAGGCCGAGCTGTTCGACGGGGCCAAGGCCAGCCACCTGAGCTACCTGGGCGACGCGACGGTCGGCGCCGGCGCCAACGTGGGGGCGGGGACGATCACCTGCAACTACGACGGCAAGAAGAAGTACCGCACCACCATTGGCGCCGGGGCGTTCATCGGCTCCGACACCCAGCTCGTGGCGCCGGTCGCGGTGGGGGATGGCGCGTACGTCGCGGCCGGCTCCACCGTCACCGAGGACGTTCCGGCGGGGTCGCTGGCGTTGAGCCGCACGCGGCAGCAGAACATCGAGGGCTGGGTGGCGCGCAAGCAGGCGCGCGAGGCCGGCCAGGAGTAGGAGGCTTTCATGTGTGGCATCGTCGGCTACGTCGGGCCCCGCCAGGTGGCGGACATCCTCTTCGGCGGCCTGGAGCGGCTGGAGTACCGCGGCTATGACTCGGCGGGCCTGGCCGTCTTCGACGGGCAGGCGACGCGGGTCGTGCGCTCCGTGGGCAAGCTGGCCAACCTGGCCACCGCCCTCAAGCAGCGGCCCCTCGTGGGCACCGTCGGCATCGGCCACACCCGCTGGGCCACCCACGGGCGTCCCTCCGAGGAGAACGCCCACCCGCACACCGCGGGGCCCATCACGGTGGTCCACAACGGCATCATCGAGAACCACCTGGCCCTGCGCGCCGCCCTCCAGAGCCGGGGCCACGTGTTCCAGTCCGAGACGGACACCGAGATCTTCAGCCACTTCATCCGCGAGAAGGTGGACGCCGGTCTCGACCTGGAGGCCGCCGTGCGGTCGGTGCTGCAGGAGGTGGAGGGCGCCTACGCCATCGTGGTGCTGTCCGCCGTCGAGCCCGACAAGCTGGTGGCCGCCAAGAACGCGAGCCCCATGGTCGTGGGCCTGGGCGAGGGCGAGATGTACCTGGCCAGCGACGTGCCGGCCCTGCTCAGCCACACCCGCCGCGTCATCTTCATGCACGAAGAGGAGATGGCCATCCTGAGCCGGGAGGGGGTGCGCCTGACCACCCTCGATGGCACCCCCGTCGAGCGGGCCCCGACCCAGATCACCTGGACGCCCTCCCAGGCCGAGAAGGGCGGCTACAAGCACTTCATGCTCAAGGAGATCCACGAGCAGCCCCGCGCCCTCGCCGACACGATGCGCGGGCGCATCTCCCTGGAGACGGGGGACGTGCTGCTGGAGGACGTGCACCTGAGCGCGGCCGACATCGCGGCCCTGCGCCGCATCGTCATCGTGGCCTGCGGCACCGCGTGGCACGCGGCCATGACGGGCCGGCGCTGCATCGAGGAGGCGACGCGCATCCCCGTCGACGTCGACCTGGCCTCGGAGTTCCGCTACCGCGATCCCATCATCGACGCCCAGACGCTCTTCATCGCCGTGAGCCAGTCGGGGGAGACGGCCGACACGCTGGCCGCGTTGAAGGAGGCGAAGCGTCGCGGGGCGCGGGTGCTGAGCGTCTGCAACGTCATCGGCAGCTCCATCGCCCGCGAGTCCGACGATCTCATCTACACCCACGCGGGGCCCGAGATCGGGGTGGCCAGCACCAAGGCGTTCATGACGCAGATGATGGCGCTGCAGCTCCTGGCCCTGCACCTGGGCCGGCGGCTGGGCCGCCTGGATCCCGACACCATGCGGACGCGGCTGGAGGCCCTGCTGCAGATCCCGGGCGACGTGGAGCGGGCGCTGGCCGAGGAGCCCGCCGTCCTGGCGGTGGCGCGCACGTGCCTGCATGCCCGCGACATGCTGTACCTGGGCCGCGGCGTGAACCACGCCATCGCCCTCGAAGGCGCCCTGAAGCTCAAGGAGATCAGCTACATCCACGCCGAGGGCTACGCCGCGGGCGAGATGAAGCACGGCCCCATCGCCCTCATCGACGAGGACATGCCCGTCGTCGTGATCACCCCCCAGGGCAGCCACTACGACAAGACGGCCTCCAACCTCCAGGAGGCCCGGGCCCGCCTGGGCCGCGTCATCGCGGTGGCCACCGAGGGCGACGCCCAGATCGAGCCCTTCGCCGACGCCATCCTGCGGGTGCCGGCGGTGCCCGAGGCGCTCCAGCCGTTCGTGACGACGGTGCCCCTGCAGCTCCTCGCCTACCACGTGGCCGACCTGAAGGGCACCGACGTGGATCAGCCCCGCAACCTGGCCAAGAGCGTGACGGTCGAGTGACGGACGCGGCCCCGGTGGATCTGCTGGCGGGCCTCAACCCCGTCCAGCGCGAGGCCGTCCTGCACGGCGACGGGCCGCTGCTGGTCCTCGCCGGGGCGGGCAGCGGCAAGACGCGGGTGGTCACCTGCCGCATCGCGCGGCTGCTGCGCGACGGGGTGCGCCCCGAGCAGATCCTGGCGGTCACCTTCACCAACAAGGCCGCCGCCGAGATGCGGGAGCGCGTGGCGCACCTGCTGGGGGTGGAGTCGGTCCCGGGCCTGACCATCTCGACGTTCCACGCCTTCGGGGCGCGCTTCCTGCGCACCCACCCCGAGGGCCTGGGCCGCACGCGCGGCTTCGTCATCTACGACGACACCGACCAGATGGCCACGGTGCGCCGGGCCATGGACACCGCGGGCATCCCCGACCAGGGGGGGCTCGGCAAGGCCATCCGCCGCGCCATCGATCAGGCCCGCAACGCGGGGAAGGACGCCTCCGCGGCCCGCCTCCCCGAGGACGCGCCCTACGTGGACATGGTGCGCGTCGGCGAGCTCTACGAGGAGCTGATGGCCCGGGCCGACGCCTTCGACTTCGGCGACCTCATCCGCGGTCCGGCGGTGCTCCTGGAGCAGGACGCCTACCTGCGCGACGCCTGGCGTCGGCGGTTTCGCCATGTGCTCGTCGACGAGTTCCAGGACACGAACCTGGCGCAGTACCGCCTGCTGCACGCCCTGGCCCCGCCGGGCAGCAACCTGGTGGTGGTGGGGGATGACGACCAGTCCATCTACGGCTGGCGGGGCGCCGAGGTGGAGAACATCCTCAAGTTCCCCGAGGCGTGGGGCGGCGCGCTGCTGCGGCTGGAGCAGAACTACCGCAGCGATGGCTCCATCCTCGAGGCCGCCAACGGCGTCATCGCCCACAACAGCCGACGCCTGGGCAAGAAGCTCTGGACGGCCAACGAGGCGGGCGCGCGCGTCGAGGTGATGCGGTCGTCGGATCCCCGCGAGGAGGCGCGCCGGGTCGTGACGCGCATCCTGGATCTGCAAGGGGAGGGGTACGAGCCGGGTGACGTGGCCATCCTGTTCCGGGCCAACCACCTGGCCCTGGACGTCGAGGACGCCCTGCGGCGCGTGGGGGTGGCCTACGTCGTCGTGCGAGGGCGGGCGTTCTACGAGCGCGCCGAGGTGCGCGACGCGCTGGCGGCCCTGCGCCTGGTGGTCAACCCGGCCGATGACGTCGCCTTCGGGCGGGTGGTGGGCAACCTGACCCAGGGGGTCGGCAAGACCTCCCTGGGGCGCGTCGCGCAGCACGCGGAGGTGGCTGGCTGCTCGCTCCACGACGCCGTCCCCGCGGCCCTGGCCAGCGGCGAGATCAAGGGGAAGGCCCGCGGCGGCCTGGCGACCCTGCTGGAGGACCTGGCGCAGGCCCGCGCCCAGGCCGATCCCGTGGCGGCCGCGGAGCACCTGTTCGCCGAGCTGGGCATGCTCAAGGGGGACGCGGAGCTCTCGCTGCTGGACGAGGACGATCGCGACGGCCAGGAGTCGCTGCGGCGGCTGCTCCAGGCCCTGGTGGAGACGAAGGAGGCCGGAGGCGACCTCGCCACCTTCCTGGAGCAGGTCAAGCTGGTCTCGGACGTCGACGCCGCGGAGCTGGGCCGGGCCGTCTCGCTGATGACGGTGCATGCCGCCAAAGGTCTCGAATTCCCTGTGGTTTTCGTGATCGGGCTGGAGGAGGGCACCTTCCCCGGCCAGCGCGCGAGCCGCCCGCACGAGGTGGAGGAGGAGCGACGCCTCTTCTACGTGGCCGCCACCCGGGCGCGGCGTCGCCTCTTCCTGTCCCACGCCGAGCGTCGGCGGCGCTTCGGCGACCAGACCGACTGGCGGCGCCCCAGCCGCTTCCTGGCCGAGCTGCCCCGCCAGGCCACCCAGGGCGATCGCGCCGAGCCGCGGGCCGCGGCCCCCACCTGGGAGCCGCGGGCCCCCCGGGTGGACGCGGGCTACCGCATCGAGCTCGAGCCCGAGGAGGCCTTTTCGCCCCACGACGACGGCGAGACGGCCTTCTACAAGGCCGGAATGTCCATCTGGCACGCCGACTTCGGCGTCGGCGAGGTGCTGCGGGTGCGCATGGGCATGCAGCCGCGCCTGGACATCCGCTTCCCCGAGCTGGGCGTCAGGACGGTGCTGGCGCGCTTCGTCTCGCCGTACGAAGGCTAGCCCCGGCGCGCCTGCCCGGGCGCCCCGGGCACGCTCCCCGGGCTGGCGTTCGGCGCCGCCCTGTGGCACTTTCAGGGGCCTATGCTGGTGGAATGCCCCCACTGCCAGGGCTACGCCGAGGTCGACCTGGATCACCAGGGACCCGTGCGCTGCCCGGACTGCCACCGCACCTTCGCGGTCGGGACCGATCCCCTCCTCGGCGGCGGTGCCTTCTTCGACGGGTCCGATCCCAAGGCCGAGCGGTCCCTCGTCGAGCCCGTCTCGTCGGATCAGTTCGGGCTGACGACCCCGCCGGTGGGCTTCGACTTCTCCCGGCTGACCGGGGAGAACATGGCGCTCCCCGGCATCGGCGACGTCGACATCGAGCTGAGCGATCTGGGGGCCCCCGTCGACCTCTCCGTCCTGATGGATCAGGCCCCGCGCCGCAGCGGGGGCCCGGGCGGGCCGATCTCGCTGGGGGATCTGGAGACGGTGGGCGGGCTGGACGCCGCGACGGCCCGCCGGGATGACGACGACGCGACCCGGGTCATGGACCAGGTGCTCACCCCTTCGGTCTGGCGAGCCCGGACGGGCCGCGGCGTGGTCTACGAGCTGATGTCGGTGGACGCGGTGGTGGCCTGGCTCCAGGGCCGCGAAGATCTCGCGCACATCCGCATCGCTCGCGGCACGGGGGACTTCGAGGTCCTCGACGCCTGGCCCGAGCTGACCAGCCGCATCGGCAAGCGGCCCGCCGTCGCCCCGGGTCCCTCGGCGGACGCCCCCCTGCTGCTCGACGAGCGTGAAGATCTGCGGCCGGCGCCGCCCGAGGTGGGCCAGCGCGAGGTCAGCCCGCTGCGCGGCGACGCCGACGAGGCCGCCCAGCGGGCCCGCAAGCCGGCCGTCGCGGCCCCGTCGCGCTCGGTCGGCTTCGGCTTCGTGCTGGGGGTGGCGCTGGTGGCGGCCGGCCTGATGGTCGGCGGGGTCATCCTCGGGCTGCGGACGGGCCTGCTGCCCGCGGCCGACACGCAGGCCCAGGTGGACGCTCCGGGCCCGCCGTCACCGGCCCTGGCCCAGGCGATCGCCCAGTTCGACGCGGGCAACCACGCGGCGGCGGTCGAGCGGCTGCGGGCCCTGGAGGGCCCCGATGCCGATCCGCGGGTGCACCGCTACCTGGCCCTCGCGCTGGCGCGCGGGCGCCAGACCCAGGAGGCCGACGAGGCGCTGGCCCGGTATCGGCGCGCGATGCTGCGCCTGAGCGGAGAGCATGGACGTCAAGTGCGAGAACTGCGGGACTGAGTACGAGTTCGACGACTCGAAGGTCACCGCGGCCGGCATCACCGTGAAGTGCACCCAGTGCGGCCACCTGTTCCGGGTGGTGCGCGCCGTCGCCGACACCGATGCCCGGGAGCCCGGCGAGGCGCCGGTTCGGCAGCGCCACTGGATGATCCGCAACCGCCGTGGCGAGGTGCGCGAGTTCCGCGATCTGGCGACGCTCCAGCAGTGGATCGTCGAGCGAAAGGTCGCCCGCGACGACGAGATCTCCAAGACGGGCGAGAGCTGGAAGACGCTGGGATCCATCGTGGAGCTGGCCAGCTTCTTCCACGCCGTGGACGCCTCCGCGGGGCGGGCCACGGACGAGATCCTCAGTGGTTCCGAGTCTTTGCAGCGGCTGAGCTCCTCGTCGCCGCCCGCGTCGCGGCCGCCGCCGTTCGGGGCCGAGGAGCTCATGTCCAGCGGCCGCTTCCGGCTGGAGGGGCCCCGGGGCGTGCCCGTTCCCCTCGACTCGCCGCGCTCCGTGGCCGGGCCTCCGATGCCCAGCACGCCCCTCGACACCAACCCGACGGTGCCGGTGCAGCGGCTCCAGCACCCCAGCGTGCAGGTCCACCGCACCCCGCTGCCCCCCGAGGCCAGCGGGCGGGTGCCCCAGCGGCGGGCCCCCGAGCCGCCGATGCCCATGCCCGGCCAGCGCCCCGTCCGGCCGCCGCCCGAGCCCATGGGGCGCGGCTTCTTGATGGGCGTCCTGGCCACCGTCGCCCTCGCCGGCCTGGCCTACTTCGTCTACGACCAGCTCTCGGCCCCCGACGCGCCCCGGACGCCCGCGGTGACCCCTCGCGCCTCCGGGGAGCTCTTCTTGACCATCGAGCGGGCCGAGGCCGAGTACGAGAAGGACACCGAAGACTCGTTCGCCCGGGCCGACGCCGACTACGCCGAGATCCTGCGGGTCCTGGGCGAGCCCCCCCGCGACCGGGCGCTGGCCGTGCGGGCGCACCTGGGCCGGGCCCGGGTGGCCATGGCGCGCGCCGAGTACCGCAAGCTGGAGGGCGCCGATCCGTCGGTGCTGCTCAAGATCGCCGAGGCGTCCCTGGCCGAGGCGCGGCGGCTCGACGAGACCGAGCCGGGGGTCGCGCTGGGCTACGCCGACTTCTACCGCGTCCAGGGCAGCCGCCAGCGGGCCAACAAGTTCCTCGCGAAGGTCGAGGCCGCGGGGGTGGACTCCGACGAGGCCAACCTGGTGCGTGCCGCCGTGAGCGTCCACAACGGGGACTGGGCGGCCGCCCGCAGCCGGCTGTCGCGCCTGCCCGCCTCGGCGCTCGAGCGTCCGCGCGCGCGCTTCCTGCTGGCCGTGGCCCTGGCGCGATCCGGGCAGACCGAGGAGGCCATCTTCGAGCTGACGCGCCTGGTGGCGAGCCACCCCGAGCACGGGCCGGCGGCGCGGCTGCTGGAGCGCCTGGGTGGCGGGGTGCCCCTCCAGGACGCCCCCGACGCGGCCGGCGTGGCCGACGACGACGAGGCGGCGCTGGCCGCAGCGGTGCCGACCGCAGCCCCTCCGGCGCCCCCCACCGCCGCCGCGCCCCCCACCGCCGCCGCGCCCCCCACCGCCGCCCCCGTCCGGGTGGCGGCCCAGCCCGCGACCACGCCGAGGCCGCGACCCGCTGCGGCGCCCGCGCCCCCGCCGAGCGGCTTCGACGGGCTGATGGACCGGGCCCGCAAGGCCCAGGAGCGCGGACGCAACGGCGACGCCCGCCGCCTGCTGCTCCAGGCCCTCAGCCTCAAGCCGGGCAACGCCGAGGCCCTCGCCAGCCTGGGCTGGTGTGACGTGGACGACGGCGACTTTCCCCGTGCGATCAGCTACTTCCGGCGGTCGCTCGCGGGCTATGCCGGCTACGCCGACGCGCGCTACGGCCTCGCAGTGGCCCTCGAGCGCTCCGGCAACAAGGAGGCCGCGCTGGCCGCCTACGAGGACTACCTGCGCCGCCACCCGAGCGGGCGTCGGACGACCATGGTGCAAGATCGCATCACCCGCCTGCGGGGCGGCTGACCCCGTTCGAGGATCCCATGACCGGCACGAGCTTCTCGCCCATCGCCTGGGACGGCGACGCGATCACGCTGATCGACCAGCGCTGCCTGCCCGCGGAGGAGATCGACGTCACCTGCCGCACCTGGCAGGACGCCGCCGACGCCATCCGGGAGATGGTCGTGCGCGGCGCCCCCGCCATCGGCATCACGGCGGCCTACGGCGTGGTCCTCGCGGTCCGCGCGGGCGACGACCTGGAGGCCGCCTTCGCGGGCCTCGCCGCCACGCGGCCGACCGCCGTGAACCTCTTCTGGGCGCTCGATCGCATGCGCGCCTGCCTCGCCGAGGGGCGTGATCCGGACGCCGAGGCGCGGGCCATCCAGGCGCAGGACCGCGCCATGTGCGAGGCGATGGGGGCCCATGGCGCCCCCCTGCTGCCCCCCGGGACCCGCATCTTGACCCACTGCAACGCCGGCGCGCTGGCCACGGGCGGTCATGGCACCGCGCTGGGGGTCATCCGCACGGCCCACGCCCAGGGGCGGATCGCCCAGGTCTACGCCGACGAGACCCGGCCCTACCTGCAGGGCGCCCGGCTGACGGCGTGGGAGCTGATGCGCGATGGCGTGCCGGTGAGGGTGCTGCCCGACGTGGCGGCCGGCCACCTGATGCAGAAGGGCCTGATCGACGCGGTCATCGTGGGGACGGACCGCGTGGCGGCCAACGGCGACGTGGCCAACAAGATCGGCACCTACAGCGTGGCCGTCCTGGCCCACGCCCACGGCATCCCGTTCTACGTGGCCGGACCCACCAGCACCATCGATCTGCGCAGCCCCACTGGCGCCAGCATCCCCATCGAGCAGCGCCCTGCCCGGGAGGTGACCCATGTGGGTGACCGCCTCCTGGTGCCCGTCGGGGTGCCCGTGGAGAACCCCGCCTTCGACGTCACGCCGGCCCGCCTGGTGACAGCGCTGATCACGGAACACGGGGTGATCAAAGCACCTTTCGAGGCCGGCCTGGTGGCCCACGTCGAGGCCGCCGAGCGGATGCGACGTCGCCTGCAGGATCATGATTGACTTCGAGCGCGGGCTTCCATAGAGTGCGCGGCCCGTACCGCTCCAACCGAAATCGAGGCGGACTTCATGTACGCGATCATCCGAACCGGCGGAAAGCAGTACCGCGTCGCTGAGGGTCAGACCCTGCGCGTGGAGAAGCTGCCTGGCGACGCCGGCGACACCGTGACCCTCGACGACGTCCTCCTGCTCGGCGGCGACGGAGAGACCCGCATCGGCACCCCCAAGATCGAGGGCGCCCGGGTCGAGGCGCGCATCCTGGTTCAGGACCGCGCCCGCAAGATCCTCGTCTTCAAGAAGCGGCGCCGCAAGGGCTATACCCGCAAGCAGGGTCACCGCCAGAGCTTCACCGAGCTCCGCGTGACCGGCATCAAGGCCTGAGGAGGGCGGCGAGATGGCACACAAGAAGGGCCAGGGTTCCACCCGCAACGGCCGTGACTCCAATGCCCAGCGTCGTGGCGTGAAGCGCTTCGATGGCCAGGTGGTGACCGCCGGCAGCATCCTCGTGCGCCAGTGCGGGACCCGCATCCACCCCGGCAGCAATGTCGGCCTCGGCCGCGACTACACGCTCTTCGCCCTCAAGGACGGCACCGTGAAGTTCGAGAACTTCGGCCAGGGCCGCAAGCGCGTCGCCGTCTACTGATCCTCTGCCAGGCGGGCCGCTCGACGGCCGCCGAGGACGCCCGTGTCCGCTCGGGGCTACCAGTTCATCGATGAAGCCCAGGTCACCGCTCGCTCCGGCGACGGGGGTGCGGGCTGTGTGAGCTTCCGGCGCGAGAAGTATGTCCCGCGCGGCGGCCCCGATGGCGGCAACGGCGGCAAGGGCGGCGACGTCGTCTTCGAAGCCGACTCGTCGCTGGCCACCCTCCTCGATCTGCGCTACCGCCGACACCTCTACGCCCCCAATGGCCAGCCCGGTGGTCCTTCGGACTGCAGCGGCGCGAAGGGCGAAGATCTGGTCATCCGGGTCCCGCCCGGGACCGAGATCTTCGACGCCGAGACCGACGAGCTCCTCGCCGATCTGACCACGCCCGGCGAGCCGGCGGTCATCCTGCGAGGTGGGCGCGGCGGCAAGGGCAACGCCCAGTTCGCCACGGCCTCGCGCCGCAGCCCCCAGTACGCCCAGCCCGGCGAAGAGGGGGAGGAGCGCGAGCTGCGCCTGGTGCTGAAGCTGCTGGCGGACGTGGGCCTGGTCGGCTTCCCCAACGCCGGCAAGTCGACGCTCATCAGCCGCATCAGCCGGGCCCGCCCGAAGGTGGCCGACTATCCGTTCACGACCCTCGAGCCCAACCTGGGCGTGGTGCGGGTGGACGATGGCCGCAGCTACGTGGTCGCCGACATCCCGGGCATCATCGAGGGGGCGGCCGAGGGCGCGGGGCTGGGGTTCCAGTTCCTGCGGCACATCGAGCGCACGGCGCTGTTCCTCTTCCTCGTGACGGTGGACTACGGCGAGGGGCGTGACCCGGTGCAGGATCTCGCGACGCTGCGCGGGGAGCTCGAGGCCTACGATCCCGAGCTGCTGGAGCGGCCGTGGTTTGCGGTGCTGTCCCAGACGGATCGGCCCGACGTCCCCGAGTGGGCCGACGCCCTGCGCGCCGAGCTGCCCGACGGGGTCGACCTGATCGAGATCTCGGCGGTCACCGGGGCGGGGCTCGACGAGCTGCTCACCCGGGTCGCCCGCCACCTCAACGCGTCGGGGCGCTGGTCCTGACGGCCCCGTGCCTGGGGCGAAACAATTCCAAGATACTGAAACGACAAGGGTTTTCAGGTCATTGCGAGAATCGGGGGAATTGACAGCCCCGCGCTCGCTATGTTAGGCCCCCACATCGTTTCGTGCTCGGCGGTGCCTGTCGATGCGTCGTTTCCCTCTCCTCTTCTGGCTCCTCCTCCTGTGCGCTCCCGTCGCGGTCGCGGCGCCTGACGGCGGCGACGCGGATGAGGCCGAGGTCGAGGCCGATGCCCCCGACGAGCCCGCGGCGGCCGGCGACGAGGCCGGCGGCGACGAGGCCGGCGCCGAGGCGTCCCCCGCCGATGCCCTCACCGGTGATCAGGCCTACAAGCTCAAGATCACGGAGCTCGAGACCCGGGTCAACGAGCTGAAGGAGCGGATCTTCCGCTCCAAGACGCGCCTCGCCATCCTCAAGGAGAGCGTCCTGGCGTCGAGCATCGCGGGCGCCGAGGCCCAGATCCTCCACCGCAACGAGATGGGATCCAGCTTCCGGCTGGAGAAGGTGGCCTACAGCCTCGACGGCACGCCCATCCGCAGCCTCGTGGATCAGGACGGCGATCTCGACGGCAAGGAAGAGATCGAGATCCTCAACGGCCCCATCGTGCCGGGCAACCACACGCTCTCGGTGGTCATGACCTACCGGGGCAACGGCTTCGGCATCTTCTCGTACCTCAAGGGCTACGTGTTCAACCTCCGCTCCTCGCACACCTTCCGCGCCGACGAGGGCAAGCTCGTGCAGGTGAAGGCCATCGGCTACGAGAAGGGTGGCATCACCACCGACCTCAAGGATCGGCCTGACATCCGGTTCGAGGACCGCCTGTCGGACGTGCGGACGGCGGCGGCGGCGGCCGACGGTGAGCGCGTCGACGCGCCAGACGCCGAGCGCTGAGGCGCCATGGCGACCGTGCGACGTCTCGCGGTGGTGGCGGGGCTGTGGCTGGCGGGCGTGCCCGTCGCCCAGGCCGACGACTTCGGCCCCCAGCGCGCCCAGCTCAAGTCGGCCCGGACGGCCATCGACGAGCTGGAGCAGCAGTACCTTGCTGCGGCCGATCTGGAGCATCGCCACGACGTGACGGCCCGCATCAGCGACGGCCAGCTCTTCTACCTGACCCGCGACTACGAGCGCGCCTCGATGGTGCTCGATGACGTCGTCGAGGGGCCGGGAGCCGAGCGGCACCCGGGCTATCGCGATGCGCTGTACTACCTGGCCGACTCCCTGTTCCACCTGCGCAACTTCCGCGCGGCGGGCCACCGCTTCGATCAGGTCATCGAGGTGGGCACACGCGACCAGAAGCAGCGCGCCCTCGGACGCCTCCTCGAGATCGCCGTGGCGACGCGGGACGAGGGCGCGGCGCTGACGCGCTTGCGTCAGGCCCAGGCGATGCTCGGGGGCGACCCCGATCCGGCGCTGCTGTATGCGGTGGGCAAGTTCCACTACCGCCGCGACGCCCTCAACGAGGCCCGGGAGGCGTTCTCCCGGGTGCCGCCCGAGCACGGCGAGTGGTACCGGGCCCGCTACCACCTGGGGGTCCTCCAGGTGAAGGAGCGCAAGTTCGACGAGGCGCTCGCGACGTTCGCGGCCCTCATCGCCCGGGGCGATGTCGCGGGCGGCCTCGACGACGCCCAGCGGGCCGCGGTGGACGAGGCGCGCCTGGCGATCGGCCGCATCCACTACGAGCGGGGCGAGTTCGCCGAGGCCGTCGCCGCCTACGCGGCGGTCCCCCGCGAGTCGGCCGCCTTCGACGACGCCCTCTACGAGAGCGTGTGGATCTCCATCAAGCAGGGCGAGTTCGAGAAGGCTCTGCGCAAGCTCGAGATCCAGCTCATTGCCCAGCCCGACGTGATCAAGGGCCCCGACGCCCGGCTTCTCCAGGGCAAGCTGCTGCTCATGCTGGGCCGGCACGACCAGGCCACGAAGGCGTTCCAGGAGGTCCTCTTCGAGTTCGAGCCGATGCAGGCCGAGATGAAGACGGTGATCCGCCGCAACAACGGCGACCTGGTCAGCCACTTCAACAAGGTCATCGGCCGGGGCATCGCCGAGTTCGATCTGACGTCGTTCCTGCCGGCGCGGGCCGCCGAGTTCGCGGGATCCGATGCCGAGGCGGATCGCGCGCTGATGCTGGTGGCCGATCTGGGCGCCCAGAAGCGCGACGTGGAGGAGATGGAGCGGACGATTCGCCGGCTCGAGGTCGCCCTCGCCGGTCGCAACCGCGTCGAGGTCTTCCCGAAGCTGGCCCAGGGCTGGCTCAAGGCCTCCGAGCTGCGGGGGCGCATGCTCCAGATCCGCGGCCAGATCCTCGACGAGGTCGCCCGGGGCCTGTCGGAGCAGCCGCGGGAGTATCAGGCGCTGCGCCAGGCCCGGGTCGAGGCCTCCAGGCGCTTCGCCGAGATCCCCACGTCGGCCGTCGCGGTGATGTCGCGGGAGGCCCGGGTGGACGACGAGCTGCGGCGCCTGGACACCGACCTGTTCAAGCTGGACGTGGCCATCCGCGGCCTGGAGGCCCAGCTCGTCGCCATCGATCGCTACATCGAGGACCAGGCCCGCAGCGAAGGCCCCAAGGCCAGCGACCAGCGCATCCTGGCGCAGGTCGAGATCGAGCTGACCCAGGCCCGCCAGCTGCGCACCGACCTGCGGACGCTCGCCGACCGCCTGAGCCTCGAGCGCATCCAGATCGGCATCGGGGATCCGGCGAGCGCGCGCGACGACCGCGTCCGCCTCGACTACCTGGCGGCCATGGAGGCCGAGCTGGACTGGCTACGCGCCCGCGGCGTCGCCCTCCCCATGGACCTCTTCAGCGCCGCCCGGGACGTCGAGACTCGCGTCACCCGGTTCCACCGCCGCGCGCGCGAGCATGTGGATCGCAAGGCCGGGGACTACAGCGGCCAGCTCGCACGCGAGAAGGCCAACATCGCGGAATATCAGCGGGATCTGGGTGACTACCAGGCCCAGACGGAGACCCTCGGCGGGGCCATCGCGGCCCGCAGCTTCCTCCATGTGCTGGGTCGCATCGACGGCCTGGTGCTCGAGGCGGACGTCGGCCTGGTGGATGTGGCGTGGAAGCAGAAGCAGGACAAGTCGGATCAGATCTCGCGCTTGCTGACCCGGCAGGCGGACGACCTCAAGGCCCTGGAGCAGACCTGGCGGGAGGTGCGCGGTGAGTGACGCCCGCCGGCTGGCCACGGGGCTGCTGCTGATCGCCTCCATCACCCACGCGGCGCCGCCCACGCCAGCGGAGGCGCCGGCCAGCGCCGAGGCCCCCGCTGCGGCCCCGGCCAGCGCCGAGGCCCCCGAAGCGCCTGCCGCGGCGGCGGCCAGCGCCGAGGCCCCGGCTGAGGCCCCGGCTGAAGCGCCAGCCGAAGCGCCGGCCAGCGCGGCGCCCGTCGGCCCGCCCGACGAGCTGGGCCTGGCGATCAAGGAGATCAGCGCCGAGATCGACGGCTTCGCCGAGCACGCCGCCGAGTTCCGGGCCGACACCGATCGCGTCCTGCAGCACCAGTACGAGCGCCGCAAGCGCGAGGTGAAGCGCCGCTACACCCGGGTCGTGGACGATCTCCAGGTGGAGGAGCGCAAGCGCCGCGTCGACGCCATCGCGCGCTTCGAAGAGTTCGTCGCCCGCTACCCCGACAACCCGCGCTACACGCCCGACGCCATCTTCCGGCTCGCCGAGCTGCACTTCGAGCGCAGCAACGACGTATACGTCACCGCCCTCGAGACCTACGACGCCGAGATCTCCGCCTTCGACGCGGGCAAGTCGGACGTCGAGCCCGAGGAGCCCAAGCAGGACTACACCCGCACGATCGACCTCTTCACCGACCTCATCAAGCGCTGGCCGAAGTACCGCAACATCGACGGCGCCTACTACCTGCGCGGCTACTGCCTGCTCGAGATGGGCAAGCCCGCCGAGGCCCTGGCCCAGTTCCAGATCCTCGTGCGCGACTTCCCCAAGAGCCGCTTCGTGCCGGAGACATGGACCCGCATCGGCGAGTACCACTTCGACCGCAACCAGCTCGACGAGGCCATCGCGGCCTACGCCCGGGTCCTCGACTTCCCCGACAGCGCCTACTACGACAAGGCCCTCTACAAGCTGGGCTGGACGCACTACCTCGCCGACCACTACGAGGAGGCCATCGCGCGCTTCCGCCAGCTCGTCGAGTTCAGCGACGCCCGCTCCGAGAAGACGGGGGAGGCGGGCTCCGACCTGCGCAGCGAGGCCATCGAGTACCTGGCCATCTCGATCTCCGACGAAGACTGGGACGCCGACGGCGTGCCCGACGCCGATGGCGGCATCCTGCGGGTCCGGCGGCATGTGAAGGGCGACAAGCCCTACGACGTGGAGATCCTGCGGGCCCTGGCCGATCGGTTCCACGTGGAGGCCCGCTACCCCGAGGCCGTGGCGACCATGCGCCAGCTCCTGGAGCAGTTCCCGCTCGACCCCGAGAACCCGGAGCTGCACGCCAAGCTGATCCTGTCGCTGGAGCGCCAGCAGCAGCTCGACGACGCCTTCAAGGAGCGAGACCGGCTCGGCCGGGCCTACGGCCCCGACTCGGAGTGGTACGCCGCCAACCAGGACAACCCCAAGGCCCTGGACGCCGCGCGGGAGCTGCTGGAGGAGTCTCTCATCCAGGCGGCCCAGTACCACCACTCCCGCGCCCAGCAGCTCAAGGGCAAGGCGGCCGCCGGCGACGGCGCGGCCGAGCGCAAGGCGGTCGAGGAGTACGCCCTCGCCGCCGAGGCCTACCGCGACTACCTGGAGCAGTACCCGAAGTCCGAAAACTCCTATGATCTCGGCTTCTTCCTCGCGGAGTGCCTGTACTACTCGTTCAACTTCCCGGCGGCGGCGGACCAGTACGGCAAGGTCCGCGACGACAAGCGCTCCAGCAAGTACACCGAGGTGGCGGCCTTCTCCTCCATCCTCGCCCGCGAGAACCAGATCCGGCAGCTCATCTCCGAGGGCAAGCTGACGGCGCGGCCCTCCCTGGTCGACGATGCGCCGGCGCCCGCCCCGCCCGCCGAGGGCGGCGGAGAGCTGGAGGGCACGGAGCGCGTCGAGATCGAGGCCGAGGACATGCCCGAGCCGGTCGAGAAGCTGCTGGAGGCGCGGACCCGGTACGTCGACAAGCAGCTCAAGAACGCGGAGGACCCCGAGCGGACGGCCCGCATCCTCTACAAGGTGGGCGAGACCTGGTTCGACTTCCGCAACTTCGAGGAAGCCCGCAAGTGGTTCCAGAAGCTCATCGCGCAGCACCCCAACACCAAGGTGGCGGGCTTCGCGGCGGGCAAGGTGATGGAGACGTTCCGGCTGGAGAACGACCTGGCCAAGATGGCGGAGTGGGCCCAGTTCGTCCAGGGCGCCAACCTCAAGGGCGACGTGGCCTCCTCGCTGGGCGAGATCGGCGTCAGCGCCGAGTTCATGCAGGCCTCGCTGCTCTTCCGCGCCAAGAAGTTCGACGAGGCCGCCGCCAAGTACGAAGAGCTGATCAAGAAGCACCCCGACAAGAAGACGGTGGACGCCGCCATCAACAACCTGGCGGTCGCCTATGAGTCGACCCGGCGGTTCGAGTCGGCCACCAAGGCCTACGAGCGTCTCTACACCGAGAAGCCCGACAGCCCGTTCGCCGAGAACGCCCTCTACCGGGTGGGGGTGAACTCCGAGCGCTTCTACAACTACGACAAGGCGATCCAGAGCCACTTGCTGCTCGTGGATCGCTACCAGAGCTCCGAGAACCGCTCCTCCTCGCTCTTCTCAGCGGCGGTCCTGCTGGAGCAGACCCAGCAGTACCGCGAGGCGGCGAAGGCCTACGAGCGCTACGCCGACCTCTTCCCCGGCCAGGAGGACACCCCGCCCACCTTCTTCCGGGCGGCGCGGGTCTACGAGAAGCTCGGCGATACCCGCAGCCAGCTGCGCATCTACCAGGACTTCAACCGGCGCTTCGGCGCCGATCCGCGCTACAACGCCCAGGTCATCGAGGGCCTCGCCAAGACCGCCGAGGTGGTCGCGAAGCAGGGCAGCCCGGCGGCGGCGCGCAAGGCGTGGTCCCAGGTCATCGACGAGTTCAACCGCCGCGGCATGGCCCCCGGCACCTACGAGTCGCGGTATCCGGCCGAGGCCCAGTTCCGCATCGTCGAGCAGGTGTTCGAGGCCTACGCCGCCCAGCGCCTGAAGGGCTCGCTGCGCCAGCAGGGCAAGGTCATCCAGCAGATGCAGACCCAGGTGAAGGACCTGAGCCGGCGCTACGGCGACGTGCTGCAGTACAAGTCCCTGGACTGGACGCTGGCCGCCTTCTACCGCCTTGGCCACATCTACCAGCTCTTCGCCGAGCGCCTGTACGAGGCGCCGGTGCCCGAGGGGCTCTCCGCCGACGACGAAGACCTCTACCGCACCCAGCTCGAGGACGTGGCCGTGCCCCTGGAGGACGAGGCCGTCCGGCGGTATGAGACCGCGTTCCAGAAGGCCCGCGAGTTCCGCATCACCAACGAGTGGACCAAGCGCATCGTGGCGGCCCTCAACAAGTACAAGCCCAGCGAGTTCCCGCTCTTCAAGGAGGAGCGGCGGATGCGGCTTGAGGAGCTGGTGACGCCGCCGCGGCTGCTCGTGCCCCCGGGCGTCGAGGACGAGGGCGGTGACGAAGCCGAGGCGCCGGCCGAGGAGTCGGCTGCCGACGAGGCCGAAGAGGCCGATGACGAGGTCGAGGAAGAGGAGGGCGGAGAATGAGGGCCGAGCACGCCGCGCTCGCCGTCCTGCTCGCCGTGGGCTGCGGTCCGCCCGCCCCACGGCCAGAGGAGGCCCCGATCGCGGCGCCAGCCAGCGAGGCGGCTGCTCCGGAGAGCGCCGGCGGGGGGGAGGCAGACGGGGAGGGGGCCGAAGCCGCCGCGGACGAGCCGCCCCCGCTCACCCCGCGCAGATCGAAGGTCGGGCGAAGCTCGCCGAGGGACGGCGAGTCGCGACGCGCGGCGACTTCCCGAAGGCCATCGAGCTCTACGCCGCGGCCCTCGACGCCGACCCGACCCTCGCCGAGGCCCCCTACAACCAGGGCGTCGTCGCGGAGCGACAGGGCGACCTCGCCGAGGCTCGGAGGCGCTACGAGCGCGCCCTGGAGGTCAACCCCGAGTTCGAGCCGGCGGTCAGCGCCATCGCCGACCTCCTCGTCCGGTCGGGCAAGCTGAGCGACGCGATGGCGTTCGCCCGCAGCGCCCTCGGCCGCAAGCCCCAGAGCCTGTCCCTGCGCAACGCCGTCAACCGCCTGCGCCTCATGACCCCCGGCCAGTCCGATGGGGTCATCCAGGACACCAAGACCATCCTGCGGGAGGACGAGAAGAACGTCGCCGCGATGATCAACCTGGCGGCGGCCTACCACCAGCAGGGCAAGTACGAGCTCTCGGTCGCGATCCTCGAGAACGCCAAGGCCCTCGATCCGCAGAACCCCGAGATCCTCACCCGGGCGGCCCACGCCCACGAGGCCCTGGGCGAGGGCATCAAGGCGCGCCTGGCCCTCGAGGAGGCCGTCGGCCTGCCGGGCGGCGGCAGCGCGGAGGCCCACAACAACCTCGGCCTGATCTACCACGCGGCGGGCGACTACGAGGGCGCGGGCGAGCACTTCCGCAAGGCCCTGGAGCGAGCACCGGAGCTGCTGGCGGCCCAGATCAACCTGGGCAACGCCCTGCGCGGCCAGCAGCGGTACACGGACGCGGTGAAGGCGTTCCTGCGGACGCTGAAGATGCAGCCCGACTCGCCGGACGCCTACTTCAACCTCGGCATCCTGTACCTCGACGGCGACATTCCCGAGATCGAGCCCAAGAAGCGGCTCGAGAAGGCCGTGACGTACTTCGAGCGCTACAAGCAGCTACGCGGCCAGGCCCGCAACGACGATCCGGTCGACACCTACATCGGCGAAGCGCGCAAGCGTATCGAGGTCGAGGAGAAGCGCGCCGAGCAGGCGCGACGCACGCCCAAGGCCCCGGAGCCGCCCGAAGGCGCGGCGCCGGCGTCGGATGGCGCCGCGCCCGCAGCCCCGGAAGGTGAAGAGGAGGAAGAGCAATGATCCGCTGGTTCATCCCCTTGTTGCTGGTGTCGGCCAGCGCCGCCGCCCAGCCCGCCCCCGACCGGGCCGCCCGCAAGAAGCAGGGTGTCATCCAGATCGAGGCCCTGAAGGTCGAGGGCGTCGTGCAGAAGCCGGAGGCGTTCTACATCCTCCAGCGCAGCGAGCTGAACTTCAAAGGGCTGGAGCCCCGCAAGAGCTTCATCCCGCTGATCCTCAAGAGCGTTGAAAAGGATCCGTTCTGAGCGGAATCGCCAGACGACCGGGCCGAGGGCAGCAGTGCAAAATCCTTCCCCGTTCCGAAAAAGAGTGGACCCCTGTTTCAGGACGGTGATATAGCAAGCGGGCCAAAACGGGGGGTCCGGC
Organism: bacterium; assembly: GCA_041389985.1. Taxonomy (GTDB): domain Bacteria; phylum Myxococcota_A; class Bradymonadia; order UBA7976; family UBA1532; genus JACKDP01. The sequence goes on from JAWKQS010000022.1 coordinate 104,117, forward strand.
TGACCTCCCCAAGTTCTCAGGATTGGTGTACGTTCTCAGCCAACAAGGCCACAACATTGACCCCGGGCGCCGGGTAGGTTCCCAGCGCAACGGGTAGAGCCATTTTCGGGGCGGCTGACGACGATCGGGATCGTCAATCATCACCCTCAGGAGGAAACGTCGGATGGACGAGGTTGCGAAGTTCTACTCCGATGGTGGTGCATGGATGCACCCCATCCTTGCCATGAGCATCATCGGCCTCGGGGTGATCATCGAGCGATTCATCTTCTTGTACTTCAAGTACAACATCAACGCGTCGGCGTTCATGGCCCAGATCCAGAAGCTGGTCATGGCCAACAACATCGACCGTGCGATCAAGCTCTGCAACGCGGCCCCCTCGGCGGCGCTGCCCAAGGTGATCAAGGCCGGCCTGACCCGCGCCAACAAGGGCCCCGACGAGATCCAGAACGCCGTTGAGGAGGCCACGCTCGAGGTCGTCCCCATGGTGACGAAGCGGACCACGGTCCTCCAGCAGGTCGCGAACATCGCCACCCTGCTCGGGCTGCTCGGTACCATCCTCGGTCTGATCCAGGCGTTCGAGGCTCTCTCGGATCCGGCCATTCCGCCGGACAAGCGGCAGGCCATGCTGGCGAACGGTATCTCGATCGCGATGAACACCACCGCGTTCGGCCTCATCGTCGCCATCCCCTGCCTGGGCGCCCAGGTCTTCCTGGCCTCGGTCACGAAGAAGATCATCGACGAGATCGATCAGTACTCGGTCAAGCTCGAGAACCTCCTCATCTCCCGGCTCCACGGCAGCGCTGGCGAGAACCGCTAGTCAATCCGGTTGTCTGAGTCGTCACGGCCCGCCCATCGAGGGCGGGCGCCTTTGGAGAGGTCGGAGATGGCCCGCAAGAAGAAGAAAGGCATCGACGACAAGATCGAGGACCTCAACCTGGTCCCGATCATGAACCTCGTCGTGTGCCTCATCCCCATGGTGCTCCTCGGGACGGCTCTGGTGAAGGTCGGCGTGGTGAACGTCAACGCGCCGAAGTTCGGCCAGGGTGCCGCCCCTCCGGAAGACGACGCCGAGAAGCCTCTGAACCTGACGGTCGCCGTGGGCGCCGACGGGTTCCGGCTCTCGGCCACCGGCGCCGACCTCAACCAGGTCCTCGGCCTCGCGGCCGCGGCCCCTGCTGATGGTGCGGATCCGGCAGCAGCCCCCGCCGCGGGCCCGTTCCTTCCCAAGAAGGGCGACGCCTACGACTACGTGGAGCTGTACAACAAGATGACGGCCATCAAGGCCAAGTTCCCCGAGGAGTCCATCGTCAACCTCACGGCCGAGGCGAACATCCCGTTCAAGCACCTCATCGCCGTGATGGACTCGCTCCGGGTGCAGCTCGAGGCGGACTCGTACAACGACCTGGACGCGTTCAAGAGCGCGGGCCAGAAGTACGAGAACAACACGGTCGTGCTCCTGTGGCCCGACGTCGTCTTCGCGGTCGCGCAGTAAGGGGGGCTTGCAGATGAGCGACGATACCCGGAAGTCCCGCGAAGAAGTCATCCACGACTGGCTCGAGCGCCAGCACAAGGCCCAGAAGGCCGAGCGGAAGGCGCGCCGCCTCCCCGACGCCGAAGCCACGGTGACCATCAACTCGCTGATGGACGCCATGACGATCATCCTGGTGTTCCTGCTGATGAACTACTCGGTCGACCCCCTGCGGATCGACACGAGCGAGGATCTGAAGCTCCCGGCGTCGACGACGGACATCAACCCCAAGGCGAGCGCGGCCGTGACCGTGACCGCCAAGGGCATCCTCGTCAACGACAAGGTCGTGGTGGCGGTCAAGGATGGCACGGTCGACAAGGCGTTCAAGGGTGGTGACGAGGCGAGCCTCCAGATCCAGCCGCTGTTCGACGCCCTGACCGAGGCTGCCCAGACCCAGCAGGACATCGCCATGCGCATCGGCTCGAAGTTCGAGGGTGTGCTCACCGTGATCGCTCACGAGGAGACCCCCTACCGGCTCGTGACCGAGGTTCTCTACACGGCCGGTCAGGCCGAGTTCCAGAAGTTCAAGTTCGCCGTCGTCAAGGGCGCCCAGCGCGGCGGTTGACGGGTTCGCGTCGGGACGCCGCGTCTGCGGCGCCTGGCGTGGACGGCAGGGGATGGCCGACCCAGGCCTCTGGCCTGCCCGGACCGGATGAAATCCCGGTAGATCCCCTTCCCGAACAGAACGTTGAAACGCGCCGGCAGGCTCGCTAGGCTAACAAGGCGACTACTCGTGTGAACCTGGAAGCCCTGGAGCGTGTCGTAGCGTTCAACGCCTCCTCGATGGCCGAGGAGGAGGGCAGCGCCGCAGGGAGACCTCGCGAAAGGACGCTCCGCATGGCCCAGGCCGGGACCCAGAAGATCCTCCGGGTGGGGATCATCCAGAACAACGAGTTCATCGAGGAGCGCCTGCTACGCAAGCGCCACTCCGTGACCATCGGCCAGGGGTCTGGCAACACCTTCGCGGTGCCGTCGACCTCTCTCCCGCGCCAGTTCACCCTCTTCGAGGTCAAGGGCGGGACCTACCAGCTCAACATCCGACCCGGCATGTCGGGCAAGGTCGCCGTCGACGACCAGCCCCTCGACTTCGAGGCGCTGCGCACGAAGGGTCTCGCTCGTCCCTCGGGGGCCGGCGACGGCGAGCTGGCGATGCCCCTCAACGAGGGTCACCGCGGGCGCGTCGTGGTCGGGGACGTCACGTTCCTCTTCCAGTTCGTGACGGCGCCGCCGCCGCCCTCTCGGCTGCAGCTGCCGGCCGCCGTGCGGGGCGGGCTGGTCCGCTCGCTGGACTGGCCCTTCGTCACCACGGTGCTCGCCAGCTTCGTGGTCCAGGTCTTCTCCATCGCCTTCATCGTCACCCGTGACTATCCCGAGCCTCCCCGGGGCATCGACGCGCTGCCCGACCGCTTCGTGCGGATGCTCGAGGCGGACGTCAAGCCGCCCGAGGTGAAGAAGGAGCAGGTCACGGACGAGGCGAAGGACGAGGAGAAGGACCCCGAGAAGCCGGACGAGGCGGTCGAGAAGGTCGAGCCGAAGCGCAACGTCGAGCGCAGCCCGGAAGAGGTCGCCAAGAAGGTCGAGAAGGCCCGCGTGGCCCGGGTTCGCAACAACACGATCCTCAAGTTCATCGGCACCAACGGTGGCGATGGCGAGGAGCATCGTCGACACCCTGAAGAGCGGCGCCATCGACCTCAAGATGGCCGAGGCCTTTGACGGGGCCAGCGGCCTCCAGGTCGCCGACTCCGACAGCCAGGTCCGCGATCGGCGGATGGCGGGCCTGTCGGGTACGGGCGGGTGGCCGGCATCGACAACGACGCCCTCGTAGCGAAGGACGGCGGCCCCGTGGCCACCGGTGCCAAGAAGGAAGTCGCGGTGAAGGGCTCGGTGGAGCTCAAGCGCCTGCGCGACGATGACGTGGTGGGGACGGGCGTGCTCTCCTCGGCCTCCATTGCCCAGGTCGTCGGCCGCCGCAAGAGCGCGATCAAGAGCTGCTACGAGAAGCAGCTGCGCCACAACAGCAAGCTGGCCGGCAAGGTCCGCGTCCAGTTCACCATCGAGCAGAGCGGCCGCGTCTCGTCGGTCCGGGTCGTGGAGGACACCCTCTCGGACCCGCTGGTCGGCAAGTGCATCGCCAATGCGATTCAGCGCTTCCGCTTCGACAAGCCCGACGGTGGCTCGGTGACGGTCGCATTCCCCTTCGTTTTCGCGCCCTCGAGCTGACGCGAACAGCACTTTCCTCTTACCCGCTGGATTCTCTGGGGCACCTCGCGACATAATCACGCGTCCTGGCATTTCTCTGAGTGCCAGGCGGGCCCATCGGGGTCCATGAGAAGCGGCTCGTTGGGGGCCGGCCAAGGAGAGTCTGGATGCGACGGCTGGTAGCTGGTCTTGGGGCCCTGGTAGTGGTCGGCGTCGCCGGCGCGCAGGAGCCGACCTACCGTGCCGCCGAGCGCCTGCCGACCCCCGCCAAGATCGAGCGCTCGGGCCAGGAGATCGACAAGATGAAGGGGACGCTGAAGGGCGCCCTGGATCGCTTGAAGAGTGCCCGGGAGCGCAAGGACATCCTCCAGGTCAACTGCGTCAACGACAAGCTGTCGGCCATCAAGGGGCTCCTCAAGATCTCCGAGGAGGCCCAGGCCAATCTCCGCGAGGCGGCGCGCCAGGAGGACGAGGAGCTGGTGAACCACGAGTTCACCAAGATCTCCATCGCCGGGGTCCGGGTGGAGAACTTCCGGGTCGAGGTCGAGGGGTGCGTGGGCGAGGCGAGCCAGTATACCGGCGAGACCTTGCTGGAGACCTACATCGATCCGAACATCCGCACCGACGATCCCACCGAGGAGCCTGTTGACCCCATCTTCCCGCCCGTGGCCACCGAGCGCCCCGAGCCGGTCTCCGGCAGCGAATAGGGGGCGCCTTCTCGTGATCCGCCTGGTCAATGTCCGCCGCCTGCTGGTCGGCGTGCTCGCTGGACTGCTGCTTCCGGCCACGGGCGTCGCGCAGGAGCGCGGCCCGGGCGTGCGCGCAGGATCCGTCGAGATCCACCCGAGCGTCTCGCTCGAGGGGGGCTACGACAACAACGTCTTCTATGACTCCACCACCGAGGGGCGGGCGCCTCCGAACGCGGCGACGGTGCTGCAGGTGGGCGGGGGGCTGACGCTCGAGAACCGCAATGCCACCAACATCGGCTTCAGCCTGGGCGGCAAGTTCGTCTACCGCCACCTGACGAGCCTGGACGATCCCGATGGTCGGATCGACGATCGCGTGGTGGAGGCGCGCAACGGGCTCGCTTCCGCGAGTGGCCAGGCGATGATCGCCTTGCTGCCCCGGTCGGCGGTGACGCTCGAGCTGCACGAGAACCTACGCTACTCGGAGCGGCCGTCGTTCGAGACCACGGCGGTTGGCTTCGAGAAGCTGGACAACGCGGCCGGCGCCGACCTCCGGTTCCGCCCGGGTGGCCGGGCGCTGGAGCTTCGCCTGGGCTATCGCTACCGGGTCGTCGACTTCCTCGCCGAGACCGAGGCCGGCTCGGGCCGGGCCGAGAAGAACGCCCACGAGATGCGCCTGCTGACGCTGTGGCGCTGGCTCCCCAAGACCTCGTTCGTCGTCGACATGCAGTACGGCGTCATCGACTACGCCCGGCCCCAGGAGCGCCTGACCGCCGGAGGCGGGACGGTGCTGTCGGCGGATCGCGACTCGCGGCCCTTCCGCCTGGAGGCCGGGCTGCGGGGTTGCTGACCCAGCGGATCTCGGTGGTGGCGCTGGCGGGCTACCTCAACACCTTCAACGTGGTGGGCAACTCCTTCAACGGGGTGGTCGGCCGGCTGGAGGTCAACTACGTGGTCGAGCCGACGCTGAGCGTGGGCGTGGGCTACCGGCACGACGCCGATGACAGCAGCTTCTCCAACTTCTACCGCCTCGATGAGGTCTTCGCCCGGCTGGAGCTTCACTTCCTGGGCCGGTTCGAGGTGGGCGGACGCGTCGGGTACGACTACATCAAGTACGATCCCAACGGCGCGCCCGGTGGCCTGGGCCGCACGGATCCGGTGCTGCGAGCGCAGGCCCACGGGCGCTACAACGTCCGCGAGTGGCTCTCGGCCGGCCTGGAGTGGCAGCTGGAGAACAACACCACCGACTATCGCTCGCCGCCCGGCGAGGCTGATCCGCTGCTGCAAGACCACGCGGACTACTCCCGCCAGCTCGTGCTGCTCAAGCTGTCCGCCGAGTACTGACGGGTCATGGGAGAGCGAGCCGGCGCGGCACCCGACGACTCTTCGGGCCGCGCGGCACCCGCTCTGTGCTACCGGGGAGATCGGGTGACAATGCCGATGGCAGGGCCGATGACGGGGTGGCTGGTGGTGCTGGTCGTCGCGCTGCTGGCCGGCTGCGGGCCGCGCGTGGGGCCAGGGTCGCTGCCGCCCGTGCCCGATCTGGCCAAGGTTCAGGCCGGCGCAGCCCTCGGTCCCGGCGATGTGGTCGAGATCCGGGTGTACCAGGAGAAGGAGCTGTCCGGTCTCTACCGGCTCTCGTCCGACGGGACCTTCCGCTTCCCCCTCGTGGGCGAGGTCAACGCCGAGGGCATGAGCCCCGGGCAGCTGTCGGAGGTGCTGGTCGGCAAGCTCCGCGACGGCTTCTTGCGCGATCCCCAGGTCAGCGTGCTGGTGAAGGAGTTCAACTCCAAGAAGATCTTCGTCCTGGGCATGGTGGCCAAGCCGGGCACCTTCCCCTTCGAGGACGAGATGACCATCGTGCAGGCGGTGACGCTGGCGGGTGGCCTCACGCCGCTGGCCGAGAAGAACGGCATCGTGCTGACACGCACCGTGGAGGGCCAGGAGCGCAAGTTCGTGGTGCCCTTCGAGCAGATCGGGCTGGGCCGGGCTCCCAACGTGGTCCTGGAGCCGGGGGACATCGTCTTCGTCCCGGAGTCCTGGCTGTAGCAGCCTGCTGGCAGGTCGCGGCGCTGCCGGTCACGGGCCGCCGCGCCTTGCCACTGCCAGCCGCATCGCCAGGCCCGGCCAGGCTTCGGCCGGGGCGAGCAGTGCCTTGATGAGATGGGCTGCGCGCGGCTCCGAGCGGGCGGCCGTGGGATCCGGGAGCAGGGCGTCGATGGCCCGGGCGGCGGGGCCGCCAGGGAGCGGGCTGGCCAGCCCCACCCGGCCCAGCCGCCGCCGCGCGACCTGCCAGGGCCGCTCGAGGCCGGTCCGGGCGGCGAGCGTGGCGGGGCCTGGGCCACAAGTCTTCAAGATCAAAGCAAGATCGAGCCAGTCAGCCAGGTCGGTGGTGAAGGCGCCCTTGGCCTGGTTCCCCAGCCAGAGCAGTAGGCGGTCCTCCGGCCGAGGGTAGATGACGTCGGTGTCACCGAGCCGACCGGGGCGTCCACGCGCGCTGAAGAACCATCCATCAGGGCCCCCACGGTGCGGGGGCCAGGGGTGGGCGTGGAGCTCGATGAGGACGGGGCCGAACCGCAGCCCGACGGCGAGGGGGGGATCGCCGGCGAGGTGGGCGTGGCGCGGGTGCTCGACCGCATCGGCGGCGCGGCCGAGGTGCCGGGCCAGCTCGGGCCAGGCCGCCGGCGGGACCAGCAGGTCCAGGTCGCGGGCCTGGCGCGCGCCGGGGTCGTCGAGCAGGTTCTCGGCGACGTCGGCGCCCTTGAAGACGAGCGGCGGTGGGGCTCGGGTCGGCCAGATGCGGTGCAGGGTCTCCACCCGGAGCAGGTGTGCTCCAAGGTTGTCCGCCCACGCGGCGCGCGCCTGTGTCGCGTTCGATTCGCGGAGCGGCGTGCCGATGTGGTAGAGCGTCCCCGCCAGACGGTGGTGGCGTGCCGCCGTCAGGAGCGCGGTCTCGTCCGACGCGGGCGGCGGTGGCTGGCCTTCGAGCCAGCAGCGCAGCAGCGAGGTGAGGGCGCCGGTGTCCACCGCCCCATGATGGGCGCTGGGGCTGGTGGTCACAACCGGGGACGCCGACCACGAATCGAGACGCGAGGTGAGACTGCCGCCTCTGTGGCGGGGTCTTTGCAAAGTCGACTGTCCGTCCGCGCTGGCGGATGATGGACGGCACGCGCCCGCGGGCGCGACGAGGCGGATGATGAGCGAGCTTCTCAATCGATTGAACAGCCGCAAGGCGCGGGTCGGGGTGGTCGGGCTGGGCTATGTGGGCCTGCCCCTGGCGACGGCGTTCGGCGAGGCCGGCTACGACGTGGTCGGCTTCGAGGTGGACACGCGCAAGATCGACGCCCTCAACCGGGGGGAGTCCTACATCCTCGACGTGCCGGCCTCCGAGGTCGCCGCCCTCGTCCAGGCTGGGAAGTTCCGGGCGACGGCCGACTTCTCGGAGCTCTCGAGCTGCGACGCCGTCAGCGTCTGCGTGCCCACCCCCCTGCGCAAGACCCGCGATCCCGACCTGACCTACATCGTCGAGGCGACGCGCCAGATCCGGCAGTTCCTGCGGGCCGGCCAGGTGGTGGTGCTGGAGAGCACGACCTACCCCGGCACGACCGTCGAGGTGGTGGCGCCGGAGCTGGAGGCGACGGGCCTGGTGGTGGGGGAGGATGTGCACCTCGCCTTCAGCCCCGAGCGCATCGATCCGGGCAACCCGAAGTTCCATGTGAAGAACACCCCCAAGATCATCGGCGGGATGACCCCGGCTTGCACCGAGGCCGCGGCCGCGCTGTACGGCGCCATCGTGGATCGGGTGGTGGCGGTGAAGAGCCCCACCGCGGCCGAGATGGTCAAGCTGCTGGAGAACACCTTCCGCGCGGTGAACATCGGCCTGGTCAACGAGGTGGCGATCATCGCCAACAAGCTGGGCCTGGATGTGTGGGAGATCATCGAGGCGGCGGCCACCAAGCCGTTCGGCTTCATGCCGTTCTACCCGGGCCCCGGCCTGGGCGGGCACTGCATCCCCATCGATCCGCACTACCTGAGCTGGAAGCTGCGCACGCTGAACTACCGGACGCGCTTCATCGAGCTGGCCGACGACATCAACTCCCACATGCCCGACTATGTGGTGGATCGGGTCGGCTTCGCGCTCAACGAGGACGAGCGGCCCATCCGCGGGTCGCGCATCCTGGTGCTGGGCGTGGCGTACAAGCGCGACATCACCGACTGGCGCGAGTCGCCGGCGGCGCCGGTCATCACGGGCCTCATCGCCCGGGGCGGCCGCGTCGAGTATCACGATGACTTCGTGCCGGACTTCTGGCTGGGCCACCACGGGGAGGAGGGCCTGCACCTCCAGTCGGTGCCCCTCGACTACGCCGGGATGGCCGAGTACGACTGCGTCGTCATCGTGACCGATCACAGCTACCTGGATCCCGCCCAGGTGGTCCAGCACGCCCGCCGCATCGTCGACACCCGCACCCTGACCCGCGCCCTCGGGGACGAGAGCGCCAAGGTGGTGAAGCTCTGATGGACGAGACGAAGGATCGGGGTGGGGCCGTGGTCACGGCCTGGCTCTTCATCCTGTGGAAGCACAAGTGGCTGGTCATGACCTTCGCGGGCCTGATCATCGCCTCGACCTTCGTCTTCACCCGCCGCCAGACGGTCATCTACGAGGCGTCGACCCAGATCGTCATCGACCTGGCGGCGCCGCGCTACCTGCCCCAGGGCGGCAGCGAGGTGGTGAGCCTCGGTCTGGGAAACACCTGGAATACCAAGGAGTTCTACGAGACTCAGTACCGCATCATCCGCAGCCGCATGGTGGCGGAGAAGGTGGTGGAGAAGCTCGGGCTCGATCGCGATCTGGCCTTCCTCGGCATCGCGGACATCGAGGATCCGCAGGAGCGGGCGCACGCCCTGGAGAAGGCGGACGCACCGACGCTCCTGGCCGGCCGGGTGAAGGTGGAGCCGGTGGCGGAGAGCCAGGTGGTCTTCATCAAGGTGCGGGACCAGGATCCCGCCCGGGCCCGGCTGCTGGCGGACGAGGTGGCCGAGGCCTACAAGCAGCAGAACGTGGATCGCAAGGTCTCGGCGGCCAGCGAGGCCGTGGAGTGGCTCAAGAAGCAGGCCCAGCAGCTTCGGGCCGATGCCCTGGCCGCCAACGAGGCGCTGCTGGCCTACAAGCAGGAGGCCGACATCCTGGGGGCCTCGCTGGCTGACAGCCAGAACCTGCTGGGGCAGGAGCTGCAGGATGCCCGCAAGCGGCTGCGGGAGGCGCGCCAGGCGACGGCGGCGCTGCGCGAGCAGATGCAGCTCGTCAAGCGCCTGTCGGCGGCCGAGGCGCAGAGCAGCGTCGACGCCGTGCTGGACAACGGCCTCATCCAGCAGCTCAAGGCCCAGCTCGTGGGCCTCGAGAACGAGCGCGACGAGCTGCTCAAGAAGTACCTCGACAAGCACCCCGACGTGCTGACCGCCAACCGCAAGATCAAGCGGGTCCAGGAGGCCCTGACGGTGGAGGTGGCGGGCATCAAGCAGTCGCTCCAGCGCAAGCTGGATGTGGCGGCCCGCGCCGAGCAGCGCCTCGCCAGCGAGGTGGAGAGCCTGGAGCAGGACGCCCGGGCCATGCACACCAAGGAGCGCCGCTACCAGGAGCTCTCGACGGCGGTGGACTCCAAGAAGGAGCTGCTGGCCCAGGTGGAGCTGCGGCTCAAGGAGGCCGAGCTGCAGGCCGACTCCCGCGCCAACAACGTCCGCATCATCGACAAGGCGCTGACGCCCTCCGTGCCCGTCAGCCCGCGGCTCATGCTCAACCTGGCGGTGGCGCTGCTGATCTCGCTGGTGGGCGGCTTCGGCCTGGCCTTCCTGGTGGAGCAGCTCGACAGCACGGTGAAGAGCCAGGAGCAGCTCGAGCGCGACTTCGGGCTGACGTTCCTCGGGGTCATCCCGCGGGCCGCGGCCAGCATCAAGAACACCGATCGCTACATCCTGGAGAACCCGACCAGCACCGCCGCGGAGTGCGTGCGCACGGTGCGGACGAACCTGCTGTTCATGGCCCCGGAGCGCGAGCTGCGCACGATGCTGGTGACCAGCGCCGGGCCCCGCGAGGGCAAGACGAGCACCTGCGTGAACATCGGGGCGACGATGGCCTACGCCGGCAGCCGGGTGCTGCTGGTGGACTCGGATCTGCGCCGCCCGCGCCTGCACCGCATCTTCGACATGACCAACGATCGCGGGCTGACCAACCTGATCCTGGACGCTTCGGTGAACGTGGCGGACATGGTGCAGCCGAGCGGCGTCGAGGGCATGGACGTGATGTGCAGCGGGCCGCTGCCTCCCAACCCTGCGGAATTGCTGCAGACCAAGGGGTTTCGCCGCACGCTGGAGCGCCTGAAGGACAGCTACGACCGGGTCATCTTCGACTCGCCCCCCGTGGTGGCGGTGACCGACGCCCAGGTGCTGGGCATGCAGCTCGATGGGGCGCTGCTGGTGGTCCGCGCTGGTCAGACCACCCGCGAGATGCTGCGCAAGGCGCGGCGGCTCCTGAGCGACGTGAACGTCCACATCCTGGGGGCGCTGCTCAACAGCATCGACGTGACCCGCCGCGGGTACGGCCAGTACTACTACCGCTACTACCGCCAGAACGCCGCCTACGCCGAGGACCAGCCCTCCGAGGTGAGCTGACCCGGCCCCCCGAGACGGTCAGAGGTGGTGGCGGAAGTGGACGATGCGGTACACCGCCCGCGGTCCGGGGCGGTGGGTGAGGGCCGTGCCGACGCCCAGGCCGAGCATGGACCAGAACACGAGCATCACCGGGAATGAGTAGAGGGCGTCGCTGAAGCACATCAGCACGGCGAAGCCCGCGATGCCGGCCGCCACGGCGCGCAGGTCGCTCGCCGCCACGACGTCGTCGATGAGCCGCGTCGACTTCAGCATGAAGACGAAGGCGCCGCCCAGGAAGGCAGCGAAGAAGAGCAGGCCCAGGGGCCCCTGGTCCACGAAGAGCGTGAGCCAGGCGTTCTCCATGGCGGGCGTGTTCTCGAGCTGGCGGCCGAGATCCCGGCCCGATCCGATGAGGTGGTTGGGCATGGCCCGCGCCCCCACCCCCACCAGCATGCGGCTCGGGGTCAGCAGCGCGAGGCGGTCGGTCTGGCGGGCGGCCATGGCCTGCAGATCGGTGACCGCGCGGCTGGGCGACATGCGCTCGTCGCCCGCGAGGCCGAGCCCCGCGATGATCGCGCCAGCAGCCAGGACGGCCACCACCGCGCGGCGCCGGCTGGCGGGCCAGAAGAAGACGGCCAGCGCCAGCGCCATGGCCAGGATGCCGGAGCGGCTCAGGGTGAGGGCGGCCGCCGTCAGCAGCACCAGGGCCGACAGGCCGTAGAAGAGGCGCCAGGGCACCGACGTGGACTGCTGGATGCGTCCGATGGCCAGCGGCAGCGTGACCACCACGACGGGGGCCAGCAGCAGGGGGCTGCCGAGAGAGCCGGCCGCGCGGGTGAACGGCGCGCCGTCGTGCATCGCCAGCAGCAGCTCGCCGATGGCGCCGAGGCTCATGAGCGTGACGATGCCCACCAGCGTGGCGATGAAGCTGCTGCGGCGGTGGGTCACGAGGCGGCCGTTGAGGATGAGGTAGAAGACGACCACGCCGTTGCAGACGTACCAGACCAGCCCCCGCGTCGCCGCCAGGGGGAAGCGGCTGAGCGGGATGATGAGGGCCGTCACCAGGATGAAGCCGAGCAGGGCGTGATCGACCGGGGTCTTGAGGGCGTAGATGCGGCCCGTGGCCTCCTGGCGCATGACCTTCGCGATCACGAAGAGGGTGGGCACCAGGTAGATGAGGTTGATGGCGTTGCCGCCCACATCGATGGCGAAGGCGTCGCGCCAGCTCGCCGGCAGGACGAGGGCGACGAGGAGCAGCCACGCCAGCACCACGGCGGTGGTGAAGATGCGCGTCATCACGCGGACGAACGTCAGGATCACGAGCTTGAGGTCGAGCAGCACCGACCGATGCCGGATGTAGAGCAGGTCGTAGAACAGCTTGTGGCGCGGCCGGGTGTAGTAGCCGCCGCGGACCTGGGCCTGGCCGGTGATCCCGGGGCGGACGAGGAAGCGGCGGCTGTAGCCGGGGATGCCGGCCTTGTGCTCGGCCAGGAAGACGGGGCGCATGGGCCGGGGGCCCACGAGGTTCATGTCGCCCCGCAGCACGTTGAGCAGCTGGGCCAGCTCATCGAGCCGGTACTTGCGCAGGAAGCGCCCGATGGGGGTGTAGTGGTTCTCGTCCTGCCGCACCAGCCGCTTGCCGATGCGCTGCTCCGAGCCGACGGCCATCGTGCGAAACTTGAAGATATCAAAGGGCTTTTCGCCGCGGCCGACCCGGGCGCCCCGGTAGAGGGCCGGGCCCGGCGAGGTGAGCTTCACGGCGAGGGCGATCACGATCATGACCGGGCTGAGCAGGACGAGCCCGATGAGCGCCGCCAGCAGGTTGTAGCTGCGGGTGATGACCTCGTAGACGGGCCGGGCGGGCAGCTCGATGTCGGTGGGGAAGACATGCCGGGCGACGCGGGCGCGGGGCATGTGCAGCCCGAACCACGCCCGGGCATGGCGTCGCAGGGCCATCACGCGGGGCGCCCCCCCCGGAACCGCTCGTTGAACAGGCAGAAGCAGAGGAGCGCCCAGAGCGGCCGGCTGTGGTCGCGTCGTCGCTGCTCGTGCTCGCTGATCAGCTGCATCACCGCCTCCGGGCGCCAGAGCCCGATGCGTTGGACCCGCGCGGGGGCGAGCATGTCTCGCAACAACGCGTTGAGGGGGCCGGCGAGCCAGGCGGCCATGGGCACGTTGAAGCCCGCCTTGCGCTTCTTGAGGACGGAGGCGGGCACCCGGCCCGCGAGGGCGCGGCGCAGGACGGCCTTGGTCGAGAGGCCTCGCAGCTTGTAGCGGGCGGGCAGGGCGGCCGCGAGCTCTACGAGGGTGTGGTCGAGGAGCGGGACCCGCGCCTCCAGGGCGAAGCGCATGGTCATGCGATCCACCTTGGCGAGGATGTCGTCGGGCAGGTAGATGCCGAAGTCGCTGTGGAGCACGGCGTCGAGGCCGTGGCGGAAGGGCTGCTCGGCGAAGGCCGCCTCGAAGAGGCGGACGGTGGGCTCCAGATCGGCGGGGCGCGTCAGCAGGCCGTGGCGCAGGTCCTCGCTCAGGAACTCCTTGTAGCCGTAGTGGGCGGCGGCCGGGGCGCGATCGGCGGCGGCCACGAACTGGCGGGCCTTCAGGTCGAAGCTCACCTTCCCGTGGCGCACGGGCAGGCGGTCGACCAGCGCCGGGATGAGCCGCTGGCGCACGGGCGCGGGCAGCCGGCGGTACAGCTCCCGGACCTGCCAGGCGAAGTGGGTGCGGTAGCCGGCGAAGAGCTCGTCGCCCCCGTCGCCGCCCAGGGCCACGGTGACGTGCTGGCGCGTCAGGCGGCTGAGGTACCAGACGGGGATGGCGCTGCTGTCGGCGAAGGGCTCGTCCATGGCCTCGGTGAGGGGGCCCAGGAACGTGTCGGGATCGGGGCGCACCGTCTCGATGAGGTGCTCGGCGCCGAAGGCCCGGGCCACCTCGGCGGCCTGGACGGACTCGTCGAAGCCGGCCTCCTCGAACCGGATGGTGAAGGCCTTCACCGGCCCGTCGTGCACCTCGGCCATGGCGGCGAGCACCGCGCTGGAGTCGATGCCCCCGCTGAGGAACATGCCGAGGGGCACATCCGCCACGAGCCGCCGCTTCACCGCCGCCCGCAGCCCGCCCCAGACCTCGTCGGCCGCCGAGGCCAGGGAGAGCGGGCGCGGCGGCTCGGGCCGGGCGCTGTGGAAGACCTGCTCCCAGTAGCGCCACTGCCGGACGCGGCCGTCCTCCCAGACCAGGGCGTGGGCCGGCGGCAGCTTCTTGACCCCCCGCACGATGGTGCGCGGCCCGGGCACGTAGCACAGGCCCAGGTAGTCGTGGTGGGCCTGGAGGTCGATGCCGTCGTCGACGACGCCCGAGGCCAGCAAAGCCCGGATCTCACTGGAAAAGAGGAGCGCGCCGCCCACCTCGGCCACCAGCAGGGGCTTGATGCCCAGGCGGTCGCGGGCGAGGAGCATGCGCCGCCGCCGGGGATCCCACAGGGCGAAGGCGAACATGCCGTTGAGCAGGCCGAGCATGTCGAGGCCGCGGGCCTGGTAGAGCGCCAGCAGGACCTCGGTGTCGGTGCGGGTCTGGAAGACGAAGCCCTCGGCCTCCAGGTCGGCTCGCAGCTCGCGGAAGTTGTAGATCTCGCCGTTGAAGACGATGTGCAGGTCGTCGCGGGCCATGGGCTGGCGACCCACCGTCCGGGTGTCGACCACCGAGAGGCGCCGATGGCCCAGGCCGATCGCGACCCCGCTCTCGACCGCCACATGCAGGCCCGCGTCATCGGGGCCGCGGTGCACCAGCGTGTCGCGCATGGTGGCGAGGCGCTCGGGCGTGACCGGCGCCGTCTGACCGACGTAGCCCACGAGGCCGCACATGCTCAGGCTCCCCGGTAGTCCGCGATGACCTGCTCGAGCATGGCGGCGTACTGGTCCACCACGGCGGCCTGGCTTGCAGGTGCCACCACGTAGCGGCGGGCGTCGAGCCCATGCGGCGGGCCTGCTCAAGATCGCGGTAGAGCTGGCGCAGGGCGCCAGCTTTCGTCCTGCTGGGGGGCACGACGATGCCGCGCGCCGGCGGCCTTGACGAGCGCCCGTATGTCGCTGCCCGCGTCGACCCCTGTCACCACCGGCCGGCCGGCTGCCATGATGCCGAACATCTTGCTGGGCACGCCGGTGCCCGCCATGCCGCGCCGCAGGGGCGAGCCCCACGTCGGCGGCGGGCTGTGCAGCTCGGGCAGATCCTCGCGCTCCCGGGGTCGGCAGCACGGCCGCCCGCGCATCCCCGGCCAGGGCCTCGGCGACCTGCTGGTCCTGTCGTCGCCCACCATCATCAGCTGCGCGTCGTACCGCGAGCTATGCCAGGCCTCGAGGACTGTCTCCATGCTCCTGGCTGAAGCCCATCCGGCCGCTGAACTGATGACGGCCGCGTCCTCCCAGCCCCGCGCCCGCCGGCGGTTGCCGGCCGTGGCCGGGGCAGGATGAAGTCGGAGGCCGGTGCAGCTGTGATGACGCTGATCTTGTCGGCTCGACGCTCCTGCGCGAGGAGGTGATCCCGGGAAGCCGTCGCTGATGACCGACAGGTGGGCGCTGGCGGTAGACCCAGGCTTCGAGCTTCAAAACCCTGAATCGCTTGGTGATTCGTCAGGACGCCCAGGCGGACGGCGGCCTCGGGGGAAGAGGTCCTGAGGTTGTAGACGAAGGGCACCCGCTTGAGGCGGGCGAGCGCGTCGTCTACGACGCCCAGGGTGAGCGGGGGCGAGGGTGGAAGATGAGACGTCCACCCTCTGCGCATCATCGTCGCGGCGGCGGCGAGGGCCGACAGTGAACGACAGGTAGCCCGAGATCTGGCTGGCCCGCCGGGCGGGGCGTGGATCCAGGTGCGCAGGATGCGGACGCCAATTTGTTCCAGCCAGCGCCGCGCCAGGCCGGATCGACCCGCCGGTCTCGTGGTGCGTGGAACGCAGACGACGGTGACTCCTGGTGTCGAGGCGATATGCCCCGGCGAGGCCCGTCATCAGCGGCGCGTTGCCCAGCTTGTCGGGGTAGTAGTTCAGGGCGAGGAGGAGGACATGCATGGCAGGGGGATGTTCACCATCAATACCCGCGTCAACGCGGGGGGCGATTTGTGGCTGGTGGGGCGCGACTGGCGGGGTTCAGTGATGCTCCTTGGTCGCGGTGGAGGACGGCGAAGGAGGCCTGCGGTGAGGCGAGGGTGGATGGCGGGGGCGGGTCGCTATGTTAGTATTTTCGGTGGGTGCGACGACGGGGGTGGGTGGGCGGCGCCTCCCGACATGCTGGCGGGCGACGCGGCCGGCGGACGGGCCCCCCGCCGCGGATGCACTTCCGGATGCGGCGCACGTCGATGCGCGCCAGACGCCGGCGTTGGCGACCCGAGCTTCCGCCGACGCGGAAGCCCGTCGATGCCGCCTTCCGACGCCGGAGAGCTGCCGCCGCTGACGGCTGCGATGACTCACGCCGCCAGGATGGCCATCGCTTCGCTGGCCGCCGGCACACCCGGGGCGCCCCACTTCGGCGCGCTTTCAGGTACAACGCTGACGGTGCGCTGACGTTACCACGCGCGTTGACTGGCGAGCTCGATCGCCCACCGATCACGACGCGGAGCCGTTGGCCTTCATCGACGTGGTGCGCGGCCTCGCCATGGCGTCGAACAGGCTGATCTGATGGGACATTCGGCGGGCGGGGGGCTGGGCTACACGTTCCTGGCCGATCCGGCGCGGGCGGCGAAGGTGCGCCGCTACGTCCATGTGGGCAGCGCCCCCAACGACGCGCCGGCCGGGCCGGCCGACGCCCCGGTGGACATGCTCAACGTCTGGTCCCGCGGCGACCTGATCGTGCGCGGGGCGGACATCCCGGGGGCGCAGAACGCCCAGGTGCCGGGGCTGGATCACTACGCCGTGGCCACCGCGCCCGCGGCGTTCGCGGCGGTGTACCGCTTCTTGTACGACCGCGAGCCGGTGGTCGTGGACGCGCCGCCGGAGGCGCCCATCCAGGTGCGCGGCAAGGGGCTCGTGCTCGCCGACAACACCCCCGAGGCGGGCGGCCGGGTGGAGATCTGGCCCGTCGCGGCGGCCGACGGCCAGCGCCAGCAGCCGGAGCCGGTGGCGACGTTCACCGTGGCGGCGGACGGGCGGTTCGGGCCGTTCCAGGCCGAGCCCGGCCAGCACTACGAGTTCCGGCTGCAGCCCGCCCGTCCCGGGGCCCCGCCCGTGCGCTACTACCGCGAGCCTTTCACGCGGTCGGATCGCCTGCTCTACCTGCGCACGCTGCCCACCACCGGGCTGGCCGGCGCGCTGCTGCGCCAGATCCCCTTCGATGACACCCGCACGGTGCTGGTCGTCTTCAGCGCCAGCGAGGCGGTGATCGCGGGGGAGGACTCGCTGACGGTGGACGGGGAGGAGCTGGCCATCCCGGAGCTGGCGGCCGCCGAGTCGACGATGATCGCCCTGTTCGTCTACGACCTGGGCACCGACGGCCTGCCGGGCGGGCCCATCGCGGCGTTCGCCGCGCTGCCGTTCCTCTCGGGCATCGATCGGCCCTTGGAGGCGGACGCCGGCCAGAGCCTCACCGTCCGCCTCAACGACCGCACCCTGGCCGTCCCCCGCTGGCCCTCCGCCTCGGAGGGGGCGGTCATCGCCGTCTTCGACTGACCGGATTTTGTTGGAGAAATCGAAGGTCAGCGCGCCACGCGCTGGAGCACGACGCGCTCCCAGTCGCGGCTGCCGTTGAGGCCCGTCGTGGCGCCGCACCGCCAGCCCCCTGCCTGGATGGTGTGCCAGCAGAGGCGCAGGGCGGCGTCCGAGGCCCCGACGTCGCAGGGCTGCCGATCGACGGCGGCGCCGAGGGGGGCGAAGCCGAGCGAGAACGCCGGGCTGTAGTACCAGTGGCCCCCGTTGTGGACCTGGAAGGCGTCGGCCTCGGCGGGGACGGGGGTGAAGATGGCGGCCCGATCGCCCATGGCAGCGACGGTGAGGCGGGCGGGCTCGCCCACGGGCCGGCAGCCGAGGACGAGGGTCTGCCCCGGGCAGCGCTGCTGCAAGCGGTCGGTGTCGAGGACCGTGGCGTAGGTCTCGGTGTGGCAGACGGCGAAGCCCCCCGCCTGGAGCTCGGCCACCGAGACGTCGGCCCGGGGGCCGGCGAAGACCTCCAGCGGGACCTCCGGCTCGCAGCGCGCCGAGCAGCCGTCGCCGTCGACGCGGTTGCCGTCGTCGCAGCCCTCGTCGGGGTGGACGGGCCATCGCCGCAGACCGGGCGGCTGGCGCCGGCGCACGTCACGTCGTAGGCCACGGGGATGTTGCAGACGGGGCTGCCAGTCGGTGTCGAGGTCGTCGGGCAGGGCCGAGAAGAGGTCGCAGTCGAGGCCGGGGACGTCGTTGCAGCCCGCCTCCCGCCACCGCAGCGCGTGGCCGAGGCCCGCGTGCTGGCAGGCCGCCTCGGCGCAGGTGCCCGCGTCCACGCAGCCGTTGAAGTCGTCGCAGGCGCCGTGGTGGCCGAACCCGCGCAGGGGCCCCAGGCTCACCTCGTCGCGGGTGAACACCAGGCGCTCGAAGGCGGCGCTGGCGTTGAGGCGGACGTTGGCGCCGCACCGCCAGCCGCCGCGGAGCTGGCCGGCGCTGGTGTGCCAGCACAGCCGGTCGGGGGAGGCCTCGTCGGCGGTGTCGCAGGTGGTGCGGTTGACGCCGGTGCCCCCCGGCGCGAAGCCCCAGGAGGCGTTGGCCGAGAAGTAGAAGTCGACGCCGTTGTGGGTGTGGGTGGCGCCGGCGCCGTCGCCCACGTCCCGCGTCACGTCGTCGAAGAGGCCCTCGGCGGCGGCGAGCACGGTGGCCGTGTTGGTGCGGCGACAGCCCACGAGCAGCTGATCACCTGCGCAGGCCGTGAGCACCTCGTCGAGGGGGCGCCCGCTGGCTGTAGGGGCTGGTGTGGCAGAGGCGCCAGCCCGCTGGGTGATGGCAGCCAGCGGGACGTCGCGCTGGACCCCGGGCAGCAGGCCCTCGACGAGGCCTCCAGGGTGCAGTCGCCCGCGCAGCCGTCGCCATCGACCAGGTTGCCGTCGTCGCAGGCCTCCCCGGGTCGACGCGGCCGTCGCCGCAGCGCAGGCAGCCCTCGTCGGGCCGGCCGTCGCAGTCGTCATCGAGGGCGTCGCAGATCTCGACGGCGGGCAGCACCCGGCCCGGCAGGGGCCGAACCCGCCTCGACGCAGCGGCGGATGCCGGCCAGGCAGGGGCCCACGCCGAGCGTCCCGTCCGGCCGTCGCAGCAGGCGATGGGGGTGATGCCCTCGTCGACGCGGCCATCGCAGTCCTCGTCGACCCCGTCGCACGTCTCGGGGCCGGGGCGCTGGCCTGGCCCTGGCAGGTGGCGGCGTCGTCGCCGCTCGCAGGCGACGACCCCCGCCGCCGCGCAGCGGCCCCGACGCCGACGGTGCACACGGCGCCCACCGGGAAGCCCTCGTCGACGCGGCCATCGCAGTCCTCGTCGCCGCCGCCGCACGCCTCGGGGCCGGTCGGCTCGCAGGCGGGGCCGGCGTCGGGCGAGGCCGCGTCGAGGGCCACCGCGTCGGGGGCCACCGCGTCGGGGGCCACCGCGTCGGGGGCCACCGCGTCGGGGGCCAGAGCGTCGCGGGGGACCGCTGCGTCGGGGGCCGTCCCATCAGGGCGCATCGCGTCGGGGCCGGCGTCGGCGCGGGCCGCGTCCGCCGAGGCCCCATCCGCCGCCGCCGTCGCGTCGGTCGCGCGGGAAGTCGGCGCGTCGTCGCACCCCGCCAGCAGGCCGGCCAGGCAGGCCAGGAACCCGAGACGCCTCATCGCGCTCCCCCCACCGCCGGCTCCAGCCGCAGCTCGCCCACCACCGACAGCTCGCCGTGCCAGGCGCCCTGGACGAAGAGGCCCTGCCCGCCGGCGGGGCCCTCGGCGCGCCCGCGGAAGCCCGGCACGCTGCCGACCACGTAGAGCGCGCCGCCCGTGGGCAGCACCGTGCCCGCCCGCAGCGTGTGCTCGATGCCCCGGCCCACGAGGCGCCAGCCGCTCACATCCACCGCCGTCGCCTCCCGGTTCTGCAGCACCACGAAGCTCTCCCGCGGATCGGCGGCCACCTGCACGTCGGCGATGGCCACGTCGGGCGCGGGGGCCTGGGCCGGGGGCAGGGGGCCATCGCCCCCGACTTCGCCGTCGACGATCTCGGGCAGCACCAGCAGGTCGCTGGAGCCGGGGTCGGTGTTGACCAGGCGAATGGCGAGGACGTTCTCCCCCATGACAAGGGCATTGGAAAAGGCTTGCAGATCAACATCTTCGAACCGGACGGCCGCCGCGTCGTCGTGGATGTCGGCGGTGCTGCGCCAGCTCAGGGGGCCCGCCGGCACGTTGCGCCGCGCCACCTCGACGCCGTTGAGCCAGGCCACGTACCCGTCGTCGTAGCGCATCCGCAGGACGAGGCCCTGCTCGAGGGGGGCGTCCACCTGGAAGCGCGCCCGCACCAGCACCGTGGTGGCGGCCGGGTTCACCTGCTGGGGGTGGACGATGGTGGCCAGGTAGGGGGCGTAGTCGGCGCCGCTGTCCTCGTAGCCGATGCCGAGGGGCCCCTCGGCCCAGGCCGCGTCGTCGAAGTCGGGCCGCGTCCAGGTGTCACCGGCCACGTCGTCGACGGGCACCTGGTAGCGCGCGCGGCTCTCCCCGGGGCGGCCATCCAGCAGCACCCGCGCCGGCGGCCCCCCGCGCTGGACCAGCGTGCCGTAGATGTAGGCGCGGCGCGGGATCATCCAGTCTTCCTTCATGATCCGCACGGCCTCGGCCTGGCTCTGGGGGATGCCCCAGCTCGGCCACGCCGCCCGGTCCAGCTCGCCGTCGGGCCCGATGAGGGCCAGCAGGCGGTCCGCCTCGTTCTCCAGGTAGCGATCCTCGTAGGGGGTGTCGGGGCGCTGCATGAGCGCGTCGGCGAGCGTCCGCACCCGCCGCAGGTACATCTCGTCGAACTCCGGCAGGGCGTACAGGGCGTCCACCAGCCGGTTGCCGCGGCCCCGGTACAGCGGGTTCTCGGGGAACATGCGGTCGTCGAAGTAGCTGCCCGTCCAGTTGCGCCCGAGGGTCAGATCGATGTCCCAGGGCAGGTACCACCACTGGTCGAGCTGCAGGTCGTGGTAGGCGTAGTAGTTCTTCTGGCAGCAGTCCATGCCCGACGTGATGAAGAGCATGGCCAGGAAGTTGGCCATGCCGGCCATGTCGACGTGGTCGTAGAGGTACAGGCGCCGCGCGTCGCCCCCCGCCGAGAGCCCGGCGATGAGCTCGGCCAGATCGTCGCTGCCCTCGTCCTCCCGCGTCTTCTTCTCCGATCGGGCCGGGTCGCTCAGGTTGTCGTAGGCCTTGTAGACGGCCCCGAGGGGCTCGGTGTAGCCCAGCCGTCGCAGCCAGCGCTCGTCGGGATCTTCGACGAACTCGTACACCGCGAAGAAGCGCCCGTTCTGCTGCACCCGCACCGGGAAGACCAGGTGGTACTCATGGCCCGCGTCGCGGAACATGCCGTATGACAAGGTGTTTCTCATCTTGGCCTTGTCGGCGTGGTTGGTGAGCAGGTCGAAGTCCTTGACCCGCTCCAGGGCGTCGTCGATGCGGAAGCGGTGGTCGCGGGTGAAGTCGAAGTTGAAGCTGTTCTTGGGGAACGACCGCGTCGCCTGGCCGTGCAGGTCGACGCGGATGTTGTCGTAGAGCTCGCCGTCGTACCAGAGCGCCCCCCGGGCGCCGGCGTCGGTGGCGGCGCGCTCGGGCGTCTCGACGAACCAGTGGTAGACCGGCAGGTTCGACTCGATGGAGGGGTCGGCCACCACGGTGCCCACGTACTGCTCGCTGTCGAGGGGATCGGGGAAGGGCGGGTAGCGCGAGACGCGCCCGCCGGTGTCGGCGGCCTCGACGGCCCAGCGCACCATGTGGCCGGGGGGCGCCGTCCCGGCGGGCAGCTCGGCGGTGAAGGCGTCGCCCTCCCGCACCATGGGGGTGCGGATCTCGGGCTCGAACATGACGCGGTGGACGAGCGTGACGGCCTCGACGGGGGCGGTGGTCGCCAGCACGCGGGCCCGGATGGGGATGGGCTGGTCCACCGTCACGGCCTGGTGCCGGTCCACGTCGACGATGACCGGGCCGAGCTCCACGGGATCCACCAGGTTGGGGGCGCCGGGGGTCGGCCGCGCCAGGTACCGCGGCAGGTCGTCCACCGCGAGGGCCGGCGCGACCAGGCCGGCCTCGGCGAAGAAGATGCCGTCATCGGCGGCGGCGTCCACCACGAAGAGCGTCAGCACGCCGGGGCCGGGCCGCTCGCCCAGGGGCACCCGCACGGGGCTGAGGGCGCGGGACACGGCCCGGTCGGCCGCGGTGCCCGGATCGGCGTTCTCCCGCAGCACCTCCTCACCGTCGATCCAGGCCACGACGCCGTCGTCGAAGGCCAGCTCCAGCTCGACGGGCCCCACCCCCGCCGGCACCTCGAAGGGGACACGCAGCCAGAAGCTCGACGCCGGGCCGAGGGCTTCGGCGACGTCGGTGCGCACCTTGTCGCCCACGCGCACGACCGTCCGCGCGGTGGTCTCGACCCGCACGGCGGCGTCGGGGCCCTCGGCCAGGATGAGGAAGTCGAGGGTCTCGCCGGCCTCCAGGCCCGCCGCCACCACCTCCAGGGGGGTGCCGACCACGTCGTCGGGATCGAGGATCACCCGGGCCAGCTCGGCGTCGCCCCGGTAGAGGATGCCGGTGACGGGCGGCCCGCCGGGGGCGAGCCGGGCCAGCCGCCAGCGCAGGAGGACGTGGCCCGACAGGCTCGCCTCCCACCGGCGCACGGCGGACTGGCCGGGGCGCGGGTACACCACGTCGCGCTCGATGCGCGGCTGGCCCGGGCGCTCGAAGCCCGCGCCGTCCCAGTCATTCTCGTCGAAGGGCTCGAAATCAAAGGGAGAATAGCGCCCGTCGTTGTCGCCCTCGGCGTCGTGGCGGCCGTAGGTCCAGCCGCGCGCGCCCTGCCGCCCCTCGGCGGACCAGTCGGCGGCGCCATCGGCCACCACGGGTCCAAGGGCCTCGAGCCCCTCGGCCGGCCGCACCACGCGCACGGTGAACACGCAGTCGTCGAAGCGGGCGTCCCGGGCGCGCCCGGCGTCCAGGGCCACGTCCAGCGGCTCGCCGGCCACGAGGTCCACGTCCAGGCGGACGTCCACGCTGCCGCCGTCGGCGGGCCGGGCGTCCAGCTCGACGCCCGCCAGGAAGACGCGCACCACCACCCCGTCCCCGGCCGCCGCGGCGTTCGTCACCCGGACGCGGACGCGCGCCGGCCCGTCCTCGGCGGGGATCCACCGCCGGACGACCCAGGTGCTGGCCGCCGGGCGCCCACCGCCGGCGCTCAGGGCCGCCTGCCCGGCCACCAGCTCGCGGCCGTTCCAGGCGTTGGCGGGGAAGGGGACGAGCTCACCCTGGGCGTAGCGGCCGTCGGCGTCGCGGGCCTGGTCCCAGGTGCCGCTGATCCAGGCGCCGGGCTCGGGGCGAAACTCGCTCAGCGAGTCGGCGAGGATGGTCTCGGCCCGCGGTGGCGGCCGGCGATCGAAGCCCACCCCCTGGGCCACGGGCCACCAGGCGGCGTCGTCGAAGTCGGGCGCGGTGATGCCGCCCACCGGCGGGCCCACGTAGAGGCGGGCCGGGGCGCCCGGCCCCAGGAGCGTCGCCCGGCCGGGCCGCATGGGCAGGCCGAACGCGAGATCCTCCGCCTGCGGCGGGAACGCCAGGGCGTGCAGCACCCGGCCGCGGGGATCCGTCAGGGCGACCTGCTCCCCCTCGCCCGAGAGGCGGAAGTCGGTGTGCAGGGGGCCATCGGCGGGGGCGCGGTCCTTCCCCGAGGCGAAGACCACCAGGTAGCCGTGGCCGGGGATCTGGATCGCCGGAAACGTCCAGCGATCGGGGACTTGCAGGTCGTCGGTCAGGTGGTGGCCGGCCAGATCGTAGGGGGCGGGGCCGGGGTTGTAGAGCTCGATCCAGTCGACCGGCTCGCCATCCTCGTCCTCCAGGCCGTGGGCGTTGCGGGCCACGAGCTCGGTGAGGAGCGGCGTCGGCTGGGCGGTGACGGCGGCGTCGGGGGGCTCGGCGTCGGGGGGCGCGGCGGCGTCGGGCGGGCCGGCGTCCAGGGGGCCGGCGTCCAGCGGGACCTGGGCGTCGCGAGGGAGGGCGTCCTGCGGGACCTGGGCGTCCGGGGGCGGGCCGGCGTCGCGGGGGCCCGCGTCGGGGACGCGCCCGTCGCCGGGGACGTGCTGGGCGTCGGGGGAGCGGGCGTCGCCGCGGGCCGCGTCGGCTGCCGGGGAGGCGCCATCGTCACAGGCCACCAGGGCGACGAGAAGCCAGAGTCCCGCCGCCCGGCGGGCCGCTCGCGCGTGCTGCATGCTGTCCTCCACGCCGGAGCCGCCAGGGTAGCATGGCCAGCGCAGCGGGAGGGGTGTGTGCTTTCTAGAAGCAGACCTCGTAGGGGGCCACGTAGCCGGAGTTGGGGAAGGTGGTCAGGCCCTCGAAGCAGTCGTTGCCGACGCCGCGGCCCGTGAAGTTCGCCACGGGGGTCCCGCTCTCGGTGTAGGTGAACACCAGGCTGTCGGCGGTGGGCTGGGACCACGAGCCGCCGTAGGTCGGGTAGCCGGGGATGGCGATGGTGCCGCCGGCCTGAAGCTCCGCGTCGTGCTGGGTGATGGACGACGGGAACTTCGTGCACTCGAAGAAGGCGGTGAGGCCGGTCCCGGTGCAGTGGCGGTTGGTCACGGTGACCGTGGCCGGGATGGCGGTCGCGATGTAGGTGATGTTCGCGCTGTGGGCGTCGGTGTTGTTCAGCGTGGTGTTCTCGTTCGACGAGGTCTGCGCCGTGGCGATGAAGTCCAGGGACGCCGCGCTGTACGGCAGGGCGATGTCGACGTAGACCTGGGCGCTCTGGTTGCGGCGCAGGCGGCCCAGAGGGCAGGTCAGGCGCTGCCCGGCGAGGGTGCAGCCGCCGCTGTAGCTTGCCAGATCCCCCATGATGTAGACCTGGGGGCTGGTGTGGGTGGCCGGCAGGTCGATGGTGAGGCTCACGTTGTCGGCGGTCTTGTTCCCGATGTTGGCGACGGTGAAGGTGTACTGCCCCACGTCGCCGACGACGGTGCTGCCGGGGCCGTTGGCCGTGGTCTCGAGGTCGGCGGCCGCGAAGGCGGTGCCGGTGGAGAGGGTGAGGACGATGAGCGCGGACTTGAACATGGGGACTCCTCGTTGAGCACGTCGGGTTCGATCAACCGTGAGGCGAAAGCTACCGATCCGATCAGGCCACCGGACCACCAGAAATGTGGGGGGTCGGAACGGAGAGGGCGGGAGCGAGAAGGGGGCCGAGAAAGGGACATGGGTTGGCTGCCGGGATGAACTTCGCTGCGCTCCAGGCGCGGGTGGTGCCGCTCGTCGCCGAGCTCTTCGCCACGCTCGCGGCGCAAAACCCCCTGCGCATGCACTTCGCCGACATCGCCGGCAAGACGATGCTGGACATCGTGGAGAACCTCCGGGAGGAGGGGGTCTCCCAGGAGGCCATCGCCGCCGCCCTGGGCCTGACCATCACCGGCTACCGCGCCAAGATCCGGCGCCTGCGGGAGCTGTACGGCGCCGGGGCCGAGCGGGCCGAGGATGAGCCGCGCACGCTGCTGGAGCGCGTCTACGCCTTCGTCGACGACGCCGGCGGGCCGGTGCCCGAGGAGGACATCCTGGCCCACTTCCGGGGGGTCAAGCTCGACAGCCTCAAGGGGGTCATCCAGTTCCTCGTGCGCTCGGGGGCCCTGGAGCGTGCCCACGATCGCAAGGGCCGCGAGTACCGCACGGTGCCGCGGACGCTCCCGGGCGGGCCGGGCCTCCAGGACGCCGAGGTGATGCTGTACCGGGATGGCCCGCTGACGCTGGCCGAGCTGGCGCAGCGCCTCGACACCAGCGTCGAGGAAGTGGCCGGCTTCGTGGTCGAGCTCGAGGCCGCCGACCGGCTGCTCCGGGGCACGCGGGATGGCGAGGTCACCTGGCGGGCCCTCGCCTACCACATCCCCCTCGACGCGGGCGAGGGGTACGAGGCCGCCATCTGGGACCATCTCGCGGCCGTAATTCGCAGTATTTGCAAGAAGTTGCGGCTCGGTCGCCATGGCGCGTCCCTGCGGGACAAGACCGGGGGCGCGACGTTCACCTTCCACCTGCCGGAGGACCACCCCCTCTACGCGGAGGTCTCTGGCTACCTGGCCGAGTCCCGGCTGCGCTTCGAGGACTGGCTGGCCCGGGCCGAGGCGCTGGAGCTGCCCCAGGGCCGACCGGTCAAGCAGGTCACCGTCTACGTGGGGCAGCTCGTCGAGGACCACCTGCTGCCCGGGGACGACCCCGAAGAGTAGCCCGCCCGTCAGCGGCCGCAGGCGCCCGCCTGGCAGACCAGGCCGACGCCGCACGGCTGGCCGTCGTCGCGCGGCGCCAGGCCGCAGGCGCCGGTGGCCGGCTCGCAGGTGGCGCGCGCGCAGGCGTCCCCGGCCGGGCAGGCCGAGAGGCAGCGCCCGGCCGCCTCGCACGCCGCCCGGCCCTCCCCGTCGGCGCGGGCGAAGGTGGCCCCGGTCGCGCCCTCCTCGATGGGCTGGCCGAGGGCGAAGAACCCACCGGCCACCGCCACGACCGCGAGGCCCCGCACGTCGGGGGCGAGGCGCGCCGGAGGATCCAGGGCCCCGGCGGCGCTCAGGGGGTAGACCAGGAAGTCCTTGGTCAGGACCGCCCCGCCGCCCGCGGGATCCAGCGCCAGGGCCGCCGGCAGGGCCTCCGGGATCCCGGCGCCGGAGCGGGGGACACCCACGGGATCGATGAGCGTGAGGGCCGCGGCGTCCTGGCCCAGCGGCCCCGTCAGCACGATGGCCTCCCCCGCCGCGTCCACCGCGAGGCCGGCCACCCCGGCCTGATCGACCAGGGGGACGCGCCAGCGCTCGACACCCCCGGCGGTGATGCCGCGCACGACGAGGCCCTCACGGCCGATGCCTGCCAGGACGTAGCCGAGCGGCCCCACCGCCACGTGGCTGGGGGTGAACGGGCCCCCCGAGTCGGTCAGCGACAGCTCCTGTCCCTGGACGCCATCGGCGTCGAGGGGGAAGAGCCAGTGATCGGGCTCGCCGGCGGCCGCCGCCGGGAGGGTGCCCACCACCGCCCCGCCGCCCTGGGGCAGGATGCTCGCGGCCCGCGCCACATGGGGGATGCGGCTGCCGATCCGCAGGTCGGCCAGGATGTCGCCCGCGGGGGTCAGGCGCAGCAGCCGCATGAAGTCGGGGAGGGCCTGGACCACCACGGCCCCGCCCCCGGCCAGGGCCCCGACGGCGAGGGGCGGCAGGCCGGGATCGAGGGCCGCGTCGGCGTAGCTGCGCGACCAGCGGACGGCGCCATCGGCCGCGAGGCGCGTGGCCCAGAGGGCGCCGGTGTCGGCCCGGCGGCCCGCCACCAGCAGGTCGTCGGCCACTGCGCCGGCGACGGCCGGCAGCACGGCCTCATCGGTGGGCCGCACGAACAGGGGCACGTCGCCGGCGGGGCAGCTCGCGCCGACGGTGGGGGCAGTGCCGCTCCCCGCGGCGTCGCCCCCCTGGCGGGCCCACGCCGCCGCCAGCCCGCCGGCCCCGGTGGCGGCGTGGATGACCCCCCCCGTCGACAGGGGCGCCCAGAGGGTGCCGGCCGTGTCGAGCAGGGGGCTGCCCACGCAGGTCCCGGGGGCCGACTGACCCGCCAGCAGCAGGACGCCGCCCTCGGGATCCGAGGCCCGAAGCTGCCAGCCGCCGGCGCGCCAGTGGCTGCCGCCGTTGTAGATGCGGCCATCACGCCCGGCCGCCAGACCGCTGACTCGAATGGCCGGATCTTCTTGATTCTCAAGGAAGAACGGCTCGCCATCCAGCAGGCGCCAGGCCCCCAGCCAGCCGTCGCCGCCGGCCACGAGGGCGCCGCCACCGCACCACCAGTGCGAGCCGCCGTTGGCGTCGCGGCCGTCGCACGGGGGCAGTACGAGGGGGGCGGTGTGCACCCCCCCGGGCAGCGGGATGACCGGGCCCGCCACCCGTGGGGCGGGCTCCAGGCCGAGAGCCTGGGCCCGGGTGGGCGGCTGCCCCGCGCCGAGCGCGACGCCCACCGTCCCCGCGACGGCCAGGTCCGTCGGCGCCAGATCCAGCGCGGCGCGGCCCCCCACGGCCAGCTCGTCGCCCGCCGCGACCAGCTCCAGCACCGCCGCGGCCAGGCCCACGTACCAGTGCGAGCCCCCGTTCTCGTCCAGGCCGCCGTAGACCACCGACGTCGTGGCCGGCTCCGGCAGCGCCACCGCGGGCTGGGCCTCCCCGGCCTCGGGATCCAGGGCGAAGACGCGGGCGCCGCTCGCCACCAGCAGCCGCCCACCCGCCGTGGAGGCCGGGTGGCAGGGGCCCAGCTCGGTGGACCAGATCAGCCGCGCGGCCTCGTCCAGGCCCTCGATCCGGCAGCCGTCGGCGGTCTGCAGGGTGGCGAAGACCTGGGCGCTGCCCAGGGGGCGGCCGGGCCACGCGGCGAGGCCGAGGGGGACGGCGTCGGCGGGCCAGGCGCGTCGGCCGACCTCGGCGTCCTCGAAGCCGATGACGGCGAGGCCGCCGGGCTCGGGCAGGAACACGCGCTCGAACAGGCGGACGGGGCCGGGCCCGCGCAGGTGCCCACGGGGTCGGCGCCGGCGTCGGGGGGTGAGGCGTCCAGGTGGCCGGCGTCGCCGGGGCCAGCGTCGGCGGGGCCCGCGTCGCGAGCGAGCTCGGCGTCGCCGGTGGCGCCGGCGTCGCCGGGGGCGCCGGCGTCCACCGCCCTCGCGTCGCCGGGGGCGGCGTCGGCCCGCGCGCCGGCCCGCGCGTCGGCGGCGTCCGGGGCGTGGGCCGGGGTGGCGTCGTCGCAGGCCGCGAGGCCGCCCGTGAGGCACGCCGCGAGGACGAGGCGGTGGATCATGGCTCCCCTCCCAGGGTAGAGGCCGGGAGGGTACCGCCCGGCCCGCCTCTTTTCACCGCACACTCTTTTGGGGGGTGGCCGTCAGCGGCGCTCTTCGGGCACGGGCTGGCGATCGGGGCAGTCGTCGCGGCTCTGGCACATGTCGAGGGAGAACGGCTGCTTGCCGCCCCCCGCGAACCAGGCGCCGAACATGCCCACCATGTAGTTGCCCACGTCGAAGCCCACAGGGCACTCGGTCCGGTCGATGCCCGCCGCGTCGCAGCGGTCCAGGAAGTCGTCGGTCTGGCCGCCCGGGAAGGCGAAGCCGTGCTGACCCTGGGGCTGGGGGTAGGGGAAGAT
>JAWKQS010000023.1:0-132358 GCA_041389985.1 bacterium
AGGGCTGTTCCCACCGCGTCGTGGACGGAGGAGACACGCCTCCCTTCTGGGGGGAGGACGACGACGGTGCGGAGCGGGAGATCGACCTGTCCTGGGATTGTTGCTCAGGTACGACTTTCAATGCGTCGTCCACTGTCAAGAACTTCGACACAACCTGCCGGTGATCCGATGAACGCTCTTCGATTGACCCTCTTCTTTCCGCTGCTGTTCGCCTTTGGATGTGTCGAGCACCTCGCTCACAGAGTGGACGTCGAGCGTCAGGGCCTGACCGATCCGGAGTATGCCGCCGAGCTGGTCGCGGGCCTGCCCAACTGGTCCCATACCATGCGATACTCGGCCTTCTACCAGGGCGACTTCTCGTCTTCCGACATTGCCCTGTATGCCTTCGCCGCTGAAGAGCTGTCGTCGATGTCCGAGTCCAGCGTGCGTGCGGGTGCGGCACTTGCGCTGGAGGAAGCATACGAAGAAGGCTACCTTGAGGGTCTGCTGGTGGAACTGAACCTGTTCGTTCTCTGGCGAGCGCTCTTCAACATCCCATCGTCGACCAGGACGTCCCAGATGATGTGGAGGGGACCCCATGCCTACCACGCACGGTACAACACATGGACCTCCGGGGGGGACGAGTACTACGACAATCGATGGCCGGTTGTCTTCAATACCTCGGGGGCCATCACCTCGATCAAGTCATTCCGCGGCGGACGGGGTGGATACCTGGCCCTGGTTGACTACGACCACCTCGCGTCGGTCTACGCCTTCCGATCGTTTCCCTGACCGACCCATCCGCTGCTCGCGATGCACCCCGCTCTCGTTTCGCACCGACTGGAGCCGGGCGTGGTTCACAGCCCGGTCACGCCGGGCGTGACTCGTGGCCCGGCTACGTCTACTTCCACCTCGGCCTGGGCGCCATGGAGTCGCTGCACCGCACGGCCGCCCAGAGCCGCCTGAAGCTCGCTCTGGCGCCTGCTGGACCGCCAGCGCCTGCCCGGCGAGCGCGTATGCCAGGCCGGCTTCGCGGAGGAGGCCCACTACGCCTGGCGCGACTGCGTGGGCCGGGCCCCGGCCTGTGATGGCGTGGGGGCCTGCGTGGCGCCGTAGCGGGCTACTCGTCGCGGCAGGTCGGGAGCGCTGCGGAGTCACCGAAGGCAGAGATGCACTGGGACCGTGACTCAAACCCACCGCTGCAGTGGGTACGCGCGACGGACTGGAGGAGCGGGATTCCCAATGGCATCGTGAGCCGGGCACTCCTTAAAGCCGCAAATCCATGAGCGGCAGCGGTTTCCGCCCCCCGGTTGCCGCAACGTCTGAGCGAACCTCCGAACGGCCTCGACGGTGCAGGGCCAGAAGGGCCCTGTCGATGCGGAAGACGCTCTCCCCAGGGAAGGGTGGAAAGGGCTCACACCGTCCAGACCCGCCCGCAGCAGCTCGTCGGGCGTCGCGTTTTCCAGCCAGCTGAGGTGGCGGTGGTGCAGGATGAAAATCGAGGCCGCAGCAAAGTACCGTGCCGACAGCGTCCAGCCGTGGTCGGCGAGCACCCGGTAGTCATCGATGGAGCGCGGCGGCGGGATCGCTGCGGCGGAGATCAGAAGATCGCAGAAGGCGGGCACGCGGTAGCCCGCGGGCGCCTCCACGGGGAAGCAGTCGGCGAGGGTGCCGCTGAGATCCTCACGGGGGATCGCTGGGTCCATGCACGGGTCAGGCGGCTGAGCGTCGAGAGGCTGGGCGTCGGCGGGTCGGGCGTCGGTGGGCTGGGCGTCGGCGGGCCGGGCGTCGGCGGGCTGGGCGTCCACGGGTCCCGCGGAGTCCGCCCCCGCCTCGACCCCCCGAGCGTCGGCCCGGCCGCCATCGTCGGCCGGATCAGCGGCCGGCACCGTCGCGATGCACCCCGTGAGCAGGACCGCCGCGGCCCCCCAACGACCCATCGCCGCCCTCCCACCTGGTCTGCGCGAGAGCCCATCTCTCTGGCGGTGACCTGTTCACCCTACCGCGCCTTTGGCGGCCCCCGCCAGCGCCGGTCAGTCGTCGTGGCCCCCACCGCAGCCGCACTTTCCGCCGCCGCACGCCCCGCCATGGCCAGGGCCCTCGGCGGCGACGATGGCGTCGAAGCGGGCCTGCGGCAGGTGCGCGGGGACGTAGGTGATGCCCCGGCGGTCGAGCTGCCGGGTGTAGGCGCGCAGGTGGTTGTGGGAGGCGGCGATCAGGTGGCCATACACGGCGCGCAGGTCCTCGGCCTGCGTCCGCTCGAGGGCCTGGGTCAGGTCGCGGATGTCCAGCTCCTCGATCTCGGCGCCGACGCGCAGGGCCTCCTCCAGCGACGTCGCGCTGCGGGCGTCGAGGCGGTCGAAGAGGGCCTGCATGGTCGGGGAGGCGAACTGGCCGGGCGCCTTGCCGGCCGTGGGGTCGGGCAGGCCGCGGGCCTGCAGGAGGCCGCCGACGGTCTCCAGATGGCGCTGCTCCGAGCCCGCGATGTGGCCAAAGATCTTCAGGCCGTAGCGCCTGGCGTTGGCCTGGTAGACGTCGCGGGCCAGCTTCTCCTCCTCGCGCATCTGCACGAGGCCACGCTGGGCGTCGGCGTCCAGCGGCGTGGCGGCGGGCGCCACGGCCACGTCGTCCTGGGGGCAGGCCCCGGCGGCGGAGGCGGTGATCAGCAGGCCGAGGACGGCGGTGAGGGCGGTGCGCATCGATCGCTCCTTTGCGAGTGGACACTTGCCAGAGGGAGGCCGCTCAGCGGTCGGCCAGGATGGCGGCGAAGGTGGCCGCGTCGAGGTGCCGCGGCTGGTACACCACGCCGCGCCGGTCGAGCTGCCGCACGAAGGCCCGCAGGTGGTTGTAGGAGCCATCCAGCAGGCTGCCGTAGACGTCGAGCAGGTCGGCGGCGTCGGTCTCGTCCATCAGGCGCTGCAGGTCGAGGATGTCGATCTCCTCGACTTCGGCCCCCACCCGCAGCGCGTCGTCCACCGAGCCGGCGCTCTGGGCGTCGAGCGCGTCGTACAGGTCCTGCACGGCGGCCGCGGTGAAGACGCCGCGGGGCTGGCCGGCCGCCGGGTCGTCGAGGCCGCGGGCCTGGAGCAGGCCGAGCACGGCGTCCATGTGGCGCTGCTCCGACGCCGTGATGTTGCCGAAGACCTGGGTGCCGTAGCGCTCGAAGTTCACCTGGTAGAGGTCGCGGGCGAGCTTCTCTTCTTCACGCATCAGCGTCAGGCCGTCCTCCTCGGCGGCTGCGGCCTGCTGGGCCGGCGCGCCGGGATCGACGCCTTCGGCCAGCCACTCCCCCACCCGATCGGGATCGCAGGCGGTGAGCAAGGTGGCGAGGGCGGTGGTACCGAGCACGGTGGCGAGCGTCCTGAAGATCCCCATGGCGGCCTCCTTTGTTAGTGTCCACTTACAAATCTAGCGCAGAGCGCGAGATCGTCAAGGGCTGATCTCGACTATACCGCTCTCCTTCCCGAGCCGGGCACAGTCGCGGTAGAGTCGTCCCCATGCAAGCGCTCGCTTCGGAGTCGACATGGTGACCCCCAGGCTCCCCACCGAGCAGCGTCGCCGGCAGATCGCCGACGCGGCGCTGCGGCTGCTCGCCGACGCGGGCGTCGCCGGCCTCACCCTCGTGGAGCTGGGCCGGGCGGTGGGCATCAGCGATGCCAGCGTCCTGCGCCACTTCAAGGACAAGCCGGCCATCGTCGAGGCCGCCATCGAGCGCTTCGGCGAGCTGCTGGCGGAGGATCTGCCCACCGACATCGCCGATCCGCTGCGGCGCCTGGGGGCGTTCTTCGTGCGACGGCTGACGAAGGTCCGCGCCCACCCCGAGCTGATGGCCCTGGCCTACGACCGACGCCTGCGCGACGCCGCCGGCGAGGCGGGCACCGCGCGCGTCGACGCCCACATCGGCCGCTCGGCCCGGTTCGTGGGTTCTTGCATCGACGAGGCCCGCGAGGCGGGCGCCATCGGCGCCGACATCCCGACCCAGATGTGGGTCTGGATCATCGCCGGCCTGCTGCGCGGCGCCTCGTTCGCGGTCCCCCCACGGCCTGGGCCAGGACGCCGACTCGATGCTGATGAGCCGACGCTGCTGGGAGCTGGTCAGGCGCATCCTGCGGGGGCGTGACCGCCTCGCCCGCCGGCCTCGAAGAAGTTCGAGGGTCGGCTCCAACTGCAACGATGTGAGGGGGCCTCGCCGCCGCTACGGTCGCGGTACTGCCCCGGCCCGCTCAGGAGTCGTGATGAAACCTCTGGTCGCTCTGCTCTCGCTCTCCGCCCTCGCCGCCTCGCCCGCGCTCGCCGCGCCGCGCTGGGGTGACTTCAAGGACAACTGCGTGCACCGCGGCGTCGCCCCGGCATCCGGGCGTACTCGGCCGTGCTCTGGGATCCAGGGAGCTGGGAGGGAGGCCTGCGCCCAGATGCCGGGCACCGTGAAGGGCATGCAGTTCAAGCACCCGCAGGTCTGCGTCAACGTCGCGCCCGGCATCAACCCAGCTGACCTCGTCAGAGCCCTCGTCGGCGGCGTGGACATCCACAAGGCCTGCGAGGCCGACAACATCGGCTACGACAGTGCCTCGCTCCAGCTCAGCCAGGCCGGGATTCGCGGGCTGGGTGAGTACGCCCACGGCGCCAGGGTTCGCGGTGTTCGTCCAGTCGCTGGTGGCGCGCTGGCCTGGCCCGTTGTTCGGGCTCGTGGCCCCGGAGCGCCGGGGGACGTGGGCGTCCCAGATGATCCGCGCAGATCGAGGTCGAGGGCGTCCGCCCGGTCGAGCAAGGCGGCGGCGGCCTCAGCATCTGGGTGTGTTCTCGGTGCCCGACCAGAGCTGCCTGCCGCCGGCCTGCCACACGGTGAAGGGGGCCTCTGGCAGGCGGCGGCCGGTGGTACAAGGGCATGGGTCTGAAGCTGTGCAAGCGCGACCAGCTCTGCCGAGGCGGCAAGCCGCTGGCCGGCTCCCCGGCCGGTGACGTCGGGTCCTTACCGGCGGCGGCCCCAACGCCTGGGTCTCGTCGGCCAGGCGCAGCCAGGCGCGGGTGTGCAAGGATCACGTGGAGGTCGCCGGGTCGCCGCCTGCCTGGGGCACCAAGGACGGGCCCTTCCCCATCACCGGCCAGCCGACCATGTATCGCTGCTGTCGCTGAGCCGACCGGCGCGCGGTGGGCGTCGCTCACCAGCACCAGTGGCCGCCGCCCCGATCGGGTCCCCGGCTTGACGGGCCCGGCGCCAGGGCGAAGGCCTCGGAGCTGGCGCGCCGAGCACGGGCCCGGCGACAGCCATGTGCAAGGACGGTGTTGTCTTGGAGCCGAGGCGCTCCGGCGAGCACCGCGGGCAGGGTGATGTCATGCCAACGAGTCGAATTCAGGTGCAGTACCGCGATGGCTCCAGCCCACCGGGGCGCGCTCGTCCTCGGGTTCAGCGCCGACCGGGCCAACCGTACACGGACCGGCACGGCGTCGCGGTGGTGGAGCGCGCGACGACCGGCTCGGCCACCATCTACGTGAGCGGCTCGAACGTCGGATCGTTGCGCGCGCCAGGCCGGCCTGCGGTACTCGGTAGCACGGTGCGGGCCGCCGATCGCCGCCACCTACTGGAAAATCCGAAAAACCAGGGGTTTGCCAGATCCACCGGCCCCGGCGGGAAGGTCTGGGTCTGGCGGATGCCCGGGAAGCGGTCGGAGCTGCCGAAGTAGAGGCCGCCGTCGGCCCCGAGGGCGGGGTGGGCCCAGTCGAGCTGGCCGTCGACGCGCAGGGCGCCCAGGACCTCGAAGCCGTCGCCGACCCGGCGCAGGGCGTACATGAAGCCGTCGAGCCACTGGCCCCCGGGCGGGGCGACGAGGGCGTCGTGGCGGCCATGGACGCCGGCGTAGATGACGCCCTCGGCGTCGAGGGTGGGCGCGGTGAAGCCGCCGACGCCCGGGGTGGGCAGCAGGCTGGGGTTGAAGGCCGCGAGGAGCGCGCCGGTGGCCGGATCGAGGGCAAGGGCCGCCGCCGTCCCCAGGGGGAGGCCGCCCGCGCGCTGGAAGCCCACCGTCGCCACGAGCATGGGATCCGGGGCCTCCTGCAAGGCGAGGCCCGCGGTGAAACCCACTGGCCGCGCTCCGGGCAAACTGACCGGCGGCCAGGCGAAGCCCGGGGCCTCCCACTCGTCGCGCAGGGCGAAGACGTCGCGCCCGTGTTCAGGCCGCGGGCCTCGGCGGCGCCGACGTAGAGGTGCCGTCGCCGCCGACGGTCAGGTGGCGGACCCAGGCCGGCGTCCCCGCGCGGGCGGGGTTGTCAGGGCGATCCGGATAAGCGCGGCGTGCCATCCCCCCGCTGGATCGAAGGCGAGCGGCTCGCCGGGGCCGTCCCCGAAGGCCCGTCCCGAAGTAGACCGTCTCGCCGGCCGGATCGAGCGCGGGGGCGGCCAGGAAGCCGCGCTCCAGGCTGGCCCGGCGGCCCGGGTAGCGCCAGACCAGGTGGCCCCGCCGGTCGATGGCGTAGACGGCGTTGGTCTCGTAGCGCGGGTTCAGGGGCGGATCGGCCACGGGCAGCCCCGCGGTGGCGAAGTAGATGAGGCGGTCGGGCCCCATGACGGCGCCGCCCACGATCTCGCCGCCGCCGTCGGGGTCGTCGGGATCCTCGGGGTTGAAGGTAACGAAGGTCCAGAGCACCGCGCCGGTGGCGGGGTCGATGGCGTACAGCCGCCCGTCCCCCCGGCCCACGTAGTGCCGGCCGTTGTCGGGATCGATGAGGGGCGTCGCCTCGATGGTGCCGTTGTAGAAGCTGACGACGTGCTCGCCCTCGCCGCACCAGGTGGCGTCGCGGGGCACCTGCGCGCGGCCCGGGTGGACGTAGCAGCCGTGCACGGGGGCCGGATCGAAGGGCTCGAAGAGGGCCTCGCCGGAGGCGGCGTCCAGGCCGAAGTAGCGGCCGTCGCTCTTGATGCGGTCGGTGAGGGGCGCGCCGTCGGCCAGCCGCTGCACGCCCCAGCCCCCGAAGTAGACGCCCACGGCGTCCACCGCGGGCTGCAGGTTGATGACGGCCTGGCCCTCGGCGCGCACCCGCCAGTTGCCGGCGGCCCCCGCCGTCAGGGTGCGCGGGCCGAGGAACGGCGAGCGGCCGGTGCGCTGGGGATCGAGGCCGAACATGGGCCAGGGGGTGCGATGGGCGTCCCAGAGGCCGCCGATGCGGGGCCCGGGGGGCGGGCCCGCGTCCACGACCGGGGGGGCCGCGTCCAGGGCCGGCGGCGCCGCGTCCGGGGGCGGCGCGTTGGCGTCGGGGGGCGCCCCGTCCGCGTCCGGTGGCGCGGCGTCCGAGGGCGAGGCGTCGACGGGGGGCGCGGAGTCGGGGCCCCGGTCGCCGCCGTCGATCTGCCCGGCGTCGAGGGGCGCGGCGTCCCCGTCGTCCTCGGGCGGCGTGTCGCACGCGGCGGTGAGCGCGAGGAGCACCGAGAGCAGGAGCCTCGTCATCACATCCTCCGGGATACAGGGCGTCCCGGAGACTAGCCTGGATCGGGTGGGCGCCATATCTCTTTTTGTTTCAGGCATTTCCGAAGCAGCAGCGACCACGGTGGCCCGGCCCCCTCGAAGAAGTTCGAGGGTCGGCTCCAACTGCAACGATGTGAGGGGGCCTCGCCACCCGCTACGGTCGCGGTACTGCCCCCGGCCCGCTCAGGAGTCGTGATGAAACCTCTGGTCGCTCTGCTCTCGCTCTCCGCCCTCGCCGCCTCGCCCGCGCTCGCCGCGCCGCGCTGGGGTGACTTCAAGGACAACGGCTGCGTGCACCGCGACGTCGCCCCCGGCATCCGGGCGTACTCGGCCGTGCTCTGGGACGTCCAGGGGAGCTGGGAGGAGGCCTGCGCCCAGATGCCGGGCACCGTGAAGGGCATGCAGTTCAAGCACCCGCAGGTCTGCGTCAACGTCGCGCCCGGCATCAACCCGGCGGCCCTCGTCAAGGCCCTCGTCGGCGGCGTGGACATCCACAAGGCCTGCGAGGCCGACAACATCGGCTACGACAAGTGCCTCGCTCGGCTCAGCCAGGCCGGGATTCGCGAGCTGGGTGAGTACGCCCGGCGCCCGGGGTTCGCGGTGTTCGTCCAGTCGCTGGTGGCGCGCTGGCCTGGCCCGTTGTTCGGGCTCGTGGCCCCGGGCGCCGGGGGGACGTGGGCGTCCCAGATGATCGCGCAGATCGAGATGAGGGGCGTCCGCCAGGTCAAGCAAGGCGGCGGCGGCCTCAACATCTGGGGTGTGTTCTCGGTGCCCGACCAGAGCTGCCTGCCGCCGGCCTACCACACGGTGAAGGGGGCCTCCTGGCAGGCGGCGGCCGACAAGTGCAAGGGCATGGGTCTGAAGCTGTGCAAGCGCGACCAGCTCTGCCAGGGCGGCAAGCCGCTGGCCGGCTCCCCGGCCGGTGACGTCTGGGTCGCCACCGGCGACGGCCCCAACGCCTGGGTCTCCGTCGGCCAGGCGCAGCCGGCGCGGGTGTGCAAGGATCACGTGGAGGTCGCCGGGTCGCCGCCTGGCGTGGGGCACCCAGAGCGGGCCGTTCCCATCACGGGTCAGCCCACGATGTACCGCTGCTGCCCCTGACCGCGCCTCCAGGCGAGGTCGAAGCGGTGAGCGTAGCTGACCAGCTCGGCGACCGAGTGCCCCCAGGCGCAGCTTCACCTGGCCGAGGTGGGTGCTCACCGTGCTCACCCCGACGTTGAGCTCGGCGGCGATCTCGGAGACGGTGTGACCCGCCACCACCGAGAACACCTGGAACTGGCGGGTTGCTCAGGCCGGCGAGGGGCGACGCCTGCTGGGGATTCGGCCGACGGCTGAAGTAGGAGCGGCCCTGGGCCACCGCGCGCAGGGCCGTCAGCAGCTCCTCCTCGGATCGGTCCTTGGCCACGTAGCCCGCCGCCCCCAGCCGGGCCAGGTGGTCGGCGTACTGCTCTCGGCATACATGGAGAGCACCAGCACCCGCAGCGTGGGCCGGGCTTCGCCAGGCGGGTGAGCACCTCGATGCCGCTGACCCGCGGCGGCGCAAGTCGAGCACCAGGACGTCCGCCGTCCAGTCGTCGGCCTCGGCCGCCTGCAAGACCTGCCGCCCATGGCGGGCCTCCCCACCACCTCGATGTCGGGGGCCGTGGCGAGGAGGGCCCGCAGGCCCATGCGCACCACGGCGCGATCGTCGGCCAGGAAGACCCGGATCATGCGGCCTCCGGGGGGGCCGCCAGGGGCAGGCTGAGGGAGACCGTCGTCCCGCCCCGGGCGCCCGGCGCCACGACCACCTCGCCGCCGACGGTGTGGGCCCGCTCGGTCATGCCCAGCAGGCCGAAGCCGCCCGGGCTCGCCTCGGGATCCGAAGCCTACACCGTCGTCCTCGACCTGGAGCCGCAGCCGGCCCCGCGCCACCTCGGCGCGCGCACCTCGACGCAGGTGGCCCGCGCGTGGCGCAACACGTTGGTGAGAGACTCCTGCACGACGCGGAAGGCGACGGTGGCCTCGCGCTCCGAGGCCCGCCAGCACCTCCTGCGGGGAGCGCCAGCTCGAAGTCAGCCGCCCAGGCCGGCGACCCGCTGGACCATCCACGCCGTGGCCGGCCCGAAGGCCCAGATCGTCGAGGACGCGGGGGCGCAGCCGCTCCAGCACGTCGCGCAGGGCCCGGGTGGACTGCTGCAGGAAGCTGGGCGATCTGGTCGAGATCGGGGCGGCGCTCGTCGCGGACCCGCTGCGCCTTCACGACGCACCGCATGGCGGTCAAGAGCTGCCCCAGCTCGTCGTGCAGCTCGGCCGCCAGCTCGCAGCGCTCGGCCTCCCGCGCCGTCTCCACGTGGTCCAGCAGCCGCTGGATGTGCTGCGTCTGCGCCCGCACCCGCGCCCCCAGATCCGCCACGAGGTGCTCGCGCTCGCGGCCCATCAGGTACAGGCGCAGGCGCATGTGGTCGACGTAGAAGCCGATGGCGATGGCCAGCAGGGTGACGCAGACGAGGTTGGCGAGGGCCGTGCCGGCCAGGGGGTCGGCGCGGTGGGCGGGGTGGGGCCCGAAGAAGCAGGCTGCCGTCGCCGCGCAGAGCAGCGCCGAGCCGAGCACCCGGCGCGCGGGGGTGACCCACCCGAGCAACCCCAGGAAAAGAAACGGGAAAGTGTAGAAGAACCAGGCAGAATCGGGGCCCCCGATCCGGCCCACCGTCCAGGCGACGACGCCGCAGGTGGCGGCGCCGGTGAGCCAGGCCACGAGCTCGCGGAGGCGATCGGGGACGCGGCTCACCGCGAGGGCGACGAGGCCGCACGCCGTCGCCGCCAGCCGCCCCTCGGTGAGGGCGGGCTGCGCCGTGGGCACGTCGGCGAGGAGCCAGGCGTCGGTCAGCCAGAAGCCGAGGTTGAGCGCGAGCAGCAGGCCGATGAGCAGCCGCGCCTTGTGCACCGTGGCGTCGCGCCAGGCGCGCTGGAAGCTCTGGACGTCGCCCGGCTGAACGGCGAGATCACCCAGGACGAGAGGGCCCTCACCGCGCCAGAACCAGGCTCCGAGCTGGGGGAGGCTGACCATACGGGGATGGTAGCCCGCCCCGCGGTCGGAGCGAAGGTCGACGAGGCGGGCGCCGTTGAGCCGCGGCCGGAGCGTCCGCTACGTTCCCGTTCGGGAGGACTGCATGCACGGACGCTGGCTGGTGTGGGCGGTGGCGGCGTGGGCCGCGGGGTGCGACTCGGCGGGGACGGCCACGCCGACCGACGCGGCGGTGGTGGATGCGGCGGTCGATGGCGCCGCGGATGGCGCGCCGACGGACGCGGGGCCGACAGACGCCGCGCCGCTCGACGCTGTGGCGCCGGACGCGACGGTCTGGCCCGCCGTCGTGCTCAACGAGCTGGACTGCCGGGGCCGCGACTGGATCGAGCTGGCCGGCCCGCCGGGCACGTCGCTCGCCGGGTGGCGCCTGTCGGACGTCGCGGAAGGGGGCGACAACATTCGCTATTTCTCGTTGCCCGCCGGCTCGGCGCTGGACGCGGCGGGCTTCTTCGCCCTGCGCCGCGAGGAGGGGGGCGAGCCCGGCTTCGACTTCGGCGTCGCCTGCGACGAGACCCTCTACCTGCGGACGCCCGACGGCCGGCCCGCCGACACGGTGACGCTCCCGGGCGACCTGCCCGCGGGGGCCAGCTTCGGGCGCCTGCCCGACGTCTCGGGCGCCTTCGCGCCCACGACCCCGAGCCGCGGCGGGCCGAACGCGCCCTGGATTCCCCCGGCCGACAGCCTGTTCGCCCCGGGCGTCGTGGCCATCGAGCTGGCGCTACCGCCGGACAGCCGCGCGGCCCTGGACGCCGACCCCCTGGACCCGTTCGTCGAGCAGATGCGGGCCACGGTCCCCGCCATGTTGACGGTGCAGACGGTGGCCGGCCAGTGGGGCCCCGCGAAGGTGGGCGTCCGCCTGAAGGGGCGCCTGGGCAGCCTGCGCGGCATGGATCGCAAGGCCGGCTTCAAGGTGGACGTGAACGCGTTCGATGGGGGCCTCGACCTCTTCGGCCTGCGGGCCCTGGCCCTCAACAACGCCGTGCAGGATCCCTCTTTCCTCCATGAAATCGGGACGTACCGGCTGCTGGACGCCCTGGGGCTGCCGAGCCTCCAGGCCACCCATGCCTGGGTGAGCGTGGACGGCGAGCCCTTCGGCCTGTACGTCGTGCTGGAGACCTGGGACGACGCCATCCGCCGCCTGCCCGGCACCGACCTCCTGGTGGAGGGGCTGTACGGCCAGGATCTCTTCCCCGGCTGGGTGCCCCACCTGGACGTGGACGCCGGCGACGCGGCGCACCTGGCCGAGCTGGGCGAGATCGCCGCGATCCTCGAGGAGCCGCCCCCCGGCGGGGCCTACGCCGCGCTGGCCGATCGGGTGGACTGGGACGAGGTGCTGGGGGTGATGGCCACCGAGCTCTTCATCGGGCACTGGGATGGCTACGCCTGGACGCGGAACAACTGGTTCATGCATCTGGACCGCGATGGGGTGCTGCGGCTGCTGCCCTGGGGTGTGGATCAGGTGTTCCTGGAGCCTCTGCCGCTGCACGCCGGGCAGGGGCTGCTGCTCCAGCGCTGCCTGGAGAGCGCCGCGTGCACCCGGCGCTACGACGAGGCGCTCGCGCGCGTGCTCGAGGCCCTCGACGCCTACGACCTGCCGGCCGACCTGGCCGAGACCGCGCGGGTCATCACGCCCTACATCGGCCAGGACCGTCGGCTTGAGTTCGATGAGGGCACCGTGCGCGGCTTCCAGGCTGATATTCCTCGGTTTTTCCGCGAGCGGCGGGCGCAGGTGGCCGAGCTGCTGGCCTGCCGGCTGGGGCCGGATCCCGATCCGGACGGGGATGGGGCGGTGTGCGACGACGACTGCGCCCCCGACGATCCGGCCATCGCGCCCGGCCGGCGCGACGTGTGCGGCGATGGCATCGACCAGGACTGCTCAGGCTTCGCCGACGACGCCCCCGACTGCCCTGACTGCGTGGAGCGGCCCGCCCAGGGGGGCGGCACCTGGCTCATCTGCCCACGGGGCCGCTCCTTCGAGCAGGCCGAGGCGCTGTGCGCCGAGCAGGGGGCGGCGCTGGTGCGCATCGACGACGCCCGCACCAACCGGGCGCTGCACGCCGCCGCCGTGGCGGTGCGGCCGGTGGAGTACTGGATCGGCCTCGACGATCGCGCGCGGGAGGGCGACTTCCGCTGGGCCGACGGCACGCGGCCGGCCTTCACCGCCTGGGCCGAGGGCGAGCCCAACAACGCCGGCGAGGAGGACTGCGCCCACTTCTGGGCCGACCGGCCCCAGTGGAACGACGCCCCCTGCGAGGCCGGGCTGGGCGCTCTCTGTCTGCGCCCGTAGGGGCTTGTCCCGGGGCCGCTGGCCCGGTATCACCGGCCTCCACCTGGCGGGAGGTCCCCATGGCAGCCATCGGTCGCAACGAGCCCTGCCCCTGCGGCAGCGGGCGCAAGTACAAGCAGTGCTGCCTGAAGACGGCGCTGGCCCACGCCGCGGAGGATCGCGCCGCCACCCGGGACCAGCAGGCCCGCACCCGCCACGAGGCCGACCTGGTGCGGCGCATCGACGACTGGGCCACGGCGCGGGGCATCGAGGACTGGGAGATGCCGCCCTACCCGGCGCTGCCCGGCGACCCCCACCAGCACATCCTGCCGATGTGGAAGGCGTTCATGGACGGCCCGAGCCCCACGGAGACGTGGCGCGCGGCCTTCATGGCCGACGACGCCACGACGCTGACGGAGGCGGATCAGGTCGCCCTGGCCGCCCAGGCCGAGAGCTGGCTGGGGCTGTGGGAGGTGGTGGATCGGCCCACGCCGGCGACGCTGCGGGTGATCGACATGCTCACCGCCACCGAGCGTGAGGTGCTGGCGACGCCGCCGGTGGACGTGCTGCGGCCGGGGGATCAGCTCGTGGCGCGGCTCGTGGCCGAGGGCGGGCCGGATCGCATCAGCGGCTTCTTCCCCAAGGCGTTCGCCCCGGGGGATGGCGCGGACCTGGTCCGGCGGGTGCGCGCCGCGGTGGCCGAGACGGGGCAGGTGGTGGGCGACATGCTGACCCCCGACCAGC
Source organism: bacterium (assembly GCA_041389985.1). Taxonomy (GTDB): domain Bacteria; phylum Myxococcota_A; class Bradymonadia; order UBA7976; family UBA1532; genus JACKDP01. The sequence continues at coordinate 13,511 of JAWKQS010000023.1, forward strand.
TCCGGCGCCCCGACATCGCCCGCGCCACCCTGGTGGCCGCCGACGCCTGCGCCGACGCCGCCGAGGCCGCCGCCTGGCAGCAGGCCCCCGGCGGCCTGGACTTCAGCCCGCCGCCGCCCGGCATGCTGCCCACCCTCCAGGGCCGGGTGGCCGAGATGTACTTCAGCTGGACCACCCAGCCCGACCCCGATCTGGGCAACCGCACCCCCCGGGCCGCGCTGGCGTTCCCCACGGGGCTCGCCTGCGTCGAGCGCCTCATCGGCCGCATGCAGCAGCGCGACCGGCACAACCCCGAGGCCCTCTGGTTCGACTTCAACCGCCTGCGGGAGAAACTGGGCATGCCGCCCGCGTGATTGGCGCCTTCGCGCTACCGGGAAAGCAGGTCCGCCGCTAGACTGAGCGGACCCGGTCGCTGCCCCCCGGATGGAGCCCCCGATGCCCGTGACGTTCCAGAACTGGACCGACCAGTCCGGCCGCTTCCTCAAGCCCCGCAGCCCCGATCTGTTGCAGGTCGATCAGCGGGTGACGCAGTACCGCAACGCCCCCAGCTACGGCACGCTGCGGGCGCTGGCGTCGGCCATCCTGGACTGGCGGGCCGCCAAGGGGAACTGGACGACGAGCAGCCGCGCCCGCGAGATGGTGGAGCTGATCAACCTGGTGAAGGCGGCCGCCCACCAGCACTTCCCGCAGGCCCGGGGGCAGATCTTCTCCTGGGTGCGCTGCGAGCCCCTGCTCAGCCAGCTCGTCGAGAACACCTACCACTTCCTCAACCACCCCCAGCGCGTCCTGGTGATCGCGGGTGAGCCCAACGGGCCGAAGACCTTCCGCCTCGAGGTGGATGACAACGACAACATCTTCAACGACAGCAAGATCCTCCTCCCTCCCCACGCGCCCGGCCACCGCTGGTTCAGCCTCGGCACCGACAGCCGCGGCCCGGGCTTCTTGATGGAGTCGGTGGAGATGCACCGCGACATCACGCCGCACACGACCCGCAACGAGATCCTGGCGCGGTTCCACCCCATCAGCCGCCGCGTCTTCACCACCGGCCAGCTCACCGGGTGCTGCTTCATCATGCGCCGCAACGCCGGCATCCTGGAGTGCACGCACATCCAGCCGCTCGCCCCCGCCTGGGCCAACGGCCACGACCTGCAGAACTATCTGGAGTCGCTGGACATCCCCGGCGCGACGTTCTACGGCCGCAACCAGTACGGCGGCGCGGGGGTGAGCATCATCGGGCGCCTGGAGGGGGGCCAGTGGAACGTCTACGCCCAGCGCTATGAGCGCGGCCACTTCAGCAAGACCTTCCTGGGCGTCGATCACATCCTGGTGAACGGCTGACAACTCGCTGATCTGAAAACAATTCTAGCTCAGGCGACGGTTGAGTCCTCTGCCTCGTCCGCGGTGCGGGCGGCCCCGTCGACGGGGGCGCTGGGCAGCAGCAGGCGCCCGAGCACCAGGGCCAGCGCGGCGGCGCCACCGCTGGCGATGAGCACCCCCAGCTTGCCGGCGCCGAGCAGCGTCGCCTCGGTGAAGGCGAGCTGGGCGATGAACAAGGCCATGGTGAAGCCCACCCCCGCCACGACGCCCAGGACGAGCAGGTGGCGCGTGCCCAGGCCAGCCGGCAGGCGGGCCACGCCCAGCCGCAGCACCAGCCCGCAGGCCAGCAGCAGCCCCACCGGCTTGCCCGCCATCAGGCCCACGCCGACCCCCGTCACCACCAGCCACGACGCCTCGTCGAAGTGCACGCCGCCGAGCGCCACGCCGGCGTTGGCCAGGGCGAAGATGGGCATGATGCCGAACGCCACCCAGGGGTGGAGGGCCTCGATGAGCCCCTCGGCGGGCGACAGGGCCTCCCGGCGCGCCAGATCCACCTGCTGGAGGCTGCTGGAGACCGCGTGGCTGGCGTGGGGACCCGCGGGGGCCGAGGCCAGCGCCGTCAGCTCCTCGCGCACGCTGGCCAGGAAGCCCTCGGTGCCGAGCCAGGCCCGCACCGGGGTGATCAGGCCCACGAGCACGCCCGCGATGGTGGGGTGCACCCCCGCGGCGTAGACCCCGGCCCAGACCACCAGGGCCGGCGCCACGTACACCGCCCGCGACCGCACGCCGAGCCGCTGGATGAGCAGGATGACGGCCAGCCCCCCGCCCGCCACCGCGAAGCCCGTCCACGCCACCCCGGACGAATAGAACAGCGCGATCACGATGATGGCGCCCAGGTCGTCGATCACCGCGACCGCCAGCAGCAGGACGCGCAGCGCCGGCGGCACCCGCTTGCCCAGCAGCGTCAGGATGCCCACGGCGAAGGCGATGTCGGTGGCCATGGGCACGCCCCAGCCCGAGCGCGTCGCCTCGGCCCCGGCGATGGCCAGGTACAGACCCGCGGGGACGACGGCCCCCCCGAAGGCCGCCGCCGCCGGCAGCGCCGCCCGCCGCCACTGGGACAGCTCGCCGTGGTGGATCTCGCGGCGGATCTCGAGGCCCACGGCGAAGAAGAAGATGGCCATCAGCCCATCGTTGACCCACCAGCCCAGGCTGCGCTCGAAGCCCCATGGCCCCAGCCGCAGCCCAAGGGGCGTCTCCCACAGACGGGTGTAGGTGTCCGCCCACGGCGAGTTGGCCCAGATCAGCGCCACGGCCGCGGCGGCCAGCAGCAGGATGCCGCTCGCCGCCTCGATGCGCAGGAAGCGCTCCAGCGGGCGGGTGGCCAGGCGGGCGAGGCGGAAGAGGCCATCCCAGGCCTCGGGGGGCGGCGACGCGAGGGGGCGCGCAGAGCGCTTCGACATGCGATCTCCCGGCCGACGACGTGGTCGGCGGGACGGCGGCCCGACCGCCCGTTGTCCTGCAGCGACGCTGCACCCTTGCTCGAAGTCGGGGGGCAGGGTCGCACACTCAGGCGGCGACGTCGACCCCCCTTGCCGCACCCCCGCCAGAAAAGGCGTCAGATTTCAGCCACTTGAGACAAGCCGCGGGGCCCGTCAGCACCCCTCGCGGCCGGCCGTGAGAGTCACCGTACCGGCCCCGGCGTCGTGCTCCAGGGTGATCCAGACGTCCTGCTCGGCCTGCACCCCGGGGCCGCGGGCCGGGGGCCCATCGTCCACCAGCGTCATCTGCCAGCGCAGGCGGGTACGACCCGCGTCGCGCGCGACGGGGCAGAGCCGGCCGAAAGTGCCGAAGTCGAAGAGGAAGCGCAGCCGCTCCAGCACCGCCTTCATGGGCAGGGCCGTGGGCGTGCCGAGCCCCGCCGCCTGGAGCAGCCGTGCCAGCCCGGGCTCGTCGCGAGCCGGCCCGTGCTGAGCGGCCCACGCCGCGATGCCCGGACCCAGCAGCGCCTCCTCGGTGGCGCTCGCGAAGCCGCGCAGGACCCGCCGCCCCCCCGCCGCCGCCTGGAAGGCTCGCAGATCGCCGGTCTTCAACCCATCGAAGTCACTGCGGTTTCTCGGATCGGCCTCGCTGAGCGGGGTCACCTCGGCGGCCGGCCCTGCCTGGGCAGACGCCAGCCGGACGAACCGCGCGCGGGCGGCATCGAAGGAAGGGGCGTCCACGGGGGCGGCCTCCTGGGCGATGGGTGGGGGCACGACGAGGGCGAGGACGATGGCCATGCCGATCACTCCCCCTCCCCTTCCTGGACGGGACCGTGGTGGGCCTCGTGGACGTTCTCGGTCATCCACGTGCGCCACGAGGCCACCGGGATGAGGCGGCCGGGCTCGGCCCCCTCGGTGCCCGCCTCCTCGGAGTAGACGGTGTACAGCTCGGCGAAGAACTCGGCCGGCGAGTAGGTGGCGTAGCCGCGCACCTGGTTGTACTGCACCTCGGGGCTGAAGGCGTGGAACTCGCCGTAGTAGTCGTTGATCGTGAAGAAGTGCCCGTTGGTCCCGAAGTAGTCGCCCGAGTTCTTCCAGTACTTGCTGCCGTGCTGGGCCATGGGCTTGGCGGCCTCGATGACGGGCACCGCCAGATCCCAGTACTTCAGGATGGGATGGTCGGCGGCCAGCCCGTCCCCCAGCCCGGCCGTCGTCGGCGACGACTTCAGCCGCTCGATGCGCGCCTTGATGAGCCCGCGGTCCTCGGCGGTGATCTCGCTGCCATCGGCGGTGGCCCATGGATTCCCCATGAGGCCGGCCCAGGTGTCGAAGTCGGTCGTCGAGTGCCAGCCGCCCAGATCCTCGGTGAGCCCCGTCACGCTGCCCATGCGGTTGTCCACCGCGTGGCCCATCTCGTGGCGGACGGCCGCCTCCAGCCACTGGATCTCGCGCTCCTGGTTCTGGGTCTGCACCACCGCGTCACCCAGCTCGTGGGCGTGGGTGAGGGCGGGATCGATGGTGAAGGTCGTGCGGTCACCGCTCACGGCCTTGATGGTCACCGTCTCGGCGATGTCGCCCGTGCCCAGCGTGATCTGGACGCCTGGCCCGATGAGGCTCGTGGCCGCCAGGTGGATCTCGGTGCTGCCCGTCGGCGCGTCATCCATCAGGCTGAGCGTCGCGCCGCCGTACTTCCCCGACTCGACCCCCGCCGCGTCCTCCCCCAGCCCGAACTCGCCGCTGTGGCTCATGTACGCGCCGCGGCTGTTGTTCACGTGCACCAGCTTCGTCCACGTGCCCTCCACCTGATCGGGGGGCAGGAGCAGGAGCTGCGCGTGCACGCGCCGGAACGTGTCCACGGGCATCCGCGTCGCCCCGGCCTGGCGCGTCACGCTCACCCCCCAGCGCTCCTCGAAGGCGCGCTCCACCGTCCCCCGGTGGTTGCAGGTGGCGATGATGTCGTCGAGGGTCGGGAGGCTGAGCTGCATCCCCACCTGGATGAGGTGCGGGTTGCGACCGATGGTGGCCTCGTTGGCCTGGTACACCGCCCGCCACAGCCCGCCCGCCTGGTAGTGCTGCCGGCTGATCTTCGCCAGCGAGTCCCCGCGGACCACCGTGTACACGTCCCCGCCGCCGGCCGGCTCGGGCGTCGGAGCCGCGGGCGCGCCACCGGCGTCTCCCCCTGGATCCACAGGCGCGAGCTCGTGGGCCTGCCCCTCGGCCGCCGTGACCGGGCCGGCCTGCCCGCCCCCCAGCTCCCCGGCCTGTCCAAGCTGGCTCTCCGGCGCCACCGGCGCGTGGCCGGCCTCCGGTGCCGCGATCCGCGAAGCATCCGCCTCGGGGCGCTGAAGGTAGGCGTCACCCATGCACGACCCTCCTGGAAGGTGAACCTAGCAAGGGTGACGGGTGGGCTCAACAGCCTGCTAGCGAGCGCAGATCAGGCCCAGCGCATCGAGCCAGGCCCCCGAGCGGAACTGGAGCCCCACGGCCGCGGTGTCGACGGGGCAGAGGATGTTCTGGCGCGCGTCGGTCCACCCGCTCATGCCGCCGAACTGGATGTCCTCCCGACGGCTGCGCTCCAGGTCGGCCAGCGGGGCGCACTCCATCGTGCGGATGCCATTGACGTAGTTGCCAGCGCGCACCTGGAGGCCCGTCAGCACCGGCCGATCCGGCGGGCAGTTGAAGACGCTGGTCCCCGGGGCCATGGTGCCGTTGAGGCCCAGGGCAGGCACCGGGGTGCCGTCGTAGAACTCCCGGCGATCCTCGCCGGCGTTGATGGAGGGGCCGTTCACCCAGGCCCGCAGGCGCCCACCGGCGAACTCGAGCAGGCGCTCGGCGCCGAAGGCCCGCAGGTCCAGGGTGTTGACGACCGAGTCGACGACCGCGTCGATGCCCGCCCGGACCCAGCCAGGCACGTCGGCCCGATCCAGGATCCGCCGGATCGCGTCGCGGATGAGCTGGCGCCCGACCTCGTTGAGGACGTCGATGGCCGCCGCCGACCGCGGGTTGTAGAAGCTGGTCCAGACCACGTGCTGGCGGCGGGGATCCACGTCCAGGCCCCCCACCAGGTCGCCGCGGGGCGCACAGAGCAGCGCGAACTGGCGGAGGGACGTCACGCGCTCGGCCGGCCCCCACGAGGTGTAGGCCCCGGGCGGATCCAGGGCCGCGACGCCGATGCCGTGGGCCAGGGAGCCGCGGGGGCAGCGGATCTGGAAGAGCGTCCCGCCGTCGCCGCCTCGCAGCTCGGTCCGCACATCGGAGGCGAGGACCGCGTCGGCCTTCCCGAGGCCCGGGCCGTCGGCGCCGACCACGTTGCCCTCGTGATCGACGCCCTCGGTGGCGAACGTGACGTCTTCGCCCGGCGCCTCGGGTTCGACCTCCTCGATGTACTCGCCCCCCTCCTCCGGGGGGCCGGCCTGGCCATCTTCGTCGCAGCCAGCCAGCGCGAACGTGGAACCCACCAGGATGATCAGCCAGGTCTGCAGTCGAGTCGCCATGGGACACCTCCTTCATCGAGCGCACGGTCCATCCGTGCCCCTCGACCGGAGTTCTGCCCCGGGCCGCCGCGCGTTCTTTTCAAGGTGGCGCGTTTTTTCTGATCCGACGGCCGGCGCACCTGACAACAGCCTGAAACTATTGAGCTTTCATGGCCAGCCCGTCGCCCTCGGCGTCGAGGGCGTCGCGGACGCGGCGCGCCTCGGTGCGGATGCGGAAGGTCCAGTTGTCGATGACCTGACGGCTCACGCCGAGGTCGGCCGCCGCTTCGGCCGGCGTCCGGCCATCGCCGTAGATGAGCTGGAGCACGAGCTGGCCCCGGGCCGGCAGGACCGCCATGACCTGCTCGACGATCCGCTGGGCGAGCTGGGCCTCTTCAAGGCGCGACTCTTCCGGGGCCGCCACCGTCGTCGCCGCCGCCTCCATGGGCACATGGACCGCGCCCCCTCCGCGCTTCTGGCGAGCGTGGGCCCGCGCCTGATGGCCGATGACGTGGCGGGCCAGGATGTGAGCGGCGTAGTGCTCCAGCGACGCCCGGGCCGGATCGAACGCCCGCAGGAGGCGCCCGTCGCGCTCCCAGGCCGTCGCCCAGATGCGCTGGTAGGCGTCCCACAGGACGGCCTCACCCGCGCCCGGGCCCAGAGAGCGGCGCAGCGCGGCCCAGAACACGGGGGCGAGGCGATCGACGAGGTGGCGCTGAGCGTCCGCGTCTCCGGCGAGGGCCGTGCGGACCAGCGCGCGGTCGGGGTGCTCATCCCCCTCGCCACGCAGCCAGCGCAGAAGAGTCGCCAGGATCACGGAGGCGGATCTCCCCCTGCCAGCTCGGCGGTGAACTCCAGCCACTGGACGTCGGCCAGCGCAGCGCTGACATCGGCCAGCGGCCGGCCCGCCAGCCCGGCCAGGTCGACCCCGGGCGGAGCCAGCGCGATCACGACCCGGGAGGGGCCAGGGGCGGGTCCCAGGAGGGTCGCCGCTCGCGCCGAGACGCGCACGATCCCGCTGGGCTCCGGCGCAGCGTCGACGGGGCGTGCGGCCAGCCGGCCGTCGGCCCCGACCACGAAGGCTGCCACCGCCGGCGGCTCGGCGTGCCGGTGCGCCGGGCGCAGGGTCACCCGGAGGGTGTCGCCCGGCCGGAACGGGACGCGCCGCTCCTCACCACGGACCTCCCGGGTCGCCCCGGTCGGGCCCTCCAGGCTGTAGGGCGGCAGGGAGGCCGAGGTCGGCCAGACGAAGAAGAGGATGGCCGCGGCGGCGGCGGCGGCGGCCGCGAAGCCTGCCACAACGCGGCGGGGGAAGCGCCGCGCGGGCCAGTGTGCCTGCGGCCAGGTCGAGGCCGCCGTGGGGGGTGCTTCCGCCAGGCCCGCCAGCAGGGCGCGGGCCTCGGGGTCCCGGGCGAGGCGGGCCTCCAGGGCCTCGGCGGCCTCGGCGTCCAGCCGCCCGCGGCGCCACGCCAGCAACGTCGCGACGTCCACGGCCGCCCCGGCGCCGTGGTGGACGGCGCCCGCCTCCAGGACCCCGACGATGTCGTCGTCCGGCTCGCTCACCCTGACTCCCCCCGCGCGGTGGCGGCGACCTTTGTGTCGCCCGCGTCTCTCGCCCTGTCAAGGCCGCCACTCCCCCCGGAGCAGGCCTGGCAGGCAGACCGCGACGCTCAGTCCTCGTAGCGACAGAGCAGCGCGATGGCATCCGTGAGCGCCCCGACCCGGTCGACGATGCCATGGGCGTAGCTCCCATCCGGGCACGCCAGCGTCTGCATCGCGCCGCCCGGGCTGCGGCCGATGAGGCTCTCGGGATCGATGGTGACGTTGCGGTGAGCCAGAGCGCCCGTCTGGGGATCGGCGCAGGTCATGCTGAGCACGTTGTCCACGTACGTCCCGGCCCGCACCGTCAGCGACCGGATGTAGAACGCCGGCGGGCACAGCGCCATGGCCTGGGTGCCGTTGCGGCCGGGCTGGGAATCCGACCGGAATTCATGGAGATACTGGTTGAGCGGGTAGTTTTGCGCCTCGTGGGCGCCGGTGTCCCACGAGCCGCCGGCCACCACGTACGCGCGATCCAGGCGGTAGTCCGTCCGCTCGCCGTGGGGGACGCAGACCAGGCCGAAGTTGCCGACGTAGCCCTGCGCGGAGGTCGTGCCCACCACCCCGGCGGCCATCATGCCCTGGGGGCAGGCGCGCCAGACGCGCTGCCCGCCGGCGCCGCCCGCCGTCGGCGTCTGGCCGGCCCCCGCGCCGGTCGGCCAGCCACCGTCCCGGGCCTCGGTGAGGTAGCGCGTCACGCCATCCCCCAGGTAGCTCGCCCGGTTCTCCGTGCGGAAGAGCCCCTCGTATCCCCCGCTGTGCACGCCGAACATCCGGGCCTGGTACGTGTCGAGGATGGGGCCGCCCGACGAGCCGCCGAGGGTGTCGGCGCCGTGCTCGAAGCAGTGGTTCCAGTCCTGGTTGCAGGCATTGTTGCGGTCGATGACGCGCCCGCCGGAGACCAGGATCGCCAACGGCGTGTTGCTCCAGCGCCGGTTGATGCTCAGCACCCGCAGGGACGTCCGGTCCGCCCGCTCGCCCCGCTCCACCTCCAGGAAGCCCCAGATGTGCCCGGGCTTGAGGTGGAAGCGGAGGTGCACGCGGCTGTTCTGGTGCGCCTCGTCCCACTCCAGCAGCTTGGGCTCGCAGCGCATGTAGCGGATGTCCCGGCCAGCTTCGACGGACGCGGTCGGACAGGTCCAGTCACGCCACGTCGAGGGGTCGAGGCGCTGCACGACGCTCTCGGGCACGCCGATCTGGCGGAGGCGGCGGCGCGCCTCGGCGTCGGCGATGGAGAAGTCACCGGAGGGATCGCCGAACCAGCCGAAGTGGGCGTCGGTGGAGACGCCGCAGCTGTCGTGGCGGGCGCCGACCAGCACATCGTCCGAGATGAGGCCGGCGCTGCACGTCCCGATGCGGGCGGTTGCCCGCCCGTAGGTGCCGATGGTCCCGTCGAGATCGAGGCCGTCGAAGTCGGTGAGCGGCAGCCAGTCGCGCTGGCCGAGGATGAGGGGCTGGGCCGCCGCCTCGATCGGGCTGGCCGCCACGCCGGTGTCCGCGTCGCCGAAGGCCGGGTCGCCGAGCTCATCACCGAGCTCATCACCACACGCCACCGCCAGAGCCATCAGAGGGAAGAGGATGACCATGCGCATCTCGCGTCTCCTTTCGCTGGTCCCTCTGTGCTCTGCCCCGCGGCCGCCTCCGTTCTTTTCCGGCGACCGTGTTTTTCTGGTCCCTCGGGTCGCTCGCTACTTGAAGGTGAGGCGAAGCGGCGACATGGAGCCGGTCACCGCGGTGGTGCTCGTGGGAGAGCTGATCTGGACGTAGAGGCGCGGCACCACCCGCTTCCACTGCGCCAGATCGTTGAATCCACAGACTTTTGTCGGATCGAGCCCCTGGATCACGACCGAGGCCCCGGGCTTCCAGGCGTCGACGTTGGTGTGCTCCCCCAGGGAGATGAAGCGGGTCTTGGTGCCCGTGCCGGCGGGGCAGTCCACCACCAGGTAGGGCGCCTGGAAGCTCGTCCCCGCCAGGTAGCCGCCGTACAGCTCCAGCAGCAGGTCGACGGCGATGACCTTCGCGTTGGCCAGCCGGCCGAGCATCGTGCACTCCGGGCAGCCCTCCTCGCCGGGCTGGGGACCCCCTCTGCCGGCCAGGTCCCGCAGCGCCTCCTCCTCGAAGGGACACAGCCCGTCGCAGGCGTCGGCGTCCTCCGCCTCGAACGCGGTCGCGCGAGCGGGCTCGTTGCCCGGGCAGGCGGTGAAGCCATCGTCGACGTATGACGCCGGCCAGCCCACGGGCTCCAGCCCCGCCTGGCATGCCGGTCGGCGCACGTTGGAGCTCGCCAGCAGCTCCTGGAGCAGCCCCGCGCAGCCCTGGGCGGCCATCGACGACAGCATCGCGCCCGACCCGGTCTGCTCCAGGCACGCCGTGAGGCGCTGGAGGCCCAGATCGTCGTCCCCGCGTGGCTCCAGCACCGCGTCGAGCCGATCCACCGCCAGCAAGCGCGCCGCGAGGCCCGTCCGGTCCGATGGGCGCGCCCGGTTCGCGGCGTCGCACACGCTCACGCCGGTCAGGTGGATGAGCCGGGCCAGCACCTCGGCGCTCGGGAGGGGGGCGACGCGCCCACGCAGGCCGGCCCAGGTGCGGGCCGCCGCCCCGGTCACCAGCGCTGCCGCCACGGACGTCCCCGTGAAGGCGGCCGGGAGCTTCAGCGGCGGGTAGTCAGGGGACGCGCCACCACACTGGGCGCCCTCGCCCGGTCGGTCGAACCCCGCGATCCCGTCCCCCGTGCCCGGCACATGGTCGACGTAGACATGCTGGGCCGGCGCGAGGATCGCCGGCTCGCGGCCCGGGATGGCCACCGCCGTCGGGGCGTCGCGATCGTCGGTGCCGCCGACGGCCAGCACCGTCTCCAGCGCGTCGCCCCCGTCCAGATCGGACCGGCAGGTCCCCTCCATCGCCCACCGGGCCGGGTAGAACAGCCCCGACGTCCGCGGCCCGTTCAGCGCCCGCCCGCAGGTATCCGTCGTGAATCCGCCCACATCCGATGGTCCGGCAAACGAGAGGAGGTCGTCGGCGATGGCATCGGTGGCGTCTTCGCGCAGCGGCCGGTTGCCGGCGGCGGCGACGATGAGCAGGGGCCGGCCGCCCTCGCGCGCGCGCCGACGCGCCGTGTCGAGCACGAACCGGAGCGCCCCGCCCACGGGATCGTCCACCGCCCGGCACTGCAGCCCGTCGCGCTGGGCCTCGATCACCCGGGGGAGCCCCAGCTCCGGCGGCCAGCCGAGGCTCAGGTTGATGATCAGGGGGTCGCTGCGCTGGCTCTGGTCCCAGCGGTCGAGGGCGATGTCGACGGCATGGGCGACGTCGCCCGTGGTGGCGACGCCCTGCTGGTCGAAGACGCGGTAGGACCGGATGCGGGCGTCTGGGGCGAGGGCGTGGATCAACAGAGCCATCGCGCTGCCATGGCGGTGGGGGGTCGGGTCGCGGGTGGCGAAGCCCGGGCGGGCGTCGTCGAGGGGGCAGCCGCCCGGCTTCGTCACGTCACACTCGGCCGGCAGCGTCACCCCGTCCGCGGCGAGCCGGACGTGCACGCCCGTGTCGATGAGCGCCACGTCGACGCCCTCGCCTCCGCCGGGGGACTCGGCGTCCAGCCCGATGCGGCCGAGGTGCCAGGTGGCCATCTCGCCGTCGGGGGCCTGGTCCACGGTCCAGGCCGCCTCGGCCGCCAGGACGGCGCACTCGCGGCCCACCCGGAGCTGCGGCACCAGCGACAGCGCATCGACGCGCTCGCGCAGCGTCGCCAGCACATCGCACTCCGCCCACCCATCCACGGGGAAGAGGGGGAGGCGCTCGACGCCGGTGGACTGGAACGTCAGCCGCAGGAAGCCCAGGTGGTCGCGGTCGCGCCGCCACGGGGGCGCGCTGCGCGGCTCCAGGGTCGAGACGACCTGGGCCTCCACCGCGGCGTCGCGCCCGAACCAGGCCTGGCGCCGCTCGTTGGCGACCTCGGTCATCACCTGGGCGAGGCAGCCAGCGAAGTCGTCGCGCCCGACGCCGGGGCACGAGGCCATCAGGCCAATGGCGCCGGGGCGCCAGGGCGGGCGCTCGATGAAGAAGCTGCCCGTCGAGCACGCGCCCGGGGTGCCACCGACGCCGGCGCCCGCGCCCGGGGTGCCACCGACGCCGGCGCCCGCCCCCGCGCCGCCGCCATCGGGCTGCTCGGCGGGGACGCACTGCGCCAGCCGGCCCGGGCCCTGACCGGGCAGGTTCAGCCGCTCGCCGGGACCGCAGACGGGATCCTCTTCCTCCATGCAGTCGCAGCAGCAGCCCGTCAGCCCCCCGAGCACGACCGTCCACACCAACATCATTGTTCTCATTGCATTTTTCCCCGCCTCGCGTCACGGCTCCAGAGATGGAAGGCCTCCCAGGTGTCCTCGCCCGCTCGCCAGGAGGCCTCCGCGGCGGCACGCAGGCCCGAGGCGGGGTCCTGCGCACCGCCCGCGGCGCAAGGCATCCACGAACCGGGCCGCCTCGGCGTCGCCGACCACCCGATCGGCGGCCACGACCTCGCCGACCCCGGCCAGCAGCAAGGCATCGGCCAGGGCTCACCGCCTCCTCGCCCGCGAGCACGAGGTGACGCCCGGTCTCGCACCCGCTCAGGACGACGAGCGCCGCCCGCAGCGGGCGGGTCAGGATGTCCAGCAGCGTCAGGCGACCCTCGTCGGCCAGGGCCAGGTGGGCATCCCAGGGCCAGGCCGGCTGCAGCACACCATGGCCGGCGAAGTGGAAGAGGTCGGCTTCCGGGTAACGCCGCCATCACGCGGTCGTAGCGCGCCTCGCGCCCGGCCAGGACCTGCGCCCCCGCCAGCCGCCGGGCCAGGATCTCGGCCTCGGCCCGGGCCGCGGGCAGGTTCTCCTGGGGGTCCGCGACGATCAGCGCCCGGCCCCCCGGCGGGTGCCGAGGCATGAGCAGGGCGGCGTAGGGCACCTCCGCCACCGGTACCACCGTTGCGAGCGGGGGACCGCCGTCGGGCCGCGCCCCGACCCACCGCGCGACCCGATGGCCGCCCCCGCCAGGTGGACGCGCCGCACGCCGCGCAGCCGGGCCAGCCACGCGGTCGGCACCGGCTCGGCCCCCTGGGCATGGTCGATGTGGCCCGCCTCGACCCAGAAGGCATGCCAGGTCTCGCCGATGCGGCTGGCGGCCAGCACGACCTCCCCGGCGGGCAACAGCCGGCGCAGCGCGGCGACCGTCGGCCGATCTTCGCCAGCGCCCGCGGCGTCCAGGCCACCCACCAGCTCGCCGAGCGCCCCCTCCAGCGCCGCCAGGGCCCGGAGCCGCTCGGCCTGCCACGCCGCCCGCTCGTCGCCCGGGAGCTGATCCCCCTCGCCCCGGCCGCGCTCATGCAGGCCTCGCGGCTGCGTCGCCAGCTCGCCACGATCGCCGTCCAGCGCGCTCGGGCAGGCCCCTCCAGGGCCCCCAGGCGGGCCTGGATCGCCAGCGCCCGCAGGACCCGCGCCCGCGCGCCATCCACGACGTCGAAGGCGGCGTCCAGCTCCCCCGCGCCAGGAGGGCCAGGACGAGCGCGTCGACCACCGGGTGGCGGTCGGCGTGAATGGGGGCCCGCGACTCGAGGATGCCCGTGTGGCGGCCGACCTGGTTCTGGGCCGCGTAGGCTCGCCGGAGGTGGGCGAGGGCCGCGTCGGCGTCCCCGAGCGCCTCCGCCGCCCGGGCGACCCCGAAGGCCGCGCGCCACGCGAGCTCCGCCTCGGCGCTGGCATCGAGGCGGCCGGCCTCGAGGGGCACCGCGAACGCGGCCAGCGCCTCCTCGTCCGCCCCGCGCGCGAGCTTCGCCTCGGCCTCCAGGAGCTGCACGAAGGCCCCGGCCAGGTTCGAGTCGCCTGCCCCCAGCCAGCGCGCCGCCTCCAGGTGCGCCAGCGCGTCGGGCAGCGCGCCCGCCTTGAAGGCCAGCCAGGCCAGGTTCGCCTCGATGTTGGCCTCCCGCGGGGCCTCGGCCCGGGCGTGCACGAGGGCGCCGGCCTCCGCCAGCAGCTCCGCCGCCCAGATCCCACGGGGATCCTCGAAGCCCCCCGCCTCCCAGGCCAGCGCCCAGCCGAGGTTCGTGAGAGCCCGGGCGCGACCGACGTCACCCATCGCCTCCGCCTGGGCGGCCAGCAGAGCGCTCATCGCCTCCGCGTCGCGGCCCACGTCGAGCAGCAGCAGCGCCCGCGCCTCCAGCGCCATCGCCCGCAGACCATCGGCCCCGGCCTCCCAGGCCGCCCGGATGACATGATCGAAGCGCCGCTCCGCGGCCCCCAGATCCCCCAGCCGCCGGGCCATCAGGGCGCGGTGGTACTCGGTCGACACCGCACCCGCCTGGTTGCCGGCCACCCGGTCGAGCATCGCCGCCCGATCGAGCAGCGCCCCCTGGGCGGCGTAGGCGTGGGCGCGGTAGGCCATGAAGGACGCCGCCCGCAGGGCCCGCGCGGCGTCCCCGAGGCGGCCGGCCGCCGCAGCGGCGACGGCCGCCTGCTGCCAGCGATCGAGGGCGCCAGCCAGATCCCCCCGCGCGTGGGCCAGGCGGGCCACCTCGGCCCAGGCCCGCCAGCGCTGGACGTCGTCGAGGCGAGGCAGGAGCGCGCGCAGGGCCGCCAGCGCGCCCGGATCGTCGCCGCGCTGGCGCAGCCCGACCAGCTCGGCCAGCGCGGGATCGGACGCGGGCTCGCGCAGCAGCCACCAGTCGGCGACGACCTCCCCCTCCGCCCGCACCGTCAGGCGCCCGCGGCCCAGCGCCCCCGCGGGCAGCGTCGGCCAGATCACCCACCGCCCGGCCCGCGCCTCGGCCCGGAAGGTCAGATCCGCCGGCCGCCCGCCCTCGACCTGCCAGGTGAGCCTCAGGTGTTCGGGTGGGGCCCCGACGACGATCAGGCGGGGCGTCTCGTCCGCGTCGAGCAGGAAGAACGACGTGCTCGCCACCTGCCCCCGCTCGAAGAAGGGCCCGATCTCGACGGGCGGCGACGGGGTGCAAGCCACCGCCATGATGGCCAGGCCCCACACGGCGCCCCCCAGCCAACGCGGCTGTCTCATGGCCCTCCCTGCCTGGGCGTCCACCTGGGTCGAGCTTGCACCCCACACCGAGGGCGCACAAGCCGACCGCCCTCGTATCTCCATGAGCCGACGGCGCTTTCCCGGGCCGGACCCCTGGCGTACGCTGCCGCCGCCACCTGACGTGGGGTCGCCCATGAAGTCGCTGCTCGTCGTCGTCGCCGCCTTCGCTCTGTCGGGCTGCGGTGCCCTCCTCCGCCCGGTCTTCGCGCCGCCCGCGACGGTCGAGAAGAAGCTGCTCGGCACGCCGCGGGCGGCGGTGCCGGTGGCGGGGGTGCGCGTCTTCAGCACACCTCAGGAGCTGCCGCCGGGGTTCTTCTTCCAGCAGCGGCAGCAGGCCGGGCAGCTTCAGACGAAGCTGTGGGCCCTGCCCGACTGGCCCTCGGCGGCAGCGCCGCACCAGGTCATCGCGGCGTTCGCCTGGACGGGCGGTGCGTATGGCGAGCTGCCCGACGATGCGCTGAGCCAGGCGGCCGCGGTGGGGGCGACCGGGGTGCTGCGGCTGCCCTCGATGCCGGTGGCCCATGCGGTGTGGATCAGCGACGCGGCGGCGCCGATGGCCTGGCCCGAGGCGGACGAGCTGCTGACGAAAGCCCGCGAAACCGCTACGGATTTCAACACCCTGGGGCCGAAGAGCGAGGCGCCGATGGCGGCCGCCGCCCCGGTCGAGCTGCCGGTGAAGCGGGGTCGCTGCTACGCGGTGGCCTTCGCGCTGGCGCCCGACGCCGCCTGGGGCGAGGCCGCCCTGCGCATGATCAGCGGGCAGGTGAGGTCGAGCGACGCCCTCATCGGCAACCGCTCGCTGGGGGTGGCCGAGAGCTACACCACGGATGACGGCTTCGAGATGAAGGCGCCGTACCACGGCAAGCCCGTGCGCCTGCGCAGCGGCCTGCTCGACGTGGGGTGTCCGTGGGCGGATGGCACCGTGGCGGTGGCGCTGGAGGCGGCCGGCCGGTCGGCGAGCCTCGGGACGGGGCAGGTGCACTTCCAGGTGCTGAGCCATGCCATCGACGAGGCCGGGCTGGCAAAGCGCAAGGCCGATCACGACGTGGCGCTGGCCCGGGCCGAGGCGGAGGCCGCCGAGGCCGCCCGCCGCGAGGCCGAGCAGGCCCGCCTGGCGGCGGAGCAGCGCGCCCGCGAGGCCGAGCTGCGCGCCCAGGCCGCCGAGCGCCAGGCCGCCGCCCGGCCCGCCGCCCCCAGCGGCCCCGGCAACTTCTCGCTGAGCCTCAAGAACGAGTGTCCCCGCACCGTGCGCCTGTTCGAGGGCGACAAGCCGAAGTTCGGCAGCGGCACCTACAGCACGATTGGCGCCAACAACATCCGGTCGTTCTCGGGCTTCGCCGGCAAGACCCTCTGGATCGTCGACGACAGCGACAACGGGGTGAGCAGCTACAGCCTGTCGGCCGGGCGGCACGACCTGGTGATCACGGCGAGCTGCAGCGGCTTCGCGCGACGATAGGCGCCGCCCGCCTACAGGTTGCAGTCCGTCCAGGCCGCGTCATCACAGACCCTGGTGGCCAGGCCGGCGGGCAGGGCCGGCTGTTCGGCGTCGCTCAGGTCTCGTCGGGCGCGGGCGCACGCCCGGCGCGCCAGGGCCTCGGTCGACAGGGTGTGCACGGCGACGCCGGCCGGGGAGCGAGTGACCAGCCGGTCGCCGTCCGGACTGAAGGCGAACAGATCCCCCACGACGGTCAGGCGCTCGGGCTGGTCCGCAGGCAGCGGCTCGCCTGCGGACGCGAAGTAGAGGTCCCCAGCGTCATCCAGAGAGGCGACCACCTGCCTCCCCGGCTGCCAGGCCAGGCCCACGACCGCCGCGGGGTGCCTGCTCAGAGGCGTGTCGGGCGCGGCCTCGCCGTCCAGCGGCCACAGCCGCACCCGGCCGTCGTTGCCGCCGGAGGCCAGGGCACGCCCGTTGGGCGCCAGGGCCACCATCGTCCCTTTGCCGCCGTGGTGGCGCGACACGTCGAATGACCAGGCGCCCGCGGTCCGGCGGGCGACGGTCAGGCTGCCGCCCCACTCGCCATACGCGAAGAGATCCTCGCCGCTCACCGACAAGGACTGGGGTGGCGAGGCCGGTATCCGGGTGAAGTCACCCAGCGAGACCACCCCGCCGTGGGACGCCGAGACCACCGTTTCCCCCAAGAAATCAAGACCATGGACCATCTTGTTCGTCCGCGCCGCCTGCCAGCGCTGGCGGAGTTGGCGCAGGTCCCAGGCCTCCAGCTGGCCGCTGAGGCGAGCGAGCGCGAGCTGGGCACCCGTCGGCGAGATCGCCAGCCGGTGCACGTTGAGGCCGGACTCGCCGGCCTGAGCTGCGTCCAGACCTCTCGTGAGGTCGACGACCCTCTCCAGCGGCGCTCGGGGACGAGCCTGGCGAGCGATGCGGCGAGGCGTCGCGACATACAGGGCGCCGGTCGGTCCGAAGGCTGGGGCGGCGCCCGCCTCGGCCACCACCGGCTCGGGCTCGACCGTCTCGGGGGCAAAGCGCAGCCGGCGGAGGGTGCGATCCCCGACGGCGACGAGCACCTCGCCGCGCGGACCCGCGGCCAGGGCCGTGATGGCCGCCTCCCCCTTGGCCTGGAGCGCCGCGACCACCGCAGGCTCCGGGGGGAACGAGCCGTCAGGCCTGGCCCGCCAGATGCGGACGGTGCCCACCTGATCCCCCGCCATGATGTCGGCTCCCAGCCGGGCCAGGGCGGTCACTCTGGCCCCGCCATCGAGCCTGCCGACCTCTCTCAGACGCCCGTCGAGGACGAGGACGCGCCCGTCCTTCAGACCCACCAGCATCCAACGCCCGTCGGCGGTGTAGAGTGGGCCGGTCGAGGCCCCGGGCAGCGACCTCTCCTGGCGCGCCTCGCCGGCCCCCTCCAGGCCGTAGACCCAGAGCCGCTCGGCGGTCGCCACCGCCAGCCGGCCGCCGTCGGGGCGAAGACCCACGCCCAGCACCTCGCTGGGAAACGACGCCTGGACGATGGGCTCGGCGCCAGCGCCCCGCAGGCGCCAGGCGCGCACCCGGCCGGCGCCTGCGCGCTCCTGCTCTCGACCGCCCGCGGCCAGCACGAGCCCCTCCCGCTCCTCCCGCGCCGCCACGTCGACGGAGGTCACCGGCGCCCTCACGTCCATGCTCAGCCAGGGCTCCTCCCACCGGCCGGCCCCGGGCCGCCACCGCCCGATGCGGCCGTCGTCGGTCGACACGACCAGCAGGTCGCCCTGGGGCCCAGGCCAGGGCGATCGGGTTGCCCTGGAAGCCGGGCACGACCTGGGCCTGCCCGTCAGCATGGCCGACGAGCTGGAGCTGCTGGCCGGTGACCAGCGTGGCCACCACCGCGCTCTCCCCCTGCGCGTCCGTTGCCACGCCCCGCAGGCTGGCCTCCGTCAAGAGGACGGTCTCGCCCACCACGGCATCGGCGAGGACTTGCCGCAGGGCCGCATCGACCCGGCCGCGCGCCGCCGGCCGCCGGTCGTTCAGCCGCTCGGCGCAGACCACCAGCCGCCAGCCCATGACCGCCAGGAGCAGCGCGCGCTCGTCCTCTCGGTGCGCCTGCCGGAGCAGCCGCTCGGCGTCGGTGGCGCTCTGGCCAGCGAGGGCGTCGTAGGCCCGCGCCCGGGCCTTGCGTGCCTGGGCCTCTGCCTCGATCTTCTTCAGGTATGCCCACACCGCGTATATCCATGCGAGCGTCGCGTTCTTGACCGCCAGCTCCTGGGCAGTGACGGCGGCCTGGCGCTGCCTCTCCTTCTCGGCCTCCGCGACCTGCGCGGCGATGGCGCTCAGCGTCGCGACCCCGGCGTTCCAGGTGGCACGCACCGAGGCGGCCCAGGCAGAGATCGCCTCCGAAGCGGCATGGACCGCAGCGACCACCGCATCTACCTCGGCCGCTTTGGCCTTGCGGGCGCTGGTCACGGCCCGATCCCTGGCCGCCTCCGCTGCCCCCGCGCTGCGCAAGGCGTCGTGTCGCTGCACCAGCGCGTAGACGGCCACCCCCGCCAGCGTCGCGATGATCCCGAGCGTGAGCGCCAGCGCGACCATGCGCCGACGCTCATGCCGTTGGATGCTCTTCTTCAGGAACCGCGTCTCCAACCGGTTGAGGCGCCCCTCCTTCCTCAGCTCGCGCGCCTGGGCGAGGCGGGCATCCCGATCCCAGAGCTGGCCCGGAGACTGCTCGGACTCCCACTGCTCGACCTCCTGAGCCAGGGCGTGGTGGAGCGTGTGGTACCTCCGGTCGTCTTCGACCCAGGCCGAGATCCGGCTCCACCGGGTGAGCAGGGTGTCGTGGGCCAGCTCGGTGTAGCCCTGCCCAGTCTGGTCCGTCACCAGCAACCCCGCCCCGCCGAAGGCCTTCTCCACCGTGTTCATGCGGGCAGCGCGATCCTTGTCCGGGTAGACCAGGCTCGGCCCAGCTGGCCAGTCACCAGCAACCCCGCCTGCCAGGCCCACCGTGTTCATCGGGCAGTGGATCTTGTCCGGGTAGACCAGGCTCCCGTCGCGACCCGCCGTCGTGCGCCGCTGGGAGACACCAGCCGCAACATCAGCAAGCGGATCTCCTCCAGGCACTTCTCTGCTCTGTGCAGGTCTCCTCGGCCAGGACGGCGATGGAGCCCGTGATCCCACCGTCTGGCAGGTGGTCCAGCGTCAAGACCCCGGTGGCTTCCTCGTAGGCGTTGTCGGAGTAGAACTCTTTGCGGTACTTCTCAAACATGCCGGCCAGCGTGAAAGACAACAGGGGCAGGCCGCCCGCCAGGCCGACCACCTGGTCCAGCAGGTGGTCGACGACGCCCGCGCGGGGCGTGCCACCGGGCTCGGTCGGGACCTCCGGCCCCGCGAAGTCGAGATCGGCCGCATGGGCCGGGCGGTAGATGACCTCCCGCAGCGCGTCGCGGCCCAGCGGGGCCAGCTCGAAGCGACCCAGACGGACGTCATCGGAGGACGTCAGCGACTTCAGGGATCTCGACCACCCGGTCATCCAGGTCGCCGCGCAGTGTCGCCACCACATGAAGGTCTGGGTGGGCCTTGAGCTGATCGAAGAGCTGCTGGAAGAACGCCCTCCGCTCCTCCTCCGTGCAGCCCTGGGTGAACGCCTCTTCCAGGCGGTCGATGGCCACCACCACCCGACCGCTGACGTTCTTGCGAGCTCCTCGACCAGCTTCCTGGACGCGGCAGCGAGCCCCACGCCGGGCCGCAGGGGTCCACAGTCTTCCAGCCCTTCTTCTCGAGGGCGGGGACGAGGCCGGCCTGGAGCAGGCTCGACTTGCCAATCCCGCTGGCGCCCACCACCCGGACGAAGCGCTGCCCGCCTTCGACGAGGTCGACGAGCGCCTTGATCTCCTCCTTCCGTCCAGAGAACGTGCTGCTGTTCTGCTTGGTGTACGACGCGAGGCCCGGCCAGGGTGGTTCGGGCTCCTCGCTGGGGGGTGCAAGCCTGTCCAGCGAGAAGGTCCCCAGCTCGAACAGGTAGTCACCCTCCCCATGCCCCGCGAGGTAGAAGAAGCTGCGGCAGCTGCAGGTCGAGCCGCCTCCGAGTGGCTGACATAATGGAACAGGTCGAGGGTCCGGATCGCGCCCCCACGCTCGGCGCCTCGCCACGCAGCCCGGCGATCAGCGCTCTGGCGAAGGGACCGTTCTCCTCAGTGACTGCCCGCAGCGACGTCCTGGGCTCGGCGTTGGCCCCTGTGGACGCGAGCGCCAGCACGACGGGCTGCTTGCGCCACAGCTGATAGCGTCGCTGGTCACCTCCGCGACGCTGACGCTGCCGCGGGTCGCCCACAGGAGCTGACCGGCGTTGCAGCAGTCCAGGATCAGCAGGCGATGCTGGCAGGCCACACCCTCGAAGGCCTTCCGCAGCCAGCGCATGGAGAGAAACGTCCCAACCTCGCCGTGTCTGGCGTCGTGCGGCAGGATGTAGCCCTCGCGCCCTCGCCCTCGTCCACGGTGGCGCCATGGCCAGCGAAGTACACGAGCAGCCGCTGGTAGCGGCCATCTCCGACGAGATCGGTCAGGCCCCTCTCGACGAGCGTCTTCAGGGCGTCCCGCGTCGCCGCCCCGTCCACGTACTCCTTGACGTCATAGCCCAGCTCGCCCAGGGCCCTACCCACCCCCTGGCGTCGGGCACGGCCCCGTGCAGCGTCGCGATGGGATGGCGGTAGTCGCCGATGCCCACCACGACGGCCAGGCTTCTCCAGGTGTCATCCCCATCCACGCGCTACCGCCCCGCGAGCTGGCCCCCGAGGGCGCAATCATCGGTGGCCCGAGGCCAGATCGGAAGTTTCTTGATGGCCGCCAGCGACGCGTTTCGTATACCGATCAGCACCATACAGCCGACGGATGACAGCCATGAGCCACCCCCTCGCCCGGACCGCCGCGCTGCTGACCCTGGTCGCCGCGACCCCCGCCTTCCCCTGCGAGCGCTGGTCCAGCGCCGGGACCAGCGCTCGCAGGGGCGATTCGATCGGCGACCCCGCACCCGACATCGAGACCGGCTGCGGCTGGCGAACGGGCGCCGTCTACGGCAACCCGCTGTTCGCGTGCTTCGGTCACCCCGTCGTGCTGACCCACGCGAGCGAGAGCGCGGAGCTGGACGTTGGCCTGGGCCAGGCCGAATACGCCGTCGGTGGCTACCCCCTGACGGTGACGAGCGACCTGTTCGGTCCCGACGCCTGGCGCATCCGGCTGGAGCCGGTCGAACCCGGCGACGACCGTCAGGTGGACGTCCGCTTCGAGGCCACCTCGCGGTCGAGGCGAGCAGGACCAGCATCGGCCAGCGCTTCCATGGCTTCCCTCCCGACCCTGACGATCGGCGTGGGTGCGCCCGTCTTCGACCAGGTGACGACGGTCCTCGTGCCCCACACCCCCGCCGACAGCGGGCGCGTCGAGATCACCCTGTCGCCCGATGGTCGAGAGCTCACCCTCGCCGCGACGCGCATCCAGCTACCGGCGACCCTCTATGTGTTCGTGGGGAGCGTCGGTCTCAGCTCCCTGGGGGACGACATCGCCAGCGAGCTGGTGGAGGAGCCGGGCTGCGACGACGAAGACGGCGATGGCGTCGGCGCGGCGGATGACAACTGCCCCGAAGCTCCGAACGAGGCGCAGGCCGATCTGGATGGTGACCACGTCGGGGATGTCTGCGACGACGATCGTGACGGCGACGGGGTCGCCAACGGGAACGACAACTGCCCCGACGTCCCGAACGAGGCACAGGACGACGCCGATTGGGACGGGGAGGGCGATGCGTGCGACGACCTGCCCTTGCCATTCTGCCCGCCCTGTGTCTCACGCCCAGACTGCATCCCCGCCGAAGACTGCGCTTCCCCGGAAGACCCCAACGCTGACGACGATGGCGACGGCGTCCCCTACCCCGACGACGCCTGCCCCCGCGATCCGCCGCCAGCGTAGCGCCCTGCCCACGCGAACCCACCTCGGCGCCCACGTCCGCCCAGTGCCGCACCCACCCCGGCCAGGCCCCGCCCGCGGGCTGGCTGTTGCTCGGCGCCCTGGCCGCCGCCGTCCTGCGCCGCCGCAGAAAGCCCTGATGTTTCAGAGGCTTGCCGCGAAGGTCTCGCTAGCGCGGCCCCACCACCACGTCTCGTCGTAGCACCGTCAGGCCCCCGCGCCCGTCGCGGATCGCGGCGAAGAGCACCGCCGGCCCCGGCTCGTCGGGGGTCGTCCACGTGGTGTCGGGCAGGCTCTCGTCGAAGGGGCTGCGATCGGCGAGGCTGCCGGCGTCTGCGTAGAAGTTCACGAGCATCCGCTCGGTGGTGGTGCGGCCGGTCTGGACCTCGGTGTAGGTCTCGGGGGTGTCGTCGCCGTAGGTGATCCGCAGCGTCACCTCGCGGCCGGCGCGCAGGTCGCCCTCGATCTCGAAGGCCGTGACGGCTGGGTTCTGGTTGGGGGCGTCGCCCCGCCGCACCCGCACCCGCTTGTACATGCGCGTCGCCCGCTGGCCCGGGATGCCGGCCGTGAGGCCGATGGTGACGTCGACGCCGGTGTCCAGGCTGAGCACCTCGCCGTCGAGGCCGACGAGGGGGCTGGCGGCCTCGAAGCGCGCCTCGAAGTCCAGCGCCGCCAGGTCGAGCACGGCGGTCGGGCCCGTGGCGGGCAGGGGGATCTCCAGGCTCGGATCCGCGCACTGGAACTTCGCCCGGCTGCCCAGGCTGTAGAAGCAGGCGCTCCAGACGTAGCCGGCCTGTCGACCCTCGGGGTCGAAGTCGACGGCCGTGAGCGCCACCTGGGCGTCGGGCGCCACCTCGGGCCGGTCGGCCACGATGCCCAGGACGCGGTAGTCCGTCAGCTCCGACTCCACGGGCAGGGTGCTCTCGGCGCAGCCCGCAGCGGCCAGAAACCCAGCAAGAGCAAGAAGATGCGCGCGCATGGTCACCACTCCCCCCGCACCCCGAAGGACGGGATGATGGGCAGGTCGAGCTGGGACTCCGACTCGGTGTAGTCGTAGCTGTAGCCGATGTCCCGCACGTTCTCGCGGTTGTAGGCGTTCTGGGCCTCCAGGTACGTCGTCAGCCGCCACGTCTCGAAGACCCAGTGCTTGTCGAGCCGCAGGTCCAGCGCGTGGTAGGGCGGCAAGCGCCCGCTGTTGGACTCGCCGTCCAGCCGCACATAGGTGAGGTCGTCGCTGTCCACCACCGCCCCCACCGCCGGCGTGTACGGGTTGCCGCTCACGAAGCGCCAGCGCAGGCCGGCCTCCCAGGTGGGGGTGAAGCGGTACTGGGCCACGACCGTGAGGTTGTGGGTCTGGTCCAGGTCGAACAGGCGGTAGCCCTCGCCCGGCCGGTCGCGCCGCTCGGAGCGCTGCCAGGTGTAGGCCAGCCAGCCGAAGAGCCGGCTGGTCAGGTCGTGGCGCAGCAGCACCTCCACGCCGTAGACGCGGCCCTCGCCCTGGTTGGCCAGCCGCACCGAGGGGTCGTCCACCCGGGTCGCAAGATCCTGAAACTGCTTGTAAAAGCCCGTCACGTCCAGGCTGAGCGCCTCGGTGAGCTGCTGCTCGAACCCCGCCGAGACCTGCCAGGTCCGCTCGATGCTCAGGTCGGGGTTCCCGAAGCGGTCGGACAGGTCGTCGGGGCCGGGCTGCTCGCTGTACAGGCCCACGGCCGCCTTGAGCGTCGTGCCCGAGGCCACCTCCGCCCGAGCCGACAGGCGCGGCTGGAGGGCGACGTCCTCGGTGGCGCCGAACCACTCCAGGCGCAGCGAGGGCAGCAGCTTCAGCTTGCCCAGGCGCCACTCCAGCTCGGCGAACACGGCCGGCGTGTTCCACAGCAGATCCTCGGTGACCTCCACGATCTCGGCGTCGTTGGCCTTGGGCGGGCCATCGGGCGGGGCCTCCCCTTCGCGCGGGAAGCCGCCCGCCTGGCTGCGCAGCAGGAAGGTGCCGGCCGCCAGCTCGGCGTCGATCCCGAGCCGCAGGTCCAGCGTGGGCGCCAGCGCCAGGCTCAGATCGTCGCGCAGCGTGAGCCGGCACAGCTCCACGTTGCGCTCGAAGTCCGTGTTGAAGCGGCCGTTCTCCTGGCTGCAGAGCACCGACGCGCTCAGCTCGTGGGTCAGGTCGTCGTCGATGCGGTGGCGCCAGCGGCCCAGGCCCCCGGCCCACTCGTTCACGAAGCCGCCCTGGGCCGACTCGCTGAGCACGATGATGCGGTCGCTGGATCCGAAGAGCAGCAGCCGCAGGTCGTGGGGGCCGTCCTTGCGCTGGTAGAGCACCTGGCCGTCGTAGTAGCGCGGCGCCGTGCTGAACCGGCGGCGGACGCTCTCGGGCAGGGCCACCGCCAGCACGCCGTCGATGTAGCTGCGGCGGAAGGCCACGGCCAGCCCGCCGTCGCCCACGGGCCCCTCCACCAGGGCCCCGGCGTCGAACACATCGGCCTCGGCGTAGCCATGGATGCCATCGGTGCGGGGATCGCGCAGCCGCACGTCGACCACGCCCCCGTTCACCCGGCCGAACTCGGGGCCGTAGTTGCCCGGGTACAGGTCCAGATCCTCGATGAGGGCGCTGGCCACCGTGCTGCGGATGCCCCCGAAGTGGAAGGCGAGGGGGACGGGGTGACGATCCACGTAGGCGCGAGAGCTGCCGCCCCCCCGCAGGACCAGGCGGTCGCCGTCGAAGCCCGGCGCCACCCGCGCCACGCCCGGCAGGTTCTGCACCGCCTTGAGGGCGTCGCCCTGGGTGCCGGGCAGGGTGCGGATCTCCTGCACGCTCACCGTGCGCCGCACCACCTCCTTGCGCGGGCGGCGGCCCACCACCGTCACCGTGTCGCCGAAGGCGTCCCGCTCCAGGATGTAGCGCACCTCGGTGGCCTGGCCCTCCACCACGTCTTCCTCGTCCTCCAGATCGGCGTACTCGGGATCCTCGACGCGCAGAAGCACTCGACCTGATTGAAGATTCTCGAAGGCGAACCGGCCCTCGGCGTCGCTGATGGCCTCCTGGCCCAGGGCCGGCAGGCGCACGATCAGGCCCGGCAGCGGGCGCCGCGTCCCGGCCTCGATCAGCCGGCCTTCCAGGCGGCCGGTGGGCGCGGCCTTCTCCTCGACGACCTGCTTGAGGGTGAACGCGTAGCGGTACTGGAGGCGCACGGGGATGGCCTCGCCCCCCGACCGCGCCGGCTCGAACCGAAACCGGGACACCGCCTCGACAGCGGCCTCATCGAACCCGTCCCCCGCCGGCTCCACCACCTCGATGTCGCTCACGGCGCCGTCGACGCCCACCGTCAGGGCCAGCACCACGGCCGCCTCGCGGCGCGCCTCCAGCGCGGCCGCCGGGTACGGCGCCTCGATGAACTCGACCAGGGTCGGGGGGGTGATGGCGGCCGGCGCCTCGGAGGCGGGCGCCGCCTCCTGGCCGACGGCGACCAGGGGCACGAGCAGCAGCAGCAGCGGGAGGATGGGACGCACGCTCAACCCTTGATCAACCTTGAACAACGGATGATCAAAGCATGATCATGGTCGCGCGCTCAGTAGCGGTAGTGATCCGGCTTGTAGGGGCCCTGCGCCGGCACGCCGATGTAGCGGGCCTGCTCCGGGGTGAGCTCGGTGAGCCGGGCGCCCAGCTTGGCGAGGTGCAGGCGGGCGACCTCCTCGTCCAGGTGCTTGGGCAGGGTGTAGACGGCCTTGCCGTACTGGCCGCTCTGGCCGAACAGCTCCATCTGGGCGAGCACCTGGTTGGTGAAGCTGCTCGACATCACGAAGCTGGGGTGGCCGGTGGCGCAGCCCAGGTTCAGCAGGCGACCCTCGGCCAGGATGATGACCGAGTGGCCGTCGGCGAACCGCCACTCGTCCACCTGGGGCTTCACCTTGACGCGCTCGATGCCCTCGAGGCGGGCCAGGCCGGCCATGTCGATCTCGTTGTCGAAGTGGCCGATGTTGCCGACGATGGCGTTGTGCTTCATCCGGGCCATGTGGCTGGCCTTGATGACGTCCTTGTTGCCGGTGGCGGTGATGAAGATGTCGGCCGTCTCCAGCACGTCCTCCAGGCGCACCACGGCGTAGCCGTCCATGCAGGCCTGCAGCGCGCAGATGGGATCGATCTCGGTGACGACCACGCGGCACTTCTGGCCGGCGAGGCTCTGGGCGCAGCCCTTGCCCACGTCGCCGTAGCCGCAGACCACGGCCACCTTGCCCGCGAGCATCACGTCGGTGGCCCGCATCAGGCCGTCCACCAGGCTGTGCCGGCAGCCGTACACGTTGTCGAACTTCGACTTGGTGACGGCGTCGTTCACGTTGATGGCCGGGAAGAGCAGGGTGCCGGCCTCCTGCATCTGGTAGAGCCGGTGCACGCCGGTGGTGGTCTCCTCGCTGACGCCCACGATGGCGTTGGCGATGGGGGCCCACAGGGCGCCGTTCTCGGCCTGGAGGTCGGCGAGGAGCTGGAGGATGACCTCCTCCTCGTAGCTGCCGGCCGTCTCGGTGCCGGGCACCACGCCGCTCTGGTTGAACTCCAGGCCCTTGTGCACCAGCAGGGTGGCGTCGCCGCCGTCGTCCAGCAGCAGGTTGGGGCCGCCGCCGTCGGGCCACACGAGCGCCTGGAGCGTGCACCACCAGTACTCCGGCAGCGTCTCGCCCTTCCAGGCGTAGACGGCCGGGCCGACGGGGTTGTCCACCGTGCCGCCGCGGCCGACCACCACCGCCGCGGCGGCGTGGTCCTGGGTCGAGAAGATGTTGCAGCTCACCCAGCGCACCTCGGCCCCGAGATCCAGCAGGGTCTCGATGAGCACGGCGGTCTGGATGGTCATGTGCAGCGAGCCGGTGATGCGCGCGCCCTTCAGGGGCTTGATGTCACCGTACTTGGCCCGCAGCGCCATGAGGCCGGGCATCTCGTGCTCGGCGAACTCGATCTCCTTGCGGCCGTAGCGGACCGTCTCGGGGGAGAGGTCGGCGACCTTGAAGGGCAGATCCGAGAAGAGCGGCAGACCCGTATCGAGGAAGGTCTGGACGGCCTGGGCGGCGGCGTTGGCCACGGGTTCCTCCTTGCGGCGCGCGGTCTTGCGCGCTTGAGGCTTCACAGATGCATGGCGGTCCGAAAGGGCCGCGCGGCGGGCGCACTCTAGGGAGGGGGTCGACGGATCGTCAAGGGAAGTCGCGGGGCTCCGCGGTCCGCGCCCCTCGTGGTCTGTCGGCGGCGCCGCCGTGGGCATATGCTGGCGACGCCCAGCGCCGGAGACCCCATGCGCCTCTGCGTTCCGTGCGCCCGCCCCGAGCCCTCCCGCGTCTGCGGCCGGTGCGGGGGCGCCACCATCGAGCTGTCGGCCGAGGCCCTCGCCCGCCTCGCCGATCAGCGCTGCCGCGAGCGGCTCGCCGCCTGGGAGGCGACGGGCGCCCTGACGGCGGAGCAGGCCGAGGCGCTGCGCGCGACGCTCCCGCCCCCGCTGGAGGCGCCGCCTGGCCTGGGCCGCCGGCTGGAGCAGGCCGCGGACGCCGCGGTGGAGGCGGTGGACCGCCGCCTGGCCTGGCAGCCCCGGGTGCCCGCGTGGTGGGCCGACGTCCGCGCCGGCCTCCAGGCGTCGAAGCCCGCGGCGCCGCCGAAGGCCCGGGGGCCGCCCGGCGAAGGGCCCCCGTCCCCGCCTGCGCGACCCCGCCGCCGAGGACGCCGCGGAAGATCAGCTCGAGCACGCCGCCGACCTGGCGGCCGCCCGCGGCGGCGACGGCCACGACGGGCTGGGCGCCCTGGCCGCCCTCGACGGCGGCGACGCCTCGGTGCGGGCGGCCATCGGCGGCTCCGTCTGGTGGTTCATCGGCACGCTGCTCATCCTCGCCGGCTCCGTCATGGGGGTCCGAGAGGCCTGGCAGAGCCTCGCCGGGGTCCCCCGCCTGCTCACCATCGGCGGCGCGCTCTTCGTCTATCATGCCGGCTTCATTGAACTTTCCCGCATCGTCGGGCGACGCTCCGGCCAGGCGGGGCGCATCCTCGCCGGCATCGCGGCGGGCCTGCTGCCCGTCACCTTCGTCGCCCTCGCCTGGCTCTTCGCCCTCAGCCCCGGCCTGGGCGCCCTCGTCGGCGGCGGCGCGGCGCTGGCCGCCACCCTGACCCTCGGCCGCGTCACGGGCCTCTTCGGTGTGCGCGCCCTGGCGCCGGCCGCCGCGCTCGTGCCTTCGCTGCTCGCCGAGCTGCCCCTCGCCAGCACCACCGACCCCTGGACCCGCGCCCTCCTCCCCCTCGTCGGCGTGGCGGCCTTCGCCGTCGCGGCCCGCCCGTGGAGCGCCGAGCGCCGGCCCCCGGTGGGCGCGCTCCTCGGCCTCGCCGCCTACGGGGCGCTCGCGCTGGGCGCCTTCGCCCTGCTGGGCGGGCCGGAGGGGGTCGAGGTGGTCTTCGAGCCCGGCACCATCCCCTTCGCGGGACTGGGCTTCGGCGTCGTGGCCGCCGCCGCCGTGGTGGCCGGCTCCGCCGCCCGCGATCCCCTGCGGGCCCGCTGGCCCCTGGCCGCGCCGGCCGCCGAGCTGCTGGCCATCGCCCTGCTCGCTGCCGCCGCACTGGCCGGCTTCTCCAGCGCCCTCGCCGCCGAGCCGGGCCGCGACGCCGTGCTCGACGCCATCGCCTGGCTCACCGTCGCCGGGGCCGCCGCGGCCCTGGCCTACGCCGAGCACCGCCGGCCGGCCGCCCTGCACCTGGCCATCCCCACCGCGGCCGCCGCGGGCCTGCTCGCCGTCCGCCTCGCCCTGCCCGACCAGCAGGTCTGGTGGCCCGCGGGGGCCGGCGTCGTGGGCGTCGGCCTGCTGCTCGCCAGCCACCGGGCGCCGCCGCTGCGGCTGCGGATGACGCTCTGGGCCCTGGCCCTGGGGGCCGTCGCCGCCACGATCGCCGCCGGGCTCGACCCCGCCGCCCCCGGCGCCCCCCGCGGGCCCGCGGCCGCCCTCCTCGGGCTCTACGCCCTCGCCGCCCACACCGTCGCCCGCCGCGACCGGCCCCTCCAGCACCTGGTGGGCGCGGCCGCCGCCACCGCCGCCGCCCTGGCGCTCGTGCCGGCCCTGCCCGCGCCGCTGCTCCTCGACGGCGTGCTCGGCCTCCCCCTGACGCTGGCCGCCATCGCGGCGCTGTACGGCCTCGCCGGCCTGGCCTTCCACCGAGGAAAAGACAACGAATTCAGCCCTTTGGATGACGCATCCCTGGTGGCAGCGCTGGCCGCCCTCGGCCTTTGCCTCCAGGGCTTCGAGCCCGGCACCGGCCCCGCGGTGGGCGCCGCGGCCGTGGCCGGCGTCCTGCTGCTGCGGGCCCCGCGCGATCGCACCCGGCTGCTCCCCCTGGCCGCCGTCGCCGCGGGCAGCGTCGCGGTGCTGGCCGCCTGGCCACCGGCCTCGGCCATCGAGGGCGCCTCGCTGCTGGCCACCCTCGCCGCCGGGGCCGCCGCCCTCGCGACGCTCCGCACCCCCTGCGGCGGGACGCCCGGCCGCGCCTTCCTCGGCGCGCTGCCCCTGCCCGTCGCTGGGCAGGGCCGCGCGCTGCTCGATGGCTTCGCGCTGGCCGCGGCCGGCCTCGCGGTGCTCAGCCTGGCCACCGTCGTCGGCTGGCTCGGGGCCTGGACGGAGCCGGAGCGCGCCGTCGCCCTCGCCGCCACCCTGACGGCCACCGGCCTCGCCGCTGCCGCCTTCGCCCTCCCGACGTTCCAGGTCCTGCACCTGCGCGGGCGGGCCTTCACCCTCGGCCTCGTCGGAGGACTCGGCGTCCTCGCCGCCATCGTCAACCGCATCGGCCGGCCGCGCGCCCCCGACGCCATGGCCCTGCGGCTGGCCATCATCGGCGTCGCCCTCTGGCTGCTGGCGCGCGGCCTCGCCCGGGTGGGCCCGCGCCTGGCCGCGCGGCTGGGATCCCCCGCGTCGGGGACCCGCTACGCCGCCCTGGCCGACGTCAGCGCCGTCCTCGTGGGCGCGGTGATGGTGGTGGACGGGGTGATCGTGGGCCCGTGGCCCTGGCCGTTCCTGCTCTGGACGCCGGCGCTCTTCTTCGTCGGCGCGGCCGCCACCTGGGCCCTCGTCGCCACCAGCCGCGGCGCCGTCGCGCTCTGGCCCCCCGCCGTCGGCGCCGCCCTCGTGGCCACCGTCCTCTGGTCCGTCCAGGGCCACCCCTGGGGCCCCGCCCTCGTGCGCCCCGACGTCGCCCCGACCACGTGGCTGCCCGCCGCCTGGGCGAGCCTCTGCGGCACCCCGCCCGTCGCGGCCGCCTGCGGCCTGCCGCCCGGGCTCACCATCGTCGCCCTCACCGCCCGCATCGCCAGCGGGCTCGCCGGCTTCGTCGCGGTCGCCGGCTGCTACGCCTTCGCCTCGCGCCGGTGGTCGCCCCTGCGCGTCCCCCTCGACGCCCTGCGGCTGGGGGCCGTCTTCGCCACCGGCGTCGCGACGTTGCTGGCCCTCCAGGTGCCCGACGCCCTGCCCGGCGCCCTGCTGCTCGCGGGGGCAGCGGCCTTCTTCCTGGCCCACCACCGCCTGCTGGGGGAGTGGGCCGCCCTCTTGGGGGGTGTGCTCCTCGTCCTGGCCCTCTCGGGCTCCCCCTTCCCGGCCTGGGTGACGTATACCTTTGGAATCGCAGCGATTTTCTCCGCCGCCCTCGCCAGCGCCGACCACACCCGACGCCACGCCATCGCCCTCGTGCTCGCCATCCTCACGCTGCTGGCCGCCAGCGCCACGGGCCGCGCCGGCGACGTCCTCGCCATCGAGCGCCTGCTCCTGGGCTTCGCTGCGCGGCGTCGCCGGGATGGACGCCCTGCCCCCCACCCTGCCGGCCGGCATCGCCCTGGTGGCGCTCGCCCTGGCCGTCGACACCACCGCTGGCGCGGCGCCCTGGCCAGCGTCGGGGTCTGCCTGACCACCGGCGTCACCTTCGCCGCCCTGGCCGCCGCCGGCACGCAGCTCGCGCCCGCGGGCGTGCCGCCGGGCTACCTGGTCGCGGCCCTCGCCGGCCTCGCCGCCGTCGATCACCCGCTGGCCCTCGCGCTGCGCCGCGCCGACCTGGCCCGGGGCGCCCGCTTCACGCGCGACGTGCTGCTGGTCGCGGCCCTGGGCCTCGCCCTGAGCATCCCGGGAGAAGACTGGGCCCTGGTAGGGCTGGGGTGGCCGCCGCCGTGGCTCTCCACGCCGTCACCCGGGAGCGCCGGCCGCGCCATGTCTACGGCCTGCAGCTCGCCGTCGTCGCCGCCTACACCAGCGCCCGGGACGTCTGGCTGCCGGGTCGCCCCCGGCCCTCGACGCCTTCTTCGCCCTCGGGTTCGCCTTCCTGCTCGTCGGCGTCGCCGTCCTGGCCAGCCGCCGCGGCATCCCCCGTCGCCGCCGCCATCCGCCGCTTCGCCGCGCTGCTGCCCGTCCTCGCCTGGGTCGCGCTGCCCGACGGGCCGGGCCATGAGGCCACCCTGGCCGCGGCCGTGTCGGCCATCCTCTACGGCGCCCTCGCCTGGGCCGAGCGCAGCCGCGCCTACGGCAGCCTCGCGGCCGTCGCCCTCAACCTCGCCCTGCTCGCGGCCGCGCTGCAGGAGGGCTTCGACGGGGCCGAGATCTTCATCGCCCCCATCGGCCTGCTCGTCCTCATGCTGGGGCACCTCTTCAGCGGCACCCTCGGCCCCGCCCAGCGCCAGGTCATCCGGGTGCTCGGCGGGCTCTTGCTGTATGCCCCGGCGGCGCTGAAGGTGGCGCTCCAGGTCGGCCGCGCCGAGGAGGGCTTCTACGCCGTGGCCTTCGGCGGCGCCTGCCTCGTGGCCGTCGCCCTCGGCGTGTGGCTGCGCATCCGGGCCTACCTCGTGCTGGGCACGCTCTTCCTGACGCTCGACGTGGTGGCCAACCTCGTCCACGCGGGCCTGCGCGACCACCGCGTCGGCTTCGTCGTGCTCACGGCCTCGGGCCTCTTCATCCTGGGCGTGCTGGTGGTGGGCACCCTGAAGCGCGACGCCTTCCGGCGCCTGGTCGAGCGCCTGCGGCGGACGCTGCGCCGCTGGGAGTAGCAACCCCTTGATTCAAAAGCACTTCTCCGAGTCGGCCGCCCTGATCGCCGGGGGCCGCGCCCGCCGCATGGGGGGTGCCCCCAAGGGCCTGATCACCCTCGACGGCCAGCCCATCCTGCGCCGACTCCTGGCCCTGCTCGCGCCCCTGCCCACCCGCATCATCGGCGATCCGGGCGGCCCGTATGCCGGCCACGGCGTCCCCGTCCTCCCCGACCTGCTCCCGGGCCACGGCCCGCCAGGCGGCGTCCACACCGCCCTGGCCACCGCCCCGCCCGGCTGGGTCTTCATCGCCAGCATCGATCTGCCCGCCCTCGACGCCGCCAGCATCACCGCCCTCGCCACCCGTCGCGACCAGCAGCACGCCGTCCTGGCCATCGCTGACGACCACGTCCAGCCCCTCGCCGGCTGGTGGCACACCCGCGCCGCGCCCCTGCTCGAGGCCGGCCTCCTCGCCGGCGACCGGGGCTTCCGCCCGCTGCTCGCCCGCCTCGACGTGCTCACCCTCCCCCTCCCGCCCGCGCCCTTCCGGGGCCTGAACACCCCCGAAGACGTGGCCGCCATCGGGGCGACGCTGCCGTCGGCTCAGTGATCCGAAGTCAGCGGTCGGCCGTTCGGTAGGCCTGGTCGGGGCGCTGGAGCTTGTCGGGATAACGGAGTTCAAGGAGGCCGGCGGGCACCAGCTTGGGCAGGTAGTTGCGGCGCACGCTGGCCAGGGACCGGCCCAGGTGCCTGGCAATCTCCTCGGCAGAACGAAACGAACCCTCACAGTAGGCCAGGATCGCCGTATGGGTGTCGCTGGTCGAGCGCCAACGTCTGGATCGTGAACTCGACTCCTGGACAGTGCTTTGGACAGTGCTTTGGACAGTGCTTTGGACAGTGCTTTGGACAGTGCTTTGGACAGTGCTTTGGACAGTGCTCGCCTCCCGAGCCTTCTCACTCCGGTCGAGAGAGACTCGATAGCGACATCCACGTCCCTGGCCGATCCGCTCAATGAACTCCGCACGCTGGAGCTTCTGCAGGATCAGCGTCAACTCCCGGGACCGAAGATCGACCTGGGCCAGCAAGTCCGCGTGATCAGCCTCCTTCGCAGCCATCAATGCCGCCAGGACCGCTCGGGCGGTCTCGTCGAGCTCCCGTAGCCGCGTCGGCCAGTGCCTCCAGCTCGGCGAGGATCTCGGCGGGCACGAAGCTCACCGTGGGCAGCTCCAGCCTGACCCGCGGTACCGGGCCGGGCGTCTCGGTGAGGCGAGGCGGGAACCAGTGCTGGCTCCCCCAGGCCTGACGAATGGTGTTGTACCCAGAGCCCGCCTTCTCGCCGAGTCCAATCAGAAAGAACATGTGCTGCAACGCAGGGTTGCGACACACGCTGTGGCCACCTTCCCGAATCCGGTCCGGGTCGACCAGCAGGCTGCCTGGATTCTCGAACTCAAAGCCCGTGGGCCTTCGGATGGCGACGATGCCCTGGGGGACGCTGTAGTCGGCGTGGATGAGGGCGTTGACCAGCGCCTCACGCACTGCCCGGTGCTGGAGGAGTGTCGTCGACACGGACCTGACGATCGTCGAGCTGGAACGGCACCTTCAGCCGGTCCACCAACCTCGGCAGAGCGCGGCCGACGAACGAGTAGAGGTTCCCGGGAAAGGTCCCGTCGAGGGTGACGCGATCGAGCCAGCGGATCGTGAGGTCGGGGCCGACCTCACGATAGTCGAGCTGGAAGTGGGGATAGAGGCTCCGGATGGCGTCCTCCACCCCCAGCAGCAGAAGGCCCGCGCGGGTCGGGCCCTCGCGGCGCGTTGAGTAGTCCAGGGCCCAGGCGCCGATGCTCTTGAGGAAGTGCTGCTCGTTACCCCCAAGGAACGGGTGGTGCGCAGGTTCCGCGCCGCGAACGCATGGCGGTAGCGTGTGACCGTGTCGTGATCGAGCTCCGCGAGGTCATGTGGTCAAGGGGTACTCGGTCGGTCAGCGGACTGAGCTGTGCGTCGGCCAGCATCCGCCTGATCGTCGCCTCATCGGCGCGCACATCGGCCTCACCGAGGCGCAACCACGTCCCGGTGAGCGGGTTGTTGCCGAGGAAGACGGGTCGCGCCTCCCGCGGAGCGCGTGGGACATCGATCACCAGCAGGGCCTTGCCCTCAACCTCTACCCGACGAACGTCGTGAGGGCTGACAACCTGAGCGCTGACCTTCTGGCGGTTGTTCAGTGTGCTCCACAGATCGCTCTCCACCCGCTGGGGGTTGGACAGGCCCGGGATCTCGAAGCCGTCGTCAACCTCGCAGGCCGAGCACGATACGGCCCCCAGCGTGTTGGCGAAGGCACAGAGGCTCTCCCAGATCGAGCGCGGCGCTCTCCGCGGCCGTCAGCGCCGCCCGCCGTCTTGGCCTCGAAGTCGATGCCTTCTCGCAGGTTGTCGAGGTCTTCACGCGTCATGCGAGCAGCAGGATAGCAGCCTGGACAGGCCAGTCCAGCGACGCTGCCCTGACCTCAGCCGAGCTGGGCGAGGGCGGCCTGGAGGGCCTCGACGAGGTGGGGGTCGGTGGTCTGCTCGAGGGCGGCCTGGAGGCGGGGGCGCCAGAGGCCGGCGTCGCGGAAGGCGATGGCGGCGAGGGCGACGGGGGCGCGGGCGTCGCCGCGGGCGAGGACGCCGAGGAGCAGGGCGTCGACCTCGTCGCCGGGGATGAACCGCAGGGCGAAGACGGCCTCGGCGGCGAGGGTGGGGTCGTCGGCGACCAGGAGGCCGCTGACGAGGGGGAGGATGCGGGGGCTGCCGGTGTTGCCGAGGGCCTGGAGGGCCGCGAGGCGCTCCGCCGGGGTGGCCGCGTCGAGGTAGCGGGCGATGAGGGCGTCGAGGTAGCCCTCGACCGCCTCGGGGTGCTCGTCGGCCAGCGCGCGGGCCTGGGCGCCGAGGGCCGCGCCGGCGACGTCGCCCTGGGGCCCGTCGAGGGCCTCGCTCAGGGCGGTGGCGGCCTCGGGGGTCTTGGCGTCCGCCAGGGCCAGGTGGGTGAGCACCGAGCGCTCGACGCCGGCGGGCAGCTCGTCGGCCAGCAGGCCGGCCAGGGCGTTCGTCCCCTCGGCGACCCCGGAGGAGCCCAGCGCGCCGAGGAGGAGGCTGACCTCGCCGGTGGCCTCCGGGGCCCGGCGGATCTGGGCCGCCAGCTCCGCGGCGACCGCCGGATCCTGGCGGACGAGCGCCGCCAGGCGGCCGAGGACGACGCCGCGCCACTTCTGGGTGTCGGGGTGGGCGGCGTCGAGGGCGTCGATGCGCGCCACTTCGGCCAGCAGAGCGGCCGCGTCGGCGTCGGCGATGAGCTGGTCGTCGATCAGGTCGCGGTCGCGGGTGGGATCCAGGGCGAGGGCGATGGGATCGACCGAGAGCCGGCCGGCGCCGAGGGCCACGGGCCGGACGTCGAGGCGGATGAAGCGCGCCCGCAGCGAAGAGACCACCGTGAGCACGCCGTCGGGCTGGCTCGTCGTGGTCCGGGCGTCGACGTCAAGCCGCACCAACCCCTCGTCATCAAAGCGAAAAACCGACTTGCCAGCCGACACCACCTGGCGCCCGCCCAGGGGCTGGAGGCCGTCCTGACCCCGCAGCGCCGACCACTCACCGATCCGGCGGGTGATCTCGGCGCCGCGCCGGGTGTAGGTGGCGGTGAAGGCCCCGGCGGCGTCCTCCTCCTCGACGACCCAGGCGTCGCCCTCGCCGGGGGTGTGCCAGAACATGCTGGCCAGGGCGGTGTAGAGGTTGCGGGCCCCGCCCGGCATCTGGGCGGGGAAGCCCAGGCCGCCGAGGGCGCCGTCGGGGCGGGCCACCAGCTCGACGCCGCCGGCCATGGCCTCGGCGGGGGGCAGCGCCTCGTAGCCCTCGACGATGGCCTCGTCGAGGCGCGCGGCCAGGCGGTCATCGCTGGTCGGGTGCACCGTCCAGATGCCCTCGATGTGGCCGGCCGGGCCCGTTCCGCCGTCGATGGTGCTGGAGAAGTCGACCTCGACGCGGTAGCGCGCCTCGCGGGTGACGGCGGGGTCGTCGCCGGCGGGGGGGAGGGCCGAGAGGGCCGGCAGCGGGGCGGGGCGCGGGGCGGCGGCGGCGGGGGTGGCCCCGCCCGGCTCGGCGGCGACCGGCGGGCGGGCGGGCGACGCCGCCAGGAAGAGGGCGGCGGCGAGGACGGCGACGACGGCGGCGGCGGCGAGGGAGCGAAGGGTCATGGTCATCTCCTGGGGGCTACGCCGAGGTGAACCGCGAGCCCCCGAGGGTCTGCAAACTTTCTGGCGCGATCGCCGAAAACGCCGAAAGCCGGCCTGGCCATGAGGCCGGGCCGGCGGGTCGGCGGCCGCCGGGCTCAGAAGCCGTAGGTCGCGTTGGCGAGGGGGATCTCGTGGGTCAGCCCCTCCCAGCTGCCGAGGCTGACCTCGACGCCCACCAGGCAGGCCTGAGCGAAGATCGAGATGGAGCCGCTCAGGGACGAGATCTCGAGGGCCGAGGTCAGCGCCACCTGCCGGGCGTTGGGGTAGAGGACGGCCTTCAGGGGCAGCTCGATGCCGAGCAGGGTGATGGTGCCCTCGATGCCGGCCCGGACACACCCCGCACCGACCGCGGCCGACACCGTGGCGTTGAGGCGAGCGAAGGGGCCGATCTGGGCGGTCAGGCCGTTGGTGAGGCCCATGCGGCCCTCGATGCCGATCATGCCCACCGCCTTGGCCTCGACGGTCACCGGCACCGCCACCACCGTGACGATGGTGCTGCGCTTGAAGTACTCCTTCTCGATGGGCTCGACCAGGTTCGCCACGATGGCCACATCGGGCAGCGAGACCGGGATGCTGACGCCCATCACGGTGAAGCGAGCGGTGGCCGACAGGACGCCATCCCGCGCCGAGGCGCTGCCCTCCGCGGCGAACAGGGTGAGCTGGTGGCCGAAGAGACGCCCGTACACGGAGCCCTCACCGATGGTGCGGGTGTAGGTGCTGTACGGGGTCTGGTAGCCCATGCGCGCCGACCAGCCGGAGCCGAAGTTGTTGTTGCCGAAGCCCTGGCCCTGCGCCGCGGGGCCGAGGACGGGGGCGTTGGTGGCGCAGTCGCCCGCCCTGAACCAGGTGTTCTCCGCCGTCTCCAGGCTCAGGGTGCAGTTCTTGAGGGCCATCTTGTTGATCTCATAGCGAAAGAAGCGCTCGTGGGGCCCCACGGTGGTGCGGTCGGCCATCACGCCCGCGCCCCCCCCGTTCTCGGCGCGCAGGAAGTAGTTGTTGTAGGCGCGGATGTACACCGAGCCGTCGCCGTTCCCTTCGATCCGCCACTGCTCCCAGTTGTAGATGCCCGCCGCAAACGGCCGGGTAGCGAAGACGGTCGAGCCGCCCCCGTTCTGGGCCGTGACCCAGTAGCCGTTGTTCGGCGTGCGCAGGCCCCAGGAGTTGGTGGTGCCCGGCGCCAGGAAGAGATCGAAGCGCTGGTGGAAGCCATCGCCGCCCCCCCCGGCGTCCACGGCGCCGTTGGTCGGGTTCACCCGCAGGTAGTTCCCGCTGTTGGTCTTGAAGACCGTGCCCTCCGTGCCCGAGGCCCAGACCGGGCCGTTGGCCCCGTAGACCACCAGGTTGCCGTCGCTCTGGAAGCACAGGTTGCGGCCGATGCTGCCGGTGCCCGTGGCCCAGACGGCGGCCGCGGAGTTGCAGCCTGAGCCGGCGGCCGGGTTGGCGCAGAGCATTCGGTTGTAGACCACCAGGTTGCCGTCGGCCTGCCAGGCCAGGATGGCGTCGGCGTTGTCGAGCAGGACGCGGCTCTGGGTGGTGTCGTAGCACCAGCCGCGGCCGATCTCGGAGGCGGCGAGGGCCTGGCTGGCGAAGCCGAGGAGGGAGAAGGCGAGGGCGGCCTGGGCAATGCGGGTGAGCGTGGTCATCTTGAGGCTCCGTCTGTCGGGGGGTCACTGGCTGCCCCGTCGGGGGGCACGTCCGGATGAACCGCCAGGGCGCGGAGGCCTGCAGAGATCGGGCGACGAATTTACAAAACCATGATCTCCATCGACTTTTTGTTCACTGCCCTAACGGCAGGCGACGCAGCCGCTCACGTTCAGGCCGGGCATCATCTCGACGGGGCTGCACGCCCCGACCTCCTGGACGGTGGCGGTGCCCGGCACTCGCGCGCCCACCGCCACCCCCAGGCCCGCCAGGCAGTCGGCGTCCAGGGGACCGGCGCCGGGCCACTCCCGGGGGCGTGTCACCAGCTCGTTGAGGCCCAGGGCGTCGCCACAGGCCTGGGCCACCTCGTCCAGGTAGCTGAAGGTCACCTGGGGGATGACGGCGCCCGCGCAGCCAGGGGCCGGATCGAGGGCATCCACCTGGAAGATCCCGGGGATCTCGCGGTAGAGGCAGCCGCCGCCCACCTGCGGATAGGGATCGCACGGGCCCTCCGGGTCGGGATCGAAGCCGAGGCGCACCTGGGTCTGTCCCTCCCAGCCGTTGGCGACCACCCGCGCGCCCAGCACGAACCGCGAGCCCCCCAGGCTCGTCCAGCCGAGCTGATCGTCCACGGGGCCGGCCACGAGCCGGCCGCCCACGCGATCCACGGGCAGGTCGAGGATGTACTCGGGGAACTCGGCGATGGGGCCCAGGGCCTCGGGCGCGTCCGGGTCGGCCGTGTGGGTGAGGATCAGGCGCACGTCCTGGCCCGCCGCCACCGTCCCGGGCGGGATGACGGCGGCCGGGCGGATCATCGTGCCGCCCTGGAAGCCCCACTCATAGGTCACCGTGTCGCCGTCGGCCAGGGGGACGAGCTCGTCCCCGATCGCGACGACCAGGGTCAGGTCCCCGGCGGCCCCGCCGGCCCCACCGACGCCGCCGGCCCCACCGACGCCGCCGGCCCCACCGACGCCGCCGGCCCCACCGACTCCACCCGCCCCGCCGACTGCCGGCCCCGCCGGCCCCACCGACGCCGCCGGCCCCGCCGACGCCGCCGTCGAGCGTCCCGGCGTCCTCACCTCCGCACCCGGCCAGCAGCCCGAGCGCGATCACGCACACCCACCGCATCGCGTCCCTCCCATCGCCGCGATCAACCTGCTCGGCTGCCGCTGCCGCTCATGAGCCCACCTCGGCGGCGGGGGGGTCAAGCCCCACGACGTCGCGCGGGCAAGTCGCTGATCCGGCGAGGGAATCACCCGGCGGGGCGACCACGTAACCGGGAACGCCACGCCAGCGTCACCGAACGGCCCCGCGGCCCGCCGGACCCGGCCTCGCCACCGCGTCGGGCGGCCCTGGCACGGATTCTCCATGGGGGAATCACCGCGGTCCTCGCCCACCGCCCCTGGAGACGCCATGCGATACCTCGTGCACAGCGAACAGCGCCCCGACCTGACCCCCGCCGAGATCGATCGGCTGTACGCGGCCATCGCCGACTTCTACAAAGCCATCCCCACCGAGGTCGTGCTGGAGACCGACTACGTGAAGGCCGACCAGCGCGGATCCTACTCCGTCCTCAGCGTGCCCGATCGGGCCAGCCTCGACGCCATCATGGCGCCCTTCCGCGGGCTGGTGGAGGTGGAGATCGTCGAGCTGCTGGCGAGCTGACGCGCGCGCTCAGGGTGCCCAGTGGGCGTCCGCAGCGTTCGCCACCTCGTCGAAGAGCGCCGCCAGGGCCGGGCTCGCCGCGCGCATGGGCGCGACCACCCGGCGCGCCCACGCCACATAATCCCGGCACCGCTCCGCCGGCCACTCGGGGGGATCCGCCGCCAGATCCCGCAGGTTGCTGATCTTGTCGGCCAGCTTCAGCAGCCGCGCGGCCGGCGTCTTGTGGTGGGCGTGGGCCTCCTGCAGCCGCTTGCGCTCGGCCTTGGGCAGGGCCTTGTCATCGGTGACCTCCATCACCAGGTCGGCCACGGCGTCGCCAAAGAGGCGACGGACGTCCGCCTCCGTGGCGTCCGTGTCCTCCACGACGTCATGCAGGATGGCGCCGGCGAGCAGGACCGGATCGGTCACCCCGGCGACCCGGGCCAGCAGGTCGGCCACGTCGAGGCAGTGGTTCACATAGGGGCGGCGGCCCACGCCCTTGCGGCGCTGGTCGCGGTGCTGGTGGGCGGCATAGCGCGCCGCCCGCAGGACGAGGCCCAGATCGGACTCCATCGGACTCTCCTTCGAAGGGACCACGCTCGCTGGCTTCGGCAGGCCCCGTCGTGGCAGCCTCCGGCCATGAGAGCGTGGTGGGCGTGGTGGATGCTGGGAGCCGCGGCGGCGTGTGACGACGCGTCGACCCCGGCAGGCGGGGCGATCGACGCCCTCATCTCGGGGGGCGCGCGGCCGCAAGACTCCGGGATCATGAAAGATTCTGCGATCGTCGACGCGACGCCCGAAGACGCCTCGGCGCCCGACGCCGCCACCCCGGATGCGGGCTGCCAGCCCCGGTGCGGGCGGCTGGTCTGCGGCGACGACGGCTGCGGAGGCTCGTGCGGGGACTGCGGCGCCGGCGAGCGGTGCTCGGCGGGCATCTGCGTGGTGGAGGG
Source organism: bacterium (assembly GCA_041389985.1). Taxonomy (GTDB): domain Bacteria; phylum Myxococcota_A; class Bradymonadia; order UBA7976; family UBA1532; genus JACKDP01. Next base: position 54,316 of record JAWKQS010000023.1, read on the forward strand.
CTGCCAGGGCGGGCTGCAGCGCTGCGACGGCGTCTGCCGCGACGTGGCGAGCGACCTCGTGCACTGCGGCGGCTGCGGCCGGGCCTGCCCGACCCCGGTGGGGGCCCGGGTGCGCTGCGAGGCGGGGGCCTGCGTCTTCGTCTGCGTCGCCGCCGACGGCGCCCCCGAGCAGGTGGATCCGACCTCGAACCCGCGCCACTGCGGGGCCTGCGGCAACCGGTGCGCCGAGGACTGCTTCGAGTCGGCCTGCGTCCCCGCCGACTGCCGCAGCGTGCTGCGGGCGGTGGTGGACTGCCTGGTGGAGAGCCCGGCGTGCCCCGGGGTGGGCCCCGAGGACGCCGAGCGCATCATGCGGGAGGGGCGGGCCATCTGCGAGAGCGGCGGCCTGATGGGGCTGGTACGCCGGGCCGTGGCCGACGCCGACTGCCCCGCCATCGTCGATCTGGTCGGCGACGCCACCTGCTTTCCCTGATCCTCCGGCTCACGCCGTCACGTGGCGGCGCTCCTTGATCTCGGCCGAGATGAGCTCCACGAAGGCGGCCAGATCCATGCTGGTCTGGGCCTGCACCCCATAGCGGCGGCAGGTCACCGTCCCCGTCTCCTCCTCCTGGGCCCCGACGACCAGCAGCATGGGCACCTTGGCCGTCACACCGCTGCGGATCTTCTTGCCCATGGTGTGGTCGGAGTCGTCGACGGTGGCGCGGATGAACCGCTCCCGCAGGATGCGCTCGACCTTCGCCGCGTAATCATTGAACTTTTCGCTCACCGGCACCACGCGGACCTGCTCGGGCGCCAGCCACGTCGGGAAGGCCCCGCCGTAGTGCTCGATCAGGAACGAGATGAACCGCTCGTGGGTGCCGAGGGGCGCGCGGTGGATGCAGTACGGCGTCTTCTCCTGCCCGTCGCGGTCGGTGTAGGTCAGCCCGAACCGGCCCGGCACGGCGAAGTCGATCTGGTTGGTGCTGACCGTGAACTCCTTGCCCCCCACGGTGAGGAACTGGAAGTCCACCTTGGGGCCGTAGAAGGCCGCCTCGCCGGGGGCGATCTTGTACCAGAGCCCCATCTCGTCGAGGGCCTCGCGCATGCGGCGCTCGGTGTCGGCCCACGCCGCCGGATCGTCGACGTACTTGCCCGCCCGCTTGCTGTCCTCCGGATCCCAGAGGGAGAGCCGCAGGTAGTAGTTCTCGAAGCCGAAGAGGTCGTAGTACTCCTTGTGGAGCCGCATGACCGACTTGAACTCGTCCTTGAGCTGCTCCGGCGTCATGTAGAGGTGGGCGTCGTTCATGGTCATGCCGCGCACCCGCGACAGGCCATGCAGCGCGCCGGCCCGCTCGAACCGGTACACGGTGCCGTACTCGGCCAGGCGCAGGGGCAGATCCCGGTACGACCGCTTGCGGGCCCCGAAGACCATGTGGTGGTGCGGGCAGTTCATGGGGCGCAGGTAGTAGCGCTCCAGCTCCGCGTCGTCCTTCCCCTTCACCTCGCCGCCCTGGGCCGCCTCTTCATCCAGCTTCATGGGCGGGTACATCACCGCCTCGTAGAGCGGCAGGTGGCCCGAGGTGTAGTAGAGCGCCGACCTGGTGATCTGCGGCGTCGAGACGCGCTGGTAGCCGTACTTGAACTCCATCTCGTACGCGAGCTTCTCCAGCTCGTCGCGCAGGACGGTGCCCGCCGGCAGCCACAGCGGCAGCCCCTTGCCCACCTCTTCGCTGATGGCGAAGAGCCCCAGCTCCTGGCCCAGCTTGCGGTGGTCGCGCTTCTTGGCCTCCTCGACGGCCTGGATGCGGGCCTTGAGGGCCTTCTGATCCAGGTAGGCGTAGCCGTAGATGCGGGTCATCTGCTGGTTGCGCTCGTCGCCGCGCCAGTAGGCCCCGGCGATGGAGTGCAGCTTGAACCCGGCGCGCTTGAGCTCCTTCGTGTTCTCCACATGGGGCCCCTCGCACATGTCGAGGAACGGGCCGTTGGTGTAGAACCGCAGCCCCGCCAGCCCCCGCTTCGAGACCAGCTCCTCGGCGTACTCGCGCTTGTGGGGCTCCCCCATCTGGTCGATGCGCGCGAAGGCCTCCTCCGCGGTCAGATCCTCGGACGTGAAGTCCTGACCCTCGTCGATGATGCGGCGCATCTCGGCCTCGATGACGGTCAGATCCCCGTCGGCGATGGGCCTCGGCAGCACGAAGTCGTAGTAGAAGCCGTCATCGATGGGCGGCCCGAACCCCAGCAGCGTGCCGGGGAAGAGCTTCTGGACCGCCTGGGCGAGGACGTGGGAGAGGGAGTGGCGCACCCGGTAGACGGGGGCCTCGTGGTCGTCTTCCTCAAGGATGACGGGCATTTGGATGTCTCCAACCAGCGTGGGTGCCCGCAGGCACCCGGTTCACCGGGCCAACGACGCCCGGCAATCTCGCAGGAGGCGCTCGGTCATCGCTTCCAGATCGAAGCGGTGCGACCAGCCCCAGTCCCTGCGTGCGGCCCCGTCCTCCAGCGTCCGGGGCCAGGAATCAACGTAGGCCTGCCTGTGATCGGGTTCATAGCGCACTTCCAGCGGGTGGTCGAGCCGCTGGCGCAGGGCCTCGGCGATCTCGGCTGCCGTGGGCGAGCAGGCCGCCACGTTGTAGGTCGTGCGGGTGAGGGCGGCGCGGGGCGCCTCGGCCAGCTCCACCAGCGACCGCAGCGCGTCGTCCATGTGCATGAACGGGATCTGGGCGTCGGGGCGCACGAAGATCGTCACCTCGCGATCCCCCGCGGCGGCGGCGAAGTACAGCATGTTGGCGTAATCCGACGATCCGCCCCCGGGGGGCACGGCGCTCAGCAGACCCGGGAAGCGCAGCAGGCGGGTGTCCACCGGCCCGCGGCCGTCCGACTGCTTCAGCCGGCGGCTGTACCAGTCGCCCAGACGCTCGGCGACCACCTTGGTCACGCCGTACATGGTGCCCGGCTCCAGCGGCCCCGCCTCCGGCCCCGTCGCCAGCACCTCGGGCCGCCCCTCCACCGGCCCGTAGGCCGCGATGGACGACGGGCAGAGGAGCACCGGCGCCGACCCGTCCGCCCGCCGGTAGCGGGTCATGGCCTCCAGCGTCGTGCGCAGGCCGTCCACGTTCACGCGCCAGCACAGATCCGGGTTCGCCTCCCCCGTCGCGCTCAGGAGCGCCGCCAGGTGGAAGACGGTGTCGGGGCGCAGCTCGGCGATGAGCGCCGACAGCCGGGGGGCATCGAGGACGTCCAGGGGCGGCAGCCAGCGATCCGCCAGGCCGGCGAACTGCGCGAACGAGGCCTCCAGCGCCTGCCGGCCCGCCACCTTCTCCAGGGGCAGGTGATCCGCCATCCAGGCCTGGTGGCCGGCGGCCTCCAGGGCCCCGGCCAGCTCGCTCCCGATCTGCCCGCCCGCTCCGATGATCAGCGCCTTCATATGCCCTCCCTGGTCGACCTCGGGGGCGACTCTGCCAGACCCCGCGTGGACCTGACAGCCGCAACCCGCACCGCCCTCCTGCCCGGGGGATCGGTGGCCCCTCAAGTCATACCAGAACACCACGGATCAGTCCACCGGCCAGGGCTCCGGGGGGCGGCTGACGGGGGTCTGGCTCTGCTGGCGGCTGAGGATCTGGATGAAGAGATCGACGTAGCGCAGATCGTCCTGGATGTCGGGATCCGGGTGGGTCACGAGCCAGCCCTGGACGGCGGAGCGCAGGGCATCCAGCACCCCGATGGCGGTGCCCAGGTCCGCGTCGTAGGCGAGCTGGGACGCGAGCTGGAAGCCCACCAGCAGGTTGAGCATCACGAAGCCCTTCTCCACCGTGGCGTCCGTGAAGAAGCCGCCGTCGGGCAGCTCGCCGGCCAGGACCGAGCTGGTGATGCGGCTGCTCTGCTCCAGCCGCTCCCCCGTGGTGGGATCGGTCCAGGTCATGGACACGGTGCCGACGAGGCCCCGCTCGGCCACGCCGCTCTGGTCCCGCAGGGGCATCAGCTCGACGATGATGCCACCGCCGCCGCCCCGGCGGCCGTCCTCGATGGGGGCCTGGGCCTGCTCGCGGCCCGCCAGGAAGAGGCTCGGGATGGCCACCCGGCCCGCCCGCAGCCCGCCCTCCCAGCCATTGCTGCCGTACGACCCGCGCAGCAGGTAGCCCTGGCCCACCTGCACGGTGATCTCGACGTCCAGGGCCACGGGCACCAGGAAAGTGGCCACCTCGTCCGCGAAGACCTCCTCCACCGCGGCCGGATCATCCAGGAAGTAGAAGTTGCCCGCCCCCACCTCGCTCAGCTCGCGCATGGTCTCCACGTCGAAGTCGGTGCCCACGCCGATGGTGGTGATGCCGACCCCGAGCCGCGCGTAGGCCTCCGCCAGCGCCTTCAGGCGAGCCGGCGCCTCCAGGCCGGCCGTCGCCACTCCATCCGAGAGCAGGATCACCCGGCTCTGCCGGCCCGGCGTCCGCCACCGCTCCGCCACGCCGAACGCGGTGTACAGCCCGTCGTACAGGTTGGTCGCGCCCCGGGCCACGAGCCCGTCGATGGCCGCCTCGAGCACCACCCGATCCTCGGCCGCGTCCGCCTCGTCCACCAGCACCGTCGCCTGATCGGCGTAGCCGACGATGGCCAGGCGATCCCCCGGCTGCAGGGCGTCGAGCATGCGCACCAGGCCGCGCCGCACGGCGTCGATGGCCTCACCCCGCATGGAGCCGCTGGTGTCGATGGCCAGCACCAGATCCATGGGCGGACGCTCCAGATTCTCCAGACGAATCGGGGAGTTGAGACCGATCTGCACCACCGTGCAGCCCGCCCCGGTGATCAGGTTGCGCTGGATGCCGAGCAGGCTGTGCAGGCAGACGTCCTCGCCGCAGTCGGCGGCGGGGAAGTCCAGCTTGTGCTCGGCGAAGAAGCCCACCGGATCGAGGGTGCCAGGCGCGGGGATCTGGCCGTCCTCGAGGATCTGGCGGAAGAGGCCGAAGTCCTGGGCACCGCCCTGGCCCACGCCGGTGGCGCCGGGGCCGGCGGACACCGGCGGCGGGCTGCTGGGGCTGGGGGCGGGCGCAGGCGGTGGCGAGGCGCCGCCGTTGGAGCCGCCGGCGTCGTCGGCGGAGCAGGCAGCGAAGGCGAAGAGGGCCGCGAGGGCGAAGAGAGCGGAGCGCATGGGAAAACCTCCTTGAAGATCGAGAGCTTGAAGAGAGTGGGAGCTAGTGACCGGCGACGGCCGCCGCCTCGAACCACGGGGTGGCCAGGGGCTGGTCCGGGGCGCAGTCGGGCGCAATGGCGCGGGCCAGGACGGCGCGCGCGATGACCAGCTCCACGTCGCCCATGACCACCGCCTCGCCCACGCCGGGCTGCACCGGCTCGCCATCGGGACCGCGGAAGGCCGGGCTCAGCGCCACCTGGTAGCCGCCGCAGGCGTCCGCCGCGCCGTGATCACAGGCCTGGGCGACGGCCACCTCCGAGAGGCCGAGGGCCGGTAGATCCTGCCCCCGCGTCAGCACCAGCCGGCCGCCGGGGCCGGCCACCTCGACGCCATCGACGGGCTGACCCGAGGCGCCGGTGGTCACCGCGGTCACGCGCAGCGTGTCCTCCACCGCGAAGGGCAGGTCCAGGGCCGGGAAGCAGGCGACCCAGCGCTCCACCGTGTCGCGGAAGGCCAGATCGAAGGCGTGGCAGCCATCCGCCGCGACGCTGTGATCCAGCAACACCGCGGTGCCCAGCGGCGGCGTCGACCACGTGACGCCGAAGCCCTCCGGAACCGGCGCGCAGCGGCCGGCCGGCGCCTCGGGTGGATCCACGGCGGGGACGCGCAGGTCGGGGTGCCCGGCCCAGTCGAAGCCCCCGACCACGGCGTCGAAGAACAGCCCGCGGGCGGCCGGCAGCTGGGAGGCGGACGTCGAGAGCGTCGTGACCGGGTACTCGCCCGCGAGGACGAGGCGCGCCGGCAGGTCGGGCCCGTCCACCAGGTACAGCCCGCAGGCCGAGTCCGGGACGCCGAGGGGGAGCGCGCGGCCGCCCTCCAGCAGCCACGTCTGGGCCGGCCCGAACAGGTCCCGGCTGAGCAGGTGCTCCGGATCCCCGGCCGCCCACGGGCAGTCCACGCCGACTCCGGGGAGGGTGCTGCGCACGCGGATCACCGCGGTGATGGCGGACCGGTTCGCCACCATCAGCCGGGCGGACGTCGTGGGCATCGCCGGGGTCGGGGGCAGGTAGCTCTCGGGGGGCGGCGACGTCGCCGCGCAGGCCAGCCCCCCCAGGCCCAGGCCCAGCACGCGGGCCGCCTGGGCGACCGGCGCCGGCCGGGCCGCCCACCGACCGAACACCACCGCCGACACCGCCACCATCGGCAGCGCGATCAGATCACCGGGATCCACGGTGATGGCCCAGGGCAGCGGCGTCCAGGCGAGCGCCGCCTCCCAGGCCCGCGCGAAGGCAGGCGACACGTTGATGGCGGCGAAGCCGGCCGCCACGGCGAGGTGGGCTCCCCACCAGCCACGGCGCCGCCGGACGCCGGCGAGCGTGGCGAGGAGGGCGGGCGCGACGAGCAACCCGGCGAAGTCGCTGAGCTTGCCCGTCAGCGCGGGGGGCAGGACGCCGGCCCCCTTGAAGAGGTGGTCGTTGGCGAGGAGGAGGGCGAGGGCCAGCCACCAGGCGGGGTGGCTGAGGGCGCGGGCGGGTCGCAACATGGTCAACTCCGGGAACCTGGATGCGAGGCTGCCTGCGCAAGCCCGGTGCCACCCGCCCGGCGGCCCGTGGGAGCGGCGCGTCGTGACCACCGGTTCACGGGCGCGGCCACAGAGTTCACGTGGACCGCTCGCGGACGCTGACCTGAGGCACGAATCGAGGTAGGATCGGCGCCGCGCGGCGTTCAAGGTGCGCAAGGAAGGTGCAGTGGATGTGGTACGCCCTGGTGCAGGACGAACAGCTCGGCCCCATGCCCGACTCGGAGCTGGTGGAGCTGTACCTGAAGGGCGTCGTCGCTGACCAGACCCTGGTCTGGAACGCCAACCTCCCGGACTGGAAGCCATTTTCCGAGGTGCCCGAGCTGCTTGAGCTCGCGGGCGGCGACGAGCTGGAGGCCGAGGAAGAGGGCGACGGCGCCACCATCATGATGGCGGACGACAGCGGCTGGGCGGCGCTCCTGGCCCAGGGCCGCCCGCCGGTCCAGGTCAGCCGATCCCAGCCCCTGCCCGACGCGCGCTCGTCCATCAGCATGGTGGCCCCCCGGGACGTCCCGACGCCGGAGCGCATCCTGCCTCCGGCCGGCGCCGCCCCCCGACAGGCACCGGTGGGCCGCTCCGGGATCTTCCAGGCCGTCCAGCAGCCGGTCGCTCAGCAGCCGGCCGCCCAGCAGCCCGCCGCCCAGCAGCCCGCCGCCCAGCAGCCCGCCGCCCGGCAGCCCGCGCCGCCGCCCGGGGACGATCCTCGGCTGGGGGGCTTCGGCAGCACCGGCCTCCCCCAGCGCACCGCCGGCCGCCTGCCGGAGCCGCCGGCCCCGGCCGTCGACCTGGCCGATCTGCCCGTGGACGAGCCGCGGGTGCCCGCGGGCTTCACCACCGCGGCGCTCTCACCCCCCGCGGGTGGCTCCCGCAAGGGCCTGCTCATCGCGCTCTTCGTGCTGGTGATCGGTGGCCTGGGTGCCGGCGGCACCGTCTGGTTCCTGCGCAAGGACGCCCGCCCGGCCGACGCGGGGGTGCCGGCGACCGTGGTGACCGAGGGCGATCCCGTCGTCGTGCCGGCCCCCGACGCCGCGGCCCCGCCCCCCGACGCCGCCCCGCCGCCCCCGGTGGACGCCGGCGCCCCCGACGCCGCCACGGACGCCATGGTCTTCGCGCTCCTCGAGGTCCCCGATCCGCCGAAGGCCCCCGAGACGACCGCCCCTCGCGCGCCCAGCAGCAAGGCGCCCGCTACCCGCCCGCCGGCCGCCGCCCCGCGGACGCAGGCCCCCCGGCCGACGCCCGAGGGTGACCTGCCCCGCCAGCTCGGCCGGCAGGACATGCTCGACGTCATCCAGGCCAACGCCGGCCGCCTGAAGAGCTGCGCCGACGCCGATCCCAACGCCAAGGGCACCTTCACCGTCGCCGTCACCATCAGCCGGTCCGGTGCGGTCCAGCAAGCCAAGGTCGTCACGGCGCGGCTGCGCGACTCGGCCGCGACGGCGTGCATCGAGAGCCAGATCAAGAGCTACCAGTTCAAGCCCTTCGCCGGGGATCCCATGCGGCTGCAGATCCCCTTCAAGATCTAGGGGTTCGACGATGAGCGTCCGGGTCGATCAGCACGGTGCGGTGACGGTGATCACCCTCGATCGCCCCGAGGTGAAGAACGCCGTCGACGGCCCCACGGCCCACGCGCTCCACGCCGCCTTCTCGGCCTTCGAGGCCGACGACGCCGCCCACGTCGCCGTCCTGACGGGCGCCGGCGGGACGTTCTGTGCGGGCGCCGACCTCAAGGCCATCCCGACGCCGCGGCGCAACCCCCTCCAGGCGGAGGGCGTCGCGCCCATGGGGCCCAGCCGCATGGAGCTGGACAAACCGGTCATCGCAGCCATCGAGGGCCACGCCGTCGCGGGGGGCCTGGAGCTGGCCCTGTGGTGCGACCTGCGGGTCGTCGCCCAGGACGCCGTGCTCGGGGTGTTCTGTCGCCGCTGGGGCGTGCCCCTCATCGACGGCGGGACGGTACGGCTCCCCGCCATCATCGGGCTCGGCCGCGCCCTCGATCTCATCCTCACCGGCCGGGCGGTCGGGGCCGACGAGGCCCTCGCCATGGGCCTGGCCAACCGCATCAGCGCACCTGGCGCCGCCCTCGACGACGCCCTGCGCCTGGCCCAGGAGATCAGCCGGCTCCCCCAGGCGTGCTTGCGGGCTGACCGCCGCTCGGCGCGCAGCGCCCACCTCGATCCGGCGGGCGCGCTGGCCCGGGAGTTCGCGGGCGGCCTGAGCGTCCTGCCCGGAGCCGTGGCGGGCGCCGCCCGCTTCGCGGCCGGGGCCGGGCGCCACGGTCAGAGCGAATCATGAACGAAGTCAGGCAGTTGCCCAACCAGACCGGAGGACTCCCATGTCCGACGCGGTGACGCGGGGCATCCGCGTGACGGTCCGCTCCGCGTACATCCCGGAGCGCTCCGATCCCGAGCGCCCTCTGTTCTTCTTCGCCTACCGCATCCGCATCGCCAACGAGGGCACCACCACGGCGCGGCTGTTGACGCGACACTGGATCATCACCGACGGCCAGGGCGGCATCGAAGAGGTGAAGGGCCCCGGCGTGGTGGGCGAGCAGCCGCTGCTCGCCCCGGGCGAGAACTTCGAGTACACGAGCGCCTGCCCGCTGCCCACGCCGGTGGGGACGATGCACGGCACCTACCAGATGCTGACGGCCCTGGGAGAGCGCTTCGATGCCGAGATCGCGCCCTTCCTGCTCGCCGTCCCCGGCACGGTGCACTGAGCGATGCGGCGCCTCGTCGTGGGTCTGGCGCTCTTGGCGGGCTGCGGTCCTGAGGACCGCTACGATCCGGAGACCCCCTGGGTCGAGGGCGAGCTGGGGGTCTGGCGGCCGGGCCTCTCGGTGGCCGAGGCGGGCGGCTGCTCCACCGGTATCGTCGCCGGGCTCTCCGAGCAGCTCATTGACGAGATCAACTGCCTGCGACCCAACACCCTGGTCGACTTCTCGGGGGCGCGCGTCGTGGCCGGCGCGGTGGTCTTCCCGTACCTGCAGGCCCCCGGCCGCGACGGCGTGCGGGCCGCCATCAACGACCGGGGCCGCGACCTGCGGGTCAACTCGGCCCTGCGGACGCTGGCCCAGCAGTACCTGCTGTACCGGTGGTACCAGGAAGGCCGCTGCGGCATCGGCCTCGCGGCGCGTCCGGGCCGCAGCAACCACGAGAGCGGCCTGGCCCTCGACATCGAAGACAACGCCGGCTGGCGCCCCTCGCTGGAAGCCCATGGATTCCGGTGGTTTGGCGCCGACGACGCCGTGCACTTCGACTACCGGGGCGGCGGAACGGTCGACCTGGCGGGGCTCTCCGTGCGGGCATTCCAGCGACTCTGGAACCGCAACCACCCCGAGGACCGCATCGACGAGGACGGCCTGTACGGGCCGCAGACCGAAGCCAGGCTGCGCCGCTCCCCCACGGACGGGTTCCCGGTCGGCGCCTGCGAGGTCCAGCCACCCCCACCTCCGCCGCCGGTGGACGCCGCCCCACCCCCGCCTCCGCCGCCGGTCGACGCCAGCCCACCGCCCCCGCCGCCGGTCGACGCCAGCCTGCCGGATCCCGACGCTGCCGAGCCCGCGGATCTGTCGCCCCCGCGGGAGGGCGAGGACTTCGCCGTCCCGGTGGAACCGGCCGACTTCGAGGCCCCTCCGGAGGAGGCGATCGACGCTGAGTGGGTGGAGACGGTAGATACCGGGTACTTGCTGGATGCAGGCGGTCGAGACGCCAGCGTGGCCGCCGCGCGATCGGCAGCCCGCTTCACGGGCGACTGCAGCGCCGCGCCGGGCGGCGAACCGGGGCTGCCGGACGGCTTGCTGCTGGCAGCGCTCGCGCTGGGCCGCCGCTGGCGGCGACGCCTCTGACGCGGCTCAGCCCTGGGCGGGCGCCGCGGCCTTCAGCGCTTCGTCCAGCTCGCCGCTCTCGAACATCTGCCGGACGATGTCGGCCCCCCCGACCAACTCACCGTTGATGTAGAGCTGCGGGATGGTGGGCCAGTTGCCGTACTCCTTGATCCCCTCGCGCACGGCGGGATCGGCGAGCACATCGAAGGAGGCGAAGCGCGCGCCCTGGAACGTCAGGATCTGGGCCACGGTGGCCGAGAACCCGCAGCGCGGCTCATCGGGCGTGCCCTTCATGAAGAGCATGACCGGGTACGAGGTGACCATCTTGTGGATGCGATCCTGGGTGGCCTTGTCCATGACATCAGTCTCCTGCGGCTTCGGCCGGGGTGAGGGCCTTGAACGTGAACGCGTGGACCTGGACGGGCATCATGTCGCCCAGCGCGGCATAGACGGCGCGATAGCGAGCGAGGCGCGGCTGGCCGGCGAAGGAGGCCGAGACGATCTCGCCCTCCCAGTGATCTCCACCGCCGGTCATGTCGTTCAGGGTGATGCGGGCGTCGGGCAGGGCAGCCTGCAGGCGACGCATCATCTCAGCTCGGGTGTCCATCGGCGCTCCTCGTCCGGCACGGCGGCAGAGCCTGCCCCAGCGTCGCGGCGCGCGCAACCGCCGAGGCTTTGGCATACTGCCGCGGCGATGAGGATTCAGCGCACGGCACCCAGGTCGCGGAGGCGAGGGCATGCGGATCTTCCCTGAGCGGTGGTCGATGGCCATCCTGCGGATCTTCCTGATCTTTCTGGGGCTCTTCGCCCTGCTCCTCGGTGTTGGGCTCTGGCTGCGCGCCGCCCCGGGCCAGAGCCACGCGGGCCCGCTCGAGCCGCTGTCGACCGCCCAGCAGGCCACCGTCGCCCGGTTGAAGGCGGACGTCGCCTTCCTGGCCCAGGGTCCGCGGGATGTCACCCACCAGACCCACCTGCGAGCGTCGGCGGACTACATCGTCGCCGAGCTCACCCGCGCCGGGTACACGCCGCGGCGGCTGGCGTACCAGGCGTACCAGTACCCGGTAGAGAACCTGGAAGCCGTCCTGCCGGGCGGGACCCGCGCCGCAGAGGTCGTCATCGTCGGCGCCCACTACGACTCGGTGCCCACCACGCCGGGCGCCGACGACAACGCCAGCGGCGTGGCCGTCATGCTGGAGCTCGCCCGCCGCCTGAACGGCCGACCGCTCGCCCGGAGCGTCCGGTTCGTCGCCTTCACCAACGAAGAGCCCCCGTTCTTCCGCGGACCCTACATGGGCAGCCACGTCTACGCCGCCGGGCTCGCGCGGGAGGGCGTCGCGGTCAAGGCCATGCTCTCCCTGGAAATGCTGGGCTACTACGACGACGGCGCCGGCACCCAGAAGTACCCGGTACCCGGTCTGGCGCAGCTCTATCCCGACACCGCGGACTTCCTCGCGTTCGTCGGCAACCTGGACGCCAGGCCCGTCGTCCAGCGCGCTGTGGGCGCATTCCGGGCGGCGGCCCGGTTCCCCAGCCAGGCCATCGCGGCACCCTCCTTCGTGACGGGCATCGACTTCTCGGACCACGCCTCGTTCTGGGAAGCCGGCTACCCCGACGCCCTGATGATCACGGACACCGCCTTCATGCGAAACCGGCACTACCACGAAGCCACCGACCACCCCGACACCCTCGACTACGCGCGGATGGCTCGCCTCGTCGATGGGCTCCAGGCCGTCGTCGTGGAGCTCGCCGACCGGTGACCCGCGTCCTGCTCATCGACAACTTCGACTCGTTCACCCACAACCTGGTCCAGGCGCTGCGGATCCTCGGGGCCGAGGTACACGTGCTGCGGACGGGCAGCGTCGCGGACGCGCTCGCGGTGCGGCCAACCCACATCGTGATCTCGCCGGGCCCGGGGCGCCCTGAAGACGCCAGCCTCTCGCTCGGAGTCCTCGCCGCGGCCCTCACCACCCACCCCATCCTGGGCGTCTGCCTGGGCCACCAGGCGCTCGTGCACCTGCTCGGCGGCCGGATCGGCCCCGCCCGGCACCTGATCCACGGCAAGAGCTCCGCGATCCACCACGACGGCCGCACCCTCTTCGCCGGCCTGCCCAACCCGATGATCGCCGGGCGCTACCACTCCTGGCCGCCGTGGTGGTACCCGATACCCTGGAAGTCAGCGCCCGAACCGCCGATGGCGAGGTCATGGGCGTCCGCCACCGGGATCTGCCGGTCGAGGGCGTGCAGTTCCACCCCGAGAGCATTCTGACGCCGCAGGGGGATCAGCTCCTCGCCGCCTTCCTGGACCGGCCCCTCTGAGCGGCCGTCGGGTGGCCCGCCGACTGTTTTTTCGACTTTTTCGGCCTGGCCTGCGACACGCGGCTCGACTGACCGATAGCTGAGTGGCCCTCACCCTCGAGAGGAGGAATCCATGGCCGCTGAGCTTCGACTGGAGCTGGAGCAGTACCGGGTACCGAGTCTGCGCACCGGCCTCGACGTCGGTGTGTACCTGACGAAGTCCCGGGTCATCCACCTGTCCGCGTTCGTCCCCACCCGCAAGGCAGTCCGCACGGTGCTCGGCGTCCTCGGCCGCGCCCGCCAGCGCTTCCCGGACATCGATCTCTACGGCTTCCACTTCTTGCCCACCTCGGCATGCCTGCTCTTCGGCGCGCCCAGCGGCACCCACAAGGCCGCCTTCCTGGCCTGGACGCTTCGAGAAATCTCTCGACGTATCAACAAGTTGCTGGGCCTGTCGGGGCCCCTGCTGGCGCGCAACGAGTGCCAGCAGGTCGTCTCGGCAGCGCATGCCCTGGCCCAGCTCAAGGAGGTGATGGGGCAGGCGACCGAGGCCCTGCTGGTGCGGCATCCCGAGGAGGATCCGTGCGCGAGCAGCACGCCGGCGCTGTTGCGGGGGGCGAAGCTGGTCGGGGCGTTTCAGTATGGGTTCGGCCCCGAGGTCGAGGTGGAGGTCGCGCTGGACCGCCTGCCCGGCTGCGAAGCGCTGAGCCCGGCGGCGTACCGGGTACTTCTGCGCGGCATGGCGGACGAGGTGGCGCGGGCCCACCGTCCGCGGCGAAAGAAGGCGGGCATCCGCCTGCGAGACCCGGAGTCGCTGCGGCAGCTCGACCCGCTGTCGCCGTCGGCGCCGGCGAAGCGCCAGCCCCGGCCAAAGGTCCATGGCACGCCGGCCCAGCAGGAGGAGTGGCGCCGGGCGCACGACGCGGCGCGGGCTGCCTACACCCAGGCGACGAAGGCGCACTGGCGGCGGCTGGAGGATCCGAGCGCGCCCATGGTGCCGTGGCCGGCGGGGACGGTCCCGCCGTGCTTCGCACCACCGACGTGGGGACGGGCCGCGGCTGGGTAGCAACGCCGCAAGGTCCTGAATTCGTTGCCATGAACGCCAGCGGCTGGTGTGGCGCGGTGGTGCGCCCAGGTCACGTCCATGCATCGAACCGGGCGGGGGACAAGCCGGTCGGCACGCCCGCCGACACCCCCGAACTCCCCGTGAACCGGCTCTCCCCAGCGCGGGGGGGTCCCTGGAGGTGTCCCTTGGAGCGCCGAAGTCGGATGCCGTAGGCGCACTGGTGACGAGGCTGACGAGGTACCCGGTACTCAACCCAGGCCCTCGCGGCGGCCTGGGCGGCCCACCTCAGAACGAGTGGCTGAGCCCGAGCCCACCGAGCACGCCGGCGCGGATGCTCTGCGGCCGGTTCGCGGCGCCAACGCGCAGGGCGAGCCTGGTTCCGCCGGTGAGGTGGATGCCGAGGTCATAGGACAGCAGCGTCGACTGCCCCGCGAGCCGCTCGTCCGGCCAGTCGGTGAACGTCACCCCCAGGGCCATGGGGAACCCGGGCACCGTGGTCCAGTGGAAGCGAATGTCGCGTCGGCCCCCCACATCGCCGATGGCCTCCAGGTCCACCGCCAGGTGGTTTCCGGCCATGTCGCCCAGCCGGAAGACCCCGCCGGCGCCCACGACGAAGCCCTCTTCGTTGGCCCCCAGGACGAGGCGTCCCCCGACGCTGAACCAGGCCAGCAGCTCGACGTTCACCTCCGCCAGGCCATAGTTGAGGCCCGGCGAGCGGCCTGACACGGCGGCCTTGCCGTCCACCTCGGGCAGGGAAGCACGCATGAAGCCGGCACCGAAGCGGATGTCGTGGACGAGGGTCAGAGGGCGATAGACGTACTGCGCCTGCACGTCGATCCAGGCGTCGCTGTAGTCATCGGTGACCTCGCCGGCCTCTTCGCGTCCGCCGAATGCCACCAGCTCGGTCTCGACGCGGGCCTCGTTGCGGTGCCCGCGATAGCGCTCGAGCTGTGCCCGCTGCCGCGCTGACTCACCGCGCCCGTGCAGGTCGACCCAGTGGGGTGCGGCGGGCGTGGCGAAGTGGGCGCGCACCCGTCCATCGCGGTCCGTCGACTCGATGGCATAGGCGACGCGAGTCGCGGCGGTGAACGCACGGGGGATGGTCGCGACGTAGCTGGTCGGCCCCTGCCGCTCGAAGGGCGTCGAGAGCGCTTCGCCCGCGGCGCTGCGAATGTGGAGCGTGAGGTGCGCCAGGCGGCCGGCTTCGCGGGCCTCGACCGAGACGACGAGCGGCTGGTCGGGCGGGGCGCTGTCGATGGGCGTGTGCAGCACGCGGGGCTCGGAAGAGTCGGTCGGCAGAGGCGCCGTGACCGGGGCCACCGGAGGCGGTGACGGCACGGCGCCTGGCTGTGCCTCCTGGGCCTCCGCCGGCAGCACGAGCAGCAGCGCGGTACCCAGCGCGCCGAGGGCGATGAAGCGCGTGTTCATGCTCTTCACTCCCAGTCCAGGGCCACACCGGCGCCGCCGGTGAACCCGTAGTGGTTGATGGTGCGGGCGTTCCAGCCGGTCTCCAGCAGCAGGGTGGCCCAGTCGGCGACGCGGTAGCCCACGGCGCCGGTCAGACGCACGCCGTAGTCCGCGTCGACCGGCAGGTTCGTGGCTTCGGCGCCCGCCCTGAGGGGAACCCGGTCGAAGGCATCGATGTGCAGGTCGGCGAAGTACCGGCTACCCAGGGTGTCGTCCCCCCCGGCGCCGACGATCAGGTGGGTGCTGTCATCCTCGCCGATGCGCAGGTAGCCCTGGGCGCCGATGACCGAGGTCCCCTCTTCGCCGGCTCCCGGTCGGGCGTTCCCGCCCACCAGCCGGGCCCCCAGGCCGAGCGCGGGGGACACGGCGAGCTCCACCGCGCCAAACGCATAGCCCAGGGAGACAGACCGGGGATCTCCACCGTCATCGAGGAACTTCACCCGGCCGCCCCGGCCGTTCAGCAGGCCGACGCCCACTTCGACGGCGTGGAGGAACCCGAACCGCACGCCGTAGCGGAAGCGCGCCTCCGTCTGGTAGTAGCGATCGTCACCGCCCTCACTGACGTTGAAATCCACGTAACGAAAGAAGATCTCCGCATGGCTGGGGCCACTCTGCCGGCTGGTCACAGGCATGGCGGAGACCGTGACCCGCAGCGGGCGCAGCAGATCGCCAGCCAGCGCCTCTGACCGCCCATCCATCCGGACGGCCTCCAGGGCGTACTCCACCTGACCCGGCTGCGCGAGCAGCTCCGGGGGCATGGCTGCGCGCCAGTAGTAGTCACCAGCGCGGGTCATCATCACCGTCCGCCAGGTCCGCGGCGCGCGATCGAGGTCCGCCGGTCGGCCCGCCCGGACCAGCAGGTGGACCTCGTCGACTTCCTCGGCCTGGACCACGGCGACCGTCACCTCAAGACTCCGCCCCGCCTCGACGGCCGGCACCGGGACATGGCGCGCCGCGAGCGCTCCGTCGTCGGGACCGCGGGGTGAGGTCGGCGGTGGCGTGGCGGCCTGCGCCTCGAGCTCTCGAATGGCCAGCTCGACGGCATCGCCTCGCTTCGACTCGGGGAAGGCCCTCCGCCAGGCCTTGAGCCCCTCGGCCTGGGCCTCCGGCGCATGGCCCATGCCGGCCAGCAACGTCGCGTGCAGTGCTACCAGGTCCGCCTCGACGGGCTTGCCCCCCGGGTCCGCCCCTGCCACGGGCACCGGCGTGACCGCGGGCGCCGGACCGTCGCGATCCACATAGTCCCCCGGCGCTGGGGACCGCTTGAGCCGGCCGAAGTCGCGGACGATGGACAAGAGCTCGCCTGCTTCGGCGACCTCCACGACCCCGATGGGGAAGCGGTCCTCGACCTCGGCGCCACTGAGGGGGTGGGTCAGCACCACCCGGCGGTAGAGCGACAGCCGGCTGCCGGCGCGCACTCCATCTCGGTGACCCAGGTTTACGAAGAGTTCCTGGTCGTCGACGCGCATGACCACTCCGGGCGCCGCGGGGGCGGCCTGGGCGGGCAGCGCGCATGCCAGGACGACCGCCCAGAGCGCTCGTCGCATGCTGTCCTCCGTCGCTGAGATCGATGGAACGCCACCGCAACGTCCGTGCCAGGGCCGGTTGCGGTGTGTCGGGCGGGCGTTGCCGGCCCAGACGGAGCACCGCTCATCCATCGGTGGACTGTTTCTGCTACACCAGGGTGTGAATGAAGATGGGGGTACGATGCCCGGCTCAGCCGTCGCCGCGGTCGACCTCGGGTCCAACAGCTTCCACCTCGTGGTCGCTCGGATCCAGGACGGCGAAGTCCAGATCATCGACAAGCTCAGGGAGCGGGTCCAGCTCGCTGCGGGCCTGGACGAACGGGATCACCTGTCGGAAGCCGCCTTGATGCGGGCCCTCGACTGCCTCAAGCGCTTTGGCCAGCGCCTCGCTTCCTTCGGGCCGGACAGGGTCCGGGCCGTGGGGACGAACACGCTGCGGCGGGCGAGCAACAGTGATGTGGTGCTGGCCCTGGCGGAGGCGGCGCTCGGCCACCCCATCGAGACCATCTCGGGTCAGGAGGAGGCGCGCCTTATCTACCTGGGCGTGACCCACGGCCAGGATGACGGTGGCCAGCGCCGTCTGGTGGTGGACATCGGCGGCGGGAGCACTGAGTGCATCGTGGGCACGGGCCCCGAGATCGAGCAGTCCGACAGCCTGGAGATGGGCTGCGTGAGCTACTCCCGGCGGTTCTTCCCCGATGGTCGCATCACCGCGGATCGCATCCAGAAAGCGTTCATCGCCGCGCGTCTGGAGCTCAGCCCGGTGCACCGGATCTACCGTGGCCTGGGCTGGTCGGTCGCCCACGGCTCGTCGGGCACCATCAACGCGATCCGTACGATGCTCCTGGCCTCGGGCTGGTCGGACCTGGGCATCACCAGCGATGGCCTCGAGCACCTCGAGGACGCCCTGGTGGACGCGGGCCATGTGGACGCCCTCGACATCCCGGCCCTCAGCCCGGACCGTCGCGCCGTGCTCCCGGGCGGCTACGCCGTCCTCAAGGCGCTGTTTCGCAGTCTGCGCATCGACGAGCTGCAGGCCGCCAAGGGTGCGCTGCGCGAGGGTGTGCTCTTCGACCTGATCGGCCGCGGGGGCTCGGAGGACGTCCGCGATCGGACCGTCGATCGGCTGCAGGCCCGGTTCGGGGTCGACGTCGCGCAGGCGGCGCGCGTGCGCCAGGTGGCCATGCAGCTCTTCGAGCAGGCCCTGCCGGGGATGGACGTGGATCGCAGCCGCGCGACGCTGTACCTGGGCTGGGCGGCCGCGCTGCACGAGGTGGGCAAGGCCATCGCCTACTCCGGCCACCACCGCCATGGCGCCTACCTCGTCAAGAACACCGAAATGCCGGGCTTTTCCTACCGCGACCATGCGCTGCTCGCCGCGCTCGTGCTCACCCATCGCCGCAAGATCGACCGCCAGGCCATCCTCGATCTGGGGTGCGCCGAGCTGGAGCTGGTGCTGCGCCTCGCGCTGCCGCTTCGCCTCTCGGTCTGCCTCAACCGCACGCGAAGCCCCTCGCGCCAGCCGCCCGCGAGCCTGTCGCTTGAGAAGAACACCTGCACGCTCCAGTTCCCCGCCGGCTGGCTGGACGAGCGGCCGCTCACCCGCGCTGATCTGGACGAAGAGGCCCGTCTGCTGGGCCAGGTGGGCGTGGCCCTCGTCGTCACCTGACGATGCGGATCATCTCGTCCGGGCTGGTCGTCCTGCTGCTCCCCTGCCTCGCGACCGGCAGCCCACAAGTACCCGGTACGCCGCCACCGGGGGTCGAGCACGTACCCGGTACGTCGCCGCCGGGGGTCGAGCAAGTACCCGGTACGCCGCCGCCGGGGGTCGAGCAAGTACCCGGTACGCCCTCCGAGCAGGACGTCGCGGGGCGGATGCCCGGGCCGGCCGAGGCACTCCCCATGACCGCGCCGGAGCGGGCCCACCCGGAACCCGGTCGCGCCCCCGCCCCCGCCGTTCAGGTACCCGGTTACTCGCTCGAAGCCGACTGGCTCATGATCTGGCGCCGCTTCGAAGACCGCCACGGCCGGCCGGATCCCGAGGGGGGCCTCCTGCAGTCCGCGGGCGATCCCCAGTACCTGGAGTACCCCTTCGACCAGCGCATCGGCGGATTCCCCCTCGCCAGCGAGCGGGCCTGGCAAGAGGCGGCGCGGGGGGCACGACTGTACGTCCAGAGCATCACCGAGTTCACGCTCACCAACGCCGTCGAGCTCAAGACGGCCTGGCCGGTGGGGGCCGGGATCTCGGTGGGCGTGCGCTACCACCAGCTCGAAGACCGCCAGACCCAGAGCCACCTGGCCCGCCTCGTGGTCGAGGGTGAGGAGCTGGGCGGGACGCCGCTCTTCTTCGAGTTTCACCTCTTCCCCCGCTGGGAGAAGGAGGACGCCGACGTCGAGGCGGTGGTCGGGCTGCGGGCTGCCCGCCTGGGGGAGATCCACCTGCGCGCCCTCGCGCTGGATCCCTTCGTGAACGCCGCCTACGGCCTGGCCACCTCGCGGGGCGCCGAGCTGCAGCAGGTCGTCCACCAGGAAGACGCCCCCCTGGCCTTCACCCTCGAGCTCGCGTCGGCCCGCTGGGCTGGGCTGCGCGGTGAGCTGTATGGCGGGATGATCGTCCCCCACACGACCGAGACGACCCGGCCGGACGACGCCGCCGCCACCTCCAGCCACCGCCGCGCCGCGGCCGTCCTGGGGGGCCTGGTGGAGTGGGCCCGAGATGGGCTGGCGGTGGGGGCGACGGTCCTGCACGTCGACGCGACCGACACCTGGACCGGCGAGCGCGCCGTCCGGGAGGCCGAGCGGCGCACCGAGGGGCGCCTCTATGTCGTCGCCCGGCTGCCCCACGCCATCGACGTGGAGGCGTACTGGCTTGAATCCACACAGGATTTCGTACGCACTCGGGCCGACGCCGTCTCCCTGGGCGAGGGCCGGAGTCTCGCGTCGCTGCGTCTGCGCTGGCCCGCCGATGCCACCGTCGCGGCCGATCTGGGCCTGCTGCGGGCCGGGCGCCGGCCGACGGGCCACCCCCCCGACTTCGTCGACGCCGACGCCGCCCACCGCCTCGTGACGCGGGTGGCCGTGAGCCTGCCCCCCCACCTGGCCTTCGGCCTGGGGACGGGCTGGGATCTGGACGCGGGCGACGGCGTGTACGACGGCAGCGGCCTGACCGTGATCCTCACGGAATAGGCGGGCTGGCGGCGCTCCCTCGATCTTTTTTCAGAAAAATGCGCCCGCGCCTGCGACACGCGCCCGGATTGACCGATAGCTGAAAGGGCGAACGGACGCCCCCAGCGATGAGGAAGGTCCCATGAGCACGCGCACCTGCACCCCCCACGATCCCCAGGCCCCCGCCGAGCTCCACCCCGACTGCCCCCTGTGCCAGCTCAGGGGGATGCTCCCCTCCGATGGACCGCACGAGATCTACGAGTCCCACGGCATCCGCTCCACCGTACGGCAGATCACCGATGTCGCCGAGCTGGAGCGCATCCGCGCGATGCTGCAGCCGGCCGCGCCGCGCCCGCGCCCGCGCGTCGGCCGTCGTCGCTGGCGGCACCGGCGCTGATCGGCGTCAGGGGAAGCCCGGCTCCACCAGGAACCGCGCCAGCGCGCGTCCCATGCGGACATGGTCCTCGGTGCCGGCCATCTCGCGGATGCTGTGCATGGCCCACATGGGGTTGCCCACGTCGACGGTGGGCACCCCCAGGCGCCCCGCGGAGATGGGGCCGATGGTGGTGCCGCAGGCCAGGTCGGGCCGGTTGACGAACTCCTGCACGGGCACGTTCTCGATCTGGCAGGCCATCCGAAACAGCGCGCCCGTCAGGCCCTCGGTGGCGTAGCGGGTGTTCACGTTGGTCTTCACCACCGGGCCGCCGTTCATCACCGGGCTGTGGGTGCCGTCGTGCTTGTCGGCGTAGCAGGGGTGGACGCCATGGGCCATGTCGGCGCTGACCTGGTGGCTCAGGGCCAGGGCCCGGGGGAGCCGATCGGCGCCGTCCCCCGCGATGCGGGTCAAGACGTCCTGCATGAAGCTGGAGTCGGCGCCGCGGCTGGAGAGGCTGCCCACCTCTTCGTGGTCGTACAGGCCGATGACCTGGGTCTGGGGCACCGCGGCCGGCACCGCCAGCAGCGCGGTCAGGCAGGCGTGGGTCATGGCCAGGTTGTCCAGCCGCGCCACCTGGAAGAACTCGTCCTTCAAGCCGCTGAACGCCCCGCGCTGGAGGTCGTAGAGCATCAAGTCGTGGCCCAGGATGGCGTCGGGGGTCGTGGCCACCGCCTCAGCCAGCATTTCCTTGAGCAAATCCGCAGGGTTGCCATCGCCGATGAAGTGCGCCAGCACCGGGGCGACGTGGCTGTGCTTGTTCAGCTTGAGGCCCTCGTCGTTGACCGTCCGGTTGAGGTGGATGGCCAGGTTGGGGATGCGGCAGAGGGCCTTGTCGAAGCGGACGAGCTCGGTGTGGACGGTGTGGTCGACCCGAAAGCTCACCTGCCCGGCGAGGCCGAGATCGCGATCGGTCCAGGTGGCCAGCGTCAGGCCGCCGTAGGGCTCGACGTCCAGCAGGGCGTAGCCGTGGGCGCTCTTGGCGAGGCGCGGCTTGAGGCGCAGGTTGGGGGAGTCGGTGTGGGCGCCCAGCAGCCGGAAGCCCACCTCCACGACGGGCTGCGTCCCCATCCGAAAGGCGATCAGCGAGCCGCTGCCGCGCACCACGAAGTAGCCGCGGCCGGGCTCGAGCGACCAGCGCGTGCCCTCCGCGAGCCGCACGAAGCCCGCCGCCTTCAGGGCGAGGCCGGCCTGCTGGACGGCGTGGAAGGGGGTGGGCGAGGCGTCGATGAAGTCGAGCAAGCCCCGGGCGCTGGTGCGGGCGTCCGCCAGGCTCGTCTCGAAGGTCAGGTCGGTCATGGATCCACCGTGGTCGTTCTCGGGCGCGATGGTGGCGTTTTCAGGCGCCCACGGGAAGGGGCGCCGCAAGCTCGCTTGACGGGAGGCGCCGCGAGTCGCGACAGTGCGGTGGGGTCAGCCAGGGGAGCAGGTGGTGGCCGACGCGTCCACGACGCCACAGCCGGAGCAGCGCGCGGCGCCCGAGCGCACGCAGGCCCAGGCCCAGGCGCCCGATCATGCCTTCCACAAGTCGGTGCAGAGCCGGGCGGTCCAGCGCCGGTCAGCGCCCGCCCGCGCCCCCGAGGTGGACCTGCGCTCCATCCAGCTCCAGGCGGTGGAGGCGGTGGGGCAGACGCCCGGCCCCGCGGATCAGCAGCTCCCCAGTCCGCCGCGGTCCCAGAGCGCCGAGCTGGCCGTCCAGCGCAAGGCCGAGCGCAGCAACGCCGTGGACGAGTGGCTGACCCGGCGCCCCGAGACGCCCGAGACCGTCACCCCGCAGGTCGAGCAGGTCCAGGAGATCGCCGCCCGGGGGGTGCAGGGGGTCGGCGGGAAGCTGCCCCACGCCGAGGCCATCCAGGAGGCGTTCGGCGAGCACGACGTCGCGGGCATCGAGGCCCACGTCGGCGGCGAGGCCGGCAAGGCGGCGCGCGCCATCGGCGCAGAGGCCTTCGCGACCGGCAACGACGTCGCGTTCGATGGCGCCCCCGACCTGCACACCGCTGCCCACGAGGCCGCGCACGTCGTGCAGCAGCGCCAGGGGGCCGTGCAGCTCAAGGGGGGCGTCGGCCAGGTAGGCGATGCCTACGAGCGGCACGCCGATCAGGTGGCGGACGCCGTGGTGCGTGGCGAGTCGGCCGAAGCCCTCCTCTCCCGCTCGCCGACCGCCCCCGGCACCTCCTCGACGCCCAGCCAGCCCGCCACCCAGGCCAAGGCCCTCGACGCCCCCGTCCAGAAGCAGGAGCCGACACCCCCGCCGGGCAACGGCACGGACGAGGAGCAGCACGAGCCCACCGAGGCCGAGATCGAGGAGATGATCCGCAAGGCGAAGTCGGATGGCGCGACGAAGGGGGACGCGGTGGTCGAAGAGACCCCCGAGGCGCCCCCGGCCACGCCGCCCGAGACCCCCGCCGCCCCCGAGGGCAACGCGGGCGCCACCACCGCCGTCAAGGCCAACCCCGACCGCTCCGGCGCCTTCGCCGCCACCCCGGCCGGCCCCGACTCCGAGCTGCCTGCCTTCCAGTCCCTCAAGAGCGGCCCGCTCTCGAAGTGGGACGACGAGATGGCCTGGCACGAGTACTTCCAGGGCGCGGGGCCCGCGGCGGGCGGGGCCAGCATCGATCGCGACGCCCTGATCCGCGACGCGCTCACCGGCGGGGCCGCCGATGGCTTCGTGGCGGGCCTCAAGAACGTCGCCATCGACACGGCCATCAACATCGCGTCGTCCCGCATCCCCTACCTGCAGGGGTTCGTGGAGATGGCGAAGATCGCCTACGACCCGGCGGCGTGGCTGGAAGGCACCGTCGCGGGGACGTACGGCAACGCCGTCAAGGGCGGGCAGATGCTGCTGGAGGGCATCTCCTCCGGCGATCCGATCCAGGCCCTGGACGGGCTGTTGACCATCCTGGAGGGGGTCAACAACGTCATCGGCACCCTGTCGACCATCTGCTGGATCGTCGCGGCGGCCAGCTTCGTGCTGTCGTTCATCTGCCCCGCCGCCCTGCCCTTCGCCAGCCTGGCGGCGAGCTGGGCGACGACGCTGGGCACGATCAGCACCGCCTTCGGCATCTACATCACCCTGGGCAGAGCCCTGGTCATCGCCCTGAGAACCTTGCAGATCAAGTACGGCAACGCCGATCCGGCGGAGCTCTTGCAGCAGGGCGAGCGGCTGCGGGCCCAGACCCAGGCCTTCACCAGCGAGGCCACGACCCGGGCCGGCAACCGCATGCGCGGCGCCGCCCAGCAGCGCCTGCAGAACCGCGGGCAGGCGCGCACCCAGAGCCCTCAGCAGCCGCGCCAGAACACCAGCAGCCAGAACCCGCCCACCCGCATGCAGCGCATCATGAACGCGCTCAACACCGGGGCCACCATCGTGAGCGGGGGCGGCAACGCGCGCCAGGCGACCCGGGACGCCCGCACTGCCGTGGCGACTTCCCGTGCAGGAACAAGGGCTTACCGGGGGACGGGCGAGTACGCCCAGGCCCCGGGCGGGGGCCCGCGCTCCCAGCAGCAGCGCGCGGCCGACATGGAGCACGCGGGCCTGACGGTCTTCCACAACGACGCGGCGCGCGAGCGCTGGAACCAGCGCGTGGGCGGGCAGCCGGCCACCAACCGCGAGGTCGCCCAGGTCCGCGCCGACGCCGACGCCCGCCTCGCGGCGGCGCGCGACGCGGACGAGCAGGCCCGCGAGAAGCTGCGCCTGGCGGAGGAGGCCGCCGCCGAGGCCCGCCGCAACCGGCAGAACCTGGAGGGCGACGAGGCCGTCCAGCAGCGCATCCGCGACACCCAGGCCGCCCACGCCGCCGATCAGGAGCGCGTCCGGGGGGCCCAGCGGGCCATCGAGACGCAGGAGCACGTGATCAACGTGCTCAAGCAGGAGCGCCAGACCCGTGCCGCAGCGGGCGAGGACCCCCGCAACCTCTTCATCTACGACCAGCACATCAGCCGCGCCGAGATCGAGCTGCTCAACCGCCGCACGACGCTGGCCAACGCCCGGGTGGCGGAGGCGACGTCGAACGTCGAGCGCCTGCGGGCCCAGATGCCGCTGCAGGGGGCCCAGAACCTGGACACCGAGCGGCAGCGCGAGCTGGCCGGGGCCCAGAGCCGGGCGGGCGAGACCGACGCCGAGCGCATCGCCGCGCGCGAGGGGGTGCGCGACGCCCAGCACCCGGGCCAGGAGTCCTGGCGCACCGGCGGCATGACCGCCGAGCAGAGCGAGGCCGCCCGCCAGCGGGCCAACACCCAGCGCAACCGCTGGTACTTCGACTTCACGGGCCAGGGCCCCACCGATCTGCATGGCCACAACAAGGGCGCCGGCGTGACGGGCGCGGGCGGCGATCTGGTGCAGAACGTGGCCAAGGGCGTCGCCGGCGGCACCACCGATGAGCAGGGCCGCGATCGCCCGGGCTTCCTGGGGGCCTGGGAGCGCACGCTGGGCGACGAGCCCATGAACTTCGAGGGCAACGCGGGAGAGCGCGGCGCCGGCAAGGACTACCGCGGCATCCTCCAGCAGCAGTTCGATGATCTGAAGGCGAACCTGCCGGCGCCCCCGGCGGGGGTCCCCGACCAGATCGATGGCGCCCGGGCGGCCTTCGCCGATCTGGATCTGGAGGCGCGCCAGATCGCGTTCCAGCAGGAAGTGGCGGCGTCGCTGCTCACCGAGAGCGAGCAGAGCATGACGGCGCTCACCGCCATGCAGCAGATCTCGGCCGCCAACCAGGAGGCCGTCGCCGCCCACCAGGGCCAGCTCGACGACAAGGTGACGGCCCAGGACGATCTGAAGGCCTCCTCGGAAGACACGAAGGGCAAGGCGAAGGAGGGCGAGCAGAGCGGCTCGTCCACCGCCCGCACCGTGGGCGGATTCATGAGTCGTTTCCTGGACATGCTCAACATCGTCCCCGGCCGGCTCATCGGCGGCGCGGGGGACGGCGCGGGGGGCATCCGCAAGGTGGCGAGCGGCGCCGACGACCAGAAGGCTCGCTCCGCGGACGCGGCCACGATGGCCGGCAAGGGCACGACCGAGGCCGAGCGCATGACCACCGAGACGACGGCCTCCCACACGGCCGCCGGCGAGGACAAGGCCGCGCTGGAGGGGCTCGACGCGCAGCTCACCGAGGAGCAGCTCTCCACGATGGACGGCCAGGCGTTCCTGCAGGAGACGCTGACCAACGCCGCCGAGCGGCAGGCCGTGCTGGAAGGCGAGATGGAGCGCCTGCGCGCCGAGCATGGCGCCGCCGTCGAGGCGGGCGCGGGCTGGGCCAACGACCACGCCACCCAGCGGACGGAGGGCCACGCCGAGCTCAACCGCCTCGTGGATCTCATCGAGCGCGAGGACGCCGGTGGCGGGTGAGAGCCGACGGTTCGACGCCGAGGCCGAAGCGGCCCGCGCCCTCGCCGATCTCGAGGCCGACCTCAGCGCCCCGCCCGACCCCGGCCGGCTGGAGCGCCGCCTGCGCTCCAGCGCGGTCGAGGCGGAGCAGGCCCAGCGCGATCTCGCACGAGCCGAGGCCCGGCTGGCGGCCGTCCAGGCCGAGGAGGCTCGCCTGCAGGCGGCCCTCCCCGACGACCGGCGGCGGCCGCCCCCGCCCGCGGGCCTGGAGGGCGCCCTCTACCTGCCCGCGCTGGGCCCCGATCCCCTCGGTCCCGCCATCGGCACCCTGGTCTTGCTGGTCCTGACGGCCACCTGCATCTCGGGGGCGGTGCTGTCGAGCGGCGCTCTGGCCCTCGGCCAGAGCGCCGCGGCGGCCGCCTTCGGCCTCGGCACGCTGGCGGCCGGCCGGCGGGCCTTCGGGCGCATCCAGTTCGGCCGCACCACCCGCGAGGGCCTCTACCTGCTGCCCGATCTGCTCGTCGAGGTGGGCCCGCGGGGCCCGCTTCCCATTCCCCGCGCCGAGGTGCTGCGGGTGACGCTGGGGGGCTCCCACTCCCCCTCGACCAACCGCATCTACCACAGCGTCGCCATCGAGCGCCGCCACCCCGACGGCAGCACCTCCGTGCACCATGTGGCCACGCTGCGGGAGCACGCCACCCACCTGGTCGGGCGCCTGCAACGCTGGAGGGAGCATGGCTGAGTCCATCGACGCCGCCCGCGCCGAGCTCAACGCCCGGCTGGCCGTCGCGCGCGACCTGCGCGACCGCGACCAGGAGCTCGACGTCCTCATCCGGCTGGCCGCCCTGGCGCTCGGCACGGGCCAGCCGGGCGACGCGCTGCCCATCCTCAACGAGGCGAGGACGATGGCGCTGCACGGGGCGGGCACGCCGCTGCTGGTCGGGCGCCTGAACTACGTGCGCGGCCAGGCCCAGGCGCGCACCGGCGGGGACCCCCTGCCCGCCTTCCGGGCCGCCACGGAGCGGTTCCGCGCGGCGGGCAGCCGCGTCGACGAGCTGCGCGCCCGGCTGCGCGTCGTCGAGACGCTGCAGGGGCGTCAGCAGGTCGAGGCGGCCATCACCGAACTTACCGGAATGATTGCCGATCTCACCGAGTGGGGGGGCGACCGCGGCCTCGTCGACTGCTTGCGTCATCGGGCCAGCCTGCACGGGCTGATGGCCCGGTTCGACGCGGCGGCGGCCGACCATGACGCCGCCGTGGCCGCCGCCGAGCGGCTCGGGGACCGCGCCTTGAGCCTGCGCGTGCGCCTGGAGCGGCGGGCGATCGTGCCCTTCGCGGACGGGGACGCCGAGCGGTGGGAGTCGTGGCAGGCGCTGATCGCCGAGGCCAAGGCCCTGGGCGACGCCGCCTCCGCGGGCGAGATCCAGCTTCAGCGCGCGGCCGAGGCGCTGCGCGCCGACGACTACGACCAGGGGCTCCTCTTCGCAGCGGCCGCCCGGCAGGCCGCCCTCGACGCGACCGAGCCGGTGCTCTACCTGATGGCGGGGCTGCTCACGGCCGAGGCCCGGGAGGGGCGCGGCGACGACGCCGGCGTCATCGAGATCCTGCTGACGTGCAAGGCGACGCTGGAGCGGGCTTTCGGCCGGGAGCTGGCGGAGCCGGTCATCACCGTGCTCGACTCCCTGGAGCCGCGCTGGGGCGAGGCGCGCTTCGCCGCGGCGCTGGGCCGCTACCGCGCCTGGGCCGCCGCCCGTCGAGCCGCCGAGGCGCAGGCCTGACGGGTCGGTACCGCCCCGACAAAGTACCCGGTACCGCCCCGAGCAAGTACCCGGTACCGCCCCGAGCAAGTACCCGGTACTGCCCCCGAGCAAGTACCCGGTACCGCCCTGAGCAAGTACCCGGTACCGCCCCGAGCAAGTACCCGTACCGCCCGAGCAAGTCCGTACCGCCCCGGCAAGTACCCGGTACCGCTAGCAGGCTGTTGAAATGAGCGGACCGAGCACTCGGCGAGTGCGAGGGGCCAGATGCAAGGAGGAAGACCGCAGGCAATCCGGCGCGGAGAGCCGGCGACTGCTGGCGACGCCTTGTACTGCTCCAGTTGAATCGTGACTCCACCCGCCTCCACACTGTGGAGACGAAGGAGAACCATGAGCACGTCGAAGCGACGCCAGTTCACCCCCGACGAGAAGGCCGCCATCATCCGCGAGCATCTCGTTGAAAAGGTTGAGGTTTCGGCCCTCTGCGAGAAGCACGGCATCCAACCCAGCCTGTTCTACCTCTGGCGCAACCAGCTCTTCGAGAACCTTGCCAGCGCCTTGCAGGATCGTCGGGCTGCTCGGCACGCCCCCAGCAGCGGGCCGTTGATGCCGAGCGTAACAAGGTCGCGAGCTCGAAGCCCGCCTGGCCCAGAAGGATCGCGTCATCGCCCAGCTGGCCGAGGAGAACATCGCCCTGAAAAAAGAGGATGGGGATCTGAAGGGCCGATGGGTCCCGGATACGCGCGACGCGGTTGTCGACACCATCACGCAGATGGCCCTGCTCACCGGCCGGCTGTGCGCCTGGTGCTCGGCTGGGCGGGCCTGCAACCCGGCCGCTTCTACGATTGGAAGCGGCGCTACGGAAAGGCCAACGAGCACAACCACCACGTCCTGCGGGACCACTGGCTCGAAACCTGGGGCGTCAGGCCATCCTCGACTTCCACGACGCTCACCCACTCAACGGGTATCGCCGCCTCACCTACATGATGATGGACGAAGACACCGTGGCCGTGTCCCCCACCACCAGCTATCGCGTTCTGCGCGCGGAAGGCCGCCTCGATCGCTGGGTCCCGCCCCGTCTCACAAGGGCGACGGCTTCGCTCAGCCCGCAGGCCCGCACCAGCACTGGCACATCGACATCGCCTACCTCAACCTCGCCGGCACCTTCTACTACCTCTGCTCCATCTCGATGGCTTCAGCCAGTACACGATCCACTGGGAGATCCAGGAGCAGATGAAGGAGGCCGATGTGGAGCTCATCCTCCAGCGGGGCCTGGAAAAGCACCCGGATGCCAGACCCCGGGCCATCACCGACTGCGGCCCCCAGTTCGTCGCGCGCGACTTCCACCAGTTCATCCGCCTCAGCGGCATGACCCACGTGCGCACGTCGCCCTACTACCCGCAGTCCAACGGCAAGATCGAGCGTTGGCACCGAACCCTGAAGAGCATGATCATCGACCCAAGTGCCCGGAATCACTCGCGGAAGCCAGGGAGGTGGTCGCTGCCTTCGTCGAGGACTACAATCACAAGCGGTTGCACAGCGCCATCGGCCCGTCACCCCGGCAGACAAGCTCGCCGGCAGAGCCGACGCGATCTGAACCCCTCTGCACCGAGCGACTGGAAGCGGCTCCGGGACCGGCGGGCACGTGCACGCCAACAGGCACGGGCAGCGTGAGGTGGTCTCCGCTGTTCCCGGCCGATGACCGTCACGTTTCCGCTGAACCAGTACAGCAGAAGCCGAGAAATCCTGCTCCATCCCGATGAAGAAGAGCAGCGTTGGAGCCGAGAACAGTGGGAGCCGCCCCGAAGTGCGGCGCCTCTACCGAGTTCGTTCCCAGTGCGAGCGGCTCATCGACCGCGTGACTCGCCACGGAGGCCGACGCGCTCGTGCATGGGGGCTGCAGGCCGCGCAATTCCAGGTCCACGCCATCGCAGCTGCCTGCAACCTGAAGCTCCTCAGCAGGATGCTCGCCGCCGCGCCGGCCTGACCGCAGAGGAGAGCGAGTCCGAGACCGAACGCGGCCCTCGGGGCCGGACGGATCCGTGCGCCCGGCGGTTCGGGCGTTCCTGAGGAAGCCACGAGAGAGCCCTCGGCTGACGTCTCGATTGGCCGGATTGAGTTCTCATCGCTGCGCGGCAGCGAGGGAAACCGAGCAGGGATGGGGCGCTTCCCCGAACGCTGCTAGAACAGGTACCCGATCCCGATGTTGAAGCCGCCGTCGAGCGTGCTGAAGTCCCGACCCCTTGTCCGCCCCGTCCGGCGTGTCCGTCCCCGAGCGGTACACGAAGTCCAGGCCGGCCCGCAGGTTCATGTGCTGGCTGGCGAAGAACGCGAAGCCCGGTCGCCGCGGACGGCGGCGCCGTCCAGGGCGCTCTCGACCTTCTGGTCGGTGGTCCCGGCCACGGGCAGGGACCGGGTCCCGGTGAAGCCACCGGCGCCGATGCCCGGCTTGAAGAAGAAGCTGTTGCCCAGCCGCACATAGTAGTTGGCCATCAGGAAGCCGATGAAGCCGCTGTCGTCGGCGAGGACGGTCTCGGTCTCGGTGCTGCCGACCTTGGTGGTGGCCGTCTGCTTGCGCACGAAGAAGCCCAGGCTCAGGCCCAGGGCGAAGTTGTCGGCGATGAAGTAGCGCGGGGGTCAGACCGCCCGTGTAGGCGATCTCGAGGGTGGTCACGTCGTCGTCGCCGGTGCCGAGCTTCTGGCTGCCCTGGCGCACCAGCAGCAGGTTGTCGAGGCCGATCTCGAAGACGCCGCGGGCGATGCGCTGGTAGCCCCCGTAGCCGCCGGTGATGGTCTGAGCCCCCGCGGGGCTAGCCAGCAAGCCTGCGAAAACACTCCACAAAACAAAACGACGCATGGGCGCTCTCCTCCCTGCTCAGGTGCGGACCGGAGCGTCGCACGGGCACCGCCGGACGGCAACCTCAGCGGCGGCTGGCGTCGGCCCCGGTGGCTGGTGATGATGGAGGCAGGAGGTGTCGATGAGGCGACGAGGGCTGGTCGGGGCGGGGCTGCTGCTGCTGCTGGGCTGCACCGATGGCGACGCGCTGGACCGGGCCCTTTCGGGGCGCGTGGCCGGGGGCAGACGGCTGCCGACGCAGCGCCGCCCGGCGAGGACGCCGAGGATCATGGATGACGCCCAGGTCTGCCGACCCGAGCGCTGCGACGGCACCGACGACGACTGCGACGGCCAGATCGACGAGGAGGCCTGCGCGGCCTGCGAGCCCGGCGACTTCGTGCCCTGCTACGACGGCGACGCCGAGACCATCAACGTGGGCGTCTGCCGGGCCGGCATCCAGCGGTGCGGCCCCGAGGGGCGGCTGTTGCCCTGCGAGGGCCACATCCTGCCCGCCGGCGAGGTGTGCAACAGCGCCGACGACGACTGCGATGGCCGGACGGACGAGGACTTCGCCGACCAGGTGGGCCAGCCGTGCAGCATGGGCGTGGGGGCCTGCATGGGCGCGGGCACCTTCCTGTGCGATGCCGACGGGCAGCGCTGCGCGGGCGAGGCCGGGGCCGCGGGGGAGGAGGTCTGCAACGGGGTCGACGACGACTGCGATGGCCGCTTCGACGAGGGCTTCGGGCTGGGCGAGCCGTGCGCCGTCGGGGTGGGGGCGTGCCGCCGTGAAGGGGTGACGGGCTGTGGCGACGACGGCGGCGTGTGCCAGGCCCGGGTCGGCTCGCCGGCCGCCGAGCAGTGCAACGGTGTGGATGACGACTGCGACGGCGCCACCGACGAGGGCGAGGTGAGCTGCTATACCGGGCCCGCCGAGACGCTGGGCGTCGGCCGCTGCCGGAGCGGTCGGGGCGCCTGCGGAGGCGCTTGCGATGGGGAGCTGCTCCCGGTGCCCGAGGACTGCAACGGCCAGGACGATGACTGCGATGGCGTCATCGACAACCGCGACCGCGGCTGCAGCTGCGACCCGGGCACCGAGGTGGCCTGCTTCGACGGCGAGGGTCAGCCGGGTGTCGGACGCTGCCGGGCCGGGCGCCGGATCTGCGCGCCCGATCACACCTTCGGCGCCTGCCTCGACCAGATCGGCCCTGTCCCCGAGGAGTGCAACGGCCAGGACGACGACTGCGATGGCGCCGTGGACGAGAACCTGGCGCAGGTGTGCGGCGCCGATACCGGGCGCTGCCAGCAGGGCCAGCAGATCTGCACCCGTGGGCGCTGGGGGAGCTGCGATGGCGCCATCGGTCCGTCCGTCGAGGCCTGCAACGGCATCGACGATGACTGCGACGGCAGCGTGGACGAGGCGCTGACCCGGCCGTGCGGGGCGAGCGTCGGGGCCTGCCGGGCGGGCACCCAGCGCTGCGCGGCCGGCGGCTGGGGAGCCTGCGAAGGCAGCGCCGGCCCGTCAGGCGAGCAGTGCAACCGCGCCGACGATGACTGCGACGGCGCCACCGACGAGGGGGTGACCAACGCCTGTGGCGGCTGCGGGGCCGTGCCCGCCGAGGCCTGCGACGGCGTGGATCAGGACTGCGACGGCCGGGTGGATGAGCAGGTGGTCGGCCCCGTACCCGCCGAGGCCTGCAACGGCCGCGACGACGACTGCGACGGCCGGGCCGACGAGGGCCTGGGCCCCGACTGCCGGCCCTGCGCGGTGTCCGCCGACTGCAACGACGCCAACGGCTGCACCGACGACCGCTGCGAGGCCGGCCGGTGCGTCTTCACGGCCAACATGGCCGCCTGCGAAGACGGTGTCTTCTGCAACGGCACCGATCGCTGCCAGGGCGGGCTGTGCCAGCTCCACACGCCGCGGGACTGCGGGCGGGAGTTCTGCAGCCCCGTCCTCGATCGGTGGTGCAGTGCCTCGGGCCGGCGGACTGCCCGGTCGCGGCACCGGGCGCCTTCGGCCCGTGCACCTACCCCACCGAGTGCGCCGCGCAGGGCACCCAGGAGCGGCTGGTGGACGAGCCGCGCTGCGAGGGCGGGCTGTGCGCGGTGAGCCAGCGCACCGAGCGCATGGCCTGCCAGCGAGCCATCGAGGGAGCCGCCTGCTCGGCGGGCGTCTGCCTGGCGGGGTCTGCACGCCCCAGCGCACCATCACCGCCCGCCTCGACGGCGACTTCACCCTCGCCGGTCGCGCCCGTGTCGCCTGCGTCCAGGGTGGACAGGCCTGCGTCGCCACCTGGGGCGCGGCGTGCAGTGTCACCTGCCCCGAGGGCACCGACGTCACCGGCTGCTGTAGCAACGGGAGCGCCTGCGGCG
Source organism: bacterium (assembly GCA_041389985.1). Lineage (GTDB taxonomy): Bacteria > Myxococcota_A > Bradymonadia > UBA7976 > UBA1532 > JACKDP01. The sequence continues at coordinate 87,060 of JAWKQS010000023.1, forward strand.
GCGCCGATCAGGCCCCGGACTTCAACATCCTGCTCGTGCAGATGGCGTTCAACGGCATCCGCAATGCCGTCTATGACCCCTTTGTGGTCGGATCGGACCAGGAGGCCCGCGGAACCGCCACGCTGGCAGGGGGAGCCGCTCGCCTGGACTGCAGCTACTTCAACATCAACATCCCGTTCCCTTGATGCCCGACAAAGGTCTTTGAAATCAGACCCTGGCCTCAGCCCACCTTCGTCGGATCGCCCACCGACCAGGCGAGGCCATCGCCCCGATCCATGGTCGCGATGGCCGCCATGTCCGCCTCGTCGAGGGTGAACGAGAAGACGTCCAGGTTCTGGCGCATGCGGTCCGGGCTCAGGCTCTTGGGCAGGACGGGGTAGCCGAGCTGGACGGCCCAGCGCAGCAGGACCTGCGCCTCGGAGACGCCATGCTTCTCGGCCAGGGCCCGGAAGGGGAAGTCGGCGCGCTCGCCCTCGGCGCGCATCGCAGCGGTCTTCGCGCTCTCCTGGCCCGGCGCCGCGCGCCAGGTGGAGAGGGGCACCAGGCTGGAGTAGGCGATGGGCGTGATGTCCTGCGCCTCCAGGAAGCCCACCAGCGCGGGCTTCTGGGACCACGGGTGCAGCTCGATCTGGTTGGCGGCGGGCGCCGGCAGACCGGCGGCGCGCAGCTCCTCGATGTGGCCGATGTTGAAGTTGCTGACGCCGATGCTCCGGGTCAGGCCGCGCCGCTGGAGCTCCACCATGCCGTGCCACTGCGCGAGGCGCTGGTCGGGGTCGAAGGGCGCGTGGATGAGGTAGAGGTCGACGTAGTCGAGCCCGAGCCGCTTGAGGCTGGTCTCCAGGGCCTCGATGGTCGTCGCGGTCGTCTTCGGGGTGTGGCCCCAGGCGGCGTTGCCGGGCCAGAGCTTCGTGGTGACGAACAGCGCGTCTCGGGCACGCCGGCGGCGCGGATGCCGCGGCCGACGCCGGCCTCGTTGTGGTAGACCTCGGCGGTGTCGATGTGGCGGTAGCCAGCCCGGATGGCCGCCTCGACGGCCGGCGCGGCGTCCTCATCCGAGATCAGGTAGGTGCCGAAGCCGACGAGCGGGATGTCCAGGCCGGGGGCGAGCGGGCGGGTCGGGGTCATGGGAGCTCCTGGTGCGGGTGTGGGGCTACCCTACGCCGTCCCCGGCCAGGCGCCTGCCCGTTCCTCGCCGATTCCTGCCTGATCCTCCACACCCTCCCGGAGGCGGTTGATCCACGCGGCCCCCTCGGTCACCGTGGCCGCAGGAGGCCCCCATGGACGCACAGCCCCTCGCCGCCCAGGTCGCCGCGCACTTCCCCGACGCTTTCGAGGGCCTCCGACCGAGCCCGCGTCCGGGCCTGCTGCTGCTGCACCACCGCCAGCCCACCCCCATCGAGGCCACGATCTACGAGCCAGTGGTCTGCCTGATCCTCCAGGGCCGCAAGGATGTGACCCACGGCAGCCGGACCGTGAGCTTCGGGCCGGGCGAGGCGCTGCTGGTGAGCCATGACCTGCCGGTCGAGTCGCGGGTGACCGAGGCCTCCCCCGAGGCCCCCTACCTGGCCGTCGTGCTCACCCTCGATCTGGCCCTGCTCCGCCGCCTGGACCTACCCGGGAGCGATCTCGACCCGGCGCCCGCGCAGAGCGTCGAGGTCCACGCTGCCGATCAGGGCCTCATCGACGCCTTCGCCCGCTACCTGGCGCTCAGCCCCCAGGAGGCCGACCTCGTCGGGCCCGTCATCCTGCAGGAGCTGTACGTCCGCCTGCTCATGGCGCCTCACTGCGGCATGCTGCGCCGGCTGCTGCGGCCCGACAGCCACGCGAGCGGCATCGCCCAGGCCGTCCGCCAGATCCGGGCCGACATCTCGGCCCGCCTGGTCGTGCCGGAGCTGGCCCGCGGCGTCGGCATGAGCCCCTCGCTGTTCTACCGGACGTTCAAGGCCATCACCGCCACAACGCCGCTGCAATACCAGAAGGATCTCAGGCTCTTGGAGGCTCGCCGCCTGCTCGTGGCCGAGGGCTACGGCGTCTCGGACGCCGCCTTCGCCGTGGGCTACGAGAGCCCCACCCAGTTCAGCCGGGAGTTCGCTCGCAAGTTCGGGGGCTCGCCCCGCAGCCAGGTCCGCCCGCGTGGGGGCCGGCTCAGCGCTGGGCGACGTGGCTGATACGGCGGCGGCTGGCGTACTCGAGGGCGTCGCGGGCGAGGTCGCCCTCGAGCGAGCCGAGGGACCGGCGAAACGCCTGGAGCATGCGCTGATCGGCGCCATCGTCGGCGGAGGCGGTCTCGAGCCGGGCCTGGGCCCGCGCCACCTCGCCACGCGCGATGAGCCGCCCGGCCTCGTCGAGCGCCTCGGCGAGCAGGAAGCCGCGCACATTGCGGCGCACGGCCACGTCCGCCGCCGTCCCGGGCCGCGGCACGCCGCCCAGACGAGCGCCCGCGTGGGCGGTGGCGTTGTCGAGGGCCACCATGTCCTTGTAGCGCAGGCTCACCTCGGCGACGGGTCCGGGCTTCTCGACCCAGAGCTCCACCAGGATGACGTGGGTGTCCCCGCCGTAGAAGAACGGGATCACCGTCTGCACGCCGTCGTCGTCGTCCCCGCGATCGGCCTTCACCCCGAGCGTGGCCGAGAGTTGCCGATCGGTGGCCTCCTCGCGCGCCTTCACGGCCTTCACCTCGTCAGCCTCCAGCACCCGTGAGCCCAGCACCCGCACGGCCTGCACGTTGGGCGCGAGGCGGATGTTGACGCGCAGCAGCCGCGCGATGACCTGGCTGATGCGGGCCAGCTCGTCGTCGATGGCCGCCGCCACGTCGCCCTCCACCGCGTGCAGGTTGCCGTGGCCGGCGTTGGCCACCGGCCACCAGTCGTAGCCGCCGCCCAGATCGAAGACGGAGGTGGTCGCGCCCTGCACCGTCAGCGCATGGGCCACCCCCGCGGCGGCGCCCAGATCGGCCGTCACACCATCGGCGAGGACCAGGACCGTCTGCGACCCCGGCACCCGGGCCTGACCCTGGCTGGCCGCCTGAAGCAGCCGCCCCGCCACGCCCATGGCCGGCGCCAGGCCCTCGCCGGCCACCCGCACCCGCCCCTCCAGCCGGTTGAGCGCCTGGCGGGTGTCGCGCAGATCCCCCAGCTCGGCCAGGACCACCGGCGGATCGCCGGCCAGCACCGCCCCCAGGCGGTCCTGGGGTCCCAGGCTGGTGAGCAGGCGCTGGAAGCTGGCCAGGACGTCTGCCGGCCTGCGCGCCGCGGCGGCCGCATCCACCACGACCACCACGTCCAGCGGCGGGCGCCGCCAGCCATAGCGCCGCGATCCCTGGAGGGCCACCTGCAGGTAGACGCGGCCCGGCTGGTCGATCCACTGCCGATCCAGCGCCACCGAGAGGGCCAGCCCCTTGTCCTCGGGGGGATCCACCGGCTGCGGCGGGAGGGACGAGAGCAGGTACGGCCGCTCGCGCCCCCCGAACTCGGCGTCCAGCCGCCGCAGGCGCTCCAGGAAGGCGGCGCTGCGGCCCTGGTAGGTGTTCTCGAAGTAGAACATGCGGGGCAGGAAGCTGCTCGGGCGGCCCTCGCCCTCGGTGCGGGCGAACCAGCCGTCATCCAGCAGCCCACCATCCACCGCAGGCCGTCGGCTCTCGGGCTTCTTGCCGGCGAGGCGGTCACGGCCCGCCCCCTCGTCGTTCTTGAACCGACCATCCACCTCGCCGTCGTCGTCGCCGTCGTCGCTGGCGAGATCGCCCCGCTTCAGGTCCTGCAGATCGCCACCCAGGGGCACCTCCGGGGCCAGCACGAGGCCCTGGGCCGGCGGTGGCGCCTCGGCCGGCTTCTCCGGGGCGGGGATCTTCTCCGCCACGGTCTTCACCCGGTACTCGCCCCGGGCCAGCTCCACCGTCGCCTCTTCGGGCGCCGCCTGCTCTGCGTTGCCGACGGGCTGGCGCAGCGCGACCTCCTCGTCCTCGCTGACCTCGAGCTCGACGCCGTTGGCCTCCTTGGCCTCGTAGGCGAACTTCCCGTCACGCTTGGGCTTCGCCTTGGTGTTGGCGTCCTCGAACGCCCGCGGGACGTCCTCGTCGAGGGCCTGGGCCCGCTCCTGCGCCCGCCGGGTGACGGCGGCCGCCTGGGCCGCCTGCCGCGCCGACGCCTTCCGCTCCTCCTCGAAGAACGCGGCGCTGGCCGGTGCGTCCGCCGGCGGCCGCAGGCGCGAGGAGTCCGTCGGCCTCGGATCCGCCAGCGGCTCCTCCCGGCTCCACTCCTGGACCACCACCGGCGGTGGCGGCGGCTCCGCCGGGCTGCCCGGGGCCGGGCCACCGACGTACCCCATCCGGCCCTCGTCCCCTCCGGCGACGGGCGAGGCCGGCGGGGCCTCGTCCGCCATCTTCCCGCAGGCCACCAGCAAGGCGAGCCCCAGCAACCAGCGACGCCTCATCGTGCCCTCCCCCCGGCGCCCGAGGCGCCGATGCGTCGATCGGCCGCCAGCACGAGCGCGTCTTCGAGCTGCCGAAGCTGGGCCTGCCGGCGCGCCTGATCAGCGAAGCGCGCGAACGCCTCGGCCACCTGGCGGTCCTCCGCCGTGCGCGCCGCCTGCCGCAGCACCTGCCCCACGAGGGCGGGCGAGCCGTCACGGACGAGCTGCGCCGCCCCGCGCAAGGTGGCCGCGAAGTCGAAGCCCTCCAGGTTGCGCTGGACCATCCGCTGGGCGGCCGAGACGGCCCGCGGCAGCGTCGACAGGCTGACCGACGTGCGAGCCACGGCGTTGCCCAGGTTCACCATGTCTTTGTAACGCAAAGAGATTTCAGCCACCGCGCCCGGCCGTTCGACCCAGAGCTCGATGAGGATGACGTGGCTGTCGCCCCCGTAGAAGTAGGGGATGACCGTCTGGATGCCGTCGTCGTCGTCCCCCCGATCGGCCTTCACGCCCAGGGCGCGGCTGAGGTTGCGATCGGTGGCCACCTCTCGCGCCTTCACGGCCACCACCTCGTCCTGGCCCAGCACGCGCGAGCCGATGACGCGGGTGGCCTCGACCCCGGGGGCGAGGCGCACGTTCACGCGCAGCAGCCGGGCGATGACCCGGGCCAGGCTCGCCAGCTCGTCGTCGAGCACCGGCGCGAGCTGCTCGGTGCTCGCGGCCCGGTGCAGGTTGCCGTTGCCCGCGCCGGCGACGCGCCACCAGGCCGCGTCGGGGGCGCCACCCATGGCCACCACCGACGTCACCACCCCCCCCAGCGCCAGGGCCTGCACGCGGCCCTCGGCCACCTCCACCCGGTCCGCCCCGGGGGCGTCCGTCAGGACGACCAGCGTCCGGGTCCCGGGGACCCGCGCCTGATCATCGGCGCCGGCCAGCAGGGCCCCCGCCTGATCCAGCGCCGCCCCCAGCTCGCCGACGCCGGCCGGCCGCGCCCGCAGGCCCTCCGCCTGGCGCGCCAGCGCGGTGCGCACGTCGCGCCGATCGGCCAGCACGCTCACCGGATCGGCGTCGCCCACCCGCACGATGGCCAGCCGGTCTTGCGGACCGAGGCGCTTGAGCAGCGCGTCAGCCGCCGTGACCAGGACCTCGGGGCTGGCTGCGTCCACCACCAGCGCCACGTCCAGGGGAGGGCGCCGCCAGCCATGCCGGCGGCTGCCCTGCAGGCCCACCTGCAAGACCACCCGGCCCGGCTTGTCCAGCGAGCCCTGGCTCAGGGCGGCCGTCAGCCGCAGGCCCGCATCCTCGGGGGGATCGAAGGGCTGGGGATCGAGCAACGCCAGCAGGTGCGGGCCCGGCTGCCCACCCAGATCGGCCTCCAGCCGCCGCAGACGCTCCGCGTAGGCGGCGTTGCCCCCGAGGTAGGTGTTCTCGAAGTAGCACATCTGCGGCAGGAAGCGGTCGGGGCGATCCTCGACCCGGCTGTGTTCCCCGGCCTGGCCGTCGAGGCGCATGCGGCCCAGATCCAGCGCGAAGGCCCCCGAGTCCTTGCCCCCGCGCGGCCTGCGGCGGCCGATGTCCCGGATCTTCGAGCCCAGCTTCGGCAGCGGAGGCGCGTCGATCCTCCTGGAGCTCGTCGACCACGTCGGGCGCCCCGTCGGCATCCGCGGGATCCAGCAGGGCGGGCTCCGGCTGCTCCTTGTCGACGAGGGTCAGCCCGGCCAGGTCGATGGTCTGCGCCCCCGGCCCGGCGCTCACCTTGCGCTTCTTGCTGGCCTTGCTGTCGTCGAACCCGAACGCGTCGATGCCGCGCTGGCGCCGCCCGCCCAGGCCCTTGGCTTCCTCCCGCTTGAGCCCCTCGATGCCGTCATCGAAGGCGGCTGGCTCGGCGGGCGGCGGAGGCGGCGCGGCGGGGGCGTTGCGGGCGATGAGCGAGGAGCGCATGTCGTCCACATCCTCGCCGCCCTCGGCCTGGTCCTTCTCGACCCAGGCCAGCTTGTCGGCCTTGTCCGCGGTGGCCACCTCCTCGACCGGGGTCGAGGCGGCCACCGGCTCGGCCCCGCCCGCGAGATCGCGGCAGGCGGCCAGGCTCACGGCCAGCAGCAGCGCGAGGCTCGGGATCAGCCGCCTCATCTCAGGCCTCCGTCGGCCGACGCTTGCGAGACGCGAAGCCCACCGCGATGACCAGACCGACGACCACCAGGAACTCCAGCGGCTGGATGCCGAAGAGCGCCGCCTTCAGCAGCAGCAGGCCCACGCCCGCCACCAGCAGCCCCACCCCGCCACCCCCCAGCGGGCGGCCCTGGGCCCGCCGCCGCGTCACCCCCAGCAGGGCCAGCAGGCTCAGGACGTAGAGCAGCAGATCCACGCCCGCCCCGGGGGCGCGCGCCAGCCGCGCCGTCAGCGTGAGGGCCTTGCCGTCGGCGTCCTGGACGGAGTAGCCGAACAGCCGCTCGGTCATCTCGTTGTCGGCGGGCAGGGGCTCCCCGGCGGGGCCGCCGAAGCTCATGCCCGGCAACTCCTTGAGATCCGTGGAGAATCCGAGAACCGTCAGGCGACTCGGCACCCGCACCAGCCACTGGATGTCGTTGCTGCGCAGATCGGCGACGGGCGCAGCCAGATCGATGCCCTGGTAGAAGCCGAGGGCATCGCCGGCCACGTCGTAGGTCACCTCCACCTGGAGCGTGCGCCCCTTCGGCAGCGGGATGGCCACGGTGCCGGTCTGATCCTGCACCGCCTTCACCTTGCGGCCATCGGACTGCACCGAGAGCACCTGGGAGCCCTCGGGCAGCTTCAGCTTCAGGAACTGGCGGTCCTCGTTGGCGACCTCGTAGGTGGCCCGGGTCACGCGGTGCCCGTTCTCGAGCACGTTGGACTCGAGCCAGACGTGGCGGGCGACGGCGTCCAGGGTCTCCACGGTCTTGTTGCGCTTGATGCCCAGCGACAGGCCCCACGGGGCGCGGGCGTAGGTGTAGGCCAGCCGCAGCTCGTCCTCGCTGCGCAGCCGCACCGCCTTGGGCAGCTCCTCCGCGGTCACGCGGCGCAGATCCTTGCCCTCGCCCGGCGTCAGCTCCATGCCCGTCTCGGCGGCGATGCCCAGGCTGCCCGCCTCCACCTCGGCCCCGTGCACCCGCAGGTCAGGCATGGGCAACCCCTCGAGATCCTTCTCGAAAATCCGCTCGAACTCCACATCGAGCTGGATCGCCCCCTCCAGGGCCTGGGTGAAGCGGACGGCGTACGCCTGCCGCCCCTCCCCCACCTCCGCGTCGGCCACCGGCTCCACCTTGTTGAGGCTGGGCGCCGTGATGCGCGGCTCGGCCAGGCCCACCGGCAGCGACAGAATCAGGAAGTCGCGGCGGCCGCTCTTCAGCTCCACCAGCACCGCGGCGTTGCCCTGCAGCGAGCCCTCGCGCACCTGGTACAGCGTGTCCACGCGAGCGTCGAAGCGCACCTCGCGGGTCTTGGCCGTGGCCACCTTGCTGGCCAGGGTGCCGGGCTCGCCCACGTGCTTGTAGGCCTGGGACACCTTGTCGCGGAGGGTCTGGCGGATGTCGGCGGGCAGGGCGTCCTGGCCCACCGGCGTGAACCCGGTCACCTCCGCCGGCGCAAAGCCCACCTTGTCGCCGTCCAGCAGGGCCACGACGCCGCCCTCGCGGAACGCCGCCATCGGCCGCAGCACCGGCAGCGAGAGCGCGGTGCCCTCGGCCGTCCCCACCACCATCTCCAGCTGCAGCTCGATCTGGGCCGAGCCCTCCAGCTCCTGCCCCAGCACCACCCGCACATGGCGGGGCTCGGTGTCGGTGGCGGGGAAGATGCGCCAGTCCTCGATGGCGGTGCCCTCGACCTTGTACAGGACCACCTGCTCGGGCAGCGCGATGGGCAGCTCCTTGAGCTTGCCGTTGATGACGTCGTACTTCACGAAGACCCGCGAGCGCAGGACGCCCTCTTCCAGCGTCAGGATCTGGTAGGTCTCGGTGTTGGCGCGCACCTGGCTCTCGGGGGCCGCGCGGGCCTCGGTCCAGCGCAGGATGACCTCCTCGGAGGGCGGCAGGTGGGCGACGGCCGTCGTCTCGGCGCCCTCGCCGTCCCCCTTGATGGTGCTCGTGATGGGGACCACGGGCTCGAACTCCACGGCCCGCTTGCCCGGCACCGTCACCGCGACCCGCGCCATGGGGGCGTTGTTGGGCTGGAGCGTGATCTGGGGCTGGCCGCGGCTGCGATCGATGGCCAGGCGGAAGCGCGCGGTGAGCGTGTGGCGGCCCGCCTTCTCGATGATGGCCACGTGCCAGCCATCCTCGACGCGGCTCGCCACCGGCGTCGTGCCCTCGACCAGATCCACCAGGGCGTCGTCGACGCCGGTCAGGCGGACCCGGGCGTCGCGGGCCGAGGTGTTGACCTCGAAGCGCGCCAGGACGTCGACGCCGTCGCCGCTCTCATCGAGGGTGACGGTGTAGTCGACGCGACGCACCAGATCGCGGCCGACCGGCTGCCCCCAGCGAATGAGGACGGCCGAGGTGGCGGGGACGGAGGCCTCCAGGCCGTCGCCGCCGCGCCGCACATCGCTGGCGGGCCAGGCCTCGGCCTCGCCGCCCACCCCGGAGACGCTCAGCGCCGCGCCCGCCATGGGGGGCATCGGCAGCACGGCGTAGGGCGCCCCGTCGTCGCCCTTCTGCACCGGCACGACGTACTCCAGCGAGACGCCCTCCTCACCGGAAAGCGAAGGGATCACGGCCACATGCGCGCCCGAGAGCCGCAGCAGCGCCGCCCCGTTGCCGCCGACGCGGGCGTCGGAGAGCACCGCCTCGGCTGGCAGCAGCGGGATCTCGACGGGCCCATCCCCCACCGCGCGCACCTGGGCCGAGACCGAGACCCGCACCGTCTCGCCCTCGACCCGGGCCGAGAGGCTGCCGCGGCTCCAGGTGACCCGGGCGCCGGCGCGGGCGTCGGCCAGGCGCATGAGGCGGGCGTACCGATCGAGGGAGAGGCGGACCTCCTCGCCGGGCTCCTCGCCCTTCTGGGCGAGGGCGGGGCCGGCGAGCAGGCCGAGGCAGGCGAGGGCAAGCAGGGAGCGGGTCATGGCGCACCTGAGGCTGGTGGTCGGGGACGAAGGCGACGGGCGGCTGGTACGGGCGACGCCGCCGATGGATCCAAAGGGTCCCGGGCGACGGCCACTTTCCTGTGCCACCTGTGCACATCGACCTTAGCACCGGACAGCGCCGGGAGCGTCAGGTTCTCCGACGACGGGGGCGGCCGGCGAGGATCAGCGCCAGGGCGAGCAGCCAGACTTGCCGGCCTCCGCCTGCGGGGCCATGTGGCAGCCCGCATCGGCGTGGGGGTCGGCAGGCGCGTCGGCCGCGTCGATGGCCACACGGCCGGCGTCCTGCGGGGGCGGGAGGCCGGCGTCCACCGCGGCGTGGGCGTCGGCGGGCACGATCGCGTCCGACGCGCCTGCGTCCCGCGGGGCCATGTCGGGCGCCACGGCGTCCGGGGCCCCGGCGTCCCCCGCCTCCGGCCCGCCGACGATGGCCGACGGCACCCCGCCGCGGGCGCTGCTCCACGCCACCACCTGGTAGACGCCGCCGGCTGGCACCTCGACGGGCGCGGGCTCGCCGAAGAGGCCCACCTCGACCCAGGCCCAGGGCTCCGCGTCCACCCCGCGGCCCTCGCCCCGGTGGATGGCGTAGCGCACCACCACCTCCGGGCCGCCCGCCGTGTCGCGCCGCACCGGATCCCAGCCTAGCTGGCCGCCCACCAGGCGCGCGACGGGCGCCGCGGGAGTGTCGACCAGGCCAGGGGGCGCCACGAGCGCCGCCGACCGGGGCTCCACCGTCACCTGCCCGCCCGGCCAGGCCCGCCCGTCCACCAGATCCAGCAGGTCGGCCCCGTCGGCCAGGGCCACCGTCGCCGGCTCGTCACCCGCGTTGACCAGCACCCACGCGGCCCCCGCGTCGCTGTGCCGGGCATAGCCGTAGACCCGCCGGGCATCGTCGACGACGACCCCGTGCTCGATCGCGCCCGTTCGCAGTGCCTCCACCGCGTGGCGCGCCGACGTCAGGCGACGGATCTGGGCCGCCAGGCCCTCGTCGGCCCGGTAGTGACCGGGGGTGTCGGGCCAGGGATAGGGCGCGCGGTTGTACGGATCGTCATGCCAGCCATCGGCGAACCGCGAGGGCGCATCGATGAAGACCTCGTCGCCCTGGTACAGCGTCGGCGCCCCCGGGTAGCCGGCCAGGAAGGCCACGAGCAGCCGCAAACGATCCCGGGCCCGATCGGCGTCCCCGCGGCTGATGTGCTCGAGAAGAAAGCGGATCCGGCTCGTGTCGTGGGAGCCCAGCAGGTTCATCATCGCGGCGTGGGCGGGCGCCGGGTAGTCCTCGGCCAGGGCGCGCAGGCGCCCGTCAAGGATCGACGGCGCGATGCGCCGGATGGCCCCGCTGGCGCTGCCGTCGTTGCTGTCGCCGTCGCTGAACGCCACCCCTCCATCGCAGCCGGGACCCTCGCACCCCTCGAAGACGAAGCTCAGCAGGGCGGATCGCAGGCGGTAGTTCATCACCGCGTCCCACTCCCCGCCGAGCAGCCAGGCCGAGGCATCCCCCCACTCTTCCCCGATGATGGCCGCGTCGGGATCCGCCGCCTTCACGGCCGCGCGGAAGCCCTCCCAGAAGTCGTTGTCGGGCGCCGAGACCCCCGGATCCACGTCGCCCCCCACATCGAGGCGCCAGCCGCTTGCCCCCTGGGCCACCCGGCCCGGCGCCACCGCCGCGGGGCCCGCGTACACCAGGCCCCGCACTTCGGGATGATCGGCCCGCAGCTTGGGCAGGCTCGAGTACCCCCACCAGGCCTCGTAGGTCAGATCGCCCGCGCACCGGGCGCGCCCGTCGCTGGCGGCCCGGTCCACATGGGGCAGGTAGAACCAGTCTCGCCAGGGGCTCGCGGCGTCTTCGCACGCCCCCACGTCGTCGTAGCGGCCGTACCGATCGAAGTACCGGCTGTCAGACGAGACATGGTTGAAGACGCCATCCAGCAGGATGTGCAGGCCGTGGGCCCGCGCCGCCGCCAGCAGGCGGGCGAAGGCCGGCTCGCCCCCCAGATCCTCATCCACCCGCTCGAAGTCCCGGGCGTCGTAGCGGTGGTTGGACGGCGCGGCGAAGACCGGGTTGAGGTACAGGGCCGTGACCCCCAGCCGCGCGAAGAAGCCGTCCTCGATGCGCTGGGTGATGCCGTCCAGATCGCCGCCGAAGAAGTCGCTGCTCCCCTTGCCGGGGCACGGCGGACCGCCGCGGCCGGCCGGATCACAGACCTCCACGTTCCAGTCGCCGCCGCCCAGCGAGCGCTCGATGGTCTCGCCGCCATAGTGGAAGGAGCCCGCGGGGCGGTTGTTGCTGGGGTCGCCGTCTCGGAAGCGATCCGGAAATACCTGATAGATCACGGCCTCTTGCAGCCAGCGCGGCGTCTCGAAGCCGGCCGCGTGGGCGGTGATCTGGAAGCTCCGGGTCTCGAAGCGGTCCACCACGACGCCCGTCCCGCCGCCCGCGAACCGGGGATCATCGTCCACGTACCAGCGGCGCGTTGTCGGGCAGCCCGCCTCCTCGTCCGTCAGCTCGAAGAGGTAGTGCAGCACGGTCGGCGTCGGCCCGGGATCCACGTCGGCCCGCCACCAGTCCACCTGGTCGCTCCGGTCGTGCTCGCCATCCCAGACCATGTCGACGAAGCGCTCCTGGCCCAGGCGAGCATCCCAGAGGCGGACGCGCGCGCCGGAGAGATCCCCCTGCGCCACCTGGAGGCGCAGGCGCACCCGGGTCCCGGCAGGCACCGCGCCGCTGGGGCTGCGGAGCTCCGGATCGAAGGTGTCGTGGCGAACGCTGGCCGCGTCGATGCCGCAAGGGCGCCGATCCTGGGCCAGGGCGGGGCCGGCGAGCAGCGCCAGCGTGGCGGCGAGGGCGAGGTGGTGCACGGCTCGGAGTCTACCCGAGCAGGTCCCGCCTTGCGCGGAAGGAAAACATTTGCTACAACAACGATTGCAAGCACAACAAATGGAGGATCAGGTCATTCAGCCTGCGTTGTTCATCGCTGCCCTGCTGGTCTCGACCGCCGCCCTTGCGGGCGTCGAGCGCGACGGCAACCCGCCCGCCCCGCCCCACGCCGAGCCCCGCTCGGCTGCCGACTGCCCTCGCCTCTTCGGCACCCCCGCGATGCACGCTGCCAACGCGCGGCGCCGCGAGCGTGCCGTCCACTGGACGGAGCGCACGGATCGGCTCGAGATCGCCCACGCGACCCAGTGGAAGGAGCCCATCCCGGTCACCTTCCCGGGGGTGGAGCTGCTGGACGTCAGCCCGAAGCGGGCGCTCTTGCACATCGATGGCCGGTTCGAGGGGCTGGGCTGTGCGCCGGGCGACTACGTGGTCCGCCGCGACCAGGCCCTGGGCAAGAACAACCGCGTCGTGGCCCTGTTTCGCGACGTCATGGTCGTCGAGATGGGCCGCAAGCTCACGTGGGCAGCCACGCCGGAGGCCGAGCGCCCCCGGTGGCGAATGATCTGGGGATCCCCCTACTACTTCCGGCGCCCGTCGACGGGCGCGGTCACGGTCTCGAAGGGCCAGCGCGCCCGCGCCAACCGGCGCAACAACCGCGCGCGCCCCAAGCCGAACCGTCGCCCCCGCCGCCGCTGAACCCCGACCGAAGGAGAGTCATGTACCGCTGCGACCTCTGCAGCAAGGTCGTGCCGCCGGGTACGCCCGCCGAGCGCGTCGTCACCGATGTCCGCCCCACCAGCTTCCCCACGCGCCTGAAGTGCCAGACCACCGGACTGCGCAAGCACCGCTACAAGCGGGCCCGCTGGCGCGACGATCCGGGCGGCCGCGGCCACCAGATCGTCGCCGAAGCCCAGGTCTGTCCGGCCTGCGCCCGCGCCACGCGGCTCGCCCGCGAAGAGATGGTCCTCTGACGACGCTCAGCGCAGCGCCACCCCCACCCCCGAGCACGGCCCCAGGGTCGGCTCGCCCCCCGCCCCCAGCGTGAACCCATGCAGGGCGCCGTCGCCCGCGCTGCTCGCGCAGCGGTGGCGGCCCTCGGCATCCACGGCCAGGCCGGGACAAGCCCCCCAGACATCCGAGTCATCAAACAGGTCCTCATCGAGGCACCCGTCCGCGCCCTCGTGGCGGTACTGCGTCGCGATCCAGGCGGTCAGGCCGGCCCCGACGCCCGCCGCCCGATCGGGCAACCCCTCGTCTTCACAGGAGAACCCGACCCCGACGGCGACATCGCCGTCCAGCGGACCGGGGAGGATCAAGGGCACGAAGGCCCCGTCGGCGGTGGTCCGAGCGCAGGCCACCTGGGCATCGGCGCAGTCCAGGCTGCCCTTCCCGATGGCCACCTCCACGGCGCAGTGGCCCTGCGCCCACCGAGCGAACGCCGCGTCCTCGCCCGCGCAGGTCCAGGCGACGCCGAGCCGATCCCCGGCGCCGGGAGCGGCCCCGAAGGGCACGCTGTAGAAGCGGCCCGACCCCCGGCTGCTCGCGCAGGGCTGCGCGCCACCGCGATCCGCCTCCACGCCGGGACATGCACCCCACGCCGGCCCCGCTGGCGCAGAGCCCGCGGCGGCGAAGCCCACCCAGAGACGGCAGTCGGCGCGCGCTCGGGGGACGCAGGCCGCCCCCTCATCGACTCGACCGTCGCAGTCATCATCCCGACCGGTGCACCCCTCCTCCCGACAGACCGCGGCGTCGGGCACCCGCACATCGGGCGACCCGCCATCGAAGACGGCTGCGGCGTCCGCGAGCGTGGCGTCTCGTGGGCGAGCGTCCTGCGGGTCGGCGTCGGAGGCGTCGGCCCCCGGGGCACCAGCGTCGAGGGCGCCGGCATCCGGTGGGCGCGCGGCATCGCGCGCCGCATCCGGTGGGCGCGCGGCGTCTTGTGGATGGGCCGCGTCGGCCCCCGGGGACGCCCCTCGGTCCAGCGGCTCCAAGGCCGCATCCGGCGAGGCCACATCTGCCGGCGTCGCCGGCGCGCACCCCGTCGCCAGCGCCAGCAGCCAGACCCGGAGGGAGGTAGACGAAAAGACCATGGTCCCGGCAGTCTACGGGCCACACCGAGACCAAGGCGACCACCCATGGCCCGACCCCTCATCTACGCCGTCACCGCCACCCTCCCCGAGGCGCTCGTCCCGAGCTACGTCCGCTGGCTGCTCGATGGACACATCCAGGCCGTCATCGCGGGGGGAGCCGCCGAGGCCTGGGTCACGCAGATCAGCCCCACCCAGGTCGAGAGCCGCTACCTCTTCCCCTCCCCGGACATCCTGGCCCGCTACGAACGCGACGTCGCCCCGGCCCTCCGCGCCGACGGCATCGCGCGCTTCGCCGAACCCCACGGCGTCACTTTCACCCGCGTGACGGGCGCGCTGCTGGCCCAGATCCCCTGATCGAAAAAAGTTCCCGACGCCGGCATTTTCCTCGGCGAAGCCCGCGTTGCCTCCGGTGGCCCCTGACGCTGAGGAGGTAGAACGATGGCCAGCGGACGCACGTGGATCGAGTTGCCGGGTGGACGGGTCAAGCTGCTGACGGGTCGGCGCGGTGGAGAACGCAGCCGCCTCGAGCGCGCCGAGAAGGCCCGGTCGACCCGCACCCCCCACCGCCCCGAGCGCGCCGACTGGCGCTGAGCACACCCCCATCGGCGACGAGGCCCTGCCCCCAGGGTGGTCGCCGTTACCCCTTCCCGACAGACCGCACCCCCACCGAGCGTAGCACCCGCCGCCCCCAGACCACCGGGCGTCGGGCCCACGCAACGTCATCGCCGTGCGCTCGTGCGCGGCTGTGGTGGCATGGCCGTGCCCCGCGTCGGGACCGCCGCGCGTTTCATCTTCCCAACCGAGTTCAAAAGCGACGGGGTGCACGACTACGATCCGAGCGGAACCCGGCCGCCGAGCGCATCGCTTTCGCGACCGAGTTCGAAGGCCAAGGGGTGCACGTGTGCGGTGTGGACGGAATCGGACCGCCGCGGAGGCCGGCTTGGGGCTTCCAGAGTTGCTTCGTCGGTCGCAGAGGGCGTTGTGAGGGTGCGAGGCTGGGCGCGCTCGAGGGCCACGACTTATCGAGGCGGTGACGGGCGACACCTCGCCCACTGCGCCTGCCCCGGCACCAGCTCTGCTGTCTTTCAGCCACTTACGCCGCGACGTCAGCCGCTCTCGGCCAGCGCCCTGAGCCTCTTCCTCGCATGCGACGGCGGGATCGTGTGCGCCGGGAACGGGATGAGCGGCAGCGTCGGGTCGGCCAGCCACTTCCAGTACGCGATGTGCGCCGTCGTGTAGGCGTCCTTGAGCTCGGCGTGGAGCTTGCGCCACTCCTCCTGGTGCTCGGGCGGCCCATGCACCACCGGCGCGGGGCTGCGGTCGCGCTCCTTCGGCCGCGTCATCGGGTCCACGCGCCGCACCGCCTCGGGGTCGGGCACCGGCAGGCCCGCCTTCTTGCGCCGCGGGCGGGCCTCGGCGGCGATGCCGTCGGCCAGCTGCCACATCAGCGCCCGGTGCTCCTTCTCCGTCAGGTCGCCCAGGCCCGGCAGCCGGTCGATGCGGACGGTCGTCTCCTCCCGCCGGCCGTCGGCGTGGACGAAGACGCCGTGCAGCTTCTCGCCCCGCAACAAGGCCGGGTTGGAGCAGGCGAAGACGTCGTCCGCCGGGTGGCGCGACTTCATGGCGGCCGTGCCCTGGCCCATGACGTACCGCAGCCGGTCCAGGGCCTTCTCCAGCGTCGTGATCTGGATCGCCGTGCTGGGCACCAGCGCCTGGCCGCTCCGGTCGTGGAACTTGTTGATTCGCCGGGCGATCTCCCGGTTGACCCACTCCAGCACGATGCTCTTGTGGACCAGCGTGTCCACGCCGATGAGCCAGTGCAGGTGGTTGGACATGAAGAAGTAGCCGTACAGGTCGAAGTCGAAGCCGAAGCCGCCCTCCTCGTGGCAGCTAGGCCTGCGCCCGGCCGATGATGCCGTTGAGGATGGCGACCACGACTTCCAGCGGGACGAAGAGGAAGAGGTCGTTGGAGGTCTTGGACGTGACCTCGGAGACGAGCACCCAGCGCTTGAGCCGGGGGCTGTAGAGCAGCCGGTCGGGCACCTGGATGATGAGCGTGTCGGCCATGGGAGAGTCCTCCGCGTGGTGGGGGCCTCTCTCCTTCGGTCAGTCGCGGCGCGTGTCGCAGACTTTTTTCGAAGTACCTGATGTGAAAAGGAAAAAAGTTCGCTGCTCCCAGCCGCGTGAGCGCGACCGGGAGAGGCACGTGGGGCTCAGCGACAGGCGCCGGCGTTCACGTTGAGTACGTAGTCGCCCGCGCTCGGGCCATTTGCCGCGCTGAAGTACCCATCGACGAACACGAAGTAGTCGACGTTCGGCTGGGCCTCGACCTGC
The DNA here is from genome assembly GCA_041389985.1 of bacterium. Classification (GTDB taxonomy): domain Bacteria; phylum Myxococcota_A; class Bradymonadia; order UBA7976; family UBA1532; genus JACKDP01. The sequence continues at coordinate 103,861 of JAWKQS010000023.1, forward strand.
AGCCGGCTGGTGAGGCCCGCCGGGCCGTCGTCGTTGCACCCGATCTCGGAGGCCGGGTCGCCACAGGCCGTCCGGACATAGAGCACCGTGTCGAAGTTGGAGCCCGTCGTGGTGAGGCAGACGGGACCCGCCACATCGACCGAGAAGACGATGACCTCCTCGGGGCTGCCCGGGCCGCCGCCGCAAGAGCCACCCTCAAGGCCAGCGCCGCCGGTGATGCCGATGATGGCACCATTCGGATTGAAGCGGATCGGGGCCTCGCAGGCGCCGCCGACGGGCGCCGCGACGCACTCGCCCGCGTCACAGATCTCGCCCGCCGCGCAGTCCGCATCCGCCGCGCAGGCGACGGGCGGCTGGGCACCGCAGGCGCCCGGGGTGATGGTCAGCACGTAGTCGCCGCTGGCTGCCCCAAAGCCGTCCACGAACACGAAGTACGGGGTGTCGCCCTGCGCGTCGATGGTGAGCTCCGACTGGAGGACGCCGTTCGCGTCGTCGTTACAGCCGACCTCGGTGGCGGCGTCGAGGCAGTCGCCCTCGCGGACGTGCAGGATGGTGTCGAAGGCGCTGCCCGCGGTGCTGACGCAGACCTGCCCGGGCCCGTTGAGGGCGAAGGCGTAGACCGCCTCGGGCGCCCCGCCGCCGCCGCAGGAGCCGACCTGGGCCGAGGCCCCGCCGCCCGCGGTGGTGCCCCGGATCTCGCCGAACGCCTCGACCGGGTTGGGGGCATTGCAGGTGCCGTCGGCCACCGGCGCCGCCACGCAGGCGCCAGCGTCGCAGATCTCGCCCGCCGCGCAGTCGGCGTCCACCGCGCAGGCGGGGGGCTCGGCCCCACAGGCGCCGGGGGTGATGGTGAGCGTGTAGGCCCCGCCGGCTGCGGCGAAGGAGTCGACGTAGATGAAGTAGGAGACGCCGCCCTCGACGGCGAGGGTCAGCTGCGACTGGAGGCCCACGGCGTCGTCGTTGCAGTCCACCTCGGCGGCGGGGTCGTCGCAGACGTCCTGGCGCACGTGCAGCACCGTGTCCATGGCCGAACCGACGGTGCTCAGGCAGACCTCCCCGGGCCCATCGACCACCAGCTCGTAGATGGCCTCGGGGCCGTTGCCACCACAGCTCCCCACGTCGGCCGCGCCGAGGCCGGCGGTGGTCCCGTCCACGGGGCCGAATGCCACCACCGGGATGGGCGCATCGCAGGTGCCCACCGCCCCGTCCGGCACACAGGCGCCAGCGTTGCAGACCTCGCCGACGGCGCAGTCGGCGTCGTCCACGCACGCGGGGGGCTCGGCGCCGCAGGGGCCGTCGGTGACGGTGAAGACGTAGTCGCCCCCGTTCACCCCGAAGCCGTCCACGAAGACGAAGTAGGCCAGGTCGGGCTCGACGGCCAGGCTGATCTCGGACTGGAGGCCGACGGCGTCGTCGTTGCAGGCGACCTCGCTGGCGGCATCGAGGCAGTCGCCGGCGCGCACATGCAAGACGGTGTCGATGGGCGAGCCGACGGTGCTCAGGCAGATCTCGCCCGCCGCATTCACGGCGAAGGCGTAGACGGCCTCGGGGCCCTGGCCACCGCAGGTGCCCGTGGCCGCGCTGGCGCCCGCGAGCGTGCCGCGCACCTCACCGAAGGCCTCGACCAGGAACGGTGCCTCGCAGGTGCCATCCGCCGAGAGGGCGCACGCGCCGTCGACGCAGATCTCGCCGGCGGCGCAGTCCGCATCGTCCACGCAGGCCACGGGGGCGTCCGGGACGCAGACGCCATCGACGCACAGCTCGTCGGCCGCGCAGTCGAAGTCGTTGAGGCAGTCGGGGGCCGGGCCCTCGCAGGGGCCGGCGGTGACGGCGAGGGCGTAGGCCCCCGCGCCCGCGAAGCCGTCGACGAAGACGTGGTAGGTGGCGCCTGCCTCGGCCTGGAACTCGACGGCCGACTGCAGCGTGCCGCCGGCGTCGTCGTTGCAGCCCAGCTCGGTGGCCGGATCGCCGCAGTCGGTGCGCACGTAGACCACCGTGTCGTAGTCGGAGCCGTCGGTGCGGGCGCAGAAGGTGCCGGCCTCCGGGGCGACGAAGCTGTGGGCGATCTCCTCGCCGGCGCCGCCGCAGCTCCCACGATCACCGGCCGGCGCACCGACGGTGCTGCCGTCCGCGCGGCCGTCCACGAGCGCCACCTCGGCGTCGCAAGCCGCGCCGCCGTTCTCGCCGACGCAGACGCCGGCGTCGCAGATCTCGCCGACCGCGCAGTCGAGGTCGTCCACGCAGGGCGCGCCCACGGGCTCGCACGCGCCGTTCACGCACATCTCCCCGAGATCACAGTCGAAATCGTCCGCGCACCCCGGCGGCAGATCGGGCTCGCAGACCCCGTTGAGGCAGATCTCGCCCGCCGCGCAGTCGGCGTCGTCCACACAGTCCGCGGGCCCGTCGCCGCACGGGCCGGCCGTGACGTTGAGCACGAAGTCGCCGGCCTCGGCGTCGTAGCCATCCACGAACACGAAGATGGGGTTGGCGTCGCGCACCTCGATCTCGACCGAGGACTGGAGGCCCGGGGCGAAGTCGGAGTCGTCGTTGCAGTCCAGCTCGGCGCCGTTCACGCAGTCGCCGCTGCGGGCATAGAGCACGGTGTCGAAGTCGGCGCCGAAGGTGTCGACGCAGACGGTGCCGGCCTGATCGAGGGCCAGCTCGAAGACGGCGTCGGGGCCGTCCGCGCCGCCGCAGCTCCCCGCGAAGCCGTTGGCGGCGCCCAGGGTGCTGCCGTTGGTGGGGCCGAAGCCGACGCGGATGGCGCCGGCGCAGTCGCCCGCGACCGCCCGGCAGACGCCGGCCACGCAGGCGAGGCCGGGGGGGCAGTCCCCGTCGGCGATGCAGGCCGGCGGGGGCGCCAGCTCGCAGACGCCGTCGACGCAGATCTCACCGGGGCCGCAGTCGGCGTTGGCCACGCAGGCCGGCGGGGGCGGGGCGTCCTCGCAGGCACCGTTCACGCAGATGCGGCCCGCGCCACAGTCGGCGTTGCGCTGGCACTCGGGGGGCGGGGGGACGCAGGCGCCGGCCTGGCAGGTCTGGCCCGCGGGGCAGTCGGCGTCATCGACGCAGTCGGGGGGCGGCGGGCCGTCCACGCAGGCGCCCCCGCGGCAGACCTGGCCGTTGGCGCAGTCCGCGTCGTCCTGGCAGTCCGGGGGCGGGGGGCCGTCCACACACGCGCCCGCCTCGCAGACCTGGCCGTTCGCGCAGTCGCCATCATCTACGCAGCCGGGGGCGTCCATGCAGGCGCCGCCCTGGCAGACACGCCCGTTGCCGCAGTCGGCGTCCTCGGTGCACTCGGGGCCATCCACGCAGGCGCCCGCCTCGCAGACCTGGCCGTTCGCACAGTCCTCGTCGCGCAGACAGTCGGGCATGGGGCGCTCGTCGAGGCACTCGCCGTTGACGCAGATCTCGTTCTCGCCGCACTCCTCGTTGGTCTGGCAGCCCTCGACGCCCCGGTCGACCACGGCGGCGTCGACCACGGCGGCGTCGCGCACGCTGAAGTCGCGCCCGCCGAAGGCAGCGTCGCGGACGGCGGCGTCGGCGCCCGGATCGGAGGGCTCCGCGTCGTCACAGCCTGCGAGCACCAGCAGGCCCAGCAAACATCCGTACCACTTCATCTTTTCTCCCCACTCCGGCCCCCGCCGGACATGCAGATCCGGGCGCACCCTCACCGGACCGGGGGCCCGGGGTCAAGTGCGTCGGCCAAGCCCCCGGAATCCCACTGGACGCACCCGGCTCGAGCGGGGCACGCTGGACCATGCGTGTCGTCCTGCTGCTGGCGCTGCTCCTCGTCGCCGGCCTCGCCCTGCTGCTGCTGCGTCCCCCGGGCGGCGCGCCCTCGGCGCCGACGCCGCCGCAGATCGGCCAGGCCCCCGGTCGACCCCCGCGCCCGCCGGCCCCACCCCGCGGCGGCACCCCCCTCGTGGTCCACCTGGTCGAGCCGCCCGTCGAGGGGTACGGCGCCGCGCGCGGTTCGGAGGCCGACGCGGCCCTCGCGCCGCTCGTCGTCCGCCCCGGCGTGCGCTGGGATGCCGGCCTGGCCCACGCGGCCCGCGAGCTGGCCGCCTTCTACGCAGCCGAGGGCACCCTGGCCCAGAGCGACGTCCTGGCCTTCTTCCTCGACGCCGCCGGTGTCTCGGCCTGGGGGGTCCGCCAGGCCATCGTGGCCACGACCGAGCAGGGCCCCGGCGCGATCTCGGACGCCGTGGCGGCCCACCTCCGCGGCGAGGCGGGCCCCTGGCTCGTCGGCGTCGGGGAGGCCTTCCGCCTGGGCGACGGCCCCGGCCGCGTCATCGCCCTCCTGCTCACACGGCCGACCCATGTGCTGAGCACCGTCGCCCGCCAGCAGCCCGCCGGGGCGCCCATCCGCATCGCGGGCCGCCTGCTCGCCGGGCACCAGACCCCCGAGCTGGTCGTCCAGGGGCCCGACCAGCGCTTCATGGACGTGGCCGTGCGCGTCCAGGGGGATCGCTTCGAGGCCGACATCCCGGCCGAGGAGAGCGGGACCACCATCGCCGAGCTCATCGCCGAGGGCCCCAGCGGGCCTACCCCCTTGACCCAGCTCAGCTTTCACGTCGACGAGGAGCTCCCCGTCCGCCTCGAGACCGCCTGGCCGGCCCCCGACCAGGAGGGCGACCCCGCCGACCAGGCGGCGAACCTCCTCAACGCCGACCGCGCGCGCTTCGGCCTGCTCCCGCTGATCCGGGATCCCGCCCTGGACGCCGTCGCGCACGAGCACTGCGTCGACATGCGCGCCCATGGCTTCGTGGGGCACCGCTCCCCCACGACCGGGCTGCCGGCCGACCGGCTGGCGGCCGCCCGGTATGCCGCCGCGGCGAGCGGCGAGAACGTGGCCTACAACAAGACCCTCGCCGACGCCGAGGCCGGCCTGCTGCGGAGCCTGGGCCACCGCCGCAACCTGCTCTCCGCGGACTTCACCCATGTGGGCCTCGGGGCGGTGCGCGACGCCGAGCAGTGGTACGTCACCCAGCTCTTCGCCACGCCCCGCCCGGTCATCGACGACCCGGCCGAGGCCCGCGCCACCCTGCTGGCGCGGCTGGTCGAGGCCCGCGAGGCCGCCGGCGCCGGCCGCCTGCGCCGCCAGGCCCGCCTGGAGCGGGTGGCCCAGGCCGAGGCGGATCGCGACCGGCCGACGCCCCAGCATGCGCTGGAGGCGGTGGCCGACCTGAAGCTCGCCGGCAAGGTCTCCGCCTGGGTCGGGCGCATGGGCCTGCTGAGCCAGTTCGCGCCCGAGGGGGGCCTGCTGGGCGACGAGTTCGGGCAGGCCGGCATCGGCATCCGCCAGGACGACGCCACCGGCGAGCTGCGCATCGTCATCCTGCTGGCGCGGTAGCTGCCGGCCCCGAACCCGCCTATGCTCGGGCCATGTCCTGGGATGCCACCCGCGTCGTCGTCGTCGTCAACCCCGCCGCCCGCGGCGGCCGCATCGGCCGGGAGTGGGCGCGGCTGGAGCCCGAGCTGACCCGCCGGCTCGGGCCCGTGCGCTACGTGCAGACCGAGGCCGCCGGCCACGCCCGCGTGCTCGCCGCCGATGCGGCCCGGGGGGGCGCGCACGTGGTCGTGTCGCTGGGGGGCGACGGCACCCACGGCGAGGTGGCGGCGGGCCTCATGGAGGCCGGCACGGCCGCCGCGCTGGGGGTGCTGCACGCCGGCACCGGCGGCGACTTTCGGAGAATCCTGAAAAATTCTGGCACGTTGCTGGAGAGCGCCGCGGCGCTGCCGGCCGCCCTCGCCACCCCGGTGGATGTGGGCGAGGCGACGTGCGTCGCCGACGACGGCCGGCCGTACACGCGCGTCTTCCTCAACCTGGCCTCGGCGGGCATGAGCGGCCTGGTGGATCGCCTGGTCAACGCCTCCAGCAAGCGCCTCGGCGGCCGCATCAGCTTCCTCTGGTGCACCCTGCGGGCCTTCTTCACCTTCAGGCCGCCCACCGTGCAGGTCACCCTCGACGGCCGCGATCTGGGCACCCACCGCCTCTTCATGCTGGTGGTGGCCAACGGCCGCTGGGCGGGCGGCGGCATGTGCTTCGCCCCGGACGCCCTGCCCGACGACGGCCTCTTCGACGTGGTGCTCATCCCCGCCCTCGGCCTCTTCAAGGCGCTCTGGGTGATGCCCTCCCTCTACTCGGGCCGGTACATCCGGCGCCTCGGGCTCGAGGTCTTCCGCGGCCGCGAGGTGGTGGCCACCCCCACCGACGCCCACGCGGCGTGGATGGACCTGGACGGCGAGGCCCCCGGCCGCCTGCCCGCCACCTTCCGGCTGCACCCCGCCGCCGTCCCCCTGCTCGGGGTGGATCACGCCCGGCTCCGCTGACCGACGCCGGCGCTTCACCGCGCCTGTTCTGCCGGAGGGCTGTGCTACAGTGCGGCCGTGCTGGCGTCCTGGCGCCGCGCCGCCGCATCTGAAGGCACCATGAACGAGAAGACCGCCGACGCCCGCGCCCTGCCGCTCCGCTTCGTCACCGCCGCCTCCCTCTTCGACGGCCACGACGCCTCCATCAACATCATGCGCCGCATCCTCCAGGCCGAGGGGGCCGAGGTCATCCACCTCGGCCACGACCGGTCGGTGCAGGAGATCGTCGACGCCGCGGTGGAGGAGGACGCCCACGGCATCGCCGTCTCGTCCTACCAGGGCGGGCACATCGAGTTCTTCACCTACATGGTCCAGCGCCTGCGCGACGCCGGGCGGCCCGACATCCGCGTCTTCGGCGGTGGCGGCGGCACCATCACCGACAAGGAGATCGCCGCCCTGCACGCCCAGGGCGTCACCCGCATCTACTCGGTGGAGGACGGCCGGCGGCTGGGCCTCGTGGGCATGATCCAGGATATGCTGCGCGCGGCCCGGCGCGATCCGCCCGCCTGGCCGCCGGCGCTCGAGACGCCCGCCGATCTGGCCCGCGCCCTGAGCGCCATCGAGGCCGCCCACGCGGCCGGGGCGCCCGTCACCGTGCCCGAGGGGCCGGCGGCCCCCATCCTCGGCATCACCGGGGTGGGCGGGGCCGGCAAGTCGTCCCTGACCGACGAGCTCATCCGCCGCCTGCTGGCTCGCTTCCCCGATCGCCGCTTCGCCGTCCTCTCGGTGGATCCCTCCCGCCGCAAGACCGGCGGCGCCCTGCTGGGCGACCGCATCCGCATGAACGCCATCGGCGACGCGCGGGTGTTCATGCGCTCCATGGCGACGCGCCAGGCCCACAGCGCCGTCTCGCCCGCGGTGCGCGACGCCCTCGCCCTCCTCCGCCAAAGCGGCTTCGATCTGGTGGTGCTCGAGACCGCCGGCATCGGCCAGAGCGGCTCGGAAGTGGTCGATCTCGCTGATGTTTCTCTGTACGTGATGACGCCCGAGTTCGGCGCCCCCAGCCAGCTCGAGAAGATCGACATGCTCGATCTGGCCGACGTCGTCGCGCTGAACAAGGCCGACAAGCGGGGCTCCGAGGACGCCTGGCGCTACGTGGCGAAGCAGGTCCAGCGCAACCGCGGCGCCTTCCACGACGACCCCGCCCGGATGCCGGTCTACCGCTGCATGGCCAGCCGCTTCGGAGATCCGGGGGTAGACGCCCTCTTCGGCGGCCTGATGGCGAAGCTGGCCCAGGTCACCGGCGGCGACTGGACGGCCGGCCCGCTGCCCGAGCGAGCGCTGGACATGCCCGTCGTGGTGCCGACGCGGCGCGAGCGCTACCTGTCCGAGGTGGCCGAGGCCGTGCGGGGCTGGCACCGCCAGACGGCCGAGCAGGCCGCCATCGCCGCCCGGGCCGACGGCCTGCGGCGGGCCCTGGCCGCCCTCGGCGACGCGGTGCCCGCGGGCATCGCGGCCCGCACCACCGACGCCGCCCTCATCGCCGCGGAGGACGAGGCCATCCGCCGCCTGCGCGGCCTCTACGACACGGCGGTGGACGCCCTGACCCCCGAGAGCCGCGCGCTGCTGGCCGAAGTCCCCGCCCTGCGCGACGCCTACACCGGCCCCGAGTACCGCTACACGGTGCGGGGCCGCGAGTTCCGCGTGGCCAACCACACGACGACCTTGAGCGGCACCGCGCTGCCCAGGGTCGCCCTGCCCGCCACGGACGACTGGGGCACCCTGCTGCGCTGGCGGCGGCTCGAGAACATCCCCGGGGCCTTCCCCTTCACCGCCGGGGTCTTCCCCTTCAAGCGGCAGGGCGAAGATCCCACCCGGATGTTCGCGGGGGAGGGCCACCCCGAGCGCACCAACCGCCGCTTCCACTACGTCTCGCGCGGCCAGGCCGCCGTGCGGCTCTCCACCGCCTTCGACTCGGTGACGCTCTACGGCCGCGATCCGGCGCGGCGCCCGGACATCTACGGCAAGGTCGGCAACTCCGGCGTGAGCGTGGCGACGCTGGACGACGCCCGGCGGCTGTACTCGGGCTTCGACCTGCTCGCCCCCACCACCAGCGTGTCCATGACCATCAACGGCCCCGCGCCGATGCTGCTGGCCATGTTCCTCAACACCGCCATCGATCAGGCGGTCGAGACGCGCCTGCGGGAGACGGGCCGGTGGGAGGCCGCCCAGGCGAAGATCCGCGCCCTCACCGGCGGCGAGCCCCCCACCTACCGGGCCGAGCTGCCCCCCGGCCATGACGGCGGCGGCCTCGGGCTGCTGGGCGTCACCGGAGATCAGCTGCTCGACGCCGCCGAGTACGCCGAGGTGAAGGCCCGCGCCCTCGCCACCGTGCGCGGCACCGTCCAGGCCGACATCCTCAAGGAGGACCAGGCCCAGAACACCTGCATCTTCAGCACCGAGTTCGCCCTGAAGCTCATGGGCGACATCCAGCAGTACTTCATCGACCAGCAGGTGCGGAACTTCTACTCGGTGAGCATCAGCGGCTACCACATCGCCGAGGCGGGGGCGAACCCCATCACCCAGCTCGCCTTCACCCTGGCCAACGGCTTCACGTACGTGGAGTACTACCGCGCCCGGGGCATGAGCGTGGACGACTTCGCGCCCAACCTCTCGTTTTTCTTCAGCAATGGCATCGACGCCGAGTACGCCGTCATCGGGCGCGTCGCGCGCCGCATCTGGGCCGTGGCGATGCGGGAGCTGTATGGGGCCGACGAGCGCAGCCAGAAGCTGAAGTACCACATCCAGACGTCGGGCCGGTCGCTGCACGCGCAGGAGATCGACTTCAACGACATCCGCACCACGCTCCAGGCCCTCTACGCCATCACCGACAACTGCAACAGCCTGCACACCAACGCCTTCGACGAGGCCATCACCACCCCGACGGAGGCGTCGGTGCGGCGCGCCCTGGCCATCCAGCTCATCATCAACCGCGAGCTGGGCCTGACGAAGAACGAAAACCCCTTCCAGGGCAGCTACTTCCTCGACGCCCTCACCGACGTGGTGGAGGAGGCCGTCCTGGCCGAGTTCGACCGCCTCACCGAGCGGGGCGGCGTGCTGGGGGCCATGGAGGTCATGTACCAGCGCGGCCGCATCCAGGAGGAGAGCCTGTTCTACGAGCAGAAGAAGCAGTCGGGCGAGCTGCCCGTGATCGGGGTCAACACCTTCCTGCCCGAGCACCGCCCCGAGGGCGTCGTCGAGGTGGAGCTCATCCGCGCCACCGAAGACGAGAAGGAGGCCCAGATCCAGGGGGTCGAGCAGTTCCAGGCCCGGGCCGGCGACCGCGCCACCGCGGCCCTCGCCCGCCTCCAGCGGGTGGCCGAGGCGGGCGGCAACGTCTTCGAGGAGCTGATGGAGACCGTGAAGACCTGCACCCTCGGCCAGATCACCCAGGCCCTCTTCGCCGTCGGCGGCCAGTACCGGCGGGGGATGTGACGTGACGCTCCCGCAGCCCACCCCACCGCGCCCCCCGAGCGGCCCCGCCCGACCGCGAGCCTGGCCTTCATCTACTTCGGCATCGCCTTCACCCTCTCGGCGGCGCTGAGCATGCTCCTCCTCACCTTCGCGCGCCCCTACCTGGAGGGCCTCGACCGCGCCTTCCTCGCCGGCTTCATGGTCGCCCCCGCCGTCATCGGCGTCGCCTACGCCGCCCGCGTCGCCCACCTGGGCACGAAGCACCAGCTCGGCCTCGTCGAGGCCCTCAAGCGGGGGCTGGGGCTCTAGCAGGATGGCGAATCCTGCCAGGACATGGCAGAATCTTCTCTAAAACTGGAGGCCTGCCATGATCTTGCGGTTTCTGCTGGAGAACTACGCGTCGTTCCAGGGCGAGGCCGAGGTGAGCTTCGTGTCCACCTCCCGCAAGGACGAGCCCGCCTGGCGCTTCGAGAGCCCGCATGTACCCCACGGTGTCCTGCCGGCGGTCGGCGTCTGGGGCGCCAACGCATCGGGCAAGTCCAACCTGCTGCGCGGACTGATGGCCTTGCGCCATCTGGTGAAGAGCTCCTTCGTCGACTTCGGCCCGACGGATCCGGTGCCCTGGACCCCGTTCCGGCTGGATCGGTCCGCTGGCGCGCCCGCCACCCGGATGGAGATCGACTTCACGATCGGAGATGTCCGCTTCCAGCTCGGCCTGCGGCTGGATGGCCTGGGCTTCGCCGAGGAGTGGCTCTACCGGTGGGAGAAGAGCCACCGCCAGGTGCTCTACCACCGGCAGCGCGGCGAGGCGTTCTACTTCGGGCCCTCCCTGAAGGGCCAGCGCGCCCAGATCGCGGAGCAGACCCGGACCAACAGCCTCTTTCTGTCGGCCGCAGCCCAGCACAACCACGAGCAGCTGCTGCCGGTCTACGAGGCGCTCGTCCAGGGCATCCAGGTCGAGCATCGGGTCCGCCTGCACGGCTTCCCGTTGTTCCACCCCAGCCACCCCCTGCTCGATCCGGCCCACGCCGGGTTGCTCCAGCGACTCCTCCGGGTCGCGGACGTCGGCATCGCGAGCGTACGGGCGGAGCCGCATGAGGGACCGCCCATGCCGACCGCGGCCGACTCCATCTTCCAGCCCGATTTCCTGGCGCGGCTGCGGGAGGATCGACCGACCTTGATGAGGCTCGTGCTCGACCATGGCGAGGGGGACGATGCCTGGGAGCTTCCGCCGGAGGCGGAGAGCCGGGGCACCCAGATCCTGCTGGTGCGGCTGGCGGACATCGTCGAAGCCCTCCAGGGCGGCCGCCTGCTGGTGATCGACGAGCTGGACACCAGCCTGCACCCCGATCTCTGCGCGGTCATCGTCGACCTCTTCACCGACCCACGCTGCAACCCCAAGGGGGCCCAGCTCTTCTTCAGCACCCACGATCGAGACGTCCTCGCGCGGCTGCGCACCGATGAGGTCATCCTCGTCGACAAGGACCGGGCCGGGGTCTCCAGCGTCCGGGTCGCATCGGACTACCGGGGCGTCCGGACGCGCGACGACCTTCGCCGGGCCCACGCCCTGGGGCGGATCCGAGGGGTACCGGTGCTGGGCGACATGGCCGGGATCCTGGAGACGGCGTCGCGATGACGCGGCGCCTGCCCCCCGCTCGAAGCCTCGGAAGAAAGCCCGGGCAGCGACCGCTGCCCCCAGCGCTGCTCATCGTCTGCGAGGGCAAGAAGAGCGTCTGCTCAAGAGTCTGCGATCCCATTGGAGAATTCCGGTCGCGCGGGTGGTAGTGACCGGTCAGGCCGGGGATCCCTGGGCGCTCGTGGAGCAGGCACGTCTGCTGAGAAGGGAGCACCGACGGTCCGAGGTCGAGACGTGGGTGGTCTTCGACCGCGACGAGCACCCGCGCTGGGCCGATGCCGCGCAGCGCGCTCGTGACCTCGGCTTGCACCTCGCGTTGAGCAACCCCTGCATCGAGCTCTGGGGCCTCCTGCTCCACCAGGACCAGACCGCCTGGATTCATCGCCACGACGCTCAGAGGGCGCTGGCGCAGCTCCACCCGGGCTACCACCACGACAAGGCGCCCTGGTTCGACCTGCCCACCGTCCTCGCTGGCCTGGAGGCAGCCGAGGCGAGGGCGGAGCTGCTGGCGCGGCGCGCGACCGAGGCAGGCGATCCGCTGGGCAACCCGACCACCTCCATCCACCGCCTGATCGCGCGGATGCGTGAGGTGGCGTCCGCCTGAGGCGGCGCCAGGTGTCGCTGGTGTGCTAGACTATTGCGGTCTCCCCCACTCGGAGGTCCGCGGATGAGACATGCCTTGCCTGCCCTGGCGCTGCTGCTGGGGGCCTGCGATGACGAGCCCGCGGGCCGGCTGGATGCGCGGGTGGTCGACGCGCGGGTGGTCGACGCGCGGGTGGTCGACGCGCGGTTGGTCGATGCGCGGGTGGTCGATGCGCGGGTGGTCGACGCGCGGGTGGTCGACGCGCGGGTGGTCGACGCGCGGGTGGTCGACGCGCGGATGGTCGACGCGCAGGTGGTCGACGCGCGGGTGGTCGACGCGCGGGTGGTCGACGCGGCCCGGCCGGATGCCCAGGTGGTGGACGCTGGGCCGCCTGATGAGGTGCCCGACGCGGCGGCGCGGCCCGGCATCCCCGATCTGGGCCTCGACGGCGCCGTGGGCAACCCGGCCAATGGCATCGAGGTGGGCTTCGATCCCACCCAGAACGACGCGGTGACGGCCTATGGCCAGTGCCTCCAGCTCATCCTCGACTGCACCGCGGCCCAGGGCGCGGTGGAGGATGCCTGCGTGACGGGCGTGCGCCGCTGCGCGACGGATCGGCCCTGGGAGGAAGCCGACTGGTGCTGCGCGGCGGCCTGCATCGACGCCTACGAGGCCGCCCGGCGCGCGGGGATGGCGCCGTTCGACGCCCTCCAGGCCAGCCTGGTGCAGCACCGCGAGTGCATGCCCGGGGTGCCGCCGCGGAGGGCGCCATGATGCGCATCCTGCTGTTTTCGCTGTTCTTTCCGGCCACGACGCTGGCCTGGGAGGCCAAGTGCTTCGACGCCGAGGGCGAGGCGTGCTCCGAGGCGATGGCCGGTCCGCTGGTCGCGCGGAGCACCTGGGCGGGCGAGCATGGCCAGCTCGCCCAGACGGTCTTCACCCGGCTGGGGATGCCCGAGGCGCTCCTCAATGCCCGGGAGGTCACGGTCTTCACCGACGGCTCGCCCATCCCGCCCGCGGCCGGCGAGCCCGCCGTGCCCGATCTGGAGTCCCTGGCCCCCGTCGACTTCGCGGACGTGGAGAGCCAGGTGTCCCGGTACATGCAGGCCGCCCAGCTCGCCGAGCTGCCCGACATGGCCTACAGCTTCCAGGACTGGCTGACGGGCAACGAGACCTGTCCGCTGGAGGGCGCCGACCCCAACCCGGTGCTCTGCCACATCTACGCCTTCGACTACAGCCTCGGCATCCGGCCGCGGCTGTCCCTGGGCTACATCGGGCCCGTCAACTCGACGCACTTCAGCCCGCAGGCGGGCGCGATGCACGCCCACTACCACCAGGTGGCGCTGGCCCTCGCCGACCGCTGCGCGGACATGGCGCGGCGGCTGGGGGAGGATCGCGCCGCCGAGCCGCGCTACGCGGCGTACCTGCAGGAGTGCGACTGGCTGGCGCTGGCGCTGGAGGGCGTCGGCCAGCACTTCCTGCAGGACGTCTGGTCGTCGGGTCATATGTGGCACCGCTGGGGCGGGCCGACGCTGGCGAGCGTGGACGGCGAGCTGGTGGGCGGCATCGTGGCGGCCGTGGCGGGCTTCATCCACGGGGCCAAGAGCCTCGTCGGCGTCGCCGACGATCCGCTGTGCTACCCCACCGAGCCGGTGACGTGGCGCGTGCACGGCGGGCCCGTGGAGCGCGGCGTCGGCGACATCTTCATCGATCAACTCCTCGCGGATCCGACGTTCGACGCCGAGCGCGAGGCGATGCTGGGCTGCTCGGCGGCCCACTACCTGGAGGTCTACACCCGCGGCGCCCAGGCCTACGGGCCGCCGCCAGCCGGCTGGGCCTTCCCCTACGGCGCCGGCGACGACCGCTGCTACGCGCCGCGCGCCACCAACCGCGCCCTCGAGGAGGGGCTGGACCTGCGGATCAACGCCCTCATCCGCGTCGACATCATCCCCTCCATCGCGGCGCTCATGGTCTTCATCGGCGGGGCCTTCGCCGACCTCGATCTGGAGGCCCGGGCCGACATGGTGGCCCTGTCGTTCAACATCCAGCTCGCCGCCATCGCGGATCCCGACGGCACCTGGATGGCCCAGGATGAGGGCGGCGTGCTGGGGTCGTTCATGGGCGTCCAGACCAACGAGGACTACCTGGGGCTGGTGCCGGCCGCCTACCACGATCCGCTGCCGCCGTGGACGACCGAGCAGCCCTACCCCAAGGTTTTCCGCAAGACTTTCGCAGACTTGTGGTGCCAGGAGACGCCGCTGGCCGATCTGGCGCGGCTGGCCTCGCGCTGCATCGCCGACGGCGGCGCCGAGGCCGCCGAGGCCGACCTGCCCGCCGCATGCCGGCTCTGCGAGGAGCTGGCCGACGCGCGCTTCCGGGATGGGTGCAGCGCCGACGATCCCGACCTGGATCCCGCCCAGGATGGCATCTGCCGGGCGCTGGTCGATGATCCCGAGGCGGTGGAGTGGCTGTACCTGCCCCTGGCCGACGGCGAGCAGCCGGCCGATCGCATCCGCGGGTACTGCCGGGGGGTCGGCGAGACGCGGCCCCTCTGCGACCGCGTGCTGGTGGTGGATCGGGTCGGGGGCCGCCTGGTGCAGGTGGAGCCGGATCTGAGCGTGTCGCTGGCCATCCCCACCGGCGCGCGGGCCCAGCGCGTGGCCGTCACCCCGGTGGGCCCGCCCCTCGCCGTCGTCACCAACGAGAGCGCCAGCACGGTCTCGCTCATCGACCTGGGCAATGGCTTCGAGGTGGACTGGGACGCCGATCCCGCCACCACCGACGAGGGGGCCCCGGAGGGCGTGAGCCGCGTCGTGGTGCCCGGCCCGCGCGGCGTCGCCATCACGCCCGACGGCCGCTACGCCCTGGTGGCCAGCAACACCGTCAACGTGCTCGCCGTGCTGGACCTGCTCGACCGCCGCATGGTGACGCTGGTGCCGCTGCCCGACGCCGGGGCCGACTCGGTGGTCATCGGCCTCGGGGGCCGCAAGGCCTACGTCTCCCTCGCGGGATCCATCGCCGCCCCCGACAACCGGCTGGTGGTCGTCGACGTGGCCCGCGCCACCAACGACGATCCCGCGGACGACGCGGTGGGGCTCATCGAGCATGTGGGCGGCGGCAGCCGGCCGACGCGCCTGCGCCTGGCCCCCGATGACAGCACCGTCGCCGTGGTGCTGCCCGGCGTGAGCCGCGTCGGGTGGGTGGACATGGTGACCGACGAGATCATCGACCTGCTGCCCGACGAGCCCGCGCGGCAGTTCATCCTCATGGACTACCCGCCCACCGACGTCGCCTGGGCCCCGGACGGGCGCGCCCTCTACATCACCGAGGTGGCGAGCGCGGGGCCGGGCGGGCAGGTCCGGCGCGTCGTGGCCGGGCAGGTGCGCCTGGGGGATCCCATCCCGGTGGGGCAGAGCCCGCGGGCCATCGCCCTCAGCGCAGACGGGCAGCGGGCCTACGTGGCCAACGGCGACAACACGCTCTCGGTGCTGTCACCCGAGGCGGGGGGCGTCATCGCCACCGTCGACTTCGCCGACGCCTTCCTGCAGGTCACGCCGTCCGACCTCGTGATCTACTGAAGCGGCCCCGAAAATCGAAGGGTTTCAAAGGGTTGCTACGGCACCCCGCGATGGATGCGCCAGTGGGGGGCGTCGGGCAGGCCGAAGACGGCCGACCAGCCGCCGCGGATCTCGCCCAGGATGACGAGATCGAGGTGGCCGTCGGCGTCCAGGTCGGCGGTGGCCCAGGTGGGCGCGCCCTCGTCGCCGTCGCCCCGGGCCAGGGCGTTGAACCCGACGCCCGGCGTCCCCCCGGGGGGCAGGACGAAGCGGCGGGGCGTCGCGCGAAAGCCGCCCGACTCGCCCGCAAACAGCCGCCAGTGCACCTGGCCGCCCTGCTCGTAGGGGCGCAGCACGCCGTCGACGCGCTCCGCCACCGCCACCAGATCCAGCCAGCCATCGCCGTCCAGGTCGAGCGTCGTCCAGGTGAGGCCGTCGCCGTCGACCGACGTACCGGCGGGCCGGCTGAAGCCGGTGGTGGGATCGCCGGCGGGGGGGACCTGGTAGCGGCGGGCCCGGTCGGCGAAGCGCCCCTCCTCCTGGGCGAAGACACGCCAGTAGGGCTCGCCCGTGTCATGGCCGAAGATCTGGGGATCCAGCGTCCCGAGGTCCCGGCTGCTGAAGCCCGTCACCACCAGGTCGAGCTTGCCGTCGCCCGTCAGGTCGAGCAGGGACCACGCCTCGTCGCCGTCGTCGCGCCCGCCGGCGTCGCCCAGGGCGTGGAAGCCGGCCCCCACGCGCCCGCCCACCGGGACGCGCCAGCGCACCGCACGATCCGCGAACCCGTTGCCTTCATTGAGAAAAACCCGCCAGTAGGGGGCGTCGGTGCCGGCCCCGAAGACGCGCCCGCCGGGCGGGTCGCCGGCCGCGAGCACGGCGGTGATCACCAGGTCGGGCCGGCCATCGCCGCTCAGATCCAGCAGGGCCCACGACTCGTGGTCCACGTCCTGGGCGATGCCCGCGGCGGTCCAGAACCCAGCGTCCCCCTGCCCGCCCGCCGGCAGCGTGACGCGCTGCGCCCGCTCGGCGAAGCCACCCGCCTCGCCGCGGTGGACCCGCCAGTAGCGCTCGCCGCCATTGCCGGTGAAGGCCTGGTTGCGGCCGCGCTCGACCAGGGCGCTCTCGACGAGATCCGGGCGGCCATCGCCGTCCAGGTCGGCCAGGAACCAGGTCGGATCGCCCTCTTCGTCACCCACATGGGCGAGCTGGTCGAAGCCGATGCCGGGGCTGCCGCCGGTCGGGATCCGCCACCGCGTCCAGCGCGTCGCGAATCCGGCGCCGTCGATGGAGGCCAGGCGCCAGTAGGCCCCCGTGGCGTCGGTCAGGACCTCGCCGCGCGCGCCGCCCGGCGTCTGCAGCGCCGGCACGAGCAGCTCGGCGCGCCCGTCGCCGTCCAGATCGGCCAGGCTCCACTGATCGTCCCCCGGCGAGCGCCCGCGGCCCGCGAGGGCGAAGAAGCCCAGATCGGCGTCGCCACCGGGCGGCAGGCTCCACGCAGTGGCCTCGGGGTCGAAGCGGGTCGCCAGGATCGGGCGCCGCCACCGGCGCCACCGGCACCGGCACCGCCCGCGCCGCCGGCACCACCCGCGCCGCCGACACCGCCCGCGCCGCCGACACCGCCTGCGCCACCCGCGCCGCCGACACCGCCCGCGCCACCCGCGCCGCCCGCGCCGCCGGCGCCACCTTCAGCCCCCGCGCCGCCGGCGCCGCCCGCGCCACCAGCGTCCACGATCACGACGCCGCCGCCGCCGCCGCCGCCGTCACAGGCGACGCCGACCAGCGAAATCCCCAGCGCCCACCGCCACATACGGCCTCCCATCTCAGGCCAGACCGAGGGCCGCCAGCCGCGGCTGCAGCGTCTGATCGTGCACCCGCCGGTAGACCAGCGCCTGGCGCTCGGCGCTCGAGATGCCCAGCCAGGCCAGCTCGGGCTCCGGCCAGGCGTCCAGGCGGCGCTCGTCCGCGCGCATCCCCGCCAGCACCCGGCGGGCGCTCGCCTCGTGGGGGTCGAGGGTGACGCGCACGACCTGCCGCGCGAAGTCGCGGCCCGCCGCGTCGAAGCGGCTCAGGGAGGCCTCCACGTAGGCCCAGCCGAAGGCGTGGTGGGTCTCCTCATCGGCCAGCGTCGCGTCCAGCACCGCGCGGATGACCGGGTGGTTCGGGCGGGTGCGCAGGTCGTCGATGAACCCGGTCGAGAGCGTCTCGCTCACCGCCAGCATCGACACGGCCGTGCCCAGGGCCCGCTCCACCATCGGCAGCGCCATGAACGCCGGGTTCTCGGTCTCGACGACGGGATCGGGGAGCGGCGGGACGCCCCCCAGGGCCGTCACCACCGCCGCGCAGAGCGCCGTGTGCCGCACCTCGTCGGCGATGGCGTCCACCGCGCCCGCGTAGACGTCCAGCGGATCGCCGGCCCCCAGCACCTCGGTCAGAAACCGCGTCATGATCTGGACGGAGCGGTACTCGGTCTGCACCCGGTCCGACCAGACCGCGATGGCGAAGTCTCGGTCTTCCTTGGAGAAATCCGTCGGCCGCAGCGCGCTGAAGTCGATCTGGATGCCGACGAGGGCGTCGTGGAGGGTGCGGAAGACGCCGTCGATCCGGCGGAGGGGCCGCATCAGCGGGCGGGGGCGCAGGCGCTGGCGTCTTGACCGAGGACGCACGTCCCGGCGGTCGGGCAGGCGGTGAAGTCGGTGCTGGCCTGGGTCTTCGGCGCCGCCAGGGGCAGGCAGCGCTCGGTGATGCGCCCCTGGAGGCAGACCTTGGTCCAGCCGGTCAGGCAGGCCGCCTCGCCCTCGGCGGGCTTGACCGGGTAGCAGTGCTCGATGAAGGGCGACGTGGTGCAGCGGCCGTCGCCGCACTCGCGAAACGCCGGGTTGCGCGTCGGCCCGCTGAAGTTGGTGGGGACGGGCATGATGCAGGCGTCCGCCACCTTGCCCTGCACGCAGGCGCGCTCCCAGCTGCCGTGGCAGTCCGCCTGGGTGGCGGCCTCGGTGACGATGGGCTCCCTCGGGGGGCACATGCCGGGATCCCTGCCCTCGACGCAGGTGCCCTCGCCGCACGCCTGGAACGGGGCGTAGCGGTAGTTGCACTTCGCGTTCTGGGGGCAGCATGACGTGCGGATGTGCCCCCCCTCGCAGCTCTGGTGCTCGGTGCCCGTGCACACCGGCCGCGGCATCGGCGCCCCGCAGGCGTCCGCGCGAGCCGGGCGAGCCTCCGCCCGCCCGACGAGGCCGGCGAGGAGGAAGACCGCGAACAGCAGCCCGGCGCCGAGCGCCCCGGACCCCACCACCGGCGCACAGCCGGCCACCAGCAGGCCGAGGCCCGCCCAGATGTACATGCGCATGCCGCCACGATAGCTCGCCGCCCCGGCGAGGAAAAGCCCCGCGAATGCCTGGATGTGCATCGACTTGACGAGGGCTCCGGGGTTCGACAGACTTCTCTCGGATCGAGGCAGGAGGGATGCGTTGCGGTACCTGATTCTGGTTCTTGTTGGGGGGGGGGACTGACCTCCGCTGCTTGTGATGACATGCCGGACATTGGCCAGGCTGACGCCTTTGTCGAGCAGGGCAGTCCGGACTCCATGTGTCGATGCCATCGCCAGCTACGAGGCGGTCTTCGAAGTCGACGGAGTACCGCTCGTCATGGATGAGTTTCCCGATCCGTATCGAAGCGTTCGGGTGCGGGTCTGGAACACCAAGACGGACGACGGGCGCCGCACGAATGTCGGTGGCGACGAGGCGGCTGCGGCCATCGAGCTGCTCAACATCGCGCTTGACCAGTGCAAGCCAGGTCATCCCATCGCCCTGGCCTACCAGTCGGTGGGGACGCTGCGACTGCCGGCTCAGTGTTTCGTCGCCAAACTGAACGCTATTGGTGGTCTCTTTCCCAACGACAGATTCATCGACTGCACATGCGGTCGGTTCCTCTTCGGCGATGGCTGCGGCATCGCAGGCGAGAGCACCTATGATTTCATTGGTGAAATCGGTGAGCGCATCAACGGCGTCCCCCTCGCCGAGCGCGACGGGCGAGTGGGCGTCGATGAGCCGGGGAGCTCGACCTGGTCTTCGTGTCCGAAATCGAATGGGATCCTGAGCGGGCTTCATACGCCGTGTCTCGCTACGACGGGGGACGAACGGTCATGCTCAGTGAGAGGACGCTTCGGCTGAACCCGGAGTTCTTCTTGCTCATCCCGGGACATGAGATCGGCCACTCGCTCGGGGGCTTTCCCGAGGAAGAGCTCTACTGGACGTTCACATGGGATCAAGACTACTTCTCGCCCTCGTGTCAGAGCGTGGACCCTGACGAGCGGCACGTCATGTGCGAGGGCGATCGGCCGGGCGTGGTGATCGGGGAGCCGACCTGCGCCCGCTGGTACACGATGGTCGAGTCCAAGCAGGGTCCCCGAAACTACAGCGAACTCTGCGATGCCGTGGACAACGACCTGGATGGAGAAGTCGATGAGACCCTCGACTGTCCCTGGTGATCGGGTGGCGCGGTCCCGGGCCGACACCCTCCGTCGTCGTTGCACCCTCGGTGCCCTCGCCCTGCTTGTGGCGTTGGGCTGTGAAGGACGCACGCCGGCAGAGGATCAGCGCACGGAGGAAGACTTCACGGTCCGCGTCCGCGGGGTGGCGTTCCTTCGATTCGAAGGCGGAGGCTTCACGATGGGCCGCGTCGGCGAGCCATTCGCCGAGCCACCGACCGACGTCGTGGTTCGGCCCTTCCAGTTGATGAAGACCGAAGTGACCCTGGGCCTGTACCTCCAGTGCGTGGATGACGGCGCCTGCGAGCTGCCGGCGACTCCACCGCTGAACCGATGCGCGCACCACCTGCTGGCCGACCAGGCCCGGGAAGCGGTGGCCGAGCTACCCATGAACTGCATGAACTGGCGGCACGCCCAGCGCTTCGTCTCCTGGTTCGGCCAGGGCGCCCGCCTGCCCACGGAGGCGGAGTGGGAGTACGCCGCGACGGGCGGAGCCGGTCGGCTGCACCCCTGGGGCGCCGAGTCCCCGACCTGCGATCGCGTCGTGCGAAGGCCCGACTCCCGTGACGAGGAGCTGGCTGGTCGGTGTGTGGACTGGATCCAGCCAGTGTGCAGTCGGCCGGCGGGCAACACGCCGGCCCCCCGGGGGCTGTGCGACATGCTCGGCAATGTGGGGGAGCTTGTGGAGGACGACTTCCACCCGACCTACGACTGCAGCACCTGGGTCCCCCGGTGGCCCGACGACTACGTGTGTCCGGGTCACTCTCGGCTGCCGACGGACGGCTCACCGTGGATCGAACAACCCCGTCTGGAGCGCGTGCGTTCTTGGCGGGGAGTCAGCTTTGGCCAGGGGCCGGCGGACATGCGGACGACCATCCGGAAGGCGAGCTCCGTCGACCTCGCCCTGGAGGTGACCGGCTTTCGGCTCGCCCGGGACGACAGCGGCGAGCCACGTTGAGACGCTGCTCGCGAGTTCGCCCCGGCGAGGAAAAGCGTGCCCCCGCCTGCTACCCTGCCGGCATGACCCCCCTGGATCGCCTGCTCGCCGAGGCGCGGGCCTGCACGCTCTGCCCGCTGCCCCACGGCCACCGGCCGGTGCTGCGCATGGCCGCCGGCGCGCCCGTCGTGATCATCGGGCAGGCACCCGGGGCGAAGGTGCACGCCTCGGGGGTGCCCTGGGATGACGCCTCGGGCGCCCACCTGCGCCAGTGGCTCGGGGTGGATGACGCGATCTTCAATGATCCCGGGAGGTTCGCCATCTTGCCCATGGGGCTCTGCTGGCCGGGTCGGCGGGCGGGGGGCGATCTGCCGCCGCGGCCGGAGTGCGCGCCGCGGTGGCACCCGCCGCTGCTGGCCGCCCTCGGCGCACCTCGGCTGGTGCTGCTGGTGGGCAGCTACGCCGTGGCCCGCTACCTGGGCGCCGGGCCGACGCTCACGGCGGTCGTGCAGGGGTTCGAAGCGGCGCCGGCGCCCTTCTTCCCGCTGCCGCACCCGAGCTGGCGCAGCAAGCTGTGGATGGGCAGGCACCCGTGGTTCGAGGCCGAGGTGCTGCCGGCGCTGCGGGCCCGGGTGGGGGCGGCGCTGGCAGGTCAGTCGGCGGTGGGGTAGTCGGTGTAGCCCTTCGGGCCCGGCGTGTAGAACGTGCCGTGGTCGGCGGTGGCGAGGGGCAGGCCCTCGGCCAGGCGCCGCACCAGATCGGGGTTGCCGATGAAGGGCCGGCCGAAGGCCACCACGTCGCCCTTGCCCTCGGCCAGATCAGCGTCGGCCCGGCCGCGGTCGTAGCCGCCCGAGAGCACCAGCGTGCCCCGGACGGCCTTGCGCAGCGCGGCCTTGAAGGCGTCGGGCACGGGCGGGGCGCCCATGCTGCTGTGATCGACCAGGTGCACATAGGCCAGCGCGGGCAGCTCGCCGACGAGGGCCAGGTACTCCTCGGCGATGCCGTCCCAGGGGGCGATGCCGTTGAAGACGCCGAAGGGCGACAGGCGGATGCCCACCCGATCCGCGCCGATGGCGGCCGCCACGCGCTCGGCGGTGGCGACCACGAAGCGGCGCCGCCCCTCGGGAGAGCCGCCCCAGGCGTCGGTGCGCTGGTTGGTGGTCGGGCAGAGGAACTGCTCGAGCAGGTAGCCGTTGGCGCCGTGCAGCTCCACCGCGTCGAAGCCCGCGGCGATGGCGTTCTTCGCCGCCTGCACGAAGCCCTCGATGGTCGCCTCCACCTCCGCCCCGGTCATGGCGCGGGGCGTCGGGTAGGGCTGCGGGCCGCTCTGGTCCGTCCACATCTCGCCGTCGAGCTTCACGGCGCTCGGCGCCAGCAGCTCCGCGCCCTCGACCATGTTGAGGGGGTGGCCCACCCGGCCGGTGTGCATGAGCTGGAGGGCGATGTGGCCGCCGCGGGCGTGCACGGCGTCCGTCACCACGCGCCAGCCCTCGACCTGCTCGGCGCTCCAGATCCCGGGGATGCGGGCGTAGCCGCAGCCGTGGGCGTCCGGACCGGTGCCCTCGGTGATGAGCAGGCCGGCGTCGGCGCGGGCGGCGTAGAACTCAGCCATCAGGGGCGTGGGCACATGGTCGGACGTCGCGCGGCAGCGCGTCATCGGGGCCATGGCGATGCGGTTCTTCAGGGACAGCGCGCCCACGGTGGCGGGCGAGAAGAGGTCGGTCATGGGGGTCCTCCTGCGGGGTGGCAGCTTGGAGCATCCGCCGGCGGGACAGGTTGCCGATGTTCACGCCACGTCATGAGAACAACCTGTTCTCACTGTGCTTTCGGGCAGCCCAGGGCCTCGATCTCGGCGGGCGTCAGCCAGGCGGACCAGGCGTCGGGGGTCGCGGGGCAGACGCGGGTCGCGCGCCGTAGCCGGGTGCGCAGGGCGGCCGCGTCATCGCCCGCCGGCCAGCGCCGCACGGAGCCGTCGCTGCCGGCGCTGAGGGGCGCGCCGTCGGCGTCGAAGCCCACGAACCGGACGCCGCCGAAGTGCCCGCCGAGCCGCTGGCCGGTGGCGTCCGCCAGGCGCCAGAGGCGCAGCTCGCCGGTGGACGTGCCGACCAGCAGGCGCGCGCCCTCGCCATCGAAGGCCATGAACTCGGCCCGGCCGGTGTGGAGGCCCAGCAGCCGCGGGGGGGCGCTCGGGTCGGCCACATCCCACAGCCACACGGCGCCGTCCTGGTAGGAGATGGCCAGCGCGCGCGCGTCGGGCGAGGCGGCGACGCTGGTGACGGCCTGGGCCGGGCCCTTCAGCGTCCGCCGCACGGCGCCGCCGTCGGCGCTCAGCAGGCGCACCTCGGGATCCGAGCCGAGCGTGAGGAGCTGGCCATCGGGCAGGTAGAAGGCGTGGCCGTTGCCCGCGTGGGGCGGCAGCTCCCGCGGCGGGCCCCCGGCCACGGGCCAGAGGCGGACGTCGCCGCTCTTGGCGGCCGACACGAGCCAGGCGCCGTCGGCGCTGAAGCTGACGGCGTGGACGCGGCGGGGGCGCTCGGGGCCGCCGTGGTCGCCGAGCACCCGGGCCGCCCCGCCCGCGGTGGGCCAGAGCCGGATGACGCCGTCGCGGGAGGACGTGCCGAGCCAGCGCCCGTCCGGTGAGAAGGCCACGCCGTAGGCCCAGCCCTCGTGGTCGGGGAAGGTCTGCGAGAGCCCCCCGCCCTCGGTCCAGAGGCGGGCCGTCCGATCGGCGGAGGCGGTGGCCACGGTGTGGCCGTCGGGGCTGAACGCCGCCGTGAAGATGGAGGCCGTGTGCCCGCGGAGGGCGACGGGCGCGCCGCCGGCGAGGGGCCAGATCCACGCGACGCCGTCCATGCCCGCCGTGGCCAGGCGGCGGCGCCCGGCGTCGAGGGTGCCCGACCAGACGGCCCCGGCGTGGCGGCCGATGAGCTCCCCCTCCAGCCCCTCCAGGCTCCAGGTGCGCAGCCCCCCGTCCGTCCCGCCCGTCACCAGCGTGTGGTCGTGGAAGCGGGCGCACGCCACCCCGCCCAGGTGGCCGACGAGCGGATGGGCGACCTCGGCGAGCAGGTCCCAGAGCACCGCCTTGCCGTCGCCGGCCAGCAGGACGAGCCAGCGCCCCGTCTCGTCGAAGCCCCCGACCCCGAGCCGCCAGCTCCCGGGCGGCTGGAAGGGCTCGCCGGGCGCCTCCAGATCCCAGATGCGCACGAAGCCATCGACCCACGCCAGCAGCCACTCGCCGCCGGGCGCGACCAGCAGGCCCCCGGCCGGGTGGCGCTCGACCTGGGCGATGCGCCGGGGCCGCCCCCCCGACCGCCACGTCAGGATCTGGCCATCGGCCTGGGAGAACGCCACCAGGCCGCCGCCCTGGGCCGTGCGCTGCACGCCCTGGAGGCCCACGAGGGGCGCGGGGGGATCGGGGGAGGCCAGCCCGGTGCGCAGTACGCTGCCATCTGCTTGAATTGAAAGGACATCTTCGCCTCCCGGGGCCAGCAGGTGCTGGCCGGCGGGCAGGTCGCGCAGGCGCCGGGGTGGCCCCTCGAACGGGTAGAGGGTGGCCTCGCCGGGGCCCAGCAGCACCAGGCCATCGGGGCGACAGGCCACGGCGCCCTCGGCGTCGTGGGAGAAGCTGGCCGGCCACGGCGCGGCGTCGGGCCGGTCGGGCGGCCGGCAGGGATCGGGCAGGCGCGGGGAGGGCCAGGGCTCGAGGGCGCCCGCCCGCCAGCGCCCCGCCGTCCCGTCCATGAACCGCACGAGCAGATCCCCCGGGCCCAGCGGGCGCACCTCCGAGACCGGACCGCGGCCGGGCTCGAAGGCGACGTCGGTGAGGGGGGCGTTGAGGACCTCAAGCGCCGCCTGCCGCCACGCCTCCCCCTCGCCGCGCACCGCGAGGAGCCGCGCCGAGATCTCGGGGCGCGCCCGCAGCGCGGGCGGGCGGGGATCCGCGACGGACGCGGTCGGCTCGGTCGGCTCGGGCGGCTCGGGCGGTCGGGCGGTCGGCTCGGGCCACAGGGCCAGGGTGGCGACGAGGCCCAGGCCCGCGAGCGCGGCCCCCAGCAGCAGCCAGGGCGGGCGGCGGTGGGCGGCGGCCTCCAGGGCGTCGAGCAACGCGGGCATCGAGGGCCAGCGCTGGGCCGGATCGGTCGCGAGCCCCCGGGCGACGACCTCGCCGAGCGCCGCCGGGATGGGCCGGGGGAGGGCCGGTGGGCCCTCGTCCATGCGGGCCAGCACCGCCTCGATCCCGCGGCCCGGGAAGGGCCGGCTGCCGGCGAGGGCCTCGTGCAGCGACGAGCAAAAGGCGAACAGATCCGAGGACTTGTCGGCACCCGCGCCCCGAAGCTGCTCCGGGGCCATGTAGGCGGGCGTGCCCACCAGGGCGCCGCTGGCGGTCATGCGCTGGTCGGGGTGCTCGGCCAGGCGGCCCACGGGCGCGGGCTCGGCGCTCTCGGCGCGCACGAGCCCGAAGTCGGCCACGCGGACGCGGCCATCCTGACCGACGAGGACGTTGGACGGCTTGAAGTCGCGGTGCACGAGGCCCGCGGCGTGGACGGCGGCGAGGCCCCGCCCCGCGTCCACATAGGCCTGGAGGACCGCCCGCCACGGCCGGCCGCGCTGCCACTCCATGAGGGTGGGCCCCGGCACGAACTCCATCACGATGAAGGTGCGATCGCCCTCGGTCCCCACCTCGTGGACCGTGACCACATGGGGGTGGCTCAGGCGGGCCAGGGCGCGGGCCTCGCGGAGCATGCGCGCCGCCGCCGCCGCCCCCCGATCCCGCAGGACCTTGATGGCCACCGCCCGGTCGAGGCGCTCGTCGTGGGCGGCGAAGACGGTGCCCATGGCCCCGGCGCCCAGGCGCTCGCCGACGCGGTAGCGATCGAGGTAGACGGCGGGCGCCTCGCCGAAAAGCTGAGCATGAATGCGGGCTTGCCGCTGCCGCTCGTCGAGGGAGTCCTCCAGGCGCCCCGCCGCCGCGAGGCGGGCGTCGAGGTCGTCGGCGCTCACTCGGGGCGGTTCCAGGCCTCCCGCACGCGGCGGGCCCAGCCCTGCAGGTCGTCGAGGGTGCTCTGCAGGGCGTCGGGGGAGGCGGCGAGGGTGCGCAGCACGCGCTCCAGCGCCAGGCGGCCATCGCGCAGCCGCGTCTTGATGGTGCCGAGGGGGGTGTCGGTGACCTCGGCGATGTCGGCCGCGCTCATGCCCTCCCAGTAGTGCAGCTCCAGCGCCACCTGGCAGTGCACGGGGATGCGCCGCAGCCCCTCCAGCAACAGGCGCTCCTCCTGGCGAAAGGCCGCCTGGCTCTCGGGCCCGCGCCCCAGATCGGCCACCGACTGGGTGCCCAGCTCCACCTCGCGGGCCTGCACCCGCCCGGCGCTGCGGTAGTGGCTGGCGAGGCAGCGCCAGGCGATGCCGAGGAGCCAGGTGCGCAGCGACGAGCGCCCGGCGAAGTCGGCCGTGGCCGCGGCCATGAACGTCTGCTGCACGAGGTCATCGCGCACGTCGTCGGCCACCTTGTTGCGCAGAAACCGCACCACCACGGGGTACTGGGCGCGGAAGAACGCCGAGCCCGCCGCGCGATCGCCAGCCTGCCAGCGCCTCAGGAGGTCCTCGTCGCTCATGGCCTGGGTGTGCGGGAAGTGCCGCGTCCGAGTCAACAGGGCCCGCCCGAGAAAAAAGAGTCGCTTATCGATCATTTCTCCAATCCATCCGGCGGCGGCCAACCACTCACAGACAGAAGGGTCAGCCGGCCCTCGAAACCACCCGCCGCCCGGAAGGCGGCCAGCCACGGAGCAACCCCATGAAGTCGATCCTCCTCGCCCTCGCCGCCCTCGCCATCAGCACCCCGGTTCTCGCGGCCAAGGTCGTCCGGGACTCCAGCGGGGCCTGGTCCTGCCAGAACAACGGCGGCGAGGTGCTCAACTACTACTGGCCCGCCGGCCGCGTCCCCACCGTGCAGGAGCAGGTCGACTGCCAGCAGCGCGGCGGCAAGGTCACCCAGCCCGCCCCCACCAAGGCCACCCCGGAGCGCTCCCCCAACTGAGCCCCGCGCCGCCCTCCGGAGGTCGCCATGTCCGCTCGACGTGCCCGGATCGCCCTGCGGACGCTGGCCCTCTGCCTGAGCGGCCCCGCCGCCGGCGCCCCGCTCCTGGTGGGGGCCGGCGGGCCTCTCGGCTTCGGCGACGCCATCCCCGACGGGACGGTCGTGGCCCTCGATCCCCTCTTCCCCCGCGGCGTGGCGCCCGGCGGTGCCCGCGCCCAGCGCCTCGCCATCGGCGCCGACGGCGTGCTCGTCTTCGACGGCGAGGTGCCGGCGAGCGTGGACGCGGTGCCGGCCAGCCCGGCCATCGCGGCGTGCTGGGCCGACGCGGCCGACGCCCCCGACACCCTGTACCTGGCCTCGGGCGACGGCTGGCTGCTCGTCACCTGGCACCGCACGCTGCCCGCCCAGGGCGGCGACGCCCCCAACAGCTTCCAGGCCCTCCTGACCCAGCACGGCGACGTGGCCGACGGCGAGCTCCAGGTGGAGCTGCGCTACGCCGCCTGCGGCTGGGCCCAGGGGGCCGCCGACGATCCGGCGGGACGCGCGGGCATCCTGGGCGTCGACTCCCCGCTGCCGCTGCCGGGCGGGTACTGCCAGGGCGAGAACACCGGCGTGCCCGGCCTGTGGCGCCTCGGCCTGCGCGGCGGCGTCTGGGGCCCCTGCGACGCGGCCTGCGTCGGCGACGAAGACGCCGACGGCATCCCCGCAGCCCTGGACAACTGCGCCCTGCTCCCCAACCCCGACCAGGCCGACCAGGATGGGGACGGCCTGGGCGACATCTGCGACGTCGCTGGCCCGCAAGATGCCGTCAACCCTGAGGAAATCTGTCCGGGAGCGGCCCGCGCCAACCCCGGCGACCTGGCCTGCGAAGAGGATCAGGATCCCGATCGCGACGGCGTGGTGCGCCCCGACGACAACTGCCCGATGACGCCCAACCCCGACCAGGGCGACCTGGACGGCGACGGCGTCGGGGATGTGTGCGACGACGACCAGGATGGCGACGACGTGCTGGATCGGACGGACGTCTGCCCCCGCGACGCCGACTCCGGCCAGCGCGATCTGGACCGCGACGGGGTGGGCGACGCCTGCGACGACGACCGGGATGGCGACGGCGTGCCCAACGGCGAGGACGGCTGCCCCGACCAGGCCGACGCCGGCCAGGCCGACCAGGACGCCGACGGCGTGGGGGACGCCTGCGACGCCGACGTGGACGGCGACGGCGTGCCCGACGCGGAGGACGTCTGTCCGCGCCTGGTCAACCCCGATCAGGCCGACGCCGACGGCGACGGCGTGGGGGACGCCTGCGACGGCGACGTGGACGGCGACGGGGTGGCCGACGGCGTCGACACCTGCCCCGGCCTGCCCGATCCCGAGCAGCGCGACCTGGATGGCGACCGGATCGGCGACGCCTGCGATCCCGACGTCGATGGGGACGGGATCCCCGACGCCGACGACACCTGCCCGCGTCTCGCCAAC
>JAWKQS010000024.1:0-129785 GCA_041389985.1 bacterium
CCCGGGCCCGCGCTGGATCGTGTGACCGTGGTGCCCTGAGGCGTGGGCCATGTCACAGCCGGGGTGGCCACCTCGTCATGACGGCATGGCACACCTCGAACCACGTCCCGCCCGGGGTGCCGGGCTCTTCGTCCGCCTCGCCTACCGCGCCGCGCGCCGGCGGCTGGGCCGCGTCCCCACCCCCGTGGCCATCATGGCCCACCACCGCGCCATCCTGGCCGCCACCGGGGGCTTCGAGCTCGCCTTCGAGCGCGCCCACGCGGTGGAGGACCGGCTGAAGCACCTGGTCATGGTCAAGGTGGCCTCCCTCGTCGGCTGCCGCTTCTGCATCGACATCGGCGAGGCCCTCGCCGTCGACCGCGGCGTCACCGAGGCCGAGCTGCGCGCCCTGCCGTTCTTCAAAGAAGAACAGGGGTTTACGGCCCTCGAACGCGACGCCCTCGCCTACGCCGTGCAGATGACCGAGACGCCCGCCACCCCCGACGCCGCCGTCTTCGCCCGGCTGCGGGAGGCGCTGGGCGTCCCCGGCGTCATCGAGCTGACGGCCGCCATCGCCTGGGAGAACTTCCGCGCCCGCTTCAACCACGCCGTCGGCGCCACGGAGGACGGCTTCTCGAGCCACGTCGTCTGCCTGCTCCCCCGGGACGACCATGGCTGAAGCCGCCCGCCAGCCCGGCGCGCCCTTGAACCCGCGGCCGCCCCGCCGGCACGATGCCCGCGCAGCACCGCACGGGGGGCCCATGCCCGACGCCGCCTTCGAGGACCAGCGCCGCCGCTGCCTCGCCCTGGCCTACCGGCTGCTGGGCAGCGCCGCCGACGCCGAAGACATCGTGCAGGAGGCCTGGCTGCGCTGGCGCACCGTCGATGACATCCGCCAGCCCGCCGCCTGGCTCACCACCACCGTCACGCGACTCTGCCTCGACCACCAGAAGTCCGCCCGCGTCCGCCGCGAGACCTACGTCGGCCCCTGGCTCCCCGAGCCCCTCGCCACCACCGACGCCGACGTCGACCCCGACACCGTCTCCATGGCCTTCCTGCTCCTGCTCGAGCGCCTCTCGCCCCTTGAGCGGGCCGTCTTCCTGCTGCGCCGCGTCTTCGACCTGGACTACGCCGCCGTCGCCCGGACGCTCGACCGCAGCGAAGCCGCCATCCGGCAGCTCGCCCACCGCGCCGACGCCCACCTGCGCGCCGCCCGCCCCCGCTACGCCCCCACCCGCGACCAGCACCAGGCCCTCCTCCTTCGCTTCCTCATGGCCACCCAGGCCGGCGACCTCGCCCCGCTGCAAGCCCTGCTCGCCGAAGACGCCACCGCCTGGACCGACAGCGGCGGCCACGTCCGCGCCGCCCGCCGCGTCGTGCGCGGCCGCCTGCACGTCGCCCGCCTCTTCCAGGGCCTCGCCCGCAAGCCCGACAGCCGGGGCCTGCAGCCGGAGCTCCGGCAGCTCAATGGCTGGCCAGCGGTGATCCTCCGGCGGGACGAGGCCGTGGAGACGGCCATCCTGATCGAGACGGATGGGGCGCTGATCTACGCGGTGCACGTCGTCCGCAACCCGGAGAAGCTGCGGGGGCTGGCGAGGTAGGGGGCGTGGCTGGCCCTGGGCTCAGGTGAACCCGCGTGGGTGGGGGACCCACCCGGGCAAGGCGGATCTCCTCGACGGGCCATCCCCGCGTGGGCGGGGGGACCTTCCCACTGACGCATGCCAGCACCTTCTGTACGGGCCATCCCCGCGTGGGCGGGGGACCTTTGCATCATCCGACGCCGCGGGCTTCCCTGTCGGGCCATCCCCGCGTGGGCGGGGACCTTCGCCGATGCCACGATCGGTGAGTGCAACACCGGGCCATCCCCGCGTGGGCGGGGGGACCGTCAACCTCGCGACCACGGAATCGGCGGGGATGGGGCCATCCCCGCGTGGGCGGGGGGACTCCCAGGCGCTCGCCTAGGCTCAGGACCAGCGTGGGGCCATCCCCGCGTGGGCGGGGGGACCCGATTTCCCAAAGTTTTGGCGTTCCT
The DNA here is from genome assembly GCA_041389985.1 of bacterium. GTDB lineage: Bacteria > Myxococcota_A > Bradymonadia > UBA7976 > UBA1532 > JACKDP01. The sequence continues at coordinate 2,012 of JAWKQS010000024.1, forward strand.
GATGAGCGGGCCATCCCCGCGTGGGCGGGGACCCGGACGCGCGTCTTCGGAGCTCACCACCGACGAGGGGCCATCCCCGCGGGGCAGGGGGACCGCGAGCTTGCCGCCCGACTTGGCGGTCAGCCACGGGCCATCCCCGCGTGGGCGGGGGGACCCTTCAAGCGGATCTTGGCAATCTCGCACTCAACGGGCCATCCCCGCGTGGGCGGGGGGACCTGTGTGGCAACCGGGCCGTGATTCTGCAATCGCGGGCCATCCCTGCGCGGGCGGGGACCTTGCCGTTGACACTCCGCCTGCCCCCACCCGGGGCGCCCGTGATCGGTTAGGCCTCCAGGCCGCATAGATGCTCGTTCCCTCCTCCAGCTACGGCCATTCTCAACGGTCTTCGTCCGACGTTCGGGGGAGTGATCTTTTCCCGGTCACGCAGTCTCCAGCTTGAAGGCCTGGTCAAGTACGCGCTCGATCCCATCATGAGCCCAGAACTCATCCCATCGGCCGGCCAGCTCGAGGAGTCTTCAAGTTGACGCTTGCGAGGCTGGCGCGGGTGGTCCAGCGGGCGCCGGCGAGCTTCAGGCGGGCCTGGGCGGCCGTGCGGTGCAGCGACTCCATGGCGCCCGAGCCGAGCTGGAAGCCGCGCTGCCGGCAGGCGTCGTAGTCGCCGCGTAGAGGTTGTTCTCCAGGTAGCCGATGAGCGCGTTGAGGGCCTGAGGGGCCGTCGGCGGTCAACTCGCTCCGGGCAGCGTACAGACCCTGCAGCAGCGCCCAGATGGAGCCGACCGGGCGCTCGCGCCTGGGGTAGATCCGCCTGCTCTTCTTGTGGCCCAGCGAGGAGCGGCCGGCTCGGCCGACGCCGCCCTTCGGGGACGAGCTGCTTCGCGAACCGGCGGTACAGGCGGCTCGCCGCCTGCGTTCCCGCGCCGCTGTGTGCCGCGGCGAAGTCTCCGGAGGTGCAGCAGCGTGGTACAGGTCCAGCACCGGGTGTGCCCATGGCAGCTTCGCGAGCAATGGTTCTCGATCCACGGCAGTCCATCGGTGACGACGACGAGCTCGGCGCGCAGGCCGCCGCCGTAGTCCCCATCCCTGGCCAGGATGCCCAGCTCGATGAGGTCGTCGATGGTGTCGGCGACCACGTTGCAGTCGCCCCAGGTGTACTCGCCGCCCAGGTGGATGGTCTCGCCCGTGGCGGCGCGGTCGATGGCCCAGATCCTCAATCCATTCATGGACTTCCAGGTGGCGTTCCAGGTCTCGTCGACAACCGGCGCTCCGAGTGGGCGTCCTGGGAGAGGTAGAGGATGGGCCGCCCGGTGGTGCGATCCCGGGTGGCGCGGTCCTGGGGAGGCGGCAGATGTCATCGACAGAGCGGTAGAGCCAGTGGCGCTGGATGGCAGCGCCGACGGCGATGGTGTGAGCAGCGAGGGTGGTGTCTTCCTCGCGGACGGCGCCATGGGAGAAGAAGCAGAGGGCATCAGCGGCGCGGCGGAAGGGCAGGTCCTTGCCGAGGCGGGCTTCCCACTCGAGGCAGAGGGGTGTGGAGCGGCAGCGCCCATGCAGCGGTACCAGCGCCTCGCGGGCCGGCGTGCGGGTGACGGTCGTGGCGCCGCGCCGCTCGCGCCAGGCGAAGAGGGGGAAGCGGATGGGCCCGAAGGTGCTCATCTGGGTGGCGTGGTAGTCCTGGTCGAGGCGGAAGCGTACGTCCTGGGGCTCAAGTCCTCGCGCCTCGACGTCCGCCTCGGCTCGGGCGCGGCAGGCGGTCGCCATGCAGGTCTCCAGGAGAGCTCGGCCGAGGGCCTGGACGACGCGCCAGACCCCCTCCTCCAGCTCGCGCGGACCCGCCCCGGCAGCCGCCTGGCCGCAGAGCGCCCGCGCCGCTCGCGCGATGGGCTTCAAGAGGGTGTTGACGGTCGCGGGTCCACGTGCAAGAACGAGGGCGGTGGCCATGGGCGCTCCGTTTTGGAGACGTTTGTGGTAGAACGGCCCATGCCACCACCTTCAATGGATTTCAAGGGTCAAGAAGTCATCGGGTGTCGGGGCAGGAACGATGGATGTGACCGGGTTGCGAATCACGCCCCACCGGAGTGAATCGCCATGCACCGTAGCTTCGCGAGAGCGTGCCTCATTCTCGTCGTCGGGATGCTGGAGCTGTACGCCGGGGTGGCCCTCGCCTACTCCGACATCTGCACGTACAACATCGACTGCGGATGCGCGGTGGAGTTTGGCCTCGCACGGCAGGTACGGACACGTGAGCTGACGGACGCGGAGCGACAGCAGGTCGCGCTCTGCCCGGTCGCTCGCTTCGAGTACCTCGAGGGCGCCATTGGAGTCATCAAGGCGGGCACGGGTACCCGCCAACCTCTGCTCGCCCAGCCCACCTACAACCAGCTGACCGACGCCCTTGATGACTTGCTCATTGAAGTCCGCTCCCACCCGACGCCCCGTCCAGAGTTCCTGGACGAGGTCTGGGCCAGGCACAAGCTGGCAGCCATCCATGCCCTGAAGCTCTGGACTGGGGGCTCCACGCATCCGTACCTGCGCATTCTCGCCATCGCCGACGGCTACCCGCCGAACGCCATCGATGGCTTCGACGTCATCGGCACCTACTACAGGCTCGTGGCTCAGGAGCCTGCGACCTACCCCGAGAAGATCATCTTCCACCTGTCCCGACAGGATGGCCTGGAACAGCGAGCTTCTTGGGTTCGGCTGAATGAGCTCGGTAGCGCAGGCAGGGACGCGCTCCTCCAGCTCTACCACCAAGGCTTGCCTCAATCAGCCGGCTTCCCGACCAGGGAGAGATTCGTCGGTCGACTGGTTAGCGTCCTGGACCGCGCAGGCGACCCCCGGCTGTCCGCGCTGAGTGTGGCGGACATGTCCCTGGTCTCGGTTGCCGCTCTGCGCAGCTATGTTCAGTCGTACTTCCCCGTGGCTCCGGGGCAGGTAGATGTCAGGGTCGGCGTCGCCTTCATGCTGAGCGAGGCCTCTCGGGACATCGCACACTCGGAAGCCAGGTTTCAGCTGACCAGGCCTTGAACGATGACGCTGACCCGGATGCCCCGCGGAGCCGTCAACCGCCCGGGGTTCTCCGGAAGCAGCCCGCTTGCGCCCGCACCGGGCGCCGCTGACACTGGCGGCATGCGCGTGGTTCTGGCCCTCCTTCTGGCGATCCTCCCGGCGCTCGCGGGCGCGTCGACGGGGCCGTGGAGCTTCGCGCAAGCGACTGAAACAACATGGGTTTCGCCGAACGCCGCCCGCGACGCCCTCGGCGGCGATGACGTCGAGTACGTCACCAGCGCCCAACGCAGGCATCGGCCGCCGCGTCAACGGCGGCCTGGTTCCTGGTGGCTCTACGCCAAACGGCAGCCTCACCCCGGTCGCCGAATACGACGCCGACTTCCGCCTGCGCAAGGTCTTCGTCTACGGCCCCGGCCACGCCCCGACCACGTCGTCACCTACGACGCCGCCGGCCTCAGACCGCCCGCTACCGCTTCGTCACCGACCAGGCAGGCAGCATCCTCGGCCTCGTCGACGACGCCGGCGCCTGGGTCTCGCGTACGACTTCTACACCCCCTTCGGCCGCCGCACCTGCTCAGCGCCGCCCCGGCATCGACGAGAGCCTCACCCCCTTCGGCTTCGCCGCCGGCCTCCACGACCCCACCACCCGCCTCGTCCGCTTCGGCGCCCGCGACTACGACCCCCACACCGCGCGGTGGATGGCCAAAGACCCCATCGACTTCGCGGGTGGGGACACAAACCTGTACGCCTACGTGGGCGGGGATCGGTCAACCTGGTGGACGAGCGGGCTACGACAGCACGAACCGGTTTCCACATGTTCGCCAACCGTGGACCTGCCCCCGAAGCGGCGCGGGTCATCGGCGGACTCATCAAGCGATTCGTAGGCTTCGTCGCTGAAGAGGCCGCATTCGCCGCCGCGACCGGTGTGGTCGGCAGCGTGCTCAAGTGGGGTTGGAGACTGGCCCGAGGTGGTCGGAAGGCCGAGGAACGGTACGCCGAATCGTCTGCGATGCCCCAAAGGGAGCAGGCGAGACATTCGAGATCCTCGACGGCGTGCGACGTTCCAAGGCGGCCCACGAGGCGGGCATGAAGACGATCTGGGCCGAGATCGACGTCAGCGGCAAGACCGTCGGGATGAGGGCTCTTCCGCTGGAGAGCCTCCGCTCCCCCAAGGACGCTATCGACGTATCCAGCAGTCAGCGGCAGATGGACCGTTGGCGAAGCATCTGGAACGGCACGCAACGGGGCGACGACTTGCCCCCGATTCGGGTGACGCCAGGCTCGAAGGGCAAGTCGATCTGGGACGTAGTCTTCGAGTAGGGAACGAAATGATTCGAACCAACAAGCATCACCAGGCGATCTCCGCCATTCAGGCGGTACTGATCGGGCTTCGCACGATGGCGTATGAGAAGGTCGACCACAATGAGTTGGCGTGGATACTCGATGTGGCCGAGTTCCTCCCCGCTCTGATGCTTGAACCGACCGACAGAACGGACGCCTTTCGGGGTTCGTTGGCCGATCTAGCCGCTCGGTACCCGTCGTTCAACTGGGCGCTTGAGCGATTCGACAAGGAAGACGACTGACGCCCGACCAGGGTGACCCCCGGCGTCGTCAACCGCCCCGGGTTCTCCGGAAGCCACCCGCTTGCGCCCGCAGCGGGCGCCGCCGACACTGGCGGCATGCGCGTGCTTCTGGCCCTCCTCCTGGCTATCCTCGGCCCTCGCGGGCGCGTCGACCTGGCCCGCGGAGCTTCGCGCAAGCGACTGAAACGGAAAAGGTTTCGCCGAACGCTGCCCACGACGTCCTCAGCAGCGATGACGTCGAAGTACATCACGCAACGCCCAGCACCAGCGCATCGGCCGCCGCGTCAACGGCGGCCCTGGACCTGGTGGCTCTACGCGAGCGACACACCCCGGTCGCCGAATACGACCCCGACTTCCTGCGAAAGGTCTTCCGTCTACGGCCCCGGCCACGCCCCCGACCACGTCCATCACCTTCGACGCCGCCGGCCTCCAGACCGCCCGCTACCGCTTCGTCACCGACCAGGCAGGCAGCATCCTCGGCCTCGTCGACGACGCCGGCGCCTGGGTCCTCGCGTACGACTACACCCCCTTCGGCCGCCGCACCCTGCTCAGCGCCGCCCCCGGCATCGACGAGAGCCTCACCCCCTTCGGCTACGCCGCCGGCCTCCACGACCCCACCACCCGCCTCGGCCGCTTCGGCGCCCGCGACTACGACCCCCACACCGCCCGCTGGATGGCCAAAGACCCCATCGACTTCGCGGGCGGAGACACGAACCTCTACGCCTACGTGGGCGGGGATCCGGTCCGCTTCGTTGATCCAAGCGGACTTCAACAGAAGCGCGGCGACATGGAGGGCGTCTCGGTCAGCGCGCAGCAGGAGCTTCTGGAGTTGCAGCACGGCGGGCCCGTCGACATGGAGGCCCACGTCAACGCTGCTGCCGAGCTCGAGCTGGCCGTGAGCTTTGGGGCCGCAGCGCCCGTGCTCGCAAGGTTCTTGGCCTTGCTAATGGAACGAGGCGCCGCTCTGAAGGCCGCAAGGGTAATCTGTGAGTCGGTGCCAGAGGCAGCGCCCGGCAATCTACGGCCGACCCAGAGGGCTGTATCCGGGCCACAGGTGGATCGACTGGCCGCGGAAATGGCTGAGAAGGGCTTCGACCGCCGCTTCCCGGTGAAAGTCGACGGCGATATGGTCGTGGACGGCCACCACCGTGTGATGGCTGCCAGGAAGGCTGGGGTCGACGTCGTAACAACACCAGGCACAGCGTCCAACGCTTCGAAGAGCAACGCACTTAGGAGCTTCGACGACATCATGGTTGAACTGGTAGACTGGTATGAGTGAGATCCGTCGCACAACGGGGGAGGGACTAGGTTTTTCTCTTCAGACCCTGGATCGAGGAGCCTTCAGAACCGTCGACTGGCATCGCGCAGACCTATCAGGGGCGAAGCTCGACGGCCTGTCATTCGAGGGGGCATCCATGCGGAATGCTGACCTGCGAGGCACTGAGGGGGCAAGTACCACGTTCGCCGGAGCGAACTGCATCCTGGCCTCATTTCGAGGAGCCGTGTTCATCGACTGCAGTTTCCGTGGCGCGAGGCTCCGGCACGCCGACTTCTCTGGGGCAGTGCTCCGACGGGTGGACTTTGACGGAGCGGACCTGACCGACGCCAGCTTCAGAGGGGCCGATGTCGCAGGTGCAACCTTCGTGTCCGCTCGAGTTTCGGGCACTGATTTCGCGGGCTGCGGCGTCCTGGCGGAGCAGCTTGAGGAGGTTGAGCCTTGAGCTGAACCGCCACAGACTTCCGGTGATCGGCTGGCCCACGCCAGCCCAGCCTCGGCGGCCAGGCAGCTTCTGGTGCAGCGGGAGTCGGGAGCAGCCCGCTTGCGCCCGCAGCGGGCGCCGCTGACACTGGCGGCATGCGCGTGGTACTGGCCCTCCTCCTGGCATTCCTCCCGGCCCTCGCGGGCGCGTCGACGGGGCCGTGGGGCTTCGCGCAAGCGACTGAAACAACATGGGTTTTGCCGAACGCTGCCCACGACGTCCTCGGCGGCGATGACGTCGAGTACCTCACCAACGCCCAGCACGAGCGCATCGGCCGCCGCGTCAACGGCGGCCCCTGGACCTGGTGGCTCTACGCGGGCGGCCTCACCCCGGTCGCCGAATACGACGCCGACTTCCGCCTGCGCAAGGTCTTCGTCTACGGCCCCGGCCACGCCCCCGACCACGTCGTCACCTACGATACCGCCGGCCTCCAGACCGCCCGCTACCGCTTCGTCACCGACCAGGCAGGCAGCTGGAATCCCAACGGCGGCGGCGGCAGCGATTTCCTCTTCTATCGTCAAGGTGCTGACGTGGTCATCACCAAGCCGAGCGGCGACTTTGTCACAGTCCTTCCAGGGGGACAGAGCAACGGGTGGTTCAATGGTGCATTCTCTCTCCTGCCTTGATGAAGTGGTCGGCTCGAAGTTGACCGGCATCGCCAGGATTCTGTACGAGTTCAATGGTGAAATTGAGCCCGATGATGGGGCCGTAGAACTCACAAGCGAGGGCTTCACCGCCTTGCTTGAGGGCTCCGGAGATGGTGAAAGTCTTCGAGTTCGGGAAGCCGCCTGGAAGGACCCCTTCGAGGCACCGTTGTCTCCAGACAACTACCGCTACGCCCAAGAGCATGGCAGGTGGCGACGCATAGACTGCTCGACACTTCCAAACTACTCCGACCTCGTGGGACGGGAGGTCACGGAGATTCGGCCGCTGGCCAACGAGCACGGACGCATCGCCGGGCTGCGCATCTCGGTTCCCAACCGGACGATGTGGTTCGTGGTGCAGGGTGATGAGTGCCATGTCCGCTGGGCTCACCCCACTGGCTTCACCGAAGCCCCTCGCCCAGGGCAGCCGCCCACCCCACCACCAGTAGCCCTTCTGTGAGGCGCAGGAGGACGCCGCTCATGCCCAACAACCTCGTCTTCATCTACGACCTCCTCATCCGAGGTTCCGAATGACGCGCATCGTGCTCTGCCTGGCGCTGCTGGGCGCCTGCAGTCCCAGGGAGTCCGCCATGGAAGCTACCGGAGGCAAGGACCTGATCGCCCACCAGTGGGACCCCGACATCGTCTATGAGGTCTTCGGCGTGGCCGAGCCCGACGCGGAGCTGCTCAAGATTGACGTGGGCACCGGCACTGCAGGCACGCTCTGCCGTGAGCCCGACTTCCCACCGACCCAGATTCGCAAGATGGACGGCACCCTGGCGCGGGTGTGGTTCTTCGAGTTCCGGCCCGGGAAATTCTGGCGGTTCGGTGAAGGCAAGTTCGAGCCGCTGAGGCGCTCCCAGACCTACCGCGCGGGATACGTCGCCTTCGACTGGAGAGGGCAGATCGGGGTGCACGAGTGGGTGATTCCCCGAATGGAGGGCGGTCCGACCGCGATCAACTCCATGAGTATCGACATCAGGAAACGCTTCGGCTGTCAGGGCCGGTGGAACGGCCCGCCTCGGTAGCCAGGTGGGCAACGTCAGTCAGCCGGCATCGCCAGCGCCCGACTGGGTCGTCACCGCCACCATCCGCCGCGTTGGCGTCCCGAGCGACACCGTTGACCTGCTCAACGACGGTGTGAGAGCCCCGGTCCAGGTACGCCTGACATCCGCTGGGCAGCAGCGCGAACCCGGTCCGGGCGGTTGGGTCGGCTTGCGCCCCGGCGTCCCGATCCTGCTGGCTGCGGTCGAGGGTGCCGTGGCCCACGTCGTGGTGCCCCACAGCCTCGCGGTGGCTGCCGTGCGGGCCGGCCTCGGCGCTGACGTCCCGCGCCGCTCAGGGGAAGTCGAGCCGGAAGCGCTCTTCGTGCACGCCGTCTTCATAGAAGTCCGCCAGGCGCCCCTCCCGGCGAAAGCCGGAGCGGTCGAACAGCTCCAGCGCGGCGGGGGCGTCGGAGGGCAGGCCCACGAACAGGCACCGCGCGCCCCGGGCGTGCACCGTCTCGCACCAGCGCCGCACGTCCGCGGGCGCGGCGGGGGTCTCGTCCTCGGCGAAGCGCCAGTCCAGGTACCAGGCGTCGTCCGTCTCGACGATCTCGTCGATCTCGGTCACCACGAGCCCGCGGTGATCCAGCCTGGGCGTCACCGGTCGGGCCGGGCGCAGGCGCCGGCCCAGCACGATCTGGCCGTCATCAGGGGCGTAGTAGTCGGGGTGGCGGACCTCCTCGACGAAGCCCACCGCGCGGTAGGCCCTGAGGGCTGCGGCATAGCGGGGCCGCCCGTCGACGCGCATGTCGCTGGTGGTCACGAAGACCTTGCGGCCGCCCTGGCGGCGAAACCAGGACGAAGAGCTCCTCCATCATCTGCCGGCCCAGGCCCTGCCCACGGGCGGCGTCGTGCAGGTAGGTCCACGACAGCCAGCAGGCCCCTTCGGTGCCCTCGATGGGCCGCAGGCCGGTCAGGCCCAGCACCTCGCCGTCCCGCTCCAGCACGTGCTGGCCCGCCACGTCCCGGACCAGGGCCTCGCGGGCAACCTCATGATCTTCTTCTGAAAATCGCCGGATGATGTCGAGCGCCCGGGGGACGTCCCGCGGGGTCATGGGGCGCAGGATGCGCCGGGCTCGCCGCCCGAACATGGTGAACACCGCTGCCGTGGTCGCGCCGAGACGGTACCATCCGCGGATGCGCGCCGCGATCCTCCTGCCGCTGACGCTCGCCCTGCTGGGCGCGAAGCCGGCCGTCACCTTCCCCGTGGTCTTCCACGTCGCCACCGTCGGCGAGGCCCCCGTGGTCGACGCGGCCTGGCTCGACGCGCAGCTGGCCCAGGCCAACGCCATCTTCGCCGACCACGGCGTCCAGCTCGTCCGCCAGGCGGTGGTGGGGCTGCCGGAGGCGAACGCCCGGCTCGAAGATCGCGCCGATCGCAACGCCCTGGGGGCGTTCCTGCAGGGCGGCGTCGTCAACGCCTTCATCGTCGCTTCGCTGCGGGACGTGGACGATCCGACGCTGCTGCGGCAGGGGGTGCACTGGCGCCCGTACGGCCGGCGCGCCGACGGGCGGGGCCGGGTGAAGCACCTGGTCATCGTGGCGGCCTACGCGCGGCCCACCGTGCTGGCCCACGAGCTGGGGCACTTCTTCGACAACCCCCGGCACTCCGACGTCCAGGGCAACCTGATGAGCTACCGGCGCGGCGACGCCCTGCCGGTGCTCGATGCCCGCCAGAGCCGGCGCATGCAGGCCGCGGCCCGCCGCTTCCGGCGCTCGGGGGAGCTGGTGCCCGCGCCGTGAGCGACCTGCTCTGCCTCCGGCTGCCGCTCTGGGCCGCCAGCCGCCAGGATCTGCGCCAGCTCCTCTCGACGCGCCCGGGGCTCTCGGGCGCGAAGGCCTTCGCCCTCAACGAAGCACTCGCGCTGAGCGGGCCGGAGCGCCAGTTCGCCCGCACCCTGCTGGAGCGCCAGACCGCCCTGTGGCTGTACCGCTGCCACCAGCAGCGCTTCTGCGGCGACTTCGCCGTGGTCGACATGGCGAGCCCACGCCCGGATGCGCGCCGCCTCTTCGTGCTCGAGCTCAAGGAGGGCAGCGCCCTGCGCGCCGACGTGGGCGGGGTGCAGCTCGAGCGCGTCGATCGGCTGGTGGAGGCGCTCCAGGCGGAGGGGTCGTGGGCGCCGACGCCCGCCCCGTCTGCCTCCAGGGCAGCGGCGACGCCCTGCTGGCCCGGCTCTGCCGGCGATCGTCGCGCCTCCTGGCGATCCGTGCTGAAATGGGGCCTCCACACACGCGGAGCTGAGCATGGGCGAGTCGCGAGGGGGCTTCCTCAACGCGCTGGGGCCGGGGCTGCTGCTGGCCGGAGCGGCCGTCGGCGTCAGCCACCTGGTGCAGTCGACCCGCGCGGGCGCGGTCTATGGGTTCGGGCTCGTCGGCCTGATCGTGGCCGCCAACGTCTTCAAGTACCCGGCCTTTCGCTTCGGCCCCGAGTACGCCGCCGCCACCGGCACCTCGCTGCTGGAGGGCTACCGACGGCAGGGCCGCCTCGCGCTGGGCGTCTACCTGGTGCTCACGCTCGGCACGATGTTCACCGTGCAGGCCGCCGTCGCGCTGCTGACCGCGGGCCTCGCCAAGGCGCTCTTCGGGCTCGCCTGGTCGCCGGCCGTGGTCGTCGCGCTGCTCATCGGCCTGTGCGCCGGGCTGCTGGCCGTCGGCCGCTACGCCTGGCTGGACGCCATCAACAAGGTGGTGGTTCTGGTGCTGACGCTGTCGACCCTGGCCGCCACCGTGCTGGCGCTGCCGCGCATCGACTGGGGCGCCATCCCCTGGTGGCCCGCGGCCGGGTTCGGCGCGGGGGACATGCTCTTCGCCGCCGCCCTCGTGGGCTGGATGCCGTCGGCCATCGACCTGGCGGTGTGGCACTCGCTGTGGACGCTGGCCCGCCGCGAGCAGACGGGCCGGACCCCCACCCGCCGCGCCGTGCTCGCCGACTTCCACCTGGGCTACTGGGGAGCCGCGGCCCTGGCCCTGTGCTTCGTCATCCTGGGGGCCGGCGTCATGTACGGCCGTGGCGTGCCCTTCCAGGCCACGGCGGGCGGCTTCGCCGCTCAGGTGATCGAGCTGTACGTCTCGACGCTCGGGGACTGGAGCCGCCCCCTCATCAGCATCTCGGCCTTCGCGTGCATGTTCTCGACGACCTTCACCGTGGTGGACGGCTTCCCCCGGGCCCTCTCGGTGCTCGCCCGCCGGTTCACGGACGCCGAGCGCCCCTGGTCGGGCGAGGAGGGCAGCCGCCGCCTGTACTGGGCCAGCCTCGTGGTCATCGGCGCCGGCTCCGTGCTGATCTGCCTGTACTTCCTCAAGTCCTTGAAAGAACTGGTGGATCTGGCCACGACGCTGTCGTTCCTCACCGCGCCGGCCCTGGCCATCCTCAACCACCGGGCCATCACCGGCGCCGAGGTGCCCGCCGCCGCGCGGCCCTCCCGCGGCGTGCTCGGGTTCAGCCTCCTGAGCATCGTCGTCCTCACCGGCCTCGCGGTTGCCTACCTGTGGGTGCGGTTCGGCGGTGCCTGAGGGCTTGCGAGGCCGGCCCGCCTTGGGGAGACTCCCCCCGATGGGGGGTTCGACGCTGGGCACCATACGCCTGCGGCCGCTGGCGGCCGACGATCATGACGCGGTCGCTGCCGTCGGCAACGCCACCTGGCCCGAGCAGCGGGTCACCGGGGCGGAGCTGGCCGCGCGGGATCGGCGGGTGGCGAGCAGCCGGCCCGTCCGGCGCGTCGTGGCCCTGCAGGGCGAGGCCATCGTGGGCTGGTCGCTGGCGGAGGGCGAGGCGCCGGGGGACTACCGGGTCAGCCTGGCCGTCGCCCCGGCGGCGCGGGGCCTGGGCATCGGCACGGCCCTCGCCGGCGAGCTGGCCGACTGGCTCTCGGCCTCCCGGGCGCGGGCGGTGGTGACGGACGTCGCCGAGGATCACCCTGCCGCCCAGCGGTTCGTCGAGCGGCGGGGCTTCGAGCTGGCGCGGCGCCTGGCGGTCTCGGCCCTCGAGGTCGAGCGCTTCGATCCCGCGCCCCACGCGGCCGCCCGGGCCCGCGCCGAGGCGGCGGGGGTGCGGGTGGACGCCCTCACCGACCTGCTCGCCCGGGATCCCGACGCCCTGCGACGCCTGCACGCCCTGCGCGGGGCCCTGGGCCGCGGCGTCCCCGACACCGAGGCCCAGGTGGTCGAGCCCCTGGCCGCCCTGGCCGCCTACTTCGCCTCCAGCCCGTCGGCCCGCCCCGACGCCTGGCAGATCGCCCGCGCGGGGGACGCCTGGATCGGGCTGACGTCGGGGTGGGGCTCGGCCAGCCACCCCGAGCGCCTGCACACCGGCCTGACGGCCGTGCTGCCCGCCTGGCGGCGGCGCGGAGTGGCCACGGCCCTGAAGCTGGCGGCCATCGCCCAGGCCCGGCGGAGCGGGGTGCGCGTCGTCGACACCGAGAACGAAGAGGACAACCCGATGTACGCGCTGAACCGGGCGCTCGGGTTCGAGCCGCGCCCGGCTTTGCTCGTCTACCGGCGCACCGTCACTCGCTGAGGGCCGGCGCGAACCAGGCGGGCTCGAAGAACGTGCGGGCTCGCGGCCGCATCCAGAGCGTCAGCGGTCGACGCCCCAGCAGGCGCCCGATGGCCATCACCGCGGGCTGGCTCGTCCCGCCCCGGAAGATCTCCACCCCGGCGGCCACCTGGGCCTCCAGCATGCGGCGGTAGACCCGCCAGGCGAGGCCCTGGCCCTGCAGCTCGGGAGCGAACATCACGGCCATGCCGGCCCGGTGACCCCAGAGCGCCTGGTGGCTGAAGTCGGCCCCCCAGTATCCCACCACCTCGCCGCCCCGCAGCGCGACCTCCCGGCAGCCCGGCCCCCCGTCGACCGCCCGCATGAGCTCATCGTGGAAGCGCGCCAGCCACGCAGGCTCGGCGCCAAAGGCGCAGAACTGCGGCTTCTCCAGAAACAGGCGGCGGTGCAGCGCGACGACGGCGTCGACGTGCGCCGCGGCCAGGGGCGCGAAGTCCAGGCCCGGCGGTGGGGCCGTGGGCGGATCCTTCGCGGCCACCAGCCGGGCCAGCGCCTCGGCCGGCACGCCGTCCTGGGTCACCGAGTCGATGCCCACGCCGCTCGCCAGCAGGTGCCGGCGCACCTGGGTGAAGGCCACATCGAGCTGCACCTCGAAGTCGGGATCGAGCCCCATGGCGTCGAGGGCGTCGCAGACGTAGGCGGCCCCGGCGGCGTCGGCGGGGTCGTGGTCCAGGGCCACCATCCAGGCGGGCTGGCCATGCCAGGGTTCGGGGTCGCGCCAGCCGAGGACGTAGGCCCGCACGCCGCCGTCGGGCCAGGCGGCCAGGAACCCCTCGCCGGCTTCGGCCTGGGCCAGCCCCGGGGCCAGGTAGTCGGCCAGGGCGCGGTGGGCGGCGGCGTCCGTCCGCGCGCTCCGGGCGCGGGCATGGGTCCGCAGGCGGCAGGCGGCGAGATCGTCGAGGAGTGCCATGGCCGGGACCATGCCAAAGGCCTCCCGACGCCGCAACCGGCCCGCGGGTCCGCGGCCTCCGACGCCGCGCCGCCATGGCTGGTCGGCAGCCTGCACCGCGACCTGAACGCTGGATTCCACCGTCGTTTCATATACTTGAACGCCAAAGAGGCGCCCGTGTCCGCCAGGCGGGTGCGCGGCGCGAGCCTCTGGTAGACTGCCCCCGATGCGCTGCCTGTCTGCCTGTGTGCCCCTCCTGCTGGCCGCCTGTGTGGGCGAGTTCCCGGCCGTGCCCGGGGGCTTCGGCGATGGGAGCGCGCCCGACCTGGGTCGGCCGCCCGACGCGGGGGCCGACGTGGGCGCGCCCCGGGACGCGGGACCCGCGGACGCGGCGCGACCCCCGGATGCCCGCCCGCGGGACGCCGCCATGCCCCGCGACGCCGCCATGCCCCGCGACGCCGCCATGCCCCGCGACGCCTCCGATGCCGTGGACGCTCGCCCGCCCGTCGACGCGGCCCCGGACGCCGCAGGCCCGCCCCCGAGCGCTGCAACGGCGCCGACGACGACGCCGACGGCCAGATCGACGAGGGCCGCGCCTGCGGCGAGTTCATGGAGGCGTCCTGCAACCTGGCGCTCATCTGGAGCCGCGACCGGGTCGGCAACCGCGCCGCCTTCGACGCCTGCCTCGTCGACGGGCCGCCGCCCACCAACGACATCCAGTGCGGCTGGTCGCGCGCAGGGCGATGGGCCGCCGTGATCACCGACCTCGAGAACGGCCAGGAGGACCGCCTCACCGTCGGCCTGCGCTGCGTCCCCGGGCCGGGGGACGTGGGCCTGTACATCCAGCGCGTCTGCCAGCTCTACCTGGGCATCGGCCGCGAGCCCGTCGGGCCTGCAGGCACGGCCGCCTGGGGCCCCTGCCCCGAGCGCGCCGGGCGCACCGGCGACTGGCGCTGCACGGCCGGGCCCGACGGCCTGCTGGCCTCGCTCAACATCCCTGAGCGCCTGGGCCCCGAGGACTGGATCGCGGTCGCCCTGCGCTGCACCGACGCCGACGATCCCGCCCGCGCCGAGGCGCTCCAGCAGGCGGCGTCGGTCTGGGTGGGCGTGGCCTCGGGGAACGACGGCGACATCGTGGATCTGCTGGAGGAACCCCCGGAGTGGGGCGCCTGCCCCCCGCCTCCCGGGACTGGGAGGGCCCCCGGCGCTGCGGCTCGACGCAGGGGGACGGCCTCTTCCACGCCGTCCCGGCGGGCCCGCTCGGGGGGCCCTTCCAGGCGTTCGGCCTGCGCCTGTCGAGCAGAAACCCTTGATCTTCTCGGCACGTACGCACCTGGAGGGGGGCGAGAACCGGCTCACCACGGTGCTGCGAGCGCGGCGCGCGGCGGGCCTGCCGGTCCTGGATCTGACGGCCTCCAACCCGACGCGGGTCGGCCTGGCCTGGCCGGCGGACGCGCTGGCGGCGGCCTGGGCGACGGCCGACGCGCGCATCTACCGGCCCGATCCCCTGGGTCTGCCCGAGGCCCGCGCTGCCGTGGCGGCGGCGGAGGGGGTCCCGGCCGACCGCGTGGTCCTGACCGCCAGCACCAGCGAGGCCTACGCCCTGCTCTTCAAGGTGCTCTGCGATCCCGGCGATGCCGTCCTGGCGCTGGTGCCGGGCTACCCGCTCTTCGAGCACCTCGCCCGGTTCGAGGGGGTCGCCCTGCACACCTGCCCCCTGGCCTGGGATGGCGCCTGGCATGTGGACGTGGCCGCCGTGCGGGCCGCCCTGACGCCGCGCACCCGGGCCCTCCTGGTGGTGAGCCCCAACAACCCGACGGGCCAGTACCTGCGGCCGGCCGAGCTGGCGCGCCTCGCCGGGCTGGGCCTGCCGGTCATCGTGGACGAGGTGTTCCGCCGCTTCCCCCACGCGGGCCCCGCCGCCAGCGCGCTCGCGCAGCTCGATCTGCCGGTCATCGTGCTCGATGGCCTGTCCAAGCGGTGCGGCCTGCCCCAGGTGAAGGCCGGCTGGATGGTGGTGGGGGGGCCGCCGGCCTTCGCCGACGCCCTGCTCGACCGGCTGGCCTACGTCGCCGACGCCTACCTGTCCATCGGCACTCCCGTGCAGCTCGCCCTGCCGGCGCTGCTGGCCGACGCGGCCGGGGTCGGCGACGCCATCCATGGCCGCACCCGCGCCAGCCTGGCCCACCTGTACGCGGCGACGGCGGGCCGGCCGGTGGAAGTCCGCCGGGTGGAGGGCGGCTGGTACGCCGTCCTCACGCTGCCGGCCACCCAGGACGACGAGGCGTGGGCGCTGGGCCTGCTCGACGCGGGCGTCCTCGTACAGCCCGGATTTTTCTATGATTTTCCCCGCGGAACCCAGATCGTCGTCAGCCTGCTCACCCCCGCCGCCGTGCTGGTCGAGGGGGTGGAGCGGCTGACCGCCTTCGTCGCGGGGGGCTGAGTCGGGAACCTGGCGGCCCGGGCGGGGTCGATAGACCCATCCACCGCCCCGGCCGTTGCAGGCCCCCACACCGAAGAGAGAGCCCGGCCACTGGCCAGGAGGTCTTGAAAATGCGCAGGAGCGCGGCCCTCGTCGCCCTCGCCCTCGCCGCCTGCCAGCCCGGCGGCAGCGAGCGCCCCGTCCCCCCCGGCACCAACGCCACCCCCCCCGGCGCCAGCCAGCCCGGCGGCGGATCCGCGCCGGTGGCCAAAGCGCCCGCCGCCGCGCCCGACGCGCCGAAGGCGAAGACGGTGCAGCCGCCGGTGCCGGCCGAGCCCGCGCCGCCCGCCAGCCCCCGGCTGCCCGCGCTGCCCGCCCTCGAGAAGCTGGCCGGCGCCGCGAAGACGTACTTCGAGGGGCAGCAGGGCCACCGCATCTACGTGCAGGTGGACAAGCCCCTGTACACCCCGGGCGAGGACATCTGGATCAAGTCCTGGGACCTGGCCACCCGCGACCTGGCCGGGGCCGCCAGCCCCTTCGTGACCTACGAGCTGGTCAGCCCGAAGGGGGCGGTGGTGCTCACCAAACGCGTCGCCGTGAGCGGCGGCACCGCGACCAACGACTTCACGCTCCCCGAGGAGGTCCAGGGCGGCGAGTACAAGGTGCGGGCCCGGGCCGACGATGGCACCAGCGGCGAGCGGGTCATCATCGTGTCGAGCTACGAGGCGCCCCGCATCAAGAAGACGCTGGAGTTCGTGCGCAAGGCCTACGGGGCCGGGGACGAGGTCTCGGCCACCATCGAGGTCAAGCGCCCCACCGGCGAGCCCCTGGCCAGCCACCCCCTGCGCGCCCAGGTCGTGGTGGATGGCGAAGCCCTGCCCCCCATCGCCCTGACCACCAACGCCGATGGCAACGGCATGGTGAAGTTCAAGCTGCCCGCCGAGCTGCAGCGCGGCGACGCCCTGCTCAGCGTCCTCGTGGACGATGGCGGCGTCACCGAGTCCATCAGCAAGAGCGTGCCCATCATCCTCAAGACCGTGCAGCTCGCCTTCTTCCCCGAGGGCGGCGCCCCGATCCAGGGCCTGCCGACCCGGCTGTACTTCGAGGCGAAGAACTCCATCGGGAAGCCCGCCGACGTGGCCAGGCGCATCGTGGACGACAAGGGCAACGCCGTCGCCACCTTCGAGAGCTACAGAATGGCCTCCGGGCGCTTCGAGTTCACCCCCAACACCGGCCGCACCTACCACGCCGAGATCACGAAGCCGGTGGGGGTGACGGAGCACCACGCGCTGCCCATCGCCGCCGAGGAGGGCTGCGCCCTGCGGGCGTTTGACGACCTGGACGGCCAGCGCGCCGAGACGGTGGTCGCCGTGCGCTGCTCCAGCGCGCGGCCCAGGTGGTGGTGGCGGGCGTCCTGCGCGACCAGGTCGTGGACGCCGCCGCCGTGGCGGTGCCCGCCGCCCCCGCCATCGTGCACCTCAAGCCCGAGGGCGCCCTCGCCCGCGCCCAGGGCATCCTGCGCGTCACCGTCTTCGACGAGAAGCTGGAGCCCCTGGCCGAGCGCATCGTGATGCGCAACCGGCGCGCCGGCCTGGCGGTGAAGATCGAGCCCGATCAGGAGCGCTACATCCCCCGCGAGCAGGTGGCCTTGAAGGTCACCACCACCGACGCCGCCGGGCAGCCGGTGCCCGCCGAGCTGGCCGTCGCGGTGGTCGACGACACGGTGATCAGCTTCGCCGACGACAAGAAGGGCCACCTGCTCAGCAAGGTGCTGCTCGAGCCCGAGGTGCCAGGCGAGGTGGAGGAGCCGAACTTCTACTTCGGTCGAAAAGAAGAGAAATCCGCTCTCGCCATGGATCTGCTCATGGGGACGCGGGGGTGGCGCCGGTTCGAGTGGCAGCCGGTGATCGAGCCGCCCCCGCCGGTGCTCGAGGCCGACGGCGCCCTCTTCGGCGACGCGGTCGGCGAGGCGGAGGGCTTCGGGGGCCTGGGCCTGCGCGGCGTGGGCCGCGGCGGTGGTGGCGTGGCCGAGGGCCGCATCGGCCTCGGCGGCATCGGGAAGCTCGGCGGCAAGGGCCGCGGCCTCGGCGCCGGGCGTCGGCTTCGGGCCGCCCCGGGCGCCCCGGGGCGCGGTGCGCGCCATGCTGGCGGGCGCGGCGGCCCAGCGTGCCGAGGAGCCCCTGGCGAATGCCGATCGGGGGCCGAAGAAGAAGGAGGCGAAGCCGGCCGAGGCGCGCAAGGTGGCGGCCATCGCCGTCGCCGCCCCGGCCGCCGGCCGATGCCGGCCCGCGAGCGGCGCGCCGATGACGCCGACGACGAGGTGCTGCGCGACCTCATCCCCCGCGACGAGCCCGTCGAGATCGCCGAGGAAGCCGCCAAGGCCGACAAGGACTGGGCGGGCAACAAGCGCCTCGCCGCGGGGGAGGCCCTGGCCCTCGCCCCCGTCCGCGTCTTCCCGGCCCCCGTCTACCGCGGCGACGAGACGGGTCCGCGCACGGACTTCCGCCAGACCATCCACTGGGCGCCCACCGTGCGCACGGGCAAGGATGGCGGCGCCACCGTGACGTTCTACCTCTCCGACGCGGTGACCTCGTTCCGGGTGTTCGCCGAGGGCGCCGGCGGCGGCCAGATCGGCCGCACCGAGAAGGTCATCGCCAGCTCGCTGCCCTTCAGCATGGCCGTCAAGCTGCCCCTCGAGGTCAGCCAGGGCGACACGATCGAGCTGCCCCTGACCCTCACCAACGAGCAGCCCGAGAGCCTGAAGGTGGCGCTGGAGGCCAGCTTCGGCGCCCTCCTGACCCCCACCGGCGAGGTGGCGCTGCCCGACGGGGCCCTGGCCGCCAAGGCCCGCTCGTCGCTCTACTACCCCGTCAAGGTCACCGGCACCCAGGGCAAGAGCGCGGTCTCGTTCAAGGCCGACGCTGGCGGCCTGGCCGACGCCTTCGATCGCGAGGTGCTCGTGACGCCCCTGGGCTTCCCCCAGCTCGAGGAGCGCGCCGGCACCCTCAGCGACACCGTCCTCACCGAGATCGACCTGGGCGACGCCGATCCGGCCACCGTGGCGGGCAGCATCAAGCTCTACCCCAGCCCGGTCTCCACCCTCGTGGGCGGCCTCGACGGCCTCATCCGCCAGCCGAGCGGCTGCTTCGAGCAGACCAGCAGCTCCAACTACCCCAACGTGATGGTGCTCAAGTACCTCCAGGCCCACGAGGTCGCCGATCCGGCCCTCATCGCCCGCACCCAGCAGCTCCTCGATCAGGGCTACAAGCGCCTGGTGGGCTACGAGACGAAGGACCAGGGCTACGAGTGGTTCGGCAGCACCCCGCCCCATGAGGCGCTGACCGCCTACGGGGTGCTGGAGTTCGTCGACATGAAGGGGGTCTACGGCGGCGTCGACGACGCCATGATCGCCCGCACCGTGGCGTTCTTGAAGGGGCGCCGCGACGGCAAGGGCGGCTTCAAGCAGGACAGCAAGGCCCTCGACAGCTTCGGCCGCGCCAGCGCCCAGGTGGCCGACGCCTACATCATGTACGCCATCAGCCAGGCCGGCCTCACCGCCGGCTTCGAGCCCGAGCTGGAGAAGAGCGCCGCCCTGGCCCGCGAGACCCGCGATCCCTACCTGCTGGCCCTGGCCTCCAGCACCCTCACCGGCCTGCCCAGCCGCGCCGGCGAGGCGAAGGCGGCCGTGGATCGGCTGGCCGGGCTCCAGGGGGCCGACGGCCGCTGGACCGGGGCCGACCACAGCATCACCCGCTCCACCGGCGTGAACCTGGACATCGAGACCACCGCCCTCGCCATGATGGCCCTCATGAAGGTGGGCGGCCACGAGGACCGCGTGCGCACGGCCGTCGAGTGGCTGCAGAAGAACCGCAGCGGCTTCGGCCAGTGGGGTGCCACCCAGGCCACCGTCCTGGCCCTCGAGGCCATGACCGACTACGCCGTCGCCAGCCGCGCGACCCCCAGCGATGGCAGCGTGACGCTGGTCGTCAACGGGGAGGCCGTCGACACCTTCAACTACGCCGCCGGTCGCCGCGAACCCATTGAGTTCACTGCATTTTCCAAGCACTTCCGGGCCGGGAAGAACACCGTGGAGCTGCGCCACAAGGGCGAGGCGAAGCTGCCCTACTCCATCGCGGTGGAGTTCCGGGCCAAGAACCCCGCCACGGCGCCCGACGTGACCGTCGGCGTCACCACCGCGCTCGCCCGCGACACCGTGAAGATGGGCGAGAACGTGCGCCTGACCGCCGTGGTGGAGAACCGAACCGCCCAGGGCCAGCCCATGACGCTGGCCCGCGTCGGCCTGCCCGGCGGCCTGACCTTCCAGACCTGGCAGCTCAAGGAGCTCAAGGACAAGGGCATCATCGCCTTCTACGAGACGCGCCCCCGGGAGGTCATCTTGTACTTCAGGGATCTGGCCCCCAGCGCCCGCGTCGAGGTGCCCATCGACCTGGTGGCCCTGGTGCCCGGCCACTTCACGGCGCCGGCCTCCAGCGCCTACCTGTACTACGGCGACGACAAGAAGTTCTGGGCCCCGGGCCTCGAGGTCACCGTCGCCCGCTGACGCGGACCCCCGCCCCTACTGCCCCTCGAAGAAGCCGTGGGGGCCGCCGGTGAGCACCTCGAAGCCGTCGTCGGTGACCAGCACGGTGTGCTCGAACTGGGCGCTGCGCAGCCCATCCACCGTCACCGCCGTCCAGCCATCCTCCAGCACCCGCGCCCGCCAGTCGCCCAGGTTCAGCATGGGCTCGATGGTGAAGATCATGCCCGGCACCATCCGCAGGATGGCCCGCCGATCGAAGTAGTGCAGGATCTGCGGCGGCATGTGGAACATCTCGCCGATGCCATGCCCGGCGAACTGCCGCACCACGCCCAGCCGGTGGCGGCGGGCGACCTCGCCGATGGCCTTGCCGATCTCGTTGATGCGCCGGCCGGGGCGCACCGTGCGGATGCCTGCCCACGTGGCCTCGAACGTGGCGCGGACCAGGCGCCGGGACTCGTCGTCCACCCGCCCGACGAACACCGTCTCGGAGCAGTCCCCATGGACCCCGTCGTAGAAGACCGTGACGTCGACGTTGAGGATGTCGCCCCCCACCAGCCGGCGCCCATCGGGGATGCCATGGCAGACCACCTCGTTGACCGAGGTGCAGATGGACTTGGGAAAACCCTGATAGAACAGGGGGCTGGGATAGCCGCCCAGCTCGATGGTGGTGCGGTGGGCCAGGGCATCCAGCTCGTCGGTCGTGACCCCGGGGGCGACCGCGGCGAGCACCACGTCGAGCACCTGGCGCGCGACGCTGCCCGCGCGGCGCATGCGGGCGATGGACGCCGCATCGTGGATGTGGGCCCCCAGCGGCCGCGGCGGCACCCGGCCGCTCATCACATAGTCCGGGCGGGGGATGTGAGCGGGCACCGTCCGTGGGGGGCTGAGGGGGTGGAGGCGAATCGGCTCGTTCAACGCTGCTCCTCGGGCGCCTGCCCAGCGGCCACACTGCGCGACCCAGCCCCCCTCGACTAGCAGACCGGGCCCCGGCCGGTCAATCTCGGCGGCCAGCGCCGCCCCGGGCCATCACGGCACGGCGTCGATGAGGGCGTCCCAGAAGTCGCACCGGGCCTGGTAGAGCGCGCTGTCGGCCGCGATGGCGTCGGCGCCCAGGTGCAGATGGGCGGTGCCCTCGGGGGTCCAGGCCGGCCAGACCGGATCGCCCCCCGGATCCAGATCGGCGGCGAACCGCGTCCAGTAGCCCCCCATCGCGGCCGCCAGGCGGCGCTCGCCGTCCGTCGGGCGATACCCCGCGAACTCCGTGTTCTGAAAGACGAAAAACAGCTCCAGCCCGTGGTAGGCGCCCTGGGCCCGCAGGCGGGGCGCGTTCTCGAGGGCCTGGGTGAAGTGATACATCCAGGCCGGCCCCTGGGAGGCGGCGGCCCGGCCGGCGCGCCGGGTCGGACAGATGAACCGGGCCTCGGAGGTGACGCGGATGAGGGCGTCGCGGGGGCTCTCGAAGTCGTCGACCGGGTACGCCGCCAGCACCTGGCCCGCCAGGGCGCCGAACTGCAGCCGCACCGCCGCCTCGTAGGCCGCAGCCGACGGGATGGGGGGCACGAACTGGGCGGTCTCGTTGGCGTTGGCCCCCGCGATGAACGCCACCCGGTTGTGGCGGCCGGCGGCGATGACGCGCTCGGGCTGGTCGGCCAGCACCGCCCCGTCGAGATACGGCTGGAACACCGTCCCCCGGCTGATGACGCCCGCCGAGGGCGGCACCGCCGCGAGCAGCTCGGCGGGCGTCTTGCTCCGCAGGCAGCCGGCCACGTCGGCGGCCCCCGGGCAGGCCGCGTCCACCAGCCGCTGGCCCTCCGCCTCCACGTCGGCCGGCGCGGGCAGCAGGCAGGCCCCCGACTCCATGAGGCTGGCCCGGAACAGGCCGGCCGCGAGCGGGCTGGCGACCAGCGTGCAGACGTTCACCGCCCCCGCCGACTCGCCGAAGATCATGACCTTTTCGGGATCACCGCCGAAGGCCGCGATGTGCTCACGCACCCACCGGAGCGCGGCCACCTCGTCCAGCAGGGCGTAGTTGCCCACCCGCCCGTCGGCCGCCGCCACGCTGTCATGAACCAGCCAGCCCAGGGCCCCGAGGCGGTACTGGATCGTCACCACCACCACGCCGAAGGGCCGGGCCAGCCGGGCCCCGTCGTACAGGATCTGGCCCGCCGCCCCCTGGCTGGCCGAGCCCTGGACGTTGCCGCCGCCGTGGATGAAGACCATGACCGGCAGGCCCTCGGCCCCCACGGGCCGCCAGACGTTGAGCTGGAGGCAGTCCTCCTCGCCGATGGCGCTGCCGTCGGTGTCGAGCTGCGGACACTTCGGGCCGTAGGCGAAGGCGTCCAGCCCATCGGCCGGCAGGCAGCCCGGATCGGCCGGCGGCCGCCAGCGCAGATCCCCCACCGGCGGCGCGGCGAAGGGGATGCCGAGGAAGAGCCCCACCCCGTCCTCGACACGGCCGCGCACCAGCCCGGCGGGCAGGCGCACATCGTCGGGGCCGGCCGGCGGGGCGGGACAGGCCGAGCCGCCGTCGGGCGCGCCCAGGTCGGGCCGGCCCAGGTCGGTACCGCCCAGGTCGGGCCGGCCCAGGTCGAGCCCCGCGGCGTCCCCACCAGCGGCGTCCTCACCGGCGGCGTCGGCCACCGCCCCGTCGGCCTCGGGGGGATCGTCCCCGCTGCCGCCATCGTCACAGGCCCAGAGCCCCAGCACCACCAGCCACACCAGGCGTCGCATCATCGCCTCCTCCCCCGAGTGGCCCCGATGCTACCATCCGCGCCCATCGGCTCGCCCGGGGAGAAACCGAATGTCCGCCCAGAGGTTGCGCGCCGCCCTCATCCTGGGGCCCGACGCCGTGCACGCCGACGCCTGCCTGGTGGTCGAGGGCGGCATCGTCCGCGGCGTCGAGCCGGCCGGCCACCCCGACGCGCTGGACCTGGGCGATGTGGCCCTCGTGCCCGGCCTGGTCAACGCCCACAGCCACGCCTTCCAGCGCATCCTGCGCGGCCGCACCGAGTCCCTGGATCCCGCGCGCCCCGAGGAGGACTTCTGGACGTGGCGCGACCTCATGTACCGCGCGGCGCTGGCCCTCGACGGCGACGGGGTGGAGGTGGTGGCGCGCATGGCGTTCGCCGAGATGGCCCGCGCCGGCATCACCACCGTGGGGGAGTTCCACTACCTGCACCATGGCCCCGACGGCGCCGACACCCTGGCCGACCGCGTCGTGCAGGCCGCCCGGGACGTGGGCCTGCGCATCGCGCTGCTGCGCGTCGCCTACCACCGCGCCGGCGCCGGTCGCCCCGCCCGCCCCGATCAGCGCCGCTTCGTCGAGCCCGACGTGGCCACCTTCCTGGCCCGCGCCGATGCCCTGCGCGCCCGCTGGCGCGACGACGCCCTGGTCTCGGTGGGCCTCGCCCCCCACAGCATCCGGGCGGCGCCGGGGCCCTGGATCGCGGCCATCGCGGCCCACGCCCGATCCGAGAATTTCCCTTTGCATTTGCACGCTTGCGAGCAGCGCGCCGAGCTCTCCGAGGCCCGCGCCGAGTACGGCGTCGAGCCGGTGGCGGCCCTCGATCGGCTGGGCGCGCTCGGCCCCGGCACCACCCTCGTGCACGCGACGCACCTCGAAGACGACGCCCTCGCCCGCATCGCGGATCGCGGCGTGACGGTCTGCGCCTGCCCCACCACCGAGGCCAACCTGGGGGATGGCTTCCTGCCTGCGTCGGCCCTGCGGGCGGCTGGCGTGCCCATCGCCCTGGGCACTGACAGCCAGGCCACCGTCGACCTCTTCCAGGAGGCCCGCCGCGTCGACGAGCACGAGCGGCTCCTGCGGGAGCGCCGCGTCCCCTTCGCGCGGCACGGCCTCCCCGGCCCCGCCGGCCGCATCGAGGTGGCCGACCAGCTCTGGCCCATGGCCACCACCCACGGCGGCCGCGCCCTCGGCCTGCCCGTGGGCGCGCTGGCGCCCGGCGCCCCGCCGACTTCATCACGCTGGATCTGGCCGAGCCTGCCCTCGCCGGCGCCGATCCCGCGCCTGCGCGGCGCCCTGGTCTTCGCCGCCACCCCCCGGGCCGTGCGCGACGTGTACGTGGCCGGCCGCCCGATCTGCGTGGCCGGCCGCCACCCCGACGAGGCGCGCATCGTGGCCGACTACCGAGCGCTGGTGGCGACCTTCTCGGCCTGAGCCCGCGCCTCGATCAGCGCGTCCAGCGTCAGCAGCACCTCGCCCAGGGTGTGCAGCCGCCGCTCCGCGTCGCGGGGCAGCCGCGCCCACGGCGCCACCAGCTCGGGCAGCCAGGCCGTGACGCTGGGGCCGTGATCCAGCGCCACGGCCAGCCGCAGCAGGCACGTCCGCGTCGAGAGATCCGCCGCGCGCGGCGCCGCCGGCTCGCCATCGCGCCCCCGGTAGTACCGCTGGAGGCCGTCCCAGCGCTGCGCCCCGAACCGCAGCACCGACCACGCCACCGCCGGCGCCTGCCGCACCACCCCCAGGGCCACGGCGCACGCATTGTTGAGCTGGATCACGTCGTTGGGCGAGAAGGGCCCCACCTCCAGGTCGGGCATGACGGTGCCCAGATCGGGCTGCAGCAGCGTGTCGACGAGGCCCACCGGCCGCCAGGCGGCCACCACCACCCCGGTGGAGCGCCGGGCCAGGGCGGCGCGGCCCGCCTCGGCCAGCAGGTCGGGCTCGTAGTCCACCAGGTAGGAGTCGTTGGCGAAGTGCCGCGTCTCGAAGGCGAAGTAGTTGCGGATGAGCCAGACGCCCCGGTCCATGTAGGCGTGGCGGGCGTAGCCGTCGAGCAGGCGCTCGGCCAGCGCGGCGTCGTCGGGGCGGCGCAGCCGGGTCGCGCCCACCCGCAGGGCCCGGGCCAGGTGCAGGTCCTCCGTGGTGCCCGAGGCGTCCGGCCGGTCGGCGTAGCTGCGCCAGGCCACGAAGCCCCGGGTGTACGGATCGGCGGCGTCGTCGAGGACGAGGGCGTCCACCGTCGCCCGCACCCGGCCATACAGCGCGGCGTCCTGCACCCACGCGGCGTGCTCCAGCAGGTGGGCCACGTCGATGGTGTAGGCGTGGCCGTCGGGGCGGCGCAGGCCGTCGGCGGCGAACCAGCCGGCCACCACCGCCGTCAGCTCGGCCCGCAGCGCCACCAGCTCCGCCGTCGCCACCGGGCGGGGCGCGGGCGGGGCGGCACAGGCCGCCAGCAGCAGTGCAAAGCCAGCGAAACCATGGAAGAATCCGGCGCACCCCCTGCGCAAGGACCGCCGATGCTGCTCGCCGCCGCCCTGCTCGCCCCCGCCTGGACCGTCCAGGTGGATCCGCTCACGACCGCCCTCGGCTTCGTCCATGTCCAGGTCGAGCGCGCCGTCGCCGAGCGCGTCTCGGTCTACCTGGGGCCCAGCCTGCGCCTCTTCGACGCGCCCTTCGGCGAGCCGGCCAACGTGCGGGGCCTGGGCGCCGAGGCGGGCGTCCGCGTCTTCCTCGATCCGACGGCGCCGGCGGGGTGGTGGGCCGGCGTCCGGGGCGTGCTGGCCCAGGTCGAGAGCGCCGGGGACGGCCCCGCCGAGACCGCCCTCGGCGGCTACGGCCGCGTCCTGGCCGGGTACACCTGGATCCACGACTGGCTGGTGCTCGCGGGGGGGCTGGGGGTGCAGTACCTGCACTACACGGCCGGGGGCGAAGGCATCGAGGGCGTCCTGCCGGCGGCCCACACCACCGTGGGCGTCGCGTTCTGACGGGCTACCGGGCGCCCTTGCGCCAGGCGTCGCGCAGGGCCACGGCCTGATCGAAGAGGGCCTCCGAGGTGAAGGTGCCGCGGATCTTCGGCCAGGCCTCCTCGGTGCGCTTCTTCCAGACCGCCTTCAGGGCGTCGTCCACCGGCACCAGCTTCAGCCCCCGCTCCTTCATGGCGGCGATGGCGTCGGCCTCGCTCTTCTTGGCCTCGGCCCGCAGCTTCTCCCCCGCGGCCACCGCCGCGGCCTTCAGGGCCCCGCGCTGGCCGGCGTCGATCTTCTCCCAGGCCTCCTTGCCCACCACGATGCCGCCCACCATGGGGGCCCAGATCGAGTCGCACATATGGGGCACATGCTTCTGCCACTGCATGAGCAGGGCGGCCTGGGGGGTGGTCGGCAGCGCCGTCACCAGGCCGGTCTGCAGGGCGGTAGAGATCTCGGTCACCGGCAGGGGCACGGGGTTGAACCCCGCGTCCTTCCACAGCTTTTCGACGGGCGAGTCGGCGAAGACGAAGAGCTTCATGGCGCTGAGCGCCTCGGGGGTGCAGCCCTCGTCCACGGTGAAGAAGCGGACCCAGCCCCCGGAGATGTAGCTCAGGACGACGAAGCCCTTCTCCTCGTAGATGCGGTCCAGCTCGGGCTGCAGCTTGCCCATCACGTACTCCAGCTCGGCGTCGGAGTCGTAGAACATGGGCAGCAGCAGGCTGTGGATGGCGGTGTCGACGCTGGCCAGGCCCGCCACGGTCAGCAGGCCGCCGTGCATCGTCCCCAGGCGCACCTTGCGGATGACGTCTTTGTCATCGCCGGCCACGCCGCCGGGGTACAGCTTCAGCTCCACGTCGCCGTTGGAGGCGGTCTTCCACGCCTCGCCCAGCTCCATCATCACGGTGTGGAAGATGGAGCCCTTCGGGGCGACGGTGGCCAGCTTCAGCTTCGTCTTCGCCAGCGCCGGGGTGGCGGCCAGGGCCAGCAGGCAGAGGGCAAGCAGTCGGGTCACGGAGGCACTCCCTTCGGATCACGCGATGACCAGCATCACTCGATGAACAGATCTTCCTGGATGGACAAGAGCCAGCGCGCGCGCTTCTGAGCCACCAGGTTCGCCATGCGGAACCGGGGCGCCTGGTCGACGTCGAAGGCGATGGCGCGCTGGAGGAGGGCCTGGAACTCCTTGGGATCCTTGAGCTTCACGGCCCCCTGCTCGGCGAAGGACACCAGCGGCGCGACGCGCTGGCCGTCGGAGGCCGCCAGCGAGGCCGCCATGTGGGCCCGGGCCCGATCGATGGAGCCCCCGGCCGCCTTCGGCCGGCCGGCGTCCCAGACCAGCATGAAGTCGTGCAGGCCGCCCGCCTCGTAGCCGGGCTCGAGGGCCAGGGCGCGCTTCATCATGGCCTCCACCAGATCCAGCCCCGCGGCCAGCTCGGCGTCGTCCTTGTCCAGACCCACCGCGGCGGCCCACGACGCCGCCGTCCAGTACAAGAGCCCCACCGCCTCCTCGTCCAGCTCGGCCAGGGCCTTGCCGGCGTCGGCCCGCAGCCGGGCCTCGAAGTCGGCGTCCAGCAGCAGCGACAGGCCGCGCAGCCCGTAGGCCCGGGCCCGCACATACATGCGCTTCGCGCGCCCGCGCAGGTGCGCGGCCTGGGTGTAGTCGGTGGCCTCCAGGTAGTCGGCCTCGGACTGCAGGAACGCGAAGGCGTACTGGGTGAAGCCCCGCGCCGCCGCCAGGTGCAGGCCCAGGTGCTCCGGCTCGGCGTCCAGCAGCGTCTCGATGGTCTTGAGCCCGAAGGCCGTCGCGTCGCGCACCAGCTCGGGGTCGTCGTCGCGCGCGTAGGCCCCGCCGCCCTTGGCGAGGCCGTCGCCGATGGCGTTGACCGCCATGGACTTGATGCAGCCCGGCAGCGTCAGGGCCAGGGCCAGCAGCGCGAGTCGTCCGGTCATGTCGGTCCTCCTGCCACACGCCGGGGCAGGTTCACCGGATGGCGCGGGCAAGTCAACGGCGGCGCCGGATCGCGGCCAGGGCCAGCAGCAGCAGCGCGGGCGCTCCCGGCGACCCCGGCTGGGCGCGACACCCGTCGTCGAAGCGCGCGGCCGGTACCCGGAAGTCGCCGCCGTCCGCCTGCCCGTCCGGGCGAGGATCCCCGGCGTCGCGACGGGCGGGATCGGGGCGCACGTCGGCGTCGGCCCCACCGGGCCGGCCCCCGTCCGGTCGGCCCGCGTCCGGTCGCGCCGCGTCCGGCCGCGCCGCGTCCGGGGCCAGCGCCCCGTCGACGGGCTCGCCCGCGTCCGCGGGGAGGCCCGCGTCGGGCGGCGGCGGGGGCGCGTCGGGCGTCAGGCGCACGGCGTCGGCCACGATCTGCAGCTCCAGATCCCTGTTTTCTCCCGTGTTGTCATAGACTTCCAGCCACTGATCGCCCCCCGCGGCGAAGGCGACGGTGGCCACCTCCACCCAAGGCCCCCCGGCCTGGAGGTCGACCACCACGTCGGTCTCCTGGCCGCCGTGGCGCAGCCGGTAGAGGGCGCGGCGGCTGCCGTTGAAGCCGGCGACCGCGTTGACGCTGACGCGGTAGCGCCCCGCGGCCGCCAGGTGCAGGTCGAAGCGGGCCCAGTTCCCCGGCGTGGCGTTGACCCAGGCGTACGTCCAGTGCAGCCGCCCGTCGTTGCCCGCGTCGGCCGTCCGCCATGTGGCCGGCGGGCCGAAGGCGTGGAAGCAGGCCCCCTGGTCGTCCACCACGCCCCCCGCCGCCGGCACCACCCCGCAAGGCTCGGCCGGCCGCCCCAGCAGCTCCTCGTAGCTGCGCACCAGCGACAGGTAGGTGGGCACGAACACGCGGCCCATGCCGTTGACGTTCTGCTGCAGGTCGTAGTGCAGGTGGATGGTGGTCGGGGTGTCGCCGAAGGCGTTGGAGACCAGGCCCATGGGATCGCCGCGCCGCACCCGCTGCCCCTCGCGCACCGCCAGCGAGGCCGGATCCATGTGCAGGTAGCGGTGCAGCGTCCCGCGGTCGGCCATCAGCGAGACCGAGTAGGTGCCGATGCTGCTGATCACGCCATCCTCGGCCGCCACGGTGCGGTGGCGCCGGTTCTCGCAGGTGGACGGGCGGATGTCCTGGCCCTGGTGCCCCGTCCCCGCCGGGCAGAGGGGCATGTCCCACTGCCGCGTCTCGCAGTAGTTGTCGCGCCAGGGGTAGGCGTAGTTGGCGGCGTCGCACTGCCCGCCGCCGGGGCCGTTGAGGCCGCCATGGCCCCAGACCTGGGAGTTGGCGAAGGCGGGCCCCTGCTCGATGGGGAAGCGCATGCCGGGCACGTAGACGCGGTCGTCCACCCGCCCCTGGCCGCTGCCCGCCACGAGCTGCCCCGGCGGATCATACCGAAACTCTTGCGCATTCGCCGCGCCGGCCGCCAGCAGAAGCAGGACGAGGGCTCTCATGGCCGCCCCCCGAGCACGGCCAGATCGTCGAGGACGCCCATGATGAAGAGGCCGTCGGTGCAGCGCGGATCGGTGAGGGGGGCCTGGCACTCCACATCGAGGGTGTAGGCGACGCCGAACCGCTCGAAGGCCAGCGACACGATGCCCTCGGTGCGGCTGATGCGCGGCGCGCCGGTGCCGAAGCCCGCGGCCTTCTGCTCGGCCAGCAGATCGGGGCGCAGGTGGGCGCGGCCGAAGGCGTGCAGCGTCACCTGCGCCCCGCCGGCGTCCATGGAGGCCGCGTACCAGCCGGGCCCCGCCACGACGCGCGCCCCCGCCAGCAGGGCCGCGTCGCGCGGCAGCAGCACCGGCAGGGCGATGGCGTCCACGGCGGGCCGCAGCTTCTCCGGCAGGCCGGGCGCCGCGGCGGCCCGGGCGGCCGCCCAGTCCACCGTCACCGCCACCACCGGCGCGGCGGCCTCTCGCTGCTTGATCGCCACGTCGGCCGCTGGCGGCGCGGCCCAGGCCGGGGCCGCCAGCAGCGACCCGATGAGCACTCGGCGCATGTCGTCCCCCCGGGCAGTGCGCGGCTCGACCATAGCAGACACAGCCCCGGCGGCGCGATGGGTCAAGATCTGGCGGGATGCATCAATTACCCGAAACTTTTGCGCTTTTCGTCATTCGAGTGGCGCGACGGGTCAATGGTCGAGGGGCCGTGGCGCGGTAGGTTGCCCTCGTTGACGCGGCGGGAAAGGACGCCCGCCCAACGAGAACCGAGACCCAGATCGACGGATCGAGAAGAGGGGACGCGACATGAACTGGAAGACGCTGAGCACGGGGATTCTGGCGGCGGGCATGGGCCTGACCGGCTGCGGCACCGACGCCGGGACGGACGATCGGTCCTTCGACGCCCTCGACGGCCTGCGGGTCGTGGACGGCAAGGCCGACATGGTCTCGAAGGCCCACATCATCGACGACATCCCCATGGGCTCCGTCATCAAGGGCACCTTCCAGCCGGGCATGCGCGTGCATGGCTTCACCTTCCAGGCGAAGGCCGGGGCCGAGGTCCAGGTGAGCCTGAAGACCCGCGCCGGCGCGAGCAGCTTCGACGCCCGCCCGGGCGCGCCGCTGGACACCATCGCGGCCGTCTACGGCCCCATCAAGGGTGACGACAAGGGCCCGCGGCTCGCCGCCTCCGACGACACCGACCACGGCACCGAGGCCGAGCTGCCCGCCCTGCGCATCGAGCAGGATGGCGAGTACCTCGTGATCTTCTCGTCCTGGGACGACCCGGGCAACGGCGCCTACGACATCGGCATCGAGTGCGAGGGCACCAACTTTCAGTGCCTCCGCCCCGTCGTCGACCGCCCCTGCACCCCCGGCACCCGCTACATCCAGGGCCAGACCGTGATCGGCGACGAGACGTGGAGCCGCTGCGAGGTGGTGCTCCTCGAGAACACCGTCGTCGAGCAGGACGCCATCCTCACCATCGCCCCCGGCGTCACGGTGAAGGGCAACTTCCTGGGCGAGGGCGGCTTCGGCAACGTCGGCCTCCAGGTGGACGGCCAGCTCCAGGCCGTGGGCACCGCCGAGCACCCGGTGGTCTTCACCGCCCTGCGCGACGGCTGGAAGGGCCTCGTGCTCAACGGCCACGACAACAACCTCAACCACGTCTACATCGAGAAGGCCGCCATCGGCATCGACGCGGTGGGCGGCAGCAACAGCGTCGTCGACACCGTCATCGACCACGGCGGCACCGGCGTGCGCTTCCAGGCCCAGAGCGCCGACAACGCCATGAGCCGGGTGAAGATCGAGGCCGTCCGCGACGGCATCGTGGTGCTCGAGGGCGCCCAGGTGGACGTGGTGGACGCCATCATCCGGGGCAACGGCGTCGAGGCCGGCCGCGGCTTCAGCGCCAGCCACACCACCCGCACCGAGGTCAACCGCAGCGTGATCAGCGGGTTCCAGGTGGGCGCCTGGTTCGAGGAGGCCGACACCTACTTCCACGACACCACGCTGGCCCAGAACGGCGTGGGCGTCGAGGTGACCGGGGCCAACCCCGGCGTGCACCCCGGCTTCACCTGCCCGGTGATGCCCGCCGCCACCGCCCCCAGCCGCCCCGCCCCGTCGCTGCCCGTCTGGCGCCCCCGGGATCCGGCCTTCTTCCGCTGTGACATCCGCGACAACCAGGGCGACGCCATCCGCGTGCTGGCCTCCCAGCTCCTCGTCGTCGAGGACAGCAACATCCGCGGCAACGGCGCCGGCGTGGTGGTGCGGGCCGACTCGCTGCACACCGACTCCCGCATCCGCAACTCGAACGTCTTCGAGAACGGCGAGGGCCTGATGCAGGTCGACGCCTGGCACATCAACGGCACCCTCGACATCTCGGGCAACTACTGGGCCCAGATCTCCGACCCCGAGCTCTCCCAGAGCTGGGATGTGGATCACAGCCTCAACAACACCTGCGCCCAGACGCGGGTCAACATGAACGGCTGCTCCTGGGATGGCCGCGTCTACACCTGCGGCGCCTACACCTGCACCCGCGGCGCGGGCAGCGAGTGGAACTGCCGCGCCCCCGACGCCGTGAGCCGCTGGACCGGCAGCGTGGAGTTCACCGGCTTCTCCCCCGAGGAGCTGGCCGTGGGCCCCAAGCTCGAGACCCTGACCGCCGCCGTGAACGCCGCCCGCGTGGAGCTGGGCCTCGACGCCGGTGAGACCGAGGCCCCCGCCCCGGCCCGCACCACCCTGGCCATCACCGAGATCGACTACGACCAGCCCGGCCGCGACGACAAGGAGTTCCTCGAGATCCAGAACGTCGGCGAGGCCACCCTGCCCCTGCGCGGCTGCATCGTGGAGTTCGTCAACGGCGGCACCGACGCGGTGTACATGCGCTACGACCTGGGCGACGTCGCCACCGCCCTGCAGCCCGGCCAGCGCCTCGTCCTCGGCGCCCGTGAGCTGGTGCGCACCCTGGGCGCCGACGTGGCCACCGGCGTGCTGACCGGCGGCATCCAGAACGGCAGCCCCGACGGCGTCCGCATCGTCTACAACGGCACCCTGGTGGACGGCCTGGCCTATGAGGGCGCCATGCCCGGTACCGGCATGGGTGACAGCCCCAGCGACCGCGAGAGCAACAGCGGCCTCAACGAGAGCCTCTCGCGCTGCGGCGACACCGACGACAACGCCAAGGACTTCCGCGCCACGCTGCCCACCCCGGGCGCGGCGAACGCCTGTAACTAGTCACAACTCTTCAGGTTTCCCCCCGGGCGGGGTCGGCCGTCCCTCCGACCCCGCCCGGCGTCCCCGCCCCCGGGCGGCGACGCCCGGCAGCCAGCCTCAGTGGGACGCCGCCTCCCCCCAGATCTCCCGCAGCCTCGCATCCCGCCCGCACCCCAGCCGATAGCGCTGATAGTGGTCCGGGTTGGTCTTGTAGAAGTCCTGGTGGTAGTTCTCGGCCGGGTAGAACGTCGTCGCCGCCTTGATGGGCGTGACGATGGGCGCCTTGAGCCGGGCCTTCACCTTCGCCAGGCTCGCCTCCGCCACCACCCGCTGCGCCGCGTCGTGCACGAACAGGCCCGTCCGGTACTGGGTCCCGCCATCGCAGAACTGCCGGTTCTCCACGGGGGGATCGATGTTGTGCCAGAACGTCTCCACCAGCTTCTCGTAGCTGATCTTCTTCGGATCGAAGGTGACCTGGATGGCCTCGGTGTGGCCCGTCGTCCCCGACGAGACCTGGCTGTAGGTGGGGTTCGGCTCGGGGCCGTCGGTGAAGCCCGACACCACCGCGATCACCCCGTCCAGCTTCTCGAACGGCCCCTCCATGCACCAGAAGCAGCCGCCGGCGAAGGTGGCGAGCTGCAGGCCCCCCTCCAGCTTCGCGTCGGGGGGCACCGGCGGGGCCTGGGTCAGGTCCTTGGCCTGGCAGGCGACGGGGAAGACGAGGGCGAGGGCGATCAGAGCGCGGGTCAGCATGGGAACCTCCGGCGTGGTGTGCGACGGCGGGTACGCCGCCTCCGCCGCCGAGGTTACGGGGGCGGCCTCAGCGCGACGCCGCC
This sequence comes from bacterium, assembly GCA_041389985.1. Lineage (GTDB taxonomy): Bacteria > Myxococcota_A > Bradymonadia > UBA7976 > UBA1532 > JACKDP01. The sequence continues at coordinate 35,636 of JAWKQS010000024.1, forward strand.
GCGGCGGCCTGCAGCTGTGCGGCGAGGTGGGGGACCTGATCCGCCACGTCCGGGATGGACAGGAGCGCCCGGCGGATGGCGTCGTCGGCCTCGAACCCCGCGATATCACTGGGCAACGCGGCCAGGATGGCGTCGATGGAGTCGGCGGGGGTGCCCTCGACGGGCGGGTGGGCCAGGGGGAAGAGCGTGATGCTCTGCTCGGCCGCGTACTCCAGGACGGCCGTGCTGTCGTTGCAGACGCCGAGCTGCCCGTAGCCGCCCACCGGCAGGCCCTGGCCGCGCTCGGTCCAGACACGCCGCAGGCGCGCGGCGGTGGTCATGAGCTGCACCACCACGTCGGGCTCCACGGCGCTGTCGTAGGTGTAGAGCGTCCGCTCCCCCGCCCAGGCCGGGCGCAGGCTCTGATCCTGGACGCGGAAGCTCACGCCCCCCGACGTGCCCATGTAGTACATGAGCGTCGCGTTCACGAGCGGACCCTCCACGATGACGGTGTGGTGGCTGTGGGGCGCCGGGATCTTCAGCGTCCCGTCGGCGGTGGGGATGCCCGTGTCCAGCCAGACCGGCGCGATGACGCTGGCGCCGTTGTAGTTCAGCCCCAGGAAGTTGGCCAGGTAGCGGTTGTTCTGCACCACCACGTGGTGCCCGCTGTCGATGAGCGCGACGAAGACATCCTCCACCGAGCTGTAGGTCGTCGCGCCGGCCACCACCTTCGAGCCGTTGTCGAGGGCCAGGTTGTTGAGGACCTCGGCGAAGTCGATGGCCCGCTGGAGCGTGCAGTCATCGAAGCTCCAGTCCGCCGGCCAGCCCCGCGTCAGCTCCGGCGGCAGCGACGGATGGGCCGGCGCCAGCCCCGGGCGCTCGGGCGTGCAGCCCCGCGTCAGCAGCTCCTCCAGCACGAACGTCACCGGCGCCGGCGGATCCACCGCGTGGTCCGGGGCCTCGAAGAGCGCCTGCCCCGCCGTCAGCGCCGCCATCGGCAGCACCGGGAACGGCCCCTCGGCCGTGCCATCCAGCAGCGCGTCCACCTGGGCCAGCACCGTCTGCGTCAGGTCCGCGTCCACGAAGAGCGCCGGCACCGCCTGGGACAGGAGCGCCTCCAGGGACGCCTGATCGACCCCTTGCAGCAGCGCCTCCAGCGGCACCTGCGGCTGCTCGCACGCCTCCAGGCAGGTGAACTTCAAGACCAGATCCCCGCTGCTCTTCTGGCCCAGGTGGTGGATGCCGTAGGTCCCCGCCACCACCTCGAAGGCCCCGAAGTGCTCGGCGGACACCTCCAGCGCGCTGCCGAAGTCATCCGCCGACGCGTCATCGTTGTAGGCGAACACCGCCGACTCCGCCCCCGGGATGGGGCCCAGGATCGTCAGATACGGATCAGCTCGCCGTCCGGCGACGCCAGCTCGATGCGCACCTTCGTGCCTGGAAGGCGCGAAATCGAAGGAAACCGGATCACCCGCCAGAAAGCGCCGCTCCTGCCGCCCCTCCAGCCGGCCCAGTGGGCGGACGACCAGGGCACCATCGGCCTCCCGGACAGATCGGCGCGGCGACGATCTTGCCCTCCGCCGGCGCCCCGCCCCCCCTCCTCGCCACAGCCCGCCAGCGCCAGGACCCCCAGCACCACCGCTCCTCGCATGCCTCCCCTCCTCTGCGCGCATGATCCCGGCCAGCCTGCCCCCAACCCGGACGCCCTGGCAACCGGCAGCGCGGCGGGTCTTGGCACCGCCACCGTACGCCTCGAGCGCTCAAGCCTGGAGGAGGCCCCGGACTCCGGTCCAGGCCCTCAGGCGAGTCTCCAACTCGGCCAGCTCGGGACAGAGGGCCTTCATCCGTCGCAGACCGGCAGAAGTGGCAGCCTGTCGGCCAAGAACCTCGCGGCCTTCTGCCGCGCCACTGAGCAGACCTCGGCGGCGGGCAAGATCCAGATACCAGTTCTCCTTTGGGTTGCAGTCAGCACGAATGTCCCTAAAGCGCCACTCTGATGGCAGGTCGAGGCCAGCCAGCGTCCAGGTCTCGACCTCTTCGACCGCCTGGGCCGTCACCAGCGCGAAGGGGATTCAGCCCATCAGCCTTCTGTTCAGCGCTGCCAGGCTGGCGGTGCGATGAAGGTCTCCGTCCCGGTCGACCACGAGGAGGATGCGGTACATGCTGCGGTACCGGCTGACGATGGGCCGAATTCGCTCCCACTCAAGCGCTTCGCGCACGCCCCGAGAGGATCGGTGCAGATCCGAACCACAGCGCGCGCACCGATACCCTCAAGGAGCCCTTCCACGATGGGTTTCAGCAGATACTGGTCCTTGCGGAAGTCTTCAGGGATGACGAGGACCTTCATCGCGGAAGCTCGGGATCGAGAGCGGCGGCGTCATCAAGCCAGCCAGACGCCAGCAGATGGCCGAGATCCTCAGACTCAAGGACCCTGGAGATGTCAGGAAGGTCGCGAAGCCGAACAATGCGTGACTCGTCACCTTCACGCAGGACCAGGGCCGTATGGGACCGCTGGTCCGCGCTGAGAAAGGTGAGCACGGCTGGGTTGTGGGTCGTCGCCACGACCTGGATGCCCGATTGGCGAGTCGCCTGCTCGAACAACTGGAGCAACAGGTGCAACCGCGTTGGGTGAATTCCGTTGTCAAACTCCTCAAGGAAGAATAGTTGACCATTGTCCTTCCCAAGCAGGGCGGTAGCCATGGCGAGAAAGCGCAGCGTGCCATCGGAGGCACTCGCCGCGGAGATCTCGGTCCCACTGCGCTCCACCAGGTACATCAGGACGCGCCCCGAGTGATCATGCTTGAACATCAAATCGCTCGCATCCATCGGCGTCAACGCCCGAATCCAACTCAGCAGTGATTCCTTGCGAGTGGGCTCCCTGCAGAGCATCTCAACGACAGATGAGAGGTTCTCGCCTCGGGGATTCAGGGGAGTGATCTTTTCCCCGGTCACGCAGTCTCCAGCCTGAAGGCCTGGTCGAGTACGCGCTCGATCCCATCATGAGCCCAGAACTCATCCCATCGGCCGGCCAGCTCGAGGAGTCTCAAGTTGACGCTTGCCAGGCTGGCGCGTGCGGTCCAGCGGGCGCCGGCGAGCTTCAGGCGGGCCTGGGCGGCCGTGCGGTGCAGGGACTCCATGGCGCCCGAGCCGAGCTGGAAGCCGCGCTGCCGGCAGACGTCGTAGTCGCCGCGGTACAGGTTGTTCTCCAGGTAGCCGATGAGTGCGTTGAGGGGCTCCGAGGGGCCGTCAACGGTCAACTCGTCCTGGGCAGCGTGCAGACTCTGCAGCAGCGCCCAGATGGAGCCGACCGGGCGCTCGCGCTTGGGGTAGAGCCGCCTGCTCTTCTGGTGGCCCTTGCGGGGGGTGGCCGGCTTCGGCCGACGCCGCCGTTCGGGCACCAACTGCTTCGCAAACCGGCGGTACAGGCGGCTCGCCGCCTGCGTCCCCGCGCCGCTGTGTGCTGCGGCGAAGTCTCCGAGGTGCTGCAGCGCGTGGTAGAGGTCCAGCACCGGGTGTGCCCATGGCAGCTTCGCGAGGACGTGGTTCTCGATCCACGGCAGCCCATCGGTGACGACGACGAGCTCGGCGCGCAGGCCGCCGCCGTAGTCCCCGTCCCTGGCCAGGATGCCCAGCTCGATGAGGTCGTTGATGGTGTCGGCGACCACGTTGCAGTCGCCCCAGGTGTACTCGCCGCCCAGGTGGATGGTCTCGCCCGTGGCACGGTCGATGGCCCAGATCCTCAATCCATTCATGGACTTCCAGGCGGCGTTCCAGGTGTCGTCGACGAAGCGGCGCTCCGAGTGGGCGTCCTGGGAGAGGTAGAGGATGGGCCGCCCGGTGGTGCGATCCCGGGTGGCGCGGTCCTGGAGGAGGCGGCGGATGTCGTCGACGGGGCGGTAGAGCCAGTGGCGCTGGATGGCAGCGCCGACGGCGATGGTGTGAGCAGCGAGGGTGGTGTCTTCCTCGCGGACGGCGCCATGGGAGAAGAAGCAGAGGGCATCAGCGGCGCGGCGGAAGGGCAGGTCCTTGCCGAGGCGGGCTTCCCACTCGAGGCAGACGGGTGTGGAGCGGCAGCGCCCATGCAGCGGTACCAGGGCCTCGCGGGCCGGCGTGCGGGTGATGGTGGCGGCGCCACGCCGCTCGCGCCAGGCGAAAAGGGGAAAGCGGATGGGCCCGAAGGTGCTCATCTGGGTGGCGTGGTAGTCCTGGTCGAGGCGGAAGCGCGCGTCCCGGGGCTCCAGCCCTCGCGCCTCGACGTCCGCCTCGGCCCGGGCGCGGCAGGCGGTCGCTATGCAGGTCTCCAGGAGACCCCGGCCGAGGGCCTGGACGACGCGCCAGACCCCCTCCTCCAGCTCGCGCGGACCCGCCCCGGCAGCCGCCTGGCCGCAGAGCGCCTGCGCCGCTCGCGCGATGGGCTTCAAGAGGGTGTTGACGGTCGCGGGTCCACGTGCAAGATCGAGGGCGGTGGCCATGGGCGCTCCGTTTTGGAGACGTTTGTGGTAGAACGGCCCATGCCACCACCTTCAATGGATTTCAAGGGTCAAGAAACCATCGGGCGTCGGGGCAGGAACGATGGATGTGACCGGGTTGCGAATCACGCCCGGATTCAGGACGTACTGCCCAGGCTGGCTGGCCAGGCGCATCGCATCAGGATGCAGGTCGAGGAAGCGGAAGGACTGCAGCGCTTGGCGCCAGACCTTGATGTCCGGATCATTGGGTAGCGTGCGGACTTGAGTGCTGCCTGCCTGCCACCGAACCTCGTTCTCGACAGCAATCTGGGGCTGGTCCTGCACAAGGCGAACGCCAGTCCCGGCAGAGAGCATTTCGACCTCGATCCGGTAGGTGTAGAGTGCCCCGCCATCCTGGCCGTCGGCCTTCAGCGAAAAGCCGCTCGCACCGAATCGCGCGATCTCTCTACCCCCACCTCGAATACCTTGCCAGACCAGCAGACCGCCCGGGCCGTACTTCTCACCGATGACCTCGGCGAGCGAGTAGCCCAGCCCGACACCGTGCAAGAAGCGGAACGCATCGCGGACGTTGCTCTTGCCAGAAGCGTTGGCGCCCACCAGCAGGGTCACCGACCCCAGGTTCAGTTCCGCAGCTCGGAAGCTCTTGAAGTCGTGGAGCATGAGGCGGTCGATGCGCACGGCAACTCCGATCATTCGCGCAGACGCAAGCACGGTAGCGCGGTTGTGGGCCCGTCAGGCAAGCAAACCGTCACGGAAACTGGCCGAGGCGCTCCACCTTCTGCTGGGCATCCTCTCGAAGGCCGCCGCACCGAGCGAGCTCGTCAAGTTGCTGGTTCAAGCGCTGCCGGACGACCTCGGCGTCACCAGCCGCCTCACGAGCGAGCTTGACTCGAAGTTCGTAGCGCCCGTGAAGGTCGGCGAGCCGGCCTTCGAAACGATCGACCCCCCACCTCACAAGACGGCTCTCAATCTGTCGCAGGTAGTCATTGAACGGCGACTGAAGTTCGTCAACATTCTGCCGGACTAGCTTCCTCTGGCGGACGATCTGGGACTCCCACCGCTCCTTGACCGCCTTGGCCTTCGCCGACCCCATGACAAGACCACCAAGGCCAGCGCCCAGTGCGGCACCGACTGGGCCCCCGAGAAGGCCACCGATCAGTCCACCCACCACAGCGCCGATCGATGCCGGGGCAGCTACGCCGTCTCCATCAGGATCGCCGAGGTCTGGAAGGTCGAACCGAACGTCGAAGGTGAATTCCGGCAGTCGGGGGAGCGACACGGCGTCCCCGCCTTCGTCCATGTCGAGGCAGCGGGCCACGATGTCCTGAATCTGCCTGCCAGCCTCCTGGATCTGAACCTCGACATCTTGGAGGCGCCGACTCAGCCAGTACCGAACCTCCGCCTCCACCCGCGTTCGCAGGCCCCGGTCCCGCGCGTGGCTGCTGACGATCTCCTCCAGTAGAGCGCGAAGTTCGCTCAGGTCGCCGAACTCCGCGAGCGTCTGGCCGACCACCGCCTGGCCATCGCGCTCGATCGTCTTGAGATGACTACGCTTTCTGGCCAACAGGCGCTCAGCCTCCTCCGCAGCACTCCTTGCTTCCTTCTCCGACTCATTCACCGTCTTGAACTGGTCATTGACCTCCTCCGTCAGGAAGTCACATGTCTGTCCGGCCCTCACCAGCGCATCATCGAGGAGATGCTGCGCCGCCTCGCGCCCGACGGTGCGCCACAGTCGATCCATGACTCCGGCGAGACCGGAAGTCTCCCATCCGCGTACCGGTTCGTCGTCGGTCGAGTCCATGAGCAGCCGGCGCTCACGCTTTGACAACTGCTCACCTGCGGCCCAGGTCTGGGCCAGGCAGGCTACCAGGGCGGAAGCCAGTTCGACCCGGGGCTCTTCAATACCCAGCTCGATCAGACGTGCCTTGAGATAGTCCCGGACACGCTCTCGCTCCTCCTCCTCCACGTCATCAATCGCGTTGGCGACAAAGAGAAACCGGTCGTTCTGCAGGCCCTGCTTCAGACCGTTCTCCTGCCTGACACGACGCACGTCGCTGAGCAGTTCCCGATCGTGCGCGCTGAAGGGTGCCCTCGCCGTGACAAGGAAGATGACACAGTCGGCCTCGATGAGCGCTCGCCAGGTCGCGTTTCGGTGCAGGCGCGAGAGCGAGTTCGACCCGGGCGTATCCACGATGATGGCTCGCGCGGGCACTGCCCGCTCGTCCATGGGCATCTCGAGGGTCACACGCTCGGCGTAGGGAGCCCAGGAGTCAGGCCCGTCCGCCAGGAAGCGCTCGATGGCGTCCCGGTCCGCGTCCCGATCCAGATGAAAGGTAGCCGGCAGCCCTCCGGGATACTGAAAGTCAGGGTCGAGCCGTGCCACCGACTCCAGGGCGCGAAGCTCTTCCTCTTCACGAGCGTCCGGGTCGGCCTGACTCTCCAGCGCCTCCCTCCGCTTGCACGCCTCCTCCTGCTCGCGCCGGATCTCATCCTCGGTCTTCAAACGGACGCTGGCGGTCCCGGCCGGGCCGTTGTGAACCTCGGTCACCGTTGCGGTTGTCGGTTCAACCCGCGTGGGTAGCACCTTCCTCCCGATCAGGGCGTTCACAAAGGTGCTCTTTCCGGACGAGAACGCACCGACGACCGCGATGCGCAAGCCACCCGCCAGGCGGCTGCGGTCTCGTTGGACTTCCTCGGCAAGGTGGGTCTGACCGTTGCTTCGAGCGCACCGTACCAGGTGATCATACACTGCCAAGACCGCTCCAGTGGCGGCGGTCAAGCGCTCCAGGGGACTCTCATCACTCATTCTCTTCCTCCACTTCAATCATGTCTCGGTGACGGGCCTTCCACTCCCGAAATGACTTGCGGCCCTCCGGGGTCTCGGGATAGCCAAGCTCGTTCCTGAGTGTGTCGTTGTCGCTGACGCCCTGCCGAACCAGCTCCCCGTAGCGCGCCAATCGCTCCGAAGGTGGCAGAGGCTCTACGGGCGAGCGGGGGCGACTCGACACGGCATGGACGGCCCCGTCGACATCCTGGCGCTTGATGGCATTCTCCCCTCTGCACTCCACCGCCAGAATGGCCTCCTCAAGCACGTTTCGGATGCTGCGGACCTCGCCGGGGAAGAGACGCTGCCGCTCCGTGTACATCCATGCCACTAGGTCTTCGGATGGGGGATGCACCACGGTGACTTCACCCTCAAGCCCCTGGGCGACGTCGCGAAACAGCTGACGGACCAGGTCACGGAACTCCTCCTCACTTCGCTCGGCAAGGCCGGGCAAGTGGTACATGCGCCCCATGCGATGAAGCAGGTCTGCGCGGAAGAGCCCCTCGCGTACGCGCGCCTCGAGGTCAGCATGAGTCGCAAACACCAGTCGAAGCTTGCCGAACGTAACCGGCGAAGCACCCCGACCCGATACGCCTGCCGCTCCTCGATCGCTGTCAGGAGCTTGCCCAGCAGCTCGACGGGTGCGTCGCCGATCTCGTCGAGGAACAGGACACCGTCGCCCGCTCTCTCGAACGCGCCCTGGTTCTTCTTGACGCCCGTGGCAAACCCGGGCTCGGTTCCGAACAACTCGGCCTCGATCAGGTTCGCCGACAGCGCATGGCAGTTGACGTGAACAAACGGCTTCTCACGACCCAGCCAGGCGTGGATCTGCTTGGCAAGGCGGGTCTTTCCAGAGCCAGACGGGCCAAGCAGGGTCAGCGGTCGAACGGAGCGCCGGACGAAGTACTCAAGCTCTCCTCTCGGCTCTCGGCCGCCGGGCGACGGGCCCGGCGGCGCACCAAGTTCGGGTTCAAGGTCTCGAATGGCCTCTCGGGACAGCCCACGCTGGAGCGCCTGATGCAGTGTCGCCCGGGACGGTGCCAGCGGACTCCGGCGGCGATAGAGGTCGAGGGCGAGAACCGCTTGAGCCCATCCAGATACCTCCGGCGGGCCCCACCGGTTCGCAGGTGGGTCCTCGTCAAAGAGGAGGAGGAGGTGCCCGCCCACCTCCTGGCTGGTGCCTTCGGCCAGATTCAGCAGCCACTCTGCAAGCTTCCGCCGAACGGAAAGCCATGCCGGAATGGGAGCGATCAGTCGGGTCGCGAGCAGCAGGCCTGCCTCCCGTCGACGGAGAGACCTGGCAGGGTCGTGGGGAGTCTCTGGGCTTCGACGCAGCTCATCGACCGCCGCCCATGCGACCAGAACCTGGAGCGCCACGCCTTCTGTCCCGGCTGGCACGCTACCTGACCATGTTCGACGAGTCGCAGCCTCGTAGGCGCGGTCCGCGACCGCTGCCCAACGGCTGGTGTCCGGCATGCCTGCGGTCAGCAGCCGTGGTGGCCGCGGCGGATCACACCGCAGCCAGCCGAGCGACGGCGCCGGCTGGCTGAGCCCCAAGATGGGGCCTCCTTCCTCGAAGTGCGAGTCGCCTCCCGCGACCACGCGGACGAAGCCGTGGGCGCGGGAGGCGAGTTCGGCGAGCGATGTGGTCACAAGCGGCGGTCCTGCAGCTTGACCACAAGGCGGGCGCCCACAATGAAGGCAGCCGCAAACAGTACAACAGGCATCTTCGACCTCCTTTCCTCAGCCGACGATCTTGAGCGCGGCGGCAATGGGGTGACCAACAGGGACCACCGTCAGAGCGGCCATGTTGATGATGCGAGTCGCGCCGCTGCGATCCAGCGCCGCGACGAGCCGACGAGCGTCGTCCGGCCGACGGTGTCCGAACACTCCGCCGGCGAGCAGGCCGGCAATGACGGGAAACAGTAGGGGCATGGTGGCCCTCCTTTCGTTCGCGGGCGGAATTGCCCTGCGGTCCCTCTTCATCGGGCATGCCAGCCACGGGAACCTCCAAGAAGCTAGCACTAGCAGCATCGACAAGAAAACTGCAACGTTGCTATAGCGGATTGCGCAACGATGCCGTACGGCCAGCTACCCGAAACGACCGGGTGCTTGCGCGGGCCGGCGGGCTGGTCTACGCAGGCGGCATGAAGTGGCTGTCACGGTGCCTGCTCCTGCTCCTGCTCCTGCCCGCGGCGGGCCACGCCGGCCCGCCCGACGAGAGCGGCTCGCGAGGCCGCGCTGTTCGGCGAGCCGGCCGAGGCCGAGCGCCGCCGGCCCGCCCCGGCGGATCGGGAGGCGGCGCTGTTTGGCGAGGAGCCCGCCGCGCCCGCCGCGCCGCAGCCCGCCGCCGCGCCGACGCCGCTCTTCGAGGAGGATCCCCTCACGGTCGGCGGGCGCTTGTGGATCCGCTTGAACTTGCTGGTGTTTCAGGACACCGACGCCGCCGATCAGCCCCTGCGCATGCCCAACCTGCTGGACGTCTTCCTGGACGCCCGGCCGGTGGAGCGGGTGCGCGCGTTCGCGAGCGGGCGGCTGGCCTACGATCCCACGAGCGTCGAGCGGGGCGACGCCGATCCGACGAGCCTGGCCGCGCTGACGGCGAGCGAGGACGGGGCGGTCCTCGACGAGCTCTGGCTGCGGTTCGACATCGAGCGGGCCGTCTTCATGACGCTGGGTGCCCAGCACCTGCGCTGGGGGACGGGCCGCATCTGGAACCCGACGGATGTGCTCAACCGGGATCGCCGCGATCCCCTCGCCCCGGCGGATCTGCGCACGGGCGTCCCGCTGCTGCGGGTGGACGTGCCGTGGACGGCCGTGGGGGGGAACCTCCAGCTCGCGGGTCGGCTGGACGGCGCCGATCACGTGGGGGCGCTGGGGGGCGGGGCCCGGCTCCAGGCGGTGGCGGGGCCGGCGGAGCTGTCCATCATGGCCGCGACCCGGGACGGCGAGCCCCTCGTCCTCGGCGCCGATCTGTCAGCCGGGGTCGGGCCCGTGGATGTGTACGCCGAGGCGGCGGTCTCCCACGGGCACGCCCGGCGGTGGACGGGCCGGCTGGACGTGGCGAGCCTGACGCTCCCCACCGCCGAGGATCGCGATGAGGCCTGGATCCCCCAGGTCGTCGCCGGGGTCGAGTGGCCCATCGCCTACGGCGACGACGATCTCTTCGCCCTCGGGGCCGAGTATTTCTTCAATGATTCCGGCTATCCCGACGCGGAGCTGCACCCGTGGCTCATCGTCCAGGGCGACTTCAACGCGTTCTACGTCGGCCGGCACTACGCGGCGGCCTACGCCGTCCTGGCGGCCCCGGGGACGTGGGATGACACCACCTTCGCCCTCACCGGCATCGCCAACCTCAGCGACAAGACCGCCGCCGTCCGGCTCGGCGTCACCCAGGCGGTGCGCCGCCGCCTCTTCGTGGAGCCCTTCGTGGCGGTCCTGGCCGGCGAGCGCGGCGGCGAGCTCCGCTTCAGCGCCGACGTCGAGGTGCCCGGCCAGCCGGCCATCCACATCCCCCCGCCCCTGCTCCAGGCCGGCCTCTGGCTCCGGGTACCGCTGTAGGGCGGCCGCCCGGCCGTGGCACGGGCCGTGCGAAGCGGCCTCCCCGAGGGAGGTGTCGCGGTGCAGAAGTGGCTGTTGCTGGGGGCGCTGCTCGTCGGGTGTGACCCCGCCGCCCCGGCGGACGGGTCTCAGGTGGGGCCGGGAGGCGACACCGCCCCCGGCTGTGGGAACATCGACTACCTGGGCGTCTGCGTGGGCGGCGAGGCGATCTTCTGCCTGGAGGATCGCCTGGAGCGGGTCGCCTGCGGTGACCAGGGCTGCGGGTGGGTCAACGACGAGAGCGGCTACTACTGCGGTGGCAGCGGCTTTCGGCCGGCCGATCCCGGCCAGCCCCGCCCCGAGGGGCGCGAGGACGCCTGCGACGGCGTGCCGCCGGAGGGGCGGTGCGATGGCGATCTGCTGGTGTGGTGCGAGGGCCGGGTGCGGGGGCGGGACTGCGCCAAGGGAGGGCCACCTGCGGTCCAGGCGACGGCCGCTTCGACTGCATCGGCGGCCTGGGCGAGCCGCTGACCCAGGACGCCGGCGTCGAGCCGGGCCGCCGCCGGTGGAGGACGCCGGCGTCGAGGAGCAGCCCCCTCCCCCGCCGCCACCGCCCCCCCCGCCGCCGCCGGATCCCGAGCCGGCGCCGGAGGGCCGCGTCTGCTACAGCGAGACGTTCAACGACGGCGCGGACCTGTCGCCGGTGCGCCAGCGCTACCGCCAGGATCCGGTGGGGGCGCTGCGCCAGGCCCTCCAGATCCGCTGGCCCGGCGGCGAGGCCCTGACGCACACGCCCCAGGCCTTCCTCGACTTCCTCGATCCGTCGGGCTGGTCGACGTTCTTCGACTCGGCGGCCACGGTGATGCACGAGAGCGCCCATGGCTTCCACGCCGACCATGGCGAGTGGCAGCGGCGCACGACCTACTACATCCGGGGGGATGAGCAGATCGCGGTGGACATCATCCCCACGCCCGCGCGGTCGCTCATCCGGGCCCGGCTGCCCGACGACTCCACGAGCCTGTACGCGGGGACGTACCTGACGGGGGAGCAGGGCAGCCGGGGCTTCTTCGACATCCTGGAGGAGCTCAACTGCTACGTCATGGACATGACGACCTACGCTGCGTTCGGCGATCAGTTTGATATCCTTGGGGTTTCTGGTCGCGATGGCGCGGTGTCGTTCTTCCTCTTCCTGCAGATCTACCTGGGCGCGCTGCGCGCGGAGCAGCCCGGCGTCTGGCAGCAGATCTGCGATCAGGCGGCGGTGCGGCGCTTCATCGACGTGGAGTGGCGGGCCATGCACTTCTGGCTCGCCATCGCCGATCGCTACCCGGCGCTGGGCATCCACGACGGCGAGGTGCGGCGGCACCTCTACCAGGCGGCCCGCATGGGCGAGCTTCAGGCCTGCCTCGGGTTCGCGCTCGAAGAGGGGCCCTGCCGCGATCGGCAGCCGGGGGAGTAGCTGCCTGGACAGGGCACCCAGGGTTGATGAGACTGACGGCACATCGCCGAGGGGTCGGAGAGATGGACTTCGAGCAGGTACGCCGTGCGCTGGCCGCGATGCCAGGCGCCGAGGAGAGCTTTCCGTTCGGGCCGGACGTGCTGGTCTACAAGGTCTGCGGGCGGATGTTCGCGCTGCTGCCGCTGGAGGGGGAGCCCGCCCGGGTGAACCTGAAGTGCGCGCCCGACCGGGCCATGGCGCTGCGGCACGCCTACCCGGCCATCACGCCGGGCTACCACATGGACAAGCGCCACTGGAACACCGTCCTGCTCGACGGCACGGTGCCCGTTGATGAGCTGCGCTTCCTGCTCCAGCACTCCTGGGATCGCGTGGTGGAGGGCCTGAAGAAGGCGGATCGGGACCGGCTGCGCGGGTAGGCGTCAGAGCCGACGGGTCGAGACGTGGGGCGGGGCCTCGCCCTCCAGCAGCAGGCGGGCGAGGAGCTGCCCCGCCTTGAAGCCCCAGCCGATGCCGTGGCCGGTGAAGCCGGCGACGCAGTACAGGTCGGTGCGGCCCGGGAGGGCGCCGATGAGGGGGAGGCCATCGATGCTGAAGCCCATCGTGCCCGACCAGCGGTAGTCGATGCGGGCGTCGGCCAGCGCCGGGAAGTGGCGCCGCAAGAACGCCTCCAGCGCGGCGTTGATGGCGGGGTGGACCACGTCGGCGGTGCCGACCTCCGTCTCCTTGGCGAGCTGGCGAAAGCCGCCGATGAGGACGCGGCCGTCGGGGAGCTGGCGGAAGTAGTCCAGCACGAAGTTGGCGTAGCACGGCTCGGGCAGGAACGGCGCCACGGGCTCGGTCACGATGATCTGGCCGCGGGTGGGGTAGATCTTGTCGGCGAACCAGGGGTGCAGATCGGCGCTGTAGCCGTTGGTGGCCAGGACCACCACGCCGGCGTCGATGGTGCGCAGGCGGGTGTGCACGCGCATGCCGTCCTTGCGCTGCTCCAGGCCGCGGACCTCGTGGTGGGTGAGCACCTGGGCGCCGCTGCGGGCCAGGATGCCGCGGACGAGCTTCGCCGGGTGGACCTCGCCGTCGTCGTGGTAGAGGACGCCGCCGAAGAAGCCCTCGGCGTGCAGCCGGCCGTGGACCTCCTCGGCCTCGGCCACGCTGACCGCGACCCCCAGTTTCTTCAAATGTTCCGCGGTCTTGCGCAGCTCCTCCAGCTCATGCTCGCTGCCCGCGAGGGACCAGGTGCCGCCCCGCCGGAAGTCGCAGTCGAGGCCGTCGGCGATGAGGTGCTGCTCGATGAGGGACAGGTTGTCCTGGCTCATCCGCCAGAGATCGATGGCCTTCTGCTCGCCGTGGGCGCCGGCCTGGCGGCTGAAGTGCTCGACCGAGCCGCAGGTGACGAAGCCGGCGTTGCGGCCGCTGGCCCCCGACGCCACGTCGCCCCGATCGATGACCGCGACGGACAGGCCCGAGTCGCGCAGCCAGAAGGCGGTGGAGGACCCGGCGATGCCGGCGCCGATGATGGCGACGTCGACGCTGAGCGGGGTGGTGTCGCGGGACTGATCCTGCCAGATGGACACGGTCATGGGGCGCTCTCCGGGACGGACGGCGGCAGCATGCCAGAGGTGGCCGGCCGGAGGCGAGGGCCCGCGCGACCTGCCGGCGGCCCGGCGCATCTGTCCCCGGGGAGGCCCGCCCCCGGGCGCCCGAGGCGTTGACAGGGATCGCCGGGTGTGGAACCACTCCAGCGAACCCTGCCGCCCCGGCGGCGCCCGCCCGACCGATTCGAGGAGATCCCATGTCTTTCGAGCTGCCCGCTCTGCCCTACGCCCGCGATGCCCTGGCGCCCCATGTCTCCGCCGAGACCATCGACTACCACTACGGCAAGCACCACGCCGCCTACGTGACCAACCTCAACGGCTTCGTGGCTGCGGATCCGGCGCTCCAGGGCAAGTCCCTGGAGGAGATCGTGAAGACCTCCAGCGGCGGCGTCTTCAACAACGCCGCGCAGGTCTGGAACCACACCTTCTACTGGAACAGCCTCAGCCCCAAGGGCGGCGGCGCCCCCACCGGCAAGGTGGCGGCGGCCATCGACGCCGCCTTCGGCTCGTTCGAGGCCTTCAAGGCCCAGTTCAGCGTCGCCGCCGGCGGCCAGTTCGGCTCGGGCTGGGCCTGGCTGGTGAAGGACGCCGCCGGCGCCCTCAAGATCGTGACGACGGCCAACGCCGGCTGCCCGCTGACGGACGGGCTGACCCCCCTGCTGACCTGCGACGTCTGGGAGCACGCCTACTACGTCGACTACCGCAACGCCCGCCCCGCCTACATCGCGGCGTTCTGGAACCTGGTGAACTGGGACTTCGTGGCGGCGAACCTCGGCTGAAAACCTCCTGATCTTTCAGGAGTTTTCTGCCGCCTCCAGGTCCAGCACCATCTCCAGGGCCGTGCAGACGCACGGCCGCTTCGCGCACCCGCTGCACAGGTAGTCCACCTCGGCCCAGTAGCCGGGGTGCTCGTCCACCTCCACGAAGCCGAGGCGGCGCAGGTAGCGGCGCGAGGAGTCGTGGGGGGACTCCTTCCAGGAGTGGGCGACGATGGAGCGGGCCCCGATGCGGCGCAGGTCGCTGATGGCGCGGCGCGCGAGGCGCTGGCCGATGCCCTGGCCCATGACCGCCCGATCCACGAAGCACGACTGGAAGTAGGCGGCGGAGGCGAGGGGGTGGGGCCAGCGCTCGGGCGTCAGGCCCTTGCCGCGGCCCTCGCTCCAGCGGCCGGGCGGGAAGGCGAACCGGAACCCCACGAGCCGATCGCCGGCCCACGCGACGTACGCGGTGGTGGCCCGGGGGGTGGTCGCGCGGGAAAGGTAGTCATGGACCAGCGCCACGGGGTAGTAATCAAGGCCAACAAGGCGATCGGCGAGGGCGCTGACGGCGCCCGCGTCCCGGGCCTGGAGGGTGCGGATGTCGATGGCGGCCATGGCCGCACGATAGCACGCCCGGGGGCCGATGACCGCCGCCCAGGGAGGAGGAGGGTTCGATGAGGAGGGGACTGTGGTTGGGCGCGCTGGCGCTGCTCGCGCTGGCCGGCTGTGACGCCGCGGGGGACTCGCCCTGCGTGGGGGTGGGCTGCCTGGTGGCCCCGGAGCTGGATGGGGGGCAGGACGCGCGGATCCCCGACCTCGGCCCGGATCAGGGCCGCGTGGACGCGGCGGGGGACGACGCGGGGGTGGACGCCGCGCGGGACGCCGCCCTCGATGCCGAGGTGGACGCCGCACCCTGCGTACCGGCCGAAGAGCGCTGCAACGGGCGCGACGATGACTGCGATGGCCGCGTGGACGAGGGCTTCGAGGGCGTCGGCATGCCGTGCAGCGCCGGCTCGGGGGGCTGCACCCGCGACGGCGTGCGCGTCTGCGACGCCGACGGGGCCCTGGCGTGCAGCGCCCAGCCCGGCGATCCGGTGGCCGAGACGTGCGGGGACGGCCGCGACGACGACTGCGATGGCACGGTGGACGAGGGCTTCGACACCCTGGGGATGCCGTGCGAGGCGGGCTCAGTTCCGCCTGCGGGCCGGCACCCTGGTCTGCGCCGCCGGCCGCATGACCTGCGACGCCCAGCCGCCGGCCCCCGGCGAGGAGCAGTGCGACGGCCTCGACGACGACTGCGATGGCGCCATCGACGAGAGCTTCCCGGGCCAGGGCGAGCGGTGCGTCGTGGGCGTGAGCTCTGCGAGGCAGCGGGAGAGCCCGTCTGCCTGCCGGGCGGCCAGGTGCGCTGCAACGCCGAGCCCGGCCCCCCCATGGACGAGATCTGCAACGGCCTCGACGACACTGCGATGCGAGCGCCGACGAGACCTTCGAGGACCTGGGCCGCGCGTGCGCCGTCGGCGTGGGCCTGCCTGGTCGACGGCGTGCGTCTGCGACGCGGCCAACCCCGCCCGCACCCGCTGCGACGCCGAGCCTCGCCCCCTCGCCCGAGGCCTGCAACCGGATCGACGACGACTGCGACGGCACCGTCGACGAGCGGATCCCGCGCCGGACTTCGACTTCGTGGGCTGCGCCCTGCCGTCGGTCGAGGCCCACGGCTGCACCGACGGCGCCTGCACCATCCTGCGCGCGCCCCCGTGGCAGGACGGCGAGGGCGATCCCGCCAACGGCTGCGAGTGCCGGCCCGACGCGGTGGATGAGCCCGATCCGCTCTTCTTCGACGCCAACTGCGACGGGATCGACGGCGATCGGGTGGGGCCGATCTTCGTGTCGTCGGTGCGCGGGGACGACGGCGCCGCCGGGACGGCCGAGGCGCCGCTGCGGTCCATCCGGCTCGCCATCGACCGGGCCGTCGCCGAGGATCGCCCGATCTACCTCGATCAGGGCCTGCACGACGCCCTCGACCAGCCCCTCCAGATCCCGCCAGGTGTGCGAATTCATGGAGGTTATCGGTACAACCCGCTGACGGGGGCCTGGCCACGCGCCGATGTCCGCCGGCAGCCCTCCCGGCTGTCGGGCAACCACCTGGTGGTGCAGTTCCACGGCGACGGGCGCACCACGCTGCTGGACAACCTGGAGATCGTGGCGGTCCCGGCCCCGGACGGGCAGAGCTCCATCGCCGCCGTCGTGCGTGGTGAGGGGCTGGTCCTCCAGGGTGTCCGCGTCGCGTCCGGCGCCGGGAGCGACGCCGACGACGGCCTCGCCGGCGCGCGCGGATCGGCGGCACCCCGACGCCGGGGGCGCCGGGCTTCGCGCCGGGCGACTTCGCCGGGGCTGCGGCGGCACGTTCGGCGGCAACGCCCGGTGCGCCGACGCCCGCGGCGGGGCCGGCGGCGAGGGGGCGGCTCCCGCGCGGCAACGCCGACGGCGTGATGGGGAGCGCGGCCCTCGACGCCGTGCTCGGGGCGCAGGCGGCCCCGGCGGAGCAGCCGGCCAGGCGGGGCGCCCCGGCGTCGACGGGCGCCCCGGCGCCCACGGGGCCTCGACGGCGGGCGGCCAGGCGCGGGGCCGGCTCGCGCCCGGGACAGGCATGTGGCTGCCCGAGCGCACGGCCGATGGCCAGGCGGGCGTGCGCGGCGGCGGCGGCGGCGGCGGTGGTGGTGGTGGCCGCGTGCTCGGCGGCGGCGGCAGGCGGTGGCGGTAGTGGCTGCGCCGGCAACCTGGCGGTGGCGCCCTGGGCGGCGGGGCGTCCATCGGCCTCGAGGTGGTGGGCGAGGTCGTGCTGATCGACACGTTCTTCGACATCGGCGCGGCGGCGCGGCGGCGCGGGCGGCGCGGGCTCGGCGGGCCAGCCGGGCGCCCTCGGTGGCCAGGGGCGGCCGGGTGGACGGCGGGCGCGGCGACGGCGGGCGCGGTGGCGACGGCGGCTGCCGGGGGATGGCCGGCGGCGGCGCTGGCGGGCCTTCCCTGGCCGTCCTCCGGGTCATCGACCCCCAGGGGGCCGGCGTGGTGCGGTTCACCGATCGGGCAGGCCGACTCGTCGATCCCCCCCGAGATCGCCGCCGGGCCGCCTGGCGAGCCGGGGTCCGGGGCCACCCAGGCCGGCTGCCCCGACCGCGGCGGCGACGGCATGGCGCCGCTGGCCGCCCCGTTCGCCTGCTGCACGTTGGACGACCTGGGGCAGTGTGCGATGCTGGTCGCCTGCGACCCGGGGTGACTTTCCCCCGGTGGGGCGGTCCGGGCCCCGTAGCGCGAGGAGGTCACCCATGCACCGCACCACCGCTCTCTGTGTGACGACGCTCTGGGCCGTCCTGGTGGGCGGCTGCAGCCGGGCCACGACGAGGCGCAGCGGACCTCGGCCGCCGAGGGGGACGTCACGGAGGAGGCGGCCGCCCCCGCCACGGTCGCCCCCGGCTCCGCGGCGCCTGCATCCGAGGCGCCCCTGGGCGGCTGCGACCGCGCCCCCACCCTCGAAAGCTCATCCCCTCCACGCCCCTCGCCGGCCAGGTGGACGGCGAGGCGCTGCTGCCCCGGGAGGTCCTGCTCGTCCAGACCCTGGGCGCGTGGTCGCTGCGCATGTACGACCCCGCAGACGGGTGGGCTGGTGGAGACCGGGCTGCGCACGGGCTTCCAGCTCCCCGGGCCGCCGGCGGCCAGCCAGCCGGCCGTCCAGCCCCTGCGCGCGGGGGGGGAGTCGTGGCTGGCCGGCGTCGACGGCGCCCAGGCGGCCGGCCCGGGCGCCGAGGGCTGGGCGCTCAGGTTCGACCGGGTGATCATGCGGGACTGGCGCCCGGATGGCGGCGAGATCCAGGACGTCGGGCGCGCGCAGGGGCAGCTCGCGTTCGTTCGCCGGGGGGACGGCGGCCGGTGTGTGTGGATGGCGGGGCGCTTCGAAGCCACCATCCGCTTCGTCGGGCCGCCGGCCGCGATCGCCCAGGCCGAGGAGCTGCGTCGGGCCCCCCCCATGCCGACGTCCCTGCCCGTCCGCGACGACACCGATCGGGCCCGCCGGGCGAAGAGCCTGTGGGAGCGCCAGCAAGCCATCAAAGAGGGCCGCGAGAACGCCCGGTACTGAGACCCCGCGGGCCTGCCGCCGATTTCCTGAACCGTCTCAACGAGTTGACGTGGTCAGCTCCCCGGGCCGCCTTCGCGCTGCGGGGGACTTCACCCCGGCGGCCCGGTCGTGCTACACCGGCCGCCCGCGCGGCCACTGGAGGGAGCATGAGCGCCAGCCCCGATCGACCGATCTTCGCCCTCTACGAGGCGATGTCCGCCCAGCCGGTCAAGGCCGGCGAGGTGGTCTCGGGTGTCATCCAGCGCGTCGGCGACGACGCCGTCACCGTGCGCATCGGCGAGGTCGAGGGCCGGATCCCCCGGGCCGAGCTGGGGGCCTCACCCATGATCGGCGAGACGGTGGAGGTCTACGTCGACGAGGTCGGCGAGGGCGGCATCGTCCTGTCGCGGGACAAGGCCCGGCGCCTGAGCCTCAGCGACCAGCTCAAGCAGGCGGCCACCGATCAGAGCATCCTGACGGCCACCGTCCACGCCACCGTGCGGGGCGGGCTGGCGGTGTCGGTGCTCGGCGTGAAGGCCACCCTGCCCACGCGCCGCCTGGGGCGCCCCGCCGGCCGGCTGACGGACTGGATCGGCCGCGAGATCCCCGTGCGCGTCGCGAAGCTCGACGGCCGCAAGGGCGCGATCGAGGTCGCCCACGCCGACGCGGGCCGCGGCGAGGCGGCGGCGGCCCCGGCCGAGACCCCGGCCGAGCCGTTGCCCGCCCGCACCCTGGCGGAGATCCAGCCCGACGAGGTGATCGAGGGCCGGGTCGTGCGCCTGACGAAGTTCGGCGCCTTCGTGGATCTGGGCGGCGTCGACGGCCTCATCGCGCTGGCGGAGCTGGACCGCGGCCGCGTCACCCGCGCGGGCGAGGTCCTCAGCGTGGGCGAGAGCGTGACCGTCAAGGTCCTCAGCGTGGACGCCGAGAAGGGCCGCGTGGCCCTCAGCCGCAAGGCGCTCCAGGCCGA
Source organism: bacterium (assembly GCA_041389985.1). Taxonomy (GTDB): domain Bacteria; phylum Myxococcota_A; class Bradymonadia; order UBA7976; family UBA1532; genus JACKDP01. The sequence goes on from JAWKQS010000024.1 coordinate 55,341, forward strand.
TCCCTGGGACGAGGTGGCGCAGCGGTTCGCGCCCGGCACCCGGACGAGCGGGACGGTCGTCGGCCTCGCCGAGTACGGCGCCTTCGTGGCCGTCGCTCCCGGGCTGGAGGGCCTCGTCCACCTGTCGGAGCTGACGTGGGGCGCCGCTCCCAAGGACGCGCGCTCGGTGGTGAAGGTGGGCCAGGCGGTGGACGTGGAGGTCCTCGAGCTGGACGCCGAGCGCCGCCGCCTCAAGCTGAGCATCAAGCGCACGGCCGCCAACCCGTGGGAGACGCTGCATGACTCCTACCCGCCGGGCACCCGCCTGCGCGGCCCGGTGCGCAGCGTCACCGACTTCGGCGTCTTCGTCGGCGTGGCGGACGGGGTCGACGGCCTGGTCCACGTCAGCGACATGGAGTGGGGCCAGACCGTCCGCGAGCCCCGATCCCGGTTCAAGAAGGGCCAGGCCATCGAGGTGATGGTGCTGCAGGTGGACGTGGAGCGTCAGCGCCTCTCCCTGGGCATCAAGCAGCTCGTCGAAGATCCGCGCCCGGCGCTCTACGCAAAGCTCGATCTGGGGGCCGAGCTGGAGGGCGAGGTGACCCGGGTCGTCGACTTCGGCGCGTTCGTCGCCCTCACCGACGGCCTCGAGGGCCTGCTGCACCGGTCGGCGCTGGGCGGCCAGACGCCCGCCGTCGGCCAGAAGCTCGCCGTGCAGATCCTGGGCATCGATGTGGACGAGGGGCGCATCACCCTCGGCCTGATCGGTGGCCCCGAGCCGGCGGCCCGCCGCCGGCGCCGAGTCCGCCGAGCAGGCCCCCGCCGAGCAGGCCCCCGCCGAGCAGGCCCCCGCGGCCCCTGCCGAGCAGGCCACCGACGAGCAGCCCTCCGACGAGGGCTGACGGCCCCGGGGCGCCGCCTCCGACGCTGCGATTTCGGGAGAAGGCCGCGCCCCCGCCTGGAGGGCGCGGAACGTGCGGCTCAGTCGCGGCGGCGACGCAGCCCGAAGAGGACCACCGGGAGCAGCAGCAGCAGGTGGGCCGGCGAGCCGGAACCCCGCAGATCACAAGCACAATCCGGCGGAGGAGCGTCCTCGTCGGCGGGGACGGTGCCGCCACCGCCCGCGCCAGGAGGCGGCACGACGGGGCCGCCGTTGCCGCCCGCGCCACCGACGCCGCCGTCCGGCCCCGGGCCGACGCCGCCATCCCGCTCGGGGTTGGGGCGCACGGGGGGATCGGGGCGGAAGCTGTTGACGCACTGCACGCCCCGCGCGTGGTACTCGCAGACCTGGCCCGGGGGGCACTCCACGTTGGTGCAGTCGTCGTAGATGCACTCGCCCGCGACGCAGATCTGGCCCTCGCGGCAGGTCACGGCCGCGCAGGGGTCGGGCTCGCAGAGGCCCTGCACGCAGGCCTGCCCGGCGGGGCAGGCCACGTTGCCGCAGCCGTCCTCGACGCAGGCCCCGTCGACGCAGCTCTGGTACAGCGGGCAGCTCACCCGGGCGCAGCTCGGGATGCACTGGCCCCCGCGGCAGAACTCGCCCGCGGCGCACTGGGCGTTGGCGCAGGGATCGGGCACGCACTCGACGCCGTTGCAGATGGAGCCGCCGGGGCAGCCCGTGCTCACGCAGTCGTCGGGACCGCAGGCCCCGCGCCAGCAGCGCTCGCCCGCGGCGCAGTCGACGCCGGCGCAGGGATCCTCGCAGACCCCGGAGTTGAGGTTGCAGATCCAGCCGAACTCGCACTCCACCCCGTCGCAGGGCGAGATGCACAGGCCGGTGGGCTGATCGCAGTAGGTGCCCGCCTCGATGCACTCGTTGCCTTCGCAGTACTGGCGGCAGTTGCCCTCGACGCAGGCGCCGTTGACGCAGAGCTCGCCGTTGTCGGCCACGCCGTCGCAGTCGTCATCGATGCCGTTGCAGATCTCCTCGGGCAGCGACTCGCAGTTGCCGCACGCGTTGACGAGGCCCTCGTCCACCGAGCCATCGCAGTCGTTGTCGAAGCCGTCGCAGATCTCCGCCTGGGGGCTCTGCTCGGGGATGCAGATCACGCTGCCGTCAATGCAGGCGCGCTGGCCGATGGCGCAGATGCCGGGCTGGCCGGTGGCGCAGTCGCCGGGAGCCACCGGATCGCCCCGTCGGGGCCCTCGTCGGCGACGCCGTCGCAGTCGTTGTCCTGCCCGTCGCAGAGATCCACGGCCCCGTCCTCGATGCAGACGATGTCGTCGCAGGCGTCGCCGATGCCGTCCAGGTCGTCGTCGATCTGGTCGCGGTTGGGCTGGTCGGGGCAGTTGTCACAGACGTCGCCCACGCCGTCGCCGTCGCGGTCGGCCTGGTCGGGGTTGGGCACGTTGGGGCAGTTGTCCTCGGTGCTGCACAGGTCGTCCATGTCGTCATCGACGATGCAGACACCGCCCAGGGACCGCTCGAGGACGAGGATGGCGTAGGCCGTGGCCGCCGTCTCGTTCCAGCAGCGCGCCGCCGTGCACCAGTTGCCGCCGCCGGCCTGGGTCTCGGTCAGGTACCAGGCGAAGTCGTAGTACCAGCGGGGCGACTCCTCGGGGTAGCCGTCGTTGGCGGGGTTGCGCTGGCCGCCGATGGCCTCGGAGTAGACGGCGGCGCCGGCGCCGTCGTCGGTGGTCACCTCGAGGGCCTTGGCGGCCGCCCAGAGGTAGTAGTACTGGCTCGCCCAGTTGTTGATGGTGATGATGGAGTCGTAGCGGTAGTTCTGCTGGAGCCACCGCAGGGCCGACTGCACCTGGGCGTCGCCGACCGGCTGGCCCGACAGGCGGTAGGTCCAGACGCCCGACGCCGACATCGAGGACGTGGACGGATAGTTGTTGCCGCTGCGGTACTTGTGGCCGCCATCGGCGTTCTTGGCGCGGTTGATGAAGTTCACCACCCGCCCGAGGGTGTCGTCGGCCTCGGGCCGCAGCGCCGCGGCGGCAGACAGGCCGGCCATGGCGAACTGGGTGGTGGACATGTCGCCGTTGCCGTCGGGCTGGACGTAGTTCCAGCCCCCCTCCCCCGACTGCGTCCCGCGCAGGGCGTTGACGCCGTTGGCGACGGCCTGGGAGACGGGCACGCGCGCGCCCACGTTGTCGGGGCCGCCCGTCACCAGGTAGAGGCTGCACGCCATGAGGCAGGCGCCGGTCTGGTAGGAGTTGGGGTTGCCCCCCGACATCCCGGGGATGTTGTTGATGCAGTAGGCGACGCCGTTGCGGACGATGGCCTGGTCGCCCGCGTCCATGCCCGCGTAGCCCACGTTCGGGGCGTTCCAGTCGGCGCTGGCCCGCTTCTCCAGGAACGTGAGGACCGCGAGCCCGGTCGGCTCACCCCAGCCGCCGTTGCGCTGGTTGGCCCGCATCCAGACCAGGCCCTGCTCGATGGCGTTGTTCACGCGCTCGGCGAATGGCGTGACCTGCGCCGGAGCCATGCCCGGCGCGAGCGCGAGGCCGAGCGCAAGCAGCCTCATGATGTGGTGGCGCAAAGCACTTCCCCCTTCTGTGCGCCTGCGGCGCGCTGCAGGTCTGGCGCCGTCCCCCCGGGGACGCTCACGCACACCTGGACCATCCTCGATCTACGCAACAAGAGTGCCAATCCGGCGAGGGCGCTGCAAGCCAAGGTGGGGCCCCTGGACCCGAGCAGGTGGGGACTGGGTGTCCCACCTCCCGGTTTCCCGCTCATCGCTTGAGGTTCACGCGCAGGGATCGCCAGATGCGATCCGGCTCGATGACCACCCGGAAGCGCTCCTCCGGCCGCCGGGCGAGGGGACTGTCGTACACGAGGCGCACGTCGTGGGGGCCCTCGGCGAGGCGGTGGTCCACGAGGGGGGTCCAGCCGATGAGCTTGCCGTCCAGGTAGACCTGGGCCGACGGCTTGGAGCCGAGCCGCAGGAAGCCGTAGCCCCGCGGCGGGCCGTCGACGGCGATGCGCTCCAGCGGGACGGGGCCGCGGGCGCCGAGGCGGGCGTCGGGGGCCTCGAGGGCGCCCTCGCCGGGATCGACCCGTCGGCTGGGACGCGGGGCCGGCCCCCCGGCGAGCACCAGGGGCCGGAGCGCGGCGGGGGCGTCGGTGGCCGGGGCTTCGGCGGGCTGCGGGGCTTCGGGGGGGGCCCCCGGGGCCTCCAGGGCCGCCAGCGTCGCCGGGGCCGCCAGCGTCGCCGGGGCCTCGATGACCGCCGAGACCGGCGCGCTGGGGGCCACCTTCGGCGCCCGGGCCGCCGCGCGCAGCGGCGCCGCCGCGGTGGTGACTGCCTCCCCCACCCCTGTGAGGGATCCCGCCCCGCCAGGGCCGCGGCCGCCGCGGCGGCTGCGCACAGGGCGCCCACCACCAGCAGGATGGGAGGACGGCGCCGCCCCGCGGGCGGCGTCGGCGGCCGCGGCGCGACCCGCGGGAGCAGCCCGGCGCCTCGTGGGCCAGATCCTCCAGCCCGATGCCGAGGGTGATCAGCAGCTCGGCGCAGGCATCGCAGCCCGCCAGGTGGGCGGCCTCGTCCGCCGTGGGCTCGCTCCCACCGCCGATCAGGGCGATGCGCTCGTCGTCCAGGTGCTCGCCGTGCTCGGGGAGCTGCAGATCCAGCACCCGGAGCCGGGCCTCCAGCCGGTCGAGGTCCATCATGGCTCGCCTCCGGCGGCGGCGGGGGGCTCGTCGTCCTGCTCCAGGAGGCCGCGCAGGCGCTCCAGGATGCGCATCTTGCGCATGCGGACGGCCGAGGCGCCCTTGCCCAGCGTGCGCGCGACCTCGGAGGCGTTGTGGCCCTCGACGAAGAAGAGGCGGACGAAGAGCTGGTCGTCGGGTGGCAGCGCCTGGACGGCGGCGCGCAGGCGCCGCGCCTCGTGGGAGGCGATGGCCGCCAGCTCGGCGGTGCGCTGGCGGGTGTCGGGCAGGCTGGTCAGCACGGCGTCGCTCCGCCGGTCGGCCGCCCGGCGGGCGAAGGCCCGCTGGAAGTAGCGCAGCGCCACGGTGTACAGCCACGAGCCGAACGTCGAGCGCCCCTCATAGGTGCCGAGGCGCCTCCCCCCGTCCGAGAAGAGAAACCCAACGAAATCCTGGACATAGTCGTCGGGTTCAACGGGCACCTCCGGACGCCAGCGGCGCATCGCCACGCTGAGGGCGTGGCGGACCACCGGGCGATATCGGGCCTCGAAGAGCAGGACGGCGCCACTCTCGCCCGCGGCGAGGGCGCGGGCGAACGGCAGGTCGTCCTGATCCTGGGGGCCGTCGTTCACTCGGGTGCGGGAGAGTCGTTGCTCCCCGGCAGTGTCACCGGCGGGCGGAGGATTTTTCAAAGGCGGGGTGCGCCCGGAGGCGCGGGCGACCGGGCGGTCGCTACTGGGCCTTCTTCATGGGGGCGGGGGCCGGCGCGGCGGGCTCGGCCTTCATCTGCTGGGCCTGCATGGCCATGCCGAGCATGCCGGCCAGCATCTTGAGGCGGTTGACCTCCTCGGGGGTCAGGTCGAGGCCGATCATGACGGTGTCGCCCTTGGCCTCGACCTTGAGCTTCTGGACGATGGGGGCGATGCCCATCTGCTGCATCATGGGCTCGGAGGCCGGATCAGGCTTGAGACCCTCCTGCATCTTGGCGGCCATGGCCGTGGCGGCGGCCGGGGAGGCGGTCAGGGCGACGCTCACGGACATGCCCTTGGCGAAGTCCAGGCTGCCGCGGATGCTCTTGAGATCCTTGAACATCGGGTCGGCCGCGGCGAGGGCGCCGCCGGCGCCAGCGGGGATCTTGCCGGCGAAGAAGAGGTCACCGCCCTGGTTGACCTGCTTGAGCAGCCCGGCGAGGTCGGCGCCGGGGCCCTTGCCGTCGATGGCCCCCTTCACGAGGCTGTGCTTCCCGAGGGCCACCTTGTCGCCGATGAAGGCGATGGCCATGTCCTCGTTCTTGGTGCTCGCCCAGTACTTCACGCCGGCGTACTCGGCGGGCTTGGCGCCGCCATCCTTCTCGGCCATCGCGACCAGCTTCTTCTGGTCGATCTTGCCCGCCACGATGATGAGGGCGTCCTCGTTGCCCGGGCCCATGGCGGCGCCGCCGATGATGGTGATGCTGTCCAGGTCGTTGATGGGATCGAAGCCCAGCTCCGCCTTGGCCGCCTGCATCTGCTGCTGCACCTGGGGGGCCTGCACGAAGCCCGCGAGGACCTCCTTGTAGAGCGAGGAGCTGCGGAAGCGGGACAGGTCCACGTGCACGACGCCAGCGCTGTCGCTGGGGACGAGCTTCAGGTCGGCTCCGCCGGCGAAGGCAGGGGTGGAGAGGCCGGCCAGCACCAGGGCGCCAGCGAGGACGGTCGAGGCAAGGGAGCGCACGCGCATGGAGGTTCCTCCGGTTGAGGGCGCTGGTCCGGCGACCGGCGCGGAGCGGCCATCCTGGTGATCGACCGCGGTCGCGTCAACACGCAATCGCCGCCGTCCGGTGAAGGCTCGGGAGGAGAGGTCAGCGGAGGCGGGGGGACGGCGGCGCCGTCGCCCCCGGGGAGGGCGGGCTACTGGCGGGTGGCCTCGATGGTGTAGGTGCCCGCGAAGCCGGGCGCGCCACCACCGGTGTAGCCGTCGATGAAGATGAACGTCGAGGCGTCGGCCTCGAGCTCGACGGTCAGGGAGCTGAGGTAGTTGCCGCCCTGGGTGTCGATGTCATCGTTGCAGCCGACCTCGTAGTCGGCGCCCGGGAGCGCGCAGTAGCTGCGGGCGAAGATCAGCGTGTCGGAGGCCGGGAGGCCGCGGGCGTCCATGGCCGCGGTGATCTCGAAGGTGTAGCTGCCCGCCGCGGGGGCGGTGAAGCTGACGACCTGCTGGGCGCCACCGCCGCCGCAGGTGCCGGCACCGGCGAGGTTCTCGGCGTCGCTGCTGTCACCCGAGTACGACCAGGCGCCGTCGCCGGCCGCGTGATCGTTGAGGCTCACCACGCCCCAGGGCGCGGGGCAGTCCACCACCGGCACCTGGCAGATGGGGGCGGCCGGATCGTCCAGGCCGAAGCAGGCCAGGCCGTCCTCGCAGAGGGCGAAGGCGCCCGCGATGTCGCAGGCCACGCCGTCACCGACGGTGGGGGTGGGGGAGACCATGTCGATGGTGAAGCTGTCGCCGGTGCGGCCCGTGGCGTCACCAGCGGCGACGCGGACGGAGGCGACGCGGGCGACGGTCTCCTGGTTGCAGCGCGCGAGCAGCGCGTTGGCATCATCGACGCACTGCTGCTCGTCACCACCGGCGCCGACACAGTCGTCGAATGCCTGCTGGGCGGCGGGGAAGCAGGCGTTGAGGAAGCTCACGACGACCTGGCCCGAGAAGGAGCCGTCAGCGGCGACCACGTTGCTCAGCGTCGCGATGGCCTCGCCCGGCTGCTCGAGCAGAGGCATCTCGGCACCCGCGGCATCCAGCGCGATGATGGCGAGGGTGTCGGGGTTGTTGTCGGCGTCGGTCCCGGTCACCCGGATGCCGAGCAGGCCGGCCTCGCTGTTGGCGAAGGCCTCGCCGCCCGTGACGTTCGGGGGGAAGGTCTCGACGCACTCGCCGGGGGCGGCGTCATCCGGATCGGCGTCGACGCAGGCGTCATCGCCCGCGCAAGCCTCGAAGGCCTCACCGAGGATGCACTCACCGCCGCGGGCGATGTCGCTCGGGGCCGCCACCGGCACGTCGATGGTCTCGCTGGTCAGGCCGAACTGGTCGATCACCGTCAGGCGAGCGCCGGCCACCGGCACGTCGGGGCCGAGGCCCAGCACCAGCTCGGCGGTGTAGTTGGCGCCGTCGATGCTCAGCGCGCCCTCGAAGTCGGCAAAGGCGAACTCGCCCTCGCCCAGGGACATGTCGCCCTCAGCGAACACCTCGATCTGGAACGACTTCACGTCGCCCTCGGGATCGGTGCCGGCCACGCGCACGCCGATGGAGCCGGTGTTGACGTTGTAGAAGACCTCGCCCGCGTCCAGGGTCGGGGCGGTGGCCTGCACCGGCTGGGCGGTCAGGATGTAGGGGGTGGGATCGAAGCCGGCGTACAGGTCGACGATCACGTAGACCGAGTCACCCTCGTTCATCTGGAAGGCGATCTGGCTCAGGGTCCCCTCGGTGTCGTCGTTGCACTCGACCTCGGAGAAGCCGTCGTTGCAGTCCGTCAGCGCGTAGAGGACCGTGTCGGTGTCGCCACCGGTCTCGGCGGTGCTGAAGACCCAGAGGGCCGTCTCGGTGGCGGTGAACTTCAGCAGCTGCTCGCCACCGTCGTCGCCGGTGCAGGAACCCGCGAAGTTGTCCTGGGCGCCGGTGTTGCCCATGAAGCGGAAGCCGCTGCCGTCGGCCATGCCAGCCGCGTTGAGGTCCACGACCTCGACGCCACCGCACTCATCGCCGCCGCCGCCCGCGCCGCCCTGGCCGCCCATGCCGCCCTGGCCGCCCATGCCGCCCGCGCCGCCCATGCCGCCCGCGCCGCCCATGCCGCCCGCGCCGCCCATGCCGCCCGCGCCGCCCATGCCGCCGGCACCGCCAGCACCACCGGCACCGCCAGCACCACCGGCACCGCCAGGGCCCATGTCAGCGCCGCCGTTGCCGTCGCCGCCGCCGTCGTCACAGCCAACCGTCCCCGCCGCGATGAGCGCGACGGCGTAGAGCCAGGTCCGCAAGTTCCCCTTCATGCGTTCTCCCCAGTGTAGGTTTCAGTACGTCAACCTCCCCCTCGGGAAGGCGCGACGGCGGAACTTACTGGACAGACCCTCGGCAGCACAAGGAATCAGCGGCCCGGCGTTGCGAGCTTCCGGTGGCGCCGGTATCCTCCCGGCTTCCTTTTTCGGTGGAGGTGGGCAGTGGCGAAGTACGATCCGGCCGTCGTCGAGCCCAAGTGGCAGCGGTTCTGGGACGCGGACGAGACCTTCAAGGTGGTCGAGGACGCGAGCAAGCCCAAGTTCTACTGTCTCGACATGTTCCCCTATCCCTCCGGCGCGGGCCTGCACGTGGGCCACCCCGAGGGGTACACCGCCACCGACATCCTCTGCCGCTACAAGCGCGCCCGGGGCTTCAACGTCCTGCACCCGATGGGCTGGGACGCCTTCGGCCTGCCCGCCGAGCAGTACGCCCTCGACACCGGCACCCACCCGGCCCGGACGACGGCGCAGAACATCGACACTTTTCGTCGTCAGATCAAAGCGTTGGGCTTCAGCTACGACTGGTCGCGAGAGGTCAACACCACCGATCCCGGATACTACCGCTGGACGCAGTGGATCTTCCTGGAGCTGTACCGCAAGGGCCTGGCCTACATCGCCGAGGTGCCGGTGAACTGGTGCCCGGCCCTGGGCACCGTCCTGGCCAACGAAGAGGTCAAGGACGGCGTGAGCGAGCGCGGCGGCCACCCGGTCATCCGCAAGCCCATGCGCCAGTGGATGCTGCGCATCACCGCGTACGCCGACCGCCTGCTGGAGGACCTGGACCTCGTGGAGTGGCCCGAGGGCACCCGCGTCATGCAGAAGGAGTGGATCGGCCGCTCCTTCGGCGCCGAGGTCGACTTCCCGATCCAGGATCAGGAAGGCGTCATCACCGTCTTCACCACCCGCCCGGACACGCTCTTCGGCGCCACCTACATGGTGCTCGCGCCGGAGCACCCGCTGGTCGCCCGGCTCACCACCCCGGCCCAGGCGCCCGCGGTCTCGGCCTATGTCGAGGCCGCCGCCCGCAAGTCAGACCGGGAGCGCGTCGCCGACACCAAGGAGAAGACCGGTGTGTTTACGGGGGCTTACGCCATCAACCCGGTGAACGACCAGCCGGTCCCGATCTGGATCTCGGACTATGTGCTGGCGAGCTACGGCACCGGCGCCATCATGGCCGTGCCGGGCCACGACCAGCGCGACTGGGACTTCGCGACGGCCTTCGGACTGCCCATCGTGGAGGTGGTCGCGGGGGGCGATGTCACCCAGGCCGCGTTCACCGGCGATGGCGCCCTGGTCAACTCGGGCTTCATCTCGGGGCTGCCCGTTCCCGAGGCGAAGGCGAAGATCACGGCCTGGCTCGAGGCGGAGGGCAAGGGCAAGGGCACCGTCAACTACAAGCTGCGCGACTGGCTCTTCAGCCGCCAGCGCTACTGGGGCGAGCCCTTCCCGATCATCCACGCCGAGGACGGCGAGATCCTGCTGGTCGACGACGCCGAGCTGCCCCTGCGGCTGCCCGAGGTCGAGAGCTACCACCCGGCGGGCACGGGCGAGAGCCCCCTGTCGACGGTGCCGTCCTGGGTCGAGGTCACCCTGCCGGACGGCCGCAAGGGCCGCCGCGAGACCAACACCATGCCCCAGTGGGCCGGCTCGTGCTGGTACTACCTGCGCTACATCGACCCCCAGAACGCCGAGCGCGCCTGGGACGCCGAGAAGGAGCGCTACTGGATGCCGGTGGACCTCTACGTCGGGGGCACCGAGCACGCCGTCCTGCACCTGCTCTACGCCCGCTTCTGGCACAAGGTCCTCTTCGATCTGGGCCACGTCAGCACCCCGGAGCCGTTCGCGAAGCTGGTGCACCAGGGCATGATCCTCGGCTCGGATGGCCAGAAGATGAGCAAGTCGCGGGGCAACGTCGTGAACCCCGACGAGGTCATCGACGCCCAGGGGGCCGACGCGCTGCGGCTCTTCGAGATGTTCATGGGCCCCCTCGAGCAGGTGAAGCCCTGGAACGACGAGGGGGTGCGCAGCATGCGCTACTTCCTCGGCCGGGTCTGGCGCCTGGTCGTCGACGAGGACACCGGCGCCTGCCGTGCCACCGACGAGGCCCCATCGGACGCCTACGTGCGGGCACTGCACAAGACCATCAAGAAGGTGGGCGAGGACGTGGAGGCGCTGCGCTTCAACACGGCCATCGCCGCGCTGATGGAGCTGACCAACCTGCTCACGAAGGATGACGCGCACCCGCGGGCCATCCTCGAGCCGCTCGTGCAGCTGGTCGCGCCGTTCGCGCCCCACGTGGGCGAGGAGCTCTGGTGGCGGCTCGGCCACGACGGCGGCGTCAGCTACGTGCCCTGGCCGGCCTTCGACGAGGCGCTCACCGTGGATCCCACGGTGATGTGGGTGGTGCAGGTCAACGGCAAGAAGCGCGGCGACGTCGAGCTGGCGTCGGACGCCGACCAGGCCGAGGCCCTCGCTGCGGCCCGCGCCGTGCCCAACGTGCAGCGCTTCCTGGAGGGCAGCACCCCCGTGCGCGAGATCGTGGTGCCCGGCCGCCTGATCAACTTCATCGTCAAGCCCGGCTGAAGCCGGCCCCGCTCAGGGCCCGGCGGCCTGGCTCACCAGGAAGCCCAGGTCCGGGAGGCGCGCCAGCTCCGCCCGCACCGCGCGGGGGTGGGCCCCCAGCACGCCCACCAGGGCCTCGATCACCGCCTGAGCGTCCCCCGCCAGGCGGCCGCCCGACGTCAGCGGCGCGAGCGCCAGCTCCACGGCCACGAGCGTGGCCACGTCGAGGTTCGAGCCCCAGAACGCCGCTTCGATGCCCACCGCCGCCACGTCCGCCGCGGGCAGCACCCGCGCGTGCTCGCCCGTCGCGGTGATCCACGCCTGGAGGCCGCCTGCCGTCTCGCCCCAGCAGAGCAGGTGGTTGGCACCGACCGCCCGCGGCAGCGCGTCGACCTGGAGCCCGAACGGACCCGGCGTGCGGGCGAGCCCCCGGCAGAGGTGGAGCGTCCGGCGCAGCGTGAAGCCCAGGAAGCCCGGCTCCTCCAGCCCGACCTGATCGGCGACGCGACCGGCGACGAGGCGCCCCGACGCGCCCGCGCCGGCCCCCTCCGGGACCGCAACCACAGGTAAACACTGAACTTCTCCACCCTGCCTCCGCTGAGCCCGGCGGCCGGCGGCCCGCAGCCGCGCGAGCCCGGTCGTCGGCCCCGGACGGGCCCAGGCGTGCGGGTGCCAGGGAGACACGCCCGCCAGCGCCCCGCGGCGGAACGCACACCACGCGGCGACGGGATCGCGCCCGATCGCCGCCGCCAGCGCCACGCCCGGCCGCCGATCCGTCGCCGCGGCCACCCAGTCGCCGAGGTCCAGCGGCCCGACCTGGGCCAGCAGCCGGCCGACCTCGAGCTGGGGGCCATGGTGGACCACCAGCGCCTCCAGCTCGGGATCCGGCAGGACGATGACCGGCGCCTGGCGCCCGGGGACTGGCGCCGAGACGAGCCAGATCGTCCCGCCGAGGCCGTCATCCCCGATGGCCACCAGGGGCGCGTCGACCCGCGGCCGGAGGTGTCGCCCGCCCCAGAGCCGCACCACCGCGTCGTCGGCACCGAGGGCGTCGACGGGGGCCACCGCCTCCCACCAGGGGGCCAGCTCCGGCAGGAGCCAGGCGGGCGGCGGCGGCGGCGCCCTGGTACCGCTCGCGGGCAGGCGCGCCAGCACCTCGCCGAGGGCAGGGGCGGGGGCCGCCTTGCGGGCCAGCCTCGCCTGGACGGCCACCTCGGCCCGCAGGTGGCGCGCCGCCGCCCCGGTCGCCACGTCCAGCGGCGTCACGCCCAGGGCATCCGGGCGTCCGGGATCGGCGCCGTACCAGAGCAGCGTGTGGCAGCAGGCATCCTCGCCGGCCGCGGCGGCACCATGCAGGGGCGTGCGACCGGCCGCATCGGGGGCATCCACCTCGGCCCCCGCGTCCATGTGCGCCCCGAAGACCCGCTGCCCGCCCGCGCGCCGCGCCAGCGCGTGCAGGGGGCGGCTGCCGTCGATCGCCACGGCGTCCAGCCGCAGACCGTGGGCCTGGAGCACGGCCAGCACCCGCCGATCCGCCGCGAAGAACGCCGCCGTTCGCCCGGCGGCGTCCGCCACCCCGGCGTCGGCCCCGTCCTGGAGCAGGCCGACCACGGCGGCCAGGTCGCCCTCGAAGGCGGCCAAGTGCAGCGGCAGAGCGGGCGGGGCTGGTGGGGCTGGCGGGGCTGGCGGATCCGACATCGCCCGATCCTCTCCATCGGTGGGGGCTCACCCGACCCTCGCTCGGAACCACGCCTTCGACAAGCCCCCAGGCCCGCTCGACAGATTTCGCGTCAACTCCTGCCGGCTCTGTCAGACGCCGCCGGGGCGCCTCGAAGGCCCCCCCGTCCCGGCCGATGGACGGCCGGGCTCACCCGGAGAGACCCCCATGAAGATCACCATCGCGCTGCTCAGCACCCTGGCCATCACGACCGCCGCCCACGCCGACCTCGCCAGCGTCACCGACTGTGGCTGGGCCACCGACGAGATCCAGGCGGTCGGCGAGTACGTCACCGACCACTGGACGAGCTACAAGAACTTCGTGGAAGCCAACGCGGGTGTCGACATCGGCAACTGTCTGGAGAACCGGTTCAAGGACAACGGCAAGGTGGAGTGCGAGACCACCGGTGGCGCCTGCGACAACGGCGGCAACGTCAACGGCTGGGCCAGCTACCTCTCCAAGACGATGCACATCTGCTGGGATCCCTTCCTGGACGGCATCCAGTCGCGCAGCGATGACAACCAGATGGCCTGCCTCATCGCCCTCATGACCCATGAGTTCGGCCACACCTGCTGGCGCGGGCACGGCACGGTGGAGGACATGGACAATGCGGCCTTCGACTGGTTCGACGGCCGCGCGGACACGAACGTGACCATCAACCTCGCCGACTGCGGCATGGACTGAGCCGACCCCCGATCAGCCCGCCGCGAACAGCGCCTCCAGATCTCGGCGCCCCTCGGCGAGCAGCCAGTCGGCGAAGTGCGCCAGCCCGTTGATCTGAGGGGCCGGCAGCGCGGTGAAGGCGGTGGGGATGTTGGGGAACTGCGGCCCCAGGGCCAGCCGAACCGGGGGCGCCAGCCCCTTCATCCAGCGCCCGGCCGCCGTCTGCACCACCCACATCACCCGCACCCGGCGTCCCCCCCGCACCGCGAAGCGCGGGTTGTCGACGGTGGTGAGCATCTGGGTGAAGACCGTCGCGTCCCCGGCTGCCCGACGATCCCCGAGTGCGCCCAGAAGCTGCTGAAACTCCCCGTGATCACTCGAAAAAACCTGGCAGAAGCGGCCATCGCCGTCGTCGTCGGGCCCGAAGCGCTGCCAGCCGGCTCGTTTGTCGTGGGCGCGGTAGCCGAACACGCGGGCGATCTGCTTCTCCACCACCACGTCGTCGCCCACCTGATCCATCCCCTCAGCGGGGTTGACCACGGCGAGGATGGCCTCGACCTCCTCGCTGGCGAGCAGACCGGCGATGCCCGTGTTCTCCAGCAGGCCCGCGTCGGCGAAGCGGCCCGCCACCCCCGCGGGCAGCGGCCAGTCGGGGCGAAGCAGCCCAGCTCCGGGATGAGCCCTCGGTCTGGTCCGCTGCATACGCGGACGGGGCGATGCCCGTCAGGTCGCTGAGGGCGAGCGGCCCGTCCAGCCGAAGGCGCGTCGCCCCCACCCGATAGCCACCGAACGCGAAGCTGCTCACGCCCCCACCGCCGACGGGCAGGCCGCCCAGCGTGCTGCCGTCGCGCCCGGGGATGCCCGCGATGGCCGGACCGAAGAAGCCGGGCACCAGCGTCGTGCGGCCCGCCGCATCCTGGGCCCGCAGCGCGACCTGCACGCGCAGCTCGGGGCGCGGCACCGTCGCGCTCACCCGGGGGGTGTAGCAGCGGGCCGGCAGGCCGGGGTTCACCGCCCGGATCGCCGCTGCGGCGGCAGCGTCGGCCGCGAACCAGTCCGCCGGGCGGTGGGCCTCATCGAAGCACGCCAGCTCGAACGGGGTCAGGACCTGCTCGGCGATCTGCCGGGACCAGAGGCGGTGGCCCGGGACGCCCCGGAGGCCATCCGCCACCGAGCCGAACAGCAGCGCCACCGTGGACATGGCCGCCTCGGTGAAGCGCTGGCCCAGTGCCCCCTCTGGCAGATCGCCCAGCGACGCCGGCCCCTGACCGCCCAGGCGCAGCTTCGCCGGATCCACGACGCGCTGGCCCAGGAAGACGCCCTCGTCGAAGGCCTCGGGCAAGTAGGTGAACGGGACCGCGCACCAGCTCGCGCCGGAGACCGCCGAGATCACCCGGACCTGCCCCAGCAGGCCCGCATCCCGCAGCGTCCTCAGCACGCCGATGGTCGCAGCCGCCGTCCGCGAGCCGCCCCCGGACAACGCCAGCCCCACATGACCCGCGCCGGGGGCCAGGCGGACACACTCAGCAGAGTTGTAAATCTGCGCTTCGACGGTATGCTGTTCCATGCAACCAGCTTTGCCGTCCAAAGGCGCCCGCGCAACCCTCCCGAAGGGAGATGGCGGTCCGATCGGTGGGACGGCCAGCGAACACCCGTTCGTCGCGGGAGCCGCCCGGGCCCTCGCCCCGACTTTGAGGAGTCTCATGCGCCGCTTCGCCCTGCTGCTCGCGCTGCTGCCCGCCTGCGATGAAGTCCAGACCTACCACGAAGACGCCGCCTCCCCCGACGCCGCCTCCCCCGACGCCGCCTCTCCCGACGCCGCCTCCCCCGACGCCGGCCTGACCGGGCTCGGCGTCCAGTGTGCCCCCGAGACGGCCGGGCCGGGGCCCGTCCCTGGCGACGCGATCCCCTGCGTGGAGTTCGATCCCGCGGTGGACCCCCCTCGCCAGCAGGCATACATCCGAGCCGACTGCACCGATGATGCGCTGAAGGTCCTGCTCGACAAGCGGCACCTCGTGGTGGTCCCCACCAACGTGACGCGTCCCGAGCTCTGGGTGCACTTCGGTGGATCCGGTGGCCAGCCGACCAACAACCGCCAGCTCGGAGCCGCAGCCGCCGAGGCCGGCTACCGCTTCATCAGCCTGGCCTTCGCCAACGAGCCCAGCATCGACGATCGCTGCAAGTGTCCCGCCGGCCCGCGGCCCGTGGACTGCGAAGAGCGCGTCCGGCTGGAAGTGCTCTATGGCCTCGATCTCACGAACGATTTCCGGATCGACCCCCGAGAGGCCATTGTCCCGCGCCTGGTGGCGTTGCTGCGCTACCTGGACGCCCGCCGCCGGATGACGCTGGAGGTACCTGGACGGCGACGCCCGCGCCGGTAAGGATCCATCGCGATCAGCGCGGCGCCCTCCAGGCGTGGCACCGGCCGGCCTGGTGGCCCGCGACCACGCCGTGGCGCGCGCCCTCTACCTCTCGAAGGGCGCGGGCTCCGTCTCAGACCAGCAGGTCGACCCCGCCACCGTCGCAGCCTGCACCACCCACGAAGAGTGTGCGCCGTTCGGGGCGATGCTGCCCGTGGGACAACCAGGATTGCGAAACGCCGGCGGGCGGCCTCTGCAACAGCCCCACCCCCGCCGTCTGGGCGCGCGCCGGGGCGGACGTCGACCACGACGGCCTGGGCGACAGCCCCCCGCCACCCGCGCCACCCCCGGCAACCGACAGTTTGGCATCATTCACCGCGAGGAGTTCGCGTACCTGTACAGCCCGGAAGTCTTCGAAGGCTGGGGCATGGGCGACCGCGGATCCATCGTGGACGCCGACCTGGGCAACTACCCCGACGACGCCCAGGTCTTCAGCACCGCCCTGCCACCGAACAACGACTGCTCCACCCACCAGTCCATGGGCGCCGACGCCTGCCTCGCCCGCGTGAATGGCGAAGTCGCCCTTCGACCCCTGTGGGTCCACCTCATGACCGTAGCGCGCTGAGCCCGGCGCCATCGCTCGACGGAGTTTCTCGGAACCACCGTGTACCCGGACACCCCTGCTGGAACGACCCAACCCGGGCGCGTGAAACCGACCGGTTGTCCGACCGGTTGTCCGACAGGGTTTGTCTCCGAATAGGTGTAATTTTAGGAGTGGAGCTGGAATCTCGCGACCTTCGGCGGGGTCGGCGGGCGCCGGGGCTGTGGCTCAAGCCGGCCGTCGGGGGGCAACCGCGCCCGCTGCGAGCCGGTGAGACCGAGAGACAGGACGCGAGGTTGGCGAGCAGACGGATCGCGGGCGTTGCGCTGATGGGAAGCGCCGGCGGGCCGGTCTGGGGCCCGTGGGCTGGTCAGCCGCTCTCGGCCAGCGCCCTGAGCTTCTTCCGCGCATGCGACGGCGGAATCGTGTTCGCCGGGAACGGGATCAGCGGCAACGTCGGGTCCGCCAGCCCGCTCAGTAGGCGATGTGTGCGCCGTCGTGTAGGCGTCTTCAGGCTCGGCGTGGAGCTTGCGCCACTCCTCCTGGTGCTCGGGCGGCCCCATGCACCACCGGCGCGGGGCTTCGGTCGCTCCTTCGGCCGCGTCATCGGGTCCACCTTCCGCACCGCCTCGGGGTCGGGCACCGGCAGGCCCGCCTTCTTGCGCCGCAGGCGAGCCCCGGCGGCGATGCCGTCGGCCAGCTGCCACATCAGCGCCCGGTGCTCCTTCTCCGTCAGGTCGCCCAGGCCCGGCAGGCGGTCGATGCGAACGGTCGTCTCTTCCCGCCGGCCGTCGGCGTGGACGAAGACGCCGTGCAGCTTCTCGCCCCGCAACAAGGCCGGGTTGGAGCGGGCGAAGACGTCGTCGGCCGGGTGGCGCGACTTCATGGCCCGCCGTGCCCTGGCCCATGACGTACCGCAGCCGGTCCAGGGCCTTCTCCAGCGTCGTGATCTGGATCGCCGTGCTGGGCACCAGCGCCTGGCCGCTCCGGTCGTGGAACATTGATTCGCCTGGCGATCTCGCTGACCCACTCCAGCGATGCTCTTGTGGACCAGCGTGTCCACGCCGATGAGCCAGTGCAGGTGGTTGGACATGAAGAAGTAGCCGTAGAGGTCGAAGTCGAAGCCGAAGCCGCCCTCCTCGTGGCAGCGCGCCTGGGCGCAGCAGGTGCCGTTGAGGATGGCGACCACGACTTCCAGCGGGACGAAGAGGAAGAGGTCGTTGGAGGTCTTCGAGGTGACCTCGGAGACGAGCACCCAGCGCTTGAGCCGGGGGCTGTAGAGCAGCCGGTCGGGCACCTGGATGATGAGCGTGTCGGCCATGGGAGAGTCCTCCGCGTGGTGGGGAGCCTCTCTCTCCTTCGGTCAGTCGCGGCGCGTGTCGCAGACTATTTCACAAGTCACTGAAAACAATCGAAAAATAGTTCAGCCCTGCGTCCGACGGCGCCTCCAGCGTCGTCGGACGGTGGCCTGCTGGACCTGCCGTCAACGCTGCCACCATCGACGTGGCGGCGGGTCGGGGGGGCCGGCGATGGTGGTGTCGGCGAGGAAGCGGTAGGTGCAGTGCGGGCACTTCGCGAGGACCTCGGCCTTGTCTGCGAGGAGGCGGGCCTCCGCGCACGCCCCGCAGACCAGCTGGCGCAGCGCCTCGGGATCGGGCGGGACCGCGCCGCCCGGTGCGCGCCGGAGCGCGTCGGCTGCCTGCCGCACGGCGCCCCACCCAGGCGGGCGGCCCCGAAGCGCGGCGCCGCCCGGGCGTCCAGATCTCGTCGCCAGGCCAGCGCTCGCGCCGCCGTTCGCGCCCGGCCGTCGGGTCGCCTCCTCGAACCGGGCCAGCTCGTCCTGGTTCAAGCGCAGCTCGGTGTGCCGCGCCGCGAGGAAGCTCGCAGGGCGGGCAGCCCGCTCCTCCAGCTCCCGCAGATCCCGCTCTGCGCCCGCCAGCAGCGTCTGTTCGGTCCGGACGCGCCGCTCGATCGCGTCGGCCAGTCCCGACGCGCCCTTGAGACGCGGCGCCACCCGCTGCCGCGCGGCCCGGACGGCCTCGACCGCGGGCGCGGGCAGCCCCTCCACCTCCACTGCCTCGCCGCGCGCCAGCAGGACGGCGCAGTAGGCCTCAGCCAGCTCGGGCCGCTCCAGGTAGCCACCTTTGAAGTGGTGGACACGGCGCAGGCCCGCCGACTCCTCCACGACCACGTCTTCGCAGCCCGCGATGAGCAGCCGCCCCAGGCCGTTGAAGACCGCGGCCGTGTCGGTCAGCCGCTCGTTCTCCAGCAGGTCGGGCAGCCAGATCCCGTGGGAATGCAGGTACTTGTGGGTGACCTCGTGGGCGAGGCAGGCCAGCACCGCGCGGGGAAATGTCAGCAGGCGGTCCGAGATCTCGATGAAGACCTCTCGCTGGGCGTAGCGCAGCTCGACATGACCAGCCACGTCGGGTGGCTTCGGCGTCACGGCCACCACGAACGTCAGATCGCCCAGGCCCACATGGCGCGCCAGCCGCCTCGCGGCGCGCTGCAGATCGATCATGTCGTGGGGATCGACCTCGAAGGGGGCCAGCATGGGCGATGGCGCCGGCAGGGCCCGGTGGAGACGGAGCAGGCGATCGAGCAGGGCACGGGGCATGCCCCCATTCGACCCCGAACGGGTGTCCCCAGGGAAGCCGGATCCGTCACTGCCCGGCGGCGGATTCCAGTATTTTTGCAGCCGTGCACCCAGCCGACGATGAACTCCGTCGGCCTCTGCGGCGAAGGGCGGCCGCGGGCGGGCAGGGTCAGCGGAGGCTCAGATCGGCGGCGGAAAACACTGCGCGGCGTGCAGCGTGCCGCCTTGTCCGGCGCAGAAGGCCCGCGCGAGGGGGATGCAGGCGGTCAGGGACGCGGCTTCGACGGCTTCGACCACGCTGAACCCGGGGCCACCCGTATCGCACAGGCCGCCGCAGGTGCAGGTGGTGGCACCCGCGCCATCGCGCCAGAAGGGCTCTCCCGGCTGCCGGGCGCCGCACACGTCGGCGACCGCGGCCGCGCAGGCGTCGGCGGTCCGGGTGGGGCCCTCGACGACCGCACCATCGGCGAGGCAACCCCCGATACAGCGCGGGGCGTTGGCGCCCACCGGGATGGGGGGGCACAGGCCGACGACGGGCTGTTCCAGGATGAGGTTGACCGTGGCCTGGATGTCGCGGACGTCGACGATGCGGTCGCCGTTGAGATCGTCGTCGGCATCGCCGCGTCCCTCGGCGAGCGCCAGGTTGACCCGGCGCTGCAGATCCAGCACATCGAGGGCGCCGTCATCGTTGGCATCCCCGAAGCCCACCCGCGGCCGGGCCTCGATCAGCAGGGGGGACTGACCGAGGTCGGCGTTTCGCCAGAAGCCGCACCCCCGTTCGGGTACCTCGGCGTAGCCCAGCATGCTCTCGACGGCCGTGAGCTGCCCGTCGGCGAAGAAGCGCGCCTCATCGTCGCCCAGCGGCTCGGCGTCCCAGGCGGCCAGCGGTTCGGCCAGATTTTCGCCCAGCTCGGGGGAGCGCACGCCGGCCATCTCCATGCTGGCGAGCAAGAAGCCGATTTCTCTCGCGGGGATGCAATCGGCGCCCGCGGCACACCGCCGGCGGAACGCCTCATGATCGTCGCGAGAGTATGGGCGAATGTAGGTGTCGATGTCCCCGAACCGGGCGCCGGCGAGGGCATCGTCGACGGCGGCCGGCAGGCCGCGCACCGTGTTGCGGGTGACATCGAGGTCGGCGATCAACGCGGCCAGCCCGCGCTGAGGCCGCTCGGCCTGGGCCTGGGCCAGAATCATGCGCGCGTTGTCCAGCGCGCGCCCCGCCACCGTGGTGGCATCAGCCACCTGGGCTCGGCCGTCGTCGACGTTCAGGCTGGCCAGCAGCTCACCGAAGGCGCGTTGCTGGGCGGGGATGGCCTGCAGACGGCGCTGCAGATCGTTGCCGGCGGCCACCACCTCGTCATGGCGCTGGGCGGTGGAGGCCGCCGCTCCGCGGTGGTAGGTCAGCAGCAGCCCCACCTGGCCACGGAGGTAGTCGAGCATCACCACGCCCGGCGGGCCCAGCGCCACCAGATCACCGGGGGTGCGCGGCACGCCGGGCAGATCGGCCTCGATGGCGAGGCGCAGGAGGACTTCCACCAGCGCGTCTTCTTCCTGAAGATGGGCGAAGGCGTAGATGGGGCCCAACAGGATGGTCGTCCAGTCGCACAGGGGATCCCAGCACCAGTGTTCGAGCCAGACCACGGCCTGCCCGGCCAGGGTGCCGGCGGTCCAGGCGGCGGCAGCGGCGAGCGCCACCTCGGCGGCCGCAGCGAGCGCCTCATAGGTGGCGACTGCGATGGCCAGGGCGTCCTCGGCGGCCTGCAGCTGCGCCAACGCCGCCGCCAGGGCCCCCGGGGCCACCAACTGGGGGTTGGCCTCCAGCTCCGCGCGGATCTGGTCAACCGCCATCTGCTGGGCGGCCACCACCTGACCCGCGAGCTCCAAGGCCCCCTTGGCGATCTTGGCCGCCTGGACCGCTGCGTCGGCCACGACATCCAGGTGGCCGGTGTAGGCCTTTGCCTGTTGCCACAGCAAGTCGGCCCGCGCCTCACGTGGGGGAACGACCTGGAGAAAAGTCAGCAAGATCAAGCAAGTCAGTGTCTTCATCGGAGGCTCCTCAGAGGTTGATGTCGAGGGCGCGGGCCGTGGCGGGCAGGGCGGCGGCCTGGGTATCCGCCACGACGACGGCTTCGAGGGCGACATGGGTCACCGGCGGGGCCCCAGCCACGACGGTGAAGGGCAGGGTGGCGATCACCCGCCGGTGGTCGCCGTCGGGATCGGGAATCGGATCGGCGTTGAGGCCGAAGACGAGCACACGCCAGCGACCCGGGCTCACGTTGCCGGAGGCGTTCTTGCCGGCCCGGACGGCGTCGGCGCCGGCGGCGACGGGCCCGCGGGGGGTGAGGTGGCGCTCGTCGAAGGTCAGGGCGAACTGCACCGACGCCGGATCGGCCGCCGCGCCCTGGAGCTCCACCACCAGGTCGAGCTGGTTGCCAGCGCCGGCCTGCACCAGCGCCAGGATCGGCTCGGGCACGCAGTCGGCGGCGCAGCCGTCGCCGGGGGCGGTGTTGCCATCGTCGCAGCCCTCGCCGGGGTCGAGGGTGCCATCGCCGCAGGCGGGTTCGATGTGACAGGTGGCATCACAGCCGTCGCCAGCGGCGGTGTTGCCATCGTCGCAGCCCTCGCCGGGGTCGAGAGTGCCATCGCCGCAGGCGGGTTCGATGTGACACATGGCATCACAGCCGTCGCCGGGGGCGGTGTTGCCATCGTCGCAGCCCTCGCCGGGGTCGAGGGTGCCATCGCCGCAGGCGGGCGTGGGGCCGGTGGCATCGGCGAGCGCCATGTCGGCCGCGTCGATCACCGCCATGTCGGCCGCGTCGATCACCGCCATGTCGGCGGCGTCAGCCACCATCACGTCGGCGGCGCCGGAGTCCGCTGGTGATGGGTCGCCGTCATCGCAGCCGACCAGGCCTGCGACGAGAAACATCCAGGAAATTCGGTGCATTGAGACCTCTCCTTGTTTGGGGTCCATGTCGACCCTGCGAGGAGTTCCGATCCGGGCAGGCCCTTCTTTTGGGGGCGAGGCAGATTGGTCGGCGAAAAGAGGGGGTCGACGAAGCTCGATGCCTCGGCGAGGGCGTCGTCCAGGGCCAGCAGGCTGGAGGGGTCCGGCGAACCCCCGGGAGTGAGCGTCGACCGTGCGCTCGAAGGGGCCCACGATGGGCCTCGCCCGCCCCCACGGCCGCCATCGTCCGTCCGTCGGTGTTCGCCCCATTCGCCCTCGCCCCCATCCCCGGTTTTGTGCAGGATGGCCGCCTCATGATCGCTCTGACCAACATCACCAAGCAGTACGGCGCCCAGATCCTCTTCGTCGAAGCGTCCATGCAGCTCAATCCCGGCGAGCGCGTGGGCCTGGTGGGGCCGAACGGTGCGGGCAAGTCGACGGTGTTTCGCCTCATCACGGGCGAGGAGCAGCCGGACGATGGCGTCGTCTCCCGGCCCCGCCACCTGACGTTGGGCTACTTCCGCCAGGATGTCGGGGACATGCGCGGCCGGACGGTCCTCGCGGAGACGGTCGCGGGGGCGGGCGTGGTCGCCGAGCTGGGCGCCGAGCTGCTGGCTCTCGAGGCCCGCATGGCCAGCGGCGGGGACGACCTGGACGCGGTCCTGGAGCGCTACGGCGAGGTGCAGGCGCGCTTCCAGGAGCTGGGCGGCTACGAGCTGGAGGCCCGCGCGCAGGCCATCCTCGCGGGGCTCGGCGTCCAGCCGGAGCAGGTGGGACAGGACGTCGGCCGTCTGTCGGGCGGGTGGAAGATGCGGGTGGCCCTCGCGCGCATCCTGCTCGCCCAGCCGGACGCGCTGCTCCTCGACGAGCCCACCAACTACCTGGACATCGAGTCCATCCTCTGGCTGGAGGGCTTCCTGCGCGGCTATCCCGGGGCGGTGCTCATGACCTGCCACGACCGGGACGTGATGAACCGGGTGGTCCAGCGCATCGTGGAGATCGATGGCGGCTCGATGACCAGCTACTCCGGCGACTACACCTTCTACGAGGCAGCGCGCGCGCTGGAGGAGACCCGCCTGGAGGCCCAGTACGCCAGGCAGCAGGCCATGCTCCAGAAGGAGATGCGGTTCGTCGACCGCTTCAAGGCCCAGGCGTCCAAGGCGGCCCAGGTGCAGAGCCGCATCAAGATGCTGGACAAGATCGAGCGGGTCGAGCCGCCCCGGCGCGTGGTGGAGCGGACGTTCGACTTCAAGACGCCCGCCCGCTCGGGTGAAGATGTCATCAAGATCAAGGGGTTGAGCAAGTCCTACGGGGATCGTGTCGTGCACGCCGGCCTGGATCTGGTCGTCCGCCGCGGTGAGCGCTGGGCGGTGATGGGGGCCAATGGCGCCGGCAAGACGACGCTGCTCAAGCTCATGGCGGGCGTCATCGCCCCCGACGCCGGCAGCTCGGAGCTGGGGGCCTCCGTCGCCCTCGGCTACTTCGCGCAGCACCAGCTCGAGCAGCTGGACGCCGGCGCAACGGTGCTGGCCGAGCTGGAGGCGCACACCCGCACGGTGAGCCAGGGGGTCCTGCGCAACGCGGGCGGTGCCTTCGGCTTTCATGGCGATGACATGGAGAAGCCGATCAGCGTGCTGTCGGGGGGAGAGCTGGCCCGGGTGGCCCTCCTGAAGCTGCTCTTCGACGCGCCGAACCTGCTGATCCTGGACGAGCCGACCAACCACCTCGATCTGGCGACGAAGCGGTCCCTCATGCGCGCGCTGGCGGGCTACGAGGGGACGATCGTGTTCGTCTCCCACGATCGCGCGTTCCTCCGCGCCGTCGCCACGCGCGTCCTCGAGCTGTCTCCCGAGGGGGCCCGCGTCTATGGCGGCCCCTACGACGAGTACGTCGAGGCCTCCGGGCACACCGCTCCCGGCATGCGCGCGCTCTGATTGGCGTGGCGCCGACGGCCCGCTACGCTGGCCGGACCCTTTCGAGAGGAAGTGCCATGCAACGCTGGTTCGTCTCTGTCCTGCTGGCCATCGGGTGCAGCGCCGCCCCGCCCGGTCCCGCCTCGCAGGCCGCGCCCGGCCGCAAGCCGGACTATGTGCGGTGCGATCCTGCGCATCCCGAGCTGCCCTGCACGCCCGATGAAGCCGAGGCCCCCGAGCCGCCCCCGTCGCCCGTGAAGCCGGACTTCCTGCCCTGCGATCCGGACCATCCGGAGCGGCCATGCACGCCGGTGCCCCAGCGACCGGAGGAGCCGGGCGTGAAGCCCCACTTCGTCCCCTGCGATCCCGCCCACCCGGAGCGGCCCTGCACGCCGGTGCCCGACGCGCCCACCCCGCCCTGACCGGAAGGGCGTGATCACGCCGATCACGCCCGGTCACGCCGCCCGGGGCTGATTCTCCTGAGAACACGCTGGTTTGCGTTGGCACGTGGCTCGCTTCGCCATGCCGCGACTTCAAGCCTGGTCCCGGAGAATCCCCATGGCCCTCAAGCGCACCCTGACCGCCCTCGTCATCGCCACCCTCGCCGCCGCCTGCGGGGAGGCTGGCCCGGCCCCCACCGCATCCGATGGCGCCTTCCAGCTACAGGCCACCGACTACGAGTCGGCCGGCATCCTGGCCGCCGCCAACACCCTGAGCTTCGAGCAGCTCGACGAGGCCGTCGGCCTCGACGCTCGCGCCGCCCGCGGCATCGTCGACGCCCGGCCCTTCGCCACCCTCGAGGCCCTCGACGCCGTGCCCTACGTCGGCGACACCGCCCTCGCCCGCCTCCTGACCTGGGCCCGCGACAATGGCCTCGTCGGCGCCTGCGGCGATGGCATCGTCCAGGCCCACGAGGCCTGCGATGGCACGGACGGCTGCCCCGACACCTGCCAGCTCGCCCCCGCCGAGGCCGTCGTCGTCTTCGGCATCGCCGAGGGCTCCTACGCCGCCCTCGCCATCCTCGACCTGGCCAACTACGCCGATCTCGCGACCCTCGACGACGCCGTCGGCCTCGACGCCCGCGCCGCCCAGGCCATCGTCGCGGGTCGCCCCTTCGCCAGCCTGACCGCCCTCGACGCCGCCGCCTACGTCGGCGCCTCCGCCTTCGCCGATCTGCTGGACTACGTGACCGCCGCCGGCCTCCCCGGCTGCGGGGATGGCGTCCTCCAGGCCGGCCTCGAGGCCTGCGACGACGGCAACCTGGACGCCGGCGATGGCTGCTCCCCCGCCTGCATCATCGAGGACGCCGCGGGCACCGAGATCGGCGGCGACGCCGTGCTCGTCCACGGCTACGCCGAGCGCAGCTACGTGGCTCTCGGCATGCTGGCCGTCGCCAACGACAGCGACCTCGTGACCCTCGACGAGCTGGTGGGCCTCGACGCCCGCGCCGCCCAGGCCATCATCGACGCCCGCGCCGCCGGCCCCATCCCGTCCCTCACCGCCCTCGACGCCCTGGCCTACGTCGGCAGCCAGGCCTTCGACCGCCTCTTCGCCTTCGCCCGCGACGGCGGCTTCATCCCCGCCTGCGGCGACGGCATCACCCAGCCCGAGCTGGAGGCCTGCGACGGCGAGGTCGGGTGCAGCGAAGTGTGCGAGATCGCTTCGGTTTGTGGGAACGGCATCTGGGAGGTCACCGAGAGCTGCGACTTCGGCGCCCAGAACAGCGACTTCCGCGGCTGCACCCAGGACTGCGTCGCCACCATGCTGCGGGACCTGGGCCGCCTCAGCAGCCTGCGCGATCCCCACATCATCCAGGGCCACACCCTGATGAACGGCCGCCTCTGGTACCGCGGCGTCGCGTACTGGCGCTTCACGACGGACGTCCCCGTCCGCCTCACCGGCGAGGCCTGGTCGGGCTCCGGGGACCGCTCGGTCTCGATCCCGTTCCGCAGCCCCCTGGGCACCCCGTCGAGCAAGTACTGGGATCCCCGCATCACCATCCGCGACGCCCAGGATCGCGAGCTCGTCCGCCTGCGCATCCGCCTGGGCCAGCGCGGCGAGGTGACCGCCATCGACCTCGAGCCCGGCACCTACTACCTGCGCCTCGAGGATCCGGGCGCCGGCACCGGCTACAGCACCGACTACCAGTACGACTACAAGGTCGAGCTGCTGCGCGCGCCCCGGTGAGGCCCCGCCGCAACGGCGGGAGCCACTGGTGACAGCCCGGTCAGCCGGGACGCATCCCCAGCCGGCCCATCAGCCGGTGCAGGTTGCCCCGGTCCACCTCCAGGGCCCGGGCGGCGGCCGCGAGGTTCCCCCCCGCCGCCTCCACCGCCGCCTCGATCCGGGCCCGCTGGAAGGCGTCGACCGCCGCCCGCAGGCCCACCCCCGCCACCTCCGCCGCCCTGGGCGCCGCCACCACCCGCGGGCCCTCCCCCGCCAGATCCAGGTGCTGGGCGTCGACCATCACCGGCGCGCGCCGGCGCCCCCCGGCCGCCCGCAGGGCCGCCCGCAGCAGCGTGTGCTCCAGCTCGCGGACGTTGCCGGGCCAGTCGTGGTGGCGCAGCGCCGCAGCGGCCGCCGGGGTCAGGCGCGCCGGCCCCAGCCCCAGGCGGCTGCGCGTCGCGTCCAGGAAGAAGCCCGCCAGGATGAGCACGTCCTCGCCCCGCGCCCGGAGGGGCGGCACGGCGATGGGGTAGACGCTGAGCCGGTGGTAGAGGTCGGCGCGGAAGTGGCCCAGCGCCACCTCGTCCATCAGGTGGCGGTTGGTGGCCGCGATGACCCGCACGTCCACCTGCAGGGGCGCGTCGGCGCCGAGCCGCTGCACCTCGCCGGACTGCAGGGCCCGCAGCAGCTTGGGCTGCACCGACAGCGGCAGCTCGCCGATCTCGTCGAGGAAGAGCGTCCCCCCGTCCGCCGCCTCGAACTTGCCGGCCCGCACCTCGCTGGCGCCCGTGAAGGCCCCCCGGGTGTGGCCGAACAGCTCGCTCTCGGCGATGCTCTCCGGCAGGGCGGCGCAGTTGACGTAGATGAGGGGCGCCCCCCGCCGGCCGGAGCGCGCGTGGATGGCGCGGGCCACCACCTCCTTGCCCACGCCCGTCTCCCCTTGCAGGAGCACCGGCAGGTCCGACGCGCTCACCGTCTCGATCTCCGCCAGGAGGGCGCGGGTCGCGGGGCTGCTGCCGATGATCTCCGGGCCGCGGCGCTCCTGGCTCTCGCGCAGGAGCTGGTGGGCCACCAGGCCCTGCCGGCGGGCGGCGGCCTCGAGGGCGTCCACCAGGCCGGCCGTGTGCAGCGCCGCGGCGGCGAGGGCGGCGAGGGCCTCCAGGTCCTCGTCCCGGAGCCCCTGGAAGCGATCCGGCTGGCGATCATCCAGCGTGAGGAGGCCCACGAGCTCGCCGCCGACGGGCAGCGCGCAGCCGAGGCAGGCGTGGACCCGCCCGAAGGCCCCGTCGGATCGCAGGGCGTCGTCGAAGGGATCGGGCAGGCTGGACGCCGCGGGGAACCGGACGGGCTGGCCCCCGGCCGCGAGGATCTGCGCCAGCCGGGGGTGGTCCGCCGGCGCGAAGCGCCGCGCCATGACGTCGGCCGCCAGGCCACGCTGGGCCACCGGGCGCAGGCCGCCCGCCTCCAGCCGCATCAGGGTGACGGCGTCGCAGGGCGCCACGCGCAGGACGGCGTCCAGCAGGCGGCCATACCGATCCTCGGCGGCGAGGTGGGCGGTGAGATCGCGGGCGATGTCGAGGAGCGGGCGGAGCATGGCCCGTTGTACTTTCGACATGACCTCGTGTGCAACCGACAACGAATCGCGCTGTCACGGCGACGACACGCCGACACCAACCTCAACCGTTTCAGGCACTTGCAGCCGTGGCACGGTCCTGGCTCATACGGGGGGCAGACCGACCCTGTGAGGTGCCATGTCCACCGTCTCCCGTGACGTCACCCTCGGCGAGCTCGCCGCCCACCAGCCCGAGGCCATCGAGGTCCTCGAGCGCTTCGGCCTCGACTACTGCTGCGGCGGGCGGCGCTCCCTGGCCGCCGCCAGCGAAGGCCGCGGCGTCGACGTCGCCGCCGTCCAGGCCGCCCTCGCGAGCCTGCGGCCCACGGCCGGCGTCCGCTGGGCCGAGGCCCCCCTCCCCGCGCTCATCGACCACCTGCTCAACGCCTTCCACACCCCGCACCGCGAGTCCTTCGAGGCGCTGGAGCGCATGGGCGACAAGGTCGTCAGCGTCCACGGCGACGCCCCCGAGTGGGGGGCCCGCCTGCGCCGGCTGCGCGCGCTCCTCGCCGAGCTGGTGGCCGAGCTGGAGGTCCACATGCAGAAGGAGGAGCGCATCCTCTTCCCCTGGATCGTGAGCGGCCGGGGCAGCAGCGCCGGCGGGCCCATCCAGGTCATGCTCGCCGATCACGATGGCGCCGCCCGCTTGCTGGAGGCGCTGCGCCTGGAGGCCCTCGACTACACCCCGCCGGTGGGGGCCTGCGCGACCTTCCGCGGCTTCCTCGGCGGGCTGGAGCGCCTGGAGCGCGAGCTGCACGCCCACATGCACCTGGAGAACAACGTCTTGTTCCCCCGCGCTCTCGCCGGCTGACCGGTTGACTTGCCCGGCCGCCCGTTCGACCCTGCGAGCGGGCGACCGGAGGGGCGATGACGACAGCGCTCAAGACGATGGCGAGGTGGGGTCACCGGGTCGAGAACGGCGTGATGGTGGCGCTCTTCCTCGCCACCATCGGCCTGCCGCTCCTGGAGTCCATCTCCCGGGCCACGGGCCTCTTCAAGATCGACGGCTCGGCGGGCTACCTCAAGCACCTGGTCTTGTGGCTGGCCTTCCTGGGGGGCCTCCTGGCCACCCGGGAGGACCGCCAGCTCAAGCTCTCCACGGCCGAGTTCCTGCCCGCCGGGCGGGTGCGCGCCGTGCTCGGGGTCATCACCGGTGGCTTCTCCGCCGCCACGAGCCTGGTGCTGGCCTACGCCGCGTGGCAGGTGGTGCAGGCGAACCGCGAGGGGGGCGCCGAGCTGGCCCTGGGGCTGCCGGCCTGGATCAGCGAGCTGGTCATGCCGGTGGCGCTGGTGGGCATCGCCCTGCGCTTCGCGTGGCACGCCGGCCCCGGCTGGCCCCACCGCCTCGCCGCCCTCGCCCTGGCCGCGTCGGGGCTGCTGCTCGACCGCGTGCCCGCCGTGGTCGAGGCCTGGATCTGGCCCATGGTGGGGGGCGTGGTGGCCTGCGCCGCCCTCGGCGCCCCGGTCTTCGTGGCCATGGCCGCCATCGGCATGCTGCTCTACTTCTCCGACGGTACGTCCGTCTCGGCGGTCTCGGCCGAGGTCTACCGCCTCGTCGCCTCGCCCACCCTGCCGGCCATCCCCCTGCTCACCGCGTGCGGGTACATCCTGGCCGAGACGAAGGCCGCCGAGCGGCTGGTGCGGTTCTTCCGCGCGCTCTTCGGCTGGATGCCCGGCGGCATCGCCATCCTGGTGGCGGCCGTCTGCGCGCTCTTCACGACCTTCACCGGCGGCTCGGGCGTGACCATCATCGCCCTCGGCGGGCTGGTCTACGGCATCCTGCGCGAGGACGGCTATCCCGAGGGGTTCTCCCAGGGGCTCGTCACGGCGTCGGGGAGCCTGGGGCTGCTCTTCCCGCCCAGCCTGCCCGTCATCGTCTACTCCGTCGTGGTGTCGGCCAACCCCGAGCTCTCGGCCCCCGCCGACGACCTGTACCTGGCCGGCCTCGTGCCGGGCGTCTTGATGATCGTGATGGTGGCCGCCTACGGCGTGATCTTCGGCGGCCGCGTGCAGGACAAGGCGAAGGACCGCCAGGCGCGGCCGCCGTTCTCGGCCCGCGAGCTCGTCGCGTCGGCCTGGGCCGCCAAGTGGGAGCTGTCGGTGCCGGTCATCGTGCTGGGGCTCTTCCTCAGCGGCCTGGCCAGCATGGTCGAGGCGGCGGCGGCGGCGGCGGCCTATGCCCTCGTCGTCGAGGTGGTCATCACCCGCGACATCCACCCCACCCGCGAGCTGCCCGCCATCCTCGTGAAGACCGGCGTGCTGGTGGGCGCCGTCCTCATCCTGCTGGCCGCCGCCATGGGCCTGTCGAGCTACGTCCTGGTCGAGGCCGAGGTGCCCGACCTGCTGCTCGGCTGGGTGCAGCAGCACATCAGCGAGCCGTGGATCTTCCTCCTGGCCCTCAACGGCCTGCTGATCGTGCTCGGCTGCCTGATGGAGATCTACGCCGCCATCGTGATCCTGCCCCCCATCCTCGCGCCCATGGCGGCTCACTACGGGGTCGATCCGGTGCACCTGGGCATCATCTTCCTGGCCAACCTGGAGCTCGGCTTCATCTCGCCGCCGGTGGGCCTGAACCTCTTCCTGGCGGCCAGCCGCTTCGAGATCCCGATGGTGCGGCTGTACCGCCACGTGCTGCCCTACCTGCTGATCATGAGCGGCGCCGTGCTGCTCATCACCTACGTGCCCGCCCTGTCCACCGGGGTGGTCAAGGCCCTCAAGAAGGAGAAGCCCGCCGATGCCGACGATCTGGCACAATCCCCGCTGCTCCAAGTCCCGGGAAACATTGAAGCTTCTGCAGGAGCTGGGGCAGCAGCCGACCATCCGCCTGTACCTGGAGGATCCGCCGTCGGCGGCGGAGATCCAGGACGCCCTGGCCCGGCTGGGGATCCCGCCCCGGGCGCTGGTGCGCCGCTCGGAGGAGGCCTTCAAGGCGCAGGGCCTGAAGGACGCGGACGACGCGACCCTGATCGCGGCGATGGCAGCCGAGCCGAAGCTGATCGAGCGGCCGGTGGTGTTCGTGGGGCCGAAGGCGGCGCTGGGCCGCCCACCTGAGGCCGTGCGGGCCCTCTTCGAGCCTTGATCCGATCCATCGATCGAGAGAGACATATGGCATTTGCCAGGGTGGCTCGACCGTGGCACCCTCGGCTCCGCCCGCCGAAAATCGCAGGAATAGCCAGGATCGGCGGTGCTTGACCCGAGGGGAGATCGCGATGACGCTGCGAGAAATGTGTGTCTTGTTGTCGATGTGTTGTCTGGGATTGCCGGCATGTGATGATGACGGCGGTGGCCAGGCGGCCGACATGGGTGCGGGTGGCGCCGGTGGTGGTGCGGGCGGCGCCGGTGGTGCCGGTGGTGCGGGGGGCGCCGGGGGCGCCGGGGGTGCCGGTGGCGTGGGCGGCGCCGGCGGCATGGGAGGCGGGGCCGGTGGCATGGGCGGCTCCCCGATGCCCACGTGCGATGATGCGTGCGGCATCGTCGGCGACTGCGCGGCCGGGGATGACCTCTGCCCCGGCATCGACGCCGCGTCCCGGGACGCCTTCGTGCAGGGCTGCGTGGAGGCCTGCGCCGGCCAGCCGGCGCTGATCGCCCTCGTCCAGCCCGACGACTGCGCCGCCACGGTGGGCACCCTCTCCAACATCAACGCCCAGTTCCGGGAGGCCTGCGAGGGGCCGGCCGTGGATCCGGGGCTCTCGATGTGCGGCGGCTTCGGGCCGCGCCCGGGGCTGCCGGGCGACGCGGCGGCGACGTGCGCCGCCTGCATCGACGCGCGCTGCTGCGACCAGGCGACCGCCTGCGGCGCGGACGCCGAGTGCCTGGCGCTGCGCCAGTGCTTCGACGCCTGCGATGGCAGCGATCCCACCTGTTCCACCACCTGCCAGGACACCCATGGCGGGGGCCTGGAGACCAACCGGCCCTTCATCGAGTGCCGCAACAGCACCTGCGCCGCCGAGTGCCGGTTCCCCGAGGACTGGTCGTGCCTGGGCAGCGTGGTGGATCCCGAGGTGGAGCTGGGCGAGCAGAGCGTCTCTCTCCTGTTTCGGGACTTCGTGTCCGGAGATCTCATCGTGGGGGCGGCCGTGAAGGCCTGTGCCCGGGCCGATGAGGCGTGCGAGGCGCCGCTGGCGGAGGCCGAGACGGACGCGGCCGGCGTCGCGACCCTGGCGCTCACCTTCGAGGCCGGGGGCTTCCGCGGGTTCTTCGAGATCACCGGCGGCAACGCGACGCCGAGCCTGTTCTTCCCCAACCCGCCCTTCTTCGGGGGCTCGGCCCCCGACGCGCCGCGGGGCATCTCCATCCTCACGCCCGGCGCGCTGGGGGTCTTCGCCCAGCTCTCGGGCGTCGAGCCGGATCCGACGCGGGGGCACGCGGGCATCCGCGTCCTCGACTGCGCCGGTCGCCTGGCGTCCAACGTCAGCATGGCGGTGCCGGAGACCGATGATCAGAGCACGCTGGCCTACATCCAGGGCGGGGTGCCCAGCGCCGGCGCCACCGCGACCGACACCAGCGGGACGGTGGGCGTCTTCAACGTGCCAGTGGGTCCCATCTCGTTCGTCGGGACGAACGAGGTGCCGCAGGAGGTGGGCCGCTTCACCGCCTTCACGCGGCCGGGCTATGTGACGTTCACCAACCTGGCGCCCCGTCCCTGAGCGCGCCCGTCAGGGCAGCGCCCCCGCCAGGCGGCTGACCTCGATGGCGGCCGCCTCCCGCTCGAAGGCAGCCTCGGCGCGGCGCTGCGCGCGGCGCGCGAGGGCCTCCTGGAGACCGACCGTGTCGGCCGCGTCCGGCCGCAGGCGCGCGACGTCGGCGGTGATGGCGGCCTCCGGGGGCGCCGCCCGCGCCGCCAGCGCCGCGACGTGGGCATCCGCGGCCGCGAGCCGGGCCCGCGCAGCGGCCAGCCGCGTCTCCTGCCGACGCTCGGCGTCTCCGAGCGCCCGCCGGGCCAGGACCTCGTCGGCGGCCCCGGCGGCCCCCTCGTCCCCGAAGAGCGGCAGCGGCACGCCGACGCTGACGAGCACCCGGCCCGCGTCGACCTGCACCTGATCCCAGGCGATCTCGACGAAGCGAGGCCACCACGACGCCTGCGCGGCCTCGGCCCGCCGCTCGGCCTCGGCCCGCGCGACGTCGGCCTGCGCCGCTCGCACGCCGGGCGGGGGCGCGTCGCCGGCCTCGGGGGGCGCGCAGGGCGCGTCATCGGCGACGGCGCCGTCGACGAGGGCCGCGAGCTCGGCCTCGGCGATCGCGAGGGCGTGGCGCGCGTCGGCGACGGCGTCCCCCGCCGCGTCGACGTCGAGGGCCTCCTGGGCCAGCCCGACCGCCGTGGCGAGCCCGGCCTCCACCTGGGCGCGCACCCCGCCGAGCCGGGTGGCGGCCCGCTCGGCGGCCTCCTGGGCCCAGGTCAGCCGCGCCCGGGCTCGCCGAACGGCCAGGTGGGCCCGGCGCGCCTCGGCCGCCCGCTCCACCGCCGCCGCCGCGTCCTCGGCCACGGCCACCTCGCCCCGCGCGCGCCAGGCCTCGGCCGCCGCGCCTCCGACCCCGGGGACGGGCAGGTTCACCCGCACGCCCACGCGCGTGCTCTCCAGGGGGCCCGGCGCGCCCGTCCGCCCCCGGATCTCGGGATCCGGCCACCGATCGACGGCCGACGCCGCCCGCGCCGCCGCGCGCTGGACCGTCGCGGCCCGCGCCTCGAGATCGGCCACCGCCGCCCGCGCCGCCGCCTCGCAGCCGATGGGCGGGCCGGCAGCCGCGGCGGGGCCCGCCCCCAGCAGCAGCAGGAGCGGGAGCTTCACTTGGGGGCCACCTGCACCGCCTCGCCGGCGAGGAAGCCGACCTCGGTGCGGATGAGCAGCGGCCGGCCGTAGCGCGGGGTGCCCCCCTCGAACCAGAGCCGCTGGGGCAGGGCCTCCAGGGCAGGGCCCACGCGCTCCACGGTGCCGGTGTGCAGCTCGCCCATGCGATCCCGGGGCAGGATGCGGACGGCCTCGCCCACGGCGAGCAGGCGGGAGCGATCTTCGGGCAGCCAGGCGTGGATCACCCGGGCCTCGAGCTGGACCACCTCGACGAGGGGCTGGCCGGCCTGGACCACCGCCCCCGGCCGCACCAGCAGTCGGGCCACGCGGCCCGGCTGCGGGGTCTTGAGCTCGAGCCCCTGCCGCTGGAGCACGAGGGCGTCGACCCGCTTGCGCGCCAGCTCCGCCCGCGCCCGGGCCGGCCCCAGCAGCGCGTCGGCGTCGACCTCCTCCAGCGCCTTGAGGGCCCCCTCCAGCTCCTGGGTGAAGCCAGCCCACGCATCCACCGCGCCCGGGCCGAACCGCACCTCGCCCTGGAGGCGCGCCTGGCGGCTCTCCAGCGTCGCCACCTGATCGCCCCGGGCCAGCCCGCGCTCGGCGACGCCGCGGATGCGCCCAAGGGCCGCAGCGAGGCTGCGCAGCTCGGCGCGGGAGGCCGCCTGGCGCGCGCGCACATCGTCCATCGCGCTGCGGGCCTGGGCCGATCGGGCCAGCAGATCCAGCTCGGCCTGGCGCTTCTCGACGGCTCGCCGGGCCACCTCGGCCTCGACCTCCGCCAGCGCGGCGGCCAGCTCGGCCTGACCCACCGCCACCTGGGCATCCACGGCGCTCGCATCCAGGCGGGCGATCACCGCCCCCGCCTCGACGGTGTCGCCGACCTCGACCGCCAGGGACTCGACGCGCCCCGTGACCGCGGCCGCGATGGGCACGGCCGGCTCGCCCGCCACCCCGGGGAACGGCTCGTGCGGCCCCCGCGTGTGCCACCACAGCCAGCCGGCTGCGGTCGCGGCGACCAGCCAGATCGTCAGGCTCACCCAGGTACGGCGCATCGCTAGATCTCGGTGCTGGAGTCTTGGACCAGCAGGCTCAGCCCACCGATGCCGGGGAGGTGGGCGAGCTGATCCACCAGCGCCTCGCGGCTTTGGCGCTTGCGCAGCCGGATCTGCCACGCGTACTCCATCGCCTCGCCCTGCCCCAGGTCGCGCAGCGCGACGAGCAGGTAGTCGCGGCAGTGGGTCTTGAGGACGCCGTGCATCGTCTCGGCGTCCACGGCCTGCCGGGGCAGCCAGAACCGCAGCATCCCATCGAACCGCTGCCGCCTGGCGAAGGGCGACCAGTACAGCGTCATGGCCGCCAGGCCGAAGATGAAGACGCCCACCACGCAGACCGCGAAGGCCCGCACCCCGCACGCCACCCCGGCGGCGAGGGCCGCGAAGACGAAGATCATGTCCCGAGCGTCGCGCACGTTGGTGCGGAAGCGCACCAGGGCCATCGTGCCCAGAATCCCCAGTCCTCTCGCGAGGTTGTCGCCGATGGCGAGCATCAGCAGCGCCGCCACCATGGGCCCGAGCACGAGGCTCTGCACGAACGTGCGCGAGTACGAGAGCCCCTCGTAGGACCACTCGTACGTGAACGCCACGACCTTGCCGAGGACGAACGCCATCAGCATGCAGAGGGCCACCTCGGCGGGGGTCACGCCGGTCAGGCCCGTCTGGAAGAGGGCGGTCGCGTTCACCGCAGCCTCCTTGCCTGGAGAAACGTCGGCGGCGCCGGCATGGGATCCACCGCCTCGAGCGCCGAGGAGTACTTGGAGAAGCTCGTCCGGTGCAGCTTGAAGCGGTGCACGATGTCGCTGATCCACAGCGGCACCAGCGCGGTGCACTTCAGCTCCAGGACGACGCCCGAGCGGCCGATGCCGAACCGGGACGCGGGGTCCACCGGCATCCCCCGCGACGGATCATCGGCGAACGGGATGTGCCACCCCTCGGGCCGCCGGCCCTCGATCTGGCTGTCGAACGTGATCCGCGCGTAGTCATCGAGGGTGCTGACCCACGCCTCGCGGCGGTAGCGGACGATGGCCGCGGGCTGGGCGTCCAGCAGCAAGCACCGGTTCACGAAGTCGTACGCGGACTTGCGCTTCTTCTCGCTCAGCCGGTCGAGCAGGCGGGGATCGTGGAACGCCGCGGGCCAGATCTCGGAGGGCACGGCCACCCGCAGCTTCGAGATGACCCCCTTGATGCGCCGCTTGACCTCGAGGTGGACCGGGCCGCTGGCGTAGCGCCGGATGCGCAGCTTGAAGCGCCGCGGCGCCCGGTCCTGCGTCTCGCGGTACAGCATGCGGTCGGGCGTGTCGAGGTACAGGCTGACGATGGTGTAGACCCCCTTCTCGCCCGCCTCATCGGGCACGCAGCGCCCCTGGAGGGCCTCCCGGATGGGAGCCACGAGCTCGGGCGGGATCCGGTACTTGGCCTCGTAGCGCTCGATCAGCTCGGCGGTAGGCGCGACGGTCAGGGGCTGCATCGTGAGGACTCTACCGCGTTTCGGCCGGGATTACAGTCTTGTGACGATCGGGTCACGGGGGTGAAGTCGCCTGGGGACGGCCTTATGGCAATGGCCGTGCCAGCGCATCCCGGCCGGCGCGCGGCCACTCCGCCGGGCGTCGAGGCGAGCGCGCGCCCGCGTGGGTGTCGTGCGGCGTTGCCAGTGGCCGACCGGAGCGTCAAGCCGGCGTGTCGGCGCCCCCGCCGTCACGGCGCCCCCAGCGCCACGCAAGCGCGCGTGTAGGCCTCGGGCGGCCGGGTGCAGGGGACGAGGCGCGCCATGCTGAGCTGGTCGCCCACCGCCGCCTTGCCGCGGGCCTGGATCTCGCCGAGGGCCGCCTGGAAGTGCCCGAACGCCAGCCGGGCCGTCTCGGCCGGGACCCCCGTCCGCTCCACGTCGGGCAGGCCGAACCGCGCCATGCCCCGGCTGGCGAAGCCCACGGTGCCATCGTCGGCCCGCCAGGCCTGGGGAACGACCTGGGTCGAGAGCCAGTCCGTGGCGCTGAGGCCCGCCAGAAAGTCCTTGGAGTCCAGCACCTTGAGCGTGTCGAGGTCGACCACCACGCCGCCGCCCTCGGCAGCCAGGGCGGCGGCGAGGGCCGTCCAGCGCAGCAGCCCCTGGCGGGACCGGGCTGCCCTCCGCGTGGACGAGCGTGATGACGGCGGCCCGCTCCAGCGCGGGGCCGAGGGCGCCCGCCTCGGCCACCAGGACCTCGCGCCGCAGGGCAGGGTGTCGTCGTTGGGGATGGTGGTCACGGTGAGGCCGGCCGGCGGCGCCCCGGCGCCATCCAGGAAGCCCGCCAGCGCCGGGGCGGGGTGCGCAGCCGCTGCCGCGTGGCCCGCTCGACGTCTCGCGGCGCCTCGGCCTGGAAGACCGCGAACGTCACCTCGGCGGTGGCGGCCTCGATCGGCGGCGCGGGCGTGGCCGGCGGCGCGGGCGAGGCGGGCGGCGTCCCCCCGCAGGCCGTCAGGAGCGCCCCCAGGGCGACGGCGGCCCTCACGGGCAGAACTCCGAGGTGGCGACCGGCACCCGGAACGGCACCTCCGTCACGCCGCCACGGCTGTCCTCCAGGCGCAGCACGCCCGCCACCGGGGCCATGCCCCGCAGGGCGCGCAGGGCCAGCGTCTCGCCCTCGCCCTCGATGCTGCCGTCGGCGCCCACGTCCCAGGCCACCCGATCCACCGTCACCGCCGGGCAGGCGCTCGTCACCCGGGCGCTCAGCTCGCCGGGCTGGCCGCGCATGAGGCCCTCGCCGGTCACCACCGCGTCCACCGTGCAGGCCGTCTCGGGCGTGCAGCCCGCCACGCCCTCGTCGATGGTGCCATCCCCGTCGTCGTCGTCGCCGTCGCAGACCTCGGGGGCGCCGGGGATGACGTACGGGCTGCCCACACACGCCCCGGCCTCGCACTGGCGGCTCGGGCAGTCCAGGGGGTGGGCGCAGGGCGCGCCGGGGGGGCAGGCGTCCCCCGTGCCGTCGCCGTCCCCGTCGGCCTGGTCGGGATCGGGCACGGCGACGCAGACGTCCACCGCGTCGGCCACCCCGTCACCGTCGAAGTCGCCCTCCCGCGCCGGGTCGGCGTCGCGCAGCATCCAGACGGCGAAGCGCTGGGTGGCCACGTTGGGGCAGAGGACCTGGCAGGCCACCTGGTAGCCCTGGTCCACGGCCAGCACGAAGGTGCCGCCGTCGGTCGTGAAGTCGGTCTCGGTGCCGGGGAGCAGCGCGCGCCGGCGGTTCCCGCCCGCGAAGACCATCTCGCGATCCACGCGATCAAAGCACCGCTCGCCCGCCTCGGCGCAGCCGCCGGCCACGTCGACGGCTTCGCCAACGGCGGCCCGCTCCGAGAACTGCTGGAGCACCCACGAGGTGCCATCCACCGCCGCGAAGGCGATCTTGCCCTCCTGGCGCAGCACCAGGATCCACTCGGTGAAGCCCATGGTGCGGCGGCGCAGCAGCGCGTCGAACATCTCGTTCTCATTGAACAAAGCGGCGACGCGCGGCGGGACCTCCAGGGCCAGGCTGCCCCCGGGGAGGGCCAGGCGGATGGTGCCGGCGGACCGGCTCTCCACCGTCACCGGCCCGTCGTACTGCCGTTCGGCGGCGCCGGTGGCCTCGGTCAGCGCCACCTGGGGGGCCCGGGGCGTGGCCGGGCACTCGCGGGCCCGGGGCGCGTCGACGCCGACGGGCGGGCGCCGCATGGCGTCGGGCGCCGGCTCGGCATCCCGGGGGGCGGCGTCGGCCTCGACGCCCTCGTCCACCACCGGCGCGGCGTCGCTGCCCGCGTCGGGCAGCCGGGCGTCCACGGCGCCGTCCATGGAGGCCGCGTCGACGGCGCCGCCGCCGCCACCGCCGCCGCCGGAGTCACAGCCCCCCAGGGCCAGCACCCAAAGCCAGAGCCAGCGTCGCACACGAACCCCCGTCGAGGGCCCCCACGGCCCCGGTCGCGGCCGGCGGCCGCCCCGGGAGTATGCGGGCGGCCGGGGACCAGCGTCCAGGCTCCGGCGTCGATCCGTCAGTAGCAGGCGCCGAACGGGGCGAGGCCCTGGCGGCACTGGAGGCCGGGCGCGCACTCCCGATCCGTCAGGCAGCGCGGGGCGCAGGAGAAGAACGGGGCCCCCGGGTTGCGCGCCAGATCCACGCAGCGGGAGGTGGCGTCGCAGTCCGCGTCGCCCGCGCACGATCGGCCGCACCGCCCGCCCAGGTAGGCCTCGATGCACCAGCCCGAGGCGCAGTCGGTGGCCTGGGCGCAGGCGGCCATGTCGCCGCCGCGTCCCGCCGGGACGCAGACCTCGACGCGATCGGGCTCGCCGGGGGCGCAGACGGCGCTCTCCGGGCAGAGGTCGCGCTCGAGGTCGCAGGCCGCCCGGCACCGCAGCCCGTCGCCCGCGTCGTAGCAGGAGCTGGCCAGCGCGGTGCAGTCCTCCAGCGTCTGGCAGGGCTCGCCGATGTCGGCGCCCGGTCCGGGCAGCACGCAGCGCCCGCCGCCCCCGTCCAGGGGCACGCACTGCTCGGCCGCCAGGCAGCCCTCGCCCGAGACGGCGTCGCACTCCAGGACGCAGAAGTCGCCCCCCCGCAGCGGCCGGCAGGCGGCAGGCGGCGGACATTCTCCTTGGGCTTCACAGGTTTCCGCGCAGCGGCGGCCGACGCAGAGCCCGCCGGCGCACTCGGCGTCCGCCCCGCAGACATCCCCCAGCGCCCCGGGTCCGCTCGGCAGGCACCAGGCGGCGCCGCCCAGGGGGACGCAGGCCTCGCCCTCGCCGCAGGGCGCGCCGCCGCCGCACGGGGCACGGCAGCGGTCGGCGAAGCAGAGTCCGTCGGCGCAGTCGCCGCTGGCCGCACAGGCCGCGCCCACCTCGCCTGCACCCCGGGCCTGGCAGAACGGGGCGTCGTCGTCGAAGCGGTTGCAGGCGCGGCCGGGCCGGCAGTCGGCGGCGGTCTCGCAGGCCGGGTGGCACCGCCCGCCGTGGCAGAGCGTCGCGGGCGGGCACCCGGCGTCGCAGCCGGGCAGGCAGCGGCCCGCCACGCAGTCGAGGCCCTCGGCGCAGGCGTCGTCCGCCTCGCAGGCGGCGCCGCTGGGCAGGGGGGCGGGGCTGCACAGGGCCGCGGTGCCGAAGTCGCGGCACGTCCGCCCGGCCGGGCACTCGCCAGCGACGCAGGCCCCCAGGCAGGCCCCCGCGTCACAGCGGCCGGAGCGGCAGTCGGCGTCCTGGGCGCAGGGGGCGTCCGCCTCGCCGAGGCCCCGCCAGAAGCAGGTGCCCCCCTCGGGAAAGCCGAGGGCGCAGTAGGCGATGGCGGGGCAGTCCGCGTCGTCCCGGCAGGGCGGGAAGCAGAAGTCGCCGTCGACGAAGCGCGTGCAGCGGGTCTCGGCGGGGCATGGCGCGCCGCCCGCGCAGTCGGCCGCGCAGATCCCGCCGCCACAGACGCCGCTCTCGCAGTCGGCCCCGGCATCGCAGGGCGATCCAGCGGCGCCGGGCCCCGCCGGCCGACACGCCGCCCCGCTCACGTCGCGGACGCAGGCCTGGCCCGCCGGGCAGGGCGCGTCCGCGCAGGGCGCAGCGCACCGCTCGCCCTGGCAGCGCCCCGAGGCGCACTCTTCACCCACGGTGCAGGCGGCGTCGGCCCCGCCCTCGCCCTGGGTGGCGCAGAGCCGCCCCGCGGAGGTGGCCCGGCACAGCGCCCCCTCGCCGCAGTCCGCCGTCTCGGCGCAGCGCCGCTCGCAGAGCCCCAGGGCCGGGTAGGCCACGCAGATGCGATCCTCGGGGCAGTCCTCGCCCAGGGCGCAGGCGTGGGTGCAGCGCCCACCCCGGCAGACGCCCTCCGCGCAGTCGGCCCCCGTGGCGCAGCGATCCTCGTCGGCGCCCGGGCCGGCCGCCACGCAGACCGCCTGGGT
This sequence comes from bacterium, assembly GCA_041389985.1. Classification (GTDB taxonomy): domain Bacteria; phylum Myxococcota_A; class Bradymonadia; order UBA7976; family UBA1532; genus JACKDP01. The sequence goes on from JAWKQS010000024.1 coordinate 95,791, forward strand.
GTGCAGGGGCAGGCAGGCCGTCCCCGCCGCGCACCCCCCCTCGTCGCAGGGGGCCAGGCACTGCCCCTCGGCGCAGAACCAGCTCGCGCAGTCCTCCCGGCGGCTGCACGCGTCCCCTGCGCCGCCCGCCCCCGGGGCCACGCAGAACCCCTGCCCCGGCCCCTCCACCGCGCAGACCAGGCCCGCTCCGCAGTCGGCGGTCGACGCGCAGCGCGTGGTGCAGCGGCCGGCGCCTCCACGGCCGACGCAGGCCGCGGCCTCCGGTGGGCAGTCGCCGTCCCGGGCGCAGATGATGGAGCACACCCCGTGCTCGCAGTCGCCGCGGGCGCAGGGCGTCCGGGCGTCGCAGGCCGCCCCCGGCGGGGCGCCGATCGGGGGCGCCGCGTCCGCCGGCCGCTCGAAGTCGGGGAAGACGCTGGCGTCCACGGCCGCCGGGGCCGCGGCGGGACCGTCGTCACAGCCGACCAGGGCCAGCAGCGCCAGGAGGGGGAGCTTGAAGCGCACGCCCGGTAGAGTAGCCGGTCGGCGCCGCCACGGTCAGTGCCTCGCGGAGGCGACCGCCCACGTGGTGGGAAAACCCAGGAAGATCAGGAGGTTGGATGCCCCGGAACCGTCGCCCCGGGGCGGCAGGGCGCCTACCGGCGGCGGCGCCGCACCAGGGCGAGGGGGGCGAGCAGGAGCAGGAGCGCAGGGCTCGGGCGATCCGTGCCGTCCACGTCGCAGCTGCAGCCGCCGTCGTCGGAGCTGCCGGGCTGCTGGGTCACGCCGCTGTCGGTCTGGATGCCGCCGCCCGCGCCGCCCGCGCCGCCCGCGCCGCCGGCCGCGCCCATGTCGGGCTCGACACCGCCGCCCATGCCGCCCATGCCACCGGCGCCACCCATGCCGCCGGCGCCGCCCATGCCGCCCTCGCCACCGGCGCCGCCGGCGCCCGGATCCTCGGGGATCCAGGCCGCGACGCACTGCGCGGTGCCGTCCACCAGGGTGCACGCCTGGTTGATGGGGCAGACGATGCCGAAGCAGGGGTCGGGCGCGCAGGCGTTCTCGATGCAGGCCTGGCCGGCCTCGCAGGCCGCCGGGTCGCAGGCGTCGTCCTGGCACTCATCGTTGACGCAGACCTGGCCCTCGGCGCAGACCACGCCGCCGCAGCGGACGTCCTCGCACTGCCCGTCCAGGCAGGCCTGGCCGAAGGGGCACGAGATGCCGGCGCAGGAGAAGACGCACTCGCCAGCGCGGCAGAAGCTCTCGCCGCCGCACTCGACGCCGGCGCAGGCGCCGTCGGGGCGCGCGGTGCACACGCCCTCGACGCAGATCTCGTTCTCGGCGCAGTCGCCGCAGGGGTTCTCGCACAGGCCGTTGGCCGGGTTGCAGGCCTGGCCGGGGGGGCACTCGACGCCCGCGCAAAAGCTCACGCAGGAGCCGTTGGTGCAGAGCTGGCCGTCGGGGCACTCGCCCGCGTTGCAGGGGCGGGCGCACTCGCCGAAGACGCAGGCCTGGCCGGCGCCGCAGAGGTCACCCTCGTCCAGGGCGCCGTCGCAGTCGTTGTCGATGCCATCGCAGCGCTCGCGGGGGGTGGCGCCGCAGGTGCCGCAGTCGTTGCGGGTGCCCTCGTCGATGGAGCCGTCGCAGTCGTTGTCGACGAGGTCGCAGACCTCCTCGATGGGGCTGGTGTCGGCGCGGCAGACCACCTGACCGGCGGCCGAGCAGGCCTGGTGGCCCACGGCGCACTGGCCGGGCAGGCCGGTGCCACACTGGGCCGGCGCCACGACGTCGGACCCGTCGGGCAGGATGTCCGTCAGGTTGTCGCAGTCGTTGTCGATCCCGTCGCAGATCTCGGGGTTGCCGTCGGGCACGCACAGGTAGCGGTCGCAGGCATCGCCGGTGCCGTCGCCGTCGGTGTCGTCCTGGCCGCGGTTGATGACCTTCGGGCAGTTGTCGCAGGCGTCGCCCACGCCGTCCTCGTCCTCATCCGCCTGGTCGGGGTTGGGGATGTCGGGGCAGTTGTCGTCGAAGCCGCACAGGCCGTCGCCATCGGGATCGAGGCAGACGCCGCCCAGCGAGCGCTCCAGCGTCAGCAGGGCGAAGAAGTGGGAGGACCACTGGTCCCAGCCGTTGGGGCTGCCGTTGAAGCCGTTGCCCCAGGCGCCGTTGGGGTCCTGCCACTGCAGCAGGGTGTAGGCCAGATCGAAGTAGCTGGAGCGGGGCTCCTCGGGGTAGCCGAGGGCCGCGGTGTCGCGGTCGCCGAACTGCTCCGAGTAGACCGCGCCGCCCAGGCCGTCGTCGCCGGACACGGTGAGGGCCTTCTCGGCCGCCCAGAAGTAGTAGAACGTCGACGTCGGGGTGAAGCCGCCGATCATGCGATCGAACGTGTAGTTCTGCCGCATCCAGCCCAGGTCGCCCTGGGGGCGGGGGTCGCCGGCGGGCACCTCGCTGAGGCGGTAGCACCACAGGTTCGAGGCGGTCATGGACGAGCTGGAGCCGCTGCCGGGCCGGTAGCCGGAGCCGCCGTCGGGGCTCTGATCCGCCAGCAGGAAGTTGACCACGTTGGGCAGCACCGCGTTGGCACCCTCGATGACCTGCTCGGCCGCCGAGAGGCCCGCCACCGCGAACTGCGTGGTGGACATGTCGCCCTGCTGCTCGGGGTTGCGGTAGTTCCAGCCGCCGACGTTCTGCGGGGGGAAGTTGCCCTGGTTGTTCTGCAGCGAGACCACGCCGTTGGCGATGGCCTGGCTGGCCGTCACCTGGGCGCCCACCGCGTCGGGGCCGCCGGTGGCGACGTAGGCCGACAGGGCCATCAGGTTGCCGCCGGTCACGTAGACATAGGGCGCGGCGTTGGGGTTGGTCATGGCCGCGTCGCCGTTGATCAGCGCCGCGATGGCCCGGATGACCATGGCCTGGTCATTGGGATCCATGCCGTTGAAGCCGATGGCGTTGCCCTGCCAGCCGATGCCGCTGCGCTTCTCCAGGAACGACAGCGCCCCCAGGAAGTTGTGGTTGGCCTGGCCGCTGAAGGTGCCCACGCCGCGCTCGGCGTTGCGGGCATACTGCAGACCGAAGTTGATGGCCTGGTCGACGGCGCAGGCGAACGGCGTCGCCTGACACTCCTGCGCCTGGGCCGAGGAGGCCGCGAGGAGGCCCACCAGGGCGGTCCCCACCGCGCTGTGCCGGCGAGCCCGCCGGGCGTGAAAAAGCCCCTTCATGGATGCGTATCCCCTTCGCCGGCGAGACCGGCCTTGAACTGAAGCCACCAGAACCGAAAGCCACTGACGACCATGGAGTCCGGCAACACCCGGACCGCCACACCCCCGGCACACTTTTTTTTCGGGCGGGGCCCGATCAGGCCACCGCCTCGGCGTCATCCTGCGTGAACTCCTTGTACCGATAGAACTTCGCCCGCAGCCCGAAGAGGGCGGCGGCGACGAACATCAGCACCGAGAAGATCCAGAAGAACTTCTCGGGGGGCATGTCCGGCAGGCGGGCGATGAGCGCCACCAGCAGGTTGCCCAGGGTCACGTTGAACAACCAGAAGCCCATGATCACCGACTTCATGCGCTTCGGCGCCTGACTGTAGGCGAACTCGAGGCCCGTGATCGACACCATCACCTCGGAGAGCGTGATGATCGTGTAGGGGATGAGCTGCCAGCCGACGTGCAGCTTCGCGCCGCCGTCGATGGCCGCCTGCAGGAGCGCCACCGCCACGAAGGCGAGGCCCGCGGTCGCCATGCCCATGGTCATCCGCCGCAGCGGGTGCGGCGCGATGCCCATCCGCGCCATGAGCGGGTAGAGGCCGAAGGTGGTGAGCGGGATCAGGATCATGACCATGAACGGGTTGGCCGCCGAGATCTGCGAGGGCTGCAGCTCGTAGGGACCGAACTCATAGGCCACCCAGCCCAGGCCGACGCCCACGCCGAGGCCCATGCCCATGCCGCCGACGATGCCGCCCTTGAGCCGCGCCGCGCTCAGGCCGATGGCCAGCCCCACGATCACGCCGAGGCCGGCGCCCGCGCCGAGGTAGCCGCCGAAGGTCATGTCGACCAGCAGATCCATGGCTTTGGCCTGCTCGATCCACGTCGACGAGTGCTGATCGAAGAGGGCCCAGAACACCGCGACGAGCAGGAAGACGCTGATGATCTTCCAGACCGCCAGCGGCCCCTCGGCCAGGGCGCTGGAGTGCTTGCGGGCCACCGGCCCATAAAACCAGTGATTTCGCAGATCTTCGACGTGCGAAGACGTCGGCGCCGTGCCCGGACCCACGTCCTCGCGCAGCAGGCGGCTCTTGAGGGCCTGCACCGTCAGGGCGAGGAACCCATCGTCCGCCTGGATGCGCTGCCGCACCGAGAAGAGCACCATGAAGACGACGAGGCACCCGAGGGCGATGGCCAGGTTGACCAGCGTGGCCACCCCCAGGCCGAGGGGCCCGACGGCCTGGATGGCCAGGGGCAGCACCACCGGCCCGCACGGCACCGCCTGCGTCGTCACCAGGCCGAACCACTCGCTGGCCGAGTCGGCGAAGAAGATATGCCAGCCGACGACCAGGAAGAGGAACGTCCCCGCCAGCACATCCAGCAGGCCCAGCTTGAAGGGCTGCGTCGCGGACACGTGCACGAACGTCTTGCGGCCCATCCAGAAGAAGATCGTCGCCAGCCCCATCAAGATGCCGGGCACCCCGAACGCCCAGCCCACATGGCCCTCATAGGTCTGATAGCCCGTCACGGGATCGGTGATCACCTTGCCCATGATCAGCGGGATGAAGATGGTCGCGAACGCCGAGCCGAAGTTGATGATGAAGTAGAACGCGTTGTAGACCTTCTGCAGCAGGTGCCAGTTGCCCTTGCCGAACTGGTCACCGACGTGGGCCGACACACACGGCTTGATCCCCCCCGACCCGACCGCGATGAGCCCCAGCCCCAGGTACAGCCCGTTGACGGGGTCGATGAGCACCTTGCCGAAGAGCGAGAGCTGCAGCTCGGGCCCCTCGAAGATGGCCAGCGCCGCGTGGCCCATGCAGTACACCACCGACAGCCAGAGGATGGTGCGGTACTTCCCGAGCAGGCGGTCGGCCACCATGGCCCCCACGAGCGGGAGCGCGTAGACGGCCGCGAAGAAGAGGTGCGTCGTCGCCGTGGCCTCGGCGCGCGCCACGTCCGGGGCGAGGCCCCGCAGGTTGACGAAGAGGCCCACCACGTAGACGTACAGGATGGCCCGCATCCCGTAGAAGCTGAACCGCTCGCACCCCTCGTTCCCGATGATGTAGGGGATGCCGGGGGGAAACTTCGTCAGCTCGGGATCGGGGGTGGTGCGGGCGGTGTACGCCATCGGACGCCTCGTACTCGGTCGGGGGCCAGCACCTTACCCTGGTTCCGCGGCGGTGTCTCCTGCGGCCCGAGCCGCCACCTCACCCCACCAGCAACCCATTGAAAACAAGAGAAAATTCAGCACCCGCCCTCAGGGCCAGGGCGTGGCGCGGCCGTCGCCGAAGGGGCGCTCGTGCTCGGGCTGGGCGCGCCGGTCGCTGACCACCCGGGCCGTGTAGCCGAGCTTCAGCTCCGAGTCGGGCTCGGGCAGGTCGAGCAGCACGCGCATGTCGGGGCAGGTGTCGCCCTGGGCGCGCACGCCCACCGAGCAGTCCACCGTGTTGCGCTGGCGGAAGTAGTCGAGGCCGGCCTTGTGCTTCTCGGGGTTGACCACGGCGTTGACGACCACGTGGTTGCCGAGGATGGGCGCGTCGATGCGCACCAGCCGGTAGCGCACCCGGATCTCGCCCGGCGAGCCGGCGGGATCGAGGTCATCGGCCTCGACGAGGGCGCAGACGCCCTCCAGCTCGGCGTAGGTGCAGCGGCTGGCGGGCTGGCCGGGCCGCACGCCGAGAGGAGCGGCAGTGCGAGGAGAGGGAGGCGGGAGAGCAGGTGCGTCATCGGGCTCAGGGGTTCCCCGGATCGGATCCGGCACGGGTCGGGGTGCAGGCCGCCGCCGCGGTGCAGTCGGCCGCCTCGACGTAGCAGGTGCGCAGGGTCGGGTCGTCGTTGGCCGCGCACTGCTCCTGGCAGGCGGTCAGCGCAGCCTCCTGCTCCTCGGCGGGCAGCTCGGCGCACTCGACGGTCCGCTGGCAGTAGGTGGCGCAGTCGGGCGCGGGAGGCGGGGGCGGCTCCTCGGCGTTGAGGCAGGCGTCGATGGGGGCCTCGCAGCCCCCACCTCGGCCAGGCAGGTGGCAGCCGCCTCGCTGATCAGGCCCTCGCGGCACGGGCCGCACAGTCGGCCGGCGCCAGGCACTCGCCCGCCCGTCCGTGAGGCAGAACTCGCACTCATCGAGCTGGGTGCAGGCCAGGGCGCAGGCGTCGCCGATGGGCTCGATGCCGAAGCAGACGTCGATGGCCGCAGCGTCGCACTCGGCCACGTTCTCGACGCAGATGGCCGCCTCGGGCGCGAGGCCCGTGCCGCCGCGGCAGGCGTCGGCGCAGGCGGCGACCGACAGGCACTCGCCGGCGTCGTCGGGGTAGCAGAGGTCGCACGCGTCCAGCGCCGCGCAGCCCTTCGCGCAGTCGTCGTCGCCCACCGGGGCTCGGCCGCCAGGGCAGGCGTTGATGGCGTCGCCGTCACAGGCCTGCACCCCGGCGATGCAGGCGGCCCGCGCGGCGTCGAGGCTGTCGTCCGCCCCACGGCAGGCCGCCGCGCAGGCCAGGATGTCGAGGCACTCCTCGTTGTCGTCGGGCAGGCAGAGCTGGCAGTCGTCGAGGGCCGCGCAGCCGCGGCCGCAGTCATCGTCGCCCGGATCAGGGCGACCCGCCGCGCCGAAGCAGTCGTCGATGGCCTGCTGGTCACAGGCCTGGAGGTCGATGACGCACTGGAAGGCGCCAGCCTCGGCGGGCGTGCTCTCGCAGCGCTGGACGCAGGCGAGGGTCGAGAGGCACCGCCCCCCCTCGTCCAGCTTGCAGCTCTCGCAGATCTCCAGCGCCGCGCAGGCGGCATGGCAGCCATCCACCGAGGCGCCCGTCAGGCAGCCGTCGAAGTCGGCCCCGCACGCGTTGCCGGCGCCCGTGCTCAGCAGGCAGGCGAAGCGCGCCTGACCCTGGCCCAGGTCGCACTCCTCGATGCACTGCACGCGGTCGTAGCACTGGCCGACATCGTCGGTGTCGCACTGGCCGCACTCCTCCAGGAGAGTGCAGCCGTCGACGCAGGTGCCTTCGAGGGGGATGTTCACGGTGCCGGCGTCGAAGCCCTCGTCTCCGACGGGCTCGCAGCCGGTCAGGGTGACGGTCAGGCTGCCGGCCGCGAGGGCGAAGGTCAGCAGGGAGCGCGCGAGGCGCGAGCGCGAGGGGCGGTGCGGATTCATCGAGACCTCCGTGGGAGAGACTACCCGAGCGCCGCGCTCATCGGTAGTCGACCCGGGCACTGGGGTGGTACGGCGGCCGTCGACGGCAGGGGGCGGCGTACATTCGACGCGGGCGCATCAAGGCGCGTCGGCACCGGCGGGCAGGCTCAGCAGATCGCGGAGGTTCAAGGCGGCCTCGCCGGCCGGCTGGGCCTGGATCGGCCAGGAACACCGGGAGCACCGTCGCCACCAGCAGGCCGACGATGGCCACGGCGACCATCAGCTCGCCAAGGGTGATCTGCGCGAGCCAGCGCCTCGCCATGGGGTGCCTCCCTGAAGCCGTCCAACGCTACCACAAACTTACACGAATGTGGAGGTGGGATTGTCGCGCCCCCGCGCTGGGCATCCTGGCGCCATGGACGCGATGATCCGCGCCGCCGCCGCCCTCGCCCGCGCCGGCCAGGCCGTGGAGCGGGGGGCCCGGGCGGGCACCGCTGCCTGGGGCGAGCTGCTGGGGGCGGCCCTGAGCCCCGCCGAGCGGGAGGCCGTCACCCTGGCCCTGTATGCCCGCGCCGGCGGCGAGCAGCGCGACCTTTTTCCCTGGGAGATCAAGTGGTTCGATGCCTGGCTGCCCTCCGGCGGGCGGGTCCTGGTCGCGGGGGCCGGCGCGGGGGCCGAGGTGCGCGCGCTCCGGGCCCGGGGCCTGGCTGTCGACGCCGCCGAGCCCGTCGATCGGCTGGCCGGACGCCTCGCGGCAGCGGGCGCGGGGCAGGTGGTTCGGGCCGATCACGGGTCGCTGGCCGCCGGCATCCTCGATGGCGCCGGACCCGCCGCCCGCCTGGCCGGCGCGCGCTACGACGCGGTCCTGCTGGGCTGGGGCAGCCTGACCCACGTCCTGGAGGCGGCGACCCGGGTGCGCGTGCTCCAGGCCGCCGATCGCCTCACCGCGGGGCCCATCCTGGCCAGCTTCTGGATGGCCGAGACCGCCGGCCCCCCGCCTCGGAGCGTCGGCGCTCGGCTCGGTCGAGCGCTGGGCCGCCTGCGGGGCCACGTCGCGCCCACCGAGGACGAGCGCTTCGCCCCGTGGTGCGGGTTCGGGCACCTGTTCAGCGCGCAGGAGGTCGAGGCGCTGGGGCGCGCCCTCGGCCGCGAGGCGGTCTGGGGAGAGGGCCCCTACCCCCACGTCGCGTGGGTCCGGGGCTGAGGATCAGGCGTCGCCGTCGATCTCGTGGGCGTCGCCCGTCTCGACCTCGACGCGGGACTCGACGCGGGGCGCCGAGCGGACGGCCTGGGCCAGCACGGCGCGCGCCCGGGCGGCGATCTGGCGGGCCCGCTCGGCGGGGCTGAGCGCCGGCTCGGGGGCGGGCAGCGGGCCCTCGGGATCCGGATCGGCGAGCACATCCACCGAGACGGCCACGTCAGGCGGACGAGGCGCGACGGGCGGCTCGGGGGTGGCCTCGACGGCCTGCTCGATGGCCGGCTCGGCGGCCTGCTCGATCGCCGGCTCCTCCTCGACGACGACCTCCGCGGGCGCGTCCGCCGCCTCCGCGATCATCTGCTCCATCATGGCCGTCTCGGCGGCGGCCACCTCGTCCACCTCGGCCGGGCCGGGGGCCAGGGTCGGCGGGGCGGGGGCCTCGACGGGCTCGACCGCCGACTCGACGGCCTCCTGGGCCCGCTTGGAGGCGGCGTTGCGCACGACGGGGTGGCCCCGATCCTCGAACCGGAAGGTGAACTGGCCGTCCTCCACGCCGATGCGCAGGGTGTCGGGCAGCGCCCCCTCGGCCATCTGCTCGAGCACCTCGGTGGAGATGCGCGGCAGCAGCGAGCCGTTGATGATGTAGTCGATGTTGCGCGCGCCGGTCTCGGCCATGGTGCAGCGCCGGGTGATGGTGTCGAGGACCTCGTCCTCGATCACCAGGCGCATCTTGTGCCCCGTCATGAGCTGGCTGCGCAGCCGGTTCAGCTTGAGATCCACGATCTCGCGCATGATGTCCGAGCCGATGGGGTAGTAGGGCACCACCGACATGCGCGCGAGCAGCGCCGGCTTGAAGTGCTTGTTGAGCACCGGCCGGATGCGCTCGTTGAGCAGGGCCAGGTCGGCGCGCTTCTCGCCGTTGCCGCAGACCTCCATCGTGATGTCGGACGCCAGGTTGCTGGTGAGGAAGATGATGGTGTCCTTGAAGTCCACCACCCGGCCCTCGCCGTCGGAGAGCATCCCCTTGTCGAACACCTGGTAGAAGAGGTTGAGCACCTCGGGGTGCGCCTTCTCCACCTCGTCGAGCAGCACCACCGAGTAGGGGCGCTGGCGCACGGCCTCCGTCAGCACGCCGCCCTCGCCATAGCCGATGTAGCCCGGGGGTGAGCCGATGAGCCGGGAGACGGTGTGCTTCTCCTGGAACTCCGACATGTTGATGGTGGTGCAGAACTTCTCGCCGCCGAAGAGCAGGTCGGCCACGCCCAGGGCCGTCTCCGTCTTGCCGACGCCCGAGGGGCCGACGAAGAGGAACACGCCCATGGGCGCCTTGGGGTTGCCCAGGCCGGCCTTGGAGGCGCGCACCCGCTGGGCGAGCACCTCCAGGGCGTGATCCTGGCCCTTGATGCGGCTCTGCAGCTCGCCCTCCAGGCGCAGCAGCGAGGACGCCTCGTCGCGCACCATCTTGCCGAGGGGGATGCCCGTCCAGTCCGAGACCACCCGCCCGATGACCTCGGGGGTGACCTCGACGTTGACCAGCGGATCCTTGCCCTGGGCCGCGTGCAGCGTGGCGAGCGCAGCGCGGACGGCCGCGCGGGCCGCCGCCAGATCGGGATCGTCCTGGGCGATGTCGGGCCGGGCCTGCTGCAGACCCGTCAGCTCGGCGCGGGCGTTGACCACCGCCTCGGCGGCCTCCTTCTCGGCCATCCACTGCGCCGTCAGCGACTCCACCAGATCCGCGGCCTTGCTGATCTCGTCCGTCAGCTCGCCCACGCGCTCGGTGGCGTCGATGCCGCACTGGTCGGCGTCGCGCTGCAGGGCCTCGAGCTCGCGCTCGCAGGTGGCGATGCGGCGCTCGGCGTCCTCCAGCTCGGCCGGACGCGACGTGAGGGCCACGCGCACGCGGGCCGCCGACGTGTCCACCAGGTCGATGCCCTTGTCGGGGTGGAACCGGCCCGTGATGTAGCGCGCCCCCAGCGCCGCCGCGGCCACCAGGGCGTCGTCGCGGATGATGACCCCGTGGGAGGCCTCGTACCGCGAGCGCAGGCCGCGCAGCATCGTGGTGGTGTCGGCGACGCTGGGCTCGTCCAGCTTCACGAGCTGGAAGCGCCGCGTCAGGGCGGCGTCCTTCTCGAAGTACTTCTTGTACTCGCTCCACGTGGTGGCCGCGATGGTGCGCAGCTCGCCGCGGGCGAGGGCCGGCTTGAGCAGGTTGGCGGCGTCGCTGCCGCCCTCCGCCCCGCCCGCGCCGATCATCGTGTGGGCCTCGTCGATGAAGAGGATGATCGGCACCGGGGAGCCCATCACCTCGTCGATGACCTGCTTCACGCGGGCCTCGAACTCGCCCTTCACGCCCGCCCCGGCCTGCAAGAGCCCCAGATCCAGCGCGATCAGCTCGACGCCCCGCAGGACGTCGGGCACGTCGCCCTCGACGATGCGGACGGCCAGGCCCTCGGCCATGGCCGTCTTGCCCACGCCCGCGTCGCCCACGATGATCGGGTTGTTCTTCCGGCGCCGCGCCAGGATGTCGATCATCTGGCGGATCTCGCGATCCCGGCCGAAGACGGGGTCGATGTTCCCCTCGCGCGCCCGCTTCGTGAAGTTCATCGCGTAGCGCGACAGCGCCGAGCCGTCGCCGGGGGCCCCGCCGATGGCCGGCCCGCCCGCGCCCGCCTCGCCCCCGCCGGCCGCCTGGGCCGCCGCCTGCTGCGCCGCCGTCCGCTTCGTCTCGGACGAGTGCAGCACGATGTCGTAGAAGCGGTTCTTGAGGGTCTCCTGGGAGAGGCCCTCCAGCTCCTCCAGCCAGTCGCCGCTGCCGTAGCGCGCCGGGCTCTCCAGCAGCGCCAGCAGCAGCATCCCCGACCGCACCTCGGGGGCCTTGTAGTCGATGGAGGCGATCATCCAGGCCCGGCCCATGAGCCGCAGCAGGAAGGGCGAGAACACCGGCCGCCCCGTGTTGCCCTTCTTCATCGTCTCCAGCGCGGGCAGCAGGGCCACCTTCACGCGCTGGGGATCAGTATCGAAAACCCCAAGGATCTGAGGCACATCGCCGCTGCCGTCCTCCAGCAGCACCGAGAGGAGGTGCTCGACGGAGACCTCGTAGTGGCCCCGGTTCATGCAGAGGCTCGCGGCCTGCTCCAGGCTGCGCTTGCAGTGCGCGTTCAGGGTGCCGATGAGCGACTTGAGATCCACGTTGGCCATGCGGGGCTCCGGGGGCGGTTGGCGAGGCTGCGGGCGCTGTCGCGATCATTTCGGGTCAAACCGCAGAGGAACGCAAGGTCATGGTCGGTCACGCCCGGTCACGCCCCGTCAGTCGGCGGCGGCCACCACCTCGACCGCCCCGCCGAGAGCCTCCAGATCGGGCACGAGCGTGTCCGCCCGCCCCACGACCACCGTCGTCAGCGCGTCGGGATCCAGGTGCTGGCGGACGACCCCACGGACGACCTCGGGGTCCAGGGCCGCCACCCGATCCCGGTAGGTGTCGATGTAGTCGTCGGGCCGGTCGAGCTGCCGGGCGCGCACGCGCTGCGAGGCGAGCAGCGCGGGGGTCTCCACGGCGAAGGCGAACGACGCGATGGTGTTCTGGCGGGCGAAGGCGAGCTCGTCGTCCTCGAGGCCCTCGGTGATGAACCGCCGATACTCATCGCGCAGCAGCGCCAGCGTCTCGGCGGCGTCGGCGGCCTCGGGGGCCGCCTGGAGCATGTAGTGCCCCCCACCCGCTCGCCGGCCAGGTGGGCGTAGGCGCCATAGGACAGGCCGCGCTTGACGCGCACCTCCTGCATCAGCCGCGCGGTGAACGTGCCGCCGAAGGCCGTGGTGGCGAGGCCCAGCGCCAGGGTGTCAGGGTGGGTCGCCGCGATGGTGGGCTGCCCCATCAGGATCTGCGCCTGGCCGCGGTCGGCCTTGTCCACCACCCGGATGCGGGGCGCGGGGGTGGGCGCCTCCGGCAGCCGCCAGTCCGGGGCCTCCCCCGCCGGCAGCGCCGCCAGCAGCGGGGCGAGGGCGGTCTTCACGCCGCCCTGATCCAGCGGCCCGCTGGCCCCCACCACCAGGCTGGCCCGCGTCAGCCACTGCCCATGCCACGCCCGCACATCGTCGGGGGTGATGCGGGCCAGGCTCTCCTTCCAGCCGTTGGTGCCGTGGGCGTAGGGCGTCCCCTCGAAGAGCGACCGCCGAAACCACCGCCGCGCCAGCGCCGAGTCGTCGTCCACCAGCGTCTCGAGCTCGGCGTACATCTCGCGCAGCGTCTTGTGGATCTCGGCGTCCGTGAACGCCGGCTCCGTGACCACCTCGGTCAGGATGGCGATGAAGCGCTCCAGGTGCCGGCTGAGCAGCGTGCCGCCGATGCCGATGGCCTGCCGCTGGGTCATGGTCACCAGCTCGCTCCCCAGGCCCTCGACCTCCTCCTCCACCTCCGCCCGCGACCGCCGCCGGGTGCCGCGGATCAGGCTGCGGATGGTCAGGGCCGTCAGGCCCTCCATGCCCGCCGGATCGAGGGGCGGCCCCACGGGGAACCAGAGGTGCAGGTGCACCAGGGGCGTCGACTCGTCGGTGACCACGATGAAGGGGTCGGGGGCGGCGATCATGGGCACAGCTCCAGCAAGCGGCGGCGCGTCTCGGCGAGCGGCGTGCGCTCGGTGGGTCCCTGGCGAAGGAAGGCCTCGATGGCCGGGCGCCGGCGCAGGGCGGCGTCGGCGTCGGGATCGGCGCCGGTCTGGTAGGCGCCCACGGCGAGCAGATCCTGCTGGCGGGCGAGGCCGGCCAGCCAGCGCCGCAAGGTGCGGGCGGCGCGGCGGTGGGCCTCGTCCACCAGGTCGTCCATGCACCGGCTGACGCTGCGGGCCACGTCCACGGCCGGGAAGCGGCCCGCCCCCGCCGCCGCCGCGTCGAGCACGATGTGCCCGTCCAGCAGCGCGCGGGCCTCCTCGGCCACCGGATCGTCCACCGCATCGCCCTCCACCAGCACCGTGTACAGCGCCGTGAGCGTGCCGTGGCCGTCGTTGGCCGCCCGCTCCAGCAGGCGCGCCACCTCGGTGGCCAGCGAGACCGGGAAGCCGCGGCGGGTGACCGGCTCCCCCGCCGCGACGCCCACCGTGCGGATGGCCCGCGCCACCCGCGTGAGGGAATCCATCAACAAAAGCACGGACTTGCCGGCCTCGCGGTGTCCCTCGGCCACCGCCGTGGCCACCTCGGCGGCCCGCAGCCAGACCAGCGGGGGATCGTCCGCCCGGGCCACGACCACCACCGCGCGGGCCCGCGTCTCGGCCGGCAGCCGCGCCAGGAAGGCCCCCACCTCGCGCCCCCGCTCGCCGATGAGGGCCAGCACCACCACGTCCACCTCGGCCTGGGCGGCGATCTGGCGCAGCAGCGTGCTCTTGCCCACCCCCGGCCCCGCCTCCAGGCCCAGCCGCTGACCCTGGCCGAGCGTGCACAGCGCGTCCAGCACCCGCACCCCGAGGGGCAGCGCGGCGGTCACCGGCGCCCGGACGAGCGGATCCGGCGCGCGGCGGTGCACCGGCCACGACGGCGGCGGCAGCGCCGGGCCCCCGTCCACGGCCCGCCCCAGCCCGTCGATGATGCGCCCCACCAGCGCGTCCACCGCCGGCAGCCGCGGCGCGTCGCTCTCGCGCACCACCGCCGCCCCCGACGCCAGGCCGGCCGCCGGCTCCAGCGGCAGCGCCACCGCCTCGCTCACCTCGAAGCCGACCACCTCGGCCAGCACCCCGCCCACCCGCACCCGCTCGCCGACGCGCGCCCCCGGCAAGGCCAGCCGCAGCACCTCCCCCTTCACCGCCAGCAGCGAGCCGGGGGCGGGCTGGGCGTCGCGCACGGCCTCGGCCAGCGCCGCCAGATCCGTCACGCGGGCAGCCCGTACAGGGTCACGCGGGCCTCGGGCACCAGCCGCTCCCGGGCGAAGCGCTGCACATCCTCGCGGGTCACGGCCGCCAGCCGGTCGGCCACCGAGAAGGCGTGCCGGAAGTCCCCCGCCGTGACCTCCCAGTGCCCAAGCCCCTGGGCGCGCTGCTGCACCGTCTGCTGGTGCCGCCAGAAGCGCGTCTCCAGCCGGTTGCGGGCCTTCTCCAGCTCCGCCTCGGTGATGCCGTCGGCCGCCAGCTTCGCGAGGCTCGCCAGCACCACCTCCTCGGCCTGGGCCGCCGTCTTGCCCGGCCGCAGCTCCACGCCCACCTCGTACAGCCCCGGATCCCGGAACTCGGGCACGAAGGCGAAGTGCCCCGACGCCAGCTCCCCCTCGGTGATCAGGGCCCGGTGCAGCCGCCCCGAGTCCCCCTCGAAGAGCAGCTCGTTGAGCACCTCCAGCGTGGGGTGATCGGCGTCCGTCGCGGCGGGCGACTGCCACGCGACCATGAGCCGCTCCGTGGTGACGGGCAGGGAAAGCTCCTTGTGGATCGGGGACTTGCGCGATGCCTCCCGCGTCGTCTTCGCCCGCACGGCGTGGCCGGGGATCAGATCGCCATAGGCCTCGGCCACCGTCGCCAGCAGCTCGGCGCGCGGCACGTCCCCCGCGACCACCAGCACCGCGTTGTCGGGGGCGTACCAGGTCTTCCGGAAGGCCTGGCAGTCCGCCAGGGTCAGGCCCTCGATGTCGGCCATCCAGCCGATGGTCGGCCGGCTGTAGGGGTGCTCGGTCAGGGCGGTGGCCCAGAGCGTCTCGCTCATCAGCGCGGCGGGCTCGTCCTCCACGGTCTCGCGCCGCTCGTTCATCACCACCTTGCGCTCCGAGTCGAAGGCCTCGGGCGTCACCGCCAGGTTCGCCAGCCGATCCGCCTCCAGCGCCGCCAGCCAGCCCAGGTGCCCGGCCGGCAGATCGGCGTGGTAGAAGGTCCAGTCGAGCCACGTCGCCGCGTTCGTCCGGCCGCCCATCTCCTCGATGCGCCGGTCGTACTCCCCCTCCGGCGTCTGCACCGTCCCCTTGAACATCAGGTGCTCGAACAGGTGGGCCAGCCCGGTCTTGCCGGGCCGCTCGTCCGACGCCCCCACCCGAAACCACGTCTGGTACGTGAAGACGGGCGCCCGCGGCTCGGGCAGGTACAGCAGCACCAGGCCGTTGTGCAGGCGGTAGCGCTCGACGGTGGTCCCGGCGCGCTGGAAGGTCTCCTCAAGCTCAAAGGCGGGCACGGCACGACCTCCATGGGGCCGGGGGGCGGATTTGGTACCGCACCCCGGTGGCCAGGGGAAGAGCCCCGGGGCAGATCCCCGGGGGCACCTACTGCAGCGGCCGGTAGCCCGGGTTCCGCTCGATGGGCGACGTCAGCAGGCTCTGGTACGGCAGGTTGGCGTGGGGCCGGTCCTGGATGCACGCGATCTCGACCGTCGGGAAGAGCGCCAGGCGCTGCTCCAGCGTGCCGCGGCCGCTGGCCACGAACGAGAACGGGATGTCGTAGAAGTGCATTTGATACAGGTACTTGCGGCAGTCGTTGCTCACCGGCTGCTGCTCGCCGCCGTGGTCGATGATGGCCAGCGTCGGGCACTCGGCCGTGTCGGCCACCGTCGTCAGGGCGTACATGCGGCGGTCGTAGGCGGGCCAGCCGTTGAGGCTCGGGCAGGTGCAGCCGTTGATGGTGGCGCAGCCCGGATCGTTGCTGGCCCGCGTCACCTGGCGCTGCACGTAGAACTCGCCTGGCAGCCCCTCGAAGAAGACGAAGCAGCCGCCATCGACGAAGTACCCGCCGCCGTTGGGGAACCGGGCGTAAGCGATGACGTTGGCGGGGGGCGGGGTGTCGTCGCAGGCCCAGGCCGGCACCTGCACCCCGGGCCGCGACTCGGGGCAGGGGGCGTCGCGGCCGTCGCAGTCGTCGTCCAGCCAGTCGCTGCAGATCTCGGGCGCCCCCGGGTGCCGCCAGGGATCCGCCGGCCCGCGGTCATCGGCCCGCCGCGCGAAGCCCGCCGGCGTCTCGTCGGGCAGCACGCAGACGTCCTGGGCCCCCTCCGCGACGCCGAACCCGTCCGCGTCGGCGTCGGGGTACAGCGTCACGTCCATGCACATGGGCGCCGCCTCGATGCCCACCGTCATCACGTAGCCGTTGCGCACCTGCGCCGTGGCCCCGGCGATGGCGACGCGCACCCCCAGGGCGGCGGCCGCCTCGTAGCGCAGCGTCAGGCCCTGGTCGTCCACCTCGGCCTCCGCCAGCACCCGATCGGCCGAACGCAGCGTCGCCACCAGCTCCCCGTTGGCCCGGGCGAACTCGAGGCGGACGGTCAGCGTGTCCCCCACGGCCAGCTCCAGATCGTACAGATCCTCGTCCCCCGGGCAGATGCGCAGGCCGGCGAACCGCCCCGGCCCCTCCAGGGGCGTGGGCCCGGGCTCCAGCGCGTCGGGGGCGCACTCCTCGGCCGCCGGCACGCAGATCGCCCGCTCCATGTCGCAGCGATCCCCGTCCCCGCAGTCGCCATCGGCGCGACAGGCCACCCCGCGCGGCACGCAGACCGCGTCGATGCACAGGCCATCGGGGCAGCCGGCGTCATCGCGGCAGCCCGCCACGCAGCCCGCCGCCGGCCCTCCGTCGTCCACGCAGATCTCGCCGGCAGCGCAGCCCGCGTCGTCCAGGCACCCCTCCACGCAGGCCGACTGTACGCAGACGCGCCCGTCCGGGCAGGCCGCGCTGTCGCGGCACCCGTCGACGCAGGCGCCCGCCGTGCAGATCTGCCCGCCGCCGCACCCGGCGTCATCGCGGCAGCCCGCCACGCACGCCCCGTCGGTGCAGATGTCGCCGCCCTCGCAGCCGGCGTCGTCCCGGCAGCCCGGCACGCACTCCTCGGCCTCGCAGACCGTCCCTGCCACGCAGTCCTGATCGCCGGTGCAGTTCACGCACCGCCCCTGGAAGCAGAAGATGCGGTCGCCCGTGCAGTCATCGCTGGTCTCGCAGGCCTCGGCGCCTCCGCCGGCCCCGCCGGCCCCGCCACCGACTCCCCCGACTCCACCGCCGCCGCCGGCACCACCGGCACCACCGGCGCCACCCCCGGCCCCCGCCGCGCCATCCGCCCCGGCGCCCGCGTCGGCGCTGCCGCCCGCGTCCCCGTCGTCACAGGCGCACAGCGCCAGCGCCACCACCACCATCCATCCACGCATCGGCTTCGTCCCCCGTCTTCGCGTCCCCAGGATACGCCGTCGGCGGGGGCTGGTTGCAGTCCTCCCTGCACTTCCCACGCAGGCCATGCCACCGGACCCGTTGCAGGACCGCCCGCCCCTTGCGAGACTCCGGGCCGCACCGCCACCGCCGGGAGCCCCATGATCCGCAAGATCCACCTCAGCAACGCCGCCAGCCGGGACGCCACCGTGGCGTTCACCGGCCTGCGCCCCGCCGCCCCCCCGCGGCCCGGGCTGCCCGGCAAGGACATCCGCTTCGTGCGCTACCTGGCCACCAGCGAGGCGGGCCGCCACGAGGCCCTCCAGGCGCGCTTCGGCGAGGACTACGCCCAGGCGCTGGTCGACGCCGACCCCGAGGTGGACGTGGACCAGGTGGGCCGCCGCATCGGCCGCACCGACACGGTGTACCTCTCGGCCAGCGGCGACGTGCTCTACGCCCCGCCCAGCGTCGTCGAGATCCTGCTCGGCCCCGACGGCGCCGAGAAGGAGCGCCGCGCCCCCGACGACCGCGAGGCCAACATCAACGACGAGGCCATCCCCCTGCGCTGGACGGGCCGCAAGCTCAAGATCGCCCAGGTGGTCGGCGGCTTCGTCATCCACCGCACCGTCCAGATCCGCCACGTGGACGGCCTGTCCTACGACTACCTCTTCGCGATGGCGAAGGAGCTCGCCGGCGAGGGCGCGATGGTCATGATCGGCGGCGGCGCCAAGGGTCGGGATCCCTTGATCTTTTCGACGAACGGCAGCCCCTACCGCGGCTTCCTGGAGGGCCGGGTGGACGGCGAACGCTACCAGCTCCTGCTGCACCTGAGCGCCATGGAGCTCAAGCGCCCCGTGGGCGCCAGCGCCGAGGAGGACGCCTGATGCCCGCCTTCGACACCAGCCGCCAGCGCCCCCTGGGCACGGGCTTCCAGACCCCCGGTGACGCCATCACCGACCCCGAGCTCGCCGCCCGCTTCAAGGGCTACAAGAAGTCCATCGCCAGCCGCTACCGCGCCATGACCGGCGAGGAGATCGAGCTGTACACCCCCGCGGGCAAGCTCTTCGTCTCCCCCAAGATCGATGGCGAGATGTGGTTTCTGGTGTGCCAGGGCGGCGAAGCCTGGCTGGCCAACCCCCGTGGCCGCGTGGTCCATGGCGACGTGCCCGTGTTGAAGGAGGCCGCCCGCCTCCTGGCCCGGGCGAAGGGCCTGGTGATCCTGGCCGGCGAGCTCTTCGCCGTGCGCCCGGGTGGCCGCCCCCGCCATGACGACGTGGCCCGCGCCATGGGCGGCGAGGCCGACGCCGAGATCGGCCGCCTGGGCTTCATGGCCTTTGACGTGCTCGACGGCGGCGACGCCGAGGCCGAGGGCCCCTTCGAGCAGTACGCCGACCGCCTCGCCCTGATGCGCCGCCTGCTCGACGGCGGCAAGCGCGTGCAGGCCATCAAGACGGACGAGGTGGAGGGCCACGGCGCCGTGCGCGCCCTCTACGCCTCCCTCGTCGACTCGGGCAAGGCCGAGGGCCTCGTCCTGCGCACCGAGGACGGCCGCACCTTCAAGATCAAGCCGGCCTTCACCCTCGACGCCGTGGTCATCGGCTACACCGAGCGCACCGAGGAGCCGGGCGTCCTGCGCAGCATGGCCCTCGCCCTCCTGCGCGAGGACGGCCAGTACCAGATCTGCGGATCCTGCGGGAACATGGACGTGGACACCCGCCGCGCCCTGTTCGAGCGCATCTCGCCCCTGGCCACCCCCTCGGGCTTCCGCCACGCCAGCAACAGCGGCGCCCTCTACCGCTTCGTCCGGCCCGAGATCGTCATCGAGGTGAAGGTCACCGACGTCCTCGCCGACGAGCCCGACGGCGGCCCCATCCAGCGCGTGGTCTGCACCTACACCGAGGGCGAGGGCTGGGCCCCCGTCCGCCAGCTCCCTGGCGTCAGCATCCTGCACCCCGTCTTCGTCCGCGTCCGCGACGACAAGGACGCCGACGCCGTCGGCATCCGCATGGCCCAGGTGCTCGAGCGCGTGGTCGTCCCCGACCTGGACGTCCACGCCGAGCGCGTCGAGCTGCCCCCGAGCACCATCCTGCGCCGCGAGGTCTACACCAAGGTCACCAAGGGCGTGACGGCCGTGCGCAAGCTGCTGGTCTGGCAGACCCACAAAGAGCTGGCCGACCCACCTACCCGGCCTACGTCGTCCACTTCACCGACTACTCCCCCGGCCGCAAGGATCCCCTCCAGCGCGAGGTCCGCCTGGCCCCGTCCCTGGAGGCCGCCGAGGGCATCGCCGAGGACATGCTGACGCGCAACGTGAAGCGCGGCTGGAACCTCGTCTCGTAGAAACCTCCGTCTTTTCATGCACTTGAGACAGCCTTCCCGGTCCCGCCCCGCCCCACGGGTTGCGCAGGCGGCCCGGAAGGCGTAGGACCCCCCGCCATGCAGCACTACTCCGCCGAAGCCGCCCCCGCACCCGCCGACTGGCTGGCCCTCGACCCCGCCGCCCGCTTCGACCTCGTCCACGCGTACGTGGGGGTCGAGCCCACCGGCGCCTCGGCCCGCCAGGCGCAGTTCATCGTCGCCGCCGAGAACCTGCTGGCCGAGCAGGTGCCCCAGGCCAGCAGCCTCATGGATCGCCTGCTGGCCCACGGCCTGGACCGGCGCGCGTCCCTGGTCGCCCTGGGCAGCCAGGTCCGCGGCGCCCTGCACGACGTGCTCACCAACCAGATCGAGATGGAGCCCGAGACCATCCTGGGCGACCTGCTCCTCGACGGCCACCAGTGCCTCGACGGCGGCCTGGCCCGCGCCATCCGGCGCCTGGTCTCGGGCGGCGACTTCCCCCCCGAGGGCGTCCAGCGCGCCCTCATCCTGCACGCTGGCCGCGACGCCCTGCCGGGGCTGTTCGAGCTGATGCACGACCGGCGCGAGTGGGACCTGGACTCCGAGAGCATGGGCTGGGCGCCCCTCAACGCCATGAAGCTGGTGGCCGCCATCGGCGACCCGGCCAGCATCGAGCCCGTGCTCGACTTCGTCGAGGCGGCCTTCCCCGAGGGCGTCCTCGACGGGGCGACGTCGATGCTGGAGGCGTTCGGCCCCGCCATCGCCGGCCCGGCCATCGCCCGGCACGACGCCCTGGAGGACGTCGACCTCAAGCTCCTCATGATCACCCTGGCCGCCCAGGCCGACGTCGAGGATCGCCGCATCTACGACCGCCTGATCGCCCACCTGGAGGATCACCCCACCTACGCCGCCAGCGGGCTGGTGCTGTACCGCGACGATGACGCCATCCCGCACCTCCGCGAGCGGCTCTCGCGCCTGGACCCCGCTACCCAGGGCCACGCCTGCGATCTGGTGGCCGACGGGATCACCCTGCTGGGGGGCGAGCTCACGGCCGACGAGGCCGAGAAGGTGGAGCAGGCCCGCTACGCCATGGCGCACGCCAGCCTCCAGGCCGCCGGCCGCGAGGCGCCCGCCCCGGGCGGCGCCCCCGCCCGCGGCCCCCAGCGCAGCACCCCCGCCGAGCGCCAGAAGAAGAAGGCCGCTCGCCAGATGAAGAAGAAGTCGCGGCCCAAGAAGAAGAAGTAGGGGCCGTGGATCCCCGCCCCGACCTGCTCGGCCTGCCCCTGCCCGCCCTCGCCCGCCTGCTGGACGAGCTGGGGGTGGGCGCGCGGCACGCCGGCCGCGTCTTCCGGGGCCTCCACACCCTGCGCCTGCCCGTCGACGCCATCCCCGATCTCGGCCGCCACGGCGCCACCCTGGCCCAGGCCACCACCACCGCCCAGGCCCACGTCGAGCGCGCCGTCCAGAGCCCCGATGGCACCGAGAAGCTGCTCTTCCGCCTGGCCGACGACCGCCGCGTCGAGGGCGTGCTCATCCCCATGCGCCCCGGCCGCACCACCCTCTGCGTCTCCAGCCAGGTGGGCTGCGCCATGGCCTGCGCCTTCTGCGCCACCGGCACCCTCGGCCTGACCCGCGGCCTCACCCCCGGCGAGATCGTCGCCCAGGTCCACGCCGCCCGGGCCCGCCTCACCGCCGCCGGCGGCCAGCTCACCCACGTCGTCTTCATGGGCATGGGCGAGCCGTTGCACCACTACGCCGCCACCCGCGACGCCCTCCACGTCCTGCGCGACGACCGCGGCCTGTGCTTCAAGGCCCGGCACCTCACGGTGTCCACCGTCGGCATCATCCCGAAAATGCAGGCTTTTTCCCGAGACTTCGGCGGCCGCGTCCAGCTCGCCCTGAGCCTGCACGCCGGCACGGACGCCACCCGCCAGCGCATCATCCCGCTGGCGTCGACCTACGACCTGGCCAGCCTCAAGGCCGCCTGCCTGGCCCACCCCCTGCCCGGCTCCCGCTGCCTGATGATCGAGTACGTGCTGCTGCCCGGCGTGAACGACACCCCCGCCGAGCTCGAGGCCCTGGCCGCCTGGACGCGCGGCCTGCGCTGCGTGGTGAACCTCATCCCCTTCAACCCCTTCCCCCAGGCCCCCTTCCGCGCCCCCACCGACGCCGAGGTCACCGCCGCCGCCGACCGGCTCCAGGCCCTGCGCGTCCCCCACGCCGTGCGCTGGCCCCGGGGCCGCAGCGTGGCGGGGGCCTGCGGCCAGCTCGCCCTCGAAGGCGCCTGAACCGCTCGCCCGCCCGCGGTTTTCTGGTACCGTGCCTCCACCCGTGGGGAGTGGAGTGGGGAACGAGATGGGACGACCGACCTGGATGCTCTGCCTGATCGCCGCCCTGGCGGTGGGCTGTGACGATGGCGACGACGCCGGTGGCGCCGGCGGTGGGGGCGGCGGCGCCGACATGGGCGCCGGCGGCGGGGGCGGCGGCGGCCCCGACGCCGACGGCTGCTTCTACAAGATCAGCCCCGAGGACGGCCTGGAGGGCCTGCAGACGGCGCTCATCGAGGCCCAGCCCGGCGAGGTGGTCTGCCTCACCGAGGGCACCTTCGCCCTCACCAACGAGGTGTCCCTCTCCGTCGACGACGTGACCATCCGCGGCGCCGGGGCCGACAAGACCATCCTCGACTTCTCGGGCCAGGGCGTCGGCGCCAACGGCATCGCCATCACCGGCGACGGCTGCGTCGTCGAGGACCTCCAGGTCAAGGACACCCCCGGCGACGGCATCCGCGCCCAGGGCGTCGAGGGCATCGTCTTTCGCCGCGTGCGGGTGATGTGGACGGCCGAGCAGCAGTCCAGCAACGGCGCCTACGGCCTCTACCCCGTCCAGGCCAGCAAGGTCCTCGTCGAGGACTGCGTGGTCAGCGGCGCCAGCGACGCCGGCATCTACGTCGGCCAGTCCACCCAGATCCTGGTCCGCGGCAGCGAGGCCTTCGGCAACGTCGCCGGCATCGAGATCGAGAACTCCAGCGACGCCGAGGTGACCGGCTGCCACGCCCACGACAACTCGGGCGGCATCCTGGTCTTCAACCTGCCCGAGCTGCCCGTGAAGAACGGCATGCGCACGCTGGTGCACGGCAACACCATCGAGAACAACAACATCCCCAACTTCGGCAAGGCGGGGTCGGTGGTCTCGCTGGTCCCCGGCGGCTCCGGCGCCTTCCTCCTGGCCTGCGACCACAACGAGTTCCGCGACAACATCGTCCGCGGCAACAGCTCCGCCGGCCTGCTGCTCATCAGCTACCTGCCCCCCCTCATGGGCGAGTACGACGACGCCGAGTACGACAAGTACGCGGAATCCAACTACATTCACGACAACACCTTCGAGAACAACGGCACCATGCCCCAGGGCGTGCTGGTGGACATCGGCCTCATGGCCGGCCCCGACATCCTCACGGATGGCTGCCGCGGCGACGGCGTGCCCGTCGGCGGCATGAACTGCATCCGCGAGGCCGAGGGTGTGACGCTCCGCGACATCGACTTCTGTGGTGGCTTCGCCAACCCCAGCGAGGATCTGGCCCCTATGACTGCACGCTCGCTGCCCTGCCTGGCCAGGACTTCTAGCCTCCTGCTGCTGGCGGCCCTGGCCGCCTGCGACGGCGGCGAGTCGACGTCCACGCCGACCCCGCGGGTGACGGTGGATCTGGCGGCCGTCCCCTACCGCACCCTGTCGGAGTACGGCTTCTTCGTGGGCCGCCTGGCCGACGAGTCGCCCGCGCCGGGGGTCATCCCCTACACCGTCGCCGCGCCGCTCTGGGCCGACCACGCCGGCAAGGGCCGCTTCGTCGTCCTGCCCGAGGGCGCCGCCCTCACCGTGGCCAGCCCCGACGACTGGCAGCTCCCCGTGGGCAGCGTCGTCATCAAGAGCTTCAGCTACTCCAAGGACCTGCGCGATCCCGAGGGCACCCGCCAGCTCATCGAGACGCGCCTCCTGATCCACGAGGCCGATGGCTGGACGGGGCACACCTACCTCTGGGACGAAGCCCAGACGGAGGCCATCCGCCACGTCCCCGGCCGCAACCTCACCCTGAGCTACGCCGACGAGGCCGGGGCCGCCACGACGCGGCCCTACATCGTGCCCAACACCAACCAGTGCAAGAACTGCCATGAGGTGGACGACACCCTGCGGGTGCTGGGCCTCTCCTCGCGGCAGATCCTGGGCGAGTCCCGGCAGCGCTTCCTGGCCGAGGGCGTGCTGGCCGCCGAGCCGCCCGCCGCCCCCGCCCTGGTGGATCCCTTCGGCGACGCCCCCCTGGCCGACCGCGCGCGGTCGTACCTGGACGCCAACTGCAGCCACTGCCACCGCCCCGGCGGCGGCGGCGGCCCCTCGGGCCTGGTGCTGCTCGCCTCCGAGACGCACCCGTCCACCTTCGGCATCTGCAAGTCGCCCGTGGCCGCGGGCCCCGGCGCGGGCGGCCGCACGGCCGACATCGTGCCCGGCCACCCCGACCAGAGCATCCTCATCTATCGGATGTCATCGACCGATCCTGAGATCAAGATGCCCGAGATCCCCAACCTCCTCGTGGACGAGCAGGGCGTCGCGCTCATCTCGGCCTGGATCGAGGGCATGGACCCCCCCGGCTGCAACGGCGAGCCATGACGCTCCTGCTGGCGCTGACCTGGCTCCTGCACCCCGCCGCCGACGCCCTCCCGCTGCACGACGCCGCCGGCGCCCAGCGCCTCGACCTGCTGCCCACGCTGGAGGTCGAGGACGCCACCGGCCGCCACACGCTGCGCTTCACCGTCGACGCCGCGACGGGCGTCGCGCACCTCACGGCCCCCGGCTTCACCGCCCGCCTCACCACCCGGCAGGCCCCGGGCATCATCGAGCAAACCCTCGAAATCAAAGACACTTCCGACCGGGTCGTGCGCAGCGAGGCCGTCGTCTTCCGGGCCGCCCGCGGCCCCATCGAGGTGCTGGACCGCGCCTACCGCTTCGGGCCGGTGAAGGGCCCCACCCTCACCGGCCCGGCCACCCCGGCCGCCGCGCGGTGGCACGGCGTCCTGCTGGAGGGCGGCCCCGGCGTCCAGGCCCTCGCCGCCCGCCCCGGCCGCGCCCCCACCCTGCGCCTGGAGCTGGACCACCGCGACAACCACCCCTTCCGCGTCTACCCCCGCTGCACCGAGCACCCCGAGAACACCCTGCCGGACCGCCTGCTGGACGACAGCCCCCGCCCCGCGGGCGGCGCCCGCACCATGCGCTGGACGTGGCGCCCCGACGCCCGCCTCCTGGCCGTCCCCGCCCGCTTCCCCGACGCTCGCCCCGCCGCCCTGGCCCTCACCGACCACGCCGACCAGGGCAGCCTCGCCCGCACCGCCGCCTTCGCCTATGGCCGCGCCGACTGGGCCGCCGGCCGCGCCGCCGGCGAGGGCTTCGTGGGCCGCGGCCTGCGCTACACCAAGACGGTCTTCCTCGCCCGCGCCCCCGGCTACGCCCCCCAGCTCGACGACCCCGCCTTCCGCGCCCTGGCCCTCGCCCTGCAGGCCGACGGCGTCGAGATCGGCGTCCACTCCCCCTCCGGCCGCCGCGACCTCCCGGCCGCCGCCGACGCCCTCCTCGCCGACTTCCGCAAAGACTTCAACGGGTTGACGTGGATCGACCACGGCCCCGCCGACAACTGCGAGGCCCTCACCAACCAGGGCGCCGACCCGGCCTCCCCCTGGTACATGATCCCCACCCTCACCCGGCACGGCTTCACCACCGCCTGGATGATCCCCGACCAGCTCACCGGCGTCGGCGGCAACCTGCTGCGCCCCGAGCGGCCCGACCTGCGCGCCCCCACCCTCGTGCGCCCGCCCCGCCTGTCCCCCTTGCGCCTCTTCACCACCGCCTGGCTCTTCGTCGACAAGAAGGCCCTGCTCAGCCGCTACCGCCCCGCCGCCCTCGACGCCCTCGCCGCCGCCCATGGCTTCAGCGTCGGCCACACGTACCTCGACACCCTGCGCAGCGAAGGCCCCCACGCCGGCCGCTCCCTCCTCAAGACCACCCGCGACGGCCCGCGCCTGCTGCCCGACGTCGAGCGCTGGCTCGACGACCTCGCCGCCCGCCAGCGCGACGGCCGCCTCTGGGTCACCGGCATCGCCGCCCTCGCCGACCACCTCGAAGCCGCCCTCGCCAGCACCCGCACCTACGCCGACGACGCCGTGACCCTCACCCCGCCCGCGCCCCTGCCCGGCCTCACCCTCCTCCTCATCCCCCTCGCCGGCCAGACCATCACCGGCGCACAGGTGGACGGCGAAGCCATCCCCCTCCAGACCCTCGCCGGCCACGCCGCCGTCGTCCTGCCCCCCAAGGGTGGCCGCGTCGTGCCAACGACAAGGCCGTAGTGCACTCAGGGGCGACGTTGGCTGCACCCACGAGCCCCCCGGCCACCATCCGAGCCATCACAAGCACTGAAAAAAAACAACTTTTTAGAAAGATCGAGAAACCGGTGGCCTGGACTTCTCTCCACCGCCTACCGTCGGCATCAGGCAGATGATCAGGGCAATCGGCATGCTGGATCAGACAAGTGGCGAACACCTCCTCACGAGCAAGCTCCTCCTGGCCACGACGGCCGCGGATGTGAGCCAGCCACTCCCCCTGGGAGACAACAACCAGGTGCTCCTCCAGGCCTGGATCGAGTCGAGCAGCACCAGCCTCGCCTCGACGCCGGTCCAGGTCCAGCTGCAGACCAGCTCGGATCTGGACAACTGGACGGATCGCTCCGGCTTCGTGGTCACCCTGTCCCAGGCGCCCGCTCAGGGCACTTACGGCACCTACGGCGGGAGCGACCTGCTGCAGGCGCCGTACATCCGTCTGCGATTCGAGGGTGGCGGAGACGATGTCTTGCTGGGCGCCTCGGTGCGCCTCTACCGTGCCTGAGGGCAGGAAGGAAGAAGTGATGACGGGCAAGCTGGTCGAGGACCTGTTTCTGGAGACGCCGGGCACCGGACCCGCGTTGACGTGGTACTCGTCTCCGGTCTCCCTCGGGGGAGACAATGGCGTCATGGTGGAGCTGTGGCTCACGTCCGCCGGCGACAACTTCAACGACGTGGAGGCCTTCGCCGAGGGGAGCAACGATGGCGTCAACTTCGAGCCGACGGCCATCGTGTCGAGCGGCGGCGCCACCGCAGCCCCGGCCTGGGAGAAGAGCAGCGGCAGCGGCGTGATCCCGTGGGCGTGGGTACGGCTGCGGATCGAGCTCACCGACGATACGACTGGCACCGCGACGGCTCTCGTGAGCGCGGCGGTCCGCACCTATCGGGCGGGCTGAGCATGCTGCACGAAGTCACCCGGAAGCTCGTCATGACCATCGACACCACGGCCCTCGAGTTCTCGTCTGCGATCCCCGTCGGTGAGCACAACGCCGCGTCGTTCCAGGTGCAGCTCATCTCGGCGAACGGGTCGCTCACGACCTTCCAGGCGGGCCTCCAGGGCTCGAACGACCTCTGCAACTGGGAAGACATCTCGGGGGCCACCCTCTCGCCCACGACGGTGCCGTCGCTGACCATGCACAGCGGCACGAACGTGCTGCCCTGGGGCTTCCTCCGGCTGGCGGCCGCGACCGGGCTCCTCGTCCTCCTGGTGGGCTGCTCTCAGAGGGACGACTTCCCCGGGGCGTCTGGCGATGGGGGGCTCCCCGACCGAGGCGCACCGGAGGGTCAGGTGGACGCTGGTGCCCTGCTCGATGCCTCGCCTGAAGACGGCGACATGGAGGTGCTCGCCAACCCAGGCACCCTGTCGTGGACGAGCCTCTCCGCGGGTGCCCTGCCCAACTCCGTCTGCGGCTTGTCGGCCGGGCGCCTGGAGTGCCTGACCAGCCGGGGGCAGCTGCTGCAGGGCGGCGACGCGCACGACGTGCAAGGCGAGGTCGTCACGCTGCCCGAGGGCAGCGACTTCATTCGCGTCAGCGGCCAGGCGGACCGGGGCTGCGTGCTGGATGAGAGCTGGCAGGTCGAGTGCTGGGGGGCGCTCCCTTCCCCGCCCGCTGGCGTCCTCGTCGATGAGCCCATCTTCGTCGAGGTGGCGGCAGGTGACGACTTCGTCTGCGCCCTGACCAGCATTGGCTACCTGCGCTGCTGGGGCTCGGCGGCGCTGCAGGACCATGACCTGGGCCTCGCGTCCGCCTTCAGCCACATCGTCGCCGAGGACTATCGCGTGTGTGCCTGGTCGCCTGCCTACACCGGTGTCTGCCTGGTCGCTCCCGCTTCCGGAAGCGGCCGGTTCTCCCGCCGCGACTACGGAAGCCCCATCCGCTACCTCGACCTCTACCGCGGTGAGGTCTGGATGATCGAGGAACCTGGCTCTTCCGCGCTTGGCTTCGCAAGTGGCCGCATCCTGGACCCCACCTTCGGGAACGAGCCACTGGTTGAGGTCGCTGCGGGCGAGCTGGCCGTGTGTGCGCTCGGCGAAGATGAAACGGTGCGCTGCGTGCCGAGAGCCGACGGCGAGTATCAATCCCCGCCGGAAGGCGTTCGATTCACGGCGCTGGTGGCGGCCGGTCCCTCTCACTGTGGGCTGGATGGCAGCGGCCATGTCTGGTGCTGGGGTCGCTTTCCACCGAACCCGCATACCGCGAGCGGGAGGTCTCCGTGAGCCGGCCGAAGCCACGAAGGACGCTGCGAGGCCCTCGTCGATCCCACGATCGGTGGGGTCCCTCGGAGGTCCTGGTGCTCGCCCTGGGACTTGGAGTCTTCTCGGGTTGCCAGGAGGCGGACCCGAGTGAGCAGGCGCTGGACGCCCAGGCGAGTGACGGCAGCGTGGATGCGTCTTGTTGCCAGGCCTGCCGGTCCGATGGCCCGGAGGCTACCTTCTGTGATAGCTTCCCCCAGTATGGGCACTACGAGTGCTGGCGCGTGAACCAGCTGTTCCACGGCGAGATCTGCTACGGTCTCGCCGGCGAGCCGCTCTGTGCCTGCCTGGCCGAGCTCTTTCGGCAGCCGTGCGAGCTGGTCGACGGTGTCGCCGTGTTCACCTCTCAAAGAGATCCAGTCTGGCCCCCCCTGCCCCCGCTATGCGGGTGGCAGCCAGACGGGGGGATGTAGTGCAGCCGCAATCGACGACCAGCTGGCACAGAGTCGGGGGGAGGCCTCCTTTGAAGTCGAGGCATGTTCTAGCGAGTGTCGCTCTCGGCGGCTTCCTCATCGGCGCCTGCCAGGAGCCAGACCCCCCTCCGCCCGATGTGGCGCCTGGTGACACCGGGGTGTCCGACGCGACCGCCCTCGACATGGACGTGGCCACGCTGGACATGGACGTGGCCGGTGCCTGCTGCCAGGCTTGTACTCGCCCGGGGACGGAGGCGGTCTTCTGCAGGCGCTGCGAGGGCTTCGGTGAGTGCGACTGGATCGATCCCTTCGTGATCGATGGGGAAGTCTGCGATGGACTCGCCCCTCAGCGTCTCTGTGGATGTCTCCTTACAATACTCACACACTACACGCGGTGTGATGTCGTGAATGGCGTGGTGGTGCTGTCTGGCAACGAAGACATCTGCGATCGCCTTCGACAGGAGATGGTCTGTGGCTGGCCGCCCGGGCGGCCGCGGCCGCGGCAGTGAGGGAGGCCTGCGACGTCGAGGCGACCCGGAGCGGCCGCTGGACTGTTTTCCGATTTCATTTCAGGACTTTGCAAATTTCTCGATCCGCCGCCTGTCATGGCGGGCGCCCTCGGGACCTCTCTGCACAGCGGCTGGTCGGGCCGCGCGTCACTCTGGAGGTCCCATGAGCACCCTGCGTATCGCCCTCGTCTTCGCCCTCGCCTGCACCGCCACCGCCGCCCTCGCCGAGGACGAGGTGAACGTGTCCGTCGGCGGCACCCTCACCGGGAAGCCCCTCGCGCTGCACGGCCATGATCCGGTCGCGTACTTCACCGACGGGCGGCCGGTGCTGGGCTCGGCAGAGCACGCGAGCGTCTACCAGGACGCGACGTACTACTTCGCCAGCGCCGCGCACCGGGCCGCCTTCGAGGCGAACCTCGCGAAGTACGCGCCCCAGTACGGCGGCTTCTGCGCCTACGGAGCCAGCGTCGGCAAGAAGTTCGACGGCCACCCTGCCGTGTTCCTCGTCCGGGATGGCAAGCTGTACCTGAACCTGGCCCCGGCGATCGCCGAGAAGTTCTCGGCGGACGTCGCGGGGCACATCGCCCGGGCTGACGCCCAGTGGGCCACGATCCGGTCGCGGCCGGCCGGCAGCCTGTGAGGAGGGGAGGATGAGCGGCGGTGCGTTCACGGGCTGGGTCGACGGGCTCGCGCGGACCCACACCCGGCGGCTCGCCGGGGTGGCCGTGCAGCAGGGCCTGACGGGTGAGGAGGCGCTGGACGCCGTCCAGGAGGCCTTCGCGACGTTCCTGGGGCTGCCCCAGGCGCGGACGCTGGTGGAGGCCGACGACGACGCCTTCGCGCTGCTCGCGGTCATCGTGCGCAACGCGGCCCGCAACGCCCGGCGCCGGCACCACCGCGCCCGGCCGCACGAGCCCGTCGAAGACGCGCCGCTGCTCGACGACGGGCCCTCGGTCGAGGCGCTCATCGCCGCGGCCGAGGCCCACGTCACCTTGCTCGGGTGTGTGCAGCGCCTGGGGGAAATCCAAAGGAACGTCGTGCAGTTACGCTGCATGGACGAGCTCTCTGGCGGCGAGACGGCCGCCGCGCTCGGCCTGACCCCTGGCCACGTCGCCGTGCTGCTGCTCCGGGCGCGCAACGCCCTGCGCCTCTGCATGGCGAGCTGAGGGCTGGCCGCGGCGGGTCCGATCGCGTACCCCTCGATGGATGAAGTCATCGATCCCGCTGCCGGCCACCATCCTCACCGCCCTCACCGCCCTCGCCGTCCTCGCCGCCGCGCCCCCGGCGCTCGGCCAGGAGTTCCGCATCGAGCCCTACCTGCAGCTCGCGACGCCCGACGGGGTGACCATCGCGTGGGAGACGAGCGCGGGGGCCCAGTCGCGGGTGGAGTGGGGGCCGGACGAGGGGCTCGGGCAGGTCGCCGAAGGGGACGCCACGGCCACCTTCGGGGGCCAGCACCACATCACCCGGCTGGCCGGCCTGCGGCCCGCGACGCGGTACTTCTATCGCGTCCGCACGGGGGACGCGGTGAGCGCCGTGACCGACTTCGTCACCCCGCCAGCGCCCGGCGCCGGGCACCCCTTCCGCCTCGTGGCGATGAGCGACATGCAGATCGATCGGGGCGCCCCCGAGGTCTTCGGCGAGATCATCGAGGACGGGATCATCGCGTACATCACCGAGCGGTTCGGCCCCGACCTGCCGGGGGAGCTGGCCATGGCCCTCATCCCCGGCGACCTGGTGGACAACGGCCTGGACATCCGGCAGTGGCGCGAGGAGTTCTTCGCGCCGGGACAGCCCCTGTTCTCCCGCGTGCCGGTCTACCCCGTGCCGGGCAACCACGAGCTGAACACGCCCTTCTTCTGGCAGTACTTCGTGCTGCCCGAGAACGGCACGGCGCCGTGGCTCGAGCACTGGTGGTACCTGGATCACGCCAACCTGCGCGTCATCGGCCTCGACTCGAACCTGGGCTTCACGCTCCAGCAGCAGCTCGACTGGCTCGACCTGGTGCTCGCCGAGGCCTGCGCCGAGGACACCATCGACTTCGTGTTCGCCCAGCTCCACCACCCGCACCTGTCGGAGCTGTGGCCCGTGGGCGAGCTGGACTACACCGGCGAGGTCGTGGCGCGGCTGGAGGCGTTCAGCGCGGACTGCGGCAAGCCCAGCCTGCACTTCTTCGGGCACACCCACGGCTACTCGCGGGGACAGTCCCGCGACCACCAGCACCTGTGGGTGAACGTCGCCAGCGCCGGGGGCAACCTGGATCGGTGGGGCGAGTACGCCCAGCGCGATTACGACGAGTTCGTCGTGTCCCAGGACGAGTACGGCTTCGTGCTGGCCGAGGTGGAGGGCGGCGAGCAGCCGGAGTTTCGCCTGACGCGCCTGGGGCACGGCCAGCCGGGCGCGCGGGTGCAGAACGTGGTCCGCGACTTCATCCGCGTCCGCCGCCACAACCACGCGCCCGAGGCCCCCGTCGGCCGCTTCCCCACCCTGGCGGAGGCCGTCAACCCGGACTGCTTCACGCTGGCCGCGAGCCCCTTCGACGAGCTCGAGGGCGACGCCCACCAGGGGAGCCACTGGCAGATCGCCAGTGATTGCGAGGACTTCGACGCGGTGATCTGGGAGAGCTGGCGCCAGGACCGCAACTGGTACTTCGAGGTCGACACCCAGGCCGGGGACGACCTGACCGACGAGCGGGTGGAGGGCTTCGCCCCCGAGGCCGAGGCCTGCTGGCGGGTGCGCTACCGCGATGACAGCCTGGGCTGGAGCCCGTGGTCGGCCCCCGTGGCGTTCCGGACGGGGCCCGTCGAGGGCAACCGGGTGCAGAACCCGGGCGCGGAGCAGGGCCTCGACGGCTGGGTCGAGGCCGCGGGGGTCAGCGAGTCGCTGCCGGCCGGCGAGTGCCAGGGCGTCGACCCGTTCGCGGGGCAGCGCTACTTCGCCGTGGGGGGCCTGTGCGACAGCTCCGCGTATGCGGAGCTGGTGCAGCGGGTGGGCGTGGACGAGCTGGCCGAGGACATCGACGCGGGCGGGCTGGTGGCCAGCTACGGGGCCATGATGGCCGACTACAGCGGCGCTGACCGGGCGGAGATGGAGCTGCGCTTCGTCGGGGCGGCGGGGGCGCCGCTGGGGGCGGACGATGCCGCCGCCGTCGACGCACCCGCTCCGTCCGACGACTGCCGCGCCACCGTCAGCGGCCTGCTGCTGGTGCTCGTGGCGCTGGTGCGCCGGCGCCGCTGAGGGCGTTCCCCGGCTCTATTCTGCGTCGCAGCTGTGCCGGAAGCTGTCATCCAGGTCTTCGGGCAGGACGAGGGTGCGCAGATTGCGGCCGCGGGCGTCCGTGCACATGCGGGCGCGGCGGTCAGCGTCCTGGACGTACGGGGCCGCGTACTCGGCCACGAAGACGGCCTTGCCGGCCGCGGTGAAGGGCGCGAGGGCCTCGCACTCGTCGTACTCATGGCACTGCTCGTTGACGGCGAAGTCGAAGGCGTCGACGAGGGCGGGGATCTGGTCCAGGTCGTTCTTGAGGCCGACGCCCAGGCCGCGCTGGTGGGCCTCGTCGGCGATGAGGCGGTTGTAGGTGAGCTGGTCGGCGGCGGTCAGGCCCACGCCGTTGTCATTGGCGTAGCCATCCATGTTGTCGGGCTCGACGGCGTCGCAGCCCTTCTGCACGGCGACGTCGAGGCGGGCGCGCATGATGCGCAGGACGTTCGGGGAGCGGACGTCGAGCCAGCGCTCGTCGGGGAAGCCATCGAGGGTGGCGCCCAGATCGGCGGGCAGGAACTCGCCAGCGTCCGCCCGGAAGTCCCGTAGGAGCCGGCCGAGAAGTAGCAAATCACCCTGTGTCCCGCAGACTTGAGGCTCGCGATGGTGGCGGCGTCGTTGAGCAGCAGGTCGATGTCATAGGCCTCGACTTCATAGCTGGCGTTGACGGTGCCCTGCAGCTGCCACTGCCAGCGCGTCTCCACCCCGGGCTGGTACCAGGTGGGCGCGGTGGCCTCGCCGAGGGCGAAGCGGTCGACGACGCGGCCGGCGTCGGTGATGAAGGCGACGTGGAGCTGGCCGCGGGCGACGGCCAGGCCGAGGGCGCCGTAGGCGTCGGCGAAGCGGACGACGCTGCCCTCGACGGGGGCGCCGATCTCGTGGCGGTCGACGCCGCCGAGGCCGATGACGAGGTACGTCACGCCGTCGCGCTCGACGCGCTCGTAGATGTGATCGTCCCCCGCGAGCACCAGGTCGATGCCCATGCCGGCGTAGTCGAGCTGGGTGTGCTCGGCGCTGCCATGGCGGGCGCCGGAGGAGTACGGGGGCTGGTGCACGAGCACGATCTTGAAGCGCGCGTCGGAGTCGGCGGCGGCCGCCGCCAGCCACGCGGCCTGGCGGGCGAGGAAGGCGCCGTCGTCCTGGTGGCAGTCGATGATGGTGTCGAGGGCGAAGACCTCCACGTCGCCGCGGCGGACGCGATAGTAGCGCTCGTCGCCCTCG
>JAWKQS010000025.1:0-124000 GCA_041389985.1 bacterium
GGTGGTGTTCGAGGAGCGGCCCAGAGTGGTCGAACTGCCAGAACAGGTACCCGTGCAGCTTCCGGGTGCGCTTGCCGCGGCATGTGCTGCTACGCCCCGAGCCTTTGGGACGCCGATCGCGTGTGCAAAAGGATCGGCAAAAGCGATCGGTGAAGCCGTCAGGTGGTCTGTCGCGGCCCTCAGGCTGCCAAGGGGCGAAGTAGCAACCGCTTTCCTCATCGCGGAAGATTTGATCCTGACAGTGGGACACATCCCACACGAGCAGGAGTCGTTCTTCGGCGGACCGGCCTCTGGCGACATGGTGAGTGGCAATCGGGCGTCCTTCGGGTGGATCCACGGCAACCATGATGACCGTCTGGTCCCCAACGCCCAGCTTCTTGGCTGGACGGATTGGGGTCTTGTCGGACAGCCTACACTTCTCGAGAGGACTGCGGCACGTCTAGAGGCGGTCGTGGATTTCTTTGCCGGTGACAGCAGCGTCCCACTGGATGGCGCACTCGACTACTCGGTGTGGCGAATTCGGCTGGATCCAAGCAATACGGTGCCCGTGACCTCGATCGAGCTACGCACCTTTGGCACCGGGGTGGGCGATTGGGTCTACATGGTCGGCCATGGCACCGACGGTGGCGGTCATCAGTATCCGTTGGAGGTCAGTCGAAGCAAGCTTGCCGGTCATTTTTTTTGGGGAGAGAAGAGCTATGGGGGCTTCATGGAAGCGCGTGTCAACTCGGTCCCCGGGTGTTCCGGCTCCCCCTGGCTTGATCCAGACGGATGTGCCGTCGGTGTGAACAAGGAGGGCTACCGAGGGTTTCGGCGGGTGCACCCAAGGCCGTCGGAGGTGGAAGAGGGGGTCGACTGGTTCTTCTACGGGGGCCCGGTTGATGCCAGGCGCGACAGCTGGGCAACTCCCATGCTCAACATCATGGTGTCCTCACCAAACGTACGCGCAGCCATCGGGCGCACTGCTCCGCGGGCCCTCCGATGCAGACCATGGCTTGCCGATGTCGGAATCAGCGAGTGCCTGTTCTTCCGCGACGATGTGAACGGGCACCTCCTGGTTCTGTCGTCCTCACGGTATGACTGGGGTGACGTCTCCGAACACTCGTGGGTGCAAAAGGATCTCACCGTGCTGCACGAAGCCGCGTCCCCTGTGCGCGGCGCCACGCTTGCAGGCTGGACAAACGACAGGGGAGTTTGCTATGTGGCGTATCTTTCGGATGTGTCGGACGAGGGTGGTCGGATCTGTGGACTGCCGACGCTGCTGCCGAAGCTGCTTTTCTCTTCCAATGGTTTCAGCTGGGCCGCTGTCGAGCCCAACTTTCAGGCCCTGGTCGGGGCTCTCAGCACGACACTTGGCGGCAGGCCCGTGAGGTTGGAGCCTGGCTTCTTCACAGCCTGGTACCGACCTGCAACCAGGACTGCCCACATGATCGTAGGTGACCGGAGCGGTGCGGTCTTCCACCTGAGTTCCGTTGACAACGACAGATGGAACGCCCTGCTCGTGACGGAGGGCGCCGATACGAGCGTCCAGGGGGGGCGAGCCCTTGCGGGGTGGGCTCGGGGCAATCTCTGCAGTGTCGTTGTCCGAATGTCTGACGGGGTACTTGCGCACTTTGAGTGGAGGAACGCACAGTGGGTGAGGCGCCGCAACACAGCCGTGCCGCGCGGTGCAGACCGAGTTGCCGTTGCCGTCGTCGTCATCCCTGCGGATGCGGCCGGTGGCCTTGAGCAGGAGCGGGTCTACGCGAGCTTCGAGTTCGAAGGCGCGGAGCATCTGATGGAGATGCGGTTCGATTCACGCCGCAACCAGTGGGAGTCAACCGGGGTTGACTTCCATCTAGAGGCGGGCGGGGATCCGCTTGGCACGAACCAGCAGCAGCGCACCCTGTCTGCAGCGCTTCAGGTTCTGGAGTCGGTCACCGGCCTTCGAGGTGCTCGGCCAGGGTACCTTATCAGGCTCGCCTACCCAACCCAGAGGGAGGGCCGCAGCGGCGTCGCGGTCATTCGGTTCATGTCTCAGCGCAACCAGTGGGACGTCGAGACGCTCGGGACCGTCCTGGGAGCTAATGTCCAGTTGAGCCATCTTGGCAACACAGGCAACGATCGCTTCTGCCTCGTGGGGGGCGACGGTCGTCTCGACTGGATGGTGCCATACACTGGTCGTCACAGCATGCGGCGCTACTGCCTGTCGGATCGAACCGGCATGCCTCTGGGTTGGTGCTACTTGCCAGGACGGGCACCTGCGCCGAAGTCGCATGAGGCAAGGATGAGGCGAGGACCATGCGGTTGACTCCCATCTTCCTGTGGGTGGCGGTTGCACACGGTGGGTCGGGCTGCACCTACCCAACGGACGTCTTTCACTGTCCGGTGGCCGAGCTTTCATGGGAAGAGGTCGATGTCCGACAGCGAGGCCTCCATCCAGACGGCATGGCGGCGGCGTTCGCTGCAATGAGCGGCGACTACTGCGTGCGCCTCCCCTGCCGCGGGTGAGTCGGACGACCGGTACGCCACCCTGTCGGTCACCGTCGTCCCGAGGGTGGACCTTCCGATGGTAGTCCCCGCTGAGCAGCACAGTGCTTGCTTCCCATTCGATGTGCCGGTGCGTGTATTCGCCAACTTCCAGTCGCACGGAGAGTTCTTCAACCTCGGTACGGTGTGGGCCAGCGCCGACCTTGAGCGAAGAGAGAGCTTGGAGGTCGGGGTGATCATGCGCACGAGGTGGGGGGGGCAACTCTGGGTGGAGCTACGGCTTGAGTCGGACGGACGTGTCGGAGGCCAACGAATCGTGGGTGCAGGGCGGTGTGCGGAGGAGCACATGCACGCAGCCGATCGGGTCGATGGCGAGTCCGATGGAGGCCTCCGTTGAAGGCCCTTCGTGCCACGGTGTGGTTGCTCGTCGGGCTCGGTGGCTGTGGAGAGGGCGACGCGATCGTGGGGGAGAGTTGCCTGGTCTATCGAGAGGTGTCCTGGACCACGGCCCGAGCGCTGGTGCGCGAGCCGAAACGCCCACCGGGACCGTTGGAGAGCATCTTCGAGCCGCTGGCCGCTGGCGTCTGCGTGCGGCTACCCGGCCCGCCCTCGTTCGTCCGCGTGGCAGCCTTTCCCGACCCTGACAGCCTGGCAGTCACTCTGCTCCGTGAGCCGACCTTCGGCCGTCCTGGCCCCTGCCCTGGAGACCGGGAGCGTCTGCATCTGCCATTCAACGCTCGTCTTGACCGCGAGGTACCTGGTCTAGACGTCAGTGTCGTGGGCGGCAGGGCGAAGTGGTTCCTCGACACGGGCGAGCTGAGTCTTCTGATCCTGATCTATGTGGATGAGTGGATCGGGGCCGTCGAGATTGTCTGCTCACTCGATGGGAAGATCACGACCTATGCGCTCTGGGATCCGGAGGCCAGCGGTCCAGCGGTTTGCGCCGAGCCGGACGAGCGACGTTCCGAGGAGGTCAGGCCTTGACCGTACCCGAGACCGCGGGGGAACTCGTGAGCGCGGCCTGTCTGGGGATCGCATTGCGGGAGCTCGGATGCGAGGCCAGCGGAGGCTCGCCAGCGCTTGCGGCTGTGCAACGCCCATGAGCACCAGAGTTCGCCTCCTGGCAGCCTTCCTTGTCACGGCGACGGGAAGTGGCGTCGGTCTGCATTGCGCCGACGCCACGGCCCGGTCAGTGGTCGGCGTTCCGGATCCGTGCGACCTCCGCGCGGTCGCCTTCGGCGGCACCCGTCCCCTGGTGATCTACGCACTTGATCGTGAGGGAAGCTACCGGACCCGCGCCGGGAATCTTCGAAGCCATGCGCTTCGGTTTGCGCCCCTGGCTGCGCTGGAGTTTGTCTTCGTCGGTAGCAGGTCTCCTCGAGAGATTCCAGGCGAGGTCGTGTTCTCCACACAGGCTCGGGTGGTCGCCGTCCGTCCAGCCGAGCCCCTGCAAGTGAGCGAGACCTATGACTTCCTCGTGCGGCGGCGATCTCCGCCGAAAGACCCCTTTCAGATTCTCGATGGGAGGGTGGAGGCGCACCTGGCAACCATCCCCGACTTGATGGCGCGGCTCCAGTCTCTCAAGCGTGGCGGTGGGGAAGGCGTTCAGTCGTACCTGGTCTGGACCACCGAGTCGAGCCGTATTGGCTTCTTCGATCCGTTCGGTGAGTACGAGCTGCGGCTGGGATCGTTCCAGATACAGGCAAGGCCCGCGGAGGGACGCCAATGGACCATCGCCGACGACCAGATCGTCAAGGGCGAGGTTCGCACGGGGCGTGTGGGTACCCATCGCTCTTACCTGTACGCGGCCATCGACCTGCGTGGCCTCGTTGCCGGCGCGCGAGGGGGCTTCGTAGCGCTCCTCTCCGCAGAGCGCGACGGGGGTGAGACGGTGAGGCACTTGTTCTGGATCGAGCCGCGGAGCTGGGGCAAGAAGGGCGATGCCCTGCGCCTGCAGCTTGGAGGCAGCGACTGGGGCCTGCCCGCCGCCTGGATGGAAGGCGAAGTCGGTCTGCAGCTCGCCATCGTGGAGCCGGATGGATCGATTCGCCACCGGAGGCGGCTGGTGCTGGTGCCCGAGAGCCGGGCGGCGCCGTAGACCGCCTACCGCACCACTTCCGACAGCCGCAGCAGGTGGATGCCGCGGCGCTCCAGGCCGTCGAGCCAGCTGCGCAGGCCGATGAGGGCGCCGGGGCGGGGGGCGACGACGACCAGGGCGTGGCCGTCGAGGACGAGGGCGGCTTCGATGGCGCGCAGGCGGGCGGCGAGGGCTTCGCCTTCGTCGTCGATGCGGTGGGTGAAGCGGGCGGTGCGCACGCCGGCGACGCGGGCGGTGGGCTCGATGAGCGAGGTGGGGCTGTCGACGTCGTCGAGGAAGTAGAGGCCGCGCTGGCGAATGGCGCCGAGCAAGGCGCCGAGGGGCTCGCGGGCGCTGGCGAAGCGGGTGCCCTGGTGGGTGCCGGCGCCCACGGCGCCGGGGACCTGGGCGAGCAAGGCGTCGACGGCGGCGGTGACGGCCTCGGGCGCCATGGCGGCGGTGAGGTAGTCGGGGCCGTCCTGGGCGGTGGGATCGGTGGGCTCGAGGGGCAGGTCGGCGATGACCTCGCGGCCACCGTCGACGAGGCGCCGGGCCACGCGGCTGGCGTCGCGCACGTTGGGGACGACGGCGTAGGTGACGTGGGGATCGAGGGCCAGCAGGGCGTCGAGGAGGGCGGGCTCGCGGCCGACCTGCTCGATGACGACGGTGAGGTGCGGGCCGGCGGGGAAGGCGCGCAGGGCCAGGGCCGGGCGGCCGTCGCGGGCGAGGGCCCGGAAGAGGGGGCGGCCCGGCTGGTCGCCGCCCGCGGGGGCGATGAGGGTGTAGCCGGCGGCGCTGACGTGCTCGTCGATGGTGACGAGGACGGGGGGACAGTCGCGGCCCACGGGGCAGGTGAAGCCGACGAGGGGCAGGGTGTCGTCGGGGGCGCGGCCCGGGCCCGTCAGCGGGTACAGGCCGTGGGGGATGACGCGGTCGGGGATGCCGGCGGTCTTGAGGCCCTCCAGGACGGCGGCCCGGGCGGGCTCGGGGTCGTCCACCGGGGGCGGCGGGGCGGCCTCCACGGCCTCGGCGGGCTCGGCGGCGGCGTCCTCGGCGGCGGCCGGGGCCACGCCGGGGCGCAGGACGAGGCGATCGGCGGCGATGCCCAGGGCGACACCCACCAGGAGCCCCAGCAGGGGGCCCGGCCAGCGGCGTGGCTCGGGGGGCAGGCGATCCCTCAACGCGTCTCCTCCAGATCCTCGCGGGCCCGGCGCACCCAGGCGTCGGCGGCGGGGCGCGGGTCCTGGTTCTCGCCCGTCGCGGCCGGCTTGTCCAGGGGCACGTCGGGGGTGAGGCCCCGCCCGTGGAGGGCGCGGCCGGCGGGCGTCAGGTAGCGGGCGACGGTGATCTTGAGGGCCGAGCCGTCGGCCAGGGGGTGCAGCCGCTGGACGGAGCCCTTGCCGTAGGTCTGCTCGCCCAACAGGCGGGCCCGGCGGTGGTCCTGCAGGGCGCCGGCGAGGATCTCGGCGGCGCTGGCGGTGCCGTGGTTGACGAGGACGGCGAGGGGGCCGGCGTAGCTGGGGCGGGCGCCGGCGCTCCAGACGTCCTCCTCGGCGCGCTCGCGCACGGTGACGACGACGCCGCCGCTCAGGAAGACGCCGGCGGCGGCGACGGCCTGGTCGAGCAGGCCGCCGGGGTTGTCGCGCAGGTCGAGGACGAGGGCGTCGAGGGGCAGCAGGGCGTCCACGGCGGCCCGCAGGCGGTCGGCGGTGTCGGCCTGGAAGACGCGCACGCGGACGTAGCCGACCCGGGGGCCAGGCGCTCGGCGGTGACGGGGTCGACCTCGACCACGGCCCGGGTGAGGGTGACGGGGAAGGGGGCGTGGCCAGCGCGCTCGACCTGGACGGTGACGGGGGTGCCAGGGGGGCCGCGCAGGCGGCCGATGACATCGTCGAGGGTCAGATCGGCGGTGGGGGCGTCGTCGATGGCGACGAGGTGGTCGCTGGCGCGCAGGCCCGCGGCGGCGGCGGGGCCGCCGGGGAGCGGGGCGATGACGACGAGGCGGCCGGCGCGCTGGGCGACCTCCAGGCCCACCCCGGCGAAGCGGCCGGCGCCGTCCTCGTGGAAGCGGCGGACGGCGTCCGGGTCGAGCCAGGCGGTGTGGGGGTCGAGGGCCGCGGCCATGCCGCGCAGCGCGCCGGTGAAGAGGACGCCGGGATCCACGGCGTCGACGTAGTGCTCCATCAGCAGGCCGTAGGCCTCGGTGAAGGTGGTGAGGACGCGGTAGGCGGCCTCGTGGGAGGCGGCGGCGGCGTCGGCGTGGGGGAGGAGGCGCGGGGCGGCGAGGCCGGCGGCGAAGCCCAGGGCGAGGAGGGCAGAAACCCTCATCTTCTCAACCACTTGCGCGGGTCCTCCGCCTGGCCCTCGACGCGGACCTCGAAGTAGAGCTGGGGGCCGACGAGGGAGCCGGTGTCGCCGACGGGGCCCAGGATCTCGCCCTGGGCGACGACGGCCTCGGCCGCGCAGCGGATGTCGGCGAGGTGGGCGTAGAGCGTGTGGTAGCCCTCGCCGTGGTCGAGGATGACCAGGTTGCCGAAGCCCTGGTACCAGCCGGCGAAGGCGACCCGGCCGGAGTAGACGGCGCGCACGGGGATGCCGGCGGCGGCCTCGATGCGCACGCCGCTGGAGAAGACGCGGGTGCCCCCGGCCTCGGCGTCGACGCGCTCGCCGAAGGGGCCCACGATGGGGCCGGGCACGGGGAAGGGCAGGCGGCCGTACTCCTCGGCGAAGTGGCCCTCCAGCCCGGGGCCGGGGCGGGCGTCGCGGGCGAGCAGCTCGGCGACGTCGGCGCGGCGGTCGAGCTGGCCGGCCATGAGGCGGCGCATGAGGCGGCGTTCGCCGCGGAGGCGCTGGAGCAGCTCGGTGCGCACGGCGCGGTCGGCCTCGAGAGTGGCGCGGCGCTTGTCGAGGTCGTCGCTGACGCGGCGCGTGGCGGCCACGGCCTGTTCGCGCTCGTCGCGCAGCAGGGCGAGCATGGCGCGGTCGGCCTTCATGGCCGAGAGCAGGGCGACGTCGGCGCCCAGGATGCGCTCGAGGTAGTGGCGGTGGCGCACGAGCTCGTCGGGGGAGGTGGCCGAGAGCAGCACCTGGAGCCAGGCGGTGGAGGCCATGTGGTCGCGGGCGCGCAGGCGGCGCACGAGGCGGGCGCGCTGGGTGCTGGCCCGCAGGTGGATGACCTCGAGCTGGGCGTCCAGCTCGGCCATGCGGGCCTGGGCGGCCTCGAGGGTGGCGCCCTGGTCGGCCTGCTCCCGGGTGAGGCGGGCGATCTGGCGGTCGAGGTCGTCGAGGCGGGCCAGCAGGCCGTCCTCCTCGGCGAGGAGGGCGACGACGCGCACGCCGGGATCCTCGGGGGGCAGGCCCTGGAGCAGGCCGGCCACGAGGAGCAGGCCGATCATGCGCGGCCCCGCAGGAAGCGGCCGGAGGCCAGGTGGCCGGCCAGGACGCCGACGGCGGAGGCCCCGGCGATGAGGCCGATGATGGCCCAGCCCGACAGGAAGTCGAGGGGGAACTCGATCTGGCCGAAGCGGACGACCGGCTCGCCCTTCAGAGCAAAAGAGTAAAGAATCCGCAGGCCTGCGAGGGAGGCGACGGCGCCGGTGCCCCCCTGGAAGGCACCCTCCAGGTACACGGGCGCGCGGATGAAGGCGTCGGTGGCGCCCACGAGCTGCATGATGGCGAGCTCTTCCTGGCGCGCGTAGAGCGTCAGGCGGACGGTGTTCGAGATGATGAAGATGACGGCGAAGGCGACGAGGGCGGCGAGGATGCCGCCGGCCAGCTCGAGGAAGCCCTGCAGATCGCGGAAGCGGGCGACGAGGTCCTGGCCCTGGTCGAGCTTCTCGACGGCGCCGAGGCCGGGGAGGGTGCCGAGGCGGGCGGCCAGGGCGTTCATGGCGGCGGGGCCGCGGGCCTCCGGGTGCAGGCGCAGCGTGAGCGAGGCGGGCACGAGGGCCGGATCCACCCCGTCGAGGAGGGCGGCGTCGTGGCCGAGGGCCTGGCGAAACGAGGCCAGCGCTTCGGCCCGGGTGAGGGTGGCGACGCTGTCCACCTCGGGCCAGCGCGCGACTTCCTGGGCGGCGAGGGCGAGCTGGCTGGGGCCGGCGTCCTCGGCCAGGAAGGCCACGAGGCGGGCCTCGGCGGCCCAGCGCTCGGCCATCTGGTCGAGGTTCTTGAGCAGCAGCAGGAAGGCCCCGAGCACCAGCATGGCGATGGCGATGGTGCTGATGGCCACCGTCTGCACCATCACCGACTGGCGCAGGGACTGGGCGGTGCGCCGCACGAAGTAGGCGAGGCGGGCCAGCTTCACCGGGAGTCCTCCACCAGGCGGCCGGCCTCGAGCGTGAGGGTGCGCTGGCGGTAGCGGCGCAGGATGGTCTCGTCGTGGGTGGCCAGCAGGACGGTGGTGCCCCGCACGTTCAAGTCTACGAAAAGATTGAGGATGTCGATGGTGAGCGCCGGGTCGAGGTTGCCCGTGGGCTCGTCGGCCAGCAGGATGGCGGGCTCGATGACGAGGGCGCGGGCGATGGCGACGCGCTGCTGCTCGCCGCCCGACAGGCGGCCCGGGAGCAGGTGCAGCTTGGTGCCCAGGCCGACCTGGT
The DNA here is from genome assembly GCA_041389985.1 of bacterium. Lineage (GTDB taxonomy): Bacteria > Myxococcota_A > Bradymonadia > UBA7976 > UBA1532 > JACKDP01. The sequence goes on from JAWKQS010000025.1 coordinate 9,142, forward strand.
GCAGCACGCGGGTCACGCGGCGGCGGATCTCGGCGCGGGGCAGGCCCAGGACCTCGAGGGCGAAGGCCACGTTGTCGAAGACCGGCCGGCGGTAGAGCAGCTTGAAGTCCTGGAAGACCACCCCGATGTTGCGGCGCAGGTAGGGCACGCTGGCCCGGCGCATGCGGTGGACCGACACGTCGGAGACGACGATCTGGCCGCTGGTGGGGGGCTCGGCGCAGATGAGCAGCTTCAGCAGGGTGCTCTTGCCGGCGCCCGAGGGCCCCGCCAGCAGGACGAACTCGCCCTTGTCGATGCGCAGGGAGACGTCGGCGAGGGCGCGGTGCTCCTGGGCGTAGATCTTCGAGACGTGGAAGAGCTGGATGATCGGCTCGGAGGTGCGCAGGCGGGCCGGCTCTAAGAGGGTGGTCGTCATCAGGTGCGCGGGCGATCCCGGTGGCCTCAGCCCTCCTCGGGATCCTCCAGCAGGTACGCCAGCAGCACGTCGGGCAGGCGGTGGCCCCCGGTCAGATCGGTGGGGAACGGCAGGCGCGAGGTGGCGGTGGCGGCCTGGGCGGCGGCGGCGGCGGCGGCCTCGATCACGGCGTCTCCGCTGGGCAGCGGCTCGGTGCGATCCCGGGGGATGGGCGGCGGCAGGCCCGCGGTGCGGCGCGACGGCGGCGTGACGGTGGGGCGGGCGAGGGGCCCGTCCTGGGTGGTGGCGGCGGGCTCCAGCGAAGTGGTGGTGCCGCGGCCCGCGCTGATGATGCCCATGCCGGGGGTGCGGCCCGCGAGGGGGATGGGGCCCTCGGGGCGGCGGCCGCTGGTGTTGGTCGGGCGGCGGGCCAGGTCGTCGTAGCGGCCGTCGAGCAGCGCGCGGTACATGGCGCGGTGCTGGGCGCGCATGAGGTCGCGGACGTGGCCCTCCAGGTCCTCGCGGCCAAGGGCGTCCTGGTAGCTCTGCTTCTCGGAGCCGAGGATGGTGCCCCCGAGGAAGACGTGGGTGATGAGCACCGGGTTGTCGAACCCGGAGTCCTCGGTCTGGATGTGGAACGTCTTGCCCTTGTAGCGGACGTCCGTGTTCAGTCCCGGAATCATCCCTTGCCCGTCCCACCGACCCCGCGGTCGGTGACGTCCACATGCTCGAAGGCCGGCAGGTCGCCTTCTCCCCAGAACCTCGCCGCCACGGCCCCCACGCGCTCCGGCGCGTCGGTGACGAAGAAGCGGCGCTCTCCCCCGGCCGTCGCGGTCGTCGCGCGGCCCCACTCCGTGAGGAGCGCCGCGACCTGCCGCGCCACCGCCGTCGCCGAGTCGACGATGGCGATGGGCCGCCCCAGCACCTCGAACGCGACCTCCTCGATGACCCCCCGGATGAGCGGGTAGTGGGTGCAGCCGAGGATGAGGGTATCCACGTTCGTGCCGGCGAGACCAGCAAGATACTCCCGCGCCACCATGCGCGTCACCGGGTGATCGGTCCAGCCTTCTTCGACGAGGGGGACGAAGAGGGGGCAGGCGAGGGCGTGCACCGGGCGGCCGGGGTCGAGCTCGTGGATGGCCTGCTCGTAGGCGCCGGATCGGACGGTGACCTGGGTGCCGAGCACGGCGATGGGGCCGCCGGCGGAGGCGTCGACCGCGGCGCGGGCGCCGGGACGGATGACGCCGACGACGGGGATGCCGGAGCCATCGGCCAGACCGCCCAGGCCCTGGGCCGAGACGGTGTTGCAGGCCACCACCAGCAGCTTCACGCCGGCGTCGGCCAGAAACGCAGCGTTGTTGCGGGCATAGCGCACGACGGTGGCCGGCGAGCGGGTGCCGTAGGGGACGCGGGCGGTGTCGCCCAGGTAGATCATCCCCTCCGCCGGCAGGGTGCGCGCGATGGCGCCGGCGACGGTGAGGCCGCCGAGGCCGGAGTCGAAGACGCCAATGGGGGCTTGGGGATCGAGCACGGCGGGCTCCTGGCCGGCGGGCCTGGCCGCAGGGGGTGGGCTCAGCGGCAGACGGTCGTGCGGAAGGTGGACTCGTGGTCCTCGCCGCCGACGCCCAGGTAGCGCACCACCACCTCGACCGTCGACACGTTGGCCATCATCAGGTTCAAGGGCGCGATGTCGATCAGGGTCACGCTCAGGGGCTGGCCCAGGGGGCGCTCCGACGCCTGGAAGCAGTAGCGACCCGCGATGTTGCCGGCGGACTGGCCACGGGCGAGCAGCGTCGGGTTCTGGCGGACCTCGAAGGAGCCCTCGCCGCGGCCGCCCAGGCAGTTGCCGTTGATGTCGAAGAACCGGCCGGTGACCTGGAGCTGACCGCCCGCGCCCGGATCGAAGTAGAAGGCGCCCGGGGGGCACAGCTCGTTGTAGGGGTTGGCGGCGCTGCAGCCCTGGCCGCACGAGAACTCGATGATGGGCACGTTGCGATCGGGGGCGACGTTGTCGGCGCAGTCGTCGAGGCCCAGATCCTCGCCCGTGACGGGGTGGGTGCAGCCGCAGTCGGGCAGGCCCAGGTACTCGCCGGTGAAGGGGCTCCAGCACGAGAACAGATCGCCCGTCCACAGCACGGTGGTCGAGTCCCAGATCTCGGTGGAGGTGTCCCAGCGGTCGTTCACGTCGTCCCAGACGTTGTTGTTGTTGGCGTCGCGGTACTCCTCGCCCTCATCCCAGGTGCCGTTGTCGTTGGCGTCGATGAAGGGCTCGGGCAGATCCATGCCGGGCTCCAGGAAGTCGCCGGCGTTCGGATCGAAGATCTTGTCGCCGTCCACATCGGCGAAGTCTTCCTCGCCGCGGGCCACGGCGACCATGCGCACGAGGCCGTCGCGGGGGTTGTAGCCGCGGCGGGCGAAGCCGGCGGCCTGCTCGTAGGGCAGGGCGTCGACGTCGTCGGGGGCCGGGCGGCCGACGCGCAGGTGGGTGATGGCGCGGCCATCCTCGTCCACGGCGGCGTTCTCGTTGACCGTGCCGGCCTCCGTCAGGAAGAAGACCTGGGTGCCCGCGCTGATGCGCCCGTTGACGCGGTCGGCGAGCTGGAGGGTGCACTCGGTGCCCGGCTCGTTGGCGAGCAGCCAGTTGCTGCCTTCCCGCACGGTGAAGGCGGGGATGATGGTGTCCTCGCAGACGTCCTGGATGCCGCGGCCGCTGGGGATGCCCGCGATGATGGTCACGGTGGAGCTGCGGTCCTGCTCGCACTGCTCGGCCCGATCGACGTTGCCGAGGTTGCGGCCGCAGTAGGCCTCGAAGAGGCAGTCGTAGTCGTTGGCGGCGCAGTTGCGCAGATCGCCCGGATCAGGGCGCAGGGCCACGGCCCGCACGCCGGCGAGGCCGGGGGTGCCGCCGGCCACGAGGCGGACGCTGGCCACGCCCTCGGCGTTGGTGCGGACGACCACGCCGCCGTTGCTGGTGGAGAGAGCCGCCGCCCCCGCCGAGATGGTCACGCCGGGCTGGGTGATCTCGTCGAGGATGAACTTCACCAGCACGCCCTCGAGGGGCTGCTGCAGCTCGCTGACCTTGAAGTCGAGGCCCACGTTGTCCTGGCGGCCCAGGCCCGAGTTGCGGATGCCGATGATCAGATCGTTGGGATCCATGGCCGGGATGGACCGCACGCTCCACAGCGCCGGCGGCGTCTCGCCGTCCGCCTGGCCCATGTCGGCCGGCTCGCCGCCGTCCTCGGCGACCCCCATGTCCACGGGGCCGGCGTCCGGGGGTGGCGGGTTGCCGCAGATGTCCTCGTAGGCGCTGGCCGAGACGCACTGTACCCGCAGCTCGCCGCTGGTGGGGGTGACCACCTCGCCGGCGAAGCCGCTGGGGGAGGTGTAGCTGGCGATGCGGCCGGTGATGGTGACGGTGCCGGGGAAGAGGCAGAAGACCCGGTCGACGGCGTCGCCGCCCACGAACCGCACGCCCGCGCTCTGGTTGGCGGCCTGCACGGCCTCGAGGATGTTGGCCTGCATGCGGGCCGTCTCGAAGGACGAGTTGAAGACCAGGACCTGCGGGGTCGCGTCGTCGGTGGGGATCTGCGTGAGGCTGACCTCCGTCCCGTTCGCGATCTCCATGCTGGAGACCCCCGGATCGTTGCCACGGACCGTGACGGCGAGGGAGCGGTAGTTGCCGCTGGTGATCTCGTCACGGGTGGCCACCGGCAGGATGATGCGACCGCACTGGGTCGTCCCGCCCAGCCGCAGCGTGGGCCGACCCGTGCTGCCGCCGTCGCCGGCGTCGTCGCAACCGAGGCACATGAGCAGGGCGCAGAACCCCGTAATGAACCGACGCGTCCTCATTCAGCCTCCAGGCACGGGCAGGGGTGCGTTCGCTCTCAGGCTACAAACGGCCGACAAGGAGTGTCAACCAGCGCGCGCGCGCCGTCGGCGACGATGTCGGTTCAAGTAAGTGTTCGAGAATATAGCATTTTCTTCGGGGGCTCCCCAAATGGCCTCCCGCGGCGCGGTCGATGCTATCTTGCGGTCTCACCGCTGGGAGAAGTCCATGCGCCTCCAGGTCGCCTCGCTCTTGCTGGCCGCCGCCCCTGCGACCGCCCTCGCGGGCGGCTTCGAGTCGGAGTATCCCGACAACAACGCCCGGGTCCTGGGGCGGGCCGGGGCGTTCGCCGCGCGCGCCGACGATCCGTCGGCCATCCAGTACAACCCCGCCGGGCTGGCCCGACTGCATGGCGTCAACCTGCTGCTGTCGGTGAACCTGGTCAACGTCACCCAGGCCTTCGCACCCGACGACGACGTGCGGGCCCGGCGCGTCCGCAGCTTCGACGCCGCCGAGCAGCAGGTCGATCTGATCGCGGCGCCGATGCTGGCGCTGCAGTTCGACTTCGAGGCCCTGCCCGCCTTCGACTTCGCCGTGGGCGTCTACGGCCCGTCGGGCACCACGCATCGCAAGTTCCCCGGCCAGTGGACCATCGACGCCGTGACGGACAGCCGGGGCCAGGACGCGCGCGACGACCTGCGCGGCGTGCAGTCCAGCGCCCTGTCGCAGAACGGGCTGCTGGCCGAGGCGGAGATGCTCCAGGCCTACCCGACGGTGGCCGTGGCCTGGACGGCGACGGACGAGCTGCGCGTCGGCGTCTCCCTCCAGGCGTCCTTCCTGGACGCGAAGATCAGCAAGTCGATCGGCGGGCCAGCCCCGGGGGTGGTCACCCTGGACGTGGCGGATCCCTTCACGCCCACGGCCATCCTCGGGGTGCTCTACCAGCCGCTGCCGTGGCTCGAGGTGGGGGCGATGTACCGGCCCTCCTTCGAGAACGTGGCCCGCGGCAAGGCGCGGCTGGACCTGTACCAGGGCCCCTGCCCCCAGGGGGCCTGCCCCACCGATGGCAGCGAGATCCCGCTGGGGCCGTACGGCCTGGAAGGGACGGTGCCGTTCAGGCGCGCCGATGGCACCCCCGACAACGACATCACCTTCACCTTCACCAACCCTGACATCCTGCGAGTCGGCGCCCGCTACATCCACCCCCGGTTCGACATCGAGCTGGACTACATCTGGCAGCGCAGCTCGAGCCACGACGGCTTCCTCATCGAGTTCGACGCCGAGCAGGCCCTGCTGCCGGGTCTCGACGAGCCGGTGCCGGTGCCGGTGGTGCTCGACGAGCGCCACTACGTCGACACCCATGGCCTGCGCCTCGGTAGCGATGTGGTTGTTCTGCCTGAGGTTTTGACGATCCGGGCGGGCGCCAGCTACGAGACGGGGTCGAGCCCGGACGCCTACACGACCCTCGACTTTCCCGGGCTCGACCAGTGGTCGGTGGCCGCCGGGGCGACGGTACACCTGGGCCTCGTCGACATCGACGCGGGCTTCACCTACGTGGGTCTCCAGAGCCGCGACGTGACGACCAGCAAGCTGGGCATCATCGACATTCTGCTCCCACAGGACGAGTGGGTGGTGGTGGGCAACGGCACCTTCAGCGGCCGCTACCTCGTGGGCGGCGTGGGGGCGACGCTGCACCTGTAGGTGGCTGCGTAGAGACTTCCCGGGCCAACCGGGCTAGGATGCCAGCCGGACCGGCGGCGCGACCGAGGCAGCGTGGCGGAAGACCTCATCATCGGCATCGACCTCGGCACGACGAACTCCTGCGTCGCGGGGGTGGTGGACGGGCACATCCGGGTGTTCGCCGACGAGAACGGTGATCGCATCCAGGCCTCGATGGTGTCATTCCTGGCCGATGGCTCGGTGCTGGTGGGCAACGAGGCCCGCAAGGAGCAGGTCAACGATCCCCGCAACACGGTCTACTCGGCCAAGCGCCTGATCGGCCGCCACTTCGACAGCCGCGTGGTGCAGGCGGCCCGGCAGCAGGTGCCCTTCGAGGTGGTGCGCGGCCGCAACGACGTGCCCCTCATCGAGGCGCGGGGCGAGCAGTACGGCCTGCCCGAGATCTCGGGCATGGTCCTGCGCCGCATGCGGGACATCGCCGAGTTCAACCTGGGCCGCCCGGTCACCCGGGCCGTCGTGACGGTGCCCGCCAACTTCAACGACACGCAGCGCCAGATGACGAAGCTGGCCGGCGGCCTGGCCGGCCTGGACGTGGTGCGCGTGGTCAACGAGCCCACGGCCGCAGCCCTCGCCTATGGGTACGGCCGGCACCTGAGCGCCCGGGTGGCCGTCTACGACTTCGGCGGCGGCACCTTCGACATCACGCTGCTGGAGGTCCAGCGCAACGTCTTCGAGGTGCTCTCCACGGCAGGGGACTCGTACCTGGGCGGGGACGACTTCGACAACCGGCTGGCGAAGTACATGCTGCTGGGCTTCCAGCAGCAGCACGGCTTCCCCATCGAGCACGACACGGTGGCGGTCAGCCGGCTCAAGCAGGTGGCCGAGCGCCTCAAGTGCGAGCTGTCCGAGCGCGACCGCTCCGCCGTGAGCATCCGCGAGCTGGCCCGCGACGCCCACGGGCGGCCGTGCGACCTGACGTTCCAGGTGGATCGCGAGGCCTTCAACGTGCGCTGCAAGGACATCGTCCAGCGCACTTTCACCATTTGTGACGAGGCCTTGCGCGACGCCGGCCTGAAGGCGGCCGACCTGGACGCCGTGGTGCTCGTGGGCGGCTCGACTCGCATCCCGCTGGTGCGCGACATGGTGTCGGGCTACTTCGGCCGGCCCGCCATGAGCGACATCAACCCGGTGGAGGTGGTGGCCATCGGGGCTGCCATCCAGGGGGCCGCCCTCAACCAGGAGGTCTTCTCCGAGGTGGCCCAGCAGCCCCTGCTCATCGACGTGACGCCCATGTCGCTGGGGGTGCGCACGGTGCAGGGCTACTTCGAGAAGCTCATCGACCGCAACACCTCCATCCCCTGCGAGGAGACGCGCACCTTCACCACCGCCCAGGATGCCCAGACGGCCGTGCGGCTGCAGATCTACCAGGGCGAGAGCAACGTGGTGGAGGAGAACGTGAAGCTGGGCGAGCTGGAGCTGTACGACCTGCGCCCGGCCGGCCGCGGACAGGTGGAGATCGAGGTCACCTTCGAGGTGGACACCAACGGCATCATCGTCGTGACGGCCCGCGACCGCGAGACGGGCATGGAGCAGGGGACGCGCATCAAGGTCTCGGCCGGCTACACCGAAGAAGAGGTCGCCGAGATGATGCGGCGCAGCCAGTAGCCGCCGATGGAGACGCGCCACCAGCAGACGTCCAGCATGTTGACGCGGACCGCCGCCGAGGGCGGTGGCGGGCGCCACGCCATGGTGGTGGAGGCCGATCCCGGGGTGCGGGCCGCCATGCAGCGGCTCCTGCCGTCGGCGACGTTCAGCGTCGAGGCGTTCGGCGATGGCGACGCTGCCTGGGTCCACGCGCGCCGCCAGCGCCTCGATCTGGTGCTCATCGACCGCACGCTGCCGGGCCTGCCGGGGACGCGCCTGTGCGAGATGCTGCGGACGCTGCCCTGGGGCGCGAGCATCGGTGTGGTGCTGGTGAGCACCGCCTACACGGATCCATATGTGGGCGCGGCCGACTGCGGCAGCTACGGGGCCGACGCCTTCCTGCCGCTGCCGGCGGCCCCGGCGCTGGTGGAGGCCCGGCTCGGTGCGGCTCTGTCGCGGCGCGAGCCCCTGGAGCGCCTGGGGGTGCTGCCGGTCGACCGCGCGCGCTACATCGACGCCCTGTTCGAGCGCCTCGACCGCCTGTCGTACTACGAGCTGCTGGAGCTGGACGCCGACGCCGACGAGGGGGCCATCCGGCGGGCCTTCCACGCGCGGTCGCTGGTGCTGCACCCGGATCGGTACACGGCGCTGCGCACCGCGTGGCCCCACGCCTACGACCGCATCAACGGCATCTACAAGCGCTTCAACGAGGCGTCCCGGGTGCTCATGGATGCGGGCCAGCGCGCCCGCTACAACCTGGGCCTGCAGCAGCGCGGGGCCATGCGCCTGGAGCAGAGCCGGCGCAGCAAGCGCGAGGAGAAGGAGCTGGCGATGTGCCGGCTCCCCGCGACCCGCGACCTGGTGCTGCAGAGCCTGGAGCTGCGCAGCCTGGGCGATCTGGAGGGGGCCGAGGAGCCCATGGCCGAGGCCTGCGCCCTCGAGCCCGACAACGTGGACCTCGGCCAGGTGCTGGCGGCGATCCGCAAGCTGCTCGACATCATGCGCCGCGGCTAGCCGACGCGGCGCCCGATCTGGGGAGATTCCCCAAGGAACTCAGGAGGATACGTGCTCACGCGCATCATCTCCGGTGTCCTGATGGCGGCGGCGATCCTCGCGGTCCTGCTGCTGGCGCCGTCGTGGGCCCTGGCGCTCGTCGTGCTCGGGGCCGCGTTCATCTGCGCCGCCGAGCTGCAGGGCATGGCCCGACCGGACGCAGGGCGCGGCGATCGCGTCGCGCTCTGGGCGGCCGCCATCGCGGCCATCGCGTGGCCCGTCGTGCGGCCGGAGCTGGCGCTGTACGACGCCTCCCGCGCGCTCGTGCTGGGCTTCTTCATCCTGGCGATCTACCGGCTCTTCCGGCCGCTGCCCATCGATCAGGCCGCCCGCCGGCTGGGCGCCGACGCCCTGGCGCTGATCTACATCGCCGCCACGTTCCCCTACATCTACGGCCTGCGGCTGATGAACGGGGCCGAGGGCGGCTGGGTGGTGGTGCTGGTCATGGCCATCACCTTCGGCGGTGACATCGGGGGCTACTTCGCCGGGCGCTTCCTGGGCCGCCACAAGCTGTACCCCACCGTGAGCCCCAAGAAGACCGTGGAGGGGGCCGTCGGGGGCCTGGCCCTCGGCGTGGGCGGCGCGCTGCTCGCGCGGGCCACGTTCCCCGGCCTGGGGGGCCTGACGGTGGTCGACTGCCTCGTCCTGGGCATCGGCGGGGTGACCTTCGGCATCCTGGGAGATCTGGTGGAGTCGCTGATCAAGCGCGCGTGCGGGGCCAAAGACTCCGGCACCCTCATCCCCGGCCACGGCGGGCTGCTCGATCGCATCGACGCCCTGCTCTTCGCCGGGCCGTTCTGCGCGTTCTACCTGGAGGCCATCCGCCCATGGTGAGCATCCTCGCCTTCATCGCCCTGATCGGCGTGCTGATCACCGCCCATGAGGCGGGACACTTCGTCGTCGCCAAGCTCAGCGGGGTGAAGGTCGAGGTCTTCTCCATCGGCTTCGGCCGCCCCATCGTGAAGGTGAAGCGCGGCGACACCGAGTACCGCATCGCCTGGCTGCCCCTGGGCGGCTATGTGCGCATGCTGGGTGATCCCGCCAGCGGTGACCCGACCAGCCCCGGCAGCGCCTTCGTCGCCGAGGCGGATCGGGGCCGCAGCCTGATGGCGAAGCCCCCCCTCGTGCGCATGGCCATCTATGCCGCCGGCCCCGCGATGAACCTCATCCTGCCCTTCGCCATCCTGGTGCCCTTCTATGCCTTCTCGGACCGCTTCGACCAGGTGACGTCGAGCACCATCGGGGCCCTCGACGAGGCCCTGCCGGCCTGGAGGTCGGGGCTGCGCGAGGGGGACGTGGTGGAGGCCATCAACGGCGAGGCCGTGAGCACCTTCTGGCAGGTGGCCTCGTACATCGACGACTACAGCGAGGGCCAGGGGCCGCTGCGCATGGACGTGCGGCGTCCGGGCGTCGCCGAGGCCCTGCGCCTGGAGGTCACCCCCGAGCGCCTCGAGGAGACGCAGCGCCTCATCAACTTCACGCGATCCTACTTCCGTATCGGCTACCAGCCGGTCTTCCTGGCGGCCGACATCGCCGTGACTCGCCCCGACGGCCCCCTGGCGGCGGCCGGCGTGCGCACCTTCGACCGCGTGCTGGCCGTGGACGGCAAGCCGACGCCCCGCTACATCGACGTGCAGCAGGCCCTGGCGGCCGTGCCCGCCGGGGGCGAGGTGGACGTGCAGGTGGAGCGCGACGCGCCCCTCGACGATCGGCTGCCGTTCCTGGCGAAGCGCGTCACCCACACCCTGCGCTACCGCGGCGACGGCCAGGCAGCGGACCTGCGCCACGCCGGCCCCTGCATCTCGTCGGTGGCCCCCGACAGCGCGGCGGGCGAGGTGCTGCGGGCGGGGGACTGCATCCTGTCCATCGACGGGGTGCACCACACCCTCGGCGCCTTCGTACAGAACCGCCTCACCCGCCGGCCCGACGAGCCCAAGACCCTGGAAGTATTGAGGAATGGCGAGCAGCTCACCGTCACGCTCGCCCCCCGGCAGGTGCTGCTGCAAGACCCCATGGCGGGCGAGATCAAGCAGTGGCAGCTCGGCCTGGTGCTGCTGGCACGGCCCGACGGCTTCGCGCCCCTCGACCAGGTGGAGAACCCCGCGCGCTGGAACCACGCCTGGACGCAGGCCACCCAGACCGTCGGCCGCGAGATCGACATGCTCGTCGACTCGCTCTCGGGGATGTTCACCGGCCGCGTGAGCCCCACCCAGCTCTCGGGCCCCATCACCATCTTCCGCCTGGCCGGGGAGTACGCCCGCGCCGGCTTCGACGTCTTCCTGCGCTTCATGATCCTGCTGTCGCTGAGCATCGGGCTCATCAACCTGCTGCCCGTGCCCGTGCTGGACGGGGGCCAGATCCTGGTGGCGTTCACCGAGCTCATCATCCGGCGCCCGCTGCCGGCGAAGGTGCAGGAGGTCTTGCTGCGGGTGGGGGTCGTGCTGGTGCTGACGCTCATCGTCTTCGCGCTGGGCAACGACCTGGTGCGCGAGTGGCGCATCCGCGTCGCGGAGTAGCCCCCATGACCGCCCCCACCCACATCCTCTGCGCCGACACGGCCACCCTGACGGCGTCCGTCGCCGTCTTCGCGGCGGGCGAGCTGCGCGCCGAGCGGGCCGCCCGCAGCATCGGCGGCCACGGCCCCGGCCTGCTCGACCAGATCCACGGCGCCCTCGAGGACGCCGAGCTCGGCCTCGCCGACATCGACGCCCTCGTGTGCGGGCTGGGGCCCGGCACCTTCACGGGGCTGCGCATCGCCCTGGCCACGCTGAAGGGCATCGCCCTCGCGCGGGATCTGCCGCTGTACGGCGCTCGCACCACGCTGGCCCTCGCCGCGGCCCTGCCCGGCCAGCCCGTGGTGGCGGTGCTCGACGCCCGCCGGGGGGAGGTCTTCGCCGAGGGGGCCGGCCTCGAGCCGTGCTGCCTCAAGCCCGCCGAGCTGGCCGCCCGCCTGCCGACGCCCTGCGTCCTGCTCGGCGACGGGGCTCGCAAGTATGCGAAGGTGTTGATGAAAGACGGGGTGACCATCCCGGCCGACGTGGCGCTGCACGCCCCCCGCGCCGCGCTGCTCCGGGGCGCCGTGGACCTGGCCCTTCCCCCGCCGGCCCTGGCCACCCTCGAGCCCACCTACGTCCGCCGGTCCGACGCCGAGATCAACTACCCCGACGGCTTCCCCGACTTCGCCGGCCGCCTCCCCCCGGGCTGACGCGGTGCTCCACCTGGGCCTGGAGATCGCCGACACCGAGGCCGAGGGCCCGGGCCGCCGGTACGCCATCTGGGTGCAAGGGTGCCCCCTGCGCTGCCCCGGCTGCTGCAACCCCGAGCTGCTGCCGTTCCGGGGCGGGACGCCGACGCCGCCCGCCGAGCTCACCGCCCGCATCCTGGCGACGCCGGGCATCGAAGGCATCTCGCTGCTGGGGGGCGAGCCCACCGCCCAGGCCGAGGGGCTGGCCCCGGTCGCCGCCGCCGTCCAGGCCGCCGGCCTCACGGTCATGCTCTACACCGGCTTCGAGCTGGCCGCCCTGCGCGCCCGGCGTGACGCCCACGTCGACGCCCTGCTGGCCGCCTGCGATCTGGTGGTGGACGGCCCCTATGATCGCACGCGGCCCGACCCGATCCGGCGCTGGATCGGCTCCGAGAACCAGGGCCTGCACGCGCTGACGCCGGCCTACGACCTGGCCGATCCGCGCTTCCGCGCCGCCGAGACGATCGAGATCCGGCTGGTCGGGGGCGACATCGTGATCAACGGCCGGCCCTGGGGTGGTCGCGGCCTTCCCTGACGGGATTCTACTTTGATTCCGGCAGGTTCTGGCACGCGGGCAGATCCTGCAGGGTGTCCAGATCCGGGCAGTCCGGCGACTGGAGGCACCAGGGATCGTCGTCGTAGATGAGGCGCCCACCGCAGGCGTGGTAGACGGCCAGCAGGTTCTGGGCGTGGAAGCCGTAGTTGAAGCCGCCCGCCTCGTGGAAGGCGATGAAGGCGTGGGTGCCCTCGACACCGTAGAAGCGCACGCCCGACACGCCGGTGGCCGTCGAGATGGGCGGGAACGGTCCGAGGGGGCGCTCCTCGGGGATGTTGTCGCCCGCCAGATCGTCCAGGTCGTAGTAGCCGCCCTCCATCACGCCGGTCTTGAGGATGGCGCGCGCCCGCGGCTCCCACTCGGGCCGGGTGCGACCCAGCAGGCCCCCGGCCAGCGCCAGGTTCACGTTCGTGCTGAAGGGCACGGTGTCGTCGCCGATGGCGTTGAGCATCAGCACGTTGGTGGGCGCCTTCCCGGGGGGCGGCGTCGTCATGCTGGGGATGAAGTTGGCGGGATCGCACCGATCGAAGACGTGCTGGAGCACCGCCACCACCTTGCGGAAGTCGGGGGTGTTGCGGCGATAGCCGCTGCCGTCGGTGGGCGAGCGCGCCTCGAAGACCTGATCGCCGATGGTGATCTGCAGGAGGTCCTGCTGGTCGCTCTCGACCTGGAGCGAGAAGCCACCCGCCTCGTTGATCTCGCCCGTGTTCGCCTCGCCGTTGTCCTGGTTGACGAGCTTCACCGCCGTGCCGGGGGCGGGCAGGGGCAGCGTCGCGAAGGCGTGCTCCCGGGCGCGGCTGGGCTTGCAGCGGTCGGCCTGGTTGCCGAACGTCAGCAGCAGCTCCCCCGCCTCGGCGTCGGGGCAGCCCACCACCAGGGTGCCGAAGACGTCCACCAGCAGGCGGCCCGCGATGTCGTCCAGGCTGGAGCGCAGCATGATGTCCACGAAGCCCCCGCCGGCCACGATGGGCGTCGCGGTGGTGATCTCGGGCTCGACGCTGCCGGCGATGACCGAGTGGAAGCCTCCGAGGGAGGTGCCCGCGACCCCGAAGGCCACGCCGGGGCCGCCCACGTCCAGGATGCCATCGGCGTTGAAGTCGCCGGCGAGCAGGTTCGGCTCCAGCTCCTCGATGGTGGCGTCGCGGGGCACGGCGATGGCCGGGGGCACCGCGGCCGGATCGAACCCGCGGACGATCTTCACGAGCTGCATCAGATCCATGGTGTCCTGCATGAACGAGGCGCATTGCCGGAAGGGGTTGGAGAAGAAGAAGCCCTCGGCGGTGTCGACCACGCCGTCGCCATTCACGTCCACGTTGCGGCCCTTGAGGGCGATCTCGGCGAAGAGGCCGATGCCGGTCAGCGCATCGTAGAAGGCCTCGAGATCCGCGTCGTTCACGCTGCCGTCGGGGTTGATGAGGCGGTAGCCCCGGAACTCGTCGAGCCGGTCGGGGGCCAGGAACTGGGCCAGCAGCGCGGGCAGGGCGGCCAGCACGGGCCCCAGCGAGTCGCGGTTGTCGTCGATCAGCTTGCGGAAGTCCGTCACCAGCGGGCCGTGGCCCACCTCGTCGAAGGCCAGCGTCGCCCAGCCCTGCCGGGCCATGGCCTCCGCCACCACCAGGGACTCCATGCGGCTGGAGCCGGTGCCGTGGAAGTAGAACAGCACCGGGAACGGCGGCTTGTGGCGCTCGGTAGGCTTGGGCACCGTCAGCATGAACGGCACCTCCTGGGACCGCACCTCGCCCGCCCCGGTGTGGACGTTGACCGTGAACTCCTCGTCGGGCCCCGTGCGGAAGTCGGCCGTGTCCACGGTGCCGAAGACGATGTAGTCCGCGGCGTTGAACTTCACGCCGTCCAGGCCGAGGTCGGGCTGGAAGGAGCCGACGATGCGCAGCAGCCGGCCGAAGAACTCCGCCTGGAGGATCATCCGCGTGTCCGTCGGATCGTTCGGATCGTCCGTGTCGTCGGCGTCGTGATCGATGCCGGTGTCGTGGATGCGCTTGATGCGGGCGGGCGCGGCGTCGGCGATGCGGGCGAGGGGGCCCTTGCCGTAGAGCCCGTCGCGTAGCACCTGCACCGGCCCGAGGATGTCAGCGGTGGTGTACGACCAGCCGAACGCCAGGCGGTCGGCGGGCAGGCCCGTCAGCGCCAGGGCGCGCAGGATGTCGGGGGACTGGGCCGCGTGCACCTTCTGAGGGAAGGGCGAGCGGATGGGCCCGTAGGTCCCGTCGGGGGCGAGGCCCTCCAGATCCCGCGTCAGCAGCACCACGTGGCGGGCGCCCTGGGCCAGTGGGATGACGGGCCGGATGATGAGCGTGTGGGTCTCGACCTCGTAGTGCTCGACGCGCTCCGCCTCGCCGTCGCCGTCCACATCCACCACGTTCTCGGCCGGGAAGAGCAGATCGGGCAGCCCGGCGGCCGGATCCTGCCCCCAGTACGACCCGTTGGGGTTGATGAGGGGGAAGTACCCCTGCCCCAGATCGAGGGCCGCCACCTCGCCCTCCCGCGGATCTCCCGGCTCGATGTTCACCACCAGGATGGAGCGCTCGCTCACCGTCGCCAGATCGAGGGGGCCGTCGAAGGACACGAAGATGGGCGCGAACGGCCCGAACCCATCGAGACCATTGAGCTTTTTTCGCAGGCGCGTCCGGTGGTCCGAGGGCTGCTCCACCGCCAGGTTCCAGGCCCGGTCGTTGGCGTTGAGGCCCGAGCGCGTCAGGCTGAGGTCGTTGGGGAACGGCACCTCGGCGACGGGCAGCGTCAGCGGGTTGAACTGGATCGTCGGGCCATGGGGGCCCGACTCCACGGCCAGCTCGCCCTGGGCGGGATCCTCACCCCCCGGCACGCAGGCGGGGAGCAGGACCAGGGCGGACAGCAGCGTGGAGAGCATCCGGCGGGTCATGGGGCGGACTCCAGTGGTGGACGGGGCATCCTCGCCGATCTGGCCCGCCCTTTCACGTCGTTCATTCCAGGCGGGGCGGCTGAAGCTCCAGCGTCGCGCGGCCGGTCACCCCGTCGCGCCGGTACACCACCTCGACCCGGTCCCCCGGATCATGGTTCTCGAGGGCGCGCAGCAGATCGTCGCTGCTCTTCACGGTGAAGCCGCCCAGGCCCACGATCACATCGCCCAGCAGCAGCCCGCCCGGCGCCCGCCGGGTGCCCTGGAGGCCCGCGGCGGCCGCCGGGCCGTCGGGCTCGACGTTCAGCAGGAGCACCCCGTCGAGCCCGAACCGCCGCGCCAGGGCGTCGTCGGCGGCCTCCAGCCCCAGGCGGGGGCGGATGATGCGGCCGTGGGCGATGAGCTGGGGCACCACGCGCCGCACCGTGTCGACCGGCACCGCGAAGCCGATGCCGGCGCTGGCCCCGGTGGGGCTCTTGATGGCGGTGTTCACGCCGATCAGGCGCCCGGCGCTGTCCAGCAGCGGCCCCCCCGAGTTGCCGGGGTTGATGGATGCGTCCGTCTGCACGACCCCGTGGATGGTGCGGCCGCCCACGGCCCGCATGGTGCGGCCCACCGCGCTCACGACCCCGGTGGTGAGGGAGTGGTCCAGCCCGAAGGGGTTGCCGATCGCCAGGACCCGTTGTCCCACCTGGAGATCCGCCGACGTCCCCACCGCCACGGGGGAGAGCCGGTCGGCGGGCGCGTCGATGCGCAGGACGGCCAGATCCTTCTCGGGGGAGGCCCCGACCACCCGGGCCGGCCAGACCGACTGGTCATAGAGCGTCACCTGCACCACGGCCCCGCCGAGGACGTGGTAGTTCGTCACCACATGGCCGTCTTGATCCCAGATGAAGCCGCTGCCCGAGCCCTGAGGCGCGGCGCCCACGTCGAGCGTCACCACATCCCGCACCAGCTCCAGCGTCGTGATGTAGACCACCGAGGGTGCCGTGCGGGAGAAGAGCGCGATCGTGGCCTGCTCGTCGGGGGCCAGATCGCCGCGGGGCGTGACCTCGCGGGGGCCCGGGGCGCGCAGGTGGGGGAGGGCCAGGCCGACCCCCACCCCCACGGCCAGCGTCGCCACCGGCAGCAGCCGGAGCAGCAGGCGGCCCATGGTCAGCCCGTCATCAGCGTCGAGACGGGGGCCAGCGCCGGGATGCGGGCGAACACCAGCTTCACCGACACCATGATGGGCACCGCGAGGATCATCCCGACGGGCCCCCAGAGCACGCCCCAGAGCAGCATGGACAGCACCACCACCAGGGGCGAGAGCTTCACGGTCTGGCCCACGTACCGCGGATCGATGACGCTCCCGATGATGCCGTTGATGCCCACGAGGCCCACCGCCACCCCCGTCGCCCCCAGGGCGGACATCTCGGGGTCGACGACCACCAGCAGCATGGGCGGCAGCGAGGCGATCATCGCGCCCACCGTCGGGATGAAGTTCAGCGGGAACGCGATCAGGCCCCAGAAGAGCGCGAAGTCGACCTGGCAGGCCTCCAGGAAGGCCCAGACGCAGATGGCCGTGAACGCGCTGACGATGGTCTTCGCCACCACGTAGGCCCGCACGTCGCTGCCGATGGCCTCCAGCGCCCCCAGCACGGGGTGGGCCTCCCCGAACGCCCGGCCGAACCGCTCGCGCAGGCCCTGGCCCTCGACCAGCACGAAGCCCGCGAGCAGCAGCGTCAGGAACAGGTAGCCCAGCATCGTCCCCAGGGTCTGCACGCTCTCCTGGACCAGCGCGACCCCCTCGGCGAGGGCCTCGGGCACGAGCCGCTCGCTCACCTGCCGGCGGATCTCGGCGCGCTCCTGCTCGGGGGCGACCCGCGCGAGCAGGCTGTCGACGGCCCCGCTGGCCTGCTGGGTGATCTGGGTCTGGTACTTGGGCAGCTCCTTGGCCAGCGGGCCCGCGGTGGCGACGAAGACCAGGATGATGCCCAGCACCGGCAGGGTCGCCGCCAGCTCGGCCAGCAGGATGGCGAGGGGCAGGCCGACGCGGTGGCGGACCAGCCAGCCCACCATCGGCGTGACCACGACGGCCAGCAGGATGGCCAGGAACAGCGGCACCAGGATGGCCTTGAGCTGCACCAGCAGGAAGCCGGCCAGCACCAGCGCCGCCAGGCGGCCGGCCAGGCTGCCGCCGCTGCTGCCCCCCGAGAGCATCGGGAGGGTGGTGCGGGGAGGGGGAGGGCGGGTCTCGTCGTCCACAGGATCCATCCACGGTCGCAGACGCGGCAGCATACCACCGCTGGCGCCTCGCGGCAGGCTTCAATGTAGACGACCGACAACCCATGTTTTCAACCGTTGACATGTGCCCGGCGGAGCCGGAGGAACGTGGTGTTCTCGAAATTCGCACAGGCAAACCCAATGATTACCGAGGGATTCGGTGCAGAGAGGCGCCCTTGAAACTGCCCGCGCTTTCTGCTTCTCTGGAGCGGCATGATTCAGACCCCCTCCTGAGGATGTGAAATGTCGCTGCAGATTGAAGTCCCCCTGCACATGCTGCAGAGCCCGGCCGTTGCGCGCTCCGTCGCGGAGCTGATGCGGGCCCTCGCGGGTGATGCCATCGCCACCGGGCCCGCCAGCGAGCCCTCCGTCGCCGCCCCGCGGGCCGCCGCGGGCCGCGCGGCCCCCGTGCCCGAGGCCTGGAACCGCTACCTGGCGGCGTTGCCCGAGCCCTCCCGCCGCTTCCTCCAGCTCCTGGAGCAGCGCGGCCAGATCACCGTCGACGAGGCCGTCGAGCTGCTCGACCTGCCTGGGCCCAAGGCCATGGGTGGTCTGACCGGCGCGATGCGTCGGTGGGCCCCCAAGAAGGGCGTCGAGCTGCCGTTCACGGCCATCACCGACAACCGCCGCCGCCGCGCGTGGGTCTGGACGGGCATCCGCGCCTGATCGCGGAGCCGGCCGGGCCGGCCCCCAAAATCTCTCCGCTGCCTCCGTCCGTGGATCGGCGTTTGTCCCTCTGGCAGACTGCCGCCACCGGCAAGGCGTCCCCTGGGCGCCGGGAGTGCACCATGTCCCGAGTCCGCCCTTCGATCCTGCTCGCCCTCGCCGCGTCGCTGGCCGCCTGCCAGTCGGAGCCGGCGGGCTCCCCCGGGGGTCCGCTGCTGCTGCTGCCCGGTGAGCACGACGCGGCCGTGAGCGCGGACGCCGCGGTGGCCCCCGACGCCGCCCGGCCGGGCCCCGACGCGGGTCGGCCGGGGACGCCCGACGCCGCCGTCGAGCCGGATCCCATGCCGGATCCCATGCCGGATCCCGATCCCATGCCGGATCCCGATCCCATGCCGGATCCCGATCCCATGCCGGATCCCATGCCGGATCCCATGCCGGAGCCGGAGCCAGAGCCGGATCCCGAGCCGGTGCCTGATCCCCTGGCCCCCGATCCCGGGGTCAACGCCGGGTGGATCGGCGGCCCCTGCGAGGACGACGCGGACTGCGACTACGCCGAGGCGTTCTGCCTGGGGGCGGAGGAGGGCTACCCGCGCGGCCAGTGCAGCCTGGGCTGTGATCGGGTCTGCCCCGACCGGGCGGGCATGCCGGTGACCTTCTGCATCGACGATGTGATCGTGGGATCGGGCGCCTGCGTGCAGCGGTGCGACTTCGAGGCCTTCGTCGACGGCTGCCGGCCGGGCTACCACTGCGAGAACCGCAGCCGGTTCGGCGAGCCGGACACGCGGCGGGGGGTCTGCATCCCCGGGCCGCCCATGCCCGATCCGGCCGCCGGCTGCCTGGACCAGCTCGACCAGCTCGGGGTGCAGTATGTGCGCGCGAACGCCCCCAACGACCACCCGGACGGGCGGCCCGACCTGACGTGCGACATCGAGGGGCCGGTGTCGGTGTCCAGCCCGATCAACGGCGTCAACTACCTGTATTACAACCAGAATGCGCCCCGGGCGATCTTCGCGTCGTGCCCGCTGGCCCGGGCCCTCCACGGGCTGTCGGCGCTGCTGCGGGAGCTCGACATCGTCGAGGTCGGGCACATCGGCACCTACAACTGCCGCCTCATCGCGGGGACGGATCAGCCCAGCGAGCATGGCCACGCGAACGCCATCGACCTGGCGTGGTTCCGGACGTCCGACGGCCATGAGTACAACGTGGAGGACCACTGGGAGCATGACACCGACGCGCCCCGGACCCACGAGGGCCAGGTGCTCCTGCGCATCGCCCAGGAGATGTTCCGGCGGCGCCTCTTCACCATCATCCTCACCCCCAACTACAACGCCGGCCACGACAACCACTTCCATGTGGATCTGACGCCGGGGGCGCACTACATCGGTCGGGGCGCAGGGGCCGGCGTCTACATGGGCCCCAACGAGCACGGAGACTGATGACGTGAGGCGCACGGGAGGGTCGTACCCGCTGATCGTGGGGGGCATCGCCCTGGCGGGGGTGCTGGCGGTGTGGAACCTGCCCGACGAAGCGCCGCCGGCCGCTCCGCCCGTCGACGCGGCGGTGCCGGCCGTCCCCGACGCGGCGGCCGACGCGGAGGTGCCCGTCCCGGTGCTGCGCTGGCGCCTCGTGGGCGCGACGCGACCGACCTCGGCGGCCCTGGCGGCGTGCCTGCGGGCGGGGGGCTGGGATCGGGTGCGGGTCCTCGGCGGGGGGGATCGGGGCCTCTCCATCACCCACGGGCCGTTGGCGGTGCCCGTGATCCTCGACGCCGTGGAGGGGGGCACCGAGGTCCGCTCGCCCCTGACCGGCAAGCGGCACCTGGCCGTGAGCCTGCACGCCGCGGTGGCGGCCTGCGGCGCGGAGGGCGCCACGGGTCTGGAGGACGCGATCACGGGCCTGCACGCCGATCCGGCCAGCTTCCCGACGGCGCGGCGAGATGCGGGCCTGCCCCTGGCCCTGCTGGTGGCGGTGGAGGCGACACCCACGGCGCTCTACACCCGCGGGCTGGCGCGGCTCGGGCTCTTCGACGTGGCGCTGGCCGGGCCCGACACCCCCCGCCACCGCCGCGCGCTGGAGCGGGCGGCGGTGGCGGTCCTGCTGGCCGACGATCCCGCCGCGGCGAGCCTGACGCTCGGGGAGCGGGCGGTCTCGCTGGCGGGCCCGGACGCCGCCTGGTGGCCGGCGGGCCTGCCCGAGGGGTTCGCGCTGGGCACCGCGGAGGCCGCCTTCGAGCCGCCCGCGCCGGCGCCCGAGGCCCCCGCCCCGGAGCCCGTGGAGCGAGCGCCGGCCAGCCGCCCCCGATCCGCCCCCGGCCCGTCCGCCCGGCGCTCCCGCCGACGGCCCCCGGCCGCCCGCCGCTCCCGTCTTCCGCCCCGAGTACCGCTGAGCGTATGGTGCCCCTGCCGGGGAGCGAGGAGTCCATGGGCCGCATCTACGACGACATCACCCAGACCATCGGGCGCACGCCGCTGGTCCGCCTCAACCGGGTGACCGCGGAGGTGACGGCCACCGTCCTGGCGAAGCTGGAGTTCTTCAACCCCCTCTCCAGCGTGAAGGACCGCGCGGGCCTCGCCATGATCGAGGAGGCCGAGGCCCGCGGCGTGCTGGGCCCCGACACCGTCCTCATCGAGGCCACCAGCGGCAACACCGGCATCGCGCTGGCCTTCGCCGCCGCCGTGAAGGGCTACCGGCTCATCCTCACCATGCCCGAGACCATGTCGGAGGAGCGCCGCGCGCTGCTGGCCGGCCTCGGCGCCGAGCTGGAGTTGACCCCGGCCGCGACGGGCATGCAGGGGGCGGTCGATCGGGCCCGAGAGCTGGCGCGAACGCTGCCCAAAGCCCTGATCATGCAGCAGTTTTCCAATCCGGCCGGGCCGGCGATGCATGCCCGGACCACCGGCCCGAGATCTGGGAGGACGCCGGCGGCGTCGTGGACGCCTTCGTCTGCGGCGTCGGGACCGGCGCCACCATCACCGGCGTGGGCCGCTTCCTCAAGGCGAAGAACCCCGCGTCCACATCGTGGCCGTCGAGCCGGCCACCTCCCCGGTGCTCGCCGGCGGCCGACCGGGCGCCCACCAGATCCAGGGCATCGGCGCCGGCTTCGTGCCGCCGGTGCTCGATCGCGGCGTGGTGGACGAGTACGTCACCGTCACGGACGAGGAGGCCTTCGATCAGGCCCGCGCCCTGGCGCGGCTGGAGGGCATCCCGGCCGGCATCTCGTCGGGGGCGGCGTGCCAGGCGGCCCTGGCCGTGGCGGCGCGCCCGGCCTTCGCCGGCGCCACCATCGTCACCCTGTTCGCGTCGGCCGCCGAGCGCTACCTGTCGACGCGGCTGTACCGGGACCTCGTCCGCTCGTGAGCGGGGCGCGCTTCACCGGGCAGCTCATCGCCCGTCGGCCCGAGGGCCCGCGCGGGCAGGTCCTGCGGGTGGCCGTGGACGCCGACGTCCGGGCGGGCCACACGCTCGCGGGCCAGTACTGCGCCGTCGAGCTGGACGCCGAGGCCGGCATCTTCGCCCTCACCAGCCAGCCGGGCGACCCCCACTTCGAGTTCTACATCCAGCCGGCGGGGGGCAGCAGCGACCGGCTCGTCCAGGCGCCGGTGGGGAGCAGCCTCCGGCTCTCGCGCCCCGAAGGACCCGGCTATGGCATCGAGCGGGCCCTCGAGGCCGGCGGCCCCGTCTTCGGCCTGAGCGCTGGCAGCGGCCTCTCCGGCCTGCTCTCGGCCACGCGGCTGGTGCACGCCCGGGGCCGCACGCTCACCCTCTTCGCCGGCTTCCGGACGCCCGCCGATGTGCTCTTCGCCCCCGAGCTCGCGGCCTGGCAGACCGCGGGCTCCACGGTCGAGATCGTCCTGACGCAGCCGGCGAGCGGGCCGGGGCAGCGCGTCCAGCAGGCCCTCGCCGCACGCGCCCCCGACCTCAGCGACGCCTGGGTGCTGGCTTGCGGACCCGCCGCCATGCAGGCCGAAGCCCGCGCCGTCTGCCTCGCCCATGGCCTGCCCCCCGACCGCTTCCTCACCAACTACTGAGCTCCATGCGCTTCGCCAACCTCATGGTCTTGCTCGGTTTTCTTCTTGTTGGGGGCCCCGCCGCCGCCGACGGCCGCGTCGACGCCCGGCTCGACGTCGGCCCCGACGGCACCCTCCGGGTCGACCTCGTCCTCGACCGGGCCGAGGCCACCGCCCTGCTCACGCTCGATCCCGAGGCCCCCGACGCGGCCCTCCAGGCGGCGCTGGCTGAGGGGTTGGTGCCGGCCCTGGGGCGCTGGCTGCGGATCTCGGCCGATCCCACCCCGTGCCTGTGGCAGGCCGCCACCTGGCAGGCCCAGGACGCCGGCCGCTACGCCATCACCGCCACGGCCGCCTGCCCCCCGGCCGCGGCCTACGACCTGGACTGGGGCGGCCGCGGCGCCACCCTCGCCGTCCGCGTGGCCTTCAGCGGCCGCAGCGTCGATGACCTCGCCCTCGCCCCCGGCGACGCCCCCGCCCGCCTCGTCCGCCCCCCGCCCGCATCCGGCAGCGGCCTCCTGATCCCCGCCGGCATCGCAGCGGCCGTGGGTCTGCTGGGCTTCGCATGGTGGCGCCGCCGCCGTTGACGGGTGGCCGTCAGTCCGGGCGGACGAAGAACCTGGGCAGGCGCATGAGATCCGATCCGAGGCCCGCCTCGCCTGGCTCGCAGGTGACGGCGGACGAGACACCGGCCCGACGAACCGCCGCGATGACGCGGTCGTCGTAGGCGCCGTCCGGGTACGCGAACGGAACCGCTCGGTCCAGCAGGCGCAGGGCATCGACCGAAGCACCGACTTCGTGGTCCAGCGTGGTGTCATCGACCTGGGTCAGGCGCGGGTGGTGGACGCTATGCGCGCCCAGGCTCATGCCACGTGACGCCAACTCAGACCAGCTCTCGCGTCCGAGGTAGAGCTGGCTGGCAAGGTCGCCGGGCAGGTCAGCCCGCACCTCCGTGGCGAGTGCGGCGAGCATCGCCTGCTGCTGCCCGGGCGTCGCGGCGAGCAGCGCCGCCTTCGGCTCGCCCATGACCCACGCCTGTTTGCCCGGGAGGGTGTCGGTTCGGCCGCGAAACTCACCTCCGCCGGGGAGAGGGACGCGGGCCAGGGGCGAGCGGGCGTGGTCGAGCAGCCAGTACCAGGCGTCGACCACGGAGACTTCGCAGCCCGCACCATGGAGGCCCGAGGCGACGTAGAAGGTCGCGGTTGCCCCGCGGGCGTCGAGCAGGGGGGTGACGACGTCCAGGTGCTCGCGGTAGCCGTCGTCGAAGGTCAGCACGGCGCCCGGGGGTGGTGCGCGGTGGTCTGCCAGGGCGGACTCCACGGCGTCGAGGGGCAGAATCGGGCAGACTCGGTCGAGGAGACGGCTGAGCTCGTCGACGGTGAGCGCTGTCCCGCGGAGGCGGTAGCACCCCGGGAGCCCGAAGGCGGTCGCCTGGTCGTCGAGGATGCGATGGAGCATCAGGATGCGGGTCGCGGTGTCAGGCGGCCTCGACATGGCCTGCCTTTCGCGCCAGGAAGCCCAGCTCCATGACGGGATGGGGCGGGCGGTCCAGGAGGTGGCCGTAGACGCCCCGCCAGGGCTCTTCCCACCGCCGAACGACATCGAAGGGGGTCATGAGGCGGGCGATGGCGCTGCGGTCGAGGGCGTGAGGGTGTCCGGCGTTGCGCGGCTGGTCCGGCGGATTCTCTTCGCAGGTCAGCCAGAGCCAGCCTCCTGGCCGCAGGATCCGGTTGATCTCCCGCAGCACCGCGTGGGGGTCGGCGGTGTGGTCGATGCAGTTGGTGCAGATGACCAGATCGCAGGAGCCCGAGACGAATGGCAGCGTCTCGCCCGAGATCGCGGCGTAGGTGACCTCGGTCAGCGGGAGTGGGAAGCGCGTCGCGTAGTGCTCGGCCAGGGGATCCACGCAGATCCGCCGGCCGGGGAGCCAGCGGAGGGGCGTGGTGAGGCCCCCGCCGACGTCGACCGACAGGGACGTCGCGGACAGCTCCAGGTGCTCGAGCACTTCCCGCATGCGCCGGGCCTGCAACCAGTAGTCGAGGAGGCGCGCTTCGGCGCCCGGTCGGCCGAGGAGCGGCATGAGCCTGCGGGTCTGCCAGTCCAGCGTCCAGCGGAGCCGTTCGGGGAGGTCAGAAGCCACGGCTCACCTCCCGCGTGCCCGCGAGGTGAACCCCGAGGTGGACGGCCTCGGCGGCGCTCGTCGCGCGGTGGAGGCGATCTTCCCGCCGCTGGTCGAGTTGCTCGTCGGCCAGGCGGGCGCTCCAGCCCTCGCCCAGGTCGAGGACCACGATGGGCTTGCCGTGCTGCCAGGCGAGGGCGATCTCGCTCAGGGTGCCCGAGCCGCCCCCGACCGCGATGACCACATCGGCGAGGGCGACCAGGATGGTGTTTCGGGCGTAGTTCATCCCGGTCGGCACGGCCAGGTCGACGAACGGGTTGGCGGCCGTGGCCTGGAGGCCCGGTAGCACCCCGATGACGCTGCCGTCGGTCCAGCCAGAGGCGAGCCGGGCGCCCTTCGAGGCGGCCGCCATCACCCCCCCGAGGCCGCCAGTCGCGACCCGCAAGCCGGCGTCGACGAGGCCGGCGCCGATGGCTTCGGCTGCAGCCAGGAGGGTGGGCGACGCGGCGTTGCCACCCACGACGGCGGCGATGAGCCGCCGGGACTGTCCGGTCATCACGTCAACTCCTCTGGGTCGTCCGGGTGGTCGGTGTCGAGCGACTTCTCCGCGGCCGCGAGGCGGCGGCCGAAGTTCCGGGTGCTCTTGGGGTCCATGCCGACCAGGCGGCGACGAGGGCCGGATCGAGGTCCCCCGGCAGGTGCACGTCGAGGGCAGGCCCCTGCTTGAGCGGCATGCGAAGGCCGACGTTGGCCAGGTAGTGAGCAAGCTGCCGGGCCAGCGCGTCGGCGTCGTCCTCGCCAACGAGCTCGGTAGGCGCGATGGCCGTCAGGCCGTCCTTCGCGATGCCCGACAATCCGAGACTGCGCTGCACTTCGGCCAGGCGCTCAGCGCGGAGGTGGTCCCGCGCCTCCGGCTTGCGGGGGGCCGCCTCTCCGATGAGGAGCACCCAGCAGCGCGGGGCCTGGGCGAAGCGCAGCGCGGTCTCGATGTCCCTGGGGTGGTTGCGGGTCCGGTCGTGGGGGTCGGGCCGTACGAGGACGAGGTGAGCGGTCTTCACGGGACCTCCTCCAGAGGCAGGACCGAGTAGATCTTCGCGTGGCGAGCCGGATCGGTGAGGTCGGCGCGGGCCAGCAGGCGGCCGGAGGCGCGGTCCAGGAGCAGGACGCTGGTCTCACTGCCCTCGGGGGATCGGTCGGCCCAGCGATGCCGGGGCAGGCGGCCCGACCGCACCTCCGTCAGGCCGACGGCAAGCTGGGCGTCGCTGACGGCCAGACCGCGACACCAGCCGTGGTGGCCGGTTGCGAACGCCTGGTGGCGCCGCCGCTCCTGGAGGGTCGAGGCGTCGAGCTCGATGACCGAGCCGTCGATGGCGGTGAGCCAGACGGTGTCGGCCTGTGCGAAGCCGTCATGCAGGAAGTGCCCCGAGAAGCGCGCCGCGACCGTGAAGTCGTGCAGGTCACGCAGGGTGCCGTCAGCGAAGCATGTGGCGAGCAGACGGTCGCGGACCCGGGCCACGTGGTTGACGTGGAGGTAGTCTGGGACCTTGAGCTGGTGGAAGGGGGCCGACCGCCGGTCGGCGCTGTAGTAGCCAGGCTCGGTCGACGCCGGGGGCCAGGGCGGGGGTGTTGCGCCAGTCCAGCCAGGCTGGACCGGCGGCGCCTCGGCCGGGAAGTCGTCGCCGCCCAGGCGGCGGGCGTTGGCCCAGGTCGGGAGGAGCCCGTGGCTGCCATGGAAACGCCCGTCGAGGTCGAGGACGTCGACTGCCCCGAGCCCGGTGTTGGCCACGAAGAGTCGGTCGCCGAGCACCGCGACATGGTGCAGGTCGTTCATGCAGGGCTGGTGCACCACGCGGTCACCTCGGCGCGTCGGGGATCGATCGGACCACCGCCGCATGGGCGGCGACATAGAGGAGGCCGTCACCGCCCAGGCTCCACCGGCGAAGCCCTTGGTCGGCACACGCAGGTGCGGCGGTGGCGCCCAGCGCACGAGGATTTCGGACCGCTCGGCAGCCAGATCGATCAGCCAGACGACACCCTCGCCCCCGTCATCAGAGTACCCCCGGTCACGAGCACCTTCATGACGGGCTCCGCCAGGCGCGAACCGCCTCGGGCAGCCGGGCCAGGAAGGCCCCCAGCTCGCGTGGATCGCCGGGCAGGGGCTCGCTGGCGGTTGCGAGTTCTTCGAGGGCGTCGAAGACGGTGCTCGCGCGAGCGATGGCCGCGTCGACCTCCGGGTCGCCCCAGGTCATCAGCTCACCGAGCGCCGACCGCAGTCCGCGATCTGGACGCGCAGGCCCCTCCGCTGGGCGGTGACCCGGGCCTCCCGCGCCGGGAGCTCGTCATCCAGCGACCTCGCCTCCGCAACGGCACGGGCCAGCGCGACGCCCCGCACCTGCGATGCGGTCTGCCGCGCCGCGTCGGCGATGGCCGTGCGGAAGGGCCAGCCGGCCTGTTGCTCTCGGTTGTGGTGCAGTGGCAGCGTCGCTTCGACGACGGCGCCCGGCTCGTCGGCCCGAGCGAGTGCGGCCCAGACCGTGTCGGCGCGACAGGTTGTGACCCCGTCGGCGGTGGCCAGAACGGGGGTCGGCCACCGAAAGAAGGCGTCCAGGTCCGAAGACAGTGTTGCCGCCTCGCCGCAGGGAGGGCCGAGGGGTCGACTCCGCCCCATCCCAGGTGAGCTGCCGGGTCAGCTGCTGCCCATCGATCAGTCGGGCCAGGTCGGCCATCAGCCCGAGAGCGACGGTCCGGACGGGTTCGCCGGTTCGATGGCACGCGTAGGGCCAGACATCGCCGGTCTCGGGCGACACGGCCTCGGTGAGGTCATAGTAGGCGTCGAGCATCGACGATCGCTGGTCAGGCGGCCAGCCAGCGTCGGGGCCCAGCTGCCGCATGCGCGCGATGTTGACGGCGAGGTCGCCGAGCTGCCCGCCCAGGCAGTCGAGCCCGGGGACGGGGGGATCGCCGGTGTAGGTCCCCAGGACCACGCTGTGCTGAGGGAGCTGCGCCCAGAAGCGCGCCACCCGGAAGAGCAGGTTGGTCTGCCGGCCGACGCGGCCCGCGGCGTCGCGCTGCTCGAAGGCCATGTCATCGTCCACCATCCAGACCACCACCGGGTGCGCTGTCGGATGGGGCAGGCCGGGGGCGGGCCTCACCAGATGGGCGCGGAGGGCTGCGACCTGGGCCTCGCGGGCGACGCCGATGGGGACGGGCAGGCGGTCCCCGACCGGAGGGATGACGCCGTTCTCGGCCGCGCGGTCGAGGGCGGGGCGGAGGACGCCGAGGGGCACGCGGTGGACGGCGAGCGACCCGGCGGCTCCCACCTGGATGTCGTCAGCCTGCGGAGCCGACCCGTGGTTCTCGACGATCAACACCCCGACGCGGCGGATAGCGGGAAGCACTCACCTCCTGCGCGAGGGACGCGAGGAGTCGCTGCACCGACGCCTCCCGACCGACGGTGGCCAGCGACACGAGCACGTCGGGCACTTCGTCGCGGCCGGGCGGCGCGACTGCCATGCTCTCGCTGATCCGGCCCCGACCGAGCGCGAACCAGCGGGGCTCGACCAGCAGGTCGGGTCGGTGACGGTGGAGAGCGTGCAGGGCGCGGCCGACCAGGTCTGCCGGGAGGCCGAACTGCGTCGTGAGGAGCCCCTGAAGCCCCTCGCGACCCCCGACCCGGCGCGTCGTCCGCCCGATCCGGGTGTCGCGGCCGTAGACTGCGTCCCGCAGGGTGAGCACCGCGTCGGCGTGGATGCGCACGGCGCGCAGACTCGCGAGGAACGGCCCGAATCCAGGCTCGGAGTAGTGCGCGCGCACCATCGGTGCGAAGTCCTCATAGGCGTGCAGGCCGGCCTCGACGACGTAGACGGTCTTCAGCGTGCCGTCGGGCAGGTGACGAGTGAGCGTGGGGCCCGCTGGCGCCTGGGGATCGAAGGAGAAGTCCCAGCCCCGGAACGACTGGGTCTGTCTGGGACCGTCGAGCGCCATGGGCGCAGGTAGAGGTGGCCGTTGCCGACGTCGCAGAGGAACCGCTCGGCGCCCACCCGGACGACGCAGACGAAGTGGTCGCGCGGGGCGCGCACGGTCGCCGCCGCGAGGTGAGCGTCGAAGCCGAGCGCCTGGAGGAGCGCCGTGAACGGCGGCGTCGTGCGATCGCAGTTGCCACCGACCCCCGCGATGGCCGCGTCGATGACCGCCGGGAGGGCGGGGAGCTCCCAGGGCTGGCCGTCGTTGGCCACGAGGAGCAGGTTGTGGAACGGTACCGCCATGAGGTGTGCCGCCTGCAGGCGCGCCAGGCCTGCCGCGTCGATGCTGACGTCGGGCCGGCCGAGCCGGGCCAGGTAGGCGTCGAGCCGCGCCGCGTTCACGCGGCCCTCTCGGCGATGGCCCCGGTCCACCGGAAGATGACGTCCAGCTCCGCGACGTGCAGCGGGAACGTCCAGGCGGGCAGCGACTCGTTCAAGCCGTGGATGCGGGCGGCCGAGTCGTTCACACCCAGGGCCAGGTAGCGGGCTCCGGCCGGCAGGCTCCGGTTGAAGGGGCAACCGCCAGCGACGACGCTCTTGTTGAGCCCTCGGCGCTCGTAGCGCGCCGCCACTCCCCAGCGGGACGCGAGGCCGCCGAGGGCCTGGAGGAGCTGGAGCATGGCCCCATCGGGTGGTTCGCTGGCGTCGCCGGGCTGTACGGTGCGCGCGAGCAGCCGCAGCGTGCCGTCCTCGTGGTCGTGGTAGCCGGTCTCGTCGAGCCAGACCGTCGGCCGCAGGTCGCCCATCAGGGCGGGCAGCAGGGCGTGCGCCACGGCCGAGCCGGTCTCTTCCTCGCCCTGGATGAGCCACGTCAGCGCGGGCGTGCGCTCGAGCGTCGCGAGGCCCGCCAGCCGGCAGGCGAGCGGACCCTTGTTGTCAGCCACCCCCCGGGCGAAGAGCCGCCCATCTGCCTCGGTGAGCGTCCGAGGCGGGTGCACCCACCTCTGCTCTCGACCGAACGGCGTCACGTCGTAGTGGCCGTACAGCGCGACATGTCCCGGCAGGCCCCTGGCCGCGCGGTGCGCGACGATGAGCGGTCGGCCCCGATCGGAGCCCTTCACCTCCACCGCGAAGCCGAGATCGTCGAGCCGGGCCGAGAGCCAGGCCACGCAGGCGTCGTGATCGGCCCCGGTCGGGCTGGTGTCGAAGGCCGTCAGCGCGCGCAGCGCGGTCAGGGAGGCGTCGGCGGGGGCGCTGTCGGTGGTCGGCACGGCCTCGTCCCCGAGGGACGTCCCGAAGAGCTCGGCCACGGCATGGCCAAGATCGGCGCAGGCCAGATCCCAGAGCCCCTTGTTGCTCGACCCGTAGATGTCTCGCCCTCCATGGGCGCGGTGGGCCCGGCCGCTGATGACGGCCGCCCGGAATGCTGCAGCGACGGCCTCGTGATCCAGGGGCCGGGAGGGCGACGGCGGCGCGCCCCGCGTCGAGCATCCCGCGGACCGCGGGTCGCCCG
Organism: bacterium; assembly: GCA_041389985.1. Taxonomy (GTDB): domain Bacteria; phylum Myxococcota_A; class Bradymonadia; order UBA7976; family UBA1532; genus JACKDP01. The sequence continues at coordinate 38,967 of JAWKQS010000025.1, forward strand.
TAGACGGCCGCGAGGCTCTCCAGCGAGAGCCGGTGCAGCGCCGGCCTCTCTCGCCCGGCTCCAGCCGCGTCCACCGTGCGAGGGTGGTGCCGGGTTCGAGGGGGTCGACAGCGCGTGGGCGACCGCCAGCGCGCGGTGCAGGCCCTGCTTGAGGTGCGTCGAGCTCGCGTACATCTGGATGCGGTTCACGGCACCTCCGGAGCGTGGCGAGGTGCGCGGCCGACAGACCTGGGCCGAGGGTCGGGAACACGTCTTCATTGAACGTGGCGCCGGCCGGCCGGGACCCGCCCCGCCATGGGGTGCCATGCCGCCCGGGCCGGGTCGAACGTGCAGGTCGCATCCAGGTAGATGGTGATGTAGGCCCGGCGCCAGCCCGCGGTCGAGTTCGGTGGGCTCGTGTGCCAGGACAGGCAGTGGTGGAAGACCGCCGACCCTGCTGGGACGGCCACGGGCACAGCGTCGCGCTCCCGCTCGCCCCACACCTTGGCTTCGTTGAGGAAGTCGATGGATCAGCGTAACCGGCTCCCGGTGGCCACCCGGCATGAACCGCATGGCCCCCGACTCGGCAGTCATCGTCGAGAGCCAGCCAGCACGACACTGCCCGGGGCTCGGCGACGGGCCAGTTGGGCAGGTCCAGTGTGCCAGGGCACGGTGCTGCCGCCGTGCGGGGGCTTCACGATCAGGTGGTCGTGGAAGACGCGCACCCGCTGGCACCCGATGAGCTCCGCGGCGATGGCGGCAGCCCGCTGGTGGTAGAGCTGCTCCCGGAACACGGGGTTGTGTCCCACACATTCGTCCACTGGGAGACCACCGCGAGGTAGTCGTCGAGCGGCGTGTCGATCTCGGCCGCCCAGGCGGCTGCCTGCGCCTCGAAGGCCTGCCGGAGCCTCGCGACCTCCGCGGGCGGCAGGATGGGGCCGATGACCACGTGGCCCTGCTCCTCGAACTGGGCGTGCTGCTGCGGGGTGACCTCAGGCATGGGATGCTCCGTGACGGGCGCGCCGTCGGCGACGACCCGGCAAAGGGGGTGGTTCGGCGCGTTGGCGTGGCACCAGCGCACCCGAGGAGACAGGAAGATGCACGACCAGGCGGCCCGCTCACCGGGACGGACCATGGCAGGCGACGCATGAAACGTCGTGGGCGTGAACGCCACGGCGTCCCCGGCCGCGTAGGTCGGCGCGAACGTGGGCCAGGCCGCCGGGTCGAAGGCGAGGTCGGCGCCTGCCTGCTGAGGGCGGCCATTGTGCAGGTCGACCACGGGCCGCGGCCCCAGACGGTGGCTGCCGGCGGCGAAGCGCAGCGCCCGGACTCGCCGTCCGAGGGCTGCAGCGGTACCCAGAGGACCACGCCGAGCGGACGATCGACAGGCCAGTAGCCGAAGTCCTGGTGCCACGGGAACTCCTTCTGCCCTTGCCGCTTGACCAGGAGCAGATCCTGGAACAGCACGCCCGGCTCCCCCAGCAGGCCCTCGGCCAGCGGCCGCATGGCGTCGGCGACGGCGCGCGTCGAGCCAGGGCCCTCGTGCTGGAAGGGGCTGACCACTGATCCATGAGGGCCGACAGCGGTGGCCGGTCGGTGGGCGCTGGCTGGTGCGTGTACAGCACCTGACGGCTCATCGGCCGCTCGATCGCGCGGCTCTCGGCCAGCGCTGCGCGCAGGCCTTCCAGCAACCCAGCCGGGACGACGCCCGGCAGCAGGGTCACGCCCTGACTGGCGAGGGCGAGCCTCGCGCGGTCGAGGCTCACCGGACACCTCGCGGGCGCCGCGTCCTCCGGACCCGCAGCCGGCGCCGGTTCGGGGAGCGCACCGCCGTCACCACCGTCCCGTCTTCCGCCACGACAACGGCGACGCCGACCGCGCCGTCCGGGATGGTGGCCCCGAGAGCCCGGGCCGCCTCGGCGTCGCGCCAGCCGAGGTGCCAGGCCACGCGGCCGTCCTCTGGACGATGGGGGTGCCCCAGGTGAGGGCGAGTTCGATATGGTCGTCGGGGATGCTCCGCTGTGCGCAGCGGCGCTTCGCATGGGGGCTGAAGTCCGTCATCTGAGCCTCCGAGATGTGGGGACGCGACGATGGAGAGAGCAGACTGCGTGCCAGTGATAGAGCCCAGGTGTTACGTTGGCGGCCTCTCGCCTGTGATGCAATCACCTCTCGCTCCTGAGAATCGGGTGGGCGGGACGGTGAGGTCAGCGCCGGCTGGAGGGACGTCGGGATGAGCACTGGCCGGACAAGCAAGACCGACCGGAGCGCCGCGTCGATCCTGATCGTCGCCCTCTCGGGCCTGGGCAAGAGCACGCTCACCCGCGACCGGCCCACCCTGGTCCTGGACGCCGACAACTTCCTGTATGCCGCGGTCGCCGAGGGCTTCCCCGACCTGGAGCCCCGGGCTCGCCTCATGGCCTGGCGCGACCTGTGCCAGCAGCGCCCCTGGACCCGGGGGGGCGAGACCCTGGCCCGCTGGGCGGCCATCCGCCGAGGCTGGGTGGAGCCGTTCGTCGACGCTCTGCGCAGGTGCACCCACCCCCTCGTCGTGACCAGCCTGCTCGACCCGCCCTGGGTCGTCAGCACCTACTACGGCGTCGAGCGCGGTCGCTATCTCGAGCACCTCCGGCTCGCCGGCCGCCTGGCGGACAACAGCCAGTCCGAGGCGATGAACGACCGCCTGGAGGGCTACAGCCCCCTCGTTCGCCTGGCGCCGGGGACCTTCCTCGCGTCTCGCCCGGAGCTCCTCGCGGTCATCGACGAGCACGACCGCCGCCGTTGACGGGGCCCCCGCGCTGAACGACCATTCCTCTCATGCTCATCGCCACGCTGCTCGCGCCCCTCGCCCTGGCTCCCGTCCGCGCCGACGCGGTGAAGGTGGACGCGTTCTTCAATGACTGGGAGGGCCGGCCGGTGCTGGCGCTCACCGAGGCGGTCCGCGGCCGGGTGGACGACGCGGTGGATCTGGGCGCGCGGGTGCAGATCGCGTGGTCGGAGACGGCGCTGCTGGTGGCCGCCCAGGTGGTGGACGACCGGTTCGTCTACGGGGACGGTGCGTCGGGGGACGGCCTGGCGTTCGTCTGGGGGAGCCCACCGCACCGGCTCGAGATCGTGCTGCGCGATCTGGAGGACGTCCCGCCCATCGCCCGGGTCGACGGGCAGGCCGTGCCCGGCGCCCGGCTGTACGGGACGTACCGCAAGGATGGCTGGGCCGTCGAGGCGAGCGTGCCGCTGGGGGCGCTGCCGGGCCTGGTGGGGGGGCCGGTGCGCTTCGCCGCGGTGGTGCAGGACGTGGACGAGAAGGGGGGCGCCGTGGCGGTGCGGGCGAGCAGCCCGCTGGACGCGCGCGGGGCCCCCACGGTGGTCAGCCTGGAGCTGAGCGGCGGGGCCGGCCTGGAGGCGCGCTTCGAGGCCGAGCAGGATCACGCCGAGCCCCTCAAGCGGCTGGCGGGGAACCTGTACGGCGGCGCCGGTCTGCCGGAGCAGGTGCGCATCAGCGATCGCGAGATCGTCGTGCTGGGCCATGAGCTGCCCGACGGCGTGGGCTACACCTTCGTGACCCATGGCTGGCGGGCCGGGGTGACGCTGGTGTCGGCCGAGCTCAGGGAGCTGGATGGGCGCCCTGGGGATGAGCTGTACGTCGTGCACCGCGAGTGGGCGGTGCCAGGCGAGACCGAAGTGGAAGTGGCCGAAATCTGGGTGTTTTCGATGGGTCGCTGCGCTGCGTCTTCGCCCAGAAGACGCTGGAGCGCACCCCCTCGATGGGCGCCGAGGCGGCCACCGTCCTTGCTTTCGTGGGCAAGAAGCCGCCCCTGCGCATCGAGGTGCCGCCGGCGAAGGTGATCCGGGTTCAGCCCCGGCAGCACTTCTGGTCCGTCGATCCCCCGACGGCACCGTTCAACCCGCTGCCGATGCCCTGGGAGAGCAAAGAAGGGCGCGGCGTACACCTTCAAGGGGACGCCTGGCGGTGGAAACCGCCGGGATCAGGGCAGCGGCGCGCAGGTGAGCGTCGTGCCGGGGTTGACGGTCTGCTCCCCGCAGACGGCGACGCTGGAGCAGCCGCAGAAGCCGTCGTAGCAGGTGTCCACGCCGCCCTGGTTGCAGTCGGCGTCCCCGGCGCAGCGGCAGATGCCGTCGTCGCCGCAGACCGACGCGTTCGTCATGCAGCTCCCGTGCACTTGCAGAGGCCGCTGTCGACGTCACAGCGCGGGTACTCCCCCGAGCAGTCGGCGTCGCCCCGGCAGGGGAGCTGGCAGAACCGGTCGTCGTTGCAGATGGCCCGCGGCTGGCCGCACGCCGTCACCGTCCCCTCGGCGCCGAAGGCCGGGACCTCGACCTCTTCCATGTTCAGGCTGGCGCACTGGATGAACTCGCCGGGGATGAGGGCACACCGGCCCTCGCCGCCGACGTCGATGCAGGCCTGCGTCCCGGCGGCGCCGCCGTCGCAGCCGCTGGTGTCGGCGCAGCTCATCAGCCAGCCGCTGAAGAGGGAGACGCACTGCTGGTTGCCGTCGCAGTTGGTGTTGCTGTCGGCCGGCCAGCACCGCTGGTCGCGACACTCGAAGCCCTGGATGCAGTCGGCGGTGTCCTCGCAGACCTCCTGGCAGAACATCGCCTCGCCGGGCGCGCCGCCGGCGCCCCCTGGCCGCCCGCGCCGCCCTGGCCGCCCGCGCCGCCCTGGCCGCCCGCGCCGCCCTGGCCGCCAGCGCTACTGGCGCCGGCGCCCCTGGCCGCCCTGGCCGCCTGGCCGCCCTGGCCGCCCTGGCCGCACCCTGGCCGCCGGCGCCGCCCTGGCCGCCGCGCCGCCTCCCATGCCGCCGGCTCCACCGCCGTCGACGCCGCCACCGGCCCCGCCGCCACCGCCGCCGCCGCCACCGCCATCATCACAGCCCGCCAGGGCCAGGGCCGCCACCAGTACCCACCGCATCGACATCGCGCGTTCCTCCACCAGATCGCGGCAGGAAGGTACAAGGTCGCTCTGCGCCGCGAAAGCCGACCCCGCGATGGGCGCCCCCGCCCCGCCGCCCGGGCGCCCACGTCGGCCACTGGGGCGAACACTCACAACATATTGAATTGATTGACGTATGGCGCATGGAACGGACCCTGCTAAGCCAGGGGGTCGACCGAGACGGCCTCGGCCCCAGCCCAGGAGAACCCCCATGACTCGTCTGCTTCGCACCTCCCTCGCCCTCGCCTCGACCCTCGCCCTCGCCGCCTGCGACGACGATGGCGGCGGCGCCAAGACCAGCGCCGTCGAGGATCCCGGCACCGTCCAGGCCGGCAAGACCACCGGCCAGCAGTCAGCGGCCCTGACCATGGTCCAGCCCATGGCCGGCGCCGAGGGCGCCCAGGGCCAGTTCGGCCAGGTGAGCAGCGCCCTCCAGGGCTTCGTCAGCCAGTACCAGTCCTTCAAGGCGAGCCAGCAGGCCGGCGCCCAGGGCGGCCAGCCGGCGGGGGCCCAGGGCTTCCCCCTCGAGGTGGCCCGCCAGAACCAGGCGGTGGCCAACAGCTTCAGCTACGACGGCGGCCACCTGGTGGCTCAGGTCACCTACAACGCCAACGGCACCTCGCTCTTCTACGACGTCGACCTGCAGATCGACGCCGCCGAGACGGGCGGGTTCTCCATCGATGGCGACTTCCACGTCGACTTCGCCACCTCCCAGGCGATGTATGAGGTGACCTACAACCTCGACGCCAGCTACGGCGCCTTCCAGCTCGATGGCACCGGTTGCCCCGTGGGCGGTACCATCACCGTGAACTACGACATCACGGTCGGGGGCGCCTTCCTCGACTCGCTGCCCCCGGAGAGCCGGGCGCAGATCGCCGACCAGGTGGCCGCGGGTGGGCGCCTGGTGGCAACCTACGGGCCGGCCTGTGGCGATGTGGCCGTGGAAGGGACCTGAGCGATGCGGAGCTTGATGCTGGTCGGGGTGGTCATGGGCCTCGCTGCGTGCGGCGAGGAGGGCACCGAGGGTGCGAAGGTGGCCGAAGCCTGTGTACAGAGCGATCTGATCGCCCAGTGTCCGGCCGGCACGGCTCCCCAGCTCGACGCGCGGGCCAAGACACTGTGTGATGGCAACGCGGACGTCGACATCCTCGATCAGAACGGCGCGGTGTCGGGCCGTTGCCAGGGGGAGGGGAGCTGCACGGTGCTGTGCAACTTCCCCGAGGCCTGCGCCTGCGGCGTCGAGTCCTTCACCGCGGCGGGCGTGGTGTGCGCCGACTGCGGCGCCCTGCCGGCGTGCGGTGACAACGTGTGCGAGGGCATGGAGACGCCTGCCTCCTGCCCGGCCGACTGCGGGCCCGTGTGCACGCCGGATCGGGAGCGCTGCCAGGGCAACGATCGCGAGATCTGCAACGCCCAGGGCCGCTGGGAGCTGGCCGCCTGCGGGGATGGCCAGCGCTGCCAGGAGGCCGACGGCGCCACGAGCTGCATCGACCGCTAACCGCCTGTTTTTCCAGGAGTTCATATGAGACGCGCCCTGCTGCTCCTGGCTGGCCTGGCGCTGGCCGCCTGCGACGAGGCCGGCCAGAGCGGGGGAGATGGGGGCATCGGGGCCTGTGCCTCGGGCGATCTCATCGCCCAGTGTCCCGCCGGGACCAACCCGGTGATCGGCGCCCAGGCCGTGTCGGCCTGCGAGGGCGCCGCGGGCGGCGTCGTCGTCGACGGGCAGGGGCAGGCCACGGGGCAGTGCTACGGCCAGGGGTCGTGCCGTGTCGCCTGCCAGTTCGCGGTGCCGTGCCGCTGCGGCGTGGCCAGCGTCGGCCGCGACGGCGTCGTCTGCGCCTCCTGCGACGGGGCGGCGTCTTGCGGCAACGGCGTCTGCGAAGGCGGCGAGACGCCGGCCAACTGCGCCATCGACTGTGGGTCGACCTGCGAGCCCGACGAGCGTCGGTGTGATGGCGAGGTCCTCGAGGTGTGCAACCTGCAGGGGCGCTGGGAGCGCCTGCCCTGCCCGCAGGGCGAGGTCTGCGTCTTCGAGGGCACGTCGGCCCGCTGCGAGCGGGATCCGGGCATCATCATGGGGGGCGGCGACGCGGGGGTCGGCGGCGACGCGGGCGTCGTGGACGACGGTCGGCTCATCCCCGGGGATGGCAGCTGGCCCGAGGACACCGCCGGGGTGCCGCTGACCGCGCCCTTCCCGCGCGGTCTGCGAGTCACCGAGGTCACCATCCGCCTGGAGGATGGCTCCATCCACAACCGGCCCACGGAGTTCGCGCAGGCCATGACCACGGCCGGCGGGCGCTACCTGTGGCAGTGGCGCGCCCTGCCCGGCGAGCCCCTGATCCTCGAGGGCTTCGGTCGGAGCTCCACGCTGCGGGTCGACGCCGCCGGCAACCTCGTCAACGTGCCGCTGCCCCCGTACCCACCGGCGACGGTGGAGAGCTTCTGCGCGGCCTGGCAGGCCTGCTTCGGCCCCATCCCGGAAGAGCAGTGCGCGAGCGTGATGGAGCCCTACCAGGACCGCGACCTCGCCGATCCCGACTGGCTGGTCGCGTGCCTGGCGGCCAACGCGGCCGAGAACTGTGATCTCTTTCAGTATTTTCGGCCGACGTGCTGGGCCAGCGCCCAGCACCCCCTGCCCGAAGGGGCGGACGGCGCGCTCAACAGCGCCCTCCTCGTCGGCCAGCGCGCCCTGCGGGGGACCAACGGGCAGACGACCCTCGAGCTCATCGATCTGCAGGCGGGGACGCGGGTCACCCACGCGCCGCTGGGTGGCTTCGCGGTGCAGGGCTACGGCACCACCAAGGCGCTGAGCGCCGATGGCCGGACGGCCATCGGCATGGGCACCGCGGGCGAGGATCAGGTCCTGATGGTCTGGGACGTCGAGCGGGGCGAGCGCCGGGCCATCCTCCCGCAGTCGGGCGGCAGCTTCTACAGCATGGCCCTCACCCCGGACGGGCAGGTGGCCGTGCTGGCCCTCAACGGGCCCGATGAGCGCGCGAGTCGGCTGATTTCGTTGTGGAATCTGGCGGAGGAGCGCCGCATCGTCAGCATCCGGCCGCCCCCCGAGGTGGTGGGCGAGCAGCAGGGCCTGGCGGTCCTCGCGATCTCGCCGGACGGCGCGCTGCTGGCCGTGGACGCCCAGGGCCAGACGGCGGTGGAGATCTGGACGCTCGGCCCGCGGCCCGAGAAGATCCAGGTCCTGGTGCCGGGGAACGGCGCGCGGGTGAGCCGCCTGGAGTTCGCGCCCGATGGCCGGACCATCGCGCTGGCGTCGGGGGTGGGCTTCATGGCCCAGGTGAGCCTGTGGGATGCCGTCGACGGCCAGCGCTGGCGGACCGAGAACGTCGAGCGCGGAGAGCTGCGGGAGCTGCGGTTCTCGGCGGACGGCCAGCGCCTCTTGATCCTCGCCCAGGACTCGGGCCTGGCCTACTACTTCCGGGTGTTCGAACCATGAGGTGGATCGCGCTGCTCACCCTGCTCGCCGGCTGCGTGCCCGCCGACGAGGCGGATCCTGCCGTCACCCCCCGCCTGGACGCCGGCCCGCAGGCGGACGGCTTCGTCGCGCCGCCCGATCGGGGGCGGCCCGCCACGGCGTGCGACGACGTGCGGCTGGCGGCCGCCTGTCCCCCCGGGTCGAACCCGGTGGTCCTCACCGAGGGCTGCGTGGCGGGCGCCGAGTTCACCCAGGACGATGGCACGGTGACCGGGTTCTGCGCCCGGGAGGGCGAGTGCATCTTCGCCTGCAACTTCCAGGATCCCTGCCGCTGCGGCGTCGATCGGGTCACCGCCGAGGGCGTCTTCTGCACCGACTGCCGCGAGGCCGCCGCCTGCGGGGACGCGGTCTGCGATCGGGGCGAGAACCCCCAGATCTGCGCCGTCGACTGCGGCGAGACGTGCGTCGCGGACAACGAGCGCTGCATCGGCAACGCCCGCCAGGAGTGCGAGGAGAACGGCCGCTGGCGCACCCTGGACTGCCGCGGCGATCAGCTCTGCCAGTTCGGCGCCGTGGGCAACCAGATCGCCACCGTCTGCCAGACCCGCATCAGCGCCGGTGGCGGCGACTTCCCCGGGTTCGGGCGGCTGGAGGTGCCCGTCACCGGCAACAGCATGACCATCCGCTTCCGCGAGCGCAGCGTGGGGGGCACGGGGGTGCGCTTCGTCGAGGACGGGGCCCGGGTGCTGGTGCAGTCGGGTGCGCGCTTCGCCATCGCCGATCCGGTGGGGGGCACGCCGCTGCAGACCACCAACATCCCGGTCGGGCGCGACTTCTCCGCGTCGCCGGCGCGGGTGGCGTCGGCGGGTCGCTGGCCGCAACTCAGCGAGTTCTTTGATGATACCGGCCGCACCGTCGAGCAGATGGTCCACGACGGCGCGTCGGCCCAGCCCGGGGCGGTGGCCCTGTCGGGCGACGATCGCCTGATGGCGGCGGCCTTCGCGGTGGGCCGCCGGGGGGGGCCCCAGGAGCCGGTGCTGGGCATCTGGCGGGCCGAGGACGGCCGCGTGGATCACCTGCTGCGCTTCGTGGACGAGGACGTGGTGGCGAGCCAGGCGCCGGCGACGGCGGTGGCGCTGGGCCTGGACGGCGCCGCGGCGGTGGAGGCCCGGCCGGGCGGCATCGTGATCGTCTGGAACGTCGAGCAGAGCCGGTACGCGCACCTGCTGCAGACCGAGGTGGGCACCGTGCACCAGCTCGTGCCCAGCACGGCAGGCGACGATCTGCTGCTGGTGGGGGTGATCAGGGCCTCGAGCTGTGGGAGATCACGCCGCAGCCCCGCCGCCGGTGGCGCCAGCCGGGCGAGGCGGTGCGCGCCCTGGCCATCTCGCCCGACAGCACCGCCCTCGCGGTGGGGACGGGCCGCACGCGCATCCTGGACGCGGCGGATGGGCGCGAGCTCTTCCCCATCGCGACGGCGGGCGCCCTCGACTTCGATCCCCGCGGCGGCCGGCTGCTCGTGGGGGATGTCATCTACACGGACGCCTTGTAGCGAGAGGCCGCGTGAGCAGATACCTGTTTTCGTTGCGGTTTTCGTGGGTGCTCGCCCTCGCGGTCGCGGGCTGCGACGAGGCCGGCCAGGGGGGCGCGGACGCGGGGGGGGCGTGCACGTCGGGGGCGCTCGTCGCGCAGTGTCCCCCCGGCACCAACCCGATCCTCGGGGCCCAGGCGGTCTCGGCCTGCGAGGGGGCGGCCGGGGGCGTGGTGCTCGATGGCCAGGGCCAGGCCACCGGCCAGTGCTACGGACAGGGGTCGTGCCGCGTCGCCTGCCAGTTCGCGGTGCCATGCCGGTGCGGGGTGGCCAGCGTCGGCCGGGACGGCGTGGCCTGCGCGCCCTGCGACGGGGCGGCCTCATGCGGCAACGGGGCCTGCGAGGGCGGCGAGACGCCGGCCAACTGCCCCATCGACTGCGGCTCGACCTGCGAGGCCGATGAGCGGCGCTGTGATGGCGAGGTGCTGGAGGTCTGCAACCTCCAGGGGCGCTGGGAGCGGCTGCCCTGCCCCCAGGGCGAGGCCTGCGTCTTCGGGGCGACGCCGGGCAGCGCGGCCTGCGAGCGCGACCCCGGCATCATCGGCGGCGCCGACGGCGGCGTGGTGACGGATGGCGGCGTCGTGGAGGACGGTCGCCTGATCCCGGGGGACGGCTCGTGGCCCGACGGGGCCGTCGGGCCCGCGCCGACGGCCCCCTTCCCCCGGCAGCTCCAGGTCACCGACGTCGCCATCCGGCTCGACGACGGGTCCGTCCAGAACCGGCCCACCCCCTTCGCCCAGCTCATGAGCGCCGCCGGGTCGCGCTTCCTGTGGCGGTGGCGCCTCATGCCGGGGGATCCCATCGTGATCGAGGGCTTCGGCCGCGCGAGCACCCTGCGGGTCGACGCCCAGGGAGGCGTGTTCAACGTGCCCCGGGTCGACTACCCCCGCGCCACCCCCGAGCAGTTCTGCGCGGCCTACGCCGCCTGCAACGGGCCCGTCCCCCCCGAGCAGTGCGCGGCGACGATGGCGCCCTACCTGGACGCCCGCTTCGTGGATCCCGAGTGGCTGGTGGACTGCCTGGCGGCCAACGCCGCCGAAGACTGCGACCTCTTCCTCTTCTTCGCGCCCACCTGTGCCGAGAACCCGCACTTCCCGCTGCCCGAGGGGACGGACCTGGTGGTCAACGAGGTCGCCCTCGTCGGCGATCGCCTGCTGGGCGGGCCGCCGGATCGGTCCCAGATGGTGGCCATCGACCTGGCTTCGGGCGAGCTGCACCGCCAGGAGCCGCTGCCGGGCTATCTGGTGGGCATCTCCAACGAGGGCAAGGCCCTGAGCGCCGACGGTCGCGTCGCCGTGGGCATCGGCCAGCAGGGCAACGACTCGCTGCTGGTGGTCTGGGACATCGACCGGGGGGTCCGCCGGGCGGTCCAGCCCATGTCGGGCAACGGCATCAGCCGGATGGCCGTGGGCGGCGACGGCCGCGTGCTGGCGACCGTGGGTTCGAGCGAGGATCCCGCCGTCAACCGCTTGATCGTGCTGTGGAATCTGGAGGAGGAGCGGCGGATCGTGAGCATCCGCCCTCCCGAGAACGAGGCCCAGCAGGGCTTCGCCGTCCTCGAGATCTCGCCCGACGGGCGCCTGCTGGTGGTGGATGTGGACCAGCAGACGGCCCTCGAGGTCTGGGAGCTGGGCCAGCGGCCCCAGAAGATCCAGGTGCTCGATCCCGGTGGCAACGATCGCATCAGCCAGGTGGCCTTCGCCCCCGACGGGCGGACGCTGGCGGTGGTCCAGGGGGCGGGCCCGCTGGGCCAGATCAGCCTGTGGGACGCGGTGGACGGGCAGCGCTGGCGCACGGAGCCGGTATCCCCGGGCGAGGTGCGGGAGGTGCGGTTCTCGGATGACGGCCGCCGGCTGCTGACGCTGCGGCAGGATGGGACCCTGGCCTTCTACTTCAAGATCTTCGGCCCCTGACCCGCGCGAGCGCCGGCCGGACGGTGTGGTCAAGGGCCTGAAACCCAAGGTGATTTCTCCGATCTTCTGCGGCGGGCTCCGGGGTGGATTTCCCGGGAGCGCCGGTTCTGGCACCCTGCGCCCATGGCAGACCTGGAGCTGGTGCCGGACTACTACTGGCGGAATCTGCGCACGGTGGTGGACACGGTCCTCGACGCCCACCCGGGGCTCTTCACCCCCGAGCAGCACGCCGTCTTCGAGGGCTGGCGGGTCGTGCCGCGGCCGGCGCAGCTGCTCTACGCGCGGCTGCTGCTGCGCCGGGGGCCCGACTTCCGGCGCTCGACGCTGGCGTACACCGAGGTGGGGGACGTAGAGGCGGCCCTGGCCGAGCTGGCCGAGGCCCGCCTGGTGACGCTGGAGCCGCCGCTGCTGGTGGTCGACCGCATCGAGCTCTTCACGGTGGCCGAGCTGCGGGTCGTGGGGCAGCGCCTGGGGATGAACCTGCGCGGCCGCCGGGCGGCCGTCATCGAGGCGCTGCTCCAGGCGCCCGCGGAGGCCATCGAGGAGAGCCTGCGGATCCTCGATCCGCTGGTGCGGCGCCACGGCTGCTCGGCCTTCAGCCGCGCCCAGGTGGTCTTCTTCGGCAACCGCCAGCAGGACATGAGCACCTTCGTGCGGGTGGCCCTCGATCAGCTCCGCTACGCGGAGTACGCGGTGGATCGCAGCCACCCGCTCTTCGCCGATCGCGCCGCCCTGGACGCCTACCTCGCGGCGGGATCCCGGTGGGACGCCGCCTTCGCCGCGCGGATGGCCGACGACGACGCCGCCCTGGTGGCCCTGGGCGCCGAGGCCGCCGAGGACCTGGTGCGGCGCGCCCCCGTGGCGCCCTTCCGGGCCCGCGTCGATCCCGCCCGGGCCGACTCGCGGGTGGTGTCCCGGGCGGCCCGGGCCCATGAGCGCCTCGGGGATCACGACGCGGCGGCGGCGGGCTACCGGCTGCTGCTGCAGACGCGGCGCCACCCGCCGACCGCGGCGCGCGCGGCGGATCGGCTGGGGCTTCTGTGCCAGCGGGCCGGCGATGTGGGCACGCTGGCCACCGACGTGGAGGGCCTGCTGGCCGAGCCGAACCTCGACGAGCCCTCTCTGCGGCTCGTGCAGCGGCGCCTGCGGCTGGCCCGGGTCGGCCCTGATCCTCGCCACGCCGAGCCGGTGGTGCCGGAGCAGACGCTGCTGATCCCGCCCGCGACGGCGGCCGAGGCGGAGGCGCGGTCGGGGTCGAAGGCGCTGTACCGCGGCATCCTGGGGGACGCCGTCACGGTGGAGGAGGCCGTCCTGGAGCGGCTGGGCGGCGACGGCGTGTGGTGCGAGGGGTCGCTCTACACGACGCTCTTCGGCCTGCTGTTCTGGGAGACGATCTTCGCGCCCGTGCCGGGGCCTTCCAGCACCCGTTCCAGGACGCCCCGGTCGATCGGGACACGCCGCTCTTCTATCTGCGCCGCCAGCAGCGCTTCGAGGCCCGGTTCGCGGCCCTGCGCGACGAGGTGGAGGTGGGCGCGGAGGTCGAGCAGGCCTGGACCCGCTACCACGGGCAGGTCTGTCGCGGGGTGGTCTGGGATCGCTTCCCGCCTGGCCTGCTGGTGCGGGCGGCGCGGGGCCTGGGCGCCGGGCTGCTGGCCATCCTGGAGCGCCTCGCCCGCCAGCCGGCCCGGCATGGGGCGGGCCTGCCCGATCTGCTGGCGTGGGTGGATGGGCGCGTGCTGCTGGCCGAGGTGAAGGGGCCGGGCGACCAGCCGAGCGTCGAGCAGCGCCTCTGGCATGCGTGGCTGCTGGCCCATGGGGTACCTTTCAGCCTCATCCGGGTGCGTCGGGTCGTGTCCGACGGCACCGCCTGAAGGAGACAGCGTGGGCAAGTTCCTGAATCTGTTGAAGAAGATCCCCATCGACCTCGGCCAGGGGGCCGTCGCCGAGACGACGGAGGGCAAGCAGATCGCCCTGCGCCTGGTGCCGGACGGGGCGGGCAGGACGGCGCTGGACGTGGGCTGCCGCGCCGGCCACCAGACGCGGTGGCTCCAGGAGCGCGGCTACACGGTCACGTCCATCGACGTCGAGGCCCTCTTCGACGGGGCCCAGGTGGTGGATGCCAACGCGTCGCTGCCCTTCAAGACGGGCAGCTTCGATCTGGTGTGGTGCTCGGAGGTCATCGAGCACCTGGCCGATCCCGCCTTCTCCCTCAAGGAGCTGGTGCGGGTGACGCGACCCGGCGGCGAGCTCATCCTGACGACGCCCAACAGCTACATGGTGCTCTTCCGGGCGCTGGCCCTGGTGGGCCTGACGCCGAAGCGCATCCAGCGCAAGGACCACCTGCACTTCTTCGACGTGGACGACGTGCGGCGGCTGGCGCCGGAGGCGAAGCTGTACGGCTACTTCCCGTGGGTGGCGGTCAAGCGCACCCTCGCCAACGACGGCCTCATCGGGGCGCTGTCCCCGACGTTCGTGCTGCACCTGACGAAGCCGGGCTGATGGGCCGGGCCGCGCGCATCGCCCTGGGGGTCGCGGTCTCGGGGGGGCTGCTGGCCCTCGTCCTGTGGCCGCTGGACCTGGCCGAGGCCTGGGCCCGGGCGCGCGCCGCCTCGCCCGCGGCCCTGGCGCTCGCGCTGGCCACCTCGTTCGTGATCCTGCTGGCCCGCAGCGTGCGCTAACAGCGCTGACGGCGGGGGCGACCCGAGGGCAGGTCGTGGCGGCCATCGCGGTGCAGAACTTCCTGTTGCGGATCACGCCCTTGCGGGCCGGCGAGCTGTCGCTGCCCTGGCTCCTGCGCCAGTCGTCCGGGGAGTCGGCGGCGCGCGCTGGTGGCGCTGGTGCTGGTGCGGCTGGCCGATCTGGCCGTCTTGCTGGTGGCGGCGATGGTGGCGGGGGTGGCCTGGTTCGGGGCGGGCGAGCGCAGCACGCTGGTGGCGCTGGCCCTGGGGGCGGTGGCCCTGCTGGTGGCCCTGTGGCGGTTTCGGCAGGTGGTGGGCCTGCTGCTGCGCATGGCGCGCGTGGCGGCGCGGGTGGCCCGGATCGAGCACCGCGGGCCCGTCCGCAAGGTGTTCGCCCGGCTGGACGAGGCCCTGGCCGACGGCGAGCGGCTGACGGCCCGGCAGTGGGTGGTGGTGGCGGGGGGCACGCTGGTGGTGGCGGCGCTCCAGTTCATCCTGTTCGCGGCGCTGCTCGCCGCCTTCGGCAGCACGCCCGATCCCCGTCGGCTCGTGGTGGGCGCGTCGCTCGCCCAGATCACCGGGGCCCTGCCCGTGACGACCGTGGGCAGCTTCGGGACGCACGAGGCGGGGTGGATCGGTGGCTTCGTCTGGGTCGGCATGCCGCTGCAGGAGGCCGCGCTCACGGCGGTGGCCACCCAGCTCGTCACGCTGGCGTTCGCGGGGCTCTTCGCGGCGCCGGCGGCCTGGCGGCTCGCGACGTCTCGCCGGCCCGGGCATCTGTCCCCCGGCGCTTGAAGCCCACGACACGAGGAGGTGCCCATGGTGCGGATCGAGATCCGCTACTGCGTGATCTGAAACTACCAGCCGCGAGCCGCCCGGGTGGCGGGCCTCACCAGGCCACCGGTGAGGCGGTGGAGCTGGTGAGCGGGGGTCGCGGTGAGTTCTCCATCTGGGTCGACGGCGAGGCCGTGGCCCGCAAGACGATGTTCGGTTTTCCTTCTGAAGACGAGGTGTTACGCGGCGTGGTCGGGGCGCTGGCCTAGCGCGTCGTGCCGCGCGGGGCCGACGGACGGGCCTTGCTCGTCTGCCGCAGGTCGGCCATCCTGCGCGGCATGCGGTGGCTGGTCCTCATCGGCGTGCTCGCGTGCGCGCCCCTGGCTGCAGGCGGCGCCGGCCTGCGCCGCCTGGTCGTGGGGGCCACCCTCCCGGGGTCAGGGCTCTGCCTGGCCGAGGCCCCCTCCGATCCCCGCCTGCTCTACGTCGGGACCGCGGACGGCCGCGTGCTGGCCTCGACGGACGGGGGGCGGACGTGGACGGCAGGGGTGGCGGTGGCCAGCCCGGGCGGCTTCGGCGGCACCCGCTACAGCCAGGGTGACGTCCGCGAGCGGCTCATCGAGGGCACGCCCCTCGAGGCCGGGGTCTTCGGCCCCACCCTCGCCGGCGAGCTGAGCAAGGTGCCCAGCAACACCGCCCGCATCTTCCAGTCGAGCGGCAGCGAGGCGGTGGAGGCCCAGATCGACGAGGCCCTGGCCGGCGCCGGCATCGACGACGTGATCGGCGCCGAGGGCAACCGCCCGGAGGGCCGCGACGCGGGGTGGTTCGCGGGGGAGCTGTGGCCCACCTTCGAGCCCCCCGGCGGGGTGGACACGGCGGTGCGGGATCTGGACGTGCACCCACGCGATCCCCGCGACGTGCTCGCGGCCACCGGCGAGGGCCTGCGGCGCACACGGGACGGCGGCGGGACGTGGCCGGTGGTCCTGGGCGGCGCCAGCCCCGCGGAGCGCCGCGTCCAGACCATCGCCCGTGATCCGCGGGATCCGGCCCATGTCCTGGTGGGCACCGGAGCGGGGCTCTTCGAGGCGCGCGATGGCGGCGAGGTGTTCGCCCCGCTGCTGCACGCCGACGTCGCCGACGCCGATGTGCGCTTCATCGCCTTCGATCCCGATCGGTCGGCGCGGTTCGTGGTGGCCACCGAGGACGGCCTGCTGGTCACGGATGACGGCGGCCGGCAGTTCTCGTCCCTGGGCGAGGTGGAGGGCCGCCCCGATCGGGTGCGCATCGATCCGCGGCGGCCGCAGACGCTGCGGGTGGGGACGACCGAGGGCCTCTTCCAGAGCGACGACGCCGGCAAGACGTTCCGGGCGGTGGGGCCCGCCGACGCCGGGGTCACGGCCCTGGCCGGCGACGACGCGGGGACGGTCTTCGCGGCGATGGGCCCGGATGTCTGGGCGAGCGTCGATGGCGGGCCCTTCGAGACGCGGGCCTTCGGCGGGAGCGAGGACGGCGTGCGGGCCCTGCTCTGGTCGCGCCACCGGCGCGCCACGCTGTGGATCCTGACCGGGACGGAGCTGCAGCAGCTCTCCGACGGGGAGCCGGTGGTTGTCGACGCGGTGGCGCGGGCCCGCTACGGGCGTCTGGTGGAGGTCGAGCCCACCCTGGCGGACGTGCAGCGCGCCGTCGTCGCGCGGGCCGGCCTCGACATCCAGCCGGGGCTGGGGGCGCGGTTCAGCACGCTGCTGCCGCGGGTGACCGCGTTCGCCGGGTACATCGAGCCGCCCGCCAGCTATCTGCGCTACGGCGTCCTCGAGACGGGGACGGACGATCCCGAGGTCGGGCAGCAGAACTTCTTGGATTCCAAGGGTTTTCGCTACGCGGTCTTCGCCGGCTGGGACGTCGGCGAGCTGCTCTCCCGGGCCGACGAGGCCGCCGTCACGGCGGACGCCCGCGACCGGGTGAAGCTCGGCTGGACGCTGCAGCGGACGGTCGCGAGCCTGTACACCGAGCGCCGTCGCTTGCAGCTCGAGCGCCTGCTGGAGGCGGACCGCGACGGCCGCGCCCGCCTGGCGCGCGACCTGCGCCTGGAGGAGCTGACGGCGCACCTCAACGCCCTGGCGGGCCCGCTCTTTGACCCCTTCGAGGCCTTTTGAGGAGGCAGCAGATGATCCGTTCCCTCGCCCTGCTCCTGGTGGCGCTCGTCCTGGCGCCCGTGCCGGCGGCGGCCCAGCGCCGGCTCGACGATCCCGATGTGCGCGACGCCCTGGAGGCCCTCAAGCAGGAGCCCTCCATCCAGCGCGTGCAGGCCGCCGCGGTGGAGTTCTACCGGGTCGATCCCGACACGACGGGCTCCATGCGGACGCGGGCGGCCTGGAAGGCCATCCTGCCCGAGGTCAACGTGGGCTATCGGACCAACGACGCGACCACGTTCGTGGATCGGTTCGACGCGGTGCTGAAGGGCGAGGGGCCCCCGGTGGGGCAGGACGACGCGACCACCCAGGTGGGCGAGCTGGTGGTGTCGGGGAGCTGGAGCCTGCCGCGGCTGCTCTACAACCCCGAGACCCTCGACGTGACGTCGCTGGCGGTGCTCCACGAGGGGGTGATCAAGGAAGTCACCAACCTCTACTACACCCGGCGCCGGCTCCAGGTGGATCTGATCCTGGATCCGCCGGCCGACGGGGCGACGCGGTTCGCCAAGGAGCTGCGCATCGAGCAGCTCACGGCGACGCTGGATGGCATGACGGGCGGGCTGTACACGCGCACCGCGGAGCGGCGGCGGCGCTGAGGCTCAGTGGTGGGCGCCGTGCTCGCCGCCGGCGGGCGCCTCACCCAGCTGGGCCACGCCCCTGCACAGGTCGGACTGGGCGTTCGGGCCGATGGCCTTGCAGGTCTCGCGGATCTCCAGGCTGCGGGAGTGCGCGGTGGGGCCCTGGGGCTTGCCCGGGCGATCGTTGATGGCGCCCCACTTGCCCACGGAGTCGAGGTTGCAGCCGGTCAGGCCGGCGAGGGCGAGAGCGATTCCGAGCGCGACGCGGGTCATGGGGCCTCCAGGCTGATGCGCGGCGACAGTCTAGTCAGCTCCGCCCAGGGATCAAGCCCCGGTGTTCCGCGGCGGTGACTCCCGGGCGCCGTCGGTGACGCGCGGTGGTCGGTGGCCGGGCCCGCCGCCTCCGCGGTAGACTGGGCCATGCGCCACGCCTGCTGCCTGTACTCCGTCGCCATCTCCCTGATCTTGCTGGGAAATGCGTGCAACGACGACACCTCTGGGACCGCCCGCCTGGTGGGGCCGCGGGGGGGCGGAGACGCCCAGCTCCGCGACGCGGCCGCCGATCGGGGCGCGCCCGATGCGGGCCGCGCCGATGGGGGCCAGCACGACACCGGGGCCCCGGCCGACGCGGGCCGGCGCGATGGGGAGGCCGACATGGCGCCGCCCGACCCCGGGATCGGGGCGTCCCGCGCGATCAAGGTGGCCCCGTCGACATGGCCCGCGACGCCGGGCGGCCCCCGGTGGACATGGCGCCGCCCCCGGTGGACATGGCGCTGCCCCACTCGACATGGCGCCGCCCCC
Source organism: bacterium (assembly GCA_041389985.1). Taxonomy (GTDB): domain Bacteria; phylum Myxococcota_A; class Bradymonadia; order UBA7976; family UBA1532; genus JACKDP01. Next base: position 57,851 of record JAWKQS010000025.1, read on the forward strand.
GGTGGACATGGCGCCGCCCCCGGTGGACATGGCGCCGCCGCCCGTGGACATGGCGCCGCCCCCACCCGACATGGCCGGGCTGCCGCCCGGGCAGCGCGCCTGCGCCCTCGGCCCGGGCACCACGCTCTTCGCCGTGCACTGGGGCGGCGGGGGCAGCAGCGCGCGGGTGGATCACTGGGATGCGAGCTGCGACTACTCCATCCGCATCAACGATGCCTGCGGGGCGTTCCCCCGCTGCGGCGACGCCATCGCGAACTGCAACGTGGCCGTGGTCGATCAGGGGCAGGGCCTGCTGCTCGACGGCATCGACGATCTGCTGTTTCGGTTCAGCGTGCAGGGCAAGCGCTTCCGGTCGGCGACGCTGTACTTCCAGGCGCGGGGGACGCGGGGTCAGGCGCAGCTCGAGATCTGGTCGCCGCTGTACGGGGGCCTGGTCGGGCCCATCGGGGGCATCGACTACGAGTGGTATGAGCTGGACTGGAGCGACTTCCTGGCGCCGGGCGACGATCCCGGGCTGACCGGTGTGCGCTTCGACGCGGTGCAGGGCCAGGTGGCGGTGCACGCGGTGGAGCTGTGCATCACCGAGTAGGCGGGGTCAGTTCGTGAGGCCGATGCCGACGATCGGGGTGGCGGAGGTGTCGGTCTGGGTGCCGCTGGTGCGCAGGACGTCCAGGCCGACGAACGCCAGGGGGTGCAGGCCGAGGGCCTCGAAGTTGATGACCTCGGCGGCCACGCGGCTGTTGAGCCGGACGCCGCTGGCCTCCTCGGTGCCGTCGTCCTGCGTGTCGCCGAAGTAGAGCCGGCTGCGGGTCATGGTGAAGAGGTTCAGCTCGCTGCTGCCCGAGAGCCGCACCAGGCCCGGCACCAGGTCGTGCCGCGCGATGACCCGCGCGAGGGTGTAGCCCGAGAACTGGATGTCGGAGCTGTCCTCGCCGCCCGCCCCGCCGAACGACAGGGAGGTGTATGCCTCGCCCTGGAACCCGTAGCCCACGAAGACGCCCCAGAAGACGGGGCCGCCTTCGGCCGAGGTGTAGCCGTAGACGAAGGACTGCCGGCTCAGGAACGATGACTCCGACGCGCCATCGAAGCCGGCGCCGCTGTAGTCACTGCTCAGGCCGCTGAGGTTCGTCTCGAGCAGGAAGGCGTGGCGCGCCTCCCCGGCCTTGCCCGTGCGGTAGCCCAGGATGAAGTGGTTCTTGAACTCCAGGTTGGTGTTCGTCGCGTCTCCGGTCTGCCGGCTGAAGATCGACTGGGCGACGTCATAGCCGATGAGGAAGCTCTCGCCGTAGTACCCCAGCTCCAGGGCGTAGGCGAAGGCGGTCTCCTCCAGGCTCACGGTGGGCACGCCGAAGTCCCCCCGGAAGTGCCAGGGCGAGGCGTCGGCGGCGCGGAAGGCGTCGGCGTAGGCGCAGAGCGGGGTGGCCGCGAGGACGGCCGCCAGCAGGCGAAGCATCGAGATTTCCTCAGGAAGTGGTGAGAGAGCGGGTCAGAAGCAGAGGTTCACGCAGTTGTCGGGGTTGGCGCGCCAGCGCACGCAGGACTCCCCCTCCGTGGCCACCACGGGGTTGCTCCAGCCCGCCTCGTCGAAGGCCCAGACATCGTTGACGGCCCCGCAGTCGGTCTTGCCGCCGAAGGTCAGCGCGCGGCCGCAGGTCTCGCCGTAGACGAGCGTGTGGGCGTTGCGGCGCTCGGGCACCCCCGCGGCGACGGTGGTGAAGTCGGCCGGGAAGTCGCAGAAGCCGTTGGCCGGGCGGTTGAAAGCGTCCTCGGGCTGCAGCGACTCCCAGGTCTGGCCCTCGGGATCGAACGCCCAGGTGTCGTTGCGGTTGCCCAGGGTGGCGTCGTCGTGGCCGGCGAAGAGCACGTACTCGTCGCGCTGGGTGTCGTGGATCATATGGCCCCAGAAGCGGCCGTCGGGGTGGGTGCCGCGGCGGCCGTCGTGGAGCTGCGTCCAGCGGCCCGACTCGGGGAAGAAGGCCAGCAGGTCGGCGAAGTAGGTGGCGTTGTTGTTGAACGCCGTCTCGTCGCCGCCGCCGTAGACCACGAGCTGGTCGCGGGAGGCGTCGAAGAAGCCCGCCTGCCACATCCGGGGGGCCGGCCCCCGACCATCGAAGGGGATCTCCTCCCAGGTCGAGGTGGCGATGTCGAAGCGCCAGACGTCGTTGAGCACGACGGGGCCGACGGCGTTGCCGGAGCCGTTGCCGCCCTGGACCAGGAGCTGGTTGCGGTTGGCGTCGTAGGCCAGGACGTGGTTGAAGCGCGCCGGCGGCAGCTCGCCCTGGGCCTGCACCTCGGTCCACGTCCGCGTCCCGGGGTCGAACCGCCAGAGATCATTGAAGATCTGGTAGTTGCCGGAGTTGCGGGAGCGGAAGCGGCCGCCGAAGACCCACATGGCGCCGTCGCCGAACGTGGCGGCGTGGCGGGCGCGTCCGGGCGGGTTGCCCTCGTCGAGGCGCTTCCAGCGGCCGCAGCCCGTCTCGTAGTCGTAGTAGATCCAGGTCACGCTCTGGAAGGTGTAGGCGGGGAAGCCGCAGTTCTCGGGCACCGCCGTGTTGCCGCCGAAGATGATCATCTGGTGGCGGGCGTCGTCGTAGGCCGCCGCGTGCTCGTTGAGGGGCGGGGGCTGGTCCTCGTCGCTGCCGTCGCAGACCTCCAGGGCCGGCCCGGCGCAGGGGTCGCTCATGCCGCCCTCGCCGCCCATGCCGCCGGCGCCGCCGCCCATGCCGCCGGCGCCGCCGCCCATGCCGCCGACGCCACCGCCCATGCCGCCGGCACCGCCGCCCACGCCACCGGCACCGCCGCCCATGCCACCGGCGCCCCCGTCGGCCACGGCCGCATCCGGCTCGACGGGATCGCTGCCGCTGCCGCCGTCATCGCAGGCCGCGACGGCCAGCAAGATCATCACGAATCGTCCCAGGTTGCGCATGTTCCCCCCTTCAAGAGGGGCAGAATATGGGCCGTGACCCGGGGTGCTTTCAACCGCCGTGGGGTCTGTCGGGCGATCAGATGGGGGGGCGTCAGTCGCAGGCGAGGTCGACGCGGAGGCTCTCGCCGCTGTCGGCGGCCTCGCGGCCGCTCTGATCGTGGGGCACCAGAGCCCGGCACTCGCCCTCGGTGACGTTGCCCGCCGCGTCTTCGGCGCGGAAGCCGATGCGGTAGACGCGGCCATCGCCCCCGCCCGCGCGCTCGGCCCGCAGCCGCAGGCCGTGGCAGTCCCCCTCGATGTCGGGGGAGGTGTGGCCATCACCCTGGCCGTCGGCCGCCTCGTCGCTGGTGACGTAGGTGAAGCGCACCTCGACCTCGCCATCACAGGCGTCATGCACCTCGGCGCAGTCGGCAGGCAGCAGATCGTGCCACTTGTGGTTGGGCGACCAGAGCCGGGCGTCCCGCGGCGTGGCGACCGGCGGCGTGGTGTCGACGACGTGCAGCGTCGACTCGCAGACGACCGCGTCGCCCTGGGAGATGCGGATCACATGGTCACCGGGCCGGGAGGGTCCGGGATCACTGAGCAGGTAGTCGTCGGGGCGGCAGGCCTCGCCGCCGTCGACGTAGATGCCGTCCACGGTCCCGCCCTCGACGTGGGCGCACTCCACGGTGCGATCCTCGCCGCAGCGCCAGGCGTCCTCGGCCAGATCGGCCGGGGCGCAGCGCACCTCGAGGGGCTGCAGGTGGTCCTCGATGGCGGGGCCGTCGGTCGAGCAGGCGGGCAGGCAGGCGAGGGCGAGCAGGGCGGTGAGGGTACGCATGGTGATCTCCAGTTCAGGGTGCGCGTGTTCAACGCGGCCGGGCGGAGATGGATACGCAGGGAACCGGGGGGAGAAGGGTTAGCCAAGAAAAATCGGCTACTTGGGCTTCTTGTCCTGGCCGGGCGGGGTGCCCTGGCCGCGGCCCGGGTGCTCGTCGGGGCGGCCGACGGCCTTGCCCCGGCCCTGGTTGGCGTGGAAGCCGCCTTCCCGCACCGGAGGCTGGCCCCCCTCGGCGGCCAGGGCGGCCCGCGCCACGTCGGCGGCCGGCTGGCCGGTGCGATCGGCCTCGGCCAGGATGGCCTTGACCAGCGCGGTCGCGTCGGCGGGGCCGCGGCCCTGGGCGCGGGTGACGAGGGCCAGGGCGGCGTCCGCCGGCACCCCGCGGGTGTGCAGATCGGAGATGGCGAAGAGCGCCTCCAGCCGATCCCCCTCGGCGCCCTCACGCCCCAGGAGCTCGCCGACGGCCTCGGCTGGCAGGCCGACCTGCAGCGCGTCGGCGGCGGCGACGGTGCAGTCCTCCTGGCGCGCCCAGCCCCCGCAGAGGCCGGCGCCCGCCCGCAGGCGGTCGTGGAGGCGCGCCACGGCGGTCGCGATGAGGGCCGGGGGTACGCCCTTGGCCAGCCCCTCGGTGATCTTCCGATCGAGGGGGCCGACGGGCACGCCCTCGGCGGCCGCCCGGGCGCGCACCTCGGCCCGCAGCGTGTCGGGGGTCTGGGCCATGCCCGCCGCCGGGGCGAGCGCGAGGAGGACGAGGAGTCGTCGTGCGAGCCTGGTCATGGTCGGCCCTCCTGCGGAACCCGGAGGATCCCCACCTGCTGCCCGAACCCGTCATCGCGGGTGGGCACGCCGGCCGGGGTCACGAAGCGGGATCCATCGATCACGTACATGAAGCCATGCTGGCCGGTCGGCAGGCGCAGCTCGACCACGAACCGGCCCGCCGGCGTCGTGGGCCGCATGGGCGTCGCGCCCACCTGCCAGCCGTTGAAGTCGCCCACGACGTCCACCCGCGCGGCGCCGGCGGCGTCGGTGGCGAGCTGCCAGCGCCCATCCGCCAGGCGAGTGACGCCCAGGGCGGGGCCGGGCGGCGCCGCGAGCGACGACGTCGTCGAGAACGCCACCGACAGCAGCGCCTGCCACTGGGTGAAGCGGCCCTCGGGGTGGGTGCTGTCGGACGCGAGGCGGCGCGCGTCGGCGCGGACGCTCCACCAGGCCGCCGGGGTCGCGGTCAGGCCGGCGGCGAGCACGCTGCCGGCGTCCTCGCGGCCGGTCGAGAACGCCTGGAACCACCAGCCCGCCGACGCCTCCACCCCCCACGGCCCGAGGGTGGCGGCCACCAGGCCCCCGACCTGGACGCCGGCGCGATCGAGACGGTTGACGTTGGCGTCGACGTGCCAGCCGTCGAGAGACGCCTCGAGGTCCACGCCGAGGCCACCCAGCATCAGCGGCCCCGCGCCCACGGCCAGGGTCTCGTCCGCCTGGACCTCGCCCTGGGCGCTCTCGGTGATGAGCGGTCGGTTCGGGTACCGTCGGGCCATGGCGCCCGCCGACAGCTCGACCCAGGCGCGGGGCGAGGCCTGCCAGGTGGCGCCGAGGCCGGCGCGACCCTGCTGCCGGGTGTCCTCCTCGAAGCGATCGAGGGCGTCAGCGCGGGCCTCCAGGCGGGCATCCAGGGCGAGGCCGGCCTCGCGGGGGCTGCGCCAGGCGATGCCCAGCGCGCCGTGGCCGCCGAGGGCATTGGCGCTGCCGGTGTGTCGCGTCACGCGCCCGGACGCCTGAGCGGCGAGGCGATGGGCCCCCGCGTCCAGCTCCAGGGTCAGGGCCGGGGCGAGGAAGCCCACCGGACCCCCAGGTCGGTGGCGGCGTCCTGGAGGGTGTCGTCGAAGAATGGATTGTCCACGTACCCTCCTCCGCCACCACGGTGGCGTGCAGCCGGGGCGCCGGCACGTCGGCGCGTGCCGCCCCGCGACCATCAGGATGCCGAGCGCCTCACAGGTGAAGCACCGCGTTCTTGCGACCGAACTCATCGTCCCGGAAGCTATGCGCTTCTGGATCGGGCGTCCACCGACCGTCCACGACGTACATGTAGGCATAGCGCCCGGGCTCGAGCCGAAGCCGCGTCGCCCAGCGATCACCCTCCCGGGTGAGGGGGGCCGGCTGCCAGGCGTTGAAGTCGCCCGCGACCTGGACCTCACCCGCCCCCGGCGCATTGAGCGCCAGCTCCACGGGCAGCCGCCCGTCGTCGGGCTCGGCCGGCGCCGCGGCCGGCGTCGGCTCTCCCACCTGGGTGACGGCGACGACGGCCGCTGCCGCGGCAGCGGCGCCCACCGCCCAGAGCAGCCAGGGGGCGCGGGGGGCCGCCGGGGCCGGGCGGACGAACGCCGGCAGCGGCGCGTCGACCCGCTGAAGGCCCCGCAGCGCCTGGCGCGTGGCCTCCATGCGGCCGAGGTACGCCCCCAGCTCGGGGTCCGCCTCCGCCTGCGCCCGCAGCGCCCGCTCGGCCGCTGCCGACAGCTCTCCATCGAGGAGCGCGTGGACCTTCGCCTTGTCCGATCGACGCATCATCGACCTCCCTCATGGCCGAGGCGCTCACAGGCCCTGGCCAGCTGCTCCCGGCCGCGCACGGCGCGCATCTTCAGCGTGGTGATGGGCAGCTTCAGGATGGCCCGCAGCTCTTGATACGGGCGCTCCTCGATGTCTCGCAGCAGCACCACCACCCGGTACTTCTCGGGGAGCTGGAGGAGGGCGCGCTCCACCAGATCCCGGGACTGCTCGCCCGCGAGCCGCGCCTCGGGCCCCCGCCGGGTGTCGGCGTGGTGGGCGAGGCCGTCCGCGTCCAGGCCCCGCTCCCGCTGGCGCCGCGCCGACTTGAGCTGGTCGAGGCAGGCGTTGACGGTCACGCGGTACAGCCAGGTGCTGATGCGCGCCTCGCCCGGCCGAAAGCGGGGAAGCGCGCGCCAGGCTCGCTCGAACACCACCTGCACGAGATCCTCGGCGTCGGCCGCGGATCCCGTCATGCGCAGCGCCAGCCGGAACACCCGGGGGGCGTGGCGCCGATACAGCGCGTCGAAGGCCTGGCCGTTCCCCTCCAGGATCTGGCCGAGGAGGCGCTCGTCGTCGGCCACCTCGTCGAGGGGACAAGCGTCGTCGAGGCTCATGCTGGCGACCGGGGCCGACATCGGGGCTTCGCTGCTGCTCCTGCGGCGGGCTCAACGCCGGGTTCAACGAGCCGCGCCGCAGTCACGATACATAATTCCACCCCAGGCTCTCCTCGTGGCGTCGGCGCGGGGGGCCTCACCGCAGTTATTCTGTATCCGAGGGGCCGCCCCCTCGTTCATGCCAGTATGCACAGGTGGGGGTCGGCGAGGATGCAACGCGTGCTGAGGGTGCTGGCGGCGGTCTGGCTGGCCGGCTGCGGGGTCGATGGCAACCCCAACCAGCTGCCCGCCAGCGACGCAGGCCCGCCCGCGGCCGAAGCGGGCTCCCCCGATGTGTTCGTCCCGCCCGATGATGATCGCGACGATGATGGCATCCCGGACGGCGAGGACGTCTGCCCCGATCAGGCCGATCCGGGCCAGGCCGACGCCGACGGGGACGGCCGGGGGGATGCCTGCGACAACTGCCCCGAGGTCGCGAACCGTGACCAGGCCGACGCCGACGGGGATGGCAGCGGCGATGTGTGCAGCGACCGGGACGGGGACGGGGCCCTGGACGCCGTGGATCTCTGCCCGGACGTGCCAGAGGTCGAGGCGTCGGACCGAGACGGTGACGGCCGCGGCGACGCCTGCGACAACTGCCCGGAGGTCGCCAACCTGAACCAGGCCGACAGCGACGGCGATGGCGTCGGCGACGCCTGCGTCGGCGCCCCCGGCGACTCCGACGGCGATGGCGTGCCCGACGCTTCGACCGCTGCCCAGAGCTCGCCGATCCCGATCAGGCCGATCGGGACGGCGATGGCGTCGGCGACGCGTGCGACGACTGCCCAGAGGTGGCCAACGCCAGCCAGGCCGACGCCGACGGCGATGGGGTGGGCGATGCCTGCGAGGCCGGGGGCGGGGTGCCCGACGGCGACGGGGATGGCGTCCCCGATGCGCGGGATCGCTGCCCGGGCGTGGCGGATCCGGGTCAGGCCGACACCGATGGCGACGGGGTCGGGGACGCGTGCGACAGCTGCGTCGACGTGGCCAACGCCGATCAGGCCGACGCTGATGGTGACGGGGTGGGCGATGCCTGCCAGGGCGTCGCACCGCCCGATCGCGACGGCGACGGGGTCCCCGACGCCCGGGACGTCTGCCCGGGCCTAGCCGACATGGCCCAGGTGGACAGCGACGGCGACGGCCGGGGGGATGCCTGCGACAACTGCCCGCGGGTCGCCAACGCCGATCAGGTGGACGCGGACGGTGACGGGCTGGGGGACGCGTGTGATGGAGCCTTCGACGCCGACGGCGACGGCCTCCCCGATGGCGTGGATCCCTGCCCCGAGGCTCCGCTGGGGGCCGTCGACCATGCCGACCAGGACCTGGACGGCTGGGGCGACGGCTGCGACAACTGTCCCGAGGTGGCCAACGCCAACCAGGCCGACACCGACGGCGACGGGGTGGGCGATGCCTGCCTCGAGCGTCCGGGTCCGGCCGGCGACGACCGCAGCCGCGACGACCTCTGGGTCGAGTTCGCCAACGACGATCACGCCGACGGCGAGTGCAACGATGGCATCGACAACGACGGGGACGGCCGCATCGACCAGAACGATGAAGGTTGCGTAAGTCCTTGTGATATCAGCGAAGATCCGGCGATCTTCGGCAACCGGCCGACGTGCCTGCCCGGCGACAATGCCTGCATCGGGGCCGATCCCGACAACGTGAACCCCCGCTGCCTGGTCGAGTGCTTCTTCGATGGCGACAGCGGGAGTGGCAACGACGACCTCTGCGATCCGGCCCCCGGCTGTGACTGCTACGGCTGCTGCGGTGGCTTCAGCCTCGTGACCGGCCAGCCCTGTCAGCCCGACTACGAGTGCTTCGACCCGGCCTGCGTGCTCTGCGACGGCGCCGACTGCGACCTGGCCACGTGCCAGCTCTGCGACGAGATCTGCGACGGGGTCGACAACGACTGCGATGGCGAGATCGACGAGATCTGCGCGCCCGGGTGCAACCCGGAGGCCGAGATCTGCGACGGGGCCGACAACGACTGCGACCAGCAGGTGGACGAGGGCTGCGGAGACTGCGTGGCCGAGGTCTGCAACGGCGACGACGATGACTGCGATGGCACCATCGACGAGGGCTGCCCGGCCTGCGAGCCGCGCCCGGAGCTGTGCAACGGCCTCGACGAAGACTGCGATGGCATGGCGGACGAGGGCTGCGCGGACTGCGCGGGGGCGCCGGAGCAGTGCAACGGGTTCGATGACGACTGCGACAACATCGTCGACGAGGGCTGTCCCGTCTGCCAGCCGTCGGCCGAGACCTGCAACCAGGCCGATGACGACTGCGACGGCACGGTGGACGAGGGCTGCGTGGCGTGCGAGCCGGGCGCCGAGGTCTGCAACGGCCGCGATGACGACTGCGACGGCGGCATCGACGAGGGCTGCCCGGGCTGCATCGTGGGTCGCGAGGTCTGCGATGGGCGCGACGACGACTGCGATGGCATCGTCGACGAGGGCTGCTCGGGCTGTCTGGCCGTGCCGGAGCGCTGCAACGGCGTGGACGACGACTGCGACGGCACGGTGGACGAGGGCTGCCCGGGCTGCGTGCCGCGCCCCGAGCTCTGCGATCAGCTCGACAACGACTGCGATGGGCGCCTCGACGAGGGCTGCCGGGACTGCCTGCCCGTCCCCGAGCGGTGCAATGGCATCGATGATGACTGTGATGGCCTGGCGGACGAGGGCTGCTACGACTGCGACGCCCGGCCGGAGGTCTGTGACGGCGTGGACAACGACTGCGATGGCCAGATCGACGAGGGCTGCGACTGCATGCCGGTCGACGAGGCCTGCAACGACGCCGACGACGACTGCGACGGCCTCGTGGACGAGGGCTGCCCCGGCGAGAACCCCTCCATCGAGATCTGCGACGGCGTGGACAACGACGGAGATGGCCAGATCGACGAGGGCTTCGACCGCGACCAGGACGGCTTCGCCGCCTGCGCCGAGTGCGACGACCGCGATCCGGCCCGCCACCCGGGGGTGGTGGACCAGTGCAACCGGGTGGACGACGACTGCGACACCCGCATCGACGAGGACTGCTTGTAGCGGGGAGCTGGTCGACGACTTCAGGATTCGGGCGGGCGCCCGACCGTGCTTCTCCGACCCCGAGGTGGTCGGGCGCCCGTCCGATCTTCCCGCCTGGCGCGGCCAGGCCTGATTCGAATTCGGGTGCGGGCGCCCGACCGTTCTTCCTCCGACCCCGAGGTGGTCGGGCGCCCGTACCCACTCCTGCCCACCAGCCTACCCCAGAGGGACCGATCGAGTCCTTGCCGTTCTGGACGGTCGAGAGGGGACGCGCGCAGCGCCCCCAGGCGCTGCGCCGACCGACAAGTGGATGACAGGAAAGAAGAAAAAGGCGAGGAGGTGATGAAGCACAGGTGGGTGCCTGCGCTCCTCGAAAACGGGCGGCTGCCCTGATGGGCAGCCACGCAGGCGACCAGATCCGGCGACTCCACCTCCGCTGACCACCAGCGCGAGCTCTTCCCCCTCAGAAAGCGCCCGGTCGGCTGGCAGGCCTGGGCCCGCCCTGGCCAGCTGAGGCGACGACGGCGTCTCTGGCGACCTCGCTCAACGGCTTCCCCGCTGCCCGAGCCCCCCCAGAGAGGATAACCTACTCACCAGCAGTTTGCACGAGGTGGCCCGGGATCGGTCACGGTGTTTTTCGTGGAGGGGGCAAAAAACTGCCCCGCCGTCACTCGGCGCGACACGCCTCGGCCCAGGGGGGATCCGCGAAGGCGTCCGCGAGCAGGTCCACCACCCGCCGGACCTTGGTCGAGAGCAGCCGCCGGGCCGGGTAGATGGCGTAGACGCGCGCCGCCGGGCCGCCCCACTCGGGCAGGATGCGGGTCAGCCGGCCGGCCCGGATGTCATCGGCCACGTACCAGATGGGCAAGAGCCCGATGCCCGATCCCGCCTGGATGAAGGCCGCCAGGGCCGACCCATCGTCCGCCACCACGCGCCCGGAGACCGAGAGCGTCACCTCCTCGTCGCCCCGGGTGACCGTCACGCGGTTGGTGGGCTGGCGGAGGCTGTACAGCGTCCAGGGGTGGTCGGCCAGATCCTGGGGCTGCTGCGGCGCGGGCCGCCTCGCCAGGTACGCGGGCGAGGCGCACAGCACCATCTCGACCGTGGCGAGGGTGCGGGCCACCAGGCTGGAGTCGGGGAGCTGCCCGATGCGGATGGCCAGATCGATGCCCCGGGCGACCAGATCCAGGTAGGCGTCCTGGAAGTGCAGCCGCAGATCGAGGCGGGGGTGCTGCTCCAGCAGGTGCGCGAGGTGGGGGAGCACGTAGCGGCGACCGAACGCGGACGGCACCGTCATGTTCAGGGTGCCGATCATCTCGTCCTGCAGGTCCCGGGCGCGCCGGACGGCCTCCTGGGCCTCGTCGAGGATGAGCCGGCAGGACTGGTAGAACTCCTCGCCTGCCTCGGTCAGGTGCAGCTTGCGGGTGGTGCGGTTGAGCAGGCGCACGCCCAGGCCCTGCTCCAGCAGGCCCACGTGGCGACTGACGGCCGACTTGGCGATGCCCAGGCTGCGGGCGGCGCCGGAGAAGCTGCCGTCGTCGACGACCCGGGCGAACACCGCCATGCGGTGCAGATCGTCTACATGCGGTCCCATGGCTCAGGCGAACCCCAGGCGGATGAAGCGGCCCCGATCGGCGGGCCCCCGGCATGCCCAGGCGGCGCGCTCGGCCGGCAGGGCGATGAAGACGGCGTTGGTGGAGGTGCCCTGGTCGTCTTCGGCGTAGCGGTTCACGCTCAGGATCCCCGCCGAGCGATCGGCGAAGAGGTCGCGCACGGTCTGCCAGTCATGGCCACCGGCCTGGGCGCGGGCCGTGGCCACCTCGAGGCGCCGCTGGCTGCTGTCGGAGGTGGGCTCCCCCTGCATGGCGGCCAGCGCCTTGGCCTGGCAGTGGTTGGTCTGGACGAAGGCCCCGTGGGTGATGGCCCGCCGCTCGATGACGGACGGGCTCGTCTCCAGGCTGATGGCCTGGCGCGGATCGACGATCCAGTAGGTGTGCGCAGCGGCCCGGGGCGCGCCTGCGATGGCCTCGGCCGCCTCCATGGCCGACCGGGCCCGCAGGCCACGGTGGATGAGGGCCAGGTAGCCCACCCCGTCGGCCCGGCTGTCCCGCGTCTTGATGTTCGTGGTGCCCAGCGCGACGCCGTCCTCGTTGATGCCCATGAGGCTCAGGCAGCCGGCGCAGGTCACGCTCCAGGTGGCGGGCCCCGCGGTGGGGCGGCGCTCGATGGCGACGATGAAGTCGACGTCCGGCGGGTTGAGGTCCCAGGTCTGCCCGCCGATCACCGCGTCGCCGCGGGTCCGATCGGGGGCGAGGAGCAGCGAGGTGCAGCCCTCGTCCACCTCGGCCGGCAGCACCAGCACATCGCGCAGATCGGTCATCTGGGTGGCGCCATACAGCCGGATCGGATCGACCCCGGCCCCCCGGGCGATGCCCTCGTGCTCGGCGAACCCCTCGGGATCCCACGACTTCAGGCGCTCCAGGCCGATCCGGGCGACGTCGATGAGGGCGTCGGCGCCCGGGAGCCCGCGGTCCTTGCAGTACTGCTCGACGGCGCTGAAGCGGACGTCCATGAAGGCGCCGATGAGGGCGCGCAGGTGCTCGCCCTGGGCCTCCCCCAGCTCGCGGGCGGTGCCTCGCACGGTGAGGGTGGGGAGTGAAATCAGGTCTGGGCTCAAGGGAGTCTCCTCACGGCTCGCGGCATTGAAGCACGTCTGGAAGGGATGCGGCAGCCTCGCGCCGGGTTACCCGGGCACGCCCCAGGCCTGGACGCGCAGGCTCCACTCCCCGTCGCTGGCCAGCACGGGCCCGAGCCACGCGGCCGCCTCGGCCCACCGGGCCCCGAGGCCGTCGGGGGGGCGCGTCACCAGCATCCCGCTGCCCGCGAGCGCCTTCTTCTTCTTCGTCAGATCGCCCGTGATCAGATCCATCGCCAGCGTGGGCACCCCAGCCGCGCGCAGGCGGTTGTGCAGCGCGGCCGGCCGCGACAGGGCCTTGATGGGGTACCAGAGGGCCACCCGGGCCCCGGCCTCGGTCGCGGCGATGGCGGCCTGGGCCACCCGCTCCCACTCCTCCCGGACCAGGTACGGGGGATCGACGAAGACCAGATCGACGTCGCCGGCGCGGGCCGCGAGCTCGGCGTAGCCGTCGCCCGCCACCACCTCCACGACGGGATCATCGGCGAAGAGCGACCGCAGCTCGGCCAGGGGCTCGTCCACCAGCTCGACCAGGGTGAGCCGGTCACCCGCCGCCAGGGCCGGGCGCAGAAACAGCGGCGAGCCGGGGTAGCGGCCCCCGGCGTCGGGCTGGCGGAAGCCCTGCGCCCGCCGCTGGAAGGCGTCGAGGCTGGCGGGGCGGTCACCGGGCGGCGTCCACCCGGCCGATGCCCGCCGTCCCCCTCGCCCGTCGACTCCAGCTTGTAGCGGCCCGCTCCCGCGTGGGTCTCGAGCCAGCGCCGCGGGCCGGCGGGCAGGAGGTCGGTGAGGCGGGTGAGGGCGGTGTGCTTCCACACATCGCCGACGTTGCCGGCCTTGAAGCGGTGCCGGTAGGTGATGTCGTCGGTCACGGGGCTCCCGTCTACTGGTCCAGCAGGCGGACCAGCAAATCGCCTTGAAGATCATCGGGTTGTAGCGCATCGAGGGGGTTTCGGGCCAGGGCCTCCCAGGCCTCGGGGTCGGGGAGGCCCGCCGCGTCGCGGCCCTGGGCCAGCCAGCCCTCGACGGCCGGGGTCGAAGGCAGATCCACCATGAGGTGCAGGCGCTCGGGGCCGGTGTTGAGGGCGCCGTGGGGCCGGCTGTTGTTGAAGGCCCAGACGGTCCCCGCCGGCAGGTGCAGCCAGGTGGCGTCGACGCAGAGCCGGGCGCCGGGGCTGGTGCGCAGGGGGACATGGACGCGGTGGTGGGCGTCCCAGTGGGCGGTGTTGTCGACGTGCAGGTGGATCCGGCTGCCGGCGGGCGAGAGGCCGACCCACGCCAGCGTCGCGGGCTCGGGGAAGCCGGTGTCGAGCAGGTGGCGCAGCGCCGGCAGGTCGGCCAGGGCCGGGGCGTCCACCCCCGCGCCGGCGGTGAGGGCGCTGCCGGGGGCCTTGCCCGGGGTACCCCCCCGCAGAATCAGGAACCGCGTGCCCAGGTGCCACTTCCACTGGCTGCGCAGCCAGGCCTCGGCCGGCAGGGCGTCCAGCTCGCCCAGGAGCGGCCCGGGGTCCACCGCGCCCGGCAGCCGGCGAAACCGGTAGGGCTTGGCCACGGCGGAGGGGCCGGGATGGTGCGGTCGCTGGTATAACATCGGGGGCCAGGGTAGCAGCGGAGGCGGCGGTGCGGGAGTCCCGGGACTGCGTGGTGATGGGAGGCGGGCCAGCCGGCGCGACCTTCGCGGCCATCCTGAAGAAGTACGCCCCCGACGTGCAGGTGACGGTCCTGGAGGCGGATCGGCACCCCCGGCACCACGTCGGCGAGTCCACCATCCCCGTCGTCAACGGCGTCCTGCGCGACCTCGAGGTCTTCGATCGCTGCTACGACGGCCGCTTCATCCGCAAGATGGGCATCACGTTCGTCTGGGGGAAGGACCGCACCCCCTGGGACGCCGACTACCTGGAGCTGGCGAAGCTGGATCCCGCGGATCAGGGCGGCGTCATCAACGTCGTGGGCCAGGACTTCTCCGAGCTGATGCGTCAGGAGCTGCGGCGGGACATCCCGCTGACGGCCGTGAATGTCCTGCGCGGGGAGTTCGACGCGCTGCTGCTGGGGCAGGCCCGGCACTTCGGGGCCGATGTGCGCGAGGGGACGCGGGTCTCCCGCCTGCATCGCGACGCCGGCGGCCGGGTGTGCGGGGTGGACTGGCGCGACGACGCCGGCCGCGCGGGCCACATCGAGGCGCCGTTCGTGCTCGACGCCACCGGCCTCAACGCCATCGCGACGCGCGGCCAGCGCATCCACGACCCCACGATGTCCAACTTCGCGGTCTCGGGCTACCTGAGCGGCGCCGACTGGAAGGTGGTCTTCAAGGGCCGGCGCGACGCCACCACCGTCTTCATCGCCACCATCGATGAGGGCTGGATCTGGTACTTCCCCGTCGCCGACGACACCATGAGCGTGGGGGTGGTGACCCGCACCGAGCACTTCCACGATGCGCTCAAGTCGCTGGATCTAGAGACGTTTTTCTGGAAGTCCCTGCGCGGCTGCCCCGAGGTGGCGCCGCTGGTGGCGCGGGCGACGCTGCGCGATGACGTGTTTCCCCAGGGGCGCCGGCTCCAGTCCATCAAGGACTGGTCGTCGTGGACGCCCGATCCGGTCGGGCCGGGCTACGCGGCCGCCGGGGACGCCGCCATCTTCATCGATCCGGTGCTGTCTTCGGGCCTGACGCTGGCGCTGCAGAGCGGGCACCGGGCCGCCTACACCTTCAACACCCTGCGCCACCGCCCCGAGCTGGGGGAGGAGGCGCTGTGGCAGGCCTACGCCGACTACATGCGGGGCGAGGCCGGCAGCTTCCTGGCCCTGGCGCGCTACTTCTACGGCAACAACCGGGCGGCCGACTCGTGGTGGTGGCAGGCGCACCGGGTGCTGAACCGGGCGGGGCGCCTGGATCTCGATCACAAGCAGGCCTTCACCCTGGCCACGGCCGGGTTCTTCCCGACGCCGCGGGCCATCAGCCTCGAGATCATGGCGCCGCTGCTCAAGGGGCTGGCCGGCAGCGACGCCGACCTGTTCAACGTCTACCACGAGGCTGGCGTGCCCACCGACGTCGCCGGCGCGGGCATCCAGGTGAACGTGCCGTTCCGGCTGTCGCTGCGGGCCGAGCCGCCGGCGGGCGTGCCGGCGGGGGGGCTGCTGGACACGTACTGGGATCTGGTGTGCGAGGGCTACGACCACGCCCACCGCCTCGCCGCCGCCCCCTGCAAGATGGGCCGGGATCTCGCGCCGGTGGCCCAGGCCGTCCAGCGCCACGAGCGCGTGGCCGCCCTGCTGGAGGAGGTCCCGGGCCTCGTGCCCCACGTCCCCGCCGACGCGGTGCGGCGCGGCACCCTGGGCCTCGTGGCCAACGCCGCCAAGAAGGGCTACATCACCCTGACGCCGTGACGGAGGCCCCATGGGGGTGGAGATCGAGCGGAAGTTCCTGGTGCGGAGCGACGCCTGGCGCGCCGCGGCCGACCCCGGCAGCCACTACGTCCAGGCCTACCTCTGCGCCGATCCCGACCGCACCGTGCGCGTCCGCCTCGCGGGCGAGGCCGCGTGGCTGACGCTGAAGGGCCGCGGGACCGGGGTGGCGCGGCCGGAGTTCGAGTACGCCATCCCCGCCGCCGACGCCCGGGCGCTGCTGGCGCTCTGCCTGCCCGGTCGCGTCGAGAAGATCCGCTACCGGGTGCCGGTGGGGCGCCATGTGTTCGAGGTGGATGTGTTCGCCGGCGATCACGCCGGGCTGGTCCTGGCCGAGGTGGAGCTGGGGGCCGAGGACGAGCACTTCGACCGGCCGGCCTGGCTGGGCAAGGAGGTCACCCGGGATCGGCGCTATGCCAACAGCGCGCTGGCCGCGACGCCCGGGGTGCCAATCTGAAAAGTCGAGAAGAAACGGTGACTTAGAACTGGCCGCCCAGCAGGAAGGCGGCGCCGCCGGGGGTGGCCTCGACGGCCGGCACCATCGTCGGCTCCTCGGAGGGGCCGACCGCCAGGATGGCGATGGCCGCCCCGACGAGGGCGGCGCCGATGCCGAGGCCCGCGATGCCCACGCCCTTGGTGTTGTAGACCGTCGGGCAGGTGGCGCGGCCGCGACCGTCGGTGCAGGTGACGTCGCCGTCCAGGACGATGAGCCAGGTGCCGACGCCGGCGAGGGCGAGGCCGCCGATGGTCATGCCCCAGGCCACGCCGTTGTACTTGCCGGGGCCACCGGGGGCCGCCGCGACGGCCGGGGGGGCGTCGACGGTGGGGGGGGCCGCGGGGGCCGCCGTGGGCGGCGCGGCCGAGGGCGGCGCGGCCGGCGGCGCGGTGGGGGGCGCGACGGCCACCACCGGCTTGATCGCCTCCAGGGTCACCATCAGGTTCAGGGGCTCGCTCTCCAGGGCCACCACGCGGGTCGCCGGGGTGAAGCCATCCTTGCTGATCTGGACGGTGTGGCTGCCGGGGCTCAGCTCCAGCTTCACCGGCGTCACGCCCTGGGCCTTGCCGTCCACCAGGACGCTGGCCCCCGACGGAGTGCTCTTCAGATCGAAGGCCACCGTCTTGGGCTTCTGGATCTCGACCTTGATCGGCGGTGGCGGCGTCGCCTCCTTGGCCAGGGCCTCGTCCAGGCGGCTGACGGCGTTGGAGATGGTGCCGTTGACCTCGCCGGCCGTGCACAGCTCGCAGACGCCCGAGACCACCTTGGAGCGCTCGTTGCGGGCGGCATCGAAGACGGTCAGCTTGACCTCGTAGATGTCGTCCGTCGCCGAGACCGTGGCGGTGATCACGAACCGCGCGTTGACGGCGGTGGCGAGGGCGCGGCCGCAGTCATCGGAGTTGCACGCGGGATCGCCGATCTTGCCCAGCGCCGCCGTGGTGGGGCCCTGCTCGATGAGCGTCGCCTTGCGGGAGAGCTCCTGGCGGAAGGTCGCGTCGAACTGCTTGCCGATGGCGGCAGGGACGCCGTTGCCCGGCACCAGCTCCGGGGCGACCGCGACGGGGGCGGCCAGCACGCTGGCGGGCAGGAGGGCCATCAGGGTGAGTGTGGAACGGATCATGTCTCCTCGACTTCGAGGTGGGCGACCACCACGGTCACATTGTCGACGCCCCCCGCCTCGAGGGCAGCTCTGACGAGGCCGAGAGCGGCTTCTCCCGGCGACCCGTCGGCCGCGAGGCGCTCCCGGATTGTCGGCCCATCGACCAGATCGGTCAAGCCATCGGAGCAGAGCAGGTAGCGGTCGCCCGCGACCACCGGGGCCGAGCCCGCGTCGACGACGACGCCCGGCTGGAGGCCGAGGGCGCGAACAATGACATTTTTGTAAGGAAAGTCAGCATCATCCGCCGCCGAGACCAGGCCCGCCCGGCGGGCCCGCTCCAGCAGCGAGTGGTCCGCGGTGATCTGGGTCAGCTCCCCGCCGCGCAGCCGGTAGAGGCGGCTGTCTCCCACATGGGCGTAGTGCAGGGCTGGCCCGTCGCGCCACAGGGCCACCACGGTCGTGCCCATGCCGTGGTGCTCGGGGGCCCCGCGGGAGGCATCGAAGATGGCCCGGTTGGCCCGGCGCAGGGCGTCGACGAGGCGGGCCTGGCCGGCGAGCCCCGGACCCCAGAAGCGCCACCACGGGCGCGGGCCCTCGGGGGGGTCGAACAGGGCTCGCAGCTCGTCGACGCAGATGCCCGCGGCGACCTCGCCGGCCCGGTGCCCCCCCATGCCGTCGGCCACCACCAGGAGGGGGCCGGCGACGCAGAAGAGCGTCCTCGTTGTGGTCGCGGACGCTCCCGGTGTCGGTGAGGCCGGCCGCGCGCAGGGCGATGCGGGTCACGGGGTCGCGGCCCAGGGGGCAGAACTGGCGGCGGGCGCTCCTTGTCGCGCTGGCTGCGCTGCAGCTCGATCTGCGCTGAAGAGCGTCGCCGGGGCGATGGCGCTGACGGGCACGCTCTCGGCGCCGCAGTAGCCGTTGAAGATGCCCATCTCCTGGCTGGCGGTGATGATCTTGCTGATGACGGTGAGGGTGCCCACCATCTCGACGCACCAGGGTCTCCTCGCCCGTCGCGGCGTCGACCTTGTAGACCATGCGCGGCGTGCCCTTGAAGGCACCGGTAGCCGTAGTTGCTGGTGTTGGTCGAGCCGCCGGTGATGTCGCGGATGATCGGGCCGGCGGGCTTGCCGCGCTTTCGCCCGGCCAGCAGCAGGGCCTTGAGCTGGTCACGGGGCACGGTGCGGGTGCTCTCGACGAACAGGTTGCCCATGCGGGCCATGGGGGACGCGACCCCCTGGGCGCGGCCATATGGTGCTGCGGTTGACGTCCTCGATGGGCGTCCGCGACGTCAGGAAGGTGCGCAGGACCACTTGTCCGACGAAGCACCGTGTTCTGGGCGGGCACGCCCTGGTCATCCCGATGGTGAGTGGCCGTTGAGGGCGTACCCTGGAAGGCCGCCTGGGTCAGGTCGTCGCGAACGGTGATGAACTTCAGGGATGATGGCCTGCCCCACCCTGACCCTTGAAGGTGCGCCCCTCGTTGTCATCGTTCTGCAACCTCCGGCATGGTGGCCGATGGTCTCGTGGAAGAAGACCCCCATCGCCTCGGGCTCCAGATGGCAAGCCCCATCGTACGGATCGGCGAGGGGGCCTTCGCGAGGCGTCGAGGTTGTGAGGCAGCGGGTGATCAGGGCGTCTGAGGGCGGCCTCGGTGGGCAGCTTGTCGGGGGCGGAGCCGTAGAACGTCTCGCCCTGCTCCAGCAGCATGCCGTCCAGGGCCTGGCCCGTGGCGTCGAAGGCCACCGAGTAGATGACGTGCTCCTTGAGGACGCGGGTGCCCGGGTGACGAGGTACGTCCGCGTGCGCTCCCCGAGAGAGCGGACGCTGCCGTCCAGCAGAGCGGCCGCGGTGCCGAGCCGCGCCGAGGCGGCGCCACGGCCGCGCAGGCCTCGGCGTCGGCGGCGAGGTACGCAGGGGCGTCCACCCAGGTGTGCTTCTCCCAGCTGAAGCTGTCGACGTGCTTGTCTTCGACGGTGGTGACCTTGCGGGCCTGCTTGCGCAGGTAGGTGGAGAGCGCGCCCTTGTAGGCCTGGTCGGTCAGCGCAGCCGGGGTGGCGCGCAGCGAAGCCCGGATCGTCGTCGACCGGCGCCTCCTTGCCGGGGCGAAAGCCCGTGAGATCCTCGAAGATTCATGCTGGTGTCGTCGGGCTCAGGGGCGCTGTCGAAGGTGTAGTCGCCTGCACGTCCGCGGCGCGGCGGTCCACGGAGCGCTCGTCCTCGACCACTGCCCCGAAGCGGGCCTCGACCACCACCGACTCCGCTCACGAGCCGATGGCCGATATGGTAAGGGTGCGCCTTGTGGTCGTCGAGGGCGAGCTGCTGCTGGTTGCGCTGCAGCTCGTCGGCGAGGGCAGCCTGGAAGAGCACGTCGCGCTGATCCGCCCGGGCTGCGAGCAGGAGGGACAGCGCGGCCATCACGGTCTGGGTGAGCATCCTGGGGGTCTCCTCGGGCCCGGCGTGGGCGACAAGCTAGTAGGACCACACGAGGGCGTCAAGGTTGCCGTTGAAGAACTTTCCTCGTGATTCTGCACAGTTGTCGGCCAGAGGGGGCGTCGAGCGGGCGCTGCCGGCCGGCGCGGCCGGCCTGGCCCCGGGCAGCTGGACCGAGCGGCACGGCCTGCCGGTGGGAGCGGCGCTCCTCGCCGCGGGCGGGCCAGCCGTCGATCCCGGCCGCTTCGAGGCCCTGCTGCTCGATCCGGTGGAGGTCCTGGCGGATCCGGCCCGGCCCTTCGACGCCCTGGAGGCGCTGGCCGGGCGGGCGCGCGGCGGCGCGACGGCCGGGCCGTGTCCCCGGGTGGTGTGCCTGCTGGGCTACGATCTGGGCCGCACGGTGGAGGACATCCCGGCCCATGCCCGGGTCGAGGGCCACCTGCCCGACTGCTGGGCGGCGCGCTACACCGCGGCCTGGATCCATGACCGGGCGACCGGGCGAGGCTGGATCTCGGCCGACGACGCCGGGGCCGCGGACCGGCTGGCGGCGCGGCTGGCGGCCGGTGGCCCGACGCCGCCCGCGCTGCGGGCGCTCGCCCCGGCGGTCGCGGGGGCGTCGCCGGCCTGGCACCGGGCGGCGGTGGAGCGCATCCAGGCGCACATCACGGCGGGGGACGTCTACCAGATCAACGTCGCGCTGCGGTTCGAGGCGCCGGTCGCGCCCGGCGATCCGGCGGCGCTCTTCGCGCGCCTGCGCGCCCGGTCACCGGTGCCCTTCGCCGCGTGCGTGCGGCCGACGGCGACGACGGCGGTGCTGAGCCTGAGCCCCGAGCGCTTCCTCGCGTGGGACGCCGACGGCCGGGTGGAGACGCGCCCCATCAAGGGCACCCGGCCCCGGGGGGCCACCGACGCGGCCGACGCGGCGCTGGCGGCGGAGCTGCTGGCCAGCGAGAAGGATCGCGCCGAGCATGTGATGATCGTGGATCTCCAGCGCAACGATCTGGGGCGCGTCTGCGCGCCGGGCACGGTGCGCGTGCCCCGGCTGCTGGCGCTGGAGTCGTACGCCACCGTCCACCACCTCGTCAGCACGGTCGAGGGCACCCTGGAGCCGCCCCATGGCCTGGCGGCCTTGCTGCGGGCCACGTTCCCCGGCGGCAGCATCACCGGCGCGCCCCGGCTGCGGGCGATGCAGCTCATCGAGGCCATCGAGCCGGTGCGGCGGGGCATCTACTGCGGCAGCATCGGCCATGTGGACGCCCGCGGCGGCGGCGACCTGAACATCGCCATCCGGACGGCCTGGGTCGCGGGCGACCGCATCTACTACAGCGCGGGCGGGGGCATCGTGGCCGACTCGGACGCCGCGGCCGAGCACGCCGAGGTGCTGGTCAAGGCCCAGGCCTTCCTCGACGGCCTGCTGCACGGCGGGTCGAGCGAAGAATAGTCTTGGAAATCAACGAGGTGCGACCGGCAGGGTCGTCTCGCCGTTCACTGGAACTGCGACTTCTCGGCCGTCCACTTGCCGCCGTCGTCGATGGAGTCGTCGTAGCCCCAGCGCCCCTCGAGCCGCTTGCCGCCCTGGAGGATGCGCAGCCAGGCCTTGCCGCGCACCGGCATGATGGCGGCGATGGGGTTGCCGGGCTTGACCCACTCGAGGGTGAGCAGGTCGCCCTGGATGGCCCCCTGGAAGCGCCCGTTGTGGTCGGGCCCGCGGGGATCCTCGTAGGTGCCGCGGAAGCCGTTCTTGTCCTGGATGATCACCATCTCCCCGAACTCGTCGCTGAACCACTTGCCGTTCATGTTCAGGCCGGAGATGGGGGGACCGGGGACCGGGGTGTTGGACTGGGCGGGCCCGCAGCCGACGAGCGACGTGGCGGCGAGGGCGAAGACGAAGAGCAGGGAAAGCGCGCGCATCAGGGGCCTCCTTGGCCGGTTCCGGGTCCCGTTGTGGCAGGGTGTGGGCGCTGGATCAAGCCGCCACGCTCGGGCTACCTCCCAACCGGCCGATCATGCCAACATGGGGGGGCGGCGGAGAACCCCCGGGGTCCTGGAGGAAGTGGATGCGAGCTCTCTGTGCGCTGGTCGCGCTGGCCACCATGGGGCCGGTGATCGTGTGGGCCCAGGCGGTGCCGGCGGAGGCCGTCGCAGAGGCCACCCCCGACGACCCGCGCCTGACGTGGCGGGGTGCGCGGTGGGCCTGCCTGGTGGGGGGCGGGGTGGCCATGACGCTGGGGCTCTTGAGCTACGCCAACGGCGTCGACGACGAAGCCGCCGTCACGGACGCCACGCGGGACGCGCAGGGCGTGGTGACCGGCCTGACCCAGCGCGAGGCGCTGCGGCTGCAGGACAGCGCCGGTCGGTTCAAGTCGCTGGGGGCGCTCTCCATCGGCGCGGGCGCCGCGCTGGTGGCGGCGGGCGTGACGCTGTGGCTGCTCGAGCCCGCCGCCCCGCAGGCGGCCCCGGTCACGCCCGAGCCGGAGATCCGGCCGTTCAGCATCGCGCCCACCTGGAGCCCCGACGGCCCCGGCCTGGTGCTGGGCGCCCGGTTCTGACGGGCGAGCCGGCGCCTCAGCCAGCGAAGCCCGCGACCGCCTCCAGCAGAGCGGGGCCGAAGGCGGGCCCTTCCCCGGCCCGAGGCCTGGCACGGCCAGGAACGCCGTCTCGGACGCGGGTGGGTGGGCGGCGAGGGCGAACAGGCTGCGATCATTGAAGATCACGTAGGCCGGCACCCCCTCGTCGCGCGCGAGCTGCGCGCGGAAGCCGCGCAGCGCCTCGACCACCATCGGGATCCGCGTCGATGGCCGGTGACTCGGCGGTGGCCGCGCGGCTGGCGGTCGCGCCGCGCAGGAGCTGCACACGCTTCCCGAGCGGGCTGCCGGGCACCAGGTGGGGCGGCGGTCGAAACCCGGGAGTGGTGCGCCCCTGCATGACCTCCCAGCCCGGCCGCGTGATCTCCAGCAGCGGGTAGGGGCTGCCGGCCATGCGGCAAAGCCCTTGATCCACCAGCACTTTCAGCAGCTCGGCGCAGGCATCGGGCGCGAGGGGGGCGAGGACGCCGAAGGTGCTCAGCTCCAGCAGCGAGCTGCCCTCCAGCATCCGGGTGCGGCTCCCCGCGAGCATCGCCGCGACCTTTCGGAGGCCGAAGCGCCCCTCGGCGCGCGCCACCCCGGCCAGGGCCTTGCGCAGCACCAGCAGCTCGGCCTCGTCGGGCTCTGCGTGCACCAGGCCGGGGACACCGCCGACGCTGTCCTCGCCGCGGCAGCGATCGCACCCCGGACAGCTCGCCGGTGCGGGCTCGCCGAAGTAGTGGAGGATGAAGGCGTGGCGGCACCCCGGCTCCTGGACGAAGCGGCGCATCAGGCCCAGCTTCTCCAGCTCGTGCTCGCGGTGGAGGGCCATCCGATCGAAGTCCAGGCCCAGATCCGCGGGGCTCGCGGGGGCGCCGGGCGCGGGGCGCCAGGCCACGCCATCGAAGAAGGCGGCGTCGATCCGGCTGAGCTGGCGCAGCGCCGGCTCCACGAGGCCGTCCTGATCCGCCGAGGCCAGGTGGGCCTCGAGATCGGCCTGGAAGACGCTCCCATCGGGCCCCGCTCCGTGCACGAGGCGCCAGACCTCTGCGAGCACCTCGGGCGTCGGGTGGCTGCGATCGATCAGGAACTCATGCACCCGGGTGTCGGTCGGGTTGTGCAGGAGGAGGCAGCGCGACGCCTCCCCATCGCGGCCCGCGCGCCCGACCTCCTGGTAGTAGCCCTCCACGGTCCGCGGCAGATCCACGTGCACCACCGCCCGGACGTCGGCGCGATCCACGCCCATGCCGAACGCGTTCGTCGCGACCGCGATGCGGGCCTCGCGGCGCATGAAGCGCTCCTGGGCGAGGGACCGCTCCGCGTCGTCCATCCCCCCGTGGTACGCGACCACGGCCGCGTCGCCGACGATGCGGCGGCAGATGCGGGCGAACTGATCCACGCGCTTGCGGGTGCTGGCGTAGAGGATGATGGCGCCGGTCGAGCCCTCGGGGCTGCGCAGGAACGTCGCCAGCCGGCGCTCGCGGTCCTTGTCACCGCCACAGAGGCGGCACTCCAGGAAGAGGTTCTCGCGCAGGAAGCCGGCCACATGGATGCTGGGCTCGACCAGCCCGAGGACGCCATGGATGTCGGCGCGGACCTCGGGCGTCGCGGTGGCGGTGCAGGCCAGGACCCTGGGGGGGCGCAGCGCCTCGATCACCTCGCCGAGGCGGGTGTAGTCGGGGCGGAAGTCATGGCCCCAGCGCGAGATGCAGTGCGCCTCGTCCACCGCGAACAGGGCCAGCGGCACCTGCCGCAGGGCCCGGGTGAAGCCGGCGCTGCGGAAGCGCTCGGGGGCGACGTAGACGAGCTTCAGCTCGCCGGCCAGCATCCGATCGATGACCGCCCGCTGGTCGTCGGCCGACTGGCTGCTGTTGACGAAATCTGCCGCGATCCCGCGAGCTTGCAGACCGTCGACCTGGTCCTTCATCAGCGCGATCAGGGGCGAGACCACCACGGTCACGCCGGGCAGCAGCAGCGCGGGAAGCTGGTAGCAGAGGCTCTTGCCGGCCCCGGTCGGCATGACGGCCACCGTGGGCCGACCGGCGAGGACGTCATCGATCACGGTGCGCTGCCCGGCGTGGAAGGCGTCAAAGCCGAACCAGGCGCGGAGCGCCTCGACCACGGCGTCGGGTGTCTGGTCAGCGGGGCCCATGTGCGCTCCTCCGGCAGCCCACCTACCACGCCCGTGCGCCCGAATCCATCGGTGCGTGGAGGAGCTGGCAGCATAAGTCAGGGTGGCGGGGCCGCCGACCGCTCGGGCCCGCCGGGCTCCTGGACCGACAGGGTTCGTCTCGAATGAGGTGCACCTGTG
The DNA here is from genome assembly GCA_041389985.1 of bacterium. GTDB lineage: Bacteria > Myxococcota_A > Bradymonadia > UBA7976 > UBA1532 > JACKDP01. The sequence goes on from JAWKQS010000025.1 coordinate 82,801, forward strand.
CAGCGTGGGTGTAGTCGGGGGCGGGGAGCGGCCTCTGCGGGCGCTCTTCAGGGCTCTTGAACCGACAGGGTTCGTCCCAGAAGGTGCACCTGTGCAGCGTGGGTGCAGTCAGGCGGGAGGCGGCCTCGGCGGGCGCTCTTCTGGGGCTGCGCGCGACGGATGCGGGGGGTTGGGGGCGTCGCGGAGGCCATCACATGGAGGCGGAGCGTCGGGTCGGCGGGCAGGGCGCGTGCACTCCACCCGTGGCACCCCCCAGCGCTCATGCTGTGTGATTTCGGGCACTTGTGCCTGGCTTACCGCTCTGCGCCCGGTCGCTGAGCTTCTTCCTTGCGTGCGACGGCGGGATGGTGCCGGCCGGGAACGGGATGAGCGGCCGCGTCGGATCCTCAGCCACTTCCAGTAGGCGATGTGAGCGACCTTGTACGCGGCCTTCAGCTCGGCGTAGCGCTCCCACCAGGCTTCTTGGTCCTCCTTCGTGCCATGCACCACCGGCGCGGGGCTGCGCTTGCGCTCCTTCGGGCGCGTCATCGGGTCGACGTAGCGCACCGCTTCGGGGTCGGGCACCGGCAGGCCGGCCTTCTTGCGCCGCGGGCGGGCTTCAGCGGCGATGCCGTCGGCCAGCTCCCACATCAGCGCCTTGTGCTCCTTGGGGGTCAGCTCACCGAGCCCGGGCAGGCGGTCGAGGCGGACGGTGAGCTCTTCGCTGCGGCCGTCACCCCGGACGAAGGTGCCGCGCAGCTTCTCGCCCCGCAGCAGCGCGGGGTTGGCGCAGGCGAAGACGTCCTCGGCCGGGTGCCTCGACTTCAGCTCGGCCGTCGCCTGGCCCATGAAGTAGCGCATCCGGTCCAGGGCGTGCTCCTCCGAGACCACCTGGATGGCGTGGTTCGGGATCAGGCACTGGCCCGTCCGGTCGTGGAACTTGTTGACTCGCTTCGCGATTTCGCGACAGACCCACTCCAGGAGGAGGCTCTTGTCCACCAGCTCCACCACCCCGAGGAGCAGGTGCAGGTGGTTGGACATGAAGTAGTAGTTGTAGAGGTCGAAGTCGAAGGCGAAGCCGTCTTCCTCGCCGACCCGCTGCTGGGCCCGGGCCAGGATGCCCGTCAGCAGGTCCACCATCTTCAGCTGCGGCGCGAGCAAGAACAGGTCGTTGGTGACCTTGCAGGTGACCTCGAAGACGAGCACGTAGACGCCCAGTCGGGGGCTGTAGAGGCGCTTCTCGCGGTACTCGATGATGATCATGTCGGCCATGGGGGAGTCCTCCGCGCGGTCGGGGCCTCCAATCCCTTCGGTCAGTCGCGGCGCGTGTCGCAGATTTTCTGCACTTTTCACGAAAAAAAGTGATCGCCGGGCGGCGCCGAGGGCAGGTGGGCAGGCGCATGGCAACCGGTCGTCGCTCCAGGCATCCTGTTGCGGCTTTGCCACGACGCCGCGAGGGTGAGATGACCGACAAGCCGTTCCTGACCGACATCCAGACGCTGCGCGCCCGTGCCCGCGCCCACATCGAGAATGGCGCCGTGACCGAGGGCTACAAGGCGCAGCGCGAGACCGTCATCCGCCTGCTCAACGAGGCGCTCGCGACCGAGATCGTCTGCGTCCTGCGTTACCGGCGTCACCACTTCATGGCCCAGGGGATCAATGCCCAGAGCGTGGCGGCGGAGTTCCTGCTCCACGCCAACGAGGAGCAGGTCCACGCCGATCAGATCGCCGCCCGCATCGTCCAGCTTGGCGGGGAGCCGGACTTCAACCCGGCCGGGCTCGTGTCGCGCAGCCACGCGGAGTACATCGAGGGCCGGGACCTGGTCGAGATGATCAAGGAGGACCTGGTGGCCGAGCGCATCGCCATCGACAGCTACCGCGAGATGGTGGCCTGGCTGGGCGCGTCGGACTCCACCACCCGCCGGATGCTGGAGGGCATCCTGGCGATGGAGGAGGAGCACGCGGATGATCTGGCGGGGATGCTCGCCGAGATGACGGCCTGAGGCCGCTCTACTCCTTCGGCGGCTCGAACCGCAGCCGCACCTGGCTGCCATGGCGCACGACGGATCGCTCGGGCTCGCCGGCCAGGCGCATCTCGCGCCGCGCGGTGGCCTTGTCGAGGATGACGCGTCCATCGCGGGTGAGCCGCAGCTCGACCTGGTCGCCCGGCTTGAGGCTGAGGTGGGCCTGCAGGTCCGGCGGCAGAGGGACCCGGCCCGCAGAATCCATCGTGACGATCGCCATGGTCGCTCCTCCGTGCAGGATCGCGGTACACCGTGAGAATAGGACGTAGACGGGTCCCGGGAGCAAGGGGAGGTTTGCATGGGCGCGAGCGAGGCAGTGCTGCGGGGGCTGGCGGATGGGGTGCTGACCCTGACCATCAACCGGGCGGACCGGCGCAATGCGCTGTCGGCCGAGGTGCTCGATGGCCTGCAGGCGGGCCTGGAGGCCGCACGGGAGGATCCGGCGGTGCGCGTGGTCGTCTTGACCGGCGCGGGCGACCGGGCGTTCTGTGCGGGGGGTGACCTGGCGTCGGGGATGGCCGGGGCGAAGGGGGGCTTCCCCGGGCAGCTCGCCGAGAAGGGTCGCTACGCCGATCTGCTGCTGGCCTTCGCCCACCTGGGCAAGCCGGCGGTCGCCCGGGTCGCGGGTGACGCCCTCGGCGGGGGGCTCGGGCTCGTCCTCGCCTGCGATCTGGCGATCGCCGCCGATGATGTGCGCCTCGGGCTGCCCGAGATCCATGTGGGCCTCTGGCCGATGATGGTGACCGCCCTGCTCGTGCGGCACGTGGGGCTGAAGACGGCGTCCGAGCTGATGCTCCTCGGCGAGAAGCTGTCAGCCGTCGAGGCCCATGACCTGCGCCTGATCAACCGGGTGGTGCTGCGCGAGGACCTGGACGCGGAGGTGGCCCGCGTCGCCGGGGGCATCGCGGCGCGGTCGCCCGCGGTGGTGCGCCTGGGCCGCGATGCGCTCTACCAGACGATGGATCTGCCCCTCGAGCCCGCCCTCTTCGCCCTGCGCGATCGGCTGGTCATCAACGGCCTGCTGGAGGACACGGCCGAGGGGGTGATGGCCTTCTTGCAGAAGCGACCGCCCGTCTGGAAGGGGCGCTAGCAGGCTGTTGAAATGAGCGGACCGAGCACTCGGCGAGTGCGAGCGGGCCAGATGCAAGGAGGAAGACCGCAGGCAATACTCAGTATTGTCGAGGACTTCTGACGACGCAGCAGATGGCCCGCGCGCGCCGGCGATGCGACGGGAGCTTTTTTCAACATCCTGCTAGCTCAGGCCCCGTCGGCGGTGAACCCGTTCTTGCGGTGGGTGCCATCGCAGAAGGGCTTGCTGGCCGACGCCCCGCAGCGGCACAGGAAGGCCACGGAGCCGCGGCGGACGGCCTTCCCCGTCCCGCACGTCACCTCGTGCGCCCCCGCCACCTTCAGCGGCCCGTCGCGCTGCGGCTCGATGACCAGCAGGCCCGGCTCGTCCCAGGCCGGCAGGCTCTCGGGCGGGGGGAACTCCCCCGTCGCCTGGAAGCCCGCCGCGACGTGGGACCCATCGCAGTACGGCTTGTTCTTCGAGGCCCCGCAGCGGCACAGCGTCGCCCGCCGCGCCTCCACCCCGGCCACCCGCAGGTCACCGCGCGCCGCGTAGGGCCCGTTCTCCCAGACCGCGACCACCCCGCGCCCGGACGGCTGCTCGGCAGGCGTCCCATCCAGGCGCTCCACGACGATGGCCCCGGACGGGCACCGCTCGGCCACGGCCAGCAGCTCCTCGGGGCTGGCCGCGTCCGGATCGATCCACGGGCCGACGACGTTGGCCTTGAACACCCCCGGCTGCCCCAGAACGCAGTTGCGGGCGTGGATGCACTTCCCGCCGTCGAACCGGATGCGCATGGTCGCGCCCTCGGCGATCTCGATGCTCACGCTGACCTCCTCCCGGCCCCCCATCGGCGCCGCACCACCGGCGTACACCAGGGCCGGGCGAAGCGCTCCTGAGAAAAGGAAGAACAGCCTGTTGCCAGGGCGCCGGGCGCGCCGGGTCGGGGAGATCCGCAGACTCAGCCCGGCGATTTCCTCGCAATATCAAGCCATTGCCCTACTTCAGCCCGTAGCGACCCAGCTTGTCGATGAGGGTGACGCGGCTGACGCCGAGCTGGCGGGCGGTCTCGCTCTGGTTGCCGCCGCAGCGAGCGAGGGCTTCGCCGATCAGGCGCTTCTCGAAGGCGCTGACGCGAGCGCGCAGGTCAAGCGCGCCTTCGGAGGGGGGGGCGTCGTCGTCGGGGTCGCCGTCGATGAGGGGGCCGTCGGCGAGGGCGATCATCGACTCCAGGGTGTGCTCCAGGGCGCGGACGTTGCCCGGCCAGGGGTCGGCCTCCAGCCGCCGCAGCAGGCGGGGGGAGACGCGGGCGTCGGGCAGGCCGAACTGGCGACCGAAGCGGCGGGCGAAGTGCTCGACGAGGGGGGCGATGTCCTCGGGGCGCTCGCGCAGGGGGGGCAGGTGCACGCTGACGACGTCGAGGCGGTAGAAGAGGTCTTCGCGGAAGCGGCCGGCGGCGACCTCGGCGCGCAGGTCGCGGTGGGTGGCGGCGATGAGGCGCACGTCGACGCGGACGGGCCGGTCGGCGCCAACGGGGCGGATCTCGCCGTCCTGGAGCACGCGCAGGAGGGTGCCCTGGGTGCGCAGGTCCAGCTCGCCGACCTCATCGAGGAGCAGAGTGCCGCCGTCGGCTTCGCCGAAGAGGCCGCGGCGGGCGGCCTGGGCGCCGGTGAAGGCGCCCGCTTTGTGGCCGAAGAGCTCGGCCTCGGCGAGGGTGGGCGGTAGCGCGGCGCAGTTGAAGCGCACGTAGGGCTTGTCGCGCCGGGGCGAGGCCCGGACGAGGGCGCGGGCCACCAGCTCCTTGCCCGTGCCGGACTCTCCCGTGACCAGCACGGTGACGTCGCGGGGGCCGACGCGCTCGACGCGCTCGGCGACGCGGCGCATGGCGTCCGACTCGAAGATCATCAGGCGGGACAGCGCGAGCTCGGCGCGCAGCCTGCGGTTCTCGTCCTGGAGGCGCGCCGACTCCAGCGTCCGGCGCACCACGCGCACCACCTCGTCGTTGTCGAAGGGCTTGGCGAAGTAGTCCGTGGCGCCGCGCTTCATGGCCTCGACGGCGGCCCGCTCGGAGCCGTGGGCGGTGATGAGGATGACGCGGGGGGCCCGGGGGAGCGCCAGCAGCGCGTCGAGCAGGGCCAGGCCGTCCAGGCCCGGCATGCGCAGATCGGTGATGACGAGGTCGATGCCGCCCTTCTCTGCGCGGGCGAGGCCGGCGTCGCCGTCGGCGGCCTCGTCCACCTCCAGGCCCTCTTCCTCGAACAGGGCGCGCAGCAGGTAGCGGACGGCGGGCTCGTCATCGACGACCAGGATGCGGGCGCTCACAGGGGGACCTCCTCAGGCGGGGCGTGGGGGAGCTCCAGGGCGGCGATGGTGCCGCCGCCCGGGGCGTCGTCAAGGCTCAGGGTGCCCCCATGCTGGTGGGCGATGGCGCGGGCGACGGTGAGGCCGAGGCCATTGCCCTCGGCGCGGGTGGTGACGCCCGCCTCGAAGAGCCGGGCCCGGGGGCCGGCGGGCAGGCCCGGGCCGTCGTCGCGCACGGTGAACCGCACGCCCCCCGCCGTGGGCGCCACGCCCAGCGTCAGGTGGCCCGGCCGGCCGTCGAGGGCGTTGAGCGCGTTCTCGACCAGATTCACCAGCACTTGTCGCACCTTGCGGGGATCACACCGGAGCGGGGCGGCGTCGTGCACGTCGATGCTGACGACCACGCCGCGGGTCGTGGCGGCCCCCTCGTACAGGCGGGCCACGCCCTGGATCAGGGTGCCGGGGGCCACGACGGCGGTGCTCAGATCCTCGACGGGACGCGACAGGTTGAGGAAGGCGTCGAGGATGGTGCCGAGGAGCTTCACCTCGCCCACCATGACGCCCATCTGCTCGGCCTCCCGGCTGCCGGGCTCGAGCTTGCGGGCGACCAGCGCCGACAGGCCGGTGATGGCGGCCAGCGGGTTCTTGAGCTCGTGGGCCAGCCGGCCCGACAGCTCGCCCAGCTCGCGGTTCTGGGCCCGCAGCGCGGTGAGGACGTCGGCGCGGGCCTCCGCCTCGGCGCGGCTCGCGCGATCGAGGTAGCCGCGGAGGAGCAGGCCGATGGCCCCGCCCACGCTGGCGATCAGGCCGACGGCGGCCGCCGAGAGCGTGAGGGCCAGGGGATCCGGGGGCCCGGCGGGGTGGGTGCGCAGCAGGGCCGGCACCGTGATCGGCAAGCCAGCCAGCCGGAGCGCCAGCAGGCATCCAATGGTGGCCAGGATGACCCCCACGACCAGCGCGAACCACCGCCGGCGGCCGAGGGCCATCGCGAGCACCACCGAGACCGGGATGTAGAGCGGCAGGATGGGGCTCTCGACGCCCCCCGTCGCGGCGACGAGGCCCGTGTGGATGGCGAAGACCGACAGGACCCGGGTCGCGACGCGGCGGGGGGTCAGGCCGGGCGTTCCCCGCTCGGTCCAGGCCTCGACGGCCATCAGGCCCAGCGCGACGGCGGCGGCCGCGCCCAGCACCCACCGCCGCCAGACGTCGGGATCGAAGGCGGCCAGGACCACCAGCAGGCTGGCCGCGATGGCCACGGCGCCGGCGCGGGCGCGCACGAAGAGCGCCGCGAAGCTCTGCAGGGCCTCCAGCGTGCGCGCGGTGAGCGGGGGTGCGTCGTCCATCGGGCCTCCTGGTCGCGCGGGCCCCGATGCAAGGGCCCGGCCGCGCGCGTCGCGACCCAATCACCGGGCGCCCGGCCGCCGACTGCAAGGAAAACCGACACCCCCTGTCGGCAGGCTGAGCAGCCCGACGGCGGCGGCCCGCCCGCCGGCGTCCCGCCCGGCTGGCACGGGCGTTGCCGTATGGCCACCGCGGAGGCTGCCCATGATCCGCACCACCTCGCTGCCCATCCTGCTCGCCCTCGTCGGCGCGGCGCAGGCCGAGCCGGCGCTCACCGAGTCCGCCGCCGTCGAGCAGGCCCTGGCCCGCCACCCCGCGCTGGCCGCCGCCTCTCGCCAGGTGGACGCCGCCGCCGCCGGGGTCGATCGCGTCGGCAGCGCGTGGCTGCCCCGCCTTGAGGCCGTGGGCAAGGTCGTGGCCCAGGGCCCGACGCCCACCCTGCACATCGACACCGGCCTGACCCCGCCCGGCGCACCGGCCCCGCTGTCCATCGAGCGCGAGATCGGCCAGACCGTCGTGGCGAGCGTGGGCCTTGAGGCGGGCTGGCGGGCCCTCGACTTCGGGGCCCGATCGGCGCGGGCCGAGGCCGCCGAGGCCGGGGTCGACGTCGCCCGGGCCGACGCCCGGGACAGGGCCGCCACGGTGGCGTGGGCGGTCCGCCAAAGCCACGCAGCGGCTGTGTTTTTCGCCGATGTGGTCCAGACCACGGAGGGCGCCCTCGGCATCGCGCGCGCCGGGCTGGAGGACGCCCGCGCCGCGCGGGAGGCCGGGCTGGCCGCCTCGGTGGACGTCGCCGCGGTCCAGAGCCGGGTCGCCGATCTGGAGGGGCGCGCGGCGGACGCCCGGGCCCACCTGGCCCAGGCCCAGGCTGCCCTGCGCACCCAGCTCGGCCTCGCCCCGGGCACGCCTCTGCTGCTGGAGGCGGCGGAGGTGAGCCTGCCCGTCGCCTCCGCCGACGCCCCGCCCGCGGTGGCGCGCCTGCAGGCCGCGGCCGCCGCCAAGGCCCATGAGCGGACGTCCGTGGAGCGCGGGTTCTGGCCGACCCTCGACCTGTTCGCGTCGGGCGCCTACGCCGATCCTCGCACCTTCGTGGAGACGGAGGCCGGCCTCACCTGGCAGGTCGGCGCCCGCGCGACGTGGCCGATCTTCGACGGGGATCAGCGCCGCCGCCAGGCCCGCCAGATCGACGCGGAGGAGGCGGCGGCGCGGGCCGGCGCAGAGGCCGCCGCCGAGCAGGCCGCCCTGGCCCGGGCGGACGCCGCCGCCCGCCTCGAGGCCGCCGCCGCGGCGGCCGAGGCCGCCCGGCGCCGCATCCGCGCGGCCGAAGTCTATGTCACCGCCGCGAAGGCCGGTGAAGAGGCGGGCGCCGCCCGCCACCGCGACGTCCAGGAGGCCGAGGAGCGCCTCGACGCCGCCCGGCTCGCCCTCGCCCAGAGCCACTTCGACGCCGCCCGCGCCCGCGCCGACTGGCTGCTGGCCGACGGCATCGCCCTCGACGCCCCCCCGGCACCCAAGGACCTGCCATGAAGCGCTTCGCCCTGATCTTCGTGATCCTGATCGCCGGGCTCTCGGCCGTGCTGTACCGCAAGCTGCAGGCCGAGCACGCCCGCATGGAGGCGCCGGCGGGCGGCGGCGGGACGGTCGAGGCCACCCGCGTCGACGTCGCCCCCCGCCTCGGCGCCCGGATCGTCGCGATCCACGCCCGGGAAGGCGAGGCGGTGAAGGCCGGCCAGCCCTCGTCGAGCTGGACTGCACCGAGCCGGAGGCCGCCCAGGCCGAGGCCCGGGCGGGGATCGCCGCCGCCGAGGCCGCCGCCCGCGCCGCCGCCGCCGGGGTCGGCCAGGCCGAGGCCCTGCAGGCCGCCGCCACCGCCCAGGCCGAGGCCGCGGCGGCGGGCGTCCGTGGCCAGAGCGCCCACCGCGCCGGCGTGGATGTGCGCCGGAAGACGGCGAGCCGCACCGCTGGCCGCGTCACGACGCTCGAAGGCGCGGGCGGCGTGACCGCGCGGCAGCTCGACGAGGCCCGCATGGCAGCGGCCGCCCTCCAGGCCGAAGCGCGGGCCGTCGACGCCCAGATCGCCGCCGCGCGCGCGGGTGAGGGGCGGCCAGCGCCCAGGTCAACGCCGCCCTCGCCGGCGTCCAGGTGGCCCGGGCCCGGGCCGAGGCCGCGGCCCAGGACGTCGAGCGGGGCCGGGCCGCGCTGCGCCGCGCCGACGCCCTGGTGGCCGAGTGCCGGCTGACGGCGCCGGTCGACGCCCTGGTCCAGACCCGCGCGGCCGAACCCGGCGAGCTGGCCCGCCCCGGCTTTCCGCTGCTGGTGCTCCTCGATCTCCGGCGCGTCACCGCCACCTTCTACCTGCCCAACGCCGAGCTGGGGGCGGCGCGCGCGGGCGCACCCGTCGAGGTCACGGCGGACGCCTGGCCCGATCGCCGCTTCACCGGCACCGTCGCCCAGGTCGGCCTGGCGGCGGAGTTCACGCCGCGCAACGTGCAGACCCGCGAGGACCGGGACCGGCTGGTGTACCCCGTCGAGGTGACCCTGGAGAACCCCGATGGCGCGCTGCGGCCCGGCATGCCCGTCGAGGTGGCCCTCCTGGGCACGGGGGGACGCAAGTGAGCCTGATTGCACGCGATCTTCGGCGCCGGCTGGGTGGGACGCTCGCCGTCGACGCTCTCTCGCTGACGGTCCGCGGGGGCGAGCTCTATGGCCTGGTCGGCCCCGACGGCGCGGGCAAGACGACCACCCTGCGCATGCTGGCGGGCCTGCTCACGCCGGACGCCGGCACCGTCGAGGTGGACGGCCGGCCCTTCGGGCCTGACGCGGGCAGCGCCCGGGCCGCGCTGGGGTACATGCCCCAGCAGTACAGCCTCTACGGCGATCTCAGCGTGGACGAGAACCTGACCTTCTTCGGCCGCCTCTTCGGCCTGTCCCGGGCCGAGCGCGCTGAGCGGATGGAGCGGCTGCTGCACATCACCCGGCTCACCCGGTTCCGCGACCGGCGCGCCGAGGCGCTGTCCGGCGGCATGTACAAGAAGCTGGCCCTCGCGTGCGCGCTGCTGCACCAGCCCCGGGTCCTCTTGCTGGACGAGCCGAGCAACGGGGTCGACCCGGTCAGCCGCCGCGAGCTCTGGGATCTGCTGCACGACTTCGTCGAGGGCGGCATGGCGGTGCTGCTCTGCACGCCCTACATGGACGAGGCCGCGCGCTGCCACCGGGTGGGTCTGCTGCACCACGGCCGCCTGCTGGCCGAGGGGGCGCCCGCCGAGCTGGTGGCCCGGTTCCGCCACCCGGCCTCGCGGCTGTTCGTCGAGGATCGCGACGCGGTCGAGGCCGCGCTGGCGGTGGACGACGCGGTGCTGGCGGTGTCGCCCGAGGGCGCCGCCCTGCGGGTCGTCGTGCGGGCGGAGGCGCCCCGCGCCCTCGAGCGGTTCGGGGGCCGGGTCGAGCCCGTCGCGGCGGACTTCGAGGACGTCTTCCTGGGCCTGCTGCGCGATCCCGACGCCATTGGACCCGCCGCATGAGCCCCGCGCCGGTCATCGAGGTGGAGGGCCTGACGCGCCGGTTCGGCGCCTTCACCGCGGTGGACCACGTCGACTTCACCGTCCAACCCGGCGAAATCTTTGGCTATCTGGGCGCCAACGGCGCAGGGAAGAGCACCACGATCCGGATGCTCTGCGGGCTGCTCGCGCCCTCCGAGGGCCGCGCGCGGGTGGCGGGCCATGACATCGCCCAGGACCCCCGCGCGGTGAAGCGGGCCATCGGCTACATGTCCCAGAAGTTCTCGCTCTACCTCGACCTGACCCCCGCCGAGAACCTGGCGTTCTTCGCGGGGGCCTACGGGCTGCGGGGCGCCGAGCGGCGCCGCCGGGTCGAGACCGCCCTGGCCGAGGCCGAGCTGACCGAGCGCCGCGACGCCCTCACGCGGGACCTGCCGGGGGGCATCCGGCAGCGCCTCGCGCTCGTCTCGGCGCGGCTGCACCGCCCCGCCGTGCTGTTCCTGGACGAGCCCACCGCGGGGGTCGCGCCCGACGCCCGGCGCGCCTTCTGGCGCGACATCCGGGCCCTGGCCGCGGCAGGGACCACCATCTTCGTCACCACCCACCACCTCGATGAGGCCGAGTACTGCGGGCGGGTCGGCTTGATGGTCGATGGCCGGCTGGTGGCCCTCGACACGCCGCGCGGCCTCAAGGCCGCCCACATCCCGGGTCGGTTCCTGGCCGTCGAGGCCACGGCCAGCCTCCCCACGCTGCGCGCCGCCATCGCGAGCGCCCCGGGACTCCTCGGCGTGCAGCCGTTCGGGCGGCGCCTGCGCGTGCGGTTCGCCGCCGACGCCCCCCTCGGCGATCCCGCCGCGCTGACGGCCCACCTCGGGGCCGCGGGGGTCGCGAGGCCCCAGGTCGAGGTCGGCGACGCCACCCTGGAGGACGTGTTCCTCGAGCTCGTCCGCCGCAACGACCGGGAGGCGACCGCATGACCTCGCCGGCCCTCGTCCGCATCGGCGCCCTGGCGCGCAAGGAGCTGGCGCACCTGCGCCGCGACCCCCAGATGCTCGCCTTCGCCTTGCTGCTGCCCGTCATCCTCCTGCTGCTCTTCGGCTACGCGATCTCGTTCGACCTCGACCGCATCCCGCTGGCTGTCGTGGACCAGGACCAGACCGCCCAGAGCCGTGCGCTGGGGCGACGCCTCACGGCGGGCTCGTTGTTCGTGGACGTGGCCCGCCCGCCCACGGCCGAGGCGGCCGAGCCCCTGCTCCGCCGGGGCGTCGCGCGGGCGGCCCTGGTCATCGATGACGGCTACAGCCGGCGTCTGATCCGGGGGGAGGCCGCCCCGGTGCAGCTCGTCCTGGACGGCGCCGACAACAGCACCGCCGCCGTCGCGCTCGGCTATGCGGCCGCCCTGGCGCGCGCCGAAGCCCCCGCGCCGCCGGTGCCGCCCCTCGAGGTGCGCGCCCGCTCCCTCTTCAACCCCGGCCTCAAGAGCGCCATCTTCATCCTGCCGGGCCTGATGACCTTCATCCTGGCCATGGTCGCGGTCATGCTCACGGCCCTGACGGTCGCCCGCGAGTACGAGCGCGGGTCGATGGAGCAGCTCTTCGCGACGCCGACGCGGCGGCTGGAGATCATCCTGGGCAAGCTGGGGCCGTACTTCCTCCTCGGCCTCGTCCAGGTCCTGCTGGTCCTCACGGTGGGGGTCGCCCTGTTCGGCCTGCCGGTCCGCGGCGGCCTGGCGCTGCTCTTCGGGGTCAGCGGGCTGTTCCTGCTGGCGATGCTCGCCCAGGGCCTGCTCATTAGCGTCATCACCCGCAGCCAGATGCTGGCCTCGCAGATCGCGGTCCTCTCGTCCCTGCTGCCGACGCTGCTGCTCAGCGGCTTCATCTTCCCCCTGGCGAACATGCCGCTCCCGCTCCAGGTCCTGGCCCGCATCTTCCCCGCCAGCCACATGGTCTCGGCGCTGCGGGCCATCCTGCTGCGCGGCAACGGTCCGGCGGCCGTCGCCCAGGACAGCCTGGCCATCGCCATCTTCTTCGCGGTCGTCCTCGCCGCCACCACCCGCCGCTTCCGCCGCACGGTGGGTGACCAGGAGTCAACCCATGGATCTTCTTGATGAAAATGGGAGGCCGACATGATCACGGAGGCCCTCTCGGTGGCGGAGAAGGAGGTGCGCCAGACGCTCCGGGATCCGCGCACGCTCGTGGTGCTGGTGATCGCGCCGGTCCTCCAGCTCATCGTCCTCGGCTTCGCGGTGAACCTGGATGTCGATCGCGTCCCGACCATCGTCGTGGACGCCGACCGGAGCCGAGCCAGCCGGGCGTTCGCCGACGGCCTGCTCGCGGGGGACGCCTTCACCCGGCTCGACGACGCGCCCGATCCCGACACGGCCCTGGATCGCCTGACGACAGGCGAAGCGAGCGTCGCGATCATCGTCCCCGTCGGCTTCGCCGCCGCCCTCGCCGCCGGCCGGACGGCGCCCCTCCAGATCATCAGCGACGGCAGCGACGCCCAGCGCGGGACCGTCGCCCAGAACACGCTGGGGGCCTACGCCGCCCGCTTCGCCACCCTGGGCCGGGAGGGCGCCCCCATCGGCCACCCCGACGTGCGGCCGCGCATCCTCTACAACCCCACCCTCGACAGCCGGGTCTACTTCGTCCCCGGCGTCGCGGCGACGCTCATCCTCGTCGTCACGCTCATCGTCACTTCGATGGGCCTCGCCCGGGAGAAGGAGGCCGCCACCCTGGAGCAGATCCTGGTGACGCCCCTGTCCCCCAGCGCGCTGGTCGCCGGCAAGACGCTCCCCTACGCGGTCATCGGGCTGTTTGACCTGGGCCTGGTCGTCGCGTTCGGCAGCATGCTCTTCGACGTCCCGGTCCGTGGGAGCCTGCCCCTGCTCTTCACGGCCGGCGGGCTGTACCTGCTGACCACGCTGGGGCTCGGACTGCTCGTCGCCACGGTGGCCCGGACCCAGCAGCAGGCCTTCATGGCGGCCTTCTTCCTGATTCTGCCCATGGTGCTACTCTCGGGCTTCATGAGCCCGGTCGCCAACATGCCCGCGGTGCTGCAGCCGTGGACGCTGCTCGACCCGGTGCGGCACTTCGTCGAGGTCCTGCGTGGGGTGCTGCTGAAGGGGGCCGGCTGGCGGGATCTGGCCCCTCAGCTGGTCGCGCTGGCGGGCATGGGCACGGCCATCTTCGTGCTGTCGGCCCGGGCGCTCAGCCGGAAGCTCCGGTGAAGGCGAGGCTACCGGACGTCGCTGCCGCCGTCGGTGATCCACTGCAGCAGGCGGCGGAAGCGCGAGGCCGGCGGCACCAGCAGCGCGCCGACGTCCACGCCCATGCGCTCCATGAGGACCTCACGGGCCGCCTCGACGCTCTGAGGATCGTGGGGATCGTAGGCGACGATGTCGTCGGGCGGCTCCTCGCCCTCTCGCCGGGGATCGTGGTCATAGAGCAGGATGGCGCTCATCGAATCCTCCCGGTCTCGACTCAAGACCGCAGCTTGAGCGTGCCGGGTGCGTTGGTCGACTCGGGGCAGGCGTGTGACAACTCTGCGTCACGGCATGCGCGCGCCGAGCCCATCGCCCGGGACGAGCTGGGCCACGGCCTGACCAGCCGGGGTGGGCGAGCGAACTATTTTCTCAACAAGAACAAGACTTTCGAAAATAGTCTGCGACACGCGCCGCGACTGACCGAAGGGAAGAGAGGCCCCCACCGCGCGGAGGACTCCCCCATGGCCGAGATGATCATCATCGAGTACCGCGAAAGCGCTTCTACAGCCCCCGGCTGGGCGTCTACGTGCTCGTCTTCGAGATCACCTGCAAGGTCACCAACGACCTGTTCTTGCTGGCTCCGCAGATCCGGATGGTGGACCTGTTGACCGGCATTCTGGCCCGGGCCCAGCAGCGGGTCGGCGAAGAGGACGGCTTTGCCTTCGACTTCGACCTCTACAACTACTACTTCATGTCCAACCACCTGCACCTGCCCGGGGTGGTGGAGCTGGTGGACAGAGCCTGCTCCTGGAGTGGGTCTGCTGGAAATCGCCAAGCGAGTCAACAAGTTCCACGACCGGACGGGCCAGTGCCTCATCCCCAACCACGCCATCCAGGTGGTCTCGAGGAGCACGCGCTGGACCGCATGCGCTACTTCATGGGCCAGGCGACGGCCGAGCTGAAGTCGAGGCACCCCGCCGACGACGTCTTCGCCTGCGCCAACCCCGCGCTGCTGGCGAGAAGCTGCGCGGCACCTTCGTCCGCGGCGACGGCCGCAGCGAAGAGCTGACCGTCCGCCTCGACCGCCTGCCAGGCCTCGGTGAGCTGACCCCCAAAGAGCACAAGGCGCTCATGTGGGAGCTGGCCGACGGCATCGCCGCCGAAGCCCGCCCGCGGCGGAAGAAGGCCGGCCTGCCGGTGCCGGATCCGGAGGCCGTTCGGTACGTCGACCCGATGACGCGCCCCAAGGGCGCAAGCGCAGCCCGCGCCGGTGGTGCACGGCACGAAGGAAGACCAGGACGCCTGGCGCGAGCGCCACGCCGAGCTGAAGGCCGCCTACAAGATCGCCCACATCGCCTACTGGAAGTGGCTGGACGATCCGACGCAGCCGCTCATCCCGTTCCCGGCCTGCACCATCCCGCCGTCGCACGCGAGGAAGAAGCTCAGGCTACGGGCCGAGAGCGGGTAACGCCAATTTAACCACCTGAAATCAAACACGATTCGCGCCGACCGCGGGCGCCATGGGCGTAGTGCACCCGAGGCTTGCCCCGACGACCCGAAGCCTTGCCCGACCGGTAGACGCCCCCACTCCGAGCCACCCGCCTTCGATGCAGGCCGGCCGATTCGGCGGCCAGCAGTCGCGACTTGCCCCCCAACATTCCAGCCACGCTGTCGCCCGACACCCTCCCACAGTCGAACCCCGTAGGACCATGAGGGCTGGAGTTCCAGCCACGCTGTCGCCCGACACCCTGCCACCTTCGAACCCCGTAGGACCTTGGGGGCCTGCGGCCCGACGCAGGCCGCGGGCGTCAGCAGGCCGACCCGTCCTTGCGTGTGAAGACCGCGCTGCCGTCGGCGGCCTTGCGGTAGGCCAGATCGTCGTCCGGGTAGCTGGCCTGGTCCGCCGGATCGCGGTTGCTGATCTCCAGGTAGCGCGCGGGCTGGTCGCTTCGGTTGATGAGCTGGTGGCCGTCACCCGAGCCAGCCGCGAAGCCGGCGCACATGCCGGCGGTGAGGACCTGCTCGCCCGCATCCGTCCGCAGGACCACCTCGCCCTCCAGCATGAAGATGAACTCGTCCTCGTGGGTGTGGTGGTGGCGCATCGACGACTCCACGCCGGGGTGCAGCGTCGTGATGTTGATGCCCACCCGGGTCAGGCCGAGGGCGTCGCCCAGCGCCCTCTTCTCCCTTGGCAGCACGCGGGAGCGGAAGGGCTCGGGGTAGCCGGAGCCGGTGCGGGGGGTGACGTCGGCGGGGTCGAGGGCGGGCCGGTGCAGTGGCATGGGTGCTCCTGGGCGTGGGGGCCGTGCCGTGTTCTACGCCTTCGCCCTCCGCGCGCATAGCGGAGGTGGCGCCGGGAGCTCCCCCCGGCTACAGCAGGCCGAGCGCGTGGGCCGCGCGGAGGACGACGATTCGAAGGTGGCCATCCCGCAGGCTCTCCTGGGCACGGGCGAGGTCGGCGAGGGGCACCCAGCGTAGCGCGGTCCCCGTCGTTCGGACCGCGGCGGCGCACGGGTAGACGACCTCCGGCGTCGCGCCGGGGGACGGGTGGTAGCGGCCACCGAGCGGGCGCAGCGGGCCCACGTCGACGCCCAGCTCGGCCATCAGCCGCCGGCGCACCCACCGCTCGGCCGCCCGCTGTCCCACGACGTCCCGGGGCAGGCGCCAGGCCGGCGCGACCGGCAGGTCGCTATGGCCCGTGAAGGCCTGGGCGGTCGGGCGATCGTCGTCCTGCACCCCCACCAGGACGGCGTCCCCGACCCGACACAGCAAGGCGATGGCGATCGTCTGCAGGCTGAGGGCGACGGGCTCGACCCACTCCAGCACCTGCGCAGCGCCGGCGGCATGGAGGGCGTCGAGCTCGGTGAAGCGGGCGGCCTCCAGCGCCAGGAAGCCGGCCCCGGCCTGCGTCCGGGTGAACCGGCGTCGTCCCGCCGGCCCGACCGCAGCGGCCACGGGCGTCGCCTCGACGTCAGGCCCGGCCGGCACCTCGATCTCGGCCCCGATCCAGGGGCCCACGTCGAGCCCGTGGGCCTGCAGCAGCCCATAGGTCGCCACCTCCAGGCGAGCGTCCGGCAGGCCGCCCACCTGCGCGGCCCGCAGGACCTGGCACGCCTCCATGGCCCGGACCACCCCGGAGGTGCCGAACCCCGACGCGGCCGGCAGGGCCAGGGCCACGCGGGTCGGCGCGATCTGCACCCTCACCGTCGTGATCTGCTCCTGGAGCCCGCCCGCCGACGGGTACCACGGCGGGGTGGCGTCTACACGGCGAATGTCGTCGGGGGGCACGTCGGCCGCCGCCAGCACCCGCTCGATCACCTCGCCCAGCGCCCCGTCACCCAGCGCGCCGTTGAGGGGCTCCGTCACGTAGAGCGGCGCCCGGGTGCCATCCAGGGCCGGACCCGCAGCGTTGAGCCGGTGCAGCAGGGGCCGCGGGTAGCTCCGCCGGGCCAGCACATGCAGCGCCTCGCCCTCCCGAAACCACGGCAGGATGTCGACGGTGGTGCCCGGGCGGGAGACCAGATCCTGGATCGCCCCGTCGGCGGCGCGCCGCCAGTGGGTCAGCCGCAGGTAGCCCCTCGGCGCGACCGGCTCGGCCGAGAACCCCACGCCCTCGCCCTCCCCGACCCGCTCCGCAGCCACCACGTAGTTCGTCGCCGGCCAGTCGAGCTCCTCGCCCTCCAGGGACCACCACCGCAGGCGGCCCTCGAAGCGGTGCTGGACGATCCAGGGGTTGCGGATGGGCGTCGACGCCAGCAGCCGCAGGCCCCGCGCCGCGCACGCCCGCTCGAAGCCGGCCTGGGTGAGGTAGGTGTACTCTTCCTGTACCTCCAGGTCCCAGTCGCGCCGGTAGTCCTTGCGGAGGATGAACTCGACCGCGTGCCTGCGATCGAGGAGGAAGCGGCGCCAGCCCGGCGCCAGCGGCGGCCCCTCCGCACCGACCGCCTGCGCCTCCAGGGGAAAGCCGCGCTGGTCCGGCGGGTTCAACATCTTGAATTCTCTTGAGAATCTGACCAGCAGGGCTGCGGTGGAGCCGCCGGCGCCCACGGGATTCTCGGGGGCGTCGTCGTCGGGGACGTCCAGCAGGACGGATCCGGGGCCTGGATCGAGGAAGTCGCGCACCACCAGCACGCCCCCTGGCGCGAGCAGCTTCGCCTGGACGCCGATGGCCCGGGCCGCGGCGGCCCGGTCGTAGCCGTTGAAGCTGGTCACATGGTGCAGCACCGAGCTGTCCAGGATGGCCTCGAGGCCGCCGGGCAGGCAGGCGTCGGCGACGTCGCCGACCTCGAACCTGAGGTTGGGCAGCACATGGGTGGCGCGCGCCCGAGCGACCATCTCGGGGTTGATGTCCACCCCCACCACCGACAAGCGCGGGTAGAGCGCCGCCAGGGCGTAGCTGCCGGCCCCTGATCCCATGCCCATGTCGGCCACCTCCCCCTCGCAGAGGAGGTGGGCGGCGGTCAGGGCCACCTTCTGGCGCATGGAGGCGTCCATGCCGGCGAGGTAGCGGCCATAGGCATCGGCCGCTCCGCGATCCTGGGCGTCGTAGGCGGTGCTCATGACCCCCAGTGTGCACGCTGGCGGCCCTCCTCGCGAGGAGACCCGGCGGCCGGCCCGGTGTACCATGCGCCCGCCCACACCACGCCACCCCCGGAGGCCGTCCATGCCGCGCCCGCTCACGTCACTCGCACCCGCGCTGGCCCTCGCCCTGGCCCTGCCAGCGGCCGCCCAGACCGACCCCCTCGACGCCATCCGGGCCGGCGCCAGCGTCGGCGATGCTGCCGCGCGGGCCCAGGGCGAGCAGGCCTTCCCGGTCGGCAAGTGGCCGGAAGGACTCGTGGAAGTCGGCGGCGCCCTTTGGGTTGCCCAGAGCGGGGACCGCAGCGTCGCCCGGCTGGATCCCGCCACCGGCAAGGTCACGAAGACGGTCAAGATCGGGCGCCTGCCCGTGTCCATGGCCCAGGGGCCCGACGGGGCGGTGGTCGTCCAGGTGAGCACCGACAAGGTGCTCAAGCAGGTGGATCCGAAGTCCGGGAAGGTGAAGGTCATCACGAAGCTGCCCGACGGCCCGGAGCGGACCGTGGTGGTGGACGGCTTCGCCTACGTGCTGCTCTGGAAGGGCGACAGCTCGGCGGGCTCGTCGGTCCTGCGCGTCGAGCTGGCCTCGGGCAAGACCACGCGCTCCGCCGACACCGGCGATGGCGCCTTCGGCCTCGCCGTCGGCGGCGACCACGTCTGGGTCATCCGCGGGGGCGGCCAGATCAACGTCCTCGAGGCCGCCACGCTCAAGCCCGTGGGCGTCATCACCGCCCAGGGCCGGCCGTACTCGGGGGCCTATGGCGCGGGCGCGGCCTTCTGCGCGGGCGGGCGCTTCGTCCAGCGCCTCTCCACCGAGGCGGTCACGGCCCAGGCCGAGCTCTCCGCCGATGTGCGCGCCCTGGGCGTCTGGGACGATGTGCTGGCCGCCCAGACCACCGACGGCACCATCTGGCTGCTCGACCCCACGACCCTGAGCACGCGCATGCAGCTCAAGGCCGCCGCCCCCTACGAGGCCCAGGGCATGATCCGCCATGACGGCGCCCTGTACCTGACCACCCACCGGTCGGCGGATGGCACCGACAAGGGATCGGTCCTGCGCGTCCCCCTCCCCTGACGCCGCCGGCCCGCCGGACGGTCCTCACAGGCCGTTGAGCGCCCGCACCACGCCGAGCGGGTCGCCGATGCGGGCGAAGTCCACCGTGACGAAGTTCGGCAGCCGCCCGGCCTCGGCCTGGCACGCCTCGGCGTGGCCCCCGAGCGTCGGGTTCGCCTCCTCCGCCAGGGCCGGCAGGGCGATGGGCCGGGTGAGGAAGTGGTTGAGAATGAACAGGGAATTCATGGGGTTGCCCCGATTGGGCGCGCAGGTGAAGTCCTCGACCGCCTCGACGTGAAAGTGGGTCTCCCAGGCGAAGTCCCAGACGTAGTGGTGCCAGGGCGGGCCCCCCCGCTGGTCGCTGAAGACCACCAGCCGGTGGTCCGCGGCGATCAGCGCACCCAGCGTCGGCCATGGCTCGCCCACTCCCTGGGTGTGCACGCGATCGAGCAGGCCCGCCTCGGCGAACGCCTCCGCGGTCTGCTCGCCCGTGATGTAGGCCTCGAAGATGATGGACACCACCTCCCGCGGGTGGGCGTCGAGGAAGGCGCCGATCTGCCGCAGGCCGTCCACGAGCGGGGTACGCCCGAGGCCGCAGAGCCCGTGGCACAGGAAGAGGCCGTCCGCCTCCTCGTAGGTGTCCAGCATCAGCGCCCGGGCCCCCTCGGCGAGCTGGGTGGGCATGTCGGGCTCCTGGTTCGGCGGCCTCAGGCCATCGGCGGCGTTGGCCATGGCGTTGTGGGTGGTCAGGTACGCCACCGCGTCATAGGCCCGGTCGCAGAGGAGCGGCGAGCCGTTGCAGGCGGGCGGATCCGCCGCGTCGGGCGGGCCGCCGTCTGCGGTCGCCCCGTCGCTCGGGGCGGCGTCATCCCGGGCCATCGGCGACGCCGGGCCCTCGTTGGCGCGGGCCTCCGAGCCGGCGTCGGCCGCGCCTTCACACCCCAGGACCCCCAGGGCCAGCGCCAGGGCGACCCCTGCCGCGAGCCTCATGAGAGCCCCCTCGCCTCGGCCGCGCGCTCGGCCGCGAACGCCAGCAGGTGCCCATCCGGGTCCTGGCTGTACGCCACGTCATGGCCCCACCCCCGCGGCGCCAGGGCGCTCACCTCCCGCGCGCCGGCCGCGAGGGCCCGGGCGTGGCAGGCCGCCGGGTCGTCCACCACCAGGTACACCTCGCAGCGGGGTGCCCCGCCCGCTGCGGCCGGATCGATCGCGCCCCCCAGCAGCCGCCGGATGCCCGCCTCGGGCATGAGCCCCAAGGTGGCGCCCTCACCCAGAGAAAACTCTGTCATTCCAGGCACATCGAGCCCTGGTGCCCGATCCAGCGCCGCGCGGTAGAAGGCCGCGCTGGCCGCCTGATCCCGGACGAAGAGGATGAAGTGGGTGCGCATTCGGACCTCGCGTCGACCCACCATCCTCGCGCTCCCCCGCGGCAATGCGCCAGCCCCCTTGACGCGCCCGACCGTTCAATCGTAAATCGCCGAAATACGTTCGGAGGTCCCATGGACGGCCCGATGTGCTGCCCCCCGTCGACGCCGGTGCCGGTGCCGACCACCGAGGCCGAGGCCAACGAGGCCCTCGCCCGCCTCGCCCGCGCCCTGGGCCACCCCGCGCGCGTGGCCATTCTGCGCCTGCTCATCCGCCGCGCGGGCTGCATCTGTGGCGAGATCGTCGGCGAGCTGCCCCTCGCGCAGTCCACCGTCTCGCAGCATCTCAAGCAGCTCAAGGAGGCGGGGCTCATCCGCGGCGAGGTGGATGGCCCGCGGGTCTGTTACTGCGTCGAGCCCGGCGCCCTCGATCTGCTGCGCGCGCTGCTGGACGCCCTCGGATGAGCCCCCTCGGCGCGTTCGAGCGCTACCTCACGGGGTGGATCGCCCTCGCCATCGGCGCGGGCGTCGGCCTGGGTCTCGCCGCGCCGGGCGCCTTCGCGGCCATCGCAGCGCTGGACTGGGCGGGGGTCAACCTCGTGGTCGCCGTGCTGATCTGGCTGATGATCTTCCCGATGATGTTGAAGGTCCGGCCCGCCAGCCTCGGCGCCGTCCGGCGGCGACCGGGGGGCCTGCTGCTGACCCTCGTCGTCAACTGGCTCATCAAGCCATTCACCATGGCCGGGCTGGGCGTGCTGTTCTTCGACCACCTGTTTGCGGGGCTCGTCTCGCCCGCCGACGCGCAGCAGTACATCGCCGGCATGATCCTGCTGGGCGTCGCGCCCTGCACGGCGATGGTCTTCGTCTGGAGCCACCTGGTCCGGGGTAACGCGGCCTACACCCTCGTCCAGGTCTCCCTCAACGACCTCGTCCTGGTCGTCGCCTTCGCCCCCATCGCCGGCCTGCTGCTGGGGGTGACGGATCTGCACATCCCCTGGGACACGCTGCTGGCGTCCGTCCTGGTGTTCGTGGTGGTCCCCCTCGCGGCGGGGCTGGCCACCCACCGCGGCCTGGCCCGGCGGCCCGGGGGCGCCGAGGCGGCGACCGACCGTCTGGCTGCGGCCCTCAAGCCCACGTCGATGGCGGGCCTGCTGCTCACCGTCGTGCTGCTCTTCGGCCTCCAGGCCGAGACGCTGGTGGCCAGCCCGGGCCACGTCGCCCTCATCGCGGTGCCTCTGGCCCTGCAGAGCTACGGCATCTTCGCCCTGACCTACGGCCTCGCCCGCGCCCTGCGCCTGCCCTTCGATGTGGCGGCGCCAGCGGCCCTCATCGGCACGTCCAACTTCTTCGAGCTGGCCGTCGCCGTGGCCATCAGCCTCTTCGGTCTGGCCTCCGGCGCGGCCCTCGCGACCGTCGTGGGCGTCCTCATCGAGGTCCCGGTCATGCTCTCCCTCGTCGGCTTCGCCAACCGCACCCGGGGCTGGTTCCCCGCGCCCCCGTCCAGTGAGGCATGATGTCTGGTTTCTCCTATGATTCCGTACTCTTCCTCTGCGTGGCCAACTCGGCGCGCTCCCAGATGGCCGAGGGCCTGGCCCGGGCGATCCTGCCCCCGGGCGTCCGCGTCCAGTCTGCCGGCTCGGCGCCGACGCGCGTCAACCCGCTGGCCATCGAGGCCCTGGCCGAGGTGGGGCTGTCCCTGGACGGGCACCACTCCAAGGCCGTCGATGACGTGGACCCGGGCAGCGTCGACCTGGTGATCACGCTCTGCGCCGAGGAGGTCTGCCCGGTGTTCCTGGGCGGCGCCCAGCGGCTCCACTGGCCGCTCCAGGATCCCGACCGCAAGCACGGGGATCTGACCCACGCCGAGCGCCTGCACCACTTCCGCGTGGCCCGCGACCAGATCCGGGGGCGCCTGGAGGTGCTCGCGGCGCTGCGGGCCGTCCCCCCGGGGCCGGCGCCGGTGGAGTTCCACGCCAGCATCCGCGTCCCGGATCTGCCCGCCGCCGCCCGCTTCTACACCTGGCTGCTGGCCACCGGCCCCACGACCTGGACCCACCGCTACGCCACCTTCGTGAGCGAGCCGCTGCGCCTCAACCTGGTCGTGCTGGTGGCCGACGGCCACACGCTGCACCAGGACACGCTCTACCACCTGGGCATCGACGTCGGCACGCGGGCCGCGGTAGTGGAGGCCCAGCGCCGCGCCCGGGCGGCCGGGTGGCCCATCGAGAAGGTCGCGCGCACCACCTGGCGCGGCACGCCGCTCCACGAGCTCTGGCTGCGGGACCCCGGGGGCAACCTGATCGAGATCTACGCCCGCCTGACCGACGTCGAGCTGGCCGAGATGCCGGCGGACATGGCGCCGATCACGCTCGAGGTCTAGACCACAAAGCCATTCAATTTCAGAGACTTGTGACACCGGCCGCCGGCAGCAGGCCCCGGAGCGTGGCCAGGCGGGCCACCGCCGCGGCGTACTTCGCCTCCGCCGGATCGGGCAGCGCCGTCAAGTCATAGCCGGTCAGCGCCTGGACCCGCGCGGCCGCCTCCTCGAACGACGCCCCCGTCAGGAAGCCCTCGCGCAACGCCAGGAACGAGGCCGTCCGCCCCCGGCCACCGCGGCAGTGCACATGGACGTGCACGTCGGAGGGCAGGCCCCGCAAGGCCGCCCGCCAGCGCGCCACCACCTCCGGTCCCGGGCCGCAGTGGTCATCGGTCGGCAGGCGCAGGTACTGGCCGCCGAGGGCCTCCACGACCTCCCGCTCGCTCTGGACCGCCTGCACCGTCCACCGATCCGGCGCCCCGCCGGCCCGCACCGACTCCTTCGTGCCCACGTCCACCTCGGCGGCCCCGGCCAGCAGCCGCAGGCGCAGCGCCTCGAGCTGCTCGGCCTCGGCGCTGGTGAGGCCGACCGCGCCCCAGTTGTACTGCGCGTACCAGCTCACGGCGCTGCCATTGAGGAAGCCATGGGATTCCTTGCGCAGATCCACCACCAGCACGAGCCGGGGCGCGTGCTGCGCGACGAGGGCGGCCAGCGCCGGCGCGGACGGCTGGCTGCTGGCCGACACCCCGACGCCCCTGGTCAGCCGGCGCAGCTCGGCCTCGGCCGGAGCGTCGACCACCAGCGGAGCGCTGGCCGCGTCGGGCGCTGGCCTCACACCATCCCCAGGGGGCGGATGGGGCCGAACTTCTGGAACCGGACCTTCACCTGGTTGACGTTCTCGACCACGAGCTGGTTGTAGGCCGTCTGGCAGGCGGCCGCGCTGGCGAACTCGTAGACCACCCACCGCCTCTGGGTGTGAGGATCCACGAAATTCAGCACATCGTTGCGCTGCACCCAGCCCTGGACGAGCGGCGGGAGCGCCGCGATCAGGGCGGGCACCCGGTTCTGCTGCGCGCCCCCCACCGATCCGATGCCGAGCAGCGTCATGCCCTGGGGCTGGCGGTGGATGGCCGCCGCGGGGATGGCCCCCTTCACCAGCAGCTCCCGGGTGCGGATGACGTCCCGCAGGGCGAGGTAGCGCTCCTCCGCGATGTCGTCGGTGTTGGTGTGGTGGCCCTGAACCAGGATGTCGGTGGCAGGCCGGCCGAGGCGGGCCGTCGCCACGTCGTGGCGGTGCACGTCGAAGACGTCGTTGAGGTTCACCAGCGCCAGGTCCACCACCACCACGCCGTACAGGCTGATGAACTCGGTGCCCCGGGTCGAGAAGGCCGGCCGGTTGGACACGCCCGTCGAGATGTAGCGCTTCTTGCCGCCCCAGCCGCGGGTGTGGGAGAGGATCTGCTCGTCCTCCGACAGCAGGACGCCCACGTTGGCGTGCCGCTTCCCGCCCGTCTCGGACGCATCCGCGAGGGCGTAATTGGGCCCGGTCCAGACCGCCCGCAGGTTCTGGCCCTGGGTCAGGTACATGGCGTCGAACGCGCTCAGCCCCCGGCTGACGAACCGGCGCACATAGGTGTTGGAGTTGGGCAGCAACACATAGTGCCGTGTCTGGGGGTCGCCGCGGCGCATGTAGATGGTGGGGTTGTTGCCCAGCGGCTGCACGGCGAGGGGGGTGAAGCGATCCTCCCCCCGGTAGGCGATGCCCACGCGATGCCTCAAGCCAGCACGGGTGAAGAAGAAAGTCGCCTGGTTGCCCAGCTCCACGATCTCCAGGACGCCGCGGTACCGCAGCAGCATCGCCCCCTTCAGGCGCTGCCAGTTGCCGCCCCCCTCGAGGTGGGCCTTCTCATACCAGTGCAGGTCGGCGTGCGCGTTGACCGGGTTGAGGGCGAGGCGCTGCCGCAGGCCCGCCTCCGCCTCGTTGGACCGCTGCTTGCGCGTGGCCTTGTTGACCCCGAAGAGCCGTGCGATCTCATCGCGATCGCCCCGGTGGGTCAGCGGCACCTGCGGGTCGGGGTCAGGCTCGAAGAGGTACTTGTCGCGCATCGCGTCCCTGGCTCCCGGGTTGATTGATGTGGGCGTAGCACACAGCACAGCTGGCTGTCCAGGTCAAACGGGGCGGCCCCGACCCGGCGCCCACCGCCGCGATCAGTCCGGCGTACGCTGCATGTCGCGGTCGTCCCAGTTGCCGAACATGACGCCCGCGGCGGTCTTCTGCACCAGCGTGTCCAGCCGCCGCCGGAAGCCCTCGGGATCACGCTTGCGCAGGTCCTCGACATTGCTGACGCGGACGCGGTGATACAGCCCGGGAAACCGGCACCAGGCCTCCCAGGTGGCCGCGTCGGCCCGCAGGCGGGCCTCGATGTCGGCGGGGATCACGAAGGCGGTGGGATCCAGATCCGGCAGCGTGCGGCGGCCCGCCTCGGTCATCTTCCCGGCGGCGATCAGGCGGCGCGCCCGCTCCTTGTTGAGCTCGGTCCAGCCGCCTCGCGGCCGCCTGGGCGAGAAGCGCTGCGCCTGCAACCCCTCGTGACGCTTGGCGATTCCGTCGATCCAGCCGAAGCAGATCGCTTCCTCGACGGCGTCCAGGTAGCTGATGGGGCAGGAAGGCGGTCGCAGCAACCAGATCTCGCGCTTCGTGTCGTGGTGGGCCTCCAGCCAGCCGCGCCAGGTCGCGCGCGTGCAGGGGCTCAGCGTCTCGGTCACGTCAGGCATGGATGCACCTCCTCCATCGAGCGGGGCCGCGCCTTCACGCCGCCTCGCAGCACGATCGACGCCGTCGTATGCTCAGCAGGACCAGCGGCACCCCCAGCAGGGCCACCGGCCAGAGCGCTGTCAGCGGGTCGAGACCGGCAGCGAGCTGGTGATCGATCAGGGCGCCGACGATGGGAGCCCAGAGCGCCGACGCCCCTGCCGTCGCCTGGGACTCGATGCTGAGCGTGGTGGCGGCGTAGGCCTCGTCCCCGTCGCGGTCGAAGCGGCCCACATGGATGGGTCGCCACAGGTTCTGGACGACGGCCAGGGCCACGAACGCCAGAATCGCCAACGCCGGCTGGCCCAGCAGCAGGCCGGCGGTCACCGCGGCGTAGCCCAGCGCCGACACCCGGATGAGCAGCGCCGCCGCCGCGTCGGCATCGCCCACCCGGGCTTCCAGGCGGTGGGACTGCCGCGACGCGAAGCTCGCCAGGAAGAACAGGGCCGCATACACGAGCCCGCCCAGCACCGCCGTGCGCTGATCCCCCGTCCAGGCCAGGCCGACGGGGATCGCCAGCGCGGCGCTCTGCAGCACGGGCTGCAGGTAGTCCTTCGCCACCTCGTAGCTGCCCTCGACGGCCAGGCTCTGGCCGATGAGGCGGCGGAGCGGCCGGCGGCGCACCACGTCCGCCAGGCCGGCCCGCAGGACGCTGAAGCCGAACCGATCACCGCCGGCCGGGCGCTCCCCATCGAGCCAGGCCGGGTAGGTCGCCAGGTTCACCAGGTTGGCCAGGGCCGGCAGCGCGCTGTACAGGAAGATGCTGCTGTAGCTGCCCGAGAAGAAGACCAGGGCGCCGGCCAGCAGCGAGGAGACGGCCGAGCCGATCTTCGACCACGACCGCGTGAAGCCGTAGACGCGCGTCCGCTCGGCCTCCCGCCCCTGGGCCCGCAGCCAGGTGTAGATGAGGGCCTTGTGGGTGCCGCTGCGGAAGGCATCCCCCACCCCGAACAGCGCCATCGCCAGCGCCAGCCAGCCGTAGGCGCTGGCCATGCCCAGGAGCAGGTAGGACGCCACGTAGGCGGCCATGCTGACCACCATGCAGCGCCGCCGCCCGAGGGCGTCGGCCAGGGCGCCGGTGGGGATCTCCAGCACGTTGGTGGCCACCGCGCGGACCGCGATCAGGCCCCCGATGTCGAGGAAGTCGAGGCCACGCTCCCGCAGCGCGAGCACGAGAAAAGCCTCGAACAGCCTGAGATTCTTGAGAAATCCGTATAGGGAGAAGCGAAAGAGCATGGCCTAGCAGGCTGTTGATAATGAGCGGACCGAGCACTCGGCGAGTGCGAGCGGGCCAGATGCAAGGAGGACGACCGCAGGCAATCCGGCGCGGAGAGCCGGCGACTGCCGGCGACGCCGGATTGTCGAGGACTTCTGACGACGCAGCAGATGGCCTGCGCGCGCTGGCGATGCGACGGGAGCTCTTTTCAACATCCTGCTCTAGAAGTCGATGGTGGCGTCGAAGAGGGCCCGCAGGGCCGCCGCGTCGGCGCTGGCGGGCGCGAGGGCCAGCAGGGCGGCGCAGGCCTCGTGAGCCGTCTCACGGTCCACCGTGTCGAGGCCGTACCGGACGTCGAGGGCGTTGAGCCCCTCCACGAAGGCCAGCAGGGCGCCCCGGCAGCTCTCGGCGTCCCCAGCGGCCACGAGCGCCTTGCGGGCCGACACGAAGAGCTGGCAGGCCGCCTTGCCGAGGCGGGCGTCCCGATCCACCCAGTCCCGAAAGGGGTTGTCCAGGTGATCGGCCAGCCAGGCGTCCGCCTTGCCGCCGCGCAGCTCGACCAGGTCGTAGGCGGCCAGACGCCGCTTGAGCGTGGCGGCCGCGCTGCGCCGGTACCCCCAGACGCAGACGTGCCCCAGGCCGGGCAGCGCCGCGGCCTCGGGGAAGCGCTCGGCCTCCAGGCCGTACAGATCGTGCAGCGTCACGTGCTCCAGCGCCGGGAAGTCGACCAGGCGCTCGACGTCCAGCAGGTGGCCGGGCGCACCGTCGAGGCGCAGCGTCCGCAGGGCCGGGTAGGCGAGGTCGGCCAGCCGCGCCGTGCGCACCCCGGTCTGGTGGTAGCTCGCCAGCGCCGGCAGCGCCCAGGCCGACGGCGTCTCGGGGAGGCCATGGACGTGCAGCGCCAGGAACCGGCCCCCCGCCGGGTGGTGGACCGTGAGGGTCGGCGCCGGGCGATCCAGGTGCAGCGCGTCGAGGTTGGCGTCCACCTCGACGGCCGCCCCGTGGCCCACCAGCGTCACCGTGTCGAGGCCCAGGCCGCGCAGATCGAGAGGCAAGTCAGCCGGCGCCGCCAGCGCCAGGCGCTCGATCCCACGGCCACCCCGGAGCCAGGCGACGAGGCCCCCGACGTCCGCGCCCGAGTAGTCCAGCTCGGTGAGGAAGGGCAGCGCCTCGAGGGCCGACCACTCCACCGGCGCCGCCGGATCGAAGGCCGGGCCCGCGAGGTGGACGCGGCTGCTGTCGCGCCGCACCCGGAGCTCCCCGGCCCCAAGGGCCAGCACCACCTCGGTGGGATCGTGCCGCCAGCGGCGGGCCTCGAGCCGGGCCCTCTCGGTGGGCCCCAGGGCCCGCCACGCCTGCTCGCGGGCGATGGACGCGCGAAAGCCCTGCACGCTGCCATACGAGCGCACCGGCTCCTCCGGGCTCCACACCGGCGCCGCGACCCCGAGGCGCGCGAACACCGGCGGGGGGTGCGCCTCCAGGAGGTTGAGGGCGAGGATCCGGGACCCGCGCTGGGCGAAGAGCGGCCCGCCCGCCACCGCCTCGGCGAGGGTGGGCGGCGTCGGCCAGACCCCCTCCAGGGCCACCGCCGTCAGCCCGGCCTTGCCCTCGGCGACGATCTGCAGGGCGCCGAAGCCTGCGTCCCGCTCCAGGGGGACGGCCAGGACACACCCGATCCAGGAGACGCGCGGCAAGGCAGGGCCTCGGCAAGTGGTGTCGACGACGGTAGCTCGCCCTGATCACGCCGGCAACGAGGCGGCGACCGGCCCGCCACACTCGGCCCTTGATCTTACGACCGATCGTGCTATTTTGAGTCCGTGGCGGCCCACGGCGGGTCGCCCAGGAGGCACCCGCCATGGATCTGGATCTCATGCTGGCCACCGACGATCCCACCCCCCTCATCGAGCTGCTGGAGGCCTGCCTGGCCGCCGCCGGCGTCGAGCTGGACGAGCCGCTGGGCGATCTGGCGCTCACCCCCGAGGAGGTAGACGCCGACCTCCGCTGCGGGCGAGATTGAGGCCGACGATGGAGTCCCTCGGAGGCGCCGTGAGCAAGGGCGAGACCACCCGCCAGTCGATCCTGGATCAGGCCCTCGATCTGAGCAGCGAGGTGGGCCTTGAGGGCCTGACCCTGGGGGTGCTGGCCCAGCGGGTCGGCATGTCGAAGAGCGGCCTCTACGCCCACTTCGCCTCCAAGGAGCTGCTCCAGCGCGACGTGCTCGACGCCGCGGCGGCCCGGTTCGTGGACGTGGTGCTCGTGCCGGCCCTCAAGCAGCCGCGGGGCTGCCGCGCATCGAGGTGCTCTTCGCCCGCTGGCTGCGCTGGGGCACCGAGGAGCTCACCGGGGCTGCCCTTCGTGGCCGCCGCCGCCGACTTCGACGATCGCCCCGGTCTGGTCCGCGACAGCCTGATCAGCCACCTCAAGGACATGCTCGGGGCGGTGTCCCGGGCCGCCCGCATCGCCGTCGAGGAGGGCCACTTCCGCGCCGACCTCGACACCGACCAGTTCGCCTACGAGGTCTGGGGCCAGCTCGTGGCCTACCAGCACTACCGGCGCCTGCTCGGCGATCCCGAGACCCAGGCCCGCGCTCAGCGCGCGTTTCGCGGCCTCATCGAGGCCTCCCGGACCTGACCGTTCGCCTGGCAACCCGGCGGGAGAGATGACCATGCCAAGTCAAAGCACGACCGTTCG
This sequence comes from bacterium, assembly GCA_041389985.1. Lineage (GTDB taxonomy): Bacteria > Myxococcota_A > Bradymonadia > UBA7976 > UBA1532 > JACKDP01. The sequence continues at coordinate 112,249 of JAWKQS010000025.1, forward strand.
TTTTGTTCAGACCGTGGCGCCCGTGACGTCCCGGGTCGCCGCGCCCTGGTCGGCGCGGTGGCTGGAGCGCCTCTTCACGACCCCCGTGCGGCACCGCCCGCCCGAGCGCGAGCTGGCGTGGCGCGCCGACGCTCGCCGCCACCACGTCGCGATGGACGACGGCCGCCGCCTGCCGGTGGATGTCTGGGGAGAGGGGCCGCCCGTCCTCCTCGTCCACGGGTGGGCCGGCCGCGGCAGCCAGCTCGGCGCCTTCGCGGCGCCCCTGGTGGCGGCCGGCTACCAGGTGGTGGCGTTCGACGGGCCGGCGCACGGCGAGGCGGACGGGGATCGCACGGCGCTGCCCGACTTCGCGGTCGCGGTCGAGCGCATGGCCCGCGACCTGGGCCCCCTGGCGGGCGTGATCGCCCACTCCATGGGCGGCGGCGCCACGGCCCTGGCGGTGAGCCGGGGCCTGCCCGTCCGGCGGCTCGCGTTCCTGGCGCCGGCCTGCAACCCCGGCGCGTACCTGGGCCATGTGGGCCCCCGGCTCGGCTTCACGCCCGCGGTGGTCGCCCGGACGCGCCGACGGATCGAGGCCCGCCTCGGGATCGCGCTCGACGACGTGCACGCGGCCATCGTGAGGCCCCCTGCCCCGGTCCCCCTGCTGGTGGTGCACGACGCCGACGACGCCGAGGTGCCCGCCGCCGAGGGGCGCGCCATCGCGGCCGGGTGGGCCGGATCGACCCTGCGCATCACCCGCGGCCTCGGGCATCGCCGGGTCGTCCGCGACGCCGCCGTCGTGGCCGAGGTGGTCGACTTCCTGACGGCCTGAGCCGGCGGCCCGGGTCAGCCCGCCCCCAGCAGCCCCGTCGGCGCGGCGAGGGCAGCCTGCAGACGCCGAAAGCCCTCATCCAGCGAAACGGCGGGGGCGTAGCCCAGGTCACGGCGGGCGGCCGAGATGTCATACCAGTGCGCCGTCGAGAGCTGCTCCGCCACGAACCGCGTCATCGGCGGCTCGCGCTCTAGGCGCAGCAGGCCGAACACGCCCTCCAGCACCGCCCCCACGGCCCAGGCGGCCCGCGGCGAGATGGTCCGGGTGCAGGGCCCGAGCCCGCCCGCCGCCAGCATGGCGTTGATGATGTCGGCCATGGGGCGCGGCTCGCCGTTGCTGATGAAGTAGGCGCGGCCGGCGCTGGCCGACCGGGGCGTCAGGCGATCCAGCGCGTCGAGGTGTGCGTCGGCCGCGTTGTCGATGTAGGTGGTGTCGACGAGCTTCTTGCCCCCACCCACCAGCCGCAGCCGCCCGGCGCGCGCCCGGGCCAGGATGCGAGGCACCAGGTGGTTGTCGCCCGGGCCCCAGATGAGGTGCGGCCGCAGGGCGATGGTCGCCAGATCGGGGCCGTTGGCCGCCAGCACCGCGCGCTCGGCGGCGGCCTTGGTGCGCGGGTAGTGGGTCGCGAAGTGGTCCGGGTAGGGCAGCGACTCGTCGGCGCCCTCGATGTCACCCCCGGCGTGCACCACGCTCGGCGTGCTCGTGTAGACGAGGCGACCCACCCCATGGGCGCGGCACGCGTCCAGAATGTGCTGTGTTCCCAACGTGTTGGCGCGCTCGAACGCCGAGGCGGGGCCCCAGACGCCGGGCAGCGCCGCCACATGGATGACCGCCTCGCAGCCGGCCACGGCCGCCGAGACCGCAGCGGCGTCGGCCAGATCGCCCTGGTGGACCTCGACCCCCCGCGCGGCCAGCGCCGGGTAGGCGCCCCGCGCGAAGCTGCGCACCTCCAGCCCGCGGGCCAGCAGCCGATCCACCACGGCCCCGCCGAGGAACCCGCCCCCCCCCGTGACGAGCACGCGCCCCATCAGCCCCGCCCCTGAGCCCAGACCGCCAGGGCCTCGCGCCGGATCTTCGCGTTGTGGCGGATGTCCACGGGGAAGCCCGGGTGGAAGTGAACCTCTTTGATCTCGCGGGTTTGCTCGTGCCGGGCGCCGATGGCCAGCAGGCCGGCGCGCAGCTCGGCCTCGCTCTGGGTCCCGCCCGGCTCCCGCTCGACGCACAGGGCCGGCGCCACGACGCCTCCCCGCTGCACCCCGACCAGCGCCGTCCGATACACCCCCGGGTGGGTGTTGAAGATGGACTCGCACGGCACGCTGAAGAGGGTGCCCGCCGGGGTCTCGACGCGGTGGGCCATCCGCCCGCAGAACCAGAGGCGGCCCTCGGCGTCCAGGTAGCCGACGTCCCCCATGCGGTGGCGGATGGCCTCGCCGTGGCGGATCTTGGCCAGGGCGGTGGACGCGGGGCGGTGGTCGTAGCTCTCGGTGACGGTGGGCCCCACCACCGTGATCTCGCCGATGGTGCCATCGGGCACCGGCAGGTCATCGGTCCAGGCCTCGATCGCCCCGTCGACGATGCGGATGATCCGCACATCGTTGACCGGCAGCGGCCGCCCCACCAGCACCCCGGCGCCCGCGTCGGTGGCCGCCCGCACGGCCTCCGTCAGCAGCTCATCGCTGGCCACCGTCGCCACCGGCAGCGCCTCGGTCGCGCCGTAGGGGGTGTGGATGCGGGCGCCGGCGGGCAGCATGCCCAGGAACCGGGCCTGCACCGCCGCCGTCACCGGCGCCCCGGCCGAGATCACACGGCGCAGGCTCGGCAGCTCGATCCCCTGGGCCTCCCCGGCCCGGCCGACGGTGTTGAGGAGGGCGGGCGATCCGAACATGTTGGTCACGCCAAAGTCCCGGATCGCCTCGAAGATCCGGGCGGGATCCACCTGCGCAGGCCGGGTGGCGTCCATGTCGGGCACGATGGTCGTCATGCCCAGGGCCGGATCGAACAGGGCGAAGAGCGGGAAGGTCGGCAGGTCGATCTCGCCGGGCCGGATGTCATACGCGTCCCGGATCAGCTCCACCTGGGCGACGAAGTGGCGGTGCTGGTAGGCCACCCCCTTGGGCACGCCCGTGCTGCCGCTGGTGAAGAGGATGGCCGCCAGCTCATCGGCCTCGGTCGGCGCCATGGCCGGCGCATCCGACTGGCGCCCCCGGGCCTTCACCTGGGCCAGGGTGTGGCCACCCCAGAAGAGGCGCCGCCCGACGGTGACGTGGATCTTCAGGCTCGATCGCGCCCACCCGAGGACCAGCCGGGCCACGTGGGCGGCGGGGATGCCGATGAACGCCTCGGGGGCCGCCTCGGCCAGGCAGGTCTTGAGGGCCTTGAGGCCGATGCCGGGATCGATCATCACCGGCACGACGCCCGCCTTGAAGAGCCCGAACGTGAGGGCGAAGAACTCGAGGCTGGGCCGGACCATCAGCGCGGCGCGCACGCCGCGGCCCACGCCGATCGCGGCCAGCCCGCGGGCGATGGCGTCGCTCTCGGCGTCGAGCTGGGCGTAGGTGTAGTGGGTGTAGGCCACCTTGCCGTGGGCATCGCGACCGTGGGGGAAGACGATGGCGGGGGCGTCGGGGCGTGCCGCCGCCATGGCGGGCAGGAAGCCGGCGATGTTCGTCGGCGCGGCCATGGGCGTCAGCGCTCCAGCGGGTGGTCGGCCAGGAAGCGCCGGACGCGAGGCAGGATGGCGTCGCGGGCGTCCTCCAGGACGTAGTGGCCGGCGTCGGCGTAGCGCTCCACCTCCGCGTGGGGCAGGTGCTGCTGCCAGACCGCCAGGAAGTGGTGGTCGAAGACGAAGTCCTGCTCACCCCAGCAGATGAGCGTCGGGGTGTCGACGAACTGCGCCAGCCCCGCCTCGGTCTCGGCCACCACCGCCCAGGCCGGATCGGCCGGGCTGAGGGGGATGTCCTGGACGAAGCGCAGGGTGGCGATGCGGTTGGCCCAGGAGTCGTACGGCGCGCAGTAGGCGTCCCGCACGCGCCGCGGCAGGCGGTGGGTGGTCGCCGCCCGGGTGGCCCCCCGGCTGAAGGCGTTGAACCCGCGCACGAGGAGCGTCCCCAGCGACCACTCCCGGGCGAGGGTGAGCGACCACGGCATCTTCTTGGTGGCCGGCTTCGGGAAGGCCGCGGTGTTCAGGATGATCAGCCGCTTCACCCGCTCGGCGTGCCGCACGGCCCAGGCCATGCCGATCATCCCGCCCCAGTCGTGGACCACGAGCGTCACGTCGCGCAGCGCCAGGTGGTCCAGCAGGGCGGTCAGGTCTTCCACCCGCCGGGCGAGGGTGTAGGGATAGCGATCGTCCCCCGGCTTGTCGGAGCGCCCACAGCCGATGTGATCGGGCACCACCACGCGGTGGTCGAGGCGAAGTTCCTGAATGAGTTCGCGGTAGTAGAACGACCAGGTCGGGTTGCCGTGGACCATCACCACGGCGTCGCCCTCGCCCTCGTCCAGGTAGTGCAGATCCAGGCCGCCCACGTCGAAGGCGTTCCCCTCGAACGGGTACAGGGCCGGATCGACCTTGACCTCGGCTACCACAGGATCTCCGCCATCGAGCAGTTCAGGCCGCTGCCGATGCCCAGCAGGCCGATGCGCTCCCCCCGCTGCAGGCGCCCCTCGGCCGCCGCCTGGGCCAGCACGGTCGGCACCGAGGCCGGCCCGATGTTCCCCTGCTCGGGGAAGATCAGATCGGCCTCGTTCACGGTGATCCGCAGCGTGCGGGCGAGCTGGTCGGTGTGCACACGGCTGACCTGGTGGATGTGGTGGTGGTCGAGGACTCCCGGCCCCCAGCCCAGCGTCTCGCAGGCCAGGGCGTACGTCTTCGCGGCCAGCTTCAGCCCCTCGACGAGCAGGGTGCGGGTGTCGGTGACCATCTCGTCGTTCTGGCCGTGGCAGAGGCGGTTGTGCTCGGTGGCCGCCCGGCTCACCGCGCCGACGAATGGGTGCCCGTCGGGGGCCAGGCTCGAGTGGGCGAGCAGCATGGCCACCCCCCCCGACCCCAGCGTCAGCGTCGCGAACTGGTCGCGAAACATCTCCGCCGTGCAGGTCGGCGCCGCGAGCCGGGCGATGGTGGCCTCGACCACATGCCGGCTGTTCTCGCCGTCGACGATGAGGGCGTAGTCCACGGCCCGCCGCTCGATCATCGCCCCCGCCAGATCCATGGCGTTGATGAAGGCCAGGCAGGCGTTGCCCAGGTCGAAGTTCAGGCAGGCCGGGGAGAGCCCCAGGTTGCCGTGGACGAGGCACGCGGTCGACGGCTCCAGGAAGTCGCGACACACCGAGGTGCTGAACACGACCCCGATCCGCTCCCGCGGCACGTCCACCCGGGCCAGCAGGCCCTCGGCCGCCCGGGTCGCCGCGTCGCTGGGCTGCACGCCGGGCTCCCAGAAGCGCCGCGCGTCGATGCCCGCCGTGCCCTGCAGGATCCCACCGCGCATGCCGATGCGGTCCATGGTGGCGGCGAGGCGCGCCTCGATCTCTGCGGATGCCACGCGGATGGGTGCCACGACGCGGTGGACATCGACGACGGACACGTGCTCAAAGCGCATGGGAGCTCCTGGCGGCGCAGCACGGGGACACTCCGTTTTCGGCCGCCGGAAGTCAACCCCGGCCCGCCCGCGCGCCGGGCCGGGCGCTGGTGTCCCGATCGAATCTGCCACGGAGGCCTCATGTGTCGCTCCATCCACACGCTCTTCAACTTCGATCCGCCGGCCACCGCCGAGGAGATCGAGGCCGCCGCGCTCCAGTATGTCCGCAAGATCGCGGGGTTCACGCGGCCGTCGCGGGCCAACGAGGCGGCCTTCAGCGCCGCCGTCGCCGAGATCACGGAGGCGACCGCCCGGCTGGTCGCGACCCTGACCACCAGCGCGGCGCCCCGCGATCGCGACGCCTTCGCCGCGGCTGCCCGGGCCCGGGCCGCCCGTCGGGACGGCTGACGAGCGCCTGCGCCGCTGGACAGCCCCGGGAGCGAGTGCTTCCATGGCGCCTCGACCAAGGAGGCGGCATGGGCACCTGGGGGAGCGGCAACCTGGACAGCGACGGCGCGCTGGACCACCTCGCCGAGCGCTCGCGAGCGCTCATCGAAGACGTCTGGACCGCGCTGCGGTCTCCGACGAGCTGGGAGGCCGACGAGTCGGACCACGACGCGCTCTTCGTCGACCTGGAGTGGCTCGGCGCCCTCGGCGCCGCGAAGTGCCTGAGCCTCTGGGATCTGCCGTCGCTGGCCGACCTGGAGCCGGTGCTGGTGCGGTGGCTGGCGGGCTGGAGCGCCTACTTCGATGGCCTGGCGGGGCCGGAGTTCAAGGCCGAGCGACGCGCGGTGATCGACGCGACGTTCGACCGCCTGCGGGCCCTGTGCGCCGAGCGCGACCGCCAGCGCGCGTGACGAGCCCACGGGATCAGCGCACCCGGTAGCCGAGGTGCACCGTGGGGAAGACGAAGGCCCGCGCCTGCTCGAAGGTCGCGTCCCCCACCGGCACGCGGTCGTCGCCGACGTAGGCCCCCACGCCGACCCACGGCATGAGGAAGAAGTGCTGCCCGAGGGGCAGCCGGTAGCCGACCCGGGCGCCCACGGTGCCCTGGAGCACCTCGCTGGCCAGCTCGCCGCGGGCCACGCGCACGCGGGCGAGGCCGGCGTCGACGCCCAGCGCGAGCCCCATGCCCTCCGCCCCGAAGGTCCGATCCAGCTTGACCCCGAAGCCCGAGAACGCGACGTCGAAGCCGTCCTGGCCATGGGCGAAGACCGGCATCGTCGCGGCGAACGCCCCCAGGTCGAGGCGCCAGGCAGCGCGACCCAGCCCCACGTGCAGCGAGAACCCGTCGAGGGCATAGGCGACGGGATCCACCTCGACGTCCACCCGGGTGACCTCCTCCTCGACCCCGAGGGCGGCGTGGGCGGGCAGGGCGACGACGAGCAGCAGAGCGGCGAAGATGCGCATGAGAGACCTCCTGGGGTGGTGACCACAGCCTCTCTGATTCAGATTCGTGCTAGAAGAGCTGGGTTTGAGCCTTTATCATTCAATCATGAATGACTTAAACTGGGACCTGCTGCGGGTGTTCCTGGCCGTGGCCGACGCGGGCTCCCTGACCCGGGCCGCCGAGGAGCTGGGCTCCAGCCAGCCCACGGTCGGTCGCCAGGTGGCGGAGCTGGAGGCCTCGATCGGCGCTCCGCTGGTCATCCGATCGCCGCGGGGCGTCGCGCTGACCGAGACCGGCCGGACGCTCGCCGCCCAGGCTGCCCGGGTGGCGGCGGGCCTGGGAGAGGCCCTGCGGACGCTGCGGGCCGACCAGGATGCCCTGCGAGGCACCATCCGCATCGCGGCCGCCCCGCCCATCGGGACCTTCGCCCTGCCCCCCATCCTCGCCGCGCTGCGGGCGACGCACCCCGAGCTGATCTTCGAGATCGACGTCGACCTGCGCGCGGCGGACCTGCTCACGGCGGACGCCGACGTCGCCGTCCGGATGTTCCGGCCGGAGCAGCTCGACCTCGTCGGCCGCCTGGCTGGCAACATCGCCCTGGGCTGCTTCGCCAGCCGCAGCTACGTCGACGCCCATGGCGTCCCGGCCAGCCTCGACGAGGCCCTCGGCCGCGGCCACGGCATCATCGGCTTCGACCGCAGCGCCTGGGGCGAGCGCGCCTACCGGTCCCTGGATCCCAGGCTGACGCGGGACGCCCTGGCCGTCCGCGCCGACGACGCCAGCGTGCAGATCGCCGCCGTCCGCGCGGGCCTCGGCATCCTGCCCATGCAGCGGCCCATCGCGCGCCTCTTCCCGGAGCTGGTCGAGGTCGCCACGGCCCTCGTCCTGCCCCCGCTCCCGATGTGGGTGGTCGCCCACCGAGAGGTGCTGGCGGCGCCGGCCGTACGGGTGGTGTTCGACACCCTGGCCAGTCGGCTGGCGGCCTACGCCCAGCCGGACACCGAGCCGACTTCGCCTTTGATTTCAGGCATCTAGAACGCGACCGCCGGCCGAACCCAGGGGGGCCGTCGAGGCCGGCGGGGCGCTCAAGGCATGGGGCAGTCCGCCGGGCAGTCGCCATCGAACTGCTCGCGGCCGTCGCAGATGCCGTCGCCGCACCAGTCACCCCCGGGCGGGGGCTCGGCGCCGCAGTCACGGGGGCAGAGGTTCGGGTTCTGCTGCTCGGCGGCATCACACATCCCGTCCCCACACGGGTGCATGTTCCCCGGCATCATGCCGCCACCGCCCTGGCAAGCCGCCTGGCCGCCCGACGGCCGCCGGCCCGCGAGCTGCTCCCGGATGCTGATGACCCGGTCCCCCATGAAGCCGATGAGGCCGGGGCTCGGCGACATGCCGTTGGGGACGTCCTCGCGCAACCCCCGCTCGAACTGCGCGTCGGTAAAGAACTTTCGGTCGTCGGCCTGGACGAAGGGGCGGATGAGGTCGGCGGTCTCCACGACCATCGCCTCGAAGGTCGCAGGGACGAGGGGGCCGTCGATGAGCGTCTGGAGGTGCTGCCGGTAGCGGGTCTTCAAGACGGGCTCGGCGAGCAGCCGCGCGACCAGCGGCCGATCCGCCAGGCGGCCGCAGATGGGCTCGTCGATGGCCAGATCGACGAGCTGGGCGCGGTCGCAGCCACAGGTGAAGACGCCAAACGCCTCGTTCATGTCCCAGGGGATGACGCGGAACGTCCCGTCGATCTCGTACAGGTAGTAGTTGTGGCCCGAGCCCGGGTAGCTGTCGAGGCTGACGAGGGCGGCCTGGAGGGCCAGGTAGGCCAGCACCTCGTCGACATCCATCACCCGGTTGTAGGCGCCCGGATCGCCGGCATCGAGGGCGGCGACCAGCGCGAGGAAGGCGGCGTGATCCGTCGTGTCCTCGTTGCTCTCGGGCTCGAGGCCCGCGTAGCTGGCGATGCTGTCGCCCCGCCACTGGAGCGTCCCGGTGGGCGGCTCCGGCTTGTAGAGGTCGCCGTCGCCGTCGCCGAAGTGGTCCTCCAGGAAGTCCGCGTCCACCTGCTCGACCAGCGTGTACAGGCCCATGTGCAGATCGGCCACCCAGAGGTCGACGAAGGCGGTCCGGGGGGCGGGCAGGTTCAGCGCGGCGGCGAGCCGGGACGCGAGGCGCTCCCGCATGAGGGTGGGATCCTTGAAGCCGTTGTTGAGGTTGAGGGTGCGGACGCCCCGGACCCGCTGGCCGTCCACGAAGCGATCGACGTCCACCTTGAAGCTGAAGCGCTCCCCGCCCATGCGGTCCACCGAGTTGAGGCTGGAGTTGCCCTTGGTGCGAATGCCGACCTCGCCGATGGCCTCGCCATCGAAGGTGAGCTGCCCCGGCAGCCAGGTCTTCGAGAGGGGATCGGCGAGCAGGGTCGCCCAGTCGGCCGGGTCCATGGCGACCCGGACCTCCACCACCCGGTCGGGATCGAAGACGGTCGGCGGGCCGCTGCCGGCCTGGTTGGGGGCGCCCGGCGTCGGCGTACAGGTCACGAAGGGTCCCATGCCATCGGGCAGGCGGCCGAGGCTCGTCCCCGCCGGGGCCTCGCCGTCCTCCCAGGCGACGCGGTCGGCGATGGTCCCCGCGTGGGCCAGCGTCACCGCGTCCGCGCCCCCCAGCTTGAAGGGCACCCAGGGCGAGCCATCGCCCGGATCGTCCGATCGGGCGACGATGTAGAGGAAGGCCCCCGGCGCCAGCGACCCGGCCGGCAACGCGGCGGGCTCTCGGCCCTCCTTGTCGTCCACCAGGGTGTAGCCCGCCAGCTCCACCGGGGCGGCGCCGACGACGGTCAGCTCGATGCCGTCTTCGCCGCCCGCCGCGATGATCTCGTTGATGACGAGCCGCCCCCGCGGGCCGCCCCCGCCGTCGGCCTCGGGGCCGGCGTCGCTCTGCGGGCCGGCGTCGGTGCCGGGCACCACGGCCGCGTCGTCCCCGGGAGGAGGCGCGGCATCGTCCCCAGGCGGGGCCGCCGATCCGCCCCCGTCGTCACAGCCCAGCACCCACAGGCCGATCACCAGCCACCACCCCGGTCGTCCGCGCATCCGTCACCCCCCTGTTGCCAGGAGGATACCCCGAACGCGGGGCCAGGGGCGAAGCCGGGGCAAGCGGGGACGCCCGCCCCCGCCCGACAACGAGAATGTTGTTTGTGATCGGGGGCTTGGAGCCGGCGGGCTACTTGAGGCCGGCGGCGGTCTGGCGGGCGAGGTCGGCCAGCGCGGCGTCCTTCTCGGTGCCCGCATACTCGGCCAGCACCTTGGCGGCCGACTTCTGCTTGAGCTCCCCGAGCGCGAGGATGGCGGTGCGGCGCACCTCGGGCAGGTCGTCCTCGAGGCCCGTCGCGATGGCCTCGACGGCGGAGGGATCACCCGTGGAGGCCATGGCGTTGAGGGTGGCCTGCCGGACCTCGGTGTCGGGGTCCTTGAGCAGCGCGGCCAGGGCCGTGACGGTGCGGGCGTCCTTCACCAGGCGCAGCCCCTCGACGGCCGCGCGGCGCACGGTGGCGTCCTTGTCGAAGAGCTTCTCGGAGAAGAACGAGAGCAGCGGTGCCCGCTTCGCCTGGTCGAGGGCGCTGCCGATGCCCACCAGGGCGGCCGTCACGGCCCGGCGGACGCGGGCGTCCTTGTGATCCTTGTGGTTCACGATGCGGTCCAGGGCCTCCTTCTCCTTGAGGGCCCCGAGGAGTCGATGGCGTTGGCCAGCAGCTCGGCGTCGGCCTCGCCCACATAGCCCAGCAGCAGCGCCACCGTGTCGGCGCCCGGGAAGCTGCGCAGGGAGCGCGCGGCGGCCCGCTTGACCTCCACCGCGCTGTCCTTGGCCAGCTTCAGCAGCTCCGGCTTCACGTCGTCGCCCGGCATGGACTCATAGCTGCGCGCGGCGGCGGCCCGGATGAGCGGATCCGAGGAGGCGCCGAGGGGCTCCAGGGCCTTGGCGATGGTCTTGCGGGCGCTGGCGCCGGCCTTGCCCTCGACGAGGCGGCCCAGGGTGGCCACGGCCTCGCGCTGGAGGATCTTGTTGGACTCCTTGGTGTCCTTGAGCACGAAGTCGAGGTTCTGGGCGGCATAGATGGCGCGGATGGCGGTGAGCATCGCGTCGCCGGTCTCCTCGTCGGCCACGTTGGCCGCCGCCAGCAGGGCGAGGCCGGCGGGCTTCGCCAGGCGGCCGAGGGCCCCGGCCGCCGCCCGCCGCGTCTCGGCCTCCTCGTGCTTCACGGCCTTGCCCAGCGCCTCGTACGTCTCGGGCTTGTCGAAGGTGGCCAGCTTCGCGGCCGCGCCGGCCGAGTCATCCCCCTTGGCGTTGGTGGCCAGGAAGAGCAGCGCCGGGTGCGCCGACGCCTTGTCATCCCCGCTGGCGAGCGCGCGAGCGGCCTCGATGCGCGCCGCGAGGGCGAGCTCCTGGTTCTTCAGGGCCGCCACCAGCGCCGGCTGGTCCTTGCGCTTGAGCAGGCTGGCCACCACGGCCGCCCGGACCTCCGCCTCGGGGTGGCCCAGGGTGGCGATGAGCTGCTGGCCGGCCTCCGGCAGGGGGCTGTCCCCCAGGGACACGGCCGCCGCCGCCACCACCTTGGCGTCCTTCGACCGCAGGGCGTGGTACTGGGCCGCCGTGGAGTAGCTGGGATCCTTCGACTTCGACAGCAGGACCGACGCCTTGTCGCGCAGCGCCTCGTCGGCGTCCTTGTCCATCACCACCCGCACCGCCTCGTTGACGGCCTTCTCGTCGCGGCCATCGAGGCCGTCGAGGGCCGCGCCGCGCAGCGTGGCTTCGGGGGACTTGAGGATCTCGATGAGCCGGGCGTCGCCGTCCTTCAGCTTGAGGGCAGGCACCGCCTGGATCACCGCGAGGGCCGCCACCGGGGGGCCCGACTTCGTGTAGCTCCAGGCCGCCTCGATGAGCCCGGCGTCCCCCTTCTGCAGGCGAGCGATGACGTCATCGCTGCTCAGGAAG
>JAWKQS010000026.1:0-120411 GCA_041389985.1 bacterium
GCCAGGTGGACGAGGCGACCGACCGCGACGGCGATGGCTACGCGGGCGATGATCCCGACCCGGCCCGGGTCGACTGCGACGACGACAACCCCCGCGTGCACCCCTTCCGTGGGGAAATCCCCTGTAATGACGTGGATGAAGACTGCGTCGGCGGCGACCGCTGCGTGATGGGCGACCTGGACGGCGATGGCGTCTCGGCCCCCGAGGACTGCGACGACCACGACGCAGGCAGCTTCCCCGGCGCACCCGAGCGCTGCGGGGACGGCATCGATCAGGACTGCCAGGGCGGGGACATGCCCTGCGCCCCCGGCGACACCGATCAAGACGGCTTCGTGGATGGCGACGACTGCGGCGAGGGCGACGCAAGCCGCTACCCGGGGGCGCCCGAGAAGTGCGGCGACGGCATCGATCAGGACTGCGACGGCGCCGACATGCCGTGCGGGGGCGCCGACGGCGACGGGGATGGCTACCTGGCCCCCGCCGACTGCGCCGACGATGATCCCCGGGTGGGTCCTGGCGCCGTCGAGCTCTGCGACCGGGTGGACAACGACTGCGACGGCCGCGTCGACGAGGGCAACCCGCTCCAGCTCCCGGGGGGTCCCCTCATGCCGCCCACCTGCGGCACCGATGTGGGCATCTGCCAGACGGGGCCCCATGTCTGCAGCCGCGCCGAGGGGGCGGCAGGCGCCGAGATCCTCTGCCTGGCCATCCCGCCGGCCGAGGAGGTCTGCGATGGCCTCGACAACGACTGCGATGGCACCGTCGACCAGCCTCCGGCCGGCCAGGATCGCCTCGCCGACGAGGGCGTGGAGCCCTGCGGCCCCGAGCGCGAGGTCGGCGCGTGCCGTCGGGGCCCGCTCTACTGCGCCCAGGGCTCCCTGAGCGCCTGCCGCGGGGCCGTCGAGGGTCTCGACGAGAGCTGCAACTCCCAGGACGACGACTGCGACGGCCGCATCGACGAGGGCGAGGGCGGCGGCGCCCTCACCGAGCCCTGCTTCGACGGCGATCCGGCGGCGGCCAGCCAGGGCATCTGCCGGGAGGGCCAGCGGCGCTGCGAGGACGGCGCCTTCACGGCCTGCGAGGGGCAGCTCCTGCCCGCCGAGGAGGGCTGCAACGACCTGGACGACGACTGCGACGGCCAGGTGGACGAGGGGCTGGCGCAGGCGTGCTACACCTTCGATCCCGCCACCGAGAACGTCGGCCGCTGCCGGGGCGGCGCCCGCCAGTGCGTCAACGGCCAGTTCGGCGACTGCGAAGGCCAGGTCGGCCCCAGCCCCGAGCTGTGCAACGACCGGGACGATGACTGCGACGGCCGCATCGATCAGTTCACCGAGGACTGCTTCGGCGAGGCCGGCCAGGGCCTCGATCCGGCGCTGATCGGGCGCGGCCTCTGCGAGGCGGGCTTTCGCACCTGCCGCGACGGCGTGGTGGGGGAGTGCGTCGGCGACATCCTCCCCGAGGCCGAGATCTGCGATCGCCTCGACAACGACTGCGATGGATCGGCCGACGAAGACTTCGACTTCGTGAACGATCCCGCCAACTGCCGCGAGTGCGGCCGCCGCTGCAACGCGGGCGAGGGCTGCTGCGCCAGCGCCTGCCGGCCCCTGAACACCCCCGAGAACTGCGGCGCGTGTGGCCGCACCTGCGGCGACGACTCCGATCGCTGCGCCGCGGGGGCCGGGGGGGCCGAGTGCCGGTGCGGCAACGGCCCCGCCTGCGAGGACGGCCTGCGCTGCATCAACGGCAGCTGCCGGTGTGTCGAGAACACCGACTGCGGCGCGAACGAGCTGTGCTGTGACGGGGTCTGCCAGGCCACCGATCCGGGCGTGCAGTGCCAGGCCTGTGGCGTCGCCTGCCCCGACGGCCGGGCCAACGACTGCCGCGATCGGACGTGCAGCTGCGGGGCGGGGGGCGCGTGCCCGCCGGCCACCGTCTGCACCCAGGACGCGGGGCAGGGGCCGTTCCTCTGCCGCGGCTGCGGCAGCAACGCCCAGTGCCCGGCCGACGCCATCTGCTGCGGCGGCGTCTGCACCCCCAGCTCGGCCGCCGGCAACTGCACCGGGTGCGGGGTCGGCTGCGATCCCGACGTGGCAGACTTCTGTCAGGGCGCCGAGGAGAGCGTGGCGCGCAGCTGCGTCTGCGGCCAGAACGGCGTGGCCTGCCCCGATCCCCTGGTCTGCGTCTTCGGGCGCAACGCCGGCGAGGGCCGCTGCGCGGAGTGCCGCAACGACGCCGACTGCGGCGCCAGCTTCCCCGGGCGTCCCCGCTGTGTCGACAACGTCTGCCGGGCCTGCAACCCCCGCGACCAGGCGCCGTGCGGAAACAACCAGATTTGCTGTGGTTTTCAGTGTGTCGCCACCGGCGCCGGCCCCGGCGCCTCCTGCGAGCAGTGCGGGGTGTCCTGCGCCCAGGAGCCCACCAACGTCTGCACCGGCCGCACCTGCGGCTGCGGCAACGGCCCGCCCTGCGTCGCCGGCTCGGCCACCCCCCTCTGCGATGATCCCCGCGGGGTCTGCGTGCAGTGCCGCACCGACGTGGACTGCGCGGGCAACCCGGCGGGCGGGCAGTGCGTGAACAACCGCTGCGAGGCCTGCGATCCGGGCGACCAGGCCGGCTGCCTGCGCACCCAGCTCTGCTGCAACGCCGGCGGGCGGCCCGTCTGCCAGGAAGCCAACATCAACGCGCGCCAGTGTGAGAGCTGCAACAACGACTGCGATCCCCTGGCCACCAACCGCTGCAACCAGCGCGTCTGCCAGTGCGGCAACAACCCGCCCTGCGCCGGCGGTACCCCCGTCTGCGATGACGCCGCAGGGGCCTGCGTGGAGTGCACCACCGACGCCCACTGCAACGGCCACGCGCGTGGCAGCCAGTGCGTCGCCAACCGCTGCCAGCCCTGTGATCCCGCCGATCACGCCGGCTGCGGTGCCAACCAGCTCTGCTGTGGCGACCTGGCGGCGCCGAGCTGCCAGGCCACCGGCGCGGGGGCAGGCCAGCAGTGCGAGAGCTGCGGGGTCGCCTGCGATCCGACCGCCGCCGCCGACCGCTGCACCAACCGAAGCTGCGCCTGCGGCAACGGCGCCGACTGCGGCGGCGCCACGCCCTACTGCGTCGGCGCGGGCTGCTTCGAGTGCCGCAACAACAACGACTGCCCGGCCAACGAGCTGTGCTGCGGCGGGACGTGCGAGCCCACGGGGGGCGGCGCCAACGAGCAGTGCGAGGCGTGTGACGTGGCCTGCGACCAGGAGGCCTCCAACCGCTGCGGCAACCGCCGGTGCAGCTGCGGCAACGACGCGGCGTGCGCGGGCGACCGCCCCATCTGCCGGGAGGACGCCCAGGGCCGGGCCCTCGGCTGCGTGCAGTGCCTCGCCGACGCCGACTGCGCCGACTTCCCGGGCCACCAGTGCGTGGACTTCAGTGCCGCCCCTGCGACCCCGCCGATCACGCGGGCTGCGACGAGGCGGCCGCGGCCCCCATCTGCGACGCGGCCAACGCGACCTGCCGCGGCTGCGGGAGCGACGCGGAGTGCGCCGCCCGCCCGGGTCCCCGCAACGAGTGCGTCGGCAGCCGGTGCGAGCGCTGCGATCCGGCGAACAACGCGGGCTGCCCGCCCGAGTCGCCCATCTGCGACCCCATGAACCTGTCGTGCCGCGCCTGCGCCAACGACGGCGAGTGCGGCGGGGCGCAGCAGTGCGTGGCCGGTCGCTGCCGCGGCTGTGACCCGGCGACGGACGAGCCCTGCAACGGGGTCACGCCCATCTGCGGCGTCGACTTCGTCTGCCGCGCCTGCGGGGCCGACGGCGAGTGCCTCGACAAGCCGGGCAACGAGAACGAGTGCGTCGACGGCCTGTGCCGCACCTGCGATCCGACGGGCCACGCCGGGTGCCAGGCGGGCGAATTGTGCTGTGGTTTCCGGTGTGTTCCCGTTGCGCTCGATAGCTGCCAGGCCTGCAACGTGGCCTGCGATGCCAACGCCGCCGACGCCTGCGCCGACCGGTCGTGCCGCTGCGGCGACGGCGCCGCGTGCGCTGGTCAGACGCCGTTCTGCGACGCCGGAAGCTGTGTGGGTTGCCGCGACGACCAGGACTGCGCGGCCGGCCGCCCCGAGTGCGTGGGGGAGCAGTGCGAACGCTGTGATCCCGTGGACGACGCGGGCTGCAACCCCGACGGCGTGACGCCCAACTGCGACGCCGGCAGCCTGAGCTGCCAGGGCTGCCGGGTCGACGCCGACTGCGCCGGCAACCGCAACGGTGGCCAGTGCCAGGCGGACGGCTCCTGCGGCGCCTGTGATCCTCGCGACAACGCCGGCTGCAGCGGCCGGACGCCCATCTGCCAGGCGGGCGCCGATCCGGTCTGCCGGGCCTGCGGGACGGACCAGGAGTGCGGCGGCAACAACCAGTGCGTGCGGGCGGGGGCCCTCACCGGCGCCTGCGGCCAGTGCGATCCGGCCGACGGCGCCGGGTGCAACGCCAACAGCGCCACCCCGATCTGCGACGCCGCCACCGCCCGCTGCCGGGCGTGCGCCGCCAACGCCGAGTGCACCGATCCGGCCAGCCCCGCCTGCGTGGCGGGCGGCTCCTGCAAGGCCTGCAACCCCGCCAACTCCTTCGGCTGCAACCCGGCGTCGACGACGCCCATCTGCGAAAACGCCCAGAATCCGCGATGTTCCGCGTGTCGGGATGACGCGCAGTGCGCCGCGCTGCCCCAGAGCCCGGGCGGGCAGTGCATCGGCGCCGGGGCCGCCACCGGCTCCTGCCAGGAGTGCGATCCGGTGGGCGGCGCGGGCTGCGTGCTGGCCAGCCCCACGCCCACCTGCGACCCCACGGACTTCTCGTGCCGCGGCTGCCAGAACAACGCCGAGTGTCGGGCGCCGCAGCCGTTCTGCGTGGGCGCGCAGTGCAAGCAGTGCGTCACCGCGGCGAGCTGCGCGGGCCAGATCTGCCAGAACAACACGTGCGCCAACTGCGCCCAGAACGCCGACTGCGCGGGTCACCCCCTGGGCGGCGTGTGCGGGGCCGCCCAGGCGGGCCGGTGCGGGTGCAACGCCGCAGCCGACTGCGCCGGCACCGCCTGCGTCGCCCAGGCCTGCGTCCTCTGCGTCGCGAACGGCGACTGCGCCGGCAACCCCTTCGGCGCCGTGTGCGGGGCCGCCGTGCCCGGGGTCTGCGGCTGCGACGACGCCAGCGACTGCAACGGCCGCACCTGCCAGGGCGGGAGCTGCGTGCCCTGCGGTGACGACGCGGACTGCGTCGGCAACCCGGCGGGCCCGGTCTGCCAGATCGCCGACGGCGGCACCTGCGGCTGCAGCCAGGACGCCGAGTGCGGCGGCCTGCTCTGCACCGCGGGCCGCTGCCAGCCCTGCGTGAACGATGGCGACTGCGCCGGCCACCCCCGCGGCCCGAACTGCGGCGCCGCGGCGGCCGGTGAGTGTGGCTGTGCCCAGGACGATGAGTGCGGGCTGCAGGTCTGCGACCAGGGGGCCTGCACCCCCTGCGCAGCCAACGCGGACTGCGTCGGCCACCCCGCCGGGGCCATCTGCGGCGCGGCCCAGGCCGGGGCCTGCGGCTGCAACGCCAACGGCGACTGCGGAGCCGGCGCGTGCGTGGACAACCGGTGCCAGTAGCCCGCCGCCTCGCCCTCGGCCTGCTCGCGGGCCTCGCGTCGTGCGCGACGGACGAGGCCCGCGCCTCGATCTCGTGGTCGGCGCGGGCGAGCGGGTGGGGTCGGTGCAGGCCATCGTCTTCTTTCTGCGGGTGGGAGACGGGGCCGACCGGGCCGTGGGCGCCAGCGTCTTCGACCTGGCCCAGCAGGGGGTGGATCTCACCGCCGGCCCCCTGAACATCGGCCTGCGGGCCCCCGATGACGTCCAGGGGCAGGTCACGGTCTATGCCGTGGGCTGCGCCGGGGCCATCACCTGCCGCGATGACGACCCCGTCGTCGTCCCGACCTGCCGGTGCGACCAGCCGGTGGCCCTCGGCGCCGTGCGGGGCGAGGTCAGCGGCGTGACGCGGCTGGCGCTGCAGCTCGAGCCCTTCGCGCCCGGCTGCGACCTCGATGGCGACCTCTTCGTCGCCTGCACCCGGGGCGAGGTGGACACCGGGTGCTGCGTCGGCCTGCCGGCGGCGGCGGCCGCCGCCGTGAACGACTGCCACGACCTCCCGCGGCCCGCCGACTGCGCGGCCCGCGGCTGCGACGCCGCCACCGCCCACCCCTTCCGGCCGGCCGAGCTGCCCGGCGAGCAGGCCACCACCGACCTCCAGCGCCGCCGCCACCTGGCCTGGTGCGACGATGGCCTGGACAACGACTGCCGGGGCGAGGCGGACGTCCCCTGCGCCGAGGTCGACGCCGACGGCGACGGCTCGCCCGCCGCCCAGGACTGCGATGACGCCGATCCCCGGCGCTTCCCGGGCAACCCCGAGATCTGCGCCGACGGCATCGACCAGGACTGCGACCAGTCCGACCCGCCCTGCGACGCCGACGGGGACGGGGTCTACGCGGAGCGCGACTGCGACGACAACGATCCTCGCCGCTTCCCGGGCAACGCCGAGATCTGCGGCAACGGCATCGACGACGACTGCGATGGCCGCGACCCGGTCTGCATCTCGTCGGATCTGGACGGCGACGGCTTCCTCTGCGCCATCGAGCCGCGCTGGTCCCCGCACGTCTGCATGGGCGTGGGCGCCGACGGCCAGCCCCTCGACTGCGACGACCTGGACGCCGGCATCCACCCCGGGGCCACCGAGCGCTGCAACGACCGCGACGACGACTGCGACCAGCTCATCGACGAGGGCTGCCCGGGACCGGACGTCGACGCCGACCGAGACGGCGTCCCCGCCGTGGATCGGGGCGGCACCGACTGCAACGATGCCGATCCGACCATCCACCCGGGCGCTCCCGAGCGCTGCGGCGACGCGATCGACCAGGACCATGACGGCCGCGACGACGCCTGCGCGGCCGACGGCGACGGGGATGGTTTCGCGGGAGCCGCCGACTGCGACGACACCGCGCCAGCGTCCGCCCCGAGGCCCCGAGGTGGTGCAACGGCATCGACGACGACTGCGACGGCACCGTGGACAGGGAGCAGCCGCCCCAACCACCTCGGCCGACGATCCGGCCCGCGAGGCGCGCTGCGGCAGCCCCTGCCTGGGCGTCGCCTGCGCCTGCCTGCTGGCGCCCCTGGTCTGCTCCACCAACGGGCGCCCGAGCAACGCCGTCGAGCCGGCCGATCGCTTCGTGTGCCTCGGGGTGGTGGCCGACGAGGTCGCCGAGCGCTGCAACGGCATCGATGACGACTGCGATGGCACCCTGGACGAGCGCACCGAGATCGCGTGCCACACCTACGCCGACGCCTCGGTCAACGTGGGCATCTGCCGGGAGGGCCTGGCCTGGTGCAGCGCCTCCGAGGGCGCCGGCATGGAGCAAAGGCGCGCCTGCGAAGAGGAAATCTCCCCCCAGGAGGAGACGTGCAACGCCCAGGACGACGACTGCGACACCCGGGTCGACGAGCGGCCGGAGGGCGGTCCCCTGGAGCGACGGTGCTTCCCCAGCTATCCCGGCTTCGACTCGGCCCGCCCCGGCAACGGCCCCTGCCGCCGCGGCACCGAGACCTGCGGCGGGGGCGCCTGGGGGCCTGTGTCGGCGCCACGGGCCCGTCTCCGGGACGTCTGCAACGGCTCGACGACGACTGCGACGGCCGCCAGGACGAGACGTGGCGGGTCGGTGATCCCTGCCAGGTGGGGGTGGGCGCCTGCCTGCGCCGCGCCACCATCGTCTGCCAGCCCGACGGCACCAGCGACTGCGGCGCTCAGCCCGGCCGCCCGGCCATGAGACCTGCAATGGCATCGACGACGACTGCGATGGCGCCACCGACGAGGGCTTCGGCCTGGGTGACGCCTGCACCGTAGGGGTGGGGAGTGTCTGCGGCTTGCTCATCTTAGCGGGGCGGCCAGCCTGGCTGCGGCGTCCAGCCCCCGCAACCCCGGCAGCTTGAGGTCTGCGACGGCAACGACGACTGCGACGGCATGACCGACGAGGCGTGCTCCAACGCCTGCGGCATGTGCGGCGCGGTCCCCGCCGAGCGCTGCGACAACCGCGACAACGACTGCGATGGCAGCGTGGACGAGACCTTCGACGTCGGCGATCCTGCCTGGCAAGCCCGGGCGGGGGCTCTGACGCCGGGCGTCCAGCGTCTGCCGGCAGGATGGCACCGCGCGGTGCAACGCGATGCCGGGCGCGCCCGGCATGGAGGCCTGCAACGGCGAGGACGACGACTGCGATGGCCGCACCGACGAGGGCTTCGCGAATGTGCCGGAGCTGTGCAACGGCATCGACGACAACTGCAACGGCACCGTCGACGAGCGGCCTCGGGGGGAGGGCGATGCCTGCGACACCGGCGAGCCCGGCGCCTGCGGGGCGGGCGTGCAGACCTGCCGGGACGGCCGGCTCACCTGCCCCCAGAGCATCAGCCCCATCGCCGAGCGCTGCGACACCCTCGACAACGACTGCGATGGCCGCACCGACGAGGGCTTCGGCGAGGAGGTCGAGCGCTGCAACGGCGTGGACGACAACTGCAACGGCGCCACCGACGAGGGCACCTGCATGGGCGGGCGCGCCGACGCCTGCGCCGGCATGCGCGGCTGCATCTGCACCGCGACCGGGGCCATCTGCCCCGACGGCCAGGTCTGCGGCATGGAGGGCTGCGCGCCGCCCTGACCCGCCCGATGACGCGAATCCCGATTGAAATCAGGCACCTGGCCATGGGCCCGGGCCACCGCCCGATCGGCCTGGGGGGGGCGCGTGACTTCCCCCTCGTTTCGGGCTAGAACCCAGGACACCGGGTGCCCGCGCACCCCCGGTCCGGACGAGGTCATGGAGCAGTCCGGCAGCCCCAACTTCGGTCGCTACCGCCTCCTGCGCCGCCTGGGCCAGGGGGGCATGGCCGAGGTGTATCTGGCGGAGGTGGCTGGCCTCGGCCAGTTCCGCAAGCGCATCGCCATCAAGCGCCTGCTGCCCCACTACGCCGCCAACGAGCGCTTCGTCTCCATGCTGCGCGACGAAGCCAAGATCGCGGCGGCCATCCGCCACCCCCATGTGGCGGCCGTGCTCGACTTCGGCGAGGTCGAGGGCCAGCACTACATCGCCATGGAGTACATCCACGGCGTCGACCTGGCGACGGTGCTGCGCACGCTGCGCGATCGCGACCAGCTCATGCCCATCGCCGCGGCCGTCTACGTAGCCCGCTGCGTGGCCGAGGGCCTCGAGGCCGCCCACAGCCTGCGCGACGCCTCCACCGGCAAGGCCCTGGCGGTCATCCACCGCGACGTCAGCCCCCACAACATCCTGGTGTCGTTCGAGGGGGCGGTGAAGCTGATCGACTTCGGCGTCGCCAAGGCCGAGAACAACAGCACCAAGACCCGCAGCGGCGTCATCAAGGGCAAGCTGCAGTACATGAGCCCCGAGCAGGCCCAGGCCCACGAGGTCGATGGCCGCTCCGACGTCTTCTCCCTGGGGATGACGCTCTACAAGCTGCTCACGGGGCGCCTGCCCTTCACGGGCCGCAACGAGTACCAGATCTACGACCAGATCCTGCGCAAGGAGCCCTCGCCGCCGCGCGCGTTCGTCCCCGAGCTCCCCGAGCGCATCGACGCGGTGGTCACCCGGGCGCTGCGCAAGGACCCGGAGCGCCGCTTCCAGAGCGCCGCCGAGATGGCCCGCGTGCTCCAGCTCAGCCTGTGGGACGTGGATCCCGAGTATGGCCCCCATGAGCTGGCGGCCCTGCTCCATGAGATCGCGCCCTCCAGCGAGGACTACGACCACGAGGTCGACGACGACTTCGGGACGGCCGACGGCAGCCCGCCCGTGGAGGTCGCGCCCCTCGCCGAGGAGGAGGTCGACCGGCTCACGCGGGTGGGGCCGGCGGTCGCCGAGCCCGAGCTGCACGAGACGCAGGCCATGGCCCTGCACGATCCCGGCGCCCAGACGCAGGTCAGCCTGGAGTCGCTGCCCGCCACGGCGGTAGTGGCGACGGGGGATGCCTGGCCCGAGGAGGCCCTGGCCACGTTCCACGGCGCCGTGACGCAGATCCACCAGGCCCCCGAGGCGCCGCCCGAGCCGGCCATCATCACCACCGCCGAGCGCGCCGTGCCCGCGCCGTCGCGGCGGGGTGGGTGGGTGCTCCTCCTCGTCGCCCTCAGCGGCATCGCCGCCGCGCTGCTGTTCTCGCTGCTGCACCCCGACGCGGGCGACCGCCGCCCGGACGCCGAGCTGCGGCCCGCCGTGGTGCTCCCGGAGGCGGCGCGCCCGGACGCCGCGGTCGCCGACGCCGAGCCCATCGTCGACGCCGCGCCTCGCGCCGCGGCGCCTGGCACCGCCGAGCCGGCCGCGGCCGACGCCGGCCTCCCCGATGCAGCCCCGCCCGCAGAGCCCGACGCCGCCCCTCCCGCCCTCGACGCGGCCCCGCCCGACGCTGGCGCCGCCGCCCCCGCCACCCGGGCCATCCAGCGGCGGCCGTCCCGGGGCTACCTGACGGTCAACGCGCTGCCATGGGCCAACGTCGAGGTGGACGGGCGCCGCCTGCGCACCCGCACCCCCATCCGCCGCCACCCGCTGCCGGCCGGCACCCACCTCATCCGCCTCATCGGCCCCGACGGCCAGAGCTGGTCGAAGCGCGTCACGGTCCGGGGCGGCCGCGAGACGAACCTGGGCCACAAGTTCTAGCTGGACCTGGGCGCCCTGCGGCGCCCACGCCCTGCGCCCGCCCCGCGGCCACCCATGCTGCGCCGCAGCAGCCCCCGCGCCAAGCATGTTGCAATGCAGCATCTAGCCTCGCTATCGTGCTCTCCATGAAGCCTTTCCTTCTGCTGCTGTTGCTCAGTTCGGTGGCCCTGGGCGCCGACTGGTCCAGCCGATCGGCGGGCGGGATCGACGCCCGGATCGCGATCCCCGCCCAGCACCCCGCTGGCGGGCGCCCGCTCTTCGTGCTGCTGCACGGCTGCGCTCAGAGCAACACCGCCCTGGAGCAGCACACCGCGCTGGCGGCGCTGGCCGAGGAACGTGGCGCGATCATCGCCCTGCCCCGGGTGCCGGGCGGGGGCGTCATCGCGGGCTGCTGGGACTACTACGGCGCGGCGCATGCCCGCGGATCCCGGCACACCGGGCCTCTGCTGGCCTTCACCGAGGCGCTGCTGGCCGACGCCGATCTGGACGTCGATCCGGCGGCGGTCTACGTGGGCGGGCTGTCCTCCGGGGCCGGCCAGGCCCTCGTCGCGGGCTGCCTCGCGCCCGATCTGTTCGCCGGGATCGCCGTGGCGGGGAGCCCCGGGCTCGGCACCGAGGCGAGCGCCATCGCGGCCGTCTCGACGACCCCCGACGCCGTGGCGACCCTGTGCACGCGCCTGGCGGGACCCGCCGCGGCGGATCTGGGCCGGCAGCGCGCCGCCATCATCGTGGGCGGGCGGGACTTCATCGTCGCCCAGGGCTACGGCCGCGTGAACGCCGAGGGCCTCGCCCAGGCCTACGGCGCCTCGCCGGCGGGCTCGGCGCCCGTGGACGGGGGAGAGGCCGCGCTCTGGGCCGACGCCCGCGGCCCCCGCGTGGCCCTGCTGACGATGCCGGGCCTGGACCACGCCTGGCCCAGCGGCGTCGGCCAGGGCGCCACCCTCGAGTTCGTCGCCCAGGGCGGGCTGGACTTCGCGGCCTGGAGCCTCGACTTCTTCGCCGGCGCCGACGCCCGCGAGCCGGAGCCGCCGGCCGAGGAGGCCGACGGGGGGATCCCCATGGCGGACGCCGGCGGCGCCCCTTGCCCCCCGCCCGTCTCCGTGGTGGCCACGCTGCCCGGCCACGCCACGCGCCTGGCCGTCTACCCGGGCGGCTACGGCGTCGCCGACATGACCTACATCGAGCTGCTGGAGCGGTACGGCGTCCAGACCGCCTTCCCGCTCTACCAAGGGGAAGACGGCGCCTGGTACCACGATCAGCCGGCGGCAAACGCCTGTGAAACCCCTGAAGTTCCAGAGCCTTACGAGCCCGTGGACCAGGGACGTCCGCCGCCGGGGTACCCACCGGATGCGGGTGTGCCCGCTGGCGACGAGGGCGTCGCGGCCCAGGACGACGGGGCAGGGGGCTGCTCCGCGAGCGGCTCCGGGGGTGGTGGGTGGCTGCTGCTCGTCGCCGCGGTGGCTGTGCGCCGCCGCCGGTCACTCCGCTGAAGCCGGCGCATCCTTCAGGGCGCGGATCGCGGCGTCGATCTCGCCGCTCATGCACAGGTTGTCCAGGAACCCTCGGCCCCGGGCCCGCTTGAGGTCGGGGAGAGCAGCGCCGTCGCCCCAGGCTCCCAGCGCCTCTGCCGCCTTGCGGCGCCGCTCGCAGTCACCCAGCCGCAGATCCCGCCGCAGCGCCGCGAACCGCGCCGGCCTCGCCTCGGGCGCCTCGGCCTTCTCGAGGGCGTCGACGAGGCGCCAGCGGGCCCGCAGTCCGGCCTCCGCCACCGCGGCCAGCAGTCTGGGCCCGGCGCCCCGGCCCGCCGGGCCCGCCAGCAGGCCCACGGCCTCGTCCGCCTCCCGCTCGTCGAGCACCTCCAGCAGGGCGGGCAGCACGCGCGGATCCGCCGCCAGGGCTGCGTCGTCGACGAAGGCCGCGGCGAGATCGGCGAGGCCGGCCTGGATCTTGTCCGCCTTCAGGCGGCCCAGACCGCGTCGCAACAGGCGCTGCGACGCCGATCCCTCCTCCGGGTGGCTCTCGATCCACACGAGGGCCGCGGCCGGGTTCTCGGCTAGCAGGGCGTCCGCCTCGGCCAGCGCCGCGGCCGCCGCCGGCGGCGAGGTAACCGGCGCTACCTCGGACGCCGCCGATGCCGCAGCGACCACCGGGCGAGGCTCGGGCGCAGCCGGCGCCAGCGCGAGCCCGACCACGACCCCCAGCGCGAGCGCCCCTCCGCCGATCGCGGCGGACCGGCGCCAGCCGGCCGTCCGGCGACCATGGCCGGGCGCACGGCCGCCACCGCCGGGCGCACCGCCGCCACCGCCGGCGCGGCCCAGCCCTCCAGCCGGGCCAGCACGGCCGCGCCATCGGCCGGGCGGAGCGTGGGCTCCTTCTGCAGGCAGTCGCTCACCAGCGTCGAGAGCGCGGCCGGCACGGCCTCGGGCAGCGCGTCGGGGGGCTTCTGGGTCAGCTTGAAGAGGATCTCGGGCACATGCTTGCCCGTGAACGGCGGCCGCCCCGCCAGGAGCGTGTGCAGCAGGACGCCCAGGGCCCACACATCGGTAGCCGGCGTCGCGCGCTGGCCCATGGCCTGCTCCGGCGCCATGAACTCCGGTGTGCCGAAGACGCTGCCGTCGCTGGTGAAGCGGGTGTGTCCTCGCCCACCCGCTCGATGGCCGCGATGCCGAAGTCCAGGAGCCGCAGGCGATCCGCCGCGCCGGGGCTGCGCTGGAGGAGCAGGTTGTCGGGCTTCAGGTCGCGATGGATGATGCCGAGCTGGTGGGCCTCGCCCAGCGCCCCGCCACCGGCGCGAGCAGGTGGACGGCCCGGGCCGCCGGCACTGGCCCGCCCGCCAGCAGCCGACTCAGCGGCTCGCCGTCGATGAACTCCAGCACGATGAACGGCCGCCCGTCGGAGAGCTGGCCCAGGTCATGGATGCCCACGACGGCCGGGTGGGCGAGGCGGGCCGCCGCCCGCGCCTCCCGCCGAAGGCGCTCGGTGTGGGCGCTGGCCGACTCCCGCAGGACCTTGATGGCCACCGGCCGATCCAGGTGGGTGTCCACGGCGCGGAAGACCCACGCCATGCCGCCCGCTCCCAGGAGCGACTCGATCCGGTAGCGCCCCGCGAGCACGGCGCCGGTCTGGAGAGTGCCGGGGCGTCCATGACCGCGTCCGAAAATCAGTGAATATCCGCCCAGTTATCACCAATCGCCACATCCACGCCGAGAGGTACGCTCAGGTGGGCCCCCCTCCATCTCGGTGCGCAGGAGCCCAGCGACCGCCTCGGCGCGGGCCGCCGGGCACTCCACCACCAGCTCCTCATGCACCGTCAGCAGCAGGTGCGCCTCGGGCTCCTCGGCGCGCAGGCGGCGGTCGAGCGCCACCATCGCATACTTCAGGATGTCGGCCGCCGTGCCCTGGATGGGGGTGTTGATGGCGAGGCGCTCTGCCGCCCGGCGGTCGTTGAACTTCCGCGTGTCGATGTGGGGCAGGGGCCGGATGCGGCCGAAGAGCGTCGACGACTGCTTCGTGCGCCGAGCCTCCTCGATGAGGCGATCCTGGTAGGCCTTCACCGCCGAGAAGCGCTCGAAGTACCGGGCGTGGATGGCGTCCGCCTCGCCCCGCGAGATGCCGAGCTGGCGCGACAGGCCGAAGCCCGTGAGCCCGTACGCGAGGCCATAGTTCACGGCCTTCGCGCGCCGCCGCAGCTCGGCGGTCACATCGGCCAGCGCCACCCCGAACACCTCGGCGGCCGTGCGGGCGTGGATGTCCACGCCCTGCCGGAAGGCCTCGATCATCGTGGGATCCTCGGCCAGGTGCGCCAGCACCCGCAGCTCCACCTGGCTGTAGTCGGCGCTCACCAGCTTGAAGCCGGGCTCGGTGATGAAGGCGCGCCGGATCTCGCGCCCCTCCGTCGTCCGCACCGGGATGTTCTGCAGGTTCGGGTCGATGGAGCTGATGCGGCCCGTCGCCGCCACCGCCTGCCGGAAGGAGCTGTGGACCCGACCGGTCTTCGGGTTGATGAGCGTGGGCAGCGTGTCGAGGTACGTCCCCTTCAGCTTCACCAGGTGCCGGTAGTCCACGATCTTCGCGGGCAGCGGGTGCATCGGCGCCAGGGCATCCAGCACCTCGGCGTCCGTGCTGGGTCCCGTCTTCGTCGACTTGATCACCGGCAACCCCAGCTTCTCGAAGAGGATCTCCCCGAGCTGCTTGGGGCTGCTGATGTTGAACTCCTGCTCGGCCAGGGCGTGGATCTCGGCCTCCATGGCCGCGATGCGCCCCTCGAACGTCTTCGACTGGGCGCGCAGCAGATCGGGATCGATGCGCACGCCCCGCAGCTCCATGCGCCCGATGACCTCGGCGAGGGGCAGCTCGAGCTCGTCGTTGATGCGGTCCAGGCCCGCCTCGGTGAGCTTCGGCTTGAAGACGTCGCACAGCCGCAGCGCCACGTCGGCGTCCTCGGCGGCGTACTGCGTGGCCTGCTCCACCGCGACCGCCGCGAAGTCGGCGTCCTTGCCCTTGGTGCCGGTGACCTCCTCGAAGGCGATCATCTTGTGGCCGAGGAAGTCCTGCGACAGCTCGTCGAGCTTGTAGTCGGGGCGGTTGGGGTCGATCAGGTAGGCCGCCAGCATGCTGTCGCAGACGTAGCCCCGGTAGTGAATCCCATGCTGCCAGAGGACTTGCCACTCATACTTCACGTTCTGCCCGAACTTCGGGAACGCGGGATCCTCGATGATCGGACCGAGGGCCGCCTTCACCTCGTCGAAGGACAGCTGGGGCTCGGCGTCGGCGCCGGTGTGGCCGACGGGCACGTACGCCGCGCGGCCATGATCCCAGGCCAGCGCGAAGCCGACGATGCGGGCGTCCACGGTCGAGAGGCTGGTGGTCTCCAGGTCCAGGGAGAGGCGCTTGTCCCGCTTGATGCGGCGGACCAGCGTCTTGAGCTCCTCCGACGTCCGGACCGCGTAGTACCCCCCGCGATCGATCTGCTGGACCGCGTGGCTCTCCAGCCCGAACTCCTTGAGAAACGTGCGGAAGTTCAGGCGGCGGAAGTAGCCGGCCAGGGTGTCCGGATCCGGCGCCGAGCGCTTGAGATCCTCGTCGGTGGCCGTGACCGGCGCGTCGGTGACGATGGTGGCGAGGGTGCGCGACAGCCGCGCCTGGTCGGCGAACTCCCGCAGGTTCTCCCCGCGCTTGCCCTTCACCTGATCGGCCGCCGCCAGCAGGGCGTCCATCGTGCCATGCTCTTCCAGCAGCTTCGCGGCCGTCTTCTCGCCGATGCCCGGGACGCCGGGGATGTTGTCGCTGCTGTCGCCAGCCAGGCCGAGCACGTCGATCACCCGCTCCGGGGGCACCCCGAAGCGCTCGATCACGCCGTCGCGCCCGATCTCCTTCTCCTTGCCGTCCCAGATGGAGATCTGGTCGTTGACGAGCTGCATCATGTCCTTGTCGGCCGTGACGATGATGCAGGGGCGGCCCGAGGCGGTCCACCGCGTGGCGAGGGTGCCGATCATGTCATCGGCCTCGTAGCCCTTCTCGATCAGCACCGGGATGCCGAGGGCCGCCACCGCCTCGCGGCAGAGCGCGAACTGCGGCCGCATGTCCTCGGGGGGCTCTTTGCGGTTGGCCTTGTAGTCGGGGTAGAGCTCGTTGCGAAACACCCCGCCGGAGGGGTCGAAGGCCACCGCCACATGGCCGGGATCCCGGTCGCGCAGCAGATTCAGCAGCAGGCGGACGAAGCCGTAGACCGCGTTGGTGGGGGTGCCATCCACCGCCGTCATCGACGCCCGGATGGCGTAGTAGGCCCGGAAGATGAAGCCCGATCCATCCACCAGATAGAGGGTGTCGTTGCTCTGCTCGGCCATGGGATCCCTGCGCGCCACGAGTGAGGCGGCAGGGTAGTCCACCCATCCGCGCGCGTCCACGGGGGTCGGTCAGCGCGGCCCCAGCGCCGCCAGGATCATGCCCATGTTCGCCCAGTCCACGTCGCTGCCCGCCAGCAGGGCCCCCACCGTCACCACCTCGGGCCAGGTGACCTCCGAGCTGCCGGCGTGCCCGTAAGGCCCCGGATTCTGGACGAAATGATCGACCTCCTCCGGCGCGAGGGCCGCCCGGAAGACGGCCCCCTGGTGCGCCGAGAGCGTCGCCGCGAGCTGCCGCGTCCCCACCGGCTCCAGCCGGGCGGGATCCAGGTGGAAGCCCAGCTCCTCCGCCAGCTCCTCGGCGGCCACCTCGACCAGCGAGGCCCCGCCATCGAACGAGGATCCCCCCGGCAGCTCGTGCACGCAGCCATCCGTCGTGCGGCCGCAGGCGCGAAACTCGCGCACCAGCACCACCCGCGTCTCGGCCAGGCTCGCGGCCCCCGCCTCGTACAGCACCACCGCGGCGATGTCGGGCCGGCCGATGAGCAGCTCGCTGTGCTTGTTGCGGCCCTCGGCGGCGATGTGCACGTCCACCTGGAGGGCCCAGAAGACCAGCAGGTGGCGGCGGTCGCCCACGCGCCACGACCACTCCATCCGGGCACCGTCCAGGCGGTTGCCGGCCGCGCGCTGGGCGGCATACCACCCCTGGAACGGGGCCTGGCGCCAGACGTCCAGGGGCACGGCGCACTCGGCACCCACCCGCCGCGCGGGCGGCCCGAGCCGCGCCAGGGCCGCCGCCACCGTCTCGGCCAGCGTCGCGCAGACCGGCACCCGCCACCGCCGCGCGTGCCAGGCCAGGTACCGCATCTTGGCCGCCTCGGGCGGGTGGCCCAGCACCACCTGGCCGCTCTTCTCCCAGCGCCCCCACTCGACGTTGGTGGTGAACCCCGGCAGCACCACCAGATCCCGCGGCACCCAGAAGATCAGCTGGTCGCTGCGCTCCATGGCGGCCTGCTCCCAGGCCACCTGGGCGTCGTAGTCGGTGGGGAAGACGCCCCGCGGGGCACGGGGAGAAGACGACCCCGCGAAGCCCTGCGCCGCGAGGCAGGCCAGGGCCTCCGCCCGCCAGTCCGGGTGGCCCGTGGCCCGCGGCGAGGGCCCGGCGAGGAAGAGGCTCTGCTCGAAGGCCTCCGGGAACGGCTCGTGGGCGTAGACGACCTGCATCACCACCTCATGGGGACGAACGGGGGCCACTTCACGCGCTCCAGGCGCCGGCTGCAAGGGGGTTCGCGCGGTACGTCACGGCCTCGTGGGCGCGATGATTGAAGAATCCGGGATCAGCCCCTGTCGTGCAGCCCGTTCGCGCCGTATGATCCCGGCGCCACATCCCAGGAGGCATCCATGACCCGGTTCTTCACGCTCGCTCTCCTCGCCCTCGGCCTCGCGGCCGCCCCGGTCTCCATCGACGGCGTCACCGCCGCCCACGCCCAGAAGGCCAAGAAGGTCACCAAGGTGACGAAGGCCAAGAAGGCCTCCAAGCAGGCCAAGTCGGTCTACAAGGGACCCATCAAGAAGGGCACCGGCACCAAGGCCACCGTCGCGAAGAAGACGGCGGCCAAGGCGGCCGCTCAGGACGAGCAGAAGATCCTCTTCGTGAAGCCCGCCATCCGCAACACCAACACCATCCTCGGCCAGGCCCGCCAGGCCGTGAAGGCCGGCGCCAAGGGGCAGCAGCTCCTGCGCGACGCGGTGGTGCGCCAGCACGCAGCCCGCAAGGCCAACGCCGCCGGCAGCCCCCGCCTGGCCTTCTACCTCACCCGGGCCTCCCGCGGCCTGGCCATCGAGGCCATCGTGCAGAACGGCCTCAAGCCGGCCGAGGAGCCCAAGGCCGATGACTTCGTCCCCACCGCCGAGGACATCGCGGGCGTCGACGAGTTCATCACCGCCGTGGAGAGCGAGAACCTCGTGCCCCCGGTCGATGTGATCCCCAACGACGAGTCCATTGGCACCGATCTGCCCGAGGATCTGGGCGACGACGAGGGTGTGGCCGCGAAGCCCACCAGCGGCCCCGAGGTCGAGGTGCAGCGCCAGTAGCGCCGCCGAGGACGCTCAGTCGTCCTCGTCCTCATCCTCCCCACCCGCGGGCCGGCCCTCCACCTGCGCCACCGCCTCCTCCGCGCTCACATCGTCGCTCCAGAGCAGGCGCATCAGGCCGGGGTGGTACCGGTCGGCCGTGCTGAGGTTGGCGTGCAGCAGGTTGCGGAACACCGTCGAGGTGAACTCGGCGCCCTCCAGATCGACGCTGGTCTTGTACCGCACCTCGCCGTCGCTGAAGTCGAGCTCGAAGTTCCCGATGAACATGCCGTGGTTGGCGCGGCAGATGAACTCGGCGGCCTGGGGCAGCCGGGCCTCGGGGACGGTGGCCTCCAGCCGGCTGTGGATGCAGACGACGTCGATGACCTCCCGCACGATGATCGTAGTACGCACGGTGCTGTTGCGGCCGGTGTAGCTGAAGAACACCAGGTGCTGGCCATCGCGCTCCTCGCTGGAGAAGTTCCACTCGTCTTCCTCCAGGAAGCGCAGCAGCCCGTCGATGATCCGTCCCATCCACCCCTCCTCGGTTTGGCGTGTGCATGATGCCGGCCACGCCTGCCCGCGACAACTGCCTGTCAGCTGGCCAGGCGGGCGTAGCTGCGCGCCCGCTGCACCATGGCGGCGAAGCCGTTGCGGCGGTTGAGGCTGAGGTGCCGATCGAGGCCGAGGCGCGTGAACAGCGCCTCCACGTCGGTGGCCAGCACCTCGGCCGGTGTGCGCGCCTGGAGGGCGACGAGCAGGACGGCGATGAGGCCCCGGACGATTCGTGCGTCGCTATCCGCCTGAATCTGAAGGCGATTCTCCGCATCGAGGTCGGCCACGAGCCAGACCTGGCTCATGCAGCCGACCACCAGGTTCGCCGGCACCTTGATCCCCTCGGGCAGCGTGGGGAGCGCGTCGCCCAGCTCGATCAGGTAGGCGTAGCGGTCTTCCCAGTCGTCGAAGAACTCGAAGTTCTCCACCAGCTCGTCGATGGTCATGGGGCCCTCCAGTGGCGCGCAGGATGCCATGGCCGACGGCCCCAGGCGAGAGCGTGCAATTCCCTCACGCTCCGCGCTACCCTACGCCGGATCTGCGCCGAGCTGCGCTCGGGGAGGCTTCATGACCTGGACACGCCGCCGCTTCACCGCCGGCCTCGGCGCCGCGCTCCTGGCGGGGCCGTTCTGCCGCCTGCTCGGGGGGACGGCGCACGCCCAGGGCGTCGCGCCCCGGCGGCTGCTCACGTTCTTCAGCCCCAACGGCACCATCCACCGGCACTGGCGGCCCACGGGCGGTGAGCGCGACTTCGTGCTGCCGCCGGGTTCCATCCTCGAGCCCCTGGGTCCGTGGCGCGATCGCCTGGTCATCGTGGACGGGCTGGACTTCTTCACCGGCGACAACCACGAGGGTGGCCAGGCCGCCATGCTCACCAACCAGGGGGGCGCCGCGACGCCCACCCGGGGCATGTCCCTGGACCAGTACGTCGCCAGCCGCATCGGGGCGGATGACCGGTTCTCGTCCCTGGAGCTGGGCGTCCTGACGGACCTGTGGGGCTCGGGGCGGCAGACCCGCATCAGCTACCGAGGGCCGGGCGAGCTGGTCCACCCCGACGCCGACCCCCGCCGCGCCTTCGACCGCCTCTTCGCCGACCTCGCCGGCGGCCCCGCCGCCGCCGCCCGACGCCGCGCCCGGCGCCTCAGCGTGCTGGACGTGGCCCGCGCCGAGCTGGCCGACCTGCACCAGCGCGTCGGCCAGCTGGAGCGCCGCAAGCTGGAGGCCCACCTGGAGGCGCTGCGGGGCGTCGAGCGCGGCCTGGCCGAGGGCGGCGGCGGGTGCGGCGCCCCGACCCCCCCCGACGCGCTGGCTCCGGGCGACAACGACAACGCCCCCGCCATCCTGGCGGCCCAGCTCGACCTCGCGGTGCTGGCCCTCGCCTGCGGCATGACCCGGGTGGCCACCGTCCAGCTCAGCCACACCGTCAGCCCGCTGGTGTTCCGGTGGGCGGGCAACAGCGACCAGCACCACTCCCTCAGCCACGCCGACGACAGCCAGGTCGAGGCGGTGGGCCAGTTCGTGGCCGCCGAGCGCTGGGTGGCGGGCCAGTTCGGTGCGCTGCTCGACCGCCTGGCCGGGACGCCGGATCCGGAGGGCGAGGGGAGCCTGCTCGACAACACCGTCGTGCTCTGGGCCAAGGAGATGGGCGACAGCCGCGCCCACGTCTGCCAGTCGGTGCCCTTCGTGCTGGCGGGGGGCGGGCTGCGAGGGGGGCGCTACCTGCGCTACCCGGGCGAGAGCCACGCGCGGCTGCTGGTCAGCATCTGCCAGCAGCTCGGCCTGGACAACGACACCTTCGGTGACCCGACCACGGGCCGCGATGCGCTGCCGGGGCTGCTCGCATGAGGTCGCTGCTCATCGCCACCCTGATGTTGCTGGGCGGGTGCGCCCTGGACGAGGGCGTGGAGCCGGCGGACGCGGGCGCCCGGCCGGACGGCGGCGCCGACCCGGCAGCCGACGCTGGCCCCACGGCCGACGCCCGCCCGCCCGCGCCGCCGCCCACCGCGGACTGCGACACGCCCCCGCGTCGCGTCCTGCGGCGCCTCACGCACGCGGAGTACGCCCGCACGGTGAGCGACCTGCTCGGGGTCACCGTCGACGCCACCGAGGCCTTCGGCGCCGACCCCCGCGCCGACGTTTTCTCCAATGATGCCGAAGCGTTGCGGGTGACCACGCTGCTCGCCGACCAGTACCGGACGGTGGCCGAGGACGTCGCCTCCCAGGTCGATCCGGGCATCCTCGGGACGTGTGATGATCGGGGCTGCGCCGCCCTCGTCCGCGCCCAGGGCCGTCGGCTGTTCCGGCGCCCGCTGACCCAGGAGGAGGCCGCGCGCTACCGGGCCCTGGCCGAGGCCGCGCAGGCGGAGGGCGAGTCGCCCGACGACGTCGCCCGGCTGGTGCTGGCGGCCCTGCTCCAGTCGCCCCACTTCCTGTATCGCACCGAGCTGGGCCGCCGGGACGGCGAGGTCTTCGTCCTCACCGGCTACGAGCTGGCCACCGCGCTGGCGTACCTGATCTGGGGCTCGGCCCCCGACGACGCCCTCCTCGACGCCGCCGGCCTCGGCGAGCTCGATGACGCGGACGGCCGCGCGGCCAGCGTCGAGCGCCTGCTCGCCGATCCCCGCGCCACGGCCGCCGTCCAGGGCTTCGTCCGCGACTGGCTGGGGCTGGAGCGGCTCCCGCAGGTCAACCGGGATCCCGAGGTCTACCCGACCCTCACCCCGGCCCTGCGCGCCTCCATGGCTGAGGAGACCGACCGGGTCGTCGCGCGGCTGTGGGCGGCCGACGCCCCCCTCGCCGAGCTGCTCACCGGCGCGGCCACCGAGGTGGATGACGCCCTGGCCGCCCACTATGGCCTGCCGCCCGTCGGGCCGGGCTTCCAGCCGGTGGAGCGGCCGGCGGATCAGGCAGCGGGGGTGCTGACCCACGCCAGCGTCCTGACCACCTGGGCGCTGCCCCTGGGATCGTCACCCATCCACCGGGGTCTGTTCGTCCGCGAGCGCCTGCTCTGCCAGGACCTGCCCCCGCCGCCCGCCAACCTGAACACCGCGCCGCCCGCCGTGGATCCGCGGCGCAGCACCCGGGAGCGCTACGCCCAGCACGCCGACGACCCGAGCTGCTCGGGGTGCCATGGTCTCATCGATCCCATCGGCTTCGCTTTCGAGCACTTCGATGGCATCGGTCGCTACCGGGAGCGCGACGGCGAGCACGCCATCGACGCGACGGGCCGGATCGTCGGATCCCGCGATTCCAATGGGGAATTCGACGGGGCAGGGGCCCTCGCCCGCCACCTGGCGGCCTCGCCCGAGGTGGCGCGCTGCCATGCCACCCAGTGGCTGCGGATGGCCTCGGGCGGGGTCGAGGGTGCCTGCGCCGACGCCCTCGACGGCGATCGGCTGCGGGGTCCCCTGGAGGGCATCCTGGCGCGGCCGACGTTCGGGCTGCGCACCGGCGAGCCCGGCGAGCTGGACGTGCCGGGCGATCCGCCGGGCCAGGAGCCCGAGCCCGAGCCCGAGCCCGAGCCGCCCCCCGCCGTCGGCGCGCGGCTGGCCCTGGAGCGGGTATCCGAGTGGGCCACGGGCTACTGCGCCAACGGGCGGGTGACGAACGACGGCGACATGCGCCTGCGGTGGCGCGTCCAGGCCGACATCCAGGGCACCATCGACAACCTGTGGAACGCCCAGGCCGACGCCGACACCGGCCTCGTCCACTTCATCGGCATGGACTACAACGCGGAGCTCGAGCCGGGTCAGAGCGCCGACTTCGGCTTCTGCGCCCGCCTCTGAGCGTCAGCGGCCGGCCTCGAAGGCGGCGAGCCGGCGAGCCGCATCCGCCCGCAGATCCAGGTAGAAGAGGTTGACGGCCTGGAGGTGGTAGTCGCCGTCGCCGACCCCCACGAGCTCCCGCGCCGAGAGGCCCTGGGCCTCGGCGGTGTCGTCGATCCAGAGCGTGCCATCGGGGGCACACCGCGTGGCGACGAGGCCGGGGCTGAAGCCCGCGAACCCGCCGCCGAGCAGCCCGCCGCCGGGGCCGGCCCCCCGGTGCGCCGCCTGGGGGGCGGGCGCGGCCGATCCCCTCACCGGGTTGAAGCAGATCGTGGGGAGCGCTCCCGGACAGCGATCCGCGCCGCAAGCGGAGGAGGGGGCCCCCGGCCGCGCGGGGGCCCAGGCCGCCACGCAGCCCGTGGCGTCGGGGCTCGCGCAGACGGGGAAGGGCGCGACGTCATCCGGCGCTGTTCGCAGGCCGGCGAGGTAGGCCACCACCAGGCGACGCGCCAACGCCGGATCGGCGCGAAACCGCGTCTGCAGCAGCCGCAGGCCGAGCATCGCCCCCTGGTCGTGGCCGAGCACGAAGATCGGCGCCGATGGCGGGCTGCCCGCGAGCAGCGCGTCCAGGGCCTGCTGCGCGTCGGCCAGGCCGTCGTCGAGGGCCTCGGGGGCGCCCACGCGCAGGGCCTCGCGGTCGGCCTGGCGATAGCGCGGCGCCCAGATCCGGGCCACGCCGTTGAGCACGCTGCCCTGAAACCGCACGGCCTCGGCCTCGAAGCCGGGATCGCCGGGGCTGCTGGCGGCCGGGTGCAGGTAGAGCGCGACCGCGGCCGCCGCGGCCTGCCGATCACCCAGTAATAACGCCGTTTCTTCTTTCAAATCAGCCACTTGTGGCGTTAGATCCGCTTCGTCCCGGGTGTCGGGGCGGGCCAGCCAGCCGGCGGTGTCGGGCGCTGCGGGCGCGCTCGCGGGGGGCGGATCGCCGCCCCGACAGGCGCACAGGGCGATCCCGGCGGCGCAGAGGCACGCTGGGCAGAGGCGCGCTGGACAGAGGCGCGCTGGGCGGCGCAGGCTCAGGGGACGTACGGCCCGAGGCGGGCCTTGAAGTCTTCGACCATGGCGACGGGGTTGGGGTCGATGCCGCCGAGCGCCGCGTGGGCGCAGGTCACGAAGTCGAACAGGTAGAGCGCCGCGAAGGCTTTGACGAGGGGCGGCTCGCCGGCCGGCAGCGGGACGCGGATGACCGGGACCCCGGCCGTTTCCAAGGTGGCTACCGTGGTTGCCACCCGGTGCTGCGCGCGGCTCGGCGCGTCGGGATCGTCGAGGACGACGGCCGAGAACGGGCCCGGCAGGCGGGTGTAGCCGACCATCTCGTTGTGGTTGAGCTCGGGCAGGGCGTAGCTGAAGGCCGGCGTCTTGGCGTTCTCGTTGAACTTGATCTTGGCGATCAGGGCCACCGGCTCAAAGGGGGCCGTGGCGTAGATCACCGGGATGCGGCCATCGAGGGCCTTCGCCAGGGCCAGGGCGCGATCTTCGACACCGTCCGTGTGCCGACGCATGCCGTCACCGATGGCAATCATGGCGGCGGCGCCGCCCGGCAAGAGCCCGGCATTCTCGAGGATGGCGGCCAGGGCCCCCAGAAAGAACCCGGTGGCCGCGCGCGGCTGAAAGCCGGGCGTAGGACGCTCCAGCTTCACGGCGGGCAGGCCGTCCCGCGCGGCGATGGCGGCCAGCTCGCCACCGGCGCTGAGGATGACGACGCGAGCGCCACGGGCGCGGGCATCGGCCAGCGCGGCGATGGTCTCCTCGGTGTTGCCGCTGTAGCTCGAGGCGATGACCAGCGTGTCGGCGCCGAGATCGGCGGCGCGCACGCTGTACTCGCGGGAGACGCTCAGATCCACGCCCAGGGGATCGCTGTACATCTTCAGCAGATCACCGGGGAAGGCGCTGCCGCCCATGCCGCAGAGGATGGCGCGGCGCACGCCCCGGGCCTCGACGCCGATCTGGCCGGCGAAGGCCACACCTTGAGCGAAGTGGTCGGGCACCCCCCGGACGGCGTCCAGCATCGTCCCCGACGTCCAAGTTGACATAATGCTCATTGTGCGACAATTGCCTCCGGCGCGACAAACGCCTCCGCGGAGCCGATCAAGCCCTTCTCGATGATCCTCGTGCTCCCCATGAGCCCTGCTCCTGGTTCAGCCGATGTCGATGAAGAGCTGGTTGATGACCTTCTGGAGCTCCTGCTGCTCGTCGCGCTCCAGCCACTCGCGCGCGGCGAACATCTCGAAGAACAGCAGCTCGTTGAGGGCCTGGGACAGGAAGCTCAGCCGGTTGTCCATCTGGGTGCCGGCCAGGTTCGCCAGCAGGCGCTCTCGGTCGAGCTTGCCGTCGATGAAGACCACCCCTGGAACAGCTCGACGAAGCCGTAGAACTGCAGGAACGTCTCCAGACCCTTCTGGAGCGCCTGCTGCTGGCCGTGCCGGGCGATGGCCTGGTAGATGCGCTCGAACACCGTGTTGAAGGTGTCCACCATCGTGCCGGTTTCGGAGCCGACGCGATCGTCCTCCACCGACTCCGCCGCGGGCGGCTCGGTGTGCTCGGCCACCAGGTCGACGTGGCCGCTCTGCTTGAGGTGGAACAGGATCTTCATGGTCTCGAAGTCGCCGTAGCGACACGCCCGGGAGACCTGCTCCACGGTCCGCGGCTTCTGGAGCATGCGCAGGACGAGCCGCTCGCGGGCGCCCAGCTCGCTCACATCCGCGTCGGGCCGCGCCACGAGCCGCATGCCATCCTCGGGGATGCGCTCGCGGAAGTACGCCATCTCGTCCATGCGCCGCAGCCCCTCCATGAGGAGCGACTGGGCGTTGAGGGCCAGCGGCCCTCCCCCGGGATCCCGCGGGTTGCGCGTCAGGTAGAAGTCGCCGTCCTTCATGAGCAGGATCGAGTAGAAGATCTCTTCGACCTGGCGACGGACGTTCAGATAGAGATCGGCCTGGGTGATCTGGCCGCGATCGAGCAGATGGTTGCCCAGGGGCCGCCGGATCCGACGGCACTCCTCGGCCGCCCGGTCCAGCACCTCACGCGGCAAAGCCCCGTAACGATAGAGGATTTCCCCCAGCCGATCCTCGGCGCGGTTCGACGTGGCGTTGCGGACCTGGCCGTCCTTGAACGTCAGCGTCTTGCGGGTGTCGCCCTGCACGAACAGCAGGTTGCCTGACTGCTGGGACGAGTGGACGAAGTTGATGACGTCCACCGTGGAGCCGAAGCCTGCCACATCGCCCTGCAGCACGATCGGGTGGCGCAGCTCTTCGAGGGGCGGCGTGCCCCCGACCCGCTGGAAGTGCAGCAGCGAGCTGTCCGACGGCAGGTGCGTGTACACCCCTGCGAGCGCCGCCAGCTCCTGTCGAAGCGCAGCCCCCACCGCGATCATCCGGCCGGCCTCGTCCACCTGGACGTAGCCCTTCACGTCGTCTCGACGACTCATCCCCTCTTCCGGAGACCGAAGAGGCCCTTCTTCTCGGCGGGCCTGCGCTGAAGGTGTCTTAGCTCGCTTGCCGCCTCAGCGCAATGCGGGTTGATCTCCAACGCGCGCTGCAGGGCGGCCATCGCCTTGTCGGTGTTGTCCATCAGGCGGTGGACGCGGCCCAGGTACAAGAACGGCTCCTCGCGGCCACCATCGCTTCCCATGGCCTGGGTGACCTCGGTCATGAGCTGGGCCGTCTTGGCGGCCATCGTCAGGGAGGGGCCGCGCGCCCACACGATGAGCAGCTCGGCGTAGGCCAGCCCGGCCCGGGCCACGGGGTCGTCCGGCGTCGCCTTCAGGGCCTCTTGGAACCGATCACGAGCCGCCTCGGGGTTGCCGGCCTTGATGATGGCGACAGCCTCCTTGACCAGCTTCTCGGCGCGGAACACCTGGCCCAGATCCGCGCCGCCCGCCTCGTTCACCACGCCGCCGGCCCGCGCCCGCATCACCTGCTCGGCGTCGTAGTCCTTGCGGGCCGCGGCGTCGCTGAGGACCTCGTTGGCGCGGTTGATGGCGATGAAGACCCGCTGCACCGCCTCCAGATCCGTCGGCGGGAGGTCGTACCGGGCGAACCGATCGGCGTGGAACTCGCGGGCAAGTGCCCGGAATGCATTGCGAATTTCCTCAGACGTCGCGGTCTTGGCGACCCCGAGGACCTCGTAGTGCGTCTTGGTCTCCAGGCCCTCGAGGCGCTGGTGGACCTCGCGGACGCGGGCCACGACGCGCTCGTCCGGGGCCTTCTTGGAGTTGGCGTCGGAAGGCGGCCGGCTGGGCGCCCGCGCTCCCACCTCGGTGCCGCGGGCGGGCGTCGCGGGCGCGACGGCGCGGCGCACCGGGGGCGCCGGGCGGCGGCGGCGGCGCGGCCCGCCGGACGCCGGACGTCGGCCCGGCCGGAGGCGGTGCGGCAGCGGGCGGAGCGCTCGTGCGGCTCACGAAGACCGGCGGCGCGGCGCCCGGCCCCACCGACGGGCGCCGGGTGGCCGTCCCCGCGACGTTGGCCGGCCGGGCCACGCGGCGGACCGACACGGTGCTGGGTCGCGGCGGCTCCGACGCCTCTGGCGGTCGGCCCTCCTCCGGGGCCTTGCTCACGTTGGACTGAAACCGCGCCATGCCGGACAGCACCAGCACCGCCACCTCGCGGGCCGCCAGATCGCGGTTGCCCCGCACCCGCGCGATGAGCTCGAAGGGCGTGGGCGCCTCGAGCATGGAGCGGGTGTTCGGCGTCGGGAAGAGCTGGTCGAAGCGCGCCGCGTGGTGGGTGGCGAAGTCGGTCGGGGCCACGAGCTGCCGCGCGTACTTCGCCACGAACTCGGTGGCCGCCGGCCCCTTGATGTAGCGCCCCGCGGCCTCGACGAGCAGATCCACCAGGTCGATGCCCTGGGCGCCCTGATCGGGGCGGATGACCTGGTCCTCGAACTGGTAGAGCCCGTCCGTCCAGCCAAAGGGCTCCAGGAGCAGGTGCCGCGCCACCCGGCGCTGGATGGCGGCCAGGCGCTTCGGGGCGACGAGGCCCATGCGCACCACCATGAGATCGATGGGCGTCCGGGTGGTCTGGGCCTGCTGGCGCAGCTCCACCTCCTCCGTCGAGGAGATCAGGCCCTCGTCGACCAGCGCATAGACAAGGCCATCCTGGCGCTGGTTGGAGGCCGTCCGCACGGGATAGCCGTTGGCGATCTCGGCCCGCTTGATCACGTTGCCGGCCTGGAGCGTCAGCACGCCGCTCATGCGACGCTCGAGAATGCTCCGGAACACCATGAAGAGCCGCAGGTGCTCCAGCTTTCCCCGGATCGCCATGAACGCCTCGTGCTGGTCGCAGGAAGGCCAGTGTACTGGTGTTGGGGGCCAGTGGCGAGGGGCTGCGAGCGCCTCCGGGCGGCGGGCGTCAACGCGCCGGGCGCCGGCTACTCCGAGGCGAGCGCCGCGAGGTGCCAGGCCGCCGCCTTGTGGAGGGCCACGACCTCACCGTGCAGCACCTGCTTCCAGAGCTGCTCGGCGCGCTCGGCGTCGCCCTCGATCTCGGCGATGAGCGCGTCGCGCTGCCAGGCCCACTCGGGCTCGTAGAAGTGCATGTTCAGGCGCGTCAAGCGGTTCTGGTCGCGCTCCCAGCCATCGATCATGGCGTCGACGGCCTCGTCGTACCGGCCGGTCAGGTCGTGCAGGGCGGCCAGGCCCATGTAGCCCCAGGCCCCCTCCGGCTGGGTGTCGATGGCCTGGCGATAGAGATCACCCGCGCCCCGGTAGGCCCCCTGGAGCTGGAGCAGCTCCGCCAGGTTCGAGAGCGCGACGCTCTCGCTGTACGGCCGGGCGGCGGGGGCGTCGAGGATGGCCTCGAAGAAGCCGGCCGCGCCGTCGAGATCGCGCCGCAGGTAGTGGATGTTGCCGAGGTTGTTCAGCGCCACGGGCTCGGCGGGATCGGCGGCCAGCACCTCGCGGTACAGGTCCTCCGCGTCGTCGAGCTCCTGAGCCTGCAGGTGGACGTAGGCGAGCGCCAGCCGGCCCTCAAGGCGGTCGGGGGCGCGCTTCATCAGGTCGCGGGCCACCTGCTCGGCCGTGGTGAAGTCGCCGGCCAGGGTGGCCAGCTCGGACTGGTAGGCCAGGAGGGCCCGGACCCGATCTTCAGCGCCCGCGTCGCGATCGAGCACGCCGATCAGGCGATCCGCCGCCTCGGCCGCCGTGGCGAAGTCGCCCGACTCCACCGAGCCCCGCAGGACGCGCTCCAGCAAGAGGCGGTCGTCCCCTGCCCGCTTGAGCCCCTCGCGCCAGGCCGCCATGGCCGCCTCGGGCTGATCGAGGGTGAAGCGCAGGTCGCCGACCATGCGCCAGAGCGAGGGATCCTGGGGTTCCTGGCGGGTGGCCGCCTCGAAGGCCACGAGGGCCGCGGCCCGGTCGCCCTGCCGAAGCCGGGTGAAGCCTTCCACGCGGTGGGCCAGATCCGGCGCCTGCCGGACCATCTCGATGCGCTTCGCGGAGGGCTGCGCCCCCTTGAAGCCCGGCGCGGCCTGGGCCTGGCCGACCCAGAGTCCGCCCGCGGCCAGCGCGATGAGCCAGCGGTTCCTGCGTGCCATTCGACCGTCCTCCTCTGATGCCGTCTTGCAGTACACGCCGCGGCCGGCCGCGGGCGCACCGGAGTGAGACGAACCAGCCTGGCTGAAGTTCCATTCCCACCAGAAAAACTCAGATGGGCGTGGGCGACCGGCCAGCCAGAGGCCTGCCGTTGAAGGTCGCGCATCCTCCCGGCGCGGGCAACGACACCTAGGGCAACCTGTTGTTCTCGCTGACTTTTTCTCCCACGTCGCGCCCATCGCCGGCCCCCGCAAGCTCGCCACCGAACAGCGCCACGAGGGCCGCATCGAGGGCGGGGCGCAGGGATCGCGCTGCGCTGAAGGTCGCCGCGCTGCGGGCCCGCTGGCGGCGGTGGCGGCCGGCCAGCGTCAAGCGCGCCTCGGCGCCGGCGACTTGCAGCCAGACCGTCCCGGGCGGCAGCCGGGTGGGCGCGACCCGCGGGCTGAGGACGAGGGTGGGCGGTCCCGGGAGGGCCGCCTCGGCCGGCAGCAGCTCCAGGCGGACGCGGTGGTGGCGGATCTCGACGCCCAGGCTGGCCCGCAGCAGCACCTCCTCCTCACGGGCGATCCGCTCGTCGAGGGGCGAGCCGATGCGCCAGTGGAGCGACGAGCTGGCGGCGAGGGCGGAGAACGTCCGAGCGAGATCGGCGTGTAGCGCGAGGTAGAGGCCCTGGACCAGCACGAGGGTCTGGACCGGCAGCGCGGCCTCCTTCTGGCGCAGGCTCGCCAGATCGTCGATCACCACCGCGACGTGGCGGTGCGCGTCCAGCAGCGGGCTCTCGTCGCGGGTGTAGTAGAGCAGCTCGCCCACGACATAGCGGATGTCGAAGGCGTCGACCTCCCCGAGGCCCCCTGCCCCACGTACGCGACCTCGGAGCGCACCAGGTTCTCGAAGCGCCCCTGGTGGCTGAGGGCGTCGAAGCCGCCGGCCGGGAAGCGGTCGGCCTCCTCGGCCTCGACCGGGATCTCGCGGGCGGTGCGGCGGAGGCGCCCCGCCACGGTGGCCTGGATGGGGCCGAGGCGCGCGGCGACGCCATGGAGCTGCCGGAGGGCCAGGCGCTGGGACTCGCTGTGCAACTCCGCGAAGTGATTGAGTTCCCACAGATCTTCGGGCCCGAAGAGGGGGCCCGGACCGAGGGCCTCGATGGCGGCGCCGTGGACGTCGGCGGCCAGGCTCAGCCACTCGGCGTCCTGGGGTGACCACTCGTCGAACCGGCTCGGCGTCTCGGCGACGACCTTCCCGCCCAGACTGCGCACATGGGCGGCGTTGCCGGTGAGCCGCAGCCGGGCCTGGAGCAGCCGATCGGAGAGCGCCAGCCGGATGGCATGGGCGACGAAGACCTCGCGGCGATCGGGCGGGACCCCGCCGAGGGCCACCTGGGCGGCGTCGACGCTGCCATCCAGCAGCCAGCGGCCCAGCACGCGCTCCTCATAGCCCAGGCGGGCGGCCTGCTCCTGGGGCGGCCAGTCCGCCAGGTCGCGGCCGGAGGCCAGCCGGAAGGCGTGGCCCTGCACGAGCAGCACGCCGAGGTCGTGGACCAGGGTCAGGGGGACGTGCTCGTCCCCTGCCCCCCAGATCTCGGCCAGCCAGCCGAGCGCGTCGGGCGCCGTGGCGTGCCAGTCCGCCGCCGCCCCCGACCAGTACAGGCTCGCCGCCAGCGCCGGGACGAGGCGGTCGCGCCCGAGGGGGTGCTCCTCGACCGCCGGCTCGTCGAGCTCAGCCATCGAGGCCCAGCAGGCTGTTGACCTTCTCCTCGACGATGGTCAACTCGGTGCGGCGATTGCCGATGTAGCGCAGGACCCGCAGGTCGCCGGCCTGGACGGCACCGCCGTGGTGGAGGAACGCGCGGGCGCGGATGAGCTTGTAGATCTTCACCGCCTTGCGGTCGCTCACGTACACCTGGTCTTCGGTCTCGAGCACCCGGACGATGCGGCGCAGCTCGGCGAAGACCGCGGGGGGGAACCACCGGGCGTGGTCGCCGGCGCGCCCGGACGCCGCGAAGTGCAGGTCCAGGTAGCGCTTGAGCTTGAGGAAGTCCGTGAAGCTCGCCGGGCCATCGGCCCACGGGCGC
Source organism: bacterium (assembly GCA_041389985.1). Taxonomy (GTDB): domain Bacteria; phylum Myxococcota_A; class Bradymonadia; order UBA7976; family UBA1532; genus JACKDP01. The sequence goes on from JAWKQS010000026.1 coordinate 31,609, forward strand.
TGGCCCAGGTTGCGGTTGGCCTCCGTGCGCATCCCGGCCTCGATGAGGGCGTCGAAGTGGCGCTCCTTGACGGGGCGCGTCTCGACCTTGAGGACGAAGCGATCCGAGAGCGCCACCAGCTCGCTCTGCTCGGGGATGTCATTGGTGGCGGCGAAGAGCAGCCGCAGGTTCACGGGCTCGGGGGCGCCGTCCTGGTAGAACTTCCGCTCGTTGACGATGGTGAGGAGCGTGTTGAGGATGGCGCTGTTGCTCTTGAAGATCTCGTCGAGGAACACCACCCGCGCCTCGGGCAGCATGCCGCGCGTGCGCCGACGAAAGCGCCCCTCCTTCAGCAGCGCGATGTCGATGGGCCCAAGGATTTCGCTGGGTTCGGTGAACTTCGTGAGCATGTACTCGAAGTAGTCCTCGGCCCCGAGGCCCAGGCTCTCGACGAACTTCAGCACCAGATCGCTCTTGGCGGTGCCCGGTGGACCGGCGAACAGGAGGGGCTCCTGGGTCGCCGCCGCCAGCAGCATCAGGTCGGCCTCTGCCTCTCGCCCGACGAAGAACCCCGCCAGGAACCGGCCATGCTGGAGGATCCGGTGGCGGACGTCGTCGATCTCTTCGTCCAGGGCCTCGAAGGTCCAGTCCTCGGCCATCAGCGCGCGCTCCTCCAGTCCGACACGATGCGGCGCCGCACCGCCTGCTCCTCCGCCTCCAGCCACAGCCGAAGCCGCCCGCCGCCATGGGCGCGGGTGTCGGCGAGGGCGTCCACGACGCGCTCGACCAGCAGGAACCGGTGCAGGCGGAAGTACCGCTGCGTGGTGAAGTTGTCTCGAAAAACCTCTAGAGATTCCAATGCCTTGCCCCCCGCGATCTCGCGCGCCGAGACCGGCCACGCGCGCAGGGTGCCAAACAGCACGCTCGCCCCCTCGAACCGGGCGATGGGGTCGAGGTGCGGGCCGTAGAGCGACTCCTCGATCTCGGCCAGGGTGCGCTCGGCGGCCGGGTGATCCCCCAGCAGGCGGAAGCCGTCGGCGACGAAGACCGCCACCTTCGTCGCCTCGCGGTGGCCGCGGCGGGCGACGTCGCGCAGCGAGAGCAGGAAGCGCTCGGCCTCGCCGCCCAGGCCGATGCGCCGCAGGGCCGCCATGGCCGGCTCGACCGCGCGCAGGATCTCGGCGATGGACTCCATCTCGGGGAGCTGCTGCACGAAGAGCTCGATGAGGCCGTGGACGCTGGCCTCGTCCTCCAGCAGCGCCGCCGCCCGCAGGATGGAGCCGATGGCGGCGGCGCGGTGGCCGGGGATGTGCAGCCGCTCCAGCGTGGTGAAGGCGGCGTCCCGGCACTCGGCGATGAGGCCGTCGCGGCCCGTGCCGAGGGCCAGAGTCAAGGCGCCGTCCAGCAGATCCGCCACCAGGTAGTCATGGCCGAAGCCCGGGTCGCGCAGGGCCGCGGGGATGCCCTCGGGGGTCTCGGCCAGGTCTTCGAGGCGGGCGAGGACGCGGCTGTCCACCCGGCTCGGCGCGGCAGTGCCCTCGGCCAGCCAGACCGACCGCTTGCGCGCGAAGTCGACGGCGGCGCGCTCCCGGGCGCTGAGGCCCTGCACCGCGTCGGCCACCGCGCGCTGCCAGAGCGTCTCGGCGTCGGCCGAGCCCAGGCACTCGAGGCGGGCGAGGTACAGCCGCAGCAGCGCGCGCCCCGGCGGGTCGAACAGGGGCCGCAGCTCCTCGACGTCATGGGCCAGGCTGCGGGCGCGGGCGGCGTCCCCGGCCTGGGCGAAGCCCACCGCGAAGATGGCCCGGTACAGGGTGGCCTGGAGGTCGAGGTCGTCCAGATCCCCCTCCACCCGCACCCACGCCGCCGCCAGGGCCGCGCGCTGGAGGTCGGAGGCGCTGCCCGGCACAGTGCCGTCGTCGCCACCCAGGGCCAGGCCGAGCCGGACGAAGCGCGGGGCGTCGAAGGCCTCCCGCAGGCCGTCCATGTTGAGGGCCCCCAGCAGCACCTCCCGGGCGCGGGTCAGGCCCAGCAGATCGCCCGTGGCGCCGTGCAGGCTGCGCAGCACCAGCCAGGCGAGGCGCCGCGACGCGGTGCAGTGTTGCTGCGCAAACCCCTGGATCAAAAGGGGTTGCAGGCCATCCATCAGGGCGTCTCGGCCGACGTCGGCGGTGGCAGCGGCGCCCAGGAGCGCCAGCGCGAGGGGCGCGGGCCGCTCGGCCGTCGCGGTCGTGAGCAGGAAGTCGGGCAGGCCCGCCGCCGAGACGCCGAGGCTGCGCGCGCGGGTGTCGACCAGGGCTGCCAGCGCGGGCATCGCGGCCGGGAGGTCGGCGGCGTGGAAGGCGGCGGCCTCCAGGCACAGGCCCGCATCATCGGGCTCGCCGAGCTGGTCGAGCAGCCGGCCGAGCTGCAGCCAGGCCGCAGAATCGGTCAGGCCGCCGGCGGTCACCCGCGCTTGCAGAGGCTCGGCGGCCAGGCGCCAGGCGCGGATCTGATCGGCCTCCGATCCCGCCTCGGCGACGGGCTCGGCCGCGATCGCCGCAGGCCGGGGTCGACGGGCGGGCGGCGTGCGGACCGGAGGTCGGGGCCGCACCGCCCGCTCCACGGGCCGGATGGAGCGATCGAGCTGGATGGCGGGCAGCACGAAGACCGCCTCCTCGAGCAGCGCATCCAGGGTGGCCCGGTTGTCGAGGGCCAGGTAGTCGACCAGCTCGCGGAGGGGCGCCTCGGGAGCGGGGCCGATGCGGAGGATGCGCGGACCGTCGCGGGTGGCCTCGACCAGCACCACCCCGTTCTCGGGGGGCTGGAGCACCGCGCGCAGGGCCTCCAGGCGCATCGGGGGCATCAGGCGCATCCCGGCCGGCACGAAGATGCGCTCCGCCCCCGCCACCCGGGTGTAGCCGCCGGTGCCCAGCAGGCCCGAGAGGCGGTCGGCGAGGCCGTCGTCCTCGCTGCCCGCCCGCAGCCGCAGGACGTAGCGGACGCCCGCGTCGCCCTGCATGCGGGCGAGCGTCACGGCCCCCAGCCCCTCCAGGGGGGTGGCGTCCAGCAGGGGCAGCAGCGCCGGCAGCTCGTCCGCGCGGATGACCCAGAGGCTGGGCGGACGCGGCCGATCCAGCTCCAGCCGCAGGTGCACCGTGAAGCGCAGGGGCTCGCCCTCGGCGGCGCGGAGGAGGGCGACCGGGGCCGGCAAGGCGGCGTCGGCGAAATCGAGGAGGGGCCGCTGATCCCAGACTGCCGGCACGCCCTGCCAGCGGCCGTCGGCGTCGACCAGCGCCCCCGTCCCGGCGGCCGCGAGGCGCGCCGCGGCCGCCGCCGCGAGGGGGTGCTGCCAGCTCCAGGCCACCCACAGGTTCGAGTCCCGGTAGCGCGCGTAGGCCGTCACCGGCTCGCCGCCATCCCGGGCGCGGAGCAGCAGGTACAGGGGCGGGTGGGCCAGGCGCAGGGCCAGGACGGGGCCCGCCGGTCCCGCCCACTGCGTCAGCGTGGCGTCCGGGCGGGCCAGCCGCAGCAGCCGCTCGACGGTGCGGGTGGCCGCTGGGTCGTCGCCGGGCACGATGAAGCAGCCCTCCGCCGGCACCTCGTCATGGCCCGCCGCGAGCGGTCGCAGCGCCTCCAGCAAGTGGGTCGACGCCCGCACCTCGCCGGGGAGCCCCGCCTCGGGGGGGAGCTGGACCAGGGGCACGCCGGCGGCGATCGCCTCACTCGCAAAGTCGAAAAGCTGTTCCGAAACAACGAGATAGGAGCCATCTTCGAAGCCGCTGATCGTCTGCCAGGCGCCCTCGATGAGCGCAGGCCGGCCGCCCATGAGGGCGTCGAGGTGCGCGAGATCCGCCGGCCCCCCGGCCAGGCGCAGGCCCCAGACCGGCGGCTTCACCCCTCGCCCACCTTCTGCGCCTCCCGCCCGCCTTCGAGCGTCCCCACCGGCGTGGCGGCGCCCGCCCGGCCGTCGCGCTCCACCTCGATGGCGTCGGCGAGCGACGCGCGCGGGACGCCCAGCAGCGACTCCACCAGCGCCCGGTGATCGCGCTCGTGCTCATGGGGCAGCGCGTCATCCTCTGACTCGTAGTGGATGACCAGCACCCGCTCGCCCGTGCGCGGATCGTGGCGCAGCTTCAGCGTCACCTCAGCCATGATCGCCTCCGAGGGCCCCCCGCAGGGCCGGTCCTTCGAGCACCTTGTGGGTCAGGAGCAGGTCGACCAGCGCCGTGTGCAGGGCCTGGTGCTGCTGGATGAGGCCGCGGGCCCGGGCGAGCTCCTCGGCGATGAGGGCGTCGATGGCGGCGTCGATGCGGCCGCGGCGGGCGTCGCTCTCAGGCTCGCCCTCCAGGCTGGCTCGCACGCCCGCGGCCGACATGCCGTAGTCCACCACCATCGAGCGCGCCATGCCGGCGACCTGCTTGAGATCGGCGAACGCCCCGATGGAGACGTCCCCCAGGACCACCTGCTCGGCCACGTAGCCGCCCAGCCCCACGCAGATCTCGGCGCGCATCTCGGCGCTCGTCACGGCGTAGGGCCGCGCCCGGGCCGCCCGCAGCACATACCCCAGCGCCCCCTCGAGGTCGGGGGAGATGGAGATGCGCTCGGGGGGCGTGGCCCCCGGCAGCAAGGTCGCGAGCAGCGCGTGGCCGGCCTCGTGGACGGCGATCACGTGCTCCTCCTGGCTCGACAGCACGACCGGCCGCCGCGACCGGCGCTCCAGGGCCCGATCTACGTCGTCCGGCGTGAACACCCCGTCGCCGGTGCGCAGGGCCTGGCGCTTCAGCGCGCGGCAGACGGCGTAGAGGTGGTCGCCGGTGTAGGGCAGCCCCTGGCTGCGATCGGCCAGGCCGTCCGTGCGGCGGACGAGGTGGTCCACCAGCGCGGGGGCCAGGGACAGGCCGAGCTTGCGGTCGTAGATCTCGATGATCGCGCGGCGATCCGCCGGCTCGGGCGCCGGAATCTCGATCAGGAACTCGAAGCGACCGGGGCGCAGCAGGGCCCCATCCACGGACTCCAGGAAGTTCGTGGTGCCCACCACGAAGACCATCTCGTTGCGCCGGAAGCCGTCCATCTCGGTGAGGAGCTGGTTGACCATGGAGTGCTCGACGCCCGAGCCGGAGTAGGTGCCGCGCCGCTGGGCGAAGGCGTCCAGCTCGTCGAAGACGATGACCGAGGGGGCCGCCGCCCGCGCCTGGCGGAAGATCCGCCGCAGGTTCTGCTCGCTCTCGCCCACCCACTTGCTCTTGAGCTCCGGGCCGCTCACCACCAGGACGGTAGCGTCCAGGGCCGTGGCCAGGGCCTTGGCGAACCAGGTCTTCCCGGTGCCCGGCGGGCCATGGAAGATGATGCCGCGGGGCAGCAGGGCCTCGAGCTGCTCGATGTCGTCCACCGCCTCCAGCGCGTCGCGGCGGCGCACCAGGTCGATGATCTCTTCCCGCAGGCGCTTCTTCACCTCGGGGTAGCCGCCCACGTCCCGGTCCAGATCGACCTGCGGGAGATCGACCCCGTCGGAGGTGGTCTGCTGGCGGATGAGGCGGTAGATCGAGCTGGCCCGGTCCTGGCCCGGCATGGCCTCGCGCCGCAGGGCGAGCTGGCCCAGGAGCTTGCGGCACCGCACCGGGTTCTGCCCGGAGACGTACTTGTAGAGGGCGAAGGGATCAAACGCATCTGCCCGGATTGACAGTGCTTCTCGGCGCGTCACCAGGCGCGGGAGGGCGTCGCGGGGGATGCCGGTGACGGCGCGCACGGCGCCGAAGACCTGCTCGATCACGCCCGGCAGCGGGAAGCTCGGATCCCGGAAGCCGAGGAGCAGGGCCTCGGGGTTCTCGTAGAGCAGCGGGATGACCTCGCGGGCCTCGAAGGTCAGGCCGGTGTGGGTGGTCGCGAGGACGTCCAGATGGGGCAGCACCAGCAGCAGCCGCTCCACCGAGCCCCGGATGGCGTCGGTCAGGTGGGCCAGGGTGTTCTGCAGGCCCGTGCGCCCCGCCTCGTTCTCGTTGCGGGGGCGGCCGTCGATGAGCTGGATGCGCGGCGCGTCGGGCACCTTGCGCAGGCGGTTGCGCACGGCGAGGTAGAGGTGGAGCGACAGCTCCTTGTCACACTCGACCAGGACGCTGGTGCCCTGCCGCAGGCGGCCCTCGATGAAGGCGATGTCGTCGGCGCAGGCCGCCTCCACCGCCTGATCGATGGTGACGTCGGTGGGCAGCGACTCGAGGGGGAGCGTGCGGCGCACCGGGTCAGACCTTGACCTTGATGGTCAGCTCCAGGCCGCCAGCCTCGTCGGTGCGCTCGTCGATGCTCGTCACCTCGCCCAGGCGGGCCGCCTTCTCTTTCAGGGCCCGGACGTAGATGCGCTGCACGTGATCGGCGAGGCTCCCCTGCAGGTCGGCCTCCGCCCGGTCGAGCCGCTGGGCCAGCTCCGCGGCCAGCCGCTCACGGGCCGCCACCTCGTTGCGCGACAGGGCCTGCTGGGCCTCGACCTGGGTGTCGGCGGTGGCCTGGACCGCCCGGGTCCCCTCGATGCGCAGCTGGACGCTGCGGCCGTCGGCGGCGAGGCGCGCCTCTGCCCCCCCGGGGAGTTGCCGGACCAGGCCGCCGTCCGCGCTGGGGGACCACCCGTCGTCGCAGAGCGCCTCACGCAGCAGGGCCACCATCTCGGCCTCGGGCAAGATGGGCAGCAGCTCGACACCCAGCTCCAGGCGATCGGAGGCCGCCACGGTGCCCCGCTCGGTGACCCGCGTCACCGCCTCACGCCAGCGAATCCGGTAGCCCCGGCTCATGGTGCCCCCCTCAGCCGATCACCCCGGCGGCCGTCCGGCGGGCGGCCGCGAGGCTCGCCGTGACGTCGGGGGGGTGGTGTGCGGCGTAGTCTGCCAGATAGAGCTGCGCCTCGGCATGCTGATCGTCGCCGTAGCGCACCTGCCCCAGGGCGTCGCGCAGCTCGGCGAGCCGCTCGCCCAGCCCGTAGAGGAGCACCGCGGCGTCCCGCCCCTGGTCCCGTGGGGTGCGCTGGGCCGCGAAGCGCTCCCGCAGGCGCCCCGGGGGGACGAGCTCCAGCAGCTCCGCCGTGACCACGAGCGCGGAGGTGGCCAGATCCAGGCGCCGCGCCTTCTCCAGGGCCCGCAGCCACTGGTGCAGCACCGTGGCGACGGAGGCGACGGCGCTGGCCGCCTCGGGCTCCCCCGCCAGCCCCCGCAGGCGGCGACGCCAGGCGGCGACCAGGGGCGCCTGCCAGCACTCGATCAGCCGCACCGCCCGCGGGGCGAGCAGCCGCGCCAGATCGGCGGGGGTCACGGGCGCCAGGTCCTCCAGCGCCAGCAGGGGCGAGGCAGCCCGCAGGCGGCTCTGCACCTCGTCGTCGGCGCCGGCCAGCCCCTGGGCCAGCAGGCCGGGCGCGATCTGGCGCACGAAGAGCCAGTCCCCGGGCTCGGTGTCGCTCACCTGCAGCCAGCGCCGCAGGATCTTGCGCCGCTCCCGCTCCCCCGACCGCTGCACCGCCGGCACCTCGATGACCCCCTGCGTCCACAGCCGGGAGGTGCCGCTGCCGTAGCTGAGCTGGAAGTCGCCCACGAGGGCGGCATCCCACAGGCGGCCCCGCACCCGCTGGCCGTCGCGCAGGACGGTCCGGGGCAGGTGGCCGCCGGCCCGCAGCAGAGCGGCGAGGCCCGTGCGGGCGATGAGCCGGCCGCCCGCCTCCAGGACCGACAGGCTGGGCCGCCGCTCCTGCTCCAGGGCAGCCTGCCCCTCCGCCGTGGAGGTGAACCGCTGGCCGCTCAGCAGCGCCCCCAGGAAGGCCAGGCGCTCGGCGTCGGCGGGGCCGGGCCGGCGAGCGTCGCCAAGGGCAACCCTCCGACTTCACTGAGGATTCCGGGACCGGGCTCGCCGAGCAGCCGCGTCTGCTGGCCGGCGGGGAAGAGCTCCACGGTGGGCGCCGCCGCGGCCGGGGCGTGCCCGCGTGCCACCGGCAGGCTCCCGGCCGCGGCCTGGAGCGCCGCCACGGCCGCCTCGTCGGCGGGCAGGAGGACCACCAGGCCATCGGCCCCGAGCCGCCGCGCCCGACCCACGAGGGCCGCCGGATCCATGACCTCTCCACCGGATGCCGCGAGCTGGATGGCGAGCTGGCGGCCGCCCCCCGCCGCCCGGGTGAGCGGGAAGATCGCCCGCACGCGCACGGTCGCCTCGGTCAAGGGGGGCCCCCGTCGGCGGGGATCCCCGCGTCCGGGGCGTCCTCCGGGCAGACCACCTCGAAGACCTGCACCGCGTCGTCGGTGGCCACCGCGAACCGTCGGCCCTCGGCGGCCACGTGGTGGGCGGGGGTGGCGGTCGACGCGGCCAGCCAGACCGTCGGGGCCTCGGGCGCCTGCAGATCCACGATCAGCGCGCCGTTGCCGGCGACGACCACCCCCAGGTCGCGGCCCAGGAGCGCCACGTCGGCGACGGGCTCGGCCGGCAGGAAGGTGGCGAGGCGGGTCGGCCCTCCGGGCAGCAGATCGATGATCCCCGCGCCGGCCGGGCCCTCCGCGAGCAGCACCCGGTCGCTCTGCAGGGCCACCCCCTCCGCCCGCCCGGCCGTCTCCAGCAGCACGTCGGCGCGGCGGACGGGCCCCGCGTCGGTGAGATCCACGAGGGCCAGCCCGGCCAGGCCATCGGCCACGGCCAGCAGCGTCCCCTGGCGAGCCAGGGCGGAGGCGCGGCCCGGCGTGTCGGCGCGCCCCGTGCGGGAGGGCGCCGACCAGTCGCCCGGCTGCACCACCTCGATGCCCTTGGCGTAGGAGGCCACGAACACGCGCCCGCCCTGGAAGACCACGCCCCGCACCTCGTCCGAGGCCGCCCAGGCCACCCCGACGGGGGCGCCGCTGGCCCGATCCAGCGCCCGCACGACGCCGGCCTGCTCCCCGATCACGATGCGGTCGGTGGCCACGGCCAGGTGGTCGACGCTGCCCTCTTCCCCCTCCAGGTGGCGCTCGAGGCGCAGGGACGGCGGCAGAGGAAACGCCGAAAGATCCCAGATTTCGAGACCTTCGAGTCCCTTGGCGATGTAGAGCTCGCCGTCCACGAGGGCGACGGCGTGGGGGCCGACCGCGACGGGGATGGGATCGCCGGCCACCAGCTCGGCGGCGGGGCGCCCGAAGACGCAACGGCCCGCGGCGCAGGTGGCCGTCGTGCAGGGGTCGTCATCCTGGCAGTCGAGGGCGCCGTCGCAGCCCAGGCCGGCGTCGGTGAGGGCCGCGTCCGCGGCCGCGTCGCGCACGTCGGCTGCCCCGTCGTCCTGGCAGGCGACGGCGGCGGGGAGCGCGAGGGCGATCAGGAGGAGGGCGGGGCGTCTCAAGGTGCGGGGAGTATAGCCAGGGGCTCTGGTGGACGGAACCGGGTGGACGGAACCGATCGGACCGTTCGAAGAGGTGTTCGGCTTCGGTCGGGGACGCAGTATACTCCCGCGGTCCTGAGCGGAGGAAGCATGCGCATCCCTGGCTGGCCGGCCCTCGTGGCGCTCCTGGCGCTCGGCGCGACCGCGGCGCATGCCGACGGGCCGCTGCCGGCCCGGGCGGTGCAGAACCGCACCCACACCCAGACCCACGAGTTCACCGTCGCGGTGGGCAGCCTGCCCCTGGACGCCTTCCGCAAGGGCGTCACCCTCAGCGGCGCCTACACCCTGCACTTCACCGACCTGTGGGCGTGGGAGGCGGTGCAGTACACCTACAGCTACCCCATCTCCACCGATCTCGAGGACGAGCTGCGGGCCTACGACCTGCGGCCGACGCCCTTCGAGCGGCTGGAGTCGTACGTGGCCAGCAACGTCGTGCTCAAGCCACTGTACTTCAAGGGCGCGTGGCTCAACGACCACCTCACCTTCGGCGAGCTGCTCTTCCTGGCGGGCGGCGGGTACGGCTGGCTGACGCGGACGGCGCGGCCCATGGTGGACGCGGGCATCGCGACGCGCATCTACGCCACCGAGTGGGTCTCCTTCCGGCTCGATGTGCGGGGCATGTCCTTCTTCAACGCCGACGACTTCCACAACGAGCTGTGGATCGGCCTGGGTGTCTCCCTTTGAGCCCACGCCTGGCCCTGCTGATCGGCCTCGCCCTCCTGGGCGGGTGCGCCACCACCGGCGGCATCCCCGCCGACCGGGAGGAGGCGTTCACCTATGCCGTCGCGCGGCTCCAGGCGGGCGACCACGCCCGGTCGGCCGCCGCAGCCTGGGAGTACATCCGAGGCGCGGGGCCCGACGATCCGCGCCATGACCGGGCCCTGCGCATCCTGGCCCTCGACGCCCGCGCCCTCGGCCTGACCCACGCCGCCGCCCTCTGGTACCTCGAGATCGCCGAGAGCCGGCGCGATCCCACGCTCCTGCCCGACGCCGTGCGGGGGCTCCAGCAGGTCATCGAGGGGGGACCCCACGACGAAGAGACGCTCGTCCAGGGCTTCCTCGCGACGAGCGAGCTGGCCGGATTGCCCCATGATCTCCAGGCCTTCGTCGACTACCAGCGCGGCCTGCGCGACGCCCGCCAGCGGCTGGATGCCTGGGCCGATGACCGGCTCGCCGCCATCGATCCCCGCACGCCCCACGCCCAGCGGGCCCGGTGGCTCCAGGCGGTCCGGCAGGTGGCGCGGCGTGATCTGGAGGGCGGACGGGCGGCGCTGGAGGCGCTGCTGCAGCCTCCGGCGGCCGGCGCCCTGCCCCTGCCGGCCGATCTGGAGGCCGACGTCCGCCGTGCGCTGGCGCGCCTCGCCATGGAGGCGGGCGATCACGCGGCGGCCCTGGCCCAGTACGAGGTCCTGCGGCAGCAAGTACCCGATGATCCAGAGCTTTTGCTGGAGATGGCGTGGGCGGAGTTCTACCGGGGGGACTCACGCCGCACCCTCGGCCTGCTGCTCGCGCTCGACGCGCCCGTCTACCAGGCGCTCATCGCGCCCGACCGGTTCTTGCTGGAGGCCATGGCGCTGCGGCGGCTCTGCCAGTTCGGCCCGGCCCGCCAGGCCGCGGTGCGGCTGCGTGCCCGGCACGGTGAGGCGCTGGACGCCCTGCACGGCGGCATCCCCCCCGCGGCCTCGCCGGCGGTCCGGGGCGCCGCGCGCCTGCGGCCTCGCGGCGCTCCCCTCGCCGACTTCACGGCGCTGCTGGAGCGGGAGTCGGCGCAGGTCGACGATCTGGAGGGCGGGCTGGGCGACGCGCTGGCCGAGCGGCTCCGGGGCCTCTACGCGGACGGCCTGGCGGACGCCCGGCGCCGGCTCGAGGCCGCCCTGACGACGGAGGCGGACGTGGTGGCGGCCGAGCTCCTGGGCGCCGAAGAGAACGTCGATCTCATCCTGCATGAGCTGGGAGTGGCCCTGCTGCGTGGGCGCCTGCGCCCCGCCGGGCCGGCCGAGCCCGCCACGCCCGATGCCGAAGGGGGCGATGTGCGCTTCGGGTTCACGGGCGAGTTCTGGACGGACGAGCTGGACGACCTCGTGGTGGTGGCGGAGGACCGATGCATCGCGCCCTGACCACCCGCGTGCTGGTGCTGGCCGGCCTGCTCGCCGGCTGCGGCGCCACCCCCCCGCCCGTGAAGGACGCCTCGCGGGTCGAGCGCCTGCGGGTGCAGATCACCAAGGCGCGCAACGCCATCGCCGAGACGAATGGCGCGCTGGCGCGGGCCCGCGGGACGCCCTACGTCACCGAGCTCGAGGTGCGGCTCGCCGAGCTGCTCAGCGAGGAGGCCCGCTACCACTACCAGGTCGCCCAGGAGCGCGAGAGCCGCGCGGGGGGCCGCAGCGAGCGCAGCATGCACGTCCCCCAGGTGCGGCTGCTCAAGGAGCGCGCCATCGAGCTGTACGAGCAGGTGCTCACCCGGGAGACGCCCCTGGCGCCCCGCGTCCTGTTCAACGTGGCCCAGGAGCACCGGGAGCTGGGCGACTACGACGCCATGCACGCCGCCCTGCGCCGACTCGTCGCCGAGCACCCCCAGCACCCGCTGGCCGCCGAAGCCCTGCTGATCATGGGCGATGACGCCTTCGACCGCGGTGATCTGGCCGCGGCCGCCCAGGCGTGGGTGCCCATCACCCAGGGCCCCCCCACTCGGGCCACGGGCCTCGCCTGGTACAAGCTGGGCTGGGTGCGGGTGAACCAGGGGGACTGCAAGCGGGCTCTGGAGAGCTTCACCCGCGCCATCGGGGCCGCCGACGCGGGCCCCGCCGCGGTGGACGCCATCGGGCCGCAGTCGGATGTGGACGTCCGCCGCGAGGCGCTGGTGGATCTGACGTGGTGCCTCAGCCGCGAGGTGCCACCCGACCAGGCGGTGCCGTTCGTGCAGAAGCTCGCAGCGGATCGGGGCGCCTACGTGGCCGCCCTGGCCCGGCTGGCCGACCGCTTCAGCCTCATGGATCAGGCGGTGGGCGCCATCGCCGTCAGTCGCGAGCTGCTGGCCCTGGGGCCCGACGGCCAGGCCCGGCTCGAGGACGCGCGCATGCTGCACGCCGCGCTGCGCAAGACGGAGGCGTACGACCACATCGGCGACGACGTGCGCCTGATCGTCCAGGCCGTGCTCCGCCACGTGCGGCGCCCCGACGTGGGCGCCGAGGCCCGCGCCCGCCTGCTGGAAGAGTTCGAGAAGTACGGGCGCGACCTCGGCACCCGGGCCCAGGCGCGCATGCAGAAGCCCGGCGCCCCGGCGCGGCCGGGCCTGGCGCCGCCCGAGCAGGTCGCCGCGGCCTACACCGCGTGGCTGGAGGCCTTCCCCGAGGACGTGAACCGGCTGGCCGTGCTCCAGAACCTGGCGACGGTCCTCGCAGACGCCGGGGACGCCTTCGGCAGCGCCCGCCGCTCGCTGGAGGCCGGCCTGGCCCTCGCGCCCGGCGCCGAGCGCACCCGCGCCCTCTACGATGCCGTCGTCCAGTACCAGAAGGCCCTTGGGCCCGACACGCGCCGCACCCCCCTCGAGCGCGTCCTGGGCCGCGCCGGCCTGCGGCGGGCCGCCGGCGAGCTGCTGACCGGGACGCTCCCCGCCGACCAGGCCCGCCGGGTCAAGTTCGCCATCGGCGAGACCGACTACGACGAGGGCCGCCTCCAGGCCGCCATCGATCGGCTCACCGCCGTCGCCTTCGAGCACCCCGGCACCCCCGAGGGGGACGCCGCGGTGCGGCTGGTGCTTGACGCCCACAAACGGCGCGACGACTGGCTGGGCCTGATCGCGAGCGGCCGCCGGTTCATCGCGGCGGACAGCCCGGTGGCAGCCGCCCTCAAGACCGAGCTCTCCCCGCTCGTGGCGGCCGCCGAGCAGCGCCAGCTCGATGATCTCTCCCTCGCGGCCGCGGGGGTGGACGGCGCGGACGTGGCGGCCGAGCTGCAGAAGTTCGCCGAGCGCTACCAGGGCACCTCTCTCGGCGAGCGCGCCCTGCTCAACGCCTTCGTCGCAGCGCGGGCCGACGGCGACACCGCCGCGCTCTACCGGATGACGGACGAGATCCGGACCCGCTACCCCCAGTCCACCCAGCTCCCCGGGGTGCTGGCGACGGCGGCGCGCACGGCTGCCGCCCGCTTCGAGGTCGAGCGCGCCGTGCCCTGGTTCCAGCAGGCCGCCGCCGCCGATCCCGAGCGCCAGGCCACCCTGCGCCTGGCGGAGGGGCGCCTGCGCGCGGCCATGGCCGACGGCGCGGGCGCGGCCGACGCCTTCCGCCAGGGCCTCGCCTCCGCGAAGGAAGGGCCGGCGCGGGCCCAGCTCGCCGCCGCTCTCGCCGAGCAGCTCGAGGCCACCGTCCCGCCAGTGGCGGTCATCCAGCAGCTCGAGCCCCTGGCCACCACCGGCGATGCGGAGGTCCTGGCCCGGCTGGGGCTGGCCCAGGTGCGGGCCGGCCGCGGGGACGTGGGCGAGGCCACCCTGCAGAAGGTCCTCAACCTGGGGCGGCCGCCTCGGACGGGGCGCGCGCGCGGGCCTGGTATGGCCAGGCCGAGGCGCTGGCCGCGACCCTCGCCAGCTACCAGCCCCAGGGTGACATGGAGTCGATCACCGAGCTGGTGACGCTCATCGAGGTCACCGAGCAGGCCTACCTGAAGGCCGCCCGGCAGGTGGATCCGGTCTTCACGGCCGCTGCGCTGGGCCGGCTCGCCCACCTCTCGCAGGACGCCGCACGCCGCCTGGCCGCCCTGCCCCCCGCGCTCACGAGCTCGGCGGGCATCCAGGAGGCGATGGGCAAGCGTGTGAAACAACTGGAGAAATCGGCACAGGATGCCCTGGCCGCCTGTGCTGAGCTGGCCTGGACGCGCCAGGTCTTCAACGCCGCGACGCGGGCGTGTCTGCTGGGGCAGGCGCCGGCCCGGGATCCCGTCGGGACGGACGCGCTCTCGCCGCGGACCCCGGCCCCCAACGCCCCCGGCCTCGACGAGCCGCGGGCCCGGCTGGCCCGGGACCCCGAGGATGTAGAGGCCCTGCGGGCGCTGGGCGAGATCCTGCTGGACGCCGGCGACGCCCACGTCGCGCGCCTGGCCTTCGCCCGCGCCAGCCAGGTGGGGGGCGGGCCCGTCGAGGCCAACCTGCTGGGCCTGGCCAGCCACCGGGCCGGCGACAAGACCGGCGCCCTGGAGGCCTTCGCCCGGGCCGCCGCCGGGGGCCTGGAGGCCGGGCGGCAGAACCTGGCCGCCACCCTGCGCGAGCCGGCCTGGCGGCGGCCGCCGACGCCGCCCTCGCCCGCCGGCCGGCGGGCCGCGAGGGCGGGCGCCTGCTGGGAGGTCGCGATGAGGGCTCGCCGCGCTCCTGCGTCCGGGGATGCTGGCCGGGTGCGGCGGCCCCCGCGTCCAGCCCCTCTCCGTGGGCGATCCTCGCCTCCGGCCGACGCGCGGCGCTGGATCGCCGACGCCGAGGACGCGGTGGTGGCGGCCCGCGCCCGGGCCAGCGACGCCGCCGTGCAGCAGCGCGACGCCCGCCGGTACCTCGATCGCGTCGAGGCCGCGGCGGCGACGCTGGGCGCGGTCGCCGAGCCCTGCGGCGGCTCGCCGAGGCCCGGCGGGATCACGCCGACTCGGAGCTGGGGGTGGCCCAGGCCGAGCTGGGCCTGGCCGACGCCCGCCGCGAGGAGGCCATGGCCGAGACGGCCATGCGGCACGACGTCGCCGTCTACGATCTGGCCCCCATCGCCGCCGACGTCGAGGGCTGGCGGACGCGCACGGCGGCGGCCCGCGACGCCCGCCAGCAGCAGCGCGACGCGCTCGAGGCCGCCACCCAGGCGTGGTGGCAGGCGTGGCGCCAGTACGCCGCCAGCGGCGGCGACACCCGCGTCCTGTGGCGGGATCTGACCCCGTGACGTCCCGCCCCTGGCCGCTGGTGGTCGTCGCCCTCGCGGCCTGCGATCCCCGCCGACACCTGCGGCCAGGACGGCCTGGCGGTCCTCCCGGATGCCGTGCAGTTCGGCGACGTCCGCCCCGCGCGGCCGACGACCGGCGATCCCACCGCGGCCGACCAGGTCCCCGCCGCCGCGTCGTGCTGCTGCGCAACACCTGCGCCGCCACGCTCACCCTCAGCGAGATCTGCCTCATCGAGGACGCCCGCAACGGCGACGCCAGCTCCCCGCGTTCTTCCTGGAGCAGCCCGAGCGCACCCAGCTCGCCGCCGGCGACACCGCCGCCGTGCGCATCACCTACGACCACCTGGACGCCAACACCGATCGCGACCTCGATGGCGAAGGCGCGATCCCGACCGCGCCATCCTGGTCATCCAGTCCACCGCCGCGGGCACCCCACCCGGGTCATCCCGGTCTGCGGCCGCATCGTCCCGGCCGGCGAGGAGGCCGCCCCGACGGACTGCCCCGCGCCCTTCACCATCCCGGCTGGCGAAGCCATCGCCGACCTCTGCACCCGATGAGGTGGCTGGCGCTGCTCGGCCTGCTCGGCCCGCTCGCCGCCTGCGCCAGCGCCGAGGAGGAGTTCACCCAGGGCCGCCTGGAGGCTCTGTGCGACGGCGCCATCCCCATCTGCCGCCTGCGGGCCGGGTGCGTCCTCGGCGACGACACCTTCGCCCGCGGCCGCTTCCCCGGCGCCCAGCAGGTCATCGTGCGCTCCCCCGTGGACGCCGCCGAGCTCCAGGTCCGGCTCCTGCTCACCGATCTCGTTCACCCGGGCACCGAGCTGCTGGTCCAGGTCCATGGCCTCGGCTTGCGGCACCCTGGAGCAGGCCCAGCTGGTGGACGTCGTATTCCGCCTGGCCGGCGACGACGGCATCCTCGAGTTCACGCTGCCTCTGACCGAGCGCGGCGACCACCTGCTCAGAGATCTACGCCGACGAGCGCAGCCTACGTCGTCACCGCATAGGTCCGGTTCGAGTAGGCCGGAAAACTGGCCCAGAAAACCGCCTGATTTCATGGACTTGACCCTGCCGTCGTGCGCTGGCGCCGTCCGTGCATGGAGACCCCGCTGGAACCCCTTCGGCTTTCGGTCGGGGCCTGCTACAACAGGGGGGTGAGCCAGGAACGCCCCATCTCCGACGCCGAGCTCGACGCCCTCGACGAGAGCCTCTCTCCGGGCCCGGTCTCCCCCGATCTGCGGGTGGCGCAGCTCGAGGCCGCCCTCGGCCAGCAGGAGGCCCGCCTCGCCGGCATGCTGCGCATCGCCGGCAACCTGGGCCAGAGCCGCGATCCGAAGAAGGCCATGAAGGCCATGGTGGTCGACATCAGCCAGCTCCTGCGGGCGGATCGCACCACCATCTACGAGGTCCGGGCCGACGAGGGGATGCTGCGGGGCCTCGCCGTCGAGGGCGAGGTGAGCCTGGAGGTGGGGGTGCCCGTCGGCACCGGGATCGCGGGCCTGGTGGCCGAGCGCGGGCGGGTCATCAACCTGAAGGATGCCTACCTGCACCCCGCCTTCGATCCCAAGTTCGACAAGCTCACCGGGTACCGCACGCGCTCGATGCTGGTGGTGCCCATGCGCAACTCGCGGCGCGAGATCATCGGCGTCGTGCAGGTGCTCAACAAGTGCGATGGCTACTTCACGGTCGATGATCAGGCGCTGCTGACGGCCCTGGCCGCCCAGGCCGCCATCACCCTGGAGGCCCTGCGGCTGCAGCTCGCCTTGAACCTCTCCAACACCGAGCTCTCGGAGCTGTCGCGCCAGCTCCGCCAGAAGGTCCGCGAGCTGGAGCTGCTGTACCAGAACGAGCAGGCCATCGCCGACGCCGCCGACGAGGCCGATCTGGCGGAGCAGATCCTGAAGCTGGCCTGCCGGGTGGGGCGCAGCGAGGTGGCCGCGCTGTACCTGGCCGACGCCGAGGCGGGCAGCGGCCCCGCGTGGGTGCGCATGGCCGGTGCCGGGCCGACGGCGCACATCCCGCGTATCGAGATCGGCGAGGGCATCGTGGGGAAGGTGGCCAGCCGCGGCGAGGTGCTGGTCCTGACGGGCGGTGCCTTCGAGAAGCACGCCATCCCCCACGAGCTCGGCGGTGGGTACCCGCTCGAGGTCGACGACGCCGTCGCGGTGCCGCTGCTCGACGGCGACGTCACGATGGGGACGTTCGCGCTCATCAACCGCAAGGATCCCGCCCGCCGGGTGGACGCCGAGGATCGCCAGCTCGCGGTGCTGGTGGCCGGGCAGGTCGCGCGGGCCGTGGCCCGGCTGCGCTCCCGCAACGACGCCCAGCGCAAGGACCGCATGATGACCATCGGCCAGATGATGAGCGGCGTGCTGCGACCTGCGCGGGCCGATGTCCGTCATCAGCGGCTACAGCCAGCTCATGGCCGGCGAGGAAGACGCCCAGCAGCGCGCGGAGATGTCGGCGGCCATCCGGCGCAAGATCGAGCTCTTCAACGACATGACCCGCGAGGTGATGGCCTTCGCCCGTGGCGAGCGGCACGTGCTGTGCCGGAAGGTCTACATCGAGCAGTTCGTGCGGGCGGTGCGCGAGTCGGTGGAGCCCGAGTTCGCGGAGCGCGGGTGGCCTTCGAGTGGGAGGTCCACTCGGCCCGCGGTCTCTCCTTCTTCGACGAGAGCAAGATGCTGCGGGTGGTCACCAACATCGCCCGCAACGCCCGCCAGGCCATGGGGACGACCGGGTCGTTCCGCTGGATCATCGAGACACGCCCGAGGGCGGCACCCGCATGCGCATGCGAGACACCGGCCCCGGCATCCCCGAGAGCATCCGCGCCCGCCTCTTCGAGGCGTTCACGACCGTCGGGAAGCAGGAAGGCACCGGCCTGGGCCTCGCCATCGTGCGCCGCATCGTCGAGGACCACGGAGGGACCATCACGTTCACCACCGAGACGGGCAAGGGCACCGAGTTCGTGATCACCCTGCCCCCCGCCGGCGGAGCAGGCCTCGTGAAGCACCTGAGTTCATTGAGTTTTCTGGCGGCGATCGTGGCGACGGGCTGCCGGGAGACGCCGGCGCCCGCCCAGCCCGCCGCGCCGCGGTCGGCGGCTGCTGCGTCCGCGCCTGCCTCCGCCGCCGCGACGGACGCCGCGCCCGCGACGGACGCCCCGGCCGCGCTCCCACCCGGCAACGAGGCCCAGGAGGCCGCGCTGGAGGCCGGCCGCGCCGCCCTGCGGAGGGTCGGGATGACGAAGCGCTCCGCCAGTTCAAGGCGGGCGCCGAGGGCCCGGTGACCGGCGCGGCCGTCTCGGCGGCGCTCGCGGCCGCCGCGATGCTGGAAGAGCAGAAGCGGCTGGACGAGGCCGAGGTCCTCTACCGCGGGCTGCAGGATCGGGCCGGCCATGTGGCCGAGGTGCAGTTCGTCGTCGCGCGCTTCCTGGCCGGGCGCGAAGCCCCAGGAGGCCATCGCCGCCTTCCGGGAGGCGATCCGGCTCCAGCCCGACTTCCTGCCCGCCTATCCGCTCCTCAGCGCGCTCCTCGTGTCGGCGGGCCAGCGGGACGTGGCGGCCGAGCTGCTGGTCGACTACGAGCGGCGCCTGGCGGCCCGCATCCGACGCGTCCAGACCGAGACCGCCAGCGACGCAGAGCGCCTGGCCATCGTGGATCTGCTGGCCGTGCTGGTGGACGAGCGCGCCGAGGAGACGCTGCGGGGGTTGCTGGGCGCCGAGTCCCCTCGGTGCGGATGGCGGCGGCGGGCGCCGTGGCCGATCAGGACGAGCCCGCGGCCCTCGTGGCCCTGGCCGGAGGCGCTGGGCCGGGAGAAGGACTACACCGCCCAGCAGGTCATCCGCGCCGCCTTGAAGCGGGCCCGGGATCGGGCCGCGGGCAGCCTGCAGCCCTGAGCGGGCGTCAGCCGCCCTTCGTGGGCACCGGGAGCCGGGGCAGGCGCTCCTCCAGATCCAGCTCCACGCGGCGGCGCCGCAGCTCCACCGAGACCACCCGCACGCGCAGCCGATCGCCGATGGTGTAGCGGTTGCCGGTGCGTCGCCCCAGCAGGCAGAAGCCGTCGTCGTCGAGGCTGTAGAAGTCGTCGTCGAGGGCATCCACCGGCACGAACCCCTCCACCAGGTGCGGCTGGAGCTGTACGAAGACGCCCATGCCCGTCACCCCCACGATGACGCCCTCGAAGGACTCCCCGATGTGCTGGCGCAGATAGAGCGCCTTGTACAGATCGAGGACCGTTCGCTCCGCGTCCACCGCGACGCGCTCCCGCCGGCTGCACTGGTCGGCCACCTCGCCCAGGTGGCGGGTCGTCGGAAGCTGCTCGCGCCGGAGGATGCCCTTCAGCAGCCGGTGCACCACCAGATCGGGGTAGCGCCGGATGGGGCTGGTGAAGTGCAGGTACGCGGGCGCCCCCAGGCCGAAGTGCGGGGCGACCTCCTCGTCGTAGACCGCCTTCGCCATCGAGCGCAGCACCAGGAGCCCCAGCAGGCCGAAGAGCGGGTGCTCGGCGAGATCCGCGAGCCACCGGGACAGGCCATCGGCCGTCGGCCGGCCCAGGCCCTTGATGGACACATCCAGCAAGGTGGCCTGCGCCCGCAGGCGCGCGAGGCCGTCCACCGGCGGGTTGCCGTGGATGCGGAAGATGGACGCCTGGTGGCGCCGCACGAAGAGCTCCGCCGTGGCCTCGTTGGCCACCAGCATGGCGTCTTCGATCATCTGGTGGGCCTCGTGGCGATCCGAGGCGCGCACATCATCGATGCCTCCATCCGTCGCGAAGAACACACGCGGCTCGGGCAAGGCCATGTCCAGGTAGCCGCGCTTGCGGCGGCGGCGGCGGCGCACCCGCGTCGCGTCCCGCAGGGCCTCCAGCACCGGGCGCAGCGCCTCGAAGTCCGGGCTGTCGTCGGCCGCGGGCGGCGCCCCCATCATGCCGAGCATCCGCGCCGCCCGGTCATAGGTGAACCGGGCATGGCTCCGAATGATCGCCTCGGCGAACTCGGCGTCCTCGATCTCGCCCTCGGGGGTGATGGTGCACTCCACCACCATGGCGAGCCGGTCTTCCTCCGGCCGCAAGCTGCAGAGATCACTGGACAATCGATGCGGCAACATCGGGATGACGCGGTCGGGCAGGTAGACGGAGAAGCCGCGGGCGCTCGCCTCCTGGTCCAGGGGGCCATCGGCCTGGACGTACCAGGACACATCGGCGATGGCCACGGTGAGGCGCCAGCCCCCGACGGCAGCGGCTCGACATGCACCGCGTCGTCGAAGTCGCGGGCGCTCTCGGGATCGACGGTGATCAGGGGGCGGCCGCGCAGATCGAGTCGGCGCGCGATCTCCTCCTCGAGGGATGCGATCGGGCAGCGAGGCCGCCTCGGCCTCGGCGGCGGACGGGAAGCGCAGCCGGAGGCCCAGGTCATGGACCACCAGGTCGGTCTCCTGGCTCGCCACGTCATCCCCGCTGAAGACGCGGATGACCCGGCACGCGGCCCCGTGGGGGTGATCGGGGTAGCGGGTGAACTCCGCCGCGACCAGATCGCCATCCTGGGCGTTGCCGGGCTTCTCGACGATGACGTGCTCGGGCAGGCGGGTGTCCTGCGGGTGGACGATGCGCGCGCGAGCCGCCTCGCGGTAGGTGCCGACGAAGGTGGCGGTGCCGCGCTCGAGGACGTCGACGATGATCCCCTCGGTGCGCCCGCGGTTGCCCTCCCGGGTCTCCACGACCACCCGATCGCGGTGCAGCGCGTCGCCGAGGTTGCGGCTGTCGATGTAGAGGTCCTCGCCCTCCCCCTCCAGGTTCACGAACCCGAAGCCGCGGTGGGTCATGATCAGCGTGCCCGTCCGGCGGGCCTCGGCGTCGATGCGGCCGTACCGGTTGCCACGAAAGCGACCAAGGCGGCCCTCCTCGACGAGGGCGTGGAGCCTCAGGCGAAACGCCGCCCGCTCGGTGCGATCGACGCCCAGGGCGCGCGCGAGGTCCCGGAGCGCGGCGGTGCGCGGGGTGGGCGGCAGGCTGCCCAGGATGTCTTCGTCAGGCGGGAGCACGGCACCTCCAGGGGGGCAAGGTGCGGAGTGTAGGGGCCCACCCCGTCGCGCTCACGGGGCGCCGGTGGCCGACCCTCTTCCCGCCCCGTCGGATCAACCGCGTTGGACTTGAGAGGATGGGTTTCGGTGGGGGGCCGGGCCATGTATCCTCCGAGCATCCACCCGACGACGCCCCGTGGGATGAAAGCGCAATTCGGCCGCTATGTTTTCCTGAAGAAGCTCGCCGTCGGAGGGATGGCCGAGATCTTCCTCGCGCGCCGCCTGAGCTTCGGCGGCTTCGCCCGCTTCGTCGTGCTCAAGCGCCTGCTGCCCGAGCACCGCGGCCGCAAAGCCTACGAGCGGCTCTTCCTGGGCGAGTCCCGCATCACGGCCCTGCTGGACCACCCCAACGTCATCAGCCTCCACGACCTCGGCAAGCTGGACGACGCCTACTTCATGGCCATGGAGTACATCCATGGCCTCTCGGGCGCGGAGCTCATGGCGGCCGCCGCCCGCGCCCGAACGGCCGTCCCCATCGGGGTGGCCCTGCGCCTGGCGATGTGCACCGCGGACGCGCTGCAGTACTGCGCCGAGGGGCTCGACCTGGATGGCCACGCCTTCGGCGTCATCCACCATGACGTCAGCCCCCACAACATCCAGGTCGGCTTCGACGGGGCCGTGAAGCTGCTGGACTTCGGCGTCGCGACCCAGGTCGGCCGTCCTGCCCCCGCCGGCCGGCGCGGGAAGTTCGCCTACATGTCCCCGGAGGCCATGGCCAAGGGCGACGTGGACACCCGCAGCGACCTCTTCTCGCTGGGGGTGGTGCTCTACGAGCTGACGGTCGGCAAGCGGCTCTTCAAGGGCGCGACGCCGGACGAGACGCGCGCCCGGGCCGAGGCGGGTGCCTTCCGCCGGCCGAGCGAGGTCAGCCGCGACTACCCACCGATGCTGGAGGCCATCACCCTCAAGGCGCTGGCGCGGGATCGCGGCGACCGGTATCAGACCGCCCAGGAGCTGAGCTTCGACCTCGCCAACGCGGCCCGGGCGCTCCGGGCCGACACCAGCCCCGAGGCCACGGCGGCGTGGCTGCGCGAGATCATGGGTCCCGAGATCGATCGGCGGCGCCATGAGCTCTATGCCCTCGCCGTCGCCTCGGCCGCCCGGCGCCCCGGCGCCCCGACGGAAGCGTCGGTGGCGCTGCTGGACCCGTCCGTCCCTCCTGGCGAGGCCCCTACGGTCGAGATGGCGATCGCCGCCGTCCCCCGGCCGGACGATGATGAGAACGACGACGACGAAGCCGCCGACGACGCCGGCGCAGACGACGCCGAGGCCGAACGCGACGACGCCCGGGAGGACGCCGCAGCGCCCGCCGGGGCCCCCCCCGACGAAGCCGCCGAGGCCCCCGAGGTCCGGCTGGCCCGGGCCGAGGAACAGCACCCGGAGGCCGCACCGCCCGACGACCCGGCGCCCGACTACGCCGAGCCCGATCCCTCCACGGGCGACTTCCTGCTGCCCACCGATGCCATCAGCGCGGACAACGACTGGGACGCCATGCTGGACGCTCCCATCCGCACCTGGCGCAGGCTGACGCTCCTGATCGCGCTGCTCGGCGCCGCCGCGGCCGTCGGGACGTTCTTCGTCGGCCAGATCTACCAGGAGCGGCAAGCGGCCGCCGGCGCAACGGGGGTCCTGCGCATCGAGAGCGAGCCGGCCGGCGCCACCATCGAGAGCAGCGGCAAGCCCGTCGGCACCACGCCGTGGGAGTCCCCGCCCACGGCCCTCGGGACGGTCTTCCACCTGCGCGTGTCCCGGGCCGGCTTCGAGGACTGGTCGGGGGCCATCAGCCTCGTGCCCGACCGACGCGACCGCTCGGTCCTGGTCGCGCTGCGCAAGAAGCACCAGGCCCAGTAGCCCTCCAAGGGTGCGGCGCCCGCGGCCCCAGCTTTTTTTCCTTTGGTTTCAACAAACTAGAAAAAAGTCTGCGACACGCGCCGCGACTGACCGATGGATCGAGAGGCCCCCACCACGCGGAGGACTCTCCCATGGCCGACACGCTCATCATCCAGGTGCCCGACCGGCTGCTCTACAGCCCCCGGCTCAAGCGCTGGGTGCTCGTCTCCGAGGTTACGTCCAAGACCTCCAACGACCTCTTCCTCTTCGTCCCGCTGGAAGTCGTCGTCGCCATCCTCAACGGCATCATCGGCCGCGCCCAGGCGCGCTGCCACGAGGAGGGCGGCTTCGGCTTCGACTTCGACCTCTACGGCTACTTCTTCATGTCCAACCACCTGCACTGGCTCATCGGCGTGGACACGCTGGTCCACAAGAGCATCGTGCTGGAGTGGGTCAACCGCGAGATCGCCAGGCGAATCAACAAGTTCCACGACCGGAGCGGCCAGGCGCTGGTACCCAGCACGGCGATCCAGATCACGACGCTGGAGAAGGCCCTGGACCGGCTGCGGTACGTCATGGGCCAGGGCACGGCGGCGATGAAGTCGCGCCACCCGGCGGACGACGTCTTCGCCTGCTCCAACCCGGCCTTGTTGCGGGGCGAGAAGCTGCACGGAGTCTTCGTCCACGCCGACGGCCGGAGGGAGGAAACCACCGTCCGCATCGACCGCCTGCCGGGCCTGGGCGACCTGACGGAGAAGGAGCACCGGGCGCTGATGTGGCAGCTGGCCGACGGCATCGCCGCCGAAGCCCGCCCGCGGCGCAAGAAGGCGGGCCTGCCGGTGCCTGACCCCGAGGCGGTGCGGAAGGTGGACCCGATGACGCGGCCGAAGGAGCGCGACCGCAGCCCCGCGCCGGTGGTGCATGGGCCGCCGGAGCACCAGGAGGAGTGGCGCAAGCTCCACGCCGAGCTCAAGGACGCCTACACGACGGCGCACATCGCCTACTGGAAGTGGCTGGCGGACCCGACGTTGCCGCTGATCCCGTTCCCGGCGAACACGATTCCGCCGTCGCATGCGCGGAAGAAGCTCAGGGCGCTGGCCGAGAGCGGCTGACCCGCACGGCGCAAGTGCCCTAAATCACGACTTTTCAGCGCCGAAACCGGGCGCCAGGAAGGGCGTACGTTCGCCGTCCGTCACCCGTTCAGCCTCGCGGTGCGCCCGTGACCAGGACGTTCACGAAGACCACCATTCGCCACCCAAAACGGATCGAAGCCCCGCCAGCACCCGAGCCTGGGGCACCGGAATTCCAGCCAGACCGCAGCCCTGACACCCTCTCCCGCCGACATACTCGGTCGGTCTACCCACCTCGAATTCCAGCGGTGGTGTCCACGAACACCACCGCCGCCAACATACTCGGTACGTCGCCGCGGATGCCCGCAGGGCGGGTCTCGACCCACCGAACGCGGGCCGCTGCGGGGGTGTGTCGCCGGGAAAAACGCTGTCGGTGGTGCGCGCCGAGGGGTCGGGGTCAGTCGAGGCCCTGCGAGGGCCTTCTCGATGTCCACCTGGATGGTGGCCTTGTCGCGTAGTTCGCCGATCCAGGCGCGGGCTTCGGCGTCGCTGACGGGGGTGCGCTTGAGCTCGGCCTCGAGCTCGGCGCGGACGGCGGCGGGATCGGAGCGGGTGGCGGACTGCAGCTCGATGACGTGGAAGCCGCGCTCGCTCTCCACGAGGCGGACCTCGCCCGGCTTCATGCTGTCGAGGGCCTGGCGGACGGCGTCGCCGAGCTGGTCGACGCGGATGCCGGCGAGCATGCCGCCCGAGCGGCGGCTGAGCTCGTCTTCTGACTCAAGCCGGGCGAGCTCGCCCAGCTCGGCGCCGCCCTGCACGTCGGCCAGGAGCTTTTCGGCCTTCGCTTTCGCCAGGCCGGGCAGGCTGTCGGCGAGCCGCCGCGCCTTGACCCGGCTGTACTGGGTCGACACGAGGATGTGCCGCACGAGCTTCTTGTCCTGGGCGGGGATGAACTCGCGCTTCGAAAGCTCCATGATCACATAGCCTTCGGGCGTTCGAATCGGCGAAGACGGGGCATTGAGGGGCATGGTCTCCAAGACCGCGTCGGCTTCGAGGCCGAGTCGGCCAGGGCCGAAGGCGCCGAGCTCACCGCCCTTCTGGCCGGTCGCGCGATCCGACGACTCGGCGCGAGCGACCTCGGCGAAGTCCTCGCCGCCCGCGATCCGGCCGCGGAGGGCCGTCGCGCGATCCAGGGCGGCCGAGAAGCGGGCCGCTTCGTCGGCCGGATCGTCCTCACCCCGGCGCTGGGCCGACACCAGGATGGCCCGGCCTTCGTAGCGGGCACCCTTGCGGACGCCGTCGACCCGGATGATGTGGTAGCCCTCGCGGCCCTCCACGACCTCCGACAGGGCGCCGGGAGCCAGGGTGCGGACGGCTTCGTCGAACCGCGCGCCGAACCTTCCCGACCAGTGGACCCCAAGCAGGCCCCCATCAGCGGCGCTGCGGTCGTCACTGCTCTCCCGCGCGAGCGCTTCGAAGGAGGCCCCCCGCTGGAGCTGGCGGTGCAGCGCGAAGGCGCGCTCGCGACCCTCGGCCTCGACCACCTCCCGCTCGGCTTCGTACTCCGACTGCGGGTAGAACCGGCTGGCCGGCACCTGGGCCGAGATGAAGATCTGCCGGATCTGCCGCTTGACCCCCCCCGCGCCATAGCGCTGCTCGAAGAGCGCGTCGACGCGCTTCGGGTCGATCCGGGTCTCCAGCACCGCGTGGGCAAGCATGAGCACGCGCCGATCGCGCAGGCGCCCCTCGCGCCAGCGGTCGTAGGTCTGGCCGTAGCGGGCAAGGCGCGCGTCGAGGGCCGCCCGATCACCGCCGAACCGCTGGGTGATCTGGTCCTGGATCTCTTCGTCGACGGCCTTCTCCACCGCTGCTGCGTCGACCGTGACGCCGGCCTCCCGCGCGGCGGCTTCGACGATCAGGCGCTCGGCATAGCGGGCGAAGAAGGCCTCGCCCTGGTCGAGCACGATGGCCTCCAGGAACGCGCCGCGCTGCACGGGCTGGCCGTTGATCTGCCCGATGACCGGGTCTGCCGGGCCCTCCGTGGGGGTGCACCCCAGCAGTCCGGCCACCCCCGCCACGAGAAAAATCATGTAGATTCGCACAGTTGCCTCCGAGGCCGCGGCGCGATGTTCGGCTCTGGCGCGCACGCTGTCAACGCTGTGCCCACGGAGCGAGGCGCCGGCCGGATCCAGGTCCCACTCTGCGGCTATCGCGGGACGTCGTCCGCGACTATCATGCCGCCGATGAACGCACCGCAAATCCTCACCGCGAGCGTCGGCTTTCGCGGTCCGCACGCCCGCTACTTCGGCGAGCTCCCGCTGCTGGAGCTGCCGCCTCTCGATCACGTCCGCCTCGGCACCTTCACCCGGTGGCGCAAGGAGGTCCCCGAGGCCGCCCGCTTCGTGCCCCGAGTACCCGAGGCCGTCGCCCAGGCGGGGTTCGTCGGCCCCGAGGCCGCCGCCGGCTGGGAGCGCACTCGCGCCATCGCGAGCCGCCTGCGCGCCGACGTGGTCCGCTGCGCACGCCCTCCACGTTTCGGCCCACGGCCGAGAACCGCGCGGCGCTGAAGGCCTTCTTCGCCGAGCGGGCGGACGACGCCTTCCGCGTCGCCTGGTGGGCCGACGGCCTCTGGGAGACCAGCCCGACGCCCGCGATGAGGTGGCCGCGGCGACCGGCCTCATCCCCGTGGTCGATCCTCGCCCTCGATGACGACGAGCCCTCCCGCCGGCGCCACGTTCTACTGGCGCCTCATGGGTCGGCTGGGCCTCTCTCGGGGCGCTACTCCGACCATGATCTCTACCGCCTGCTCGAGCTGGCTCAGGGTCGCGAGGCGGGCTTCGTCGTCTTCACCAGCGCTCGCATGCGGCCCGACGCCCTGCTTCGCGGGGATGGTCGCCGGCGGCGGGGCGGACTTCGGCCAGCTCGCCCGCGGCGATGACGCGTTCGACGACTTCATGGATGGCATCGACGACGAGGACGACGAGGACGGCGAGGACGAGGGCGACGACTCGATGGATGACTCCATGGACGATGACTCCATGGATGACGACTTCGACGACGAGGCCGACGATGACTCCATGGACGATGACTCCATGGACGACGACTCCGAGAGCTGAGGCCGTGTCGAGCCGGCACCCGGCCGTGGTCGGCCCCTATCGCGTCGACGCGGTGCTGGGCGTGGGCGGCATGGGCGAGGTGCTGCGGGGGCAGCATGAGCTCCTCGGTCGGGTGGTGGCCATCAAGCTGCGGACCCGCACCCGGGGCGCCGAAGAGGATCGCCTGGCCGAGCGGTTTCGCCACACCGCCTGCCTGCAGGGCGAGCTGGATCACCCCGCCATCGCCCGGGTGTGACTACCTGGAGCTGCCGCGGCACCAGGCGCTCGTGCTCGAAGTACCTGGGCGGTGGGTGCATCGCCGATCTGCTCGCCCAGGGGCCCGTGCCCGTCCCGTCCACCGTCGAGATGGGCATCCGGGTCGCAGAAGCTTTGCATTACGCCCACTTGCGTGGGGTCGTCCACCGGGACATCAAGCCGGCAAACATCATGCTGGTCGACGCCGAGCGCGCCGACACCGTGCGCATCACCGACTATGGCGTCGCCAAGACCGCCAACCGCAGCCCCGATCTGACCGTCGCGGGCGCCAACGTGGGCACGGTCTGGTACATGTCGCCGGAGCAGTTCAACCACGAAGATCCCACCCCTGGCTTCGACATCTACTCGCTGGGCGCGACCCTGTACGAGCTGCTGACCGGCACCATCCCGTTCGCGGGCAAGGACACCGCCGAGATCTTCCGGCGCTTCCTCGATGGGGTGCCCGCCCCCGCGATCACCGATCGCAGCCCCACCGTGCCGCCGGCCCTGGCCACCGTCGTCGAGGCGGCGATGGCCCTCGACCGCCACGCGCGGGTGCCGACGGCCGCCGTCCTGGCGCTCCTGCTGCGGGCCGTCGCGGAGCGGGAGGGGCTGGGCCTCGGCGATGCAGCCGCGCGCCGCCTCTTCCACCAGGCCGACGGGAGCGCCCTGCGGCGCATGGTGCAGCAGCTCGAGCAGACCGCCGCCGGTCGCCCGGTGGCGCAGGCGGTGACGGCGCTGGACCTGCGGCTCAACGGCGCGTCGGCCGTGACGGGCATCCACCACATCCTCACACCGGATCTGTCCGTCTCGGGGCTCGTCACGGCGAGCATGAACGTGACGTCGCTCCTCCCCATCGTCGGGGCCGCCGACGAGGCCGATCCCGACGAGGAGGATCACACCCTGGTCAGCATCCCGCCTCGCCTGCTGGACGAGGAGTAGCCCCCCGGCCGCCGCCGGCCCAGACGGCCGGCTGCGGGAGCCCCTGCCGCAGCACCATGAGCTCGCCCGGATCCATCCGCTGCCAGACCTCCTCACAGGTCAGCGGCGCCGTGGCCACGATGGTCACGATGTCGCGGGGCGTCGTCTCCTGCTGGAAGTCGATGGAGACCTCGGTGTCCACGAGGCGCGCGACGCCGAAGGGCGCGCGGCGCGTGAGCCAGCACAGCTTCGTGGTGCAGTAGACGTAGAGGTCACGCGAGTCGCTGAGCAGCATGTTGAAGGTGCCGAACACCCGCAGGCGCTCGGCGAGCTGGTAGACCAGGCGATGGACGCTCGCGGTCCGGCGCGGGGGCGTCGGGAAGCGGCGGCGGATGGCGTCGAGCAGCCAGCAGAAGGCGTGCTCCGAGTCGGTGGTGCCGACGGGCTGGTAGAAGCCCAGCGGCAGGTCCTTCACGCCAGGCAGCTTGCCGTTGTGGGCGAAGCACCAGTGCCGCCCCCACAGCTCCCGGACGAAGGGGTGGGTGTTCGCGAGGCAGACCCGGCCATGGGTGGCCTGGCGGACGTGGCTGATGACCACGCAGCTCTTGATGGGGTAGGCGCGCACGAACCCGGCGAACTCCGACTCGGCGCTGGGTGCGGCCTCATGGAAGGCCCGGCACGCCCGGCCATCGTAGAAGGCGATGCCCCAGCCGTCGGTGTGCGGGCCGGTCTGGCCGCCGCGCACGCTCAGGCCGGTGAAGCTGAAGCAGATGTCCGTCGGGGTGTTGGCGCTCATGCCGAGGAGCTCGCACATGGCGGCATTGTACCCCCGTCCGGGGGGCTACCAAAAGGGGGTAGCGCGCCGGGCCGGTTCACCGGACGTCTGTCGATTTCCCTTTGATCACGCGTCCTTGGCGGAGTCGCCCCGCAGCAGCGCCACCAGCAGCGCCGCCGTCTGCCGATCGGCGAGCAGGGCGCGGCAGCGGGCGCGCAGCTCGGCCTCGTCGTCGATCTCCTCCCCCGTCACCCGCCCCACATGGCGCGCCACCCGCAGCAGATCCGCCAGCGGCAGGGCCTCCGTCGCGTCCACCTTCACGTGGCGAGAGGTCCAGGCGGCGGCCCGGGGGCCTCGGGGTGCGCTCGGGCAGGCGCGATCCCCAGCGCGCCGCGACCCGCGGCCGGACGCGCAGGGGCCGGCCCTCCCGCGTCGTCGAGGCGTCGACGGGCATGAACCGCGGGCCCTCGGCGGTGCCCAGCAGCGCCATCGCCCACAGGTGATCCGGCTCGTCCACCTGGCCCCGGTCGTAGATCCACCCCGTCGCGACGGCGGCCGGCACCCCCGCCCGGCGCAGCAGCTCGACGGCCAGGACGTTGAGCTCGTAGCAGACCCCGGCGCCCAGGTGCCGCGCGTCGCGCCCCGCGTGCAGCGCGGCGAGCTGGGCGTTCTGGCGTCCGCGGCTGAGCCGCCGCAGCCAGCCCGCCAGGCGCGGATCCTCGAACCGCGCGGGATCATAGCGGTAGCTGGCGCGGATGAAGTCGCGAATGGCCAGCGCGCGCTCCATGGGCGCGATGCCGCTGACCCGGTCGACGAGGGCGTGGCACTCGGCGGGCAGCTCGTTGTCGGGCGCCGTCGGCCGCAGCAGGCTCGCGGGCGCCTCCACCGGGAAGGCCGCGCTGAACTCCGGGGCCTGGCCCAGCGCGATCTCGCACCGGACGTCGGCGTCGGCCTGGGCGCTCAGCAGCGGCAGGCCCCCGGGCGTGCGGATGACGAGCGCGGGCGGCTGGGCGTCGGCGGACAGCAGGCGGCCGTGCAGCGGGATCGGCAGCACGGACTCGCCGGCGGGCAGGCGGCCCGCCAGGCTCACCCGGTGGCGGCTCTCCCCCGCCGCGGCCGACCACGCGGGATCGATGGCCTCGGCCGTCCAGTGCTGCGTCCGCGGGTCGAAGCGGTCGGCGATGAGGGCCGGCGCGTACAGCCAGGGCGCGGGGAGCTGCCGGGGCGCGGTCGCGAACCCGAAGGCGGCCGGCCGGCCCCGATCTTCGAGCCAGTCCCGTCCGTCATCGAGCTGGGGTCCAACGCCGCCCTGAGGCCGGAAGAACCGGTCATGCCGGGCCTGGAACGGGCGCCCGTCGGGGGGCGCCGCGCCGCCCG
Source organism: bacterium (assembly GCA_041389985.1). Classification (GTDB taxonomy): domain Bacteria; phylum Myxococcota_A; class Bradymonadia; order UBA7976; family UBA1532; genus JACKDP01. Next base: position 62,239 of record JAWKQS010000026.1, read on the forward strand.
GGCGCGCCAGGCCGCCGGAGGCGGCGCCAGCGGGCGCGGATCGCGGCGGGGGGGGCTCGGGCAGGGGCTCCTCCCGCGGGCGCTCCGGCTCCTCGGCCCCCCCCAGCCAGCGCCGAAACCGCGCCAGGAGTCCCTGGGCGACCGGGCTCTCGGGGGGCGGCGCAGCCTCCTCGGCGGGGATGGGGGGCGGCGGCGGGCGCTGTCCCGCCCGATCCGCGGGCCGGGCCGGAGGCTTCACGGGGGGTCGCACGGCCGCGTCGGGCGGGGGAGGCCGCCGCGCGTCGAGCAGCAGGCGCATGGCGGGCAGCCGCACACAGGCCAGCAGATCCGCCACCAGGGCGATCTGGCCCGGCGTGGGCTTGCCCGGCACGAGGCGGTCTCGACAGAGCGCGTCGGCGACGGTGGCGAGGTCGGGATCGCCATGCACGACCAGCGTGTCGCCGACGACGGCCGCCGCGACGGGCCAGGTGACCGGCTCGCCGAGGACCCGACCCGTGCGCTCGATGCAGGTGGCGGAGTGGGCCGTGGGTACCCGGCCGAAGTCGGCCTTCCAGCGCGCCGGCCACCGCCGCAGCGCCGCCTCCAGCGCCCAGAGCGCCGCGACGCTGGCGCCGAGGTCGCCCGCCAGCGGTCCGACGCCCTGGGCCGTGGGGGCCGCCCGCTCTTCGAAGAGATCCGCCGCGGTGGGCACGCCGCACGCGGCGAGGATGGGCTTGAGGTCGTCGGGGTCGCTGTCTCCCGGGTGGACGGTCAGCAGGTCGACGCCGGCCGCCCGGGCCGCCGCCACCAGCCGCGGCGGCTCGGGCCAGACGAGGCGGGGCTCCGAGGACCAGCACGGCACCAGCCGCCCGCCTGCGTCGGCCGCCACCACCCCGCGGGCCGGGGCCGCGTCTCCCGCCCGGATCCAGGCCCGCGGCAGCACATCGGCCAGCTCGGGCTCCAGGAGGAGGAGCGCGTCGCCCTGGGCCATGAAGGCGGTTGCCAGCTCGTCGAGGACGTCGGCGTAGTGCCGCGGGGCCGGGCCCGGCGGAATCCGCAGGGCCGCCACCAGCCGAGGCAGCGTGCGACCGGCGCTGAACCCGCCGCGGCGCCGCCCCAGCTCGCCCGGCGGCAGATCCCGGATGAGGGTCCGGGCGGCGTGGCGGTACTCGTCGTCGGCCAGGAACCAGGCCGAGTCGCCCAGGCCCTCCCGCACGGCCTCCGCCGACAGGCGCTTGCCCTCGAGCTGGTCCTCCAGCCAGCGCAGGGCCACCTCGTCCAGCGCGCCCCCCGCCGGGATGCGGCCCAGGACGTCGGCGAGGCGGGCGTCGTCGGCCCCCCGGCAGCCGAGCCGTCGCCAGACGGCCTCGGGCACATGGGCGCGCAGCGCGACCGCCGGGTAGAGCGCTGGCGCGTCGCCGAGCAGCCCCTGCACGCCCGGCGTGGGCCAGTACAGGCGCGACGGGGCCCGCAGCCCCCCCTGGGCGTCGAGCACCCAGGCGCGATCCCGCAGGCCCAGGGCCTCGATCAGCCGGGGCGCCTCCACCAGCCGGTCCATCAGGTAGCGCGCGAAGGCCAGCCGCTGCTCCCGCCCCTCGCTGGCGGGGTGCTCCAGGAGCGCCTGGAGCGCCGCGTCGTCCAGGTCGGGCGCCGCCCCCGCGCCCCGCAGCAGCGCGCGCGTCGCCGCGTCGTAGCGGGGGTGCAGGATGGGAGGCGGCGCGGGCAGGAAGCCCGCCAGCGTCGGCCCGAGGTCCTCCCGGTCGGCACCAGCACCGCACGTGGGCGGTGCATGCCGCCGTCGACGGCCTCCACCCGGATGCGTCGGCCGAGCTTGAACCTTCAGGCCTGCTCCGCCGCGTGGGCGGGGCGATCCGGCTTCGATGCGCAGCGCCCGGGCCAGGAAGCCGAGCAGCGTCGCCTGCCTGGGCCCGTCGGCCTCCGACAGGCCCTCCACCACATGATCCACGAGCGTGTGGAGCCGCGTTTTCTCCAGTGAATACAGGTCCTTGAACCATGTACGCAGCGCCTCCGGCACCTCGCCGGTGGGGTTCCACGACAGATCCAGATCGGGCAGCCCGGCCTCGAAGAGCAGGGCATGGGCCGGGCGCAGCAGGCCATCGGCCGTCGGCAGCACGCAGGCGCGGCCGAGGGCGGCGCGGGCGGCCTCATCGGCCGCGATGACGTCGGCCCGGGCCAGGACGGCGCGGTACAGGGCCCGGCGCGCGTCCGGATCCGCGAACGTCGGGTGGCTCTCCTGGGGCACCGGCGCGGTGGCGTGCTCGGCGAGGGCCTCCAGCCAGCTGCGCACGGGCAGCCGGGGAGCGAGGCCGGGCGCCACCCCCGGGCCACGGCGGCCCAGGTGGGCTCCGCCAGGCGGGTGGCCAGCGGCGTGCGGGCCACCGTCGCCAGCTCGTCAAAGGTGGCCTCGAAAGCGCGCGCGCCGGCAGAGGCAGCCCTGGGCGTCCACCGTCAGCGGCAGGCGCGCGGGATCGACGCCCGGCTCCTCCGCGGCCACCGTCAGCAGCCGGCCGACCTGCCCGGGCGTCTGCAGCCACGGGGGCTGATCCGCCAGGGGCTCACCCGGCCGGGCCTCGGCCTCCAGGCGGACCAGCAGCAGGGCCACCGGCGATCGGAACCGCACCGCGCCGGCCAGGGCATCGGCGTCGGCCTCCGCCCGCTCGTCCAGCAGGCCGTCCGGACCCACCTCGACGATGCCCGCCAGCGCCGAACCCCGAAGCGCCGATGGGCGAATCAGCGCCTCGGCCGCCGTGTACGTGCCGGCCTGGCTGGGCCAGACGGCCAGCCCCGCCAGGCGAGCGTCCCAGGCATCGGCGAGGTGGACGAGCGTCTCGCGGACGGCGTCGAGGGCCACCGATCGGGCCCCGGCGGCCACCACCAGCGCCAGATCGGTGACCTCGGCCGGTCGCAGGCGCAGGGCCTCCAGCAGCGGCAGCAGGGCCTCCTCGGTGCCCGGATCCAGGCGTCGTCGACCCGTGTGCTCCAGGGCACCGGCCAGCGCCGCGGGCACCCGGTGGGCCCCGCCGGCGTCGGGCGCGTCCCAGTGGCCCAGGGGGGCCGCCTGGCCGTCGATCGTGGGAAAGATGGGCAGCGTCGCCAGCGCGGCCAGCCGCGAGGGCGGGAGGGTCTGGCCCGCGGCCGCCAGCGCCGGGTACAGCACCGCCGGCGGCAGCGCGCGGACCGCGGCCACCTGGGCCGTCGCCAGATCCTGCACCATCCGCCCCAGGTCGGGGGTGCGCAGGTGGTCGTCCAGGCCCAGGGCCGCCGCCGCGCGGAGGGCCGCCGGCCCCGCCAGCGGCCAGGCGTCGAGGGCCCGGTACACGGCCGCGACGCGCGGATCGGCGGCCGGCGCCCGCAGCGCGCCCAGGGGTCGCAGCTCGCCCTGCCGGCCCGGCCAGACGGGCGCCTCGGCCAGGGCCTGCCGGGTGGGCCCGCTGATGCGCTCGGCCCGGTCGGCGACGAAGGCCAGCGCCGCCTCCACCGTGGCGATGGGCTGCCCCGCGAGCTCCGGCGGGGGGCGATCGGCCAGGCGGCGCGCCAGGTGGTCGACGGTGAGGGCGACGACGGGCAGCCGCGCCACATGGGGGGCCCCTCGGGCCAGATCGGCCCGCAGCCAGGCCACCCCGGGCAGCAGCGCCCGCAGGCCCTCCTCGGCTGGCACCAGGGCCCGATCGGCGCCCACCAGCGGGCGGCGCTCCCCGGCGTCCGTCGGGAAGACCGCCGCCGCCGCCAGCCGCTCGAGCTGGTGCCCCGACAGCTCGCCGTGGATCTCGCCCAGCACGCCGTGCAGGCGGTCGAGCGCGGCGTCATCGAGGGGCAGTCCGCCCGCGGCATGCAGCGCCAGCACCGCCGGGAGGTCCAGGACCGTCACGCCGAGGCGCCGCAGCAGGTCGCCCTGGCTGGCCTGGATGGCCGCGTCGACCAGCGGGGGCGCGCCTCGAGGCGGCGCAGCCAGCCACCGAGCGGGCCGTCGGCCGGCAGGAAGACGGCGTGGGGGCCGCGGGCCTGGCGCAGGTGTCCGCGCTCGTCGGGGACGAGGGCCGCCTCCCTCACCTGCTCAAGCGCCGACGCCGGCCGGCCCGCCAGCCACCGCAGCACCCGCCCCGCGCCGGCGCGGGCGACGATCGCGGCCGCATCGGCGGCCAGATCCGCGAGCACGTCGTCGGGCGTCAACGCCGCCACCCCCAGGCGAGCCCAGAGCGGCGCCAGGTGCAGGTCCGCCTCCAGCTCGGGGGCGAGAAGCGCCCGGCGCGGTCCCGCCAGGGCCCGCAACTCGGCGTCCGCCCTCAGGATTTCAGACGGCGGGTGCAGCCCGCCCCGCCCATCGGGCAGCAGCCGCAGGGCGCGCAGGCCGTCGACGGGCCAGCGCTCGCGCGCGACAAACCGGAGGATGACGGGCATCGCGTCGACCAGCCAGGCGGCCTGGGGGTCGGCGGCCTGCCGCAGCAGCCCGGCCAGGTCGGCGGCCTCCAGCGGGCGCGCCCCCAGATCCCGAGCCACGGCCGCGAGGGCCGGGGGGAGCGGGGCGACGGGCCGTCGACCGGGGGCAGCGCCGAGGACTCCGGCGAGCGCGGCATCCGGCACGAGCCAGGCGGCGGCCGGCGTCGTCGGTCGGCCCTGGGCGTCCGGCAGCCAGGGCACATCCAGCACCGCCTCCTGGAAGGCCAGCGCCACGCGATCGAACGGCGCGACCACCGCCCGGCGAGGGGCGACCGCCATCAGGCTGCGGACGTCCAGGCCGGCCTCGACCCGGCGACGCACCAGCGTCCCCAGCAGGCCGCCGGCCCGGTCGAGAGCCGCGTGGTTGCCGGGGTCGTCGGGATCGATGCGCTCGCGATCGACGGGCACCGCGAAGCGCGCGTGGATCAGGCAGTCCAGCCCGCTCGCCTGGCGCGTGGGCAGGAAGGCGTGCACCGACGGCTCGCCCGCCGGCCACCCCATGGGCTGCCCCTGGGCGTCGAGGGCCACCGCCACCAGGACCTCATCGCCCGGGCCCCGGGCCACGTCGGCCCGGGCGGCCGCCACCAGGAAGCCGCGCCGGACCACCCGGGCGTCCACCTCGTCGACGAGCTCGACGCGATCGTCGCCGGTGCCCAGGCGGCGCGTCACGCGGCGTCGCCCTCGGGGATCCTCCACCTCGATGGTCTGGAGGCTCTGCAGCGTCAACAGGAGCTGCGCCGGCAGCGCCCGCGCCCGGGCCGCCAGGGCCGCCGCGCCGCGCTCCGGATCGTCGGGCTGGCGCAGCGGCAGCACCAGCGTCGTCCCGCCGCCCTGGGGACGCCGCGCCAGGGGCCGCGGCAGCGAGACGTCGGCGATCTCGAATGCGAAGACATCGGAGTAGATGCGTGGCCGCTCGCAGACGGCATAGACCGACTTGAACCCGACGCCGAACAGGCCGATGTGGCCGGCGACCTTGGTGGTCTGGCCGATGGACAGCACCCCCACCACATCGCGCACATCGAAGGGTGCCCCGTCGTGGCGCACCTCGACCGTGTCCTCGGTGAAGGTCACACGCCATGACCGGGCGCCGGCGTCGTCCGCGTTCTGGAGCAGCTCGGCCAGAAAGTGTCCGGGTTCCGTATAGATACGCTGAGAGAGCAGCTCCTCGGCGCGCGCCAGCGACAGCGAGCGCGGCTGGGCGGCGAGGACGTCGAGCACCTGATCGCCGAAGGCCTGGCGCCGCGCGCGCAGGGCGTCGTCGGCGCCGAGACCTGCGAGGGCGTGGCCAGGAGGACGAGCAGGTGGTGGTCGGCCAGGGTCGCCCCCGAGGCGGCGGCGGCCTCGGCCTCCGCCTGGAGGCGCCCCAGGGTCGCGGGGGCGTGGCGACCCAGCCACCGGAGGATGACGCAGCTCTCGGCGAGGCGCGCGAGGGCTGCTCCACGCAGCGTCCGCGCGAGCAGCGCGGCCAGGCTGGCCCGGGCCTCGGCGCCGCCGGTGAGGCTGCCCGCCCCGAGGGCCCGCGCCAGCCCCGCGGCGGGGAGGCCCCCCATCACCTCCGCCAGCGCCGCCCGGATGCCCGGCTCGTCCACCGCGCCCGCCGCCAGCAGGCCCGCCAGCAGGCGCGCGAAGGGCTCGTGATCGGGGCCGGCCGACGTCAGCCGCACCAGGGTCGCGAGGCCCTCCCGGCCGCCAGCGCCCCGTCGATGACGGCGACCTGGGCAGCGAACGGCGCCCGGGCGACGGCGGCCCAGGCCTCGGCGGTGGGTGCATGCGCCATGGCGGAGGAAGTCGCACGGGGGCGGGCCCCGAGGCAAGATCACGGGGCGAACCTTGACGGCGCGGCGGCCTCCCCTACCCTCCGCGCCCATGGCCGACATCCGCACCGTCCTCCCACGCCCCACCCCCGCCTCGTGCGCGACGCCGCCGGGCTGCCCTCCACCCCCGCGGACTGGAGCCTCCTGCCCCCGGGGGACGCCGCCCTGACGCGGCGCGTCCGCGCCGAGGGTGACCACTGGATCATGGAGGAGAAGCGAGGCCGGAAGGTCTTCTCGCGGGGGACCTGGGCCCCGACGGAGCGCATCGAGCGCATCCAGCGGATGCTGGAGCGGAGCGCGCCCAGCCCGCCCACGGCGAGCGTCTGGCCCGGATCGTGCGCGGCGCGACAAGGCCCAGGAGGCCTACGTCGAGCAATTCCGTCGTGAAGTCCTGGGGTTCCTCGCGTTCGCCCCCCGGCACGAGGCCACCGCCCGCGAGCTCGCCGTGCGCATCGCCGACCACGCGACCCCGGTCGGCAGCGGCACGGTGGCCCGCACCCAGCGCATCCCCGTGGCCGAGCGCGCCGAGGCGGCGGTCATCGCCTGGATGCGCCACCAGACCACCGCCTACGACCGCATGGTCATCCCCCGGATCAAGGGGGAGCGGCGCGAGACCCGGCGGCGCCTCGCCGAGCGGTCGCGCCAGATCCTCCAGCGGTACCGCACCGACGCCGAGATCCCGGCCGACTGCCCGCTGCGGGAGGCCCTTGCGCGGCCCGCGCCCGACCCCGCCTGATGGCCACAGGGTGCCGGCCCGCTTGACCGGCGCCCGGACCGCTGGTAGTCCCCTCGTTCCCCGCTCGCGTCGCGCCCACACGCCGTGGGCCGGACCGGCGGGGACGGCGTGAGGGAGGATCATGGGCGGCGTGGTGCTGACAGAGGCGGCGGAGGCCGTCTGGCGTGCGCTGGAGGCGGGACCTCGGAGGTCGCGAGCCTCGTGCAGGTCACCGGCCTGGATCAGAGCCGCGTGATGGTGGTGGCCACCGAGGGCGAGGCGGCGGGCGCGCTGGCCATCGCCGCGCGGCCCCGCGACGAGGTGGAGCCGGCGGAGGACCTGGCGGCGCAGCTGGCCGCGGGCCTGCCCGAGCGGCGGGCGGTCGCCCTGCTGGTCGAGGCGGGCGGCTCGCTCCCCATGGCCGAGTTCGTGGCGGCCACCCGGGACGCTGGCGTCGCCGTCAACGAGGTCTTCCGGTTCGGCGGCGCCCGCGGCTGGGTCCAGCGCGGCAAGGGCGACGTCAGCGTCACGGACGCCGGCCGCGCGGCCCTCGCCGCCCCGGCCGCAGACGAGGCGGCCCTGGCCCAGGTCCTGGCCGGGCGCCGGTTCGCCGACGAGTGGGCGGGGGTGGACGCCGACGAAGCCCTGCGCCTGCTGCAGGGCCGCACCGGGCTGGTGAAGCTGCGCAAGCGGACGGAGCGCATCCTCTCCCTCACCCCGGCCGGCGTGGCGATCCTCGCGGCGGGCGTGACGGTGAAGCGCGAGCGCAACGCCTTGACGCAGGAGGATCTGCGCTCCGGGGCGTGGCGCGACATCACCCTGCGACCCTACGACGTCACGCTGCCCGCGGCGGCCGTCCGGCCCGCGCGCCTGCACCCCGTCCGCCGCGTCATCGAGCAGGCCCGCCAGGCGTTCCTGGAGCTGGGCTTCGAGGAGGTCGCGTCGCCGGCCGTGGAGAGCGCGTTCTGGAACTTCGACGCCCTCTTCCAGCCGCAGGACCACCCCGCCCGCGACATGCAGGACACCTTCTACATGGCCGAGCCGGCGCGCACCGCCCTGCCGGACGCCGCGGTGGTGGACGCCGTCCGCGCGGCCCATGAAGACGGCGGCGAGACGGGCTCGACGGGCTGGGGCTACCGCTGGCGGCCGGATCGCGCCGAGAGCGTCGTGCTGCGCACCCACACCACGGCCGCGACGATCCGCGCCCTGGCGCGGCACCCGAACCCGCCGTACAAGGCCTTCTGCGTCGGGTGGACCCACCGCAACGAGACCTTGAGTTTCAAGCACTTGCCGGTGTTCCACCAGATCGACGGCATCATCATCGACGAGCACGCCAGCCTGGCCACGCTGCTGGGGACGCTGGACGCGTTCTACCGGAAGATGGGCTTCTCGGGCGTGCGCTTCAAGCCGGCCTTCTACCCCTACACCGAGCCCTCCGTGGACGTGATGGTCTACATGGAGAGCCGCGGGAAGTGGATCGAGATGGGCGGCAGCGGGATCTTCCGCCCCGAGGTCACCGAGCCCCTGGGCTGCAAGCACCCCGTGCTGGCGTGGGGCCTCGGCGTCGAGCGCCTGGCCATGCTCCGCCTCGGCTTCCCCGACATCCGGGAGCTCTACCAGGGCGGACTCGACACCGTAGAGGGGGTGCCGCTGTGCCGGTAGTCAGCATCGACGCGGCGCGACTCAACGCGCTCCTGCGGGACAGCTACGCGCCCGAGCGCCTGTCCGACGCCCTCGAGCAGATCGGGTGCGACGTCGAAGAGGTCGTCGAGCTGGCCCGGTACCGCTGCCCGGCCTGCAGCTCGATGGTCGAAGGCAGCCAGGGCGCCGAGACGCGGGTCTGCGGCGTCTGCGGCCACAGCCAGGAGGCGGTCTTCGAGCAGGTCGACACGATCACGGCCATCCGCCTGGATCTCCTGGCCGCCCGCCCCGACCTCTTCGACATCGGGGGGCTCGCCCGGGCGCTCCAGGGCTACCTGGGCGAGGTGCGGGGCATGCCGCGCTACGCCACCTCGCCCTCCGGCGTGACCGTCCGGGTGGACGCGAGCGTCGCGCGGCCCGAGAGCTACCGGCCCTTCATCCGCTGCGCCGTGGTCCACGTGCCGCCCCTCGACGACGTGGATCTGGCGACCCTGATGAAGCTGCAGGAGAACCTGCACTGGGGCGTGGGCCGCGACCGCAAGCTGGCGAGCATCGGGGTCTACGACCTCGACACCCTGCAGGGCGACGTGCACTACACCACCATGGACCCCGACACGGAGCCCTTCGAGCCGCTGGGGATGGCGGGCACCCGCCTGAGCGGGCGCACGATCCTGGAGGAGCACCCCAAGGGCACCGCCTACGCGGCCCTGCTCGCCGACCACCAGCGCTACCCCGTGCTGCGGGACGCGGCCGGGCAGGTGCTGTCGATGCCGCCCATCATCAACAGCGAGGGCACCCGGGTGCGGGTGGGCTCGACGCGGCTCTTCGTCGACGTGACGGGGCCCTCCGAGGCCGCCGTCGTCCACAGCCTCAACATGCTGGTCTCGTCGCTGTGCGAGCTGGGGGGCGCGGTCTCGACGGTCGACGTCATCACGGCCGATGGCGCCCGCACCACCTCCCCCGATCTGTCGCCGCGGACCTACGAGATCTCGCTGCCGCGGGCGAAGCAGTGGCTGGGCCTGCCCCTCGACGCTCAGAGCCTCGTCGACTGCTTCGAGCGCATGCGGCTCGACGTCGCCCCCCTGGATGACCAGGGCGAGCTCTTTCAGGTGACGTGTCCCGCTTTTCGTAGTGATGTCAAGCACATGGTCGACCTCTTCGAGGATCTGGCCATCGGCTTCGGCTACGAGAACATCGTCCCGGCCATCGTGCCGACCATGACGGTGGGCCGACCGCGGCCCGAGGAGGTGGCCTCGGGCCTCGTGCGCACCGCGCTCGTCGGCCTGGGCTACACCGAGGTCATGAGCCTGCCCATGACCACCGAGGCGGACCACTTCACGCGCCTGGGCCAGGCCGTGCCCGAGCACTTCGTGCGCGTCGCCAACCCCAAGCTGCGGGCCCTCACCGTGGTGCGCTCGCACCTCATGGGCGGCGTCCTCCAGGCCCTGCACGAGAACCGGCGCCGGCCGATGCCCGTCCGCCTCTTCGAGCTGGACAACTGCGTCCGCCTGGACGCCGCTGGCGAGAACGGCACCACCGAGGAGCGGAGGCTCTGCTTCGGCGACATCGGCCCCGACGCGGGCTACGCGTCGGTCCGCGCCCGCCTGGACGCCCTGCTCTGGGAGCTGGGCCTCACGGGCACCTTCGAGCCCGTCGAGCACCCCGCCTTCGTGCCGGGGCGGGTGGCCCGCTTCACGACGGGCACCGCCGTCGAGGGGCTCATCGGCGAAGTGGCGCCTGGCGTCCTGGACGCCTTCGGCATCGACCTCCCGGTCGGCCTGGTGGAGTGCCTGATCGCGCCCCTCGCCTGGGACCTTTGACGCCCCGCACACAACCTCCGATGATGCAGGGAGAGGTGTGCTGATCGGGGAGGCACCGAGTGGATACGGCGACCGACTTCTCCCGCGTCGACCTGCTGCTCTACCTCACCGAGCGCCTGGAGTCGGGCACCCAGGCGGGCATCCAGGACGCCCTCGGTCTGGCCACCGAGATGCTGGAGATGCGCCATGGCATCATCAGCAAGGTCGTCGGGCAGGACTATCTGGTCGAGCGCGTCGCCCCCGAGGGCGGAGATCTCCAGCAGGGTCAGCACTTCGAGCTGGGCATGACGTTCTGCGCCGAGACGCTCAAGGCCTCCGGCGTCGTCTCCATCAGCGACGCCGGCGTGGATCGGTGGTCGGTGCACCCCTGCCACACCGACCTGGGCGTCGGGAGCTACATCGGCGTCCCGCTCAACGTCGGCGGGCGAGCCCGTGGCACCCTCAACTTTTCCTCCTCCGAGCCCCGCCGGGTGCCCTGGACGGAGTCGGAACGGCAGCTCGTGCGGCTGCTCGGGCACTGGGTCGAGGCCACCCTGGAGCAGCAGGAGCTGCGGCGCCAGGTGAACACCATCGTCGGCGCCCTGGCCGACTCCAACCGCGACCTTCGGGGCTCTCGCCGGGCCCGCGAGGCGCTGCTGGCCGCGCTGCCCGATCCCATCCTGGTGCTCGACCGGGGCGGCCGCTGCGTCCGCTGCCAGCTCCCGCCCGACGCTCCCCTCACCCGGCTCGAGGTCGAGCAGCGCCCCCTCGATCACTTCCTGCCACCCGACGGCGCCACCCGCCTGCGAGACGCCGCCCGGCGGGCGACCAGCACCGGCAAGCTGGAGGTGGCGGAGCTCGTCCTGCCCTGGGGCGACGGCGACCGGGTCTTCGAGGCGCGGGTGGCGCCCGTCGAGGCCGATGACGGCTCCGGGCAGGTCAACGTGGTGGTGCTGCGCGACCTCACCGACCGCGAGGAGGCCCGCCGGCTGGCGCTCCAGCAGCGCGACCTGCAGCGCGCCAACGACCGGCTGCGGGCCGCCAACGAGGAGCTGGAGACCTTCGCCTACGCCGCGAGCCACGACCTGAAGACCCCGCTGCGCGCCCTCTCCAGCATCAGCACCTGGATCGACGAGGAGCTGCGCGGCAGCGGCGAGCCCCAGATCCAGACCTACCTGGGCATGATGCGCGATCGCGTGGACCTGCTGGTGCGCCTGGTGGATGGCCTGCTGGCCTACTCGCGCATCGGCCGCGAGGACGCGACCATCGAGCGCATCCAGACCGGGGCCCTGGTCCAGGAGATCGTCGGCCTGCTGGCGCCGCCCGCCGGCTTCCGGGTGGAGGCCGCCCCCGACCTCCCCGTGCTCCAGACCGCGCGCCCGCCGCTTGAGCGGGTGCTCGCCAACGCCATCGCCAACGCCATCCACCACCACGACCGCGGCACCGGCCTTGTCCGCGTCTCGGCCACGCCCCTCGGCCACCTGGTGGAGTTTCGCGTCGCAGACGACGGCCCCGGCGTCCCCGAGGAGTTTCGCCACCAGGCCTTCGGCGTCTTCAAGCGGCTGCGGCGCAACGATCGGGGGCCGGGCACCGGCCTGGGCCTCGCCCTCATCCGCAAGACCGTCGAGTCGCTGGGCGGCACGGCGCGGCTGGAGCCCAACGAACCCCGCGGCACCGTCCTGGTCTTCACCTGGCCGGTGCGCTGGCCCAAGGATCAGACCGGCTCGTCCTTGTAGGGGTCGTCCACCCCCAGCCGCGCATGCATCTTGGGGCTGGTGGTCGTGTACTGCAGGAAGACCTTCTCCTCGGGGTTGAGGTAGCTGAAGACCGCGAAGGCCGCCAGCGCCGCCTCGTGGAACCCCGAGAGGATGAGCTTCTTCTTGCCCGGGTAGGTGTTGATGTCGCCGATGGCGAAGATGCCCGGGGTGCTGGTCTGGAACTTCTCGGTGTCCACGGCGATGGACTTCTTGTCGAGCTCCAGGCCCCACTCGGCAATGGGCCCGAGCTTGGGGGCCAGGCCGAAGAAGCACAGGACCTCGTCGCAGTGCACGCTGCGGGTCACACCATCGGCGCCGCGGACCTTCAGCCCCTTGAGCGCTCCCTTGCGCTCGATGAGCTCGGTGACCCGGCCCTCCAGGTACTGCATCTGCTCCTCGGCACACAGCGTCCGCATACGGGCCACCGATGCGGGCTGGGCCTTGAAGACGGGGCGGCGGTGGACGAGCACCACGTTGGCGTGCGGCTGCAGCGCCAGCGCCCAGTCGAGGGCCGAGTCGCCGCCGCCGAGGATCACGATGTCCTTGCCGTGGTACTGGGCCGGATTCTTGACGCGATAGTTGAAGTTCTGACCTTCAAATGCCTCGACACCCTCGACCGAGAGGCGGCGCGGGCTGAACGCCCCCACCCCGGCGGCGATGATGACGGCGCGGGTGTGGAAGACGGTGCCGGCGCTGGTCTCCACCACGAAGTCGGCCTCACCGCGCTTCTCGACCCGCTCCACCTGCTGCCCCAGGTAGAAGGTCGGCAGGAACGGCTTGATCTGGGCCATGAGGTTGTCGATGAGCTGCTGGCCCGTGCACATGGGCACGGCCGGGATGTCGTAGATGGGCTTGTCGGGGTAGAGCTCCACGCACTGGCCGCCGATGTGAGGCAGCGCATCGACGACGGCCGTCTTGAGGCCCAGCAGGCCCAGCTCGAAGACCTGGAAGAGCCCCACCGGGCCTGCGCCAACGATGACGGTGTCGATCTCGATGATCTCGGAGGCGGTCATTTTCCTCGTCCAGTCCAGGCCCGGGGCCAGCGGCGGGACCATGCCACAGAGCCCTAAACTACATCAAGCCGACCGGATGGGTGCGTATTAAGGCAGCGCCCCCAGGGCGGCAGCGGCGCCGCAGGTTAGGGCGCGATCCGCCGGGAATCAATGCCGGGCAGATCCATTCGAAGCCACGGTCGTTTGCAGGCCCGCCCCCACCGACCCCGGAGCCTCCATGACCCTCGCCGCCTTCGCGTTGATGGCCCTCAGCCTCGCCCCCGCCGGCCTCGCCTCGGCCCCGTTCGCGCAGCTCCCCACCCAGGGGGCCGCCGCCCAGATCACCTGGACCTGGCCCGCCGCCGACGACTTCGCCACCGTGCTGGCGCGGCCGGTGCGGCCCCTCGGCCTCGTGGCTGGTCCGCTGACGGTCGTGAGCGCGCCGGGCATCGGCAAGAAGGTCCGCCGCGCCCTCGCCGCCGGGAAGGCCGACGCCGAGCTGGCCCGCCTCGCCCGGCGCCCGGACAGCGCCGTGCCCTTCGGCGTCGTGACCTGGTCGGCGGGCGACGGTCCCGCCATCCTCGACAACCTGGAGTGGGCCAGCGGGCTGGCGACGGGCGCGCCCGCCGTCGACGTCGCCGGCGACCGCCAGGTGCTCACCTGGGATGACGTCGTCGTCGTCGGCCCCCAGGCCGCCGCCGAGGCCGCCGGCAACGCCAACGCCCTCCTGGCCTGGGCCTACGCCACCACGCTGCTGGTGAGCGAGCCCCCGGTCTACGACGAGGAGGTGGACCGCGACTGGGGCAACGAAGAGAAGCTGGCGGCCCTCGCCGCCGCGGGCAAGAAGGCCGAGATGCTGGCCATCTACCGTCGCTACCGCCCCATGGGCCGCTGCTCGATGGACACGGGCCCCGCCGAGACCGCCCGTCGCTACGCCGAGCTCTGCTACGAGCTGGGCCAGATCGGCTGCTACCTGCAGCTCCACGTCCGCATCATGGGCGACCGCTTCGATCGGGTGGCGTGGTCGAGCTACGGCGAGGCGGCGGCCCAGACGGGCTCGGCGGCGCTGGTGGAGGCCGGTGTCGACGCCCGGCGCTTCCTGCTGGGCCTGATGCTGCGCTTCGACGCCGAGGGCCTGCGCCCCCGCGAGGACATCGGCCCCTGGCGTCTGGCCCGCTCCATGGCCGAGAGCGGCCTCGACTTCGGCCCCGATCTGCTGGCCCTGGCCACCGACCCCACCCTGGATCCCGCCAACCGCCTGCGCGCGAGCAGCACCCTCTGGCTGCTCTGGCGGCGGGCCCAGGAGCTGCCCGTCGAGGCGCTGGCCGAGCGGCTGCGCGGCCAGGCCCTGCTGCCCGAGGCCCGCGCGTGGATGCAGGCGGCGGAGCAGAAGGTCGACCCCAAGGCCGCGAACCGACTCGTGTTTTTCCAGTAGGCCGCCGTCAGGGCTGCTTGAGGAAGTCCCCGATGAGGGGCGCGAACGCCTCGATGTCGACCAGGAAGGCGTCGTGGCCCTGGACCGACGTCAGCTCGGCGTACTCCACCGGCCGCCCGGTCGAGCGCAGCACCTCCGCCAGGCACCGCTGCTGATCCACGGTGAAGAGGATGTCCGTGGTGACGCCGATGACGAGCGCCCGCTCGGCCGTGATGCGCTGGGCGGCCTTCTCCAGGCTGCCGCCATGCTCGGCCAGATCGAACAGGTCCATGGCCCGCGACAGGTACAGGTAGCAGTTGGCGTCGAAGGCATCGACGAACTTGCTCGCGTGGTGCTCGAGGTAGCCCTCGACCTCGAACTCCGGGCCGAACGGCTCGCCCCCCCAGCCCGAGAGGCGCTCCCGCCCGAACCGACCGCGCCACTCCTCGGCCGAGCGGTACGACAGCATGCCGATCTTGCGCGCCAGGCGCATGCCGATGGCGGGCAGGCTGCGATCGTCGTAGTAGCCGCCCTGCCACGCCGGATCGCTGCGGATGGCCTCGCGCTGGAGGCTGTGGATGGCGATGGCGAACGGCAGCGCGCGGGCCGCCGACGAGATCACCACCAGGCGATCCACGGGCAGCGTGAGGGCGATGGCGAGGGCCGTCATGCCGCCGAGGGAGGGGCCCACCACCGCCGCCAGGCGGTCGATGCCCAGGGCGGCGAGGCCCAGCTTGAAGGCGGCCGCCACATCCTCGATGGTGAGGACCGGGAAGCCGAGCCGGTACGGCGCCCCCGTCGAGGGGTCGAAGGAGGCCGGGCCCGTGGATCCGAAGCAGCCGCCGAGGTTGTTGAAGCAGATGACGAAGTATCGCTCGGTGTCGATGGCCTGGCCGGGGCCGATCATGGCCTCCCACCAGCCCGGGCTGGGGTCGTCGGCGGACGAGCGGGCGTGGGCCCGGGGCGACAGGCCGGTGCAGAGCAGCAGGACGTTGTCGCCCGCCGGGCTCAGCGTGCCCCAGGTCTCGTACGCCAGCTCGACGGCGGGCAGGCTGCCGCCCTGGCGCATGGCGAGCGGGGCGTCGAGCTGGACGAAGCGGGCGGCGCCCGGGCTCCACCGGCGACGCGGTGGCATGAGGCGCAGGTTCTCGGCGTTCATGGTGGGCTCCCCAGCCGTCACGCAGGACGATTACAACAAATCCCGACCAGAAAACGAGGGTTGAGATGCTGATCGCCGGCCCGGTGGTTGCGCCATGAGGGAAGAGAGCGTGAGACCCGCATGCGGGGCTGGGTAGAGCGCGCCGTGGTGGGCCTCGATCTCTGCCCCTTCGCCCGCCGCGTCGTCCGCGCGGAGGGGCTGCGCTACGTCACCGTGGCCTCGCCGCGGGTCGCCGACATCCTGGCGGCGGCCCATGAGGAGCTGATGGAGCTGGCGCTGCCGGCGCCGGGGAGCACGGTGGAGACCACCCTGCTGCTCACGCCCGGGCCTGCCGACTTCGCTCGGTTTCTGGGGGTTCTACGGCAGGTGGAGGCCCTGCTGGCCCGGCTCGAGCTGCGCGGCACCTTGCAGGTGGCCCACTTCCACCCCGACTACCGGTTCGCGGGCGTGCCGGCGGACGCCCCGGGCAACGCCACCAACCAGGCGCCCGTGCCCGCGTTCCACCTGCTGCGGGAGGTCGATGTGGCCGCCGCCGTCGCCCACCACCCCGACGCCGCCGGCATCCCCGCCCGCAACATCGCGCGCCTGGAGGCCATGGACGCCGAAGCCCGCCGGCGCCTCCGCGACGGCTGAGCCTCCCTACTCGAAGTCGGCCCAGACAGGGGCGTGATCACTGGGCTTTTCGCCGCGCCGCTCGTCCATGTCGATGGCGACGTCCACGAGCCGTCGGGCCAGCGGCGCGCTGGCCCAGACCTGGTCGATGCGCAGGCCGTCGTCCTTCTGGAAGCCCAGGTTGCGGTAGTCCCACCAGGAGTGGTGCCCCGCCTCCTGCACCTTCAGGCGAAACGTGTCCACGAGGCCCCAGGCGGTCGTGACCTCGTGGAGCGCGGCGCGCGCCTCGGGCCGGCAGAGTACCGAGTCGGCCCAGCGGTCCACGTTGCGGACGTCGCGATCCTCGGGCGCCACGTTGAAGTCGCCGCAGAGGGCGATGGGCTGGCCGGGGTCCAGGTGGCGGTCCATCCACGCGCGGAGGCGGGCGTACCACTCGAGCTTGTAGGTCCACTTGTCGCTGTCGGGATCGCCGCCGTTGGGGACGTAGGCGGAGATGATCCGGACGCCGTCGACCAGGCCGGCGATCAGGCGCGCCTGGGGATCGTCCACGTCGTCATCGATGCCCTGCCAGACGTCCTCGATGGGCGACCGGGCGACGATGGCCACGCCGTTGTAGGTCTTCTGGCCCAGGATCTCGGCGTAGTAGCCGAGCTCGCCGATCTCGTCCCACGGGAACCCGGGCCCCTCGTTCTTGAGCTCCTGGAGGCAGACGACGTCGGGCTCCCGCGACTCCAGCCAGTTCAGGAACCGATCGGTCCGCGCCACGATGGAGTTGACGTTCCAGCTCGCGATCCTCATCTCAACCTCTTGACTTTGTTTTCAAATCACCGAGAGGCGCCTGAGCGTCCGGCCGCAGCACCTCCAGCCGCTCCAGCACCTTCCGGGCGCTCATCACGCCCTTGTAGACGTAGAGCTGGCCGGGCAGGTCGTCCTCCAGGGCGGCCTCGCTGACGCGCAGGCGCTCGGTGACGGCGAAGATCACGTTCTCGCGCAGGCCGGCGCGCACGAGGTCAACGCGCTTCCAGACCGCCTCCCGGCTCCAGAACCCGAGCACCTCCAGGTAGGCGCGCGTGCCGTCGGGGTGGCTGAACACCAGATCGGGTACGCAGAGCCCCACCCCCGGCAGCGCCAGCAGGCGGGTCGACCGCCGCACCCGCCACGGGCTGTCGAGGGCCCCGAAGCGCTGTACCAGCTCGGCGACGTCGTCGGGCAGCGGCAGCTCGGCCCCCACCCCGCCCCCGCGCTCGCCCTTCAGGAAGAAGCGCACCCGCTCCGGGGGCTTGCCGAAGAGCAGATCGGCCTCGAGGGCCCAGCGGGCGCAGGCGCGGATGGGCTCCAGCATCATCGCCAGGCGCAGCCCGTACTTCCGCGTCGCCGAGAAGAGGCTCTGGGGGCCATCGAGGGTGACGCGGTAGCCGCCCTCGCGCCCCTCGATGGTGTAGAGGAGCCGGTGGAACTTCAGGGAACGAAAGAGGTTTCGCCAGATGGCGGCGTCCTCCTCCTCGATGTCCACCACCACGCGCACCGCCAGCAGCAGCGCCGCGCGCTCCTGCTCACGCTCGTACTCGGCGAGCAGGGCCTCGGGGGTGGTGGCGTCGAAGGCCACCAGCAGGTGGGCATCCTTCAGATCGGCGAAGAGGGCCGCCTCAAGGGCCCGCGGCTCCAGGGCGAGGGCCGCGGCCGACTCGGCGATCACCGACGCGCGGTCGAAGGGCTGGAGCGGATCCAGGGCCCGCCGCGCCGCCGTCGCCCGGGCGAAGACCTCCGCGCGCAGCGTGGCGGGCGGGTGGCCCACGTCCATCTCGAAGGTGCAGCGGTCGGTGACGAGCTTCGTGAGCCCGGCGAAGACGCGCTGATCGGCGTGGCCCACGGGTACCTCGCCCACGGCCTCGCGGAACGCCTCGCGGCTCTCCCCCACGCTGTTGGTCGCGGCCTGGATGAGCCCCTCGGCAGCTTCCAGCAGGCGGGGACGGGCGGCGGCGGGGATGGGGCGCACCTCCACCACATCCTTCGTGCGCTTCCAGCGGACCAGATCAGCGGTAAGCACTGTGCTCCCTGCGGCGCTGGCTGGTGTAGGTCTCCGCCGTCTCCTCGGCGACCAGCTCGTAGAGAATCGCCTGCTTGTCCGCCTGCTTGCGCAGGATGCGCCCGAGGCGCTGGACGTGCTCGCGCACGGAGCCCGAGCCCGAGATGACGATGGCGACGTTGGCCGACGGCACGTCGACCCCCTCGTTGAGCACCTTGGACGTGGCCACCGCGCCGTAGCGGCCCTCGGCGAAGCCGGCGAGGATGTCGCTGCGCTCCAGCACCGGGGTCTGGTGGGTGATGACCGGGATGAGGAACCGCCGAGCGACCTGGTAGGCGGTGTCGTTGTTCTGGGTGAAGAGCAGCACCCGGTCGGCGCGGTGGCGGTGCAGCAGGTGCTCGACGAACCGCAGCTTCGAGGGCGCCGCCGCCGCCAGCGTCTTCTGTCGCCGCCAGGCCAGGAGCGCCCGGCGCCCCTCCGCGGAGCGCGCCGCCCGCTGAAGGAACTGCTGCCACGCCCCCTGCTGCGAGAACCGGATGCCCTGGGAGGCCACGAAGGCCCGGTAGATGGCCCGCTCGTGCTCGTAGGCCTGCCGCTCGTCGTCGGTGAGGGGCACCGAAAGCGTCTCGGTGGTGTACTCGGCGAGGTAGTCGCCGGCCAGCTCGACCACGTCGCGCTGGTAGACCATCGGCCCGATCAGGCGGTCGAGCTCGGCGTGGCGACCGTCGGCGCGCTCGGGGGTGGCCGACAAGCCGAGCCGGTAGGGCGCCAGGCACATCTCGGCGCCCAGGGCGTAGGACTCGCCCGGCAGGTGGTGGCACTCGTCGAACACCACGAAACCAAAGCGGTTTCCCAGGTGCTCCATCTGCGCCCAGGCGGAGTCGTAGGTGATGACCGTGAGAGGCTGCACGTCGTGGCTGCCGCCCCCCACCACGCCGACGGGCTGGGCGAAGGCGCTGCCGAGCAGGTCGTACCACTGGCGCACCAGATCGAGGGTGGGCGCCACCACCAGCGTCGAGCGCCGGATGGCGTCGATGGCCAGCATGGCCACCCAGCTCTTCCCGGCCCCCGTCGGCAGGGCCACCACGCCCCGCCCCCGGTTCTTCTGCCAGGCGGCGAGGGCCTCGGTCTGGAAGGGCCGCGGCGGCCGCTGGATGGCGAGGCCCGAGGCCAGCTCGGTGTAGCGCCGGGCCTCGTCCGTCCAGGGGAGCTTGCGCCGCACCAGGCCCATCACGACGTCGGCGTAGGCCTGGGCCGGCGCCCGCCAGCAGCGCGTCCGCTCATCGAACCGGACGCCCTCGGGGAGCACCGCGGCGTCTTCCACGTCGTGGATCTCCAGGGTGCCGGCGTTGAAGGCGAGGCGCGTCATCCCGGCTCTTCTACCTTATCCGGCGCGTCGTCGCGAGGCCCGCGGGCCCGAAGTCGGCCGGCCGCCGGTCGAAAACCCTTGGCTCGGCTCGTGACCCTTCGGCATCATGCCCGACCTTGGCCACGATCTTGAGGTGCCGACCCGTGATCCGCTGCGTCGCGCTGCTGGCGAGCCTCGCCGCCTGCCTGCCCTCGGCGGTGGCCTCGACGCCCGACCGGGCGTTCGCGCCCTACGGCGTCATCGATGTCTACAGCGACGCGCTGCGGCTCCTGTTCGCCCGCCTCCGCGACAACCTGTCCCTCGAGACGATCATCCGCTACCACCCGCCGGCCGCGGTCGGGCGCGTGGACGGCCGCCTGCTCTTCGGCGTGCCCATGCAGGACAGCGAGGGGGTCTGGCTACGGGATCGCGACGCGGCCTGGGCGGTCCCCGAGACCATCGAGGCGCTCGTGGGGGCCGCAGCCGAGGTGCGGCGCCTGCACCCCGGCGGCATGGAGCTCTCCATCGGCGACATCTCGCGGCGGACGGGGGGCCGCTTCCGGCCCCACCGCACCCACCAGAGCGGCCGCGACGCCGACATGCGCTACTACCTGGTCGGCGTGGAGCCCGGCGACCGGGAGCACCACTACACGGGCACGGACAACGTGGATCTGCCCCGCCAGTGGACGTTCATCAAGACGCTCATCGACCGCGGCCAGGCCGAGGTCATCTACATGGACTACCGGCACCAGGAGCGGCTCTACAAGTACGCCCGCGACACCATCGGGCTGACGCCGGCGCAGCTCCAGCCGATCTTCTCGTACCCCCGCGGCAAGCGGATCATGTCGGCGGTCATCCAGCACATGAAGGGGCACTTCAACCACCTGCATGTGCGCGTCTTCGCCCCGAAGGCCCAGCTCTTCGGGCTGCTCTGGACGCCCGCCGAGGCCTTCGACCTCCAGCAGAAGGTGGACCTGGCGACCATCGGCCACTTCGACTACGTGATCCGGGATGGCGAGACCCTGGGCCGCATCGCCCGTGACCACCAGGTGCCCCTGGACGACCTCATGGCCTGGAACGGCCTGGGTCCCCGCTCGAAGCTGCGGCCCGGAATGGTCCTGAAGATCCGGCAGAAAATGCCGGCCGACCGGTAGGCCGCTCCCGCCGTGTGTGGTATCGTCCCGCCGCGGGGTTCCGCCACGTGGGCGATGGACTTCAAACATTTGTCTAGCCTGGTCAAGACATTCGATTCGCATTCGAAGAACGTCGGTTCAAATCCGGCATGTACGATCGGTCCGCCGTCGGGTGGGCCCCGCACTTCTCATCCCCTGCCTGCCTGAGGCTCCATGGACGTTCTGGTCATCAACTGCGGCAGCTCCAGCCTGAAGGTCGACGTCGTGGACGCCGCCACGGGCGAACGCCGCCACCAGGCCCGCGCCGAGCGGCTGGCGGCCGGTGAGCTGGAGACCGCGCTGGCGAAGATCCTGGGCGAGGTGCCGGCCGAGCGGCTCGCGGCGGTGGGCCACCGGGTCGTCCACGGCGGCGAGCGGTTCACCCACCCCGTCCGCATCGATGATGACGTCGAGGCCGCCATCGAGGCGCTGGTGCCCCTGGCGCCGCTTCACAACCCCGCGAATCTGCTGGGCATTCGGACGGCGCGCCGCCTGCTGCCCCACCTGCCCCAGGTGGCCGTCTTCGACACCGCGTTTCACCACACGCTGCCGCCCCGGGCGCGGACCTACGCGCTCCCGGCGGACGTGCGCGCCCGCCACGGGGTGCGGCGCTAGGGCTTCCACGGCCAGAGCCACCGGTACGTGGCCGGCCGCGCGGCCGCCTTCCTGGGCGAGGACGTGGCCAGCCTGCGGCTGATCACCTGCCACCTGGGCAACGGCGCCAGCGTCTGCGCCATCGAGTCGGGCCGCTCCGTCGACACCAGCATGGGCATGACGCCCGTCGAGGGCCTGGTGATGGGCACCCGGGCCGGCGATCTGGACGCGGGCCTGATTCTGACGCTCCTGCGCGAGGACGGCCTCGACGCCGACGGCCTCGACGCCCTGCTCAACCGCGAGAGCGGCCTCAAGGGCCTCTCGGGCGTCGGCAACGACATGCGGGACATCGAGGAGCGGGCCGCCGCCGGCGACGAGGCCTGCCGCCTGGCGCTGCATGTGTTCTGCCATCGGCTGCGCAAGTACATCGGCGCCTACGCCGCCGTGATGGGGGGCGTGGACGCCATCGTCTTCACCGCCGGCATCGGGGAGCACAGCGCCCTCGTCCGCCACCGGGCCGCCCAGCGGCTCCAGTACCTGGGTGCGCGGCTCGACGAAGACAAGAACCGCGAGGCCCGGCTATCGGCCAGCGAGCCCGTGGTGGACATCTCGGAGCCCCACTCCCGGGTGAGGCTGCTGGTGGTGGCCACCGACGAGGCCCACGCCATCGCGGGGGATGTACAGGACCTCGTGGGCGCCCTCGACGCCGTCGAGCAGGATCTGGCCATCCCCATCGCCGTCTCGGCCCGGCACATCCACCTCTCCCCGGAGGCCGTCGAGGTGCTCTTCGGGCCCGGCCACACCCTCACCCCCCTCAAAGAGCTGAGCCAGCCGGGCCAGTACGCCTGCGTCGAGCAGCTCGATCTCATCGGCCCCCGGCGCACCATCGAGGGCGTCCGGGTCCTGGGGCCCGCCCGGGGCAAGTGCCAGGTGGAGATCTCGCGGACGGATGAGTTCTTCCTGGGCCTCGACGCCCCCGTCCGGCGATCGGGGGATGTGGCGAGCTCGCCTGGCATCACCCTGCAGGGGCCGGCGGGGCGCCTCACCCTCTCCGAGGGGGTGATCTGCGCCTGGCGCCACATCCACATGACCCCGGAAGACGCCGAGCGCTTTGGGGTGCAGGACCGCGACATCGTGGAGGTCGCCGTGGACTCCCAGGATCGCGATCTCATCTTCGGCGATGTGATGGTGCGGGTGTCGCCTGCCTACCGCCTCGAGATGCACATCGACACCGACGAGGCGAACGCGGCCGAAATCGGCCGTGATTTCAAGGGGGTACTGGTCGCGACCGGGCGGACGGCCCACCTGCGCCGTCGTGAGCCGCGCCCGGCCTGACCGGCGCTACTTGTCGGTGCCGACCCAGCCCGTCCCGCTGACGGCCGTGCCCGGCACGAACGAGAGGGGCGCCGAGTCGGTGGGGGTCGGCAGCAGCGGCCCCGTCGGCGTGTAGGTGGTCTGGTACATGTACCACTGGGCGGTCTTGGCGCTGCTGTCGACGAAGACGTGGCCCACCCGGGTGCTCTGGTACCAGATCTGGTAGCTGGTGCCGCTGCCCGACGGGCTGATCGACGTCGCGCTGCCGACGAACTCCTGGGCGCGGGTCTTGAGCGTCGTGCCCGAGACCGGCGAGGTGGTCGAGCCGCCCATCAGCCAGGTGCCCGTGGGGAAGCCGCTCGACCACGTCCACTTGTCGTACCAGACGCCCGACTCCTTGCGGACGGTGAAGTTGCCCGTGGGACTCGAGATGGTGACGCCGGTCTTGAAGTCGATGTCCGGCGGGACCTCCGTGACGATGCTCTTGGACATGGGTGCTCCTCTCTGCCTGCCGATGGGACGCCAGCCCTGGGACGGCGCCTGTGACAGGTGTACCATCGGATGCGATGGGACGCGAAGACGATGAACAGCTCGCCCGCACGGGCCGGGCGGTGACCCTCCCCGATCGCGGCGTGTCGCCGGCGCCGGTGGTGGACGATCGCTACGCCGACCTGGGGCTGCTCGGCGTCGGGGGCATGGGTGAGGTGCGCCGCGTCTGGGACCGCCACCTCGACCGCCCGGTCGCCCTGAAGCTCATGCGGCCCGAGCTGGTGGAGGTGGCGGGCCAGCGCGCCCGCTTCCTGGCCGAGGCGAGGCTGACCGCGAGCCTCCAGCACCCGGGCATCGTCGCGGTGCACGACCTCGGCGAGCTGGCTGACGGGCGTGTCTGGTTCGCGATGCGCGAGATCCGGGGCCAGGATCTCGCGGAGCTCATGCGGCAGGGCCGGCTGTCGTTTCGCCGGCTCGTGGAGGTGTTCTCGCGGGTCTGCAGCATCGTCGGGTACGCGCACCAGCGGGGCATCATCCACCGGGATCTGAAGCCCGAGAACGTCCTCGTCGGCGAGTTCGGCGAGGTCTCCGTGGTGGACTGGGGCATCGCGGTGGCCCTCGCCGCCGCCCCGAGCCATGAGGTCGCGGGCACGCCGTCCTATATGTCCCCCGAGCAGGCCCGGGGCAGGCCGTCGCCCCGACCAGCGACGTCTACGCGCTGGGGGTGATGCTGCGAGAGGTGCTCACGGGGCTGCTGCCCAAGCACGGCAGCCTCACCGAGTTCCTGCGGCAGGTGGCGGTGGGGCCGCCGCCGCCCATGACCGGGATCGCCGCCGACCGGGCCGAGCTGGCCGCCATCGCCGAGCGCGCCATGGCGACGGCCCCCGCCGATCGCTTCGCCCACGCGATGGCGATGGGGCAGGCCGTCGAGGCGTGGCTGGATGGCACGCAGCAGACCGAGCGGGCCCGCGGGCTCGTCGCCGAGGCGGTCCTGGAGCTGCAGACCATCGCCGACCTGCGGGGCGGGCGGGCACGCTGCGCGACGAGGCCCGCGAGCAGCTGGCCCGCCTCGACATCCACGCCCCTGACACCGAGAAGGCTGAGGCATGGCGCCTCGAAGACGAGGCGTCGGCGCTGGATCGGGAGGCGGCCGGGAGCGAGGCGCGCTACCTCCAGCGCCTCCAGGCGGCCCTCACCCTCAGCCCCGACCTGGAGGAGTGCCACGACCTGCTCGCGGATCACCACCAGGGCCACGCCGAGCGGGCCCGCGAGCGGGGAGACGCCGACGCCGCCGCGGTGCACCGCCTGCTGGTGCGGACCCATGATCGCAGCGGGCGCCACGTCGCCTGGCTGGCCCGCCGGGGCTACCTGTCCCTGGAGGTCGCGACGCCCGGCGCCCGGATCGCGCTGCACCGGCACCGGACGACCATGCGCCGGGAAGTGCCTGAGTTCATTGGCTTTCTGACCCCTCCCCTCCGCCGGCACCTGCTGGAGGCGGGCAGCTACCTGCTGGTGATCTCGGCGCCCGGACACGCCGACGTCCGCCTGCCGGTGCGCGTGGAGGCGGGGCGCGACGTGGACCTCTGTCCGCCGGGGGCGGCGCGACCCAGCCCCATCGCGCTCCCCGCGGCGGGGGCGATCCCCCCCTCGATGGCCCTGGTGCCGGGGGGCTGGTTCCTGGCCGGCGGCGATCCGGCCGCCACGGACGCCCTGCCCGCCCGGCGGCTCTGGGTGGACGACTTCGTGATGGAGCGGGATCCGGTGACCATCGGGGCCTATGCCCGCTTCCTGGACGCCTGCGCGGCGGCCGGCGAGGACGTGGAGCCGCTGATCCCGAGGGACCGCCATGGCCCTCGGCTGCTCCAGGCAACGCCCGCGGGCTTCACGCTCCTGGACGCCGAGCCCGACTGGCCCGTCGCCCTCGTGAGCTGGACGGCGGCCGTGCGCTACGCCGCCTGGCGCAGCGCCGAGCTCGGGCTGGCCTGCCGCCTGCCCCACGACCTGGAGTGGGAGAAGGCCGCCCGCGGCGTCGATGGGCGCCGCTGGCCGTGGGGCGACCACGCCGAGCCGGGCTGGGCCCGGGTGGCGGGATCCTCGGCCGGGCCGCCCTCCCCCGCGCCGGTCGGCGAGGCGCGGAGCGACGTGTCGGTCTACGGCGTCCGCGGCCTCGTGGGCAACATCCGCGACTGGTGCGCGAACACGTACGATCGCCGGGGCCCGGCGGACGCCACGCGCGTCGATCCGGCCGGCGACGACGGCGGGGATCCCCGCGTGATCCGGGGCGGGAACTGGGGAGCCTCGCTCGTCCAGTCTCGGCCCGCCGGGCGCTACGCCGCGCCCGCCGCCAGCCAGTACCTGGCGGTGGGCTTTCGCCTCGTGGCCTCGTGGCCGCCGTGAACCGCGCGGGAGGACGCATGGATCGCCGCGACTTCCTCCGCCGCCTGCTGGCGACCAGCTCCGCCCTGTACCTGGGGTGCGGCGAGGAGCTGGAGAGCGCGGGGAGCGACGCGGGCGCCGACGCCGACGCCGACGCCGACCTCCTCGACGGCGAGGCCGACGCTGCCGACGCGGCCCCCGCGCCCGACGCGGGCCCCCTCGGCTGCGCCGACCTCTTCGCCGATGCCCGCTTCGAGGCCGTGGTCCCGTTCACGGGCGAGCGCGACCTGGCCTTCGACACGCTGGTCAACGAGGGCTGGGATGGTCGCCTGTACACGGATCTGGCGAAGCTCGATCGGGGCCGGCTGGTGACGCCGACGGCCTCGTTCTACGTGCGCACCCGCTTCCCCGACCGCCTCGATCTGGCGGCCCGGACGCCCTGGCAGATCGCCGTCGACGGGCGGGTGCCCACCCCCCATGCGCTGGCGCTCGACGCGCTGCTGCCCGCCGCCCGGCCCATGGGCACCCATGTGATGGAGTGCAGCGGCAACAGCCGCGGTGCCCACTTCGGCCTGATGAGCGCGGCCGCCTGGGCGGGCATCCCGATGGCGGAGGTCCTCGACCGCCTCGACTGGCTGCCCGACGCCACCCGGCTGGAGGTGGTCGGCTTCGATGACCACTCGGTGCCGTCGGCCAACGGCCACTCCACCCCGGGCGCCTCGTGGATCTTCAGCGTCGACCAGCTCGTCGCCCAGGGCGCCTTCCTGGCCACGGGGATGAACGGCGAGGCGCTGCCCCTCGATCACGGGTTCCCGGTGCGCCTCGTGGTGCCGGGGTGGTATGGCTGCACATGCATCAAGTGGCTGGAACGATTGACGTTTCACGCCGAAGACGTGCCCGCGTCCTCCCAGATGATCGAGTTCGCCAGCCGCACCCACCAGGACGGCACCCCCGCCCTCGCCCGCGACTACCGCCCCGCCCGCATGGACCAGGCCGCCGTCCCCGTCCGGATCGAGCGGTGGCGGGGCCCGGATGGGCCCGTCTTCCGGGTCGTGGGCATCCTCTGGGGCGGCGCCCGGCCCACCGACGGGCTGACCATCCGGTTCAACCCCGACGAGCCCTTCGTGCCGGTGGACGTCTGCCCGCCGATGGAGGGCAACGAGACGTGGACCATCTTCGAGCACCGGTGGACGCCCCGGGGGCCGGGGGATCATGTGGTGCGGTGCGCCATCGATGATCCCGGGGTGCCGACCCGGCGCCTCGACGCCGGGTACTACGATCGCACCTTGACGGTCTGACGACGCCGACGCAGGGCCCGCCGGGGCAGCAGGGCCAGCCCGAGCAGCAGGGCCAGCCCGAGCAGCAAGGCACGGGGCCCGCCGCGGCCACCGGGCACCTGGCGGCAGCCATCGCTGGCGGAAGATCCGGCCGGAGCGGCATCGGGCGCGGCGACGCCAGCGTCGGTCACGTCCGCATCCACGGGGCGGGCGGCGTCGGCCAGCCCTCGATCGGCGGCCGGCCGCGCGTCGGGCCGCGCAGCGTCCGCGACCGCCCCATCCGGCGGGGTCGCGTCGCGGGCGGCCGCATCCACCCGCCCCGCGTCCACCGGCCCGGCGTCGGCCGGCGGCCGGGGCGGCAGGCCGCCGTCAGGCTCGGGGCCGCAGGCGTCGTCCCCATCGAGGCAGCCCGTGCGAAACGCGAAGCGCAGCTCCTGGTCGAGGACGCCGCCATGGGTGCCCTCGATGCCCGGGTGCAGGACGACGGTGTAGGCGCTGTCCGGCGCCAGGGCGACCTCGGGGATGACGCGGACGAGGCGCGTCGAGTCGTCGGGGTTGCCGCTCCACCGCGTGTGGCGGATGCGCGCCGCGACCGGCTGGCCGGCGGCGTCGAGCAGGCTGACCGAGGCGGCGTCCAGGCTGCCCACGCGGACGCCGGTGCCGAAGACGATGGTGGCCCAGGAGTCGACGATCTCCGGCTCCGTGGATCGCAGGCGCCGGGGCGCGTCGGGCCAGCCGTGCACCGCCCAGGCGCCGAGGGGTAGCGGTCGTGCAGGCGATCCCAGAGCGCCTGCATGTAGGCCGCGGTCGGCGGGATCTCGCTGGCGAGGCTGCCGGGGACGGCGGGGTCGACGTAGTGCTCGGCCGTCCAGGCCAGGAACGGGGCGTGCTGGGCGAACAGGCTCGGCGCCACGGCCGCGAAGCCGTCGATGACCAGCAGCTTCACCCGGTTCATGCCCGCCCGGATGGTGTCGCTGGAGACCACATGCCCGTGGGCCGCCAGGAAGATCTCGGGCAGCGACTCGAAGGGCGCGTACAGGGGCGGCTTGTAGTGCAACCACCCGTCATAAAAGAGGAAAGCGTCGGTGCCCGGGTCGGCGCGATCCTGCCCTTCGTGGTCGTGCAGCTCCACCTGATAGAGGAAGAGCGAGTCGAAGAGCTCGTCCTGGAGGCCGTGGCTGGCCAGGCCGAGCAGGAAGGCGACGTGTTTGCGGGTCTCGAGAGGTCCTCGAAGGGCGGCCCGAGGTGGGCGCGGATCCACTCGGGTGGGCGCCCACATACGGCTCCCAGTGGGCCAGCTCGCCGTAGCCGTCGTCGATGGCGTAGCCGGAGTCGGGGAACGAGGCCCCGATGAGGGCCGCGTCGCGGACGGCCGGATCGGCGAAGAAGTCGGCCAGCTCGCCCGGGGGCAGCGACTCGATGGCCCAGCCGGTCACATGGACGTGCCCGTTGACCCCGTGGCCGAAGGCGGTGGAGGCCGCCAGGGCGACCGACAGCGAGAGCAGGGTGCGCATACGGGGATGCTAGCACGCGGATGGTCCGGTGAGCTTGCGTCGAGGCCCTGCCCGCGAAATGATGAAGCACCGCGCCTGGAGGATGCCCTCTGCCTCCTCGCCGACCAGCTCATCTGCCCCGTCTGCCGGAGCACCTGGCCCGCAGGCAAGCGCGTCTGCTCCAAGGATCAGGCCCCTCTCGATGCCCAACCTGGTGGGCCGCCGGATCGCCGGTCGCCTGGTGACGGACGTGATGGGCATGGGGTCGACGTCGGCGGTCTACCGGGTGCGCCACGTGGCCCTCGGGCGCGAGGAGGTCCTGCGGGTCCTGCGCGACGAGATCGAGCAGGAGCGCCTGCCGCAGGTGCTGCCCATCGTGGCGGGCCTGCGCAGTCCCCATGGGGTGCGGGTGCTGGATCTGGTGCCCCCCGAGAGTGGGCGTGCCATCGAGCTCGACCACCCGATGCTCTTCACCGAGCTGGCCGAGGGCCGGTCGCTGGACGCCCGCCCCCCGGGGACGCAGCTCAGCCCCACGGCGGCCGCGCGGATCATCCACCAGGTCGGCCGGGCCCTCCAGGAGGCCCACCACCACGGCATCGCCCATGGCGACCTGAAGCCGTCCAACATCCTGCTGGTGGAGGGCGAAGAGGGCGTGTCGGCGCGGGTCACCGACTTCGGCCTGCTGCCGCCGGTGGAGAAGGTGCCCGAGCTGCTGGAGCTGCGCCCGTCCGGCCGCCCGCTGTTCGGGACGCCCGCGTTCCCTGCCCCCGAGCGCATCCTGCGCGACGATCCCCCGATGTGCGCGGCGACATCTACGCGCTCGGGCTGCTGCTCTACGAGCTCTTGAGCGGCGACAACCCGATGCGGCGCGGGGGGCCCGGGGGCACGCTGCGGCGCCAGCTCGACCACACCATCCCGCCGGTGAGCGGTCGGCGCCCGCTGCCGGGGGAGCTGGTGGAGCTGGTGCAGAGCATGACCGCCCGCCAGCCCGAGCTGCGCCCCGCGTCGGTGGAGGATGTGCTGCAGACCCTCGCCGGCCTCGACCTCAGCGGCGAGCCCAAGACCAGCGGCCGCCGCACCATCACGGGTCGCCAGGTCGAGGTGGCCGACCAGTTCGCCGGGGCCTACACCGAGGTCGTCGCCGAGCGCGAGGATCTGCGCGGCGAGATCGAGCACGAGCGCACCCGGGCCGCTCTCGCCGAGCGGCGGTCCCAGCGGTGGCGCGGGCTGGCGGTCATGGGCTTCACCCTCACCACGGCCTGCCTGGTCGCGGCGGTGTTCGCCCTGCTCCAGAGCCAGAAGATCATCGATCACAGCCTGGCGCCGCCCTCCAGTCCGCCACGGCGGTGGCCCGCCCCCGCGCTCGACGCGGGCCGCCCCGCCGCGCCCAGCACCCAGGCCCCCAAGGCACCTCCCACGGCCCCGCCCACGGCGCCCCCGACGGCCCCCCGACGGCTCCACCACGGCGCCCCCGACGGCCCCGCCCAGCGCGCCCGCCACGAAGCCGGCCCCCATCGTCTGGCCGGATCCGCCCCGCCCGGGCCTGCTGCCCCTGGTGCCCGTGAGCAACCAGGGCGCGCGGACGCTCTACGCCGCCCGGACCGAGGTGACGCGAGCCATGTGGCAGAGCGTGATGGGCGGCGAGGGCCCCGCCGATCAGGTCCCCATGACCGGCATCGAGTACTGGGACATCGTCCGCTTCCTCAACGCCCTGTCGGAGCGAGAGGGGCTCGACCAGTGCTACACCTGCCGCACGCCGGCGTGCGAGGACGCCACCCGCAACGGCGCCTGTGTGGGCTACCGCCTGCCCACGAGCCTCGAGTGGGAGGAGCTGGCGCGGCTCGCGAACCCCGACGGTCCGCCGCCCGCCACCGCGGCCATCTATGCGAAATACAAGCGAGAACAGCCCGAACCCGTCTGCTCTCGGGGGCGCAGCACGGCTTCTGTGACGTGTATG
The DNA here is from genome assembly GCA_041389985.1 of bacterium. Lineage (GTDB taxonomy): Bacteria > Myxococcota_A > Bradymonadia > UBA7976 > UBA1532 > JACKDP01. The sequence continues at coordinate 92,625 of JAWKQS010000026.1, forward strand.
GCAACGTCTGGGAGTGGACGTGGGAAGGCAGCGCGACGCGCCGCGTCCGCCTGGGCGGCTCCTGGATGCACACCCGCGAAGAGGCCAGCATGCGGGTGCAGCACAGCACCTCGAAGCGGGCCCCGTACCTCGGCTTTCGGCCCGTCCGCCTGCTGGCCCCCGCCGCGCCCATCGCCTTCGCCGGCCTGCGCATCGAGCCCATGTCGGGCACTGTCCGGGCGCCCGGCCACGAGCCCGCACCCTCAGCCCGGAGGCGGCGAGCGTGCTCTTCGAGGGCCTGCGCACCCACGGCGAGCCGGTAACGCTGGCGACGCTGGCCAGCCGCGACGGCCTCGACGTCCTGCGCCTGCGGGCGGGGGCCGAGGCCCTGCGCGCGGTGCTCGACGAGCTGGGTCAGGCGCTTCGGCTGGAGCCCGCCGGCACCGACGGCGTCCGCCTGGTCGTCCGCTAGCCCCATCATCCCGGTGCCGATAACACGGGCCTCGGTCCGCTTCTTGCGCCGTGCCGGAGGTGTGCTAGCATCCGGGACGTTCGGTTCGCGACGTCAGCAACGACCCCCGGGTTCGCCGTGAAGCAGGCCTACATCCTTCGCCGGGAAGGGCGCGACTATCAGGCGCCCGATCTGGACACGCTGCGCTCCTGGGCGCGCGACGGGCGCGTGTTGCCCAGCGACATGGTGTACTCGCCGCGCTACCAGGCGTGGTACCGGGCCCGCGACCTGCGGGAGCTGCGCGCCGTGCTCCCGGCCCAGGAGCCGGCGACGCGATCGTCAGCCCGCCAGCAGTTCTGGCTGCGCAAGGGCGACCAGAACTACGCCACCGACAGCCTCGACACCATCCTGCGCTGGGCGTCCGAGGGGAACATCGACCCCGACGACTACATCTACCACCCGTCCTACGGGAAGTGGTTCCGGGCGGGCGACTCCCCCAGCTCGCGAGCCGCTTCCCCGCCCACCTCAAGGAGCGCGACGAGCCCTTCACGGGCGCGGATCTGGGCGCGCTGACTCGGTGGCCCAGACGGCGGTCGACCTCAAGACCGACCAGATCCGCGCCGCGCTGCGCAACCGCGGTGCCGCGGTGGTGGTGGCCCAGCCCGACCCCTGGACGTCATCGATCCGCGGGACACGCGGCCGCTGGACCAGGGCGCCCTCCTCAACGCCCGCCAGGGTGAAGACGTCGAGGACGTCGAGGCCGTCGAGGAAGTCGAGGACGTCGTCGCCGAGCTCGAGAGCGGCGAGGAGGACGCGGGCGCTGACGAGTTCGAGGATCTGATCATCACGAGCGAGCCCGAGGTCGCGGCGGAGCCCCAAGAGTTCCCCGCGTCGCCTCCCGCGATGGAGGTGGATCAGGACGCCCGCTTCGAGGATCCGACCGGGGTGATGCGGCTCTTCTACGACGTCGCCCGCGCCTTCGTGGTGACGCGCGACATGCGCCCGGGCGAGAACCTCGAGACGGACTGCAAGCTGCCCAGCACGGGCGATGACTTCCGCGGGCTGCCCAAGAGCGAGATCTACGGCACCCTGAGCCGCCGGATGGAGGCCCACCTGCACGGCCCGGTGGCCCAGGTCGGACCGACCCTGGACGCGACCCACGCGCCGGGCTACCAGCTTCTGCTGGTGCGGGCCGAGGCCCTCGTCGAGGCCACCCGGGCCGCCCTCGGAGTCATCGGCCAGCGCCCGCCCGAGCGCTTCGTCATCGGCAACCAGGCCCGCCCCAAGATGACCCCCGCCGAGGAAGAGGCCATGCTGCGCATCGACGCCGCGCTCACCGGCGTGATCTCGGTCCGCAAGCGCAAGAAGTAGCGCAACCTCTCTTAATCAAAGAGAAAATCGCACAGGAACGCGCTCAGGCGCAGTCGTCGCAGAGCCCCTGGAGCTGCACCTCCAGGCCGCGCGCCATCAGCGCGGGATCGGCGCCCTGGATGGCCACCGAAACTCCGGCCGCACACCGAATGGTGCCGCAGTCGCGACAGATGATGTGGGGGTGCCCGGTGGTGCGCACCTCATAGCGCCAGACGTGATCCCCGGGATCGAACCGGTGCAGCAGGCCCGCCGCCGCCAGATCGCGCAGGTTGCGGAAGACCGAGGTGCGATCCATGCCCTCGCCCTCCAGCGCGTCGACCACGTCCGCGTGGGAGCGGGGCGCGTCCACATGGGCGAGCAGCCCCAGGACCCGCAGGCGCCCGCGCGTCGCGCGGAGGCCAGCGGTGTGCAGCAGGGCTCGGGCCTGATCGTCGGGGCCGTGGTCGGGGGAGTCGTCGGGTGCGTCCATCGCGGCCAGCCTAGCGGGCCGATCCGACGGCGTCGAGGGGTGGGCGCGCGGGAGGCACCTCGACCACCCGGGCCCCGGCGACGCCGAAGGCGCGCTCGCCCGGCGCGCGCCGGACCGCCGGCCCACCCGAGAAGGCGCTGAACGCGGGCAGCACCCCCCGGCGTCCGCCGACCCGGAACGCCGGCAGGCGCACGCCGCCGCGGCCGCCCACCCGGACGGTGGGGTGCTCGTGCCCGCACCACACGTAGCCGGCCGCCTCGCCCTCGGGGGCATGGCAGAAGTGGAAGGGCCCCAGGGTGAGGGCATCCACGACCTCGACGCCCCAGGCCGCTGGCAGGGTCGCCACATGGGCGTCATGGTTGCCCGCCGTGAGCGTGACCGGCACCGGCCGCGCGCTGAGCCAGGCGGTCGCCTCGGCCACCACCCCCCGGGTGAGGCCGACCGCACCGTGGATCAAGTCGCCGAGGATGAGGAGTCGGCGCGCCGCGGTGCGGGCCAGCGCCGCATCCAGCCGGGCGAGGTCGTCGCCCAGGAGCCGCGACGAGACCGGGACGCCGTGTTGCTGGAAGGTCTCGGCCTTGCCCCAATGCAGATCGGCCACCGCGAGGACGCCCGCGGCCGGCCAGTAGAGGGCGCGCTCGGGCAGCAGCCACAGGACTTCGCCAGCGACCTCGAGGGCCACGGATCCAGGGGGCGGGCTCGGCACGATCGGCAGCATAAGGTGTGAGGACTTCTTTGGAAAGCGGCCCGCGGCGCTGGACTTCCCGCCGCGCCTCGCCAACACTGGCACGCTGTCGAGCAACGCGGCGACGGACCGGCGCGTGCCTCGACCGCCTCGGCGCCTGCTCATGGAGGTCCCATGTCCGTCGTACGCTGGTCGCTGCTCGTGCTGCTCGTGGGCTGTGGGGGGACGCGGCCCGGGGTGGGGCCGTCGACCGGCGGGGCCGCCCCCACCACGGAGGCCGAGCTGCCCCCCCTGCCCGCCCCGGGCCGCTTCTACACCCCGGGCCTGGCCGAGTACGCCGGCGCCGCCCGCCTGCCCGCCGATGCCCTCGAGGACCGGCTCCGCCAGGCGCTCCAGCAGAGCATCGAGCCCCCCGCGAGCTTCGACTGCCTGGCCCGGGAGTACGCGGGTCGGTTCGCCGCCGACGCCCGGGACGCCGATCCCGGCGCGGTCCAGGCCATGGCCGCGCGCTGTGGGTACTGGAGCCGGCCGGCCCATGTCACGGCCGCCACCGCGCTGACCGAGGCGGCGCTGCTCACCCACTTCGGGAAGATCCCGCTCCAGGCGGTCCCCGGCCCCCTCGGCGTCGGCGTCGCCCGCCACCCGGACGGCCGGGTCACGGGGGTGCTCCTCATCCCCCCCAGCGAGGTGCGCCTCGAGCCCATCGCGCGCCAGCCCGTCGGCCCGGCCGTGCTCAAGGGCCGCCTGCTGCGCGGTGATGGCGCCCTCGAGGTCTGGGTGGATGACGGCAAGCCCCGGGCGCTGGACGTGAAGGCCGATCCCACGGGTCGGTTCGAAGTGGCCCTGCCGGCCGTGGCCCCCGACGGCGCGCTCCAGGTGGAGGTCGTCCGCCACACCGGGCGGTTTCGGCGCACGATGGCTCTGCTGACCCTCGGCGTCGGCCGCCAGGACGGCTACGCCCCCCACCCCCTGGCGCCGGTGGGCCGGCCCGCGCCCGCGCAGCTCATCGCCGCCGTGAACAAGGCCCGCCTCGACGCGGGGCGCCCGCCCCTGCAGCCCGAGGCCAGCCTGCACCCTCGGCTCGACGCGTGGATGGACCGCCTGGCCCAGGGGGAGTCGAGCGACGAGCCCCCGGGCATCGTCGACGAGCGCGGCTGGCCCTTCGCGGCCGTCCGCTACGGGTTCGCCGAGGGCGTCGACGCGGCCCAGGCCATCGACTTGCTGCTCGAGACCCCCACCGGCCGCGACGTCCTGCTGGACGCGACCCTCGACCATGTGGCGGTGGGTACCCGGCCCTTCGAGGCGGGTCCGGGCTTCGACGCCGTGATCCTCGGGCTGCAGCGCTTCCAGGGCCGGCCGGCCGAGGAGGTCCGGGCGCTGCTCCTCCAGAAGCTCGCGACGGCCCGGGGTGGTCAGACGCTCACCCCGGCGCCGGCCCTCCAGGCCATCGCCCAGAGCGTCGCCGATCGCGCCCTCGCCGGCAGCCTGGCCTGGAAGGACGCCGTGCCGGCCGTGATGGAGGTGGTCCGGGCCGAGAAGCCCGTCCGCGGCGGCTTCGGCGCCGGCGCCTTCACGGTCGTCCACCCGGCCGACGCGGACACCGCGGGCATGCCCCACGCGCTCGAGCCCGCCATGAAGTACATCGGCATCGGGGTCGCGGCCGGGCCGCTCCCCGGCGGCGGCGTGCCTCGCCACATCATCGTCTACCTGGCCGCCGAGGCCCTCCCCGGTGAGGGCTGAGAGGAGCTGTCGTGCTGAACATCGGTGATCTTGCACCGGAATTCGTCGCCCAGACCGCCGAGGGGCCCCGCTCTCTCGCCGATCTGCGGGCCGAGGGGCCCTTCGTCCTCTACTTCTACCCGGCCGACTTCACGCCGGTCTGCACCCGGCAGGCCTGCATGTTCCGCGACATCCACCCCGAGCTGGTGGAGGCGGGCGTCCGGGTCATCGGCGTGAGCCCCCAGGGCGAGAGCAGCCACGACGCCTTCCGCCAGCAGCACGACCTGCCCTTCCCCCTGCTGCCCGACAAGGATCAGGCCATCGCGGCGGCGTTCGGCGTCCAGGGCCCCTTCGGCCTCATCCGCCGGGCATCCTTCCTCATCGATCAAGAGGGCCGCATCGTCGATCGCCTGGTGGCCGATCTGCGCGTCGGGCGGCACGAAGACTTCGCCCGCAAGGCCATCCAGCGCTTCGGGCGCCGCTGACGCTCAGAACGTGACCAGGCGCCGGAAGACGGGGGCGGCCCCATCGGGCGGCTCGGCCCCCACCCCGGGCACGCCGTCCCCGTCGCCATCGCGATCCGCCGTCGGCTCCCCGGTCAGCCAGGTCTCGCTGATGAGCAGGCCACGCAGCACCACCCGATCGAAGATCGCCGCCCGGCGGGCCTCGGCCATGGGCAGGCCCAGGCGCTGCGCCGCCCCGAGCGCGTCGATGGCCCGCGCCGCCAGGTCGGGCGTCCACGCGTAGGCCGGCACGCCGAGGGTGGTCTGCCATGTCCCGATGCTCCTCATCCCACCACGCCGTCTCCAGGCGGATCCCAGAGGCCAGGGCGGCCCGTCGCGCCCCTCGCCCCCCTCGGCGACCGCCGCGAAGGCGTGCAGCGCTGCGAGCTGGACCTCGAAGCGCGGGCGTTCCGCCCCCGCGATGTCGCCGTCGTCACCGACCTGGAGCCGCAGCGCGGCCACCGCTCGCGGCCTCCAGCTCCCCCGAGGCCACCAGCGCCACCACGACTCCGCCGTCGCCATCGGGTCGATCTCGGACGCACCTCGTTTCCAGGCGTCGGGTCGTGGCGTAGCCCCGCCCTCGACCTCCGCCCGATCCCGCAGCGCGGCCCGCACGATGGGCACGAGGCGCCGCGCGGCGTCCCCGAGGCCCGCGTCGCCCGCGAGCATCGGCAGCGCGAAGACCGCGGGTCGGTCCGCCTCGAGCTCGCCGCCCTCGCGAGGGCCTGGAGCAGGCGCGCGCTCCTCGGGTGTCGAACGCCGGGCCCTCGGCGCGGATGGTCTCGAGGCGGCGCGGCAGCCCGGGGCCGGCTTCGGCCTCCGTCACCTGCGCCCGCGCGACGTGGTAGCGGCCGGGCGCCACCGGCGCCAGCGCGTCCAGCCCCGGATCGAAGAAGGCCACCTGCGCCACCAGCCCCAGGAGCTGGGCCGCCGCGTCCACGGACCACAGGCCCAGCACCCCCTCGCGGCCGCTCGGCCCGATGGCCGGCGCGCTCTCCTCGCCCGGCCCGAACGCCGCCCCGGCGTCGATCCAGGCCCGGACTGCGGCGATCTGGGCGGGCGTCGCCGGATCGGGGAAGTGATCCGCCACCAGCAGGCCGGTCAGGGGGGAGTGCAGGCTGTCGCCGGCCACCACGAGGCCGGCGTCCAGGTAGGCCTGCGTCGAGGGCAGCGCGGGTTCGGCCGCCCCCGGCTGGTGGCAGCCCCCGCACCGCAGCGAGAGCACCGGCTCGACGCTGCCCAGGCGGCCCGCGCCCGGGCGGTGGGTGCCCCGGGTGCCGATGCGCGCCCGCGCGACGTAGGCCCGCACCGCCGCCGCCGTGGCCGTGGGGGTCAAGACGCGATCGCTGCCCCGAGCGCCCTCCCAGCGAAGCTCGGTGTAGTCGTCGTCCCAGAGGGGGCGGCCGTCGGGCAGCCGCGCCGTGGACGGTGCGCGCAGAAACGCCGCCACGGCGCGCACATACGGGAGCGCGACCGGGTGGGCGCCGGTCGGAGGGAGCGTCCCGGCCGCCTCCGCGAGGGCGGCCTGCCGCGCGTCCCAGGCCTCGTCGAGCGGGGAGCCGTTCCCGTCGGCGTCGGCCAGCCCCTCGGCGTCGACGGCCACGGCCGGCCCATGCAGCGCGTGGATGCCCACGCCGCCCTGGAGGAGGGCCGCGTCCACGGCCGTCCGCCCGATGGCCCAGGCCGCCCAGTCGCGCCCGAACCCCGGGTCCGCATCCGCCAGATCGCCAGCCCCGTCCAGGAGTGCCGCCGCCAGCCACAGCCCGCCCTCGAACGGAAAACCCAGTGAATCCGGCTCGATGCGCGGCTCGGTCGGTGCCCGCGGGCCGATCACGTAGTCAGCGGCCTGCACCTCCTCCACGTTGCCCCCGGATCCGTCGCGCGAAACCGAAGCATCGTCGAGGCGTCGATGGCCAGCGGCTCCACGTACTCGGCGCTGTCGGGCCCGGGGCCGTCCCATCCAGGGTGTAGCGGATGACCGAGCCGGCCCGTCCGCGACCAGGCGCACGGCGACGGGCCCGACGTAGTGCCCTCGGGCGGCACCGCCCGCGTCGCGGGAGGTCGGTCGTCGATGGTGTACTCCAGGGGGGCCGGGCTCACGGAGTTGGCGGCGCGATCGATGGCGAGCAGGCGCAGCGTGGTGTCGCGGACGAGGCGGATGGTGACCGGGGCGCCCGGCGCCGCCTCGCTGACCTCGCCTCGGCCCGTGGCCGGTACGGGGCCACGCCGTCGGTGCTCCACCAGAGCGTCGCCGGTTCGTCCACCGAGACCACCACGTCCACCGGGCCGGGAACCGGCCGCCGAGGGGTCGATGGTCAGCGTGGGGGCCTGGCGGTCGAAGCGCACGGAGACCTGCCCGGGCGTCCCCGTGTTGCCGGCCAGATCCCGAGCCAGATAGCGCACATCCGCGTCCTCGGTCAGCGGCAGGACGGCGGCGTTGCGCGCCACGCCCCCGTCCGGCGGCCCCGGCTCGGCGCCATCGGTCGTGTAGTAGACGCTGCCCGGCTCGCTGGCCTCGATACGCAAGCTCAGCTCCACCGTCGGCACCAGGATGACCCCGTCGACGGGCTCGACCCGGGTGCCCGTCGGGGCCACGCCGTAGACCTGCACCGCGGGCGCCTCCCGATCCCCGAGGGGCGCCACCTCCTCGGGGCACCGGCGAGGGCCAGGGCGACGAGCAGCAAAGACCAGCGAGCCATGAGAGAGCCTCCTGCCGACGAGCGCCGCCATGGTGCAAAGTCCGCGGCCCTCGGCGCAACCTCGGCCGGCGCCCGCGCGCCTCAGGGCACGGTGATGCGCTCCAGGTCGAGGCCGCCCGCGAACAGGTAGGACACCGCCTGGGAGTAGCCGTAGACCAGCACCCCGCACCCGGTCGGGCACGCCAGCCGGCGCTGGCCCGGCCGCACCGGGAAGCGGCCGCCCGCGAAGAGAGCGCCGAAGGGCGCCGGCGATCGCCGATGGGCATGCCATCCAGCGTCACGGACGCGCCCTCGCGGGCCACGACCGAGATGTACTGGGCGTCGTACTCCTGGGGCACCAGGAAGGTGTAGTCAGTGCGGAACTGCTCGATGGGCACGGCGAAGGCGAAGGCCGGATCCCCGGCAGCCCCGTCCGTCGACATGAGCAGGTGCCCGACCAGCACCGGGTTGCTGGCCGTGATGCGGGTGTCGGCGTCGATGAAGACGTCGCAGAAGCTGCCCCTCGCAGGATGCCGCAGCGGCCCGAGGCCGGCAGTGGATCGAACTCGACGCGGGTGTCGTCGCGGTGGGCCAGGATGCGCCATGTCGGGCTCGCGCTTGCGACGCTCGGTGCGGGCCAGGGCGAAGTTCGAGCCCCACGTCGAGATGGGGAAGAGCTGCTCCTCGATGTGATCGGCGCAGCAGGACTGCTGCTCCGTGGGCAGTACCGTGGCCTCATGGCCCACGAAGACGCCGAAGGGGGCCCCATCGGTGCTGCGGACCCGAGTCCCGGTGAGATCGCCATCCGCCACCGCCTCCAGGTTCAGCACCTCGAACCGGCGCAGAGAAAACCTCTTTGTTTCGCCGGGTTGGATGGCATCCACGCGATCTCCCGCCCGGATGGCGGCGCTGGGCACCACCTCGATCGTCACGCCATCGGCCGGCGCGACGACGGCGACGTAGCCGTTGTAGTCGTTGGTGTCCGGGCGGCGGGTCAGGGTCGGCAGGCTCATGGCCAGGTACTGGCCGTCGTAGGCGTGCTCCGGCACCAGCAGCGAGCCGTCGTTGGAGAAGACGTCCACGTTGTCGAGGGGGTTGAACTGGTAGGCGACGATGGGGGCACTGGAGGTCAGGTGGTAGGCCCGGGCGCTGATGCCGGAGTGATCCAGCGACCGGTCGGGGAAGCCCAGCTCCTGGGGGAAGAGGCTGGCCAGGGCGCCGGGGGCGACCATCTCGGCGTGGCGGTGGCCGTCGGCGTCCTCCAGGACCACCTCGACCGGCGACGGCTGGGGGTTGGAGACCACGATGGCGAACGGCGAGCGCTGGGCGTCGAGGGCGCAGATGGGCGCGGTCTGGCACTGGAACCCGTTGGGGCAGGCCCCCCCGAAGTCGCAGACGCCGGCCGTGGTGCCCCGGCCATGGCAGGCGGGGATGTCATCGTGGACCGGGGTGCGGTCACAGCGGCCGGCCGCGGGCACGCCCAGCACCTCCACCGCGTTGTCGAGGTCCACGGGCCAGTAGGAGCACCCCAGGTACGAGCGCGCGGCGGCGGCCTGGAAGCACAGGTCCCCGCCCCCGCCGCCGCCGCCGCCCCCGCGGCAGTTGTCCGTCGGCGTCTCGACGAAGCCCCCGGCGCGGCAGATCTGCTCCACCTCGCCCAGGCACCGCGTCTCTCCCTCGGTGCAGAAAGTGATGACCGCGCCGGCGTCGCCCCCGCCGCCACCGAGCGCGCCCGTCACCGGCTCGTCGGCGCACCCGGCCAGCACCAGCACCATCGCCCCCGCGATCCTCCGGCGGAACCCTCTCCCCACGGCGGCTCCTCTCCCGTATCGTGGCCCATCCAATCACGAAGCGTGGACCGTCGTGGCACTTCGGCGCAACGGCCCCGCCCCGCCACCTGCGAGAGGGCACATGAACCTTCGCCTGCTCCCGCTCCTGGCAGTCGGGCTGCTCGCCGCCTGCACCGACCCGGTCAAGGACATCGATCGCACCCAGGGCAACCTCATCCGCAAGGCGGACCTGGAGGGCGAGTGGTACATGCTGGAGACCATCGCCGGCGTCCCGCCCACGAGCTGGTTCACCTTCATCGGCGAGACGTCGAAGATGGAGCGCGTGAAGTTCGTGGTGCAGGAGTCGCTGCTGGTGGCCTACCGCAGCTACCCCCTCGTCCCGGGGGCCGACTCCCCCTCCGCCGGCGAGGCCTTCGACGGCACCGACAACCCCGTGGCGGCCTGGCCCATCGTGGCCCATGTGGACGTGCGGCGTGACTACAACGCCTCCACCGGCGAGCAGAGCAACGTCATCATCGAGGACACGGGGGATCGCCTCTGGCACGAGCGCGACTATCCGCGTCGACTGGACCCAGAACCGCGTCGCCAACTTCGACTTCATCGCCCCGACCCCGAGGAGACCAGCCTGGGCTACTTCGACGGAGGAGCAGGCGGCGAAGACGCCTTCTACCGCGAGGAGAAGGACGGGGCGCTGAGCTACTTCGACGTCCTGGGAAGCTCTTCGTGCAGCCGGACGAGTGGGGCTGCTACTACGCGCTCTGATGGCTGGTCGCCCGAGGACTGCTCGTCGGCCGAGATCACCGTGCGCTCCAGCTTCGCGCGGGTGCCGGCCACCACCTACGAGCCGTTCCACTACGACGACCGCCTGATGAGCCGCTACGGCTACTTCCGCAGCGAGCGCTACACCTTCGACGAGCAGCGCGGCGTGCGGGAGTCCAACCGCCAGTACCTCATCCAGCGCCATGACATCTGGAAGCAGAGCCGCGACGAGAACGGCGTGCCCATCCCCATCCCCGACCGGGAGGTGCGCACGGTGCCGTACTACCTCAACACCGACTTCCCGATGACGCGCTCTGCGCGACGCGCCCGCGCCTCCATCGCCCAGTGGAACGAGGCCGCCCAGCGCGGCGTGAAGGCCGCCCAGGGCAAGGACACCGTGCCCGACGTCTTCGTCCTCTGCCAGAACCCCGTGCAGGCCGGCGATCCCGCCGCCTGCGGCGAGGCGGGCTTCTCGCCGCGCATTGGCGATCTGCGCTACAGCACGGTGCACTGGGTCGACCCCGAGACCCTCGACGGCCTCCTGGGCTACGGCCCGTCGGCGGCGGATCCCATCACCGGCGAGATCATCGCCGGCAAGGCGTACATCTACGGCGCCGCGGTGAACACCTACGCGTCGTATGCCACCGACATCATTCGGTATTTCAACGAGGACATCGACTTCGACACCCTCGTCCACGGCGGGCACTTCACCGATGAGATCATCGCCCGCCTGGAGGGGAAGCCGAGCGTCGTGCGGCCGGACGAGCGGCTGGCCGGGTGGGGCTCGACCGCCCCCTGCAGAAGCCCGGCCGGGGCGCCCGCCCCGATCGCCGCCAGCGGCAGAACCTGCGCGCCTACGACCCCGCCGCGGTGGAGGCGCGCCTCCAGAAGGCCCGCGACGCCGGCCTGACCGGCCGCCTGATGACCCCCGAGGTCCAGCGCGCCCTGGCCCGGCGCACCGGCGTGCGGGTGGACGACCTCAGCGCCGAGCAGCGCGCCGCCATGGATCCCACCCGCCTGTTCAACCCCGAGCAGCACAAGCGCCGCAACCAGCTGCGGGCGGCCGCCCGGGCCCGAGGCGTCGACTTCCAGGACCTGGTCTCCCCCGACCTGCAGGGCATCGTGCGCCGCTACCTGGGTCGCACCGACTACGACCAGATGTGGCGCGAGCTGCGCGCCGAGGTCTTCGCGTCCACCGCCGAGCACGAGATCGGCCACACCCTCGGCCTGCGGCACAACTTCCAGGGCAGCTACGACAGCCTCAACTACTTCGACTCCTACTGGGATCTGCGCAGCGAGACGCTGAAGCGCAGCGAGACGGTGGCCGATCTGTATGAGCAGGCCCAGCTCACCGAGGCCCAGCACGCGGGCTTCATGCGCCAGCAGCAGTACAGCTCGATCATGGACTACGGCTACTCGTGGCAGAACGACATCATGGGGCTGGGCAAGTACGACGTGGCGGCCCTCATCTTCGGCTACACCGCGGGCTCGTACCGCGCCGAGGGCACCCGGTGCGGCAGCTGCTGCGTCCGCGCCGGCTCGGGGTGCATCGCGAAGCTGCCCGGCCTGATCGAGGTGTTCAGCAGGTCGAAGGCGGCCCTGGGCGAGGCGGGCGACCTGCTCACGCGCCAGGAGCTCGGCTTCACCTACGACGATCCGGGCCTGCCGTCCGTGAACCTGCTGGAGCGCTACGACTACAGCACGGTGGCCACCGCGTTCCCGAGCCTGGACGACCTCAAGGACCGAAAGCTCATGAACTACGCGGACTTCCTGGAGGCGAAGGCCGCCGGTGGCGACGCCCGGTCCGCGTCCCGCACCTGTTCTGCTCCGATGAGTGGGAGGGCGGCCTGGTGAGCTGCCGGGTCTTCGACCAGGGGCCAACCCCTTCGAGCTCACCCTGAGCCGCATCCACGACTACCGGGCCTACTACCCCTTCGTGAACTTCAAGCGCGACCGGGTGGGCTTCTGGGAGGACGACCCCCTCTACACCTACTTCGACCGGGTCTTCCTGCCCCTCTCCGACTACTTCCAGAGCTGGTACTTCGCGCCCTACGGCTTCGACACAGCGTTCGATCGCAGCTACGACCTGGCCATCAACGCGGGCATCAGCCTGCTGGGCGAGGTGCTCTCGACGCCCCCCTACGGCGCCTTCTGCCGCGATCCCGACGGCAACTACGTGTGGCTGAGCGACGAGCCCACCGCCCAGGGCGAGACCTACGCCACCGACTGCGTGGACGAGCGGCAGACCTTCGAGATCGAGCGGGGCGTGGGCCGCCGCCCGTTCTCGGCCTACGATCCCGAGCTGGGCTACTACTTCAGCGACAAGCCCCAGGAGTCGGGCCACTACTGGACGACGCTGGCGGCCCTGTGGGCCCTCTTCGATCCCGACGCCTACGTCGTCGGCTCGGAGGGCGACGCCGGCTTCTACGCCATCAGCTTCTATGACTGGTTCCCCGAGGAGATCAACCGGCTCATGGCCAACCTCATGACGGAGAACTACGCGTCGTTCGCGCCGCGGGCCACCGTCGACGGCCGCAAGCTGAGCCTCACCTACGTCCCCGCCGCGCCCCTCTACGACTACGAGGCCCAGGCGTACTACGACGCCGAGACGGGGGCGCCCCTCGACGACATCGCCGGCGAGCCGGTGGAGAGCGAGCCCAGCTTCGGCCTGCAGACCGACATCCCGTTCTGGGGCTTCCTGCTCTCCACCGCCTCCTACAGCACCCGCTTCATCGACAACCTCAACGTGTTCCGGCCCGGCAACGACGCCGAGATCGTCATCGACCCCCGGGTCAGCGAGCAGGTGGCCTTCACCGACCCCCAGAGCGGCATCCGGTACGCCGCCGTCCAGCCGCGCTGCGATGGCCCCACCGGGGGCGCCACCGCGGTCTGCGGCGTCTGCGAGGCCAACGAGGAGTGCGTCGGCTTCACCGGCTTCATCGGCGGCACCTTCTGCCAGCCGGTCAACGACGACGACGAGGTCTTCCGGTGCCTGATCGACTGCACGGACGACCCCGACAACTGCCGGGACGGCGAGACCTGCGATCCCAACGGCAACTGCGTGCCGGATGACGGCGGCTTCTGCGTGGGCCCCGGCGCCTGCAGCCCCGACGCACCCCTGGGCGGGTGCCCCGACGGCCAGACCTGCTTCGAGGGGGCCTGCACCGAGCGCGTGGAGCTGAGCGACCACTGCGACCTCATCCAGCCGGAGGACACGGGCGGGGTGCAGCTCGTCAAGCACGGCGCCGGCCTCGCCGCCGCCTACAACCAGAGCTTGCGGGCCTGGTACGAGCACGACGCCGAGGCGGATCCCGAGGAGGACGACCGCCTGGCGACGCAGTACTTCCGCAACAAGTACCGCCTGCAGCTCTTCGTCGACCTGCTTGAGACCACCATCGCGACCTACCAGATCTTCGGCCGGGTCTACTGAGACCCTCCCCGCCCGGGCACTTCCCGCCGCCTGGCGCCTGCGGCACGCACCTGGCGCGTCCGGTCAGTTCCGCCGGCTGCCCCGCCTTGCCCCTGGCGCGGTCGCTGGCTAGCCTCTCTCCCCCGACCTGACCCGGAGCTCGCCATGCGCCCAGCGCTCATCGCCCTCGCCGCCCTGGCCCTCGCGGCCTGCAAGGACGATCCGCCCAGGCCGCCCTCGGAGGTGACGCAGTACGCTCGCCACCTGGACGCCCTGGGCGATCTGGCCCAGAGAAACCAGCTCGACTGCGGCAAGATGGCCGACGCCTTCGACGCCTGGTTCACCGAAAACGGCAAGGACTTCGCGCCGTTGCACGCCAAGGCCGCCAGCGGAAAGCTCAAGGCCGCCATGGGCAGCAAGGCGCTGGCGACCGTCGGCTCGGCCTCGGCGTCGCTCAAGGTCTACGCTGGCGCCTGCGCCAAGAAGTCGGCGAAGCTGGCGGCCCTGCTCCAGGCCCACCGGCTCTGATCAAGGGGACCGCGCGGCGGTCAGTCCTCGCCGGCGGGCTCGATGGGCGAGACGCGCAGGCTCAGGAGCACGCGCGAGGCGCGGTCGGCGTGGACGGCCTGGACGACCGCCGTGATGTCCTCCCCCAGGACGACCTCATCGCCGATGTGAGGCAGCCGCCCAAGCCGGTGGACGATCAGCCCGGTCAGGGTGTCCACCTCCAGATCGTCCTCGAACTCGATCTCGAGGCGCGACTCGAGCTGGGCCAGCGGCATGAGGCCCTGCACCAGGTAGCGCCCGTCCCCCTCGTCGATGAGGTTCGGCTCCTCGGTGTCGAACTCGTCCTGCACCGAGCCGACGAGCTGCTCCAGCACGTTCTCCAGCGTCACCACGCCCACCGCCGTGCCGAACTCGTCCACCACCAGCACCATGTGGGACCGCTCGCGGCGCATGGTGCGCAGCAGATCCGGCAGCAGCACCGTCTCGGGCACGCGCAGCATCGGGTGCGCGAGCGTCGTGAGATCCACGGGGCCGCGGGGATCCACCAGGGTGAGGTCCTTCACGTGGATGAGGCCCACGACGTCGTCCAGCGACTCCTTGCACAGCGGGTAGCGCGTGTGTCGGTGGCGGCGGACGATCTCGAGGCAGTGGGTCAGCGTCCAGTGCGGGAAGAGCGGCACGACGTCCCGGCGCGGCACCATGATCTGGCGCGCCCGCGTCTCGTCGAACCGGAAGACGTTCGTCAGCAGCGTCAGCTCCTGGGCGCTGACCTCCCCCGACTCCACGCCCATGCGGATCATCGCCAGGATCTCGTCCTCGGTGGTGATCACGGGCGGCGCGCGGCGCGTGAAGACCTTGGAGACGTGCATGGTGAGGGCGACCAGCGGCCGCATGACCTGCATGGTGGCCCACAGGGGCGTGGCGATCCACGGCCAGAGCCCGTGCCAGCGGGTGGCGCCGAGGGTCTTGGGCAGGATCTCGGAGAGGAAGAGGATGCCGAGGGTCAGCACCACCGAGAACAGGGGCAGCATGCCCACCCCCAGGACCTCGGTGGCCTGCATGCCCGCGAAGGTGGCCCCGGCGGTGTTGGCGATGGTGTTCAGGATGAGGATCGCCGCGGTGGGCGCGGAGATGTTCTCCTTCATCGCGATGAAGCGCGTCGCCGCCTTCACATGACGCCCGTCGCCGCGCGCCGCCTCCAGGGTGGTGGCGCGCGTCGAGTACAGCGTCGCTTCCATCAGAGAACACAGCGCCGAGACCAGGAGGGTCCCGACGACCATGACGACCAGCAGGCTCACCAGCGCTCCTCGCGAAGGGGCCGAAACCTAGCGTGATTCCGAGACGATTGCACCCTCTGAAACGACACGACCGGTCGAGAACCGCCTGCGACCGGTTGAATCCGCCGCGCGTCTCGACCATGCTCCGACCGTCTGCCCAGGAGGTCGCCATGGCCGAGGCCATCACGCTGCCCAACGGGGTCCAGCTCATCAAGTGGACCCGCCAGGAAGAGCCCACCGCCGAGACGGTGGCCGCCGAGATGGCCGCCTTCGGCTACGGCGTCTACGACCTGCAGACCGTGCCGGCGTGGTTTCGCCGCAGCCGGCACGCCCACGACGAGCCCGAGATCCGGGGCGCCGTCGCGGGGGTCATCACCTTTCACTTCGATGACTTCCCGGTGACCATCGAGGGGGGCGACATCCTGCTCATCCCCGGTGGCCTGGCGCACGAGGTCATCGTCCACAACGCGCGGCCCTTCCAGGCCTACAAGGGCTCCCAGAGCGGCGTGCGCCGCGTCACCGAGCTCGGCGACGGCAAGGGCAGCGTGGAAGATCTCGCAGGAGGGCCGGCATGAACCTCATCTGCCTCGATCTGGATGGCACCCTCGAAGACAGCCGCGCCGACATGGTGGCGGCCATCCACCGCGTCCGCGCCCAGCTCGGCCTGCCCGAGCGCCCCGAGGCCACCCTGCGGCCCTTCGTGTCCAAGGGCATGGACACCCTCTACCTGCGCTGCTTCGATGACTTCGGCGTCGCCCAGGACCCGTCGGCCTACGCCCGCGTCGAGGCCGCGTATGAGAGCGACTACCTCGCCAACGTCGCCATCACCACCCGCCTCTACCCCCGGCATGCGCACCGCCCTGGGCCCCGCCGAGCTCGGCACGCTGGCCGTCGTCACCAACAAGCCCGAGCACATCTCGCGCGCACTTCCGCAAGCCCTCGACATCGTTCCGCTCTTCGCGACCGTCGTCGGGGTGACTCCTGCGCCGAGTCCAAGCCCAGCTCTGATGCTGGCCACGGCGGCCGAGCAGGTCGGGCTGAGCCATGATCGGCTGGTGATGATCGGGGACTCGACGGCGACGTGATCATGGGCCGGGCCTATGGCGCCATCACCGTCTGGTGCGCCTGGGGCTACGCCGCCACCTGCGGTGAGCGGCCCGACCACATCGCCCAGCGGCCGTCCGACCTGCCACCGTGGTCCAGGACGCCATCTCGTCGGTGTCGACGCTGTCGGCCCGGGCCTCGCGCGCGAGCTAGCGCGCCCTCAGCCAGCGCGCCCTCAGCTCGGGAGCCCGCCCAGCAGGGCCTCCACGGCCGACGCCGCCGCGGCGAAGCCAAACGTGCCCGTCACGAACGCCGCCGTCCCGAACCCCGAGGCGCAGTCGAGGCGCAGGCTCTGATCCTTCGGCACCGCGCAGACGGTCCCGTCCGCCCCGGGAAAGACCGGGCGCTCGGGGCTGAACACCGCCGGCACGCCCGGCCGCCGTCGGGGAAGCGTGCTCGCGCCGCAGCAAGCGCCGCACCTCGCGCAGCAGGCCGTCCTGGGACGCTCAGCGCCAGACTGCCGCGCTGGATGGCCGCGGATCCCGGCGCCCCCCGGCCCCGCCGACCGTCACCACCGGGATGCCCGCCTCGCAGCACCGGCTGATGAGCAGCGCCTTGCTGCGTGCGGGTGGTCGATGGGCGTCCTCACCACGCAGTCGAAGCCCGGGGCCAGCAGCTCGGCGGCCGTGCGCGCCCTGAAGAAGGCGGCCACCGGCGTGACGACGCAGTCGGGGTGGATGAGGCGTATGCTCGGCCATGGCGTCGACCTTCGCCCGCCCGACCGTCCCCTCGACGGTGTGGATCTGGCGGCTGGTGTTGGTGACGCAGATCTCGTCCATGTCCACTGTGGGTGAGGCGGCCGACGCCCGTCCGGGCCAGGGCCTCCACCGTCCAGGAGCCGACCCCCGATGCCCACGACGGCGACGTGGGCCTCGGCGAGGCGCCGCCGCGCTGCCTGCTCGTACAGCCGCTCGATGCCGCCAAACCGCAGATCTTCTCTGAGTTTCTGCTCCATCGCTACAGCTCTGCCCAGAGCCCGAAGCAGCCAGACGGCGCACAGCGCGAAGCGGCCCAGGCCCGGCAAGATGGTGGGGAAACCGCAAGCGGCCCCCCAGGGCGCGCGCCTGCGCGACGGCGTCGGCCATGGCCGGCACCCGGAAGTATGGCACCCACGCCGTCTCTTCGGTGGGCGCCTGGAGTGGAGCCCAGGGGCTGACCGCCGATCTGGTAGAGGTGCGCCTCCGCCGCGCTGCCGGGCGGCGCCTCCCGTTCCCAGCCGAAGACCGCCGGGTAGAACCGGCTGGCCTGCTCGGCGTCGGCGCTCTGGAGCTGGACGAACGCCAGGGCGCCGGGCGTCGTGGCTGGCCGCCCGGCGAGGATGCCGAGCGACCCGTCGGCGCCGTCGTCCAGCGAGGCGTAGCGCGCCCGGAGGGCAGCGTGACCGGCGGGACGAGGCCGCGCCCACCGTGGCGCTGCGCCTCGGCCCAGGCCTGGTCGGCGTCGGCGACGGCCAGGCAGGGCACCCAGGCGTCCGCCGCCGGCGACGCCACCAGCCACCCCACCGCCTCGTCGGCGGCCTGGATCGTGGCCGACGCCCCGCTCTCATGGGCCTCAAACGTCCACCCGAAGAGCGCCCCATAGAACGCCTGGAGGCGCCCGCCTCCCGGGTCATGAGATCGACGCGGACGAACCGACCGTGCGGGCTCACTTCTTCTCCCCGAAGGTCTCGCGGGCGAGCTTCTCGGTCAGCGCGTGGATGAAGGGATCCGCCACCTGGTCATAGGCGTAGGCGCCGTCGTTCATGACCCGGTTGGGGTTGGCGAGCACGTTCACGGTGAGGAAGAAATTTTCTTCGTCTTCGCATCGAAGACGAAGGCGTTCTCGATCCGGAAGCCGTACGCCTTGCCCGCCTTGCTGTAGACGATCCACCGCTCCGTGGGCCCCAGCCGCAGCAGGCTCCCCGAGCACCGGCTTGAACCGCCTGGGGTTGTACTTGTCCTCCGGGAAGACGGGATCCTCCGACTCGCCCGGCGCTGGCGCATCGCCTCCTCAGGAACGCGAGGTCCTTGTCCCCAGTTTGAAGCCCGGCACGCCCAGTGATCCACGTCGGGGCGCATGATCATCACCAGCATGTTCTGCAGGTCGACCAGCGACATGTGCGGTTCTTGTCGGCGAACGACATGGGCGTCTCGACGCGCTTGCCGGTGCCGGGCTCCAGGTAGGCGTCGCCGGATCCGATGCCCGGCAACGCGGCAGCGCTCGAGCGCAGCGGCGGCCTCGGGCAGCGTGACCACGCCGTCCGGCGTTCCAGGTCGATGCGCGGCGTCTTGCGGTTGTCCGCGTCGGAGAGGCGCGACAAGCCGGTGCGTGAAGACCGTGCCGCTGAGCCCCGCCGCCTGCATGCGCCGGTTGAGGCCCTCATGGCCGGCCAGCTCGTACAGGCGGTTGAAGGCCTCGTTGCTGCTGACGATGGACATCTGGCGGATGAGGTGGCCGAGTGGTCACCCGCCCCCCGCCAGGTGGGACGGGTCATGGCTGAAGACCCGCTCGCCGGGGAGGACCGGGTGGAACGTGAGGGGGGTGTCGACGCCGACCTTCTTGCCCTGGGCGCGCAGCTCCGCGAAGCGCTGGAGGGCAGCCACCGCGCCGCAGGTCTTCACCGCCGAGGCGGGATAGAAGTACTCGGCGTCGACCCGGAACCCGTGTCTTTCCAGCACCTTGCGCCCATCGACCGTCTTCACGAAGCTCACCAGCACCTGCACCCGGTGCTCAGCGGCCCGGGCGGCGTCCTGGGCGATGGCGAAGGCGGGCCCCGTCATCCGGGACGGCAGGTAGTCGTCGTCGAACGGGTGGGCGGCCGCCGGGCCAATCAGGGCGAGGGCGATCAGCAGGGAGGTACGCATGCGCGCCAGTCTTGGCCAGACCGCCCGGGAAGTCCAGCCATGCCCCGTTGACGGCTCTTGGGCGGTGCGGTACGTCGGCGCCATGAGAACTCCCATCACCCCGGCCGTCCCCGGCCTCGTCCCCGGCCTCGTCCCCGGCCTCGTCCTCGGCCTCGCCGTCGGTCTGCTCGGCGCCGGCCTCGCTGGCGCCGCCGAGAAGGCCTTCCCGTTCGACGTCCAGGAGAAGGTGCTGGCCAACGGCCTGCGCATCTACGCCGTCCCCTGCGACTCTCCGGGCATCGTCTCGTACTACACGGTGGTTCGCACCGGCAGCCGGCAGGAGATCGAGCCGGGCCGCAGCGGCTTCGCCCACTTCTTCGAGCACATGATGTTCCGCGGCACGCCGACGTGGTCGGAGGAGGCCTACAACACGGCCCTCAAGCGCATCGGCGCCGACAGCAACGCGTGGACCTGGCGCGACCAGACGGTCTACCACATCACGACCACGGCCCAGGCCCTGCCGCTGCTGGTCGAGCTGGAGGCCGACCGCTTCCAGCACCTCGAGTACACCGAGGCCGACTTCCAGAAGGAGTCGCGGGCGGTCCTGGGCGAGTACAACAAGTCGGCCGCGGATCCCTCCCTGCTCTTGGAGGAGACCCTGGTCGACACCGCGTTCACGACCCACACCTACAAGCACACGACCATCGGATTCCTCAAGGATGTCGAGGCGATGCCCGGCCTCTTCGCCTACAGCCGGACGTTCTTCGAGCGGTGGTACCGGCCGGAGAACGTGGTGGTCATCGCCGCCGGCGACCTGGACCCGGCCGCCCTCTTCGCCGAGGCCGAGAAGCGGTACGGCGGCTGGGCCCGCGGGAGCGCCACCCCGCCCATCCCGGCCGAGCCCCCGCAGACGGAGGAGCGGCGCAAGGCCCTGACGTGGCCGAGCCCGACGCTCCCCCAGGTCGTGATGGGCTTCAAGGTGCCGGCGTTCTCGACCACCGAGCGCGATCCGGCGGCCCTGGAGGTCCTGGCGGCGGTGGTCTTCGCCGAGCGCGCCCCCCTCTACCGCAAGCTGGTGCTGGAGGATCAGACCGTGGACGCCCTGTCGGCCGACACGGCCCAGTACGTCGATCCCTTCCTCTTCACCATCACCGCGAAGGTGAAGGACGCGGCGAACCTCGGCGCCGTCGAGGCCGCCATCCACGCCGAGCTCGCCCGCGTCGCGGCCGAGGGCGTCGACGAGGAGACCCTGGCCGAGGTCAAGCAGCGGGCGCGGTACGGGTTCGCCGCCAGCCTCGCCACGGCAGAGGGCGTCGCCTCCAAGGCCGCGTGGTTCGTCAGCCTGACGGGCCGCATCGAGAGCATCAACGCCTGGCAGGACCAGATCGCGGCGGTCACGGTGGCCGACCTCAAGCGCGTCGCCGGTCAGTACTTCGTGCCCGCCGCCGGCCGGACCGTCATCACGATCGTGCCGGAGGTGAAGTAATGCGCCGCAACCTGTTGTTCTGCCTGGCTTCTTCGGCCGTGATGGCCGCGCTCGCCGGGTGCGGCGCGGCGCCGGCCCGGGATGAGGTGACCGCCACGGCCGGGCCGCGCTTCGTGGTCCAGACCGCGCCCCAGAACCCGCTGGTCGCCGTACGCCTCGTCTTCGAGGTGGGCGCCATCGACGATCCCGCCGGCAAGGAAGGGCTGGCCGCCCTGACCGGGGCGCTCATCGGCGAAGCGGGCTCGAAGGCGCGCACCTACGCCGAGCTGCTCGACGCCCTGTACCCCATGGCCGCCGGCATCAACGTCCAGGTGGATCGGGAGCTGACGACCCTCTCGGGGACGGTGCACCGCGACAACCTCGACGCCTACGTCGACCTGCTGCTCGATCAGGTGCTCACGCCCCGCTTCGATCCGGCCGACTTCAGCCGGCTGCGAGACCGGGCCACGGACGCCCTGACGAAGACGCTGCGCAGCGAGGATGACGAGGCCCTCGGCAAGGAGGCCCTGGAGCTGGCGCTGTACGGCGGCCACCCGTACGGGCACCCGGTCGTCGGCACCGCGGCCGGCCTCGCCGCCGTCACCCTCGACGACGTCCGCGCCTTCCACGCCCGGCACTTCACCCAGGCCCGCCTCGTCGTCGGGCTCGGCGGCGGCGTCCCCGCCGACCTGGAGGCCCGGCTCAGGGAGCGGCTCGCCGCCCTCCCGGCGGCCGGCGAGCCGCGCGCCCCACTCCCCGCGACGCCGGCCCTGGCCGGCCAGCACCTGCTGCTGGTGGACAAGCCCGGCCGTTCGACGGCGATCTCCATCGGCCACCCGCTGCCCATCACCCGGGCCCACCCCGACTTCATCCCCCTGTTCCTGGCCGCCAGCTATCTGGGCGAGCACCGGACCTTCAACGGGGTGCTGATGCAGAACATGCGCGGCAAGCGCGGCCTCAACTACGGCGACTACGCCTACGTCGAGGCCTTCGTGCAGGACGGCTGGAGCACCCTGCCCCTCCCCAACATCCTGCGGCGCCAGCAGCGCTTCGAGATCTGGGTGCGGCCGGTGCCGGCCGACAAGGCCGGCTTCGCGCTGCGGCAGGCCCTCTACGAGACCAGCCGCCTGCTGCGCGATGGCATCCCCGAGGCGGGCTTCGAGGAGACCCGGGACTACCTGCTGGCCTTCTCGCGCCTCTGGACCCAGGACGCCGACCGGCGCGTCGGCTACGCCGTCGACGCCGCCCTGGCCGGCACCGATCTGGCCGCCGAGCTGCAGGCCCGCCTGCCCAGCCTCACCCGGGACGAGGTCAACCGCGTCATCCGGCAGTACCTCTCCACCGACGACCTGGTCGCGGTCCTCGCCGGCCCCGACGCGGCGGCCACCCAGGCGAAGCTCCTGAGCGGCGAGCCCACCCCCCTGGTCTACGACACCGAGGGCACGCCGGCCGACATCCTCGCGGAAGACAAGGTCATCGAGGCCTGGCCGCTGAAGCTCGCCCCCGAGCGCATCCGCGTCGTGCCAGCGGCCACCATCTTCGACCGCTAGCCACCAGGAAAACGCCGTCTTTTCAGGGGGATGCGCGTTGGCCGGCGACTCGCAGCCGAGGGGCGCGGTGGTGTCAGCCCGTCTCCGGTCCCGCCGTCATCACTCCCGAGGGCCCGAAGGCCCACCCCCACCAGCCACAGCCGCCGCATCGCGCGCCCCCCTCGACCGTCGGCGCGCACCCTGGTGAATCCGGTGGTTGGGCGAAACGGGCCGCTACTCCTCTGCGAACACGCCCGGGCACTCCATCCGGATGCGCGTGCACTCCTCGGCCCCCTCGGGGATCTCGGGCGGCGGAGGATCGACGCTGGGCACCTCCGCCAGATCCAGGAGCTGGCACGTGAGGGTCTGGCGGATGGCGCCGACGGAGGCGTCGGCCATGAGGTTGAGGCAGGCTCGCAGCTCGCCGATGGTCACGGTGCAGTCGGAGGTGTCCCCCTTCAGCAGGCCGCAGTCGGCGAACGTGATGGGCGGCAGGCTCTGCTGCCCCAGGGCGACGAGCTGCTCGCACCGGTGGGCGGCGTCGGTGCACGCGGCGATCTGGGCCGCGTCATCGGCCTCGACGTCCGCCCCCGCCACCCCGATGCCGACGATGGCGCACCTGGTCGCGTGGGGGACCTGCCGGTCCACGGCCGCCGAAAAAGCTTCGCAGATCGCGGTGTTGTCGGCGGGGGTCAGCTCTCCGATGGTCTGGTCGTCGGGCTGGGGCAGCACGACCTCGGCGGGGCCCATGTCGGCCTCGTCGAGGCCCAGAGCGTCGGAGGCGGCGTCGCAGGCCGCGAGGGTGAGGCCGCAGGCGGCCAGCAACAGGGTGCGCATCGTGGTCTCTCCGGTCGTTCGAGACCGCCAGCTTGCCCCATCGCGGGGGTCCGGATCTCGCCTCGCGTGCGTTTGTCTGCGGCCTGGGCTCCGGTCGCGGTATCTTCTGCCCGTCGTGCGCTCCAGAGAGGACTTCATGATCGACGCGCCCTTCATCGACATGCCCTACGCCCGCATGCCCCTCCCCGGCGTCCTGACGGCCGGCCAGCCCAGCGGCGAGCAGCTCCAGGCCCTCGCCGCCGCCGGCTACCGCACCGTCGTCAACACGCGGGGCTTTGGCGAGCCCGGGGTGGCCGAGATGCCCGAGTACGTGGCCGCGCTCGGCATGCGCTACGTCCACATCCCCATGTCGGGCCCCGACGACGTCTCGCTGGCCAACGCCCGCGCGCTGGCCGCCGCGCTGGACGGGGGCCTGCCCGCGCTGGTGCACTGCGCCAGCAGCAACCGGGTGGGCGCGCTCTTCGCGCTGAAGGCCTACCGGCTCGACGGCCAGTCGGCGGCGGAGGCGCTCCAGCTCGGCCGCGCCGCCGGCCTCCAGGGCCTTGAGCCCTACGTCCGCATGCTGCTCAGCCAGCCGCGCTGAGACCTCAGGCCGGCGGGGTCGACCGCCGCAGGTAGCGCCCGCCACGGGCGAAGATGAGGCGCTGCAGCCAGCGGGGCGTCATGCGGCCGAGGCCGATGAGCACCGTCGCGGCGATACCGGGGGTGATCATCGCGCGCCCCCGCTCGAACGCGCGCAGGCTGATGCGGGCGCAGTCCGCGGCGGATTGCTCAAGGAATTCAGGGATCTTCTGGCCGGTCGGGTTGCCGGCCACCGCCTCGAACTCGGTGGCGACCGGCCCCGGGCAGGACTGGGTGGCCACGACGCCCGTGCCGCTCAGCTCCATGCGCAGGGCCTCGGTGAAGGCCGTCACGAAGTGCTTGGTGGCGCAGTACGCCGCGAAGCCCGGCATGACGGTCATGCCGAAGCCCGAGCTGATGTTGAGCACGCCGCCCCGCCCCCGCGCCACCATCCCCGGCAGCAGGGCGCGGGTCAGCCCCACGGGCGCCGTCATGTTGATGCGCATCATGAGATCCGTCTTGGCGGGATCGCTGCGCTCGAAGAGCCCGATGTCCCCCATGCCGGCGTTGTTGATCAGGATGTCGATGGGGGGCAGGCGGTCGACGAGGGCGGCGAGGGCCGCCGGATCCGCCAGATCGCAGGTCTCTACCTGGACCGTGAGGCCCGGCCGGCCGGCTCGCAGCTCCTCGGCCAGCGCTTCCAGGCGCTCGCGCCGCCGCGCCACGAGGATGAGCGTGCCCGCCCGGGGGGCCAGCTGCCGAGCGAGCTCGACGCCGATGCCCGCTGAGGCGCCGGTGATGAGGTGGGTGGTCTGATCGAGGGGGGCACGCATGTCGGCTCCGAGGCGCTGAGGGTGCGAGCCGGTATATCATGGCGACCATGCGCTGGCTCTTCATCGCCCTCATCCGGGTCTACCAGGTGGTCATCTCGCCGCTGCTCCCGCCGAGCTGTCGGTTCGTGCCGTCCTGTTCTGCCTTTGGTATCGAGGCCTTCCAGGTGCATGGCGCCTGGCGGGGGTTCTTCCTGACGTCGCGCCGCATCGGGCGCTGCGGGCCGTGGTGCGCCGGGGGCCACGACCCCGTGCCACCCGTGGGCGGCGTCACGCTCTTCGGCGGCCGCCGCCCGCCGCCCGGCTGATCGGCCTTCCCGTGGCGCTCATGGTCTGCAATCCTGCCGCGTCGGTCGTCAGGAGGTTCCCATGTCCGTCGAAACCCGCCAGAAGATCCCGGTCCCGCGCCGCTCGTTCCTGTGGTCCCTCAACGAGACGTCCGGTGAGATCCTCACCCACGTGGGTCCCACGGAGTTCACCCCGTCGGCCAACGATCGCATCGTCAAGTCCAACGGCCGCGGGGGCTATGAGCAGGCCCGCATGGAGGCCTGCCCGTTCGTCGTGGCCCGGGACGGCGAGTACGTCCTGCTGCAGAACCCGGTCACCCACAAGGACGAGGACGGCGGCTCCAACGGCTCGTACGTGCCGGGCGGCAACAAGGAGAAGAGCCTGGAGATGGGCACCACCCGGGTCATCCCGGGGCCGTGTGCCTTCCCGCTGTGGCCCGGCCAGTCCGCCGAGGTGCGCAACGCCCACAAGCTGGGGGCCAACCACTACCTGCTGGTGGAGGTCGTCTCCGACGTCGACGAGCAGGCTCCGTACTACGAGCTCGTGCGTCGATCGGCCGAGCAGGCCAGCGTGGTCATCGAGGCGGACGCCGGGGACGACGAGGAAGACGCCACGCCGGCCGCGGAGCGTCGGCGGCTGGTGATCGGCCAGCGCATCGTCATCCAGGGCCGCCACACCCAGCTCTTCATCCCGCCCACGGGCATCGAGGTGGTGCCGGCCATCGAGGAGCGCGCCGACGAAGGCGACGGCGTCGCCACCCTGCCCGGCCCCCAGGCCGACGAGCTCATCACGCTGCTCCAGCAGGTGGAGGGCGGGCTGACGGTCCGGCAGTTCAGCGTGCTGAAGAACGAGCTGCGCCACCGGACCGAGCTGCTGTCGGCCCACAAGGCCATCATGCTGACAGCCCTCGACGACGCCTGGTCCAACCGCGGCGCCGCGCGCAAGAGCCGCACCGGCGGCCCGGCCACCGAGCAGCTCGACCCGTACGCCCGCAAGGCCGTCGTGCTGGGTCCGAAGAACTACTGCATCCTCTTCGACGCCGACGGCAACCCCCGCATCGTCCGCGGGCCGGCGCGCGTCTTCCCCGGCCCCCACGACCGCTTCCTGCACCGGGGCTCGCGGCGCCGCGTCTACGACGCCTACGAGCTCAGCGAGAACCAGGCCCTCTGGCTGCGCATCATCACGCCCATCAGCCAGGGCGAGCTGGCGAAGCGGCTGCCGGCCGGCTATCCCCTGGAGCTCGACCGCTACCCCGCGGGCCATGAGCTGCTCGTGCGCGGCCGCCCGAGCGTCTTCTTCCCCTTCATCGAGGCGGAGGTCATCAACCCCCGCACGGGCGAGCCCCATGTGGGCAACGATCACGACGAGGTGGTGATCGACGCCATCGGCATCGATCAGAAGTCGGGCATCTACGTGCGCGATCTGCGCACGGGCATGGTGAAGATGGTGCGCGGCGAGACCACCTACCTGGTGGATCCGCGCAGCGAAGTCCATGTGCAGCGGCGCGTGCCCGCCGACCAGTGGAACCTGTGGATCGCCCACGGCGAGCACCAGAAGCGGGTCGAGAAGGACGTCACCACGCCGTGGGCCCTCTCGGTCATCGTGCCCAACAACGAGGCCATCCTCATCACGTCGCGGCACGGCCGGCGGGTGGTGGTGGGGCCACGCACCGAGCTTCTGGAGTACGAGGAGCAGCTCACCCCGCTGCGGCTCGCCAAGGGCGCCTCGAAGGATGGCCACCAGTCCCTCACCACCTGCTACCTGCGGGTGCAGGGGGGCCGGCTGGCCGACACCTTCGAGGTCGAGTCGGCCGACTACGTGCGGCTGAAGGTCCGCCTGGGCCTCGCCGGCCACTTCGCGGGCGATCCCGAGCAATGGTTCTCGGTGGAGGACCCCGTCAAGCTGCTGGCGGACGTGCTGCGGGCCCGGCTGCGCCGCGGCGCGCGCAAGTACACGGCCACGAAGCTGCTCGCCAGCTTCCCCGATGTGGTCGAAGAGACGCTCCTGCGTGAAGACGGCACCTTCAGCTTCCCGGAGAACGGCATGGTCATCGATGCCGTGGACGTGCTGAGCTGCCAGATCGCCGATGTGGAGCTGGCCCGGGCGTTCTCGGACGTCCAGCGCGAGGCCGTCGCCCTCCAGCTCAAGGACGAGCAGGCCGCCCGACGCCTGATCTCGTCGCGCCTCAAGGACGCCCTGGAGGCCGAGGAGAGCACGCTGCAGCAGAAGGCCCATGGCCGGCTGGCCGAGACCCAGCGCCTCGAGATCGAGGACGAGCACACCATCGAGCAGCGCAAGCTGGAGCTGGCCGCCGACCGCCGGGAGCTGGAGCAGGCGCGCCGACACGAGGTCTCCACCAAGGAGCACGCCTTCGATCGGGAGCAGAAGGCGGCGGCGGCCGAGGTCGCGGCGAAGGTGCGGGAGCTGCAGGCCCAGGCCGATGCCCGGGCCGCCGAGATCGTAGGCAGCGTGCGGCTGACCCAGGCCGAAGCCGAGGCGGAGGTGCTGCGCAAGACGGCCGTGGTCCAGGCCGAGGCCGACGCGGTGCGCCTGCGAGCCATCGAACGCGAGCTGGTGGGGGCCCTGCAGTCCGCCGCCGACAGCGAGGTGATGAAGGCGGCCGCGCAGAACATGAACCTGGTGGCGCTGCTCGGCGGGAAGACGCCGGCCGAGCTCTTCGGCCACCTGCTGCAGGGCACCCCGCTGCACCGGACGGTGGACGGCATGAAGGACCGCTCGCCCGGCGGCGAGGGC
>JAWKQS010000027.1:0-119307 GCA_041389985.1 bacterium
CCTTGTCGAAGAGGCCAGCGCTACGGAACGCGAGCGTCAGGCGCCATGTGGTGAGCCAGGTGTGGTGCATGCTCCCCCTCTGCCCAGGCGGGTCCCTCCGTCATGCCACCAAACCGCGGTGGTGACCAGCCCGTTGGCTCGGCGTCACCCCATCAAGTCATCCGGCCACTGAAACACGCCGGTCGCGCCGTGGGGGGTCCAGGTGCCGCCGGGGCGCAGGAGCGTCATGGGGTGGCCTTCGATGAGGCTCTGGGTCAGGCGCGGGGGTTCGTCGAGGGGCTCGTCGGTGAGCTGGTAGGTGCCCCAGTGCATGGGCAGGAGGTGGGCGCGCAGGGTGCGGGCGGCGGCGATGGCTTCCCAGGGGCCGATGTGCTGGCGCTGCATGAACCAGCGGGGGGCGTAGGCGCCGATGGGGAGGAGGGCGGCGTCGAGGGGGTGGCGGGCGGCGATGGCGGCGAAGTGGTCGCCGTCGCCGGTGTCGCCGGCGAAGTAGGCGCTGCCGGCGGGGCCGGCGAAGACGAAGCCGCACCAGTGGCTGGTGTTGGTGCCGCCGCCCCGCGTGGACCAGTGCTGGGCGGGGACGGCGTGGACGCTGAGGGGGCCGACGGCGTGGGCCGTCCACCAGGGGAGGGGGATGACGGGGTCGCCGAGCTTGCGGCGCAGCCAGGCGTCGAGGCCGGCGGGGACGAGGAAGGGGGCGTCGGGGAAGCGGGCGCGGAGGGCGCGGAGGCTGGGGAGGTCGCAGTGGTCGTAGTGGTTGTGGCTGACGGCGATGACGTCGACGGGGGGCAGGTCGGCGAGGGGCAGGGGGGCCGGGGTGAGGCGCTTGATGGCGCGGGCGGGGCCGATGCCGGTGAAGGTGGGGTCGGTGAGGGCGGTGACGCCGTCAATCTGGATGAGCCAGGTGGCGTGGCCGAGCCAGGTGAGCTGGAAGGGGGCCGGCGCGAGGGCGGGGCGCAGGGGCCGCGGGGGGCGGTTCAGGCCGGCGTCCAGGGTGGCCGGGGCGCGGCGGCCGAGCTTCCACTTCAGCACGCGGCCGGCGGAGCCGGGGCCGGGCAGGCTGGTGCCGTCGAGGTTGTGGTACCGCCCGTCTCGCATCCAGTCACTCATGGGTCGCCTCCTGGTCGCCGGGGGCGACGTTGGCCGATCAGGGACGCGCTGGGAAGGGCGCGGGTTGCCCTGCCGCCGGGGCGGGTCCAGGATCGAGGCACACGCGGGAGGTCGAGATGCGCTGGAGCCTGGTACTGACGCTGGCCCTGTCGGGGTGCGCGGCGAAGACGGACTGCCCCGAGGGCACCACGCAGTTCGGCGATCCGCCGCGCAAGGGGTTCGAGACCGTCTGCAAGAAGGAGGTCGGCAGCCGGTGGGTCGAGCACGGGCCCAAGCGGGCGTGGCACATGACCGGCGAGAAGAAGCTCGAGACCGCCTACGTGGACGGCCGCGAGGAGGGGGTGCGCACGGAGTGGTCGCCGGAGGGCAAGAAGCTGTCGGAGCAGACGTTCAAGGCCGGGAAGCTGGAGGGCAAGGCGACGATGTGGGGGCCCGACGGCGTGAAGCTGACCGAGACGATGTACGTGGCGGGCGAGCGCGAGGGGGTGGAGATCGCGTTTCACCCCAACGGGCAGAAGAAGTCGGAGACGCGGTTCAAGCAGGGCGTGCAGCGCGGCGCGCCGCGGGTGTGGCTGCCTGATGGCACGGCCATGGCCGAGGTGGACTGGATGCCGTACGAGCTGAGCTTCTACCGGATGGGGCCGCCGGAGGGGCGCACCGAGGGGGACAAGGAGGTGGTCAAGCCGTTCGAGATCTCCCTGTCGGAGGTCACGGTGGCCCAGTACCGCGGGTGCGTGGCGGCGAAGGTGTGCTCGCTGCCCGGCACGGGGCCGGGGTGCACGTGGGGGGCGGCGGGGAAGGACGATCACCCGGTGAACTGCGTCGACTGGGCCCAGGCCAAGGTGTTCGCGCGCTGGGCGAAGGGGCGGCTGCCCACGGCCGGCGAGTGGGAGTTCATCGCGCGGAGCGGGGGGCGCGAGGCGTCGCACCCGTGGGGGGAGGAGGCGCCGGACTGCGACCGCGCGGTGCTGAAGGGCTGCGGGGCGGCGGGCACGGCGCCGGTGTGCTCGAAGGAGAAGGGGCACACCATCAACAGCGAGTGTGATCTGCTGGGCAACGTGGCGGAGTGGATCGATCTGCGGGAGGGGGTGGCGGCGGACGCCCGCGAGGTCCGCGGCGGCTCGTTCGAGACGGCGGTGGCGGAGGCGTCGTCGTACCGGGCCGAGGTGGTGGCGCCCGATCTGCGCAGCCCGGCCATCGGGTTCCGGGTGGCGAAGAGCGTGGGGCCGCGCTGAGGCGCTGGTCCAAGGCTCTGAAATGCAAAGGGATTTGCGTCAGAAGAGCGTCACGCCCACGAAGGCGCCGGGCCAGAGACGCACGTTGACGTCGTCTTCGCGGAAGAGGCGGCCGAGGCCGAAGGACAGGTCGTCGCCGTCGCGGATCTGGGAGGCGAGGACGTTGAGGGCGGGGCCGAAGGTGAGGTGCAGGTCGTCGGAGGCGGCAAAGCTCCCGGCGAGCTCGACGCGGCCGAGGCTGTCGGCCTTGCCGTCGCCGAAGTTCCGGTCGGGGGTGGCGATCTGGTAGCCGGTGACGCGCAGGTCGATGGCCCAGGCCGCGGAGACGGGCATCCGGCCGCCGAGGCCGAGGCCGACGAAGTAGAGGTCCTCGGTGAACCGGGCCCCGGCGCTCCAGGTGGTGTAGAAGTAGCGGCTGCCGAGGCGGACGGAGAGGCTGGCGGGGGCGACGTCGGTGGCGCCGATCTCGACCTCGTGGATGCCATCGCCGATGAAGTTGAAGAGGCCGATGGGCACGCCGCGCATGCTGCTGGCGACGTTCACGATGCCGATCTGGAGGCCATCGGCGTGGTCGGCCACGTTGACGACGCCGATCTGGGCGCCCTCGAAGTCCTTGGAGAGGTTGAAGGCGCCGGCGATCTGCAGGCCCTCGTGGCCGGCCCCGGCGACGTTCACGGCGCCGGCGGCCTGGAGGCCCTCGACGTGGCCGCCCGCGAGGTTGACGGCGCCGGCGAGCTGGGCGCCATCGACGGCGCCGCTGTTGATGGTCAGGGCGCCGGCGAGCTGGGCGCCGTCCAGGTCGCCGCCGTTGAGGGCGAAGGCCCCGCCGAGCTGGGCACCGTCGACGCCGGCCTCGCGGATGACGCCGACGCCGCCGGCCTCGAAGCCGTCGAGGCGCCAGCCGGACCCGACGAGCAGGCTGAGGCTGACGTGGTTGGTGACGCGGCGGCCGGCGTTGGTGTCGAGGCCGGGCACGATGCCGATGTTGGCCGCCACGACCTCTTCCTGGGTGGCGGTGGCGACGTCGCCGCCACGGGCGACGGCCAGCTCGCCCTCGATGGGGGTGAAGTCGGCGGCGGCGAGGGGGCGGTGGGCGCCGTCGGCCAGGTCCAGATCGGCCCGGGCGAGGGCGCCGGCCTGGTCGAGGGTGACGCGGTAGCGCCCCGCCTCGAAGCCGAGCTCCATGGCGCGACCCGCGGGCTTGTTGAGCTCGGCGACGAGGTGGCCGTCGGCGTCGCGGACGTACAGGCGGCCGGCGAGGCCCTTGTCGAGCACCAGGCCGGCCCCCGTCGAGCGCACGTCGGTGAGCACCACGTCCCCCTGGCCCGAGAGGTTGAGGTCGTAGCTGGGGTGCTGGGCCCCGAGGCGCGTCTGCTCGGTGCGGGCCAGCGTCTCGTGGTAGGCGAACTGGTAGGCCTCGTTGAGGGTCACCCGGCCGTCGCCGGTGGTGTCGGCGGCGCCGCGCAAGCCCGACAGCAGCGCGTGGGTGAAGAAGCTGCCCCCGATGCGATCGGACTCCTGGGCCGCCTCATGGGCCGACGCCGAGGTGAGGATGGCGTAGCCGCGCACGCGGGTGGCCGCGTCCAGGAGGAAGGGCGGTCGGCGCTGGCCACCTTTCGGGCGGGTGAGGGCACCCGACGCGCAGGCGTCGACGATGGCGATGCGCACGTCGGCGGGCAGGGCGTCGACGCGCTGGCGCAGGGTGGCGTAGCCGACGCGCTGGCCGCCCAGCAGCAGGCCGCTCTCGTCGCTGTGGCCGGAGTAGTAGAACAAGAGCTCCACGCGGTCGCCGGCGGCCCGAGCGGCCTGGAGGCGGCGGCCCATCTCGGTGAAGGCGGCCTCGAGGGCCGCGGGGTCGGGCTCGGTGACGAGCAGGCGATCCTCCGGGGCGACGCCGCCGAGCTGGCCGAGGACGTCGGCGAGGGCGCGGGCGTCGGTGAGGGCGTAGCGCAGCGTGACCCGGTCGGGGCCCCCGTTGTTGGCCCCCGCGAGCAGGGCGAACCGGCGCAGGGCGCGGCCATCGGCGTGGGCCGTGCCGGCGGTGCTGGCGAGGGCGGCCCAGAGAGAGAACAGCAAAGCAA
This sequence comes from bacterium, assembly GCA_041389985.1. Classification (GTDB taxonomy): domain Bacteria; phylum Myxococcota_A; class Bradymonadia; order UBA7976; family UBA1532; genus JACKDP01. The sequence continues at coordinate 4,427 of JAWKQS010000027.1, forward strand.
GCGTCTTCATTGGGGTTTCCTCAGCAGCAGGTCGGTCCAGGCCACATCGGCGGGCAGGGCCGGGGCGGCGTCCTCGGCCGCGTCGTCGGCGGCCAGCTGGCGGGCCTCGGCGAGCAGCTCCCCCACATCCAGCGGATGGTGGGCGGTGACGAAGAAGAACCGCTCGAAGCGCGGGGCGTCGTCGAGCTGGTAGGCGTGGGGCAGCGTCACGAGCTGCTGGCCCGCGGGCAGGGCCGTGTCGGCGCTGGCCGTGTCGGGGAAGTGCAGCGTGACGGCCCGCGGCCATCGACGGAGAACAAGACGCCGTGGCCGGCGCCCCGGGCCGCGTAGGTGAGCTGCAGGACGTCGCCGGCCCGCACGGCGTCGCCGTCGGCCAGGGCCTCCCCGGCCGCGGCGGCGACCTGGCGATGGATGCCCAGGCCCGGGGTGAGGGGCCTTCGCGCGCTCGCCGGCGTCCACGGCGGCGACGGTGGTCAGGGCAGCGGGTCCCGGGCCGATGGCCACCACGGCGGCCGCGCCGGCGGCGGCCGCGAGGGGCAGGGCCACGGCCCAGGTGGCGCGCCGGCGCCGCCCCAGCCGCCGCTGGATCTCGGCGGCCACGGCCGGCGCCGGGTGCCGGGCGAAGATGGCCGCGTCGTCGGCGGCCAGATCGGCCAGGCGCCGGGCCCCGTCAGGATCGGCCAGCAGGCGTCGCCGCGTCGCCTCGGCCTCCGCCGGCGGTCCAGCACGCCCTGGGCGAGCTGCTCGACCTGCAGGTCGGGGGGGCGGCGCTCATCGCGCGTCGTCATCGGGTCACCTCCATCGCTTCGAGCTCCACCAGATCGGCGCGCAGGCTCCGCAGCCGCTTGCGCACCCCGAGGACGGACATCCCCGTCGAGGCCACCTCGTCGAGCGTCAGGCCGTCGAGCAGATGCAGGACGGCGATGGTGCGCGACGAGGCGGGGGCACGACCGAAGAGGCGGTCGAGCACCTGCCGGGCCACCACCTCGCCCGCGGGCTCGTGGGCCGCGGCGATGCGATCCAGGAGCCCGTCGTCGCCGTCCTCGGGCCGGCGGCGCTGGCTGCGCAGGCGGTTGAGGCAGACGTGGGTGGCCGTGCGGTAGAGGAGCGAGGAGAGGCCGCGATCGTCGAGCGTGTCCCGCCGCCGGCAGATCTCGACGAAGACGTCGTGCATCGCGTCGGCGGCGTGGTCTTCGTCCCGCAGGAGCTGGCGACAGCGGCGCAGCACCATGGGGCCGAAGCGGCGGTACAGGGTCTCGGGATCGACGGCCACGGGCCTCCTCGCGTCCGGTTCGGGGGGTGGAACACCGCCGCGCCGGGGATCTGTCACCTGCGCGCGTCCCGCGCTACCCTTTCGCCATGCTTCGCTGGCTCCCCCTGATGATCGTGGTCGGCTGCAGCTCGGCCCCCATGCTGGCGCCCCGCACCGATCTGGTGTCGGCGGAGCGGCCGCAGCCGCGGCGCGAGCGGCCTCGCCCGCGGGTCTCGGTCGAGGCCAGCGTCCGTGTGGACGGACGGCGCGCGGACGTGGCGGCGGTGCTGACCTTCCAGAACCCCGACGACGCGCAGGCCGAGGCGGTCGTCACCCTCGCCCTGCCGGCCGGCGCGATCGTCGACGGCGTGGAGGTGGACGAGGGCGGCGAGCTCCCGGCCCGGCGGCCAGCCCGCAGGAGGCGCTGCGGGCGGCCGGCACCCTGGAGCGCACCCGCGACGACGAGCTGAGGCTGCGGGTCTTCCCGGTGCCGGCGGGGCGGCGGCTGGCCCGGCTGCGCTACCACCACCGCCTGCCCCTGGATGGACTCGGCTACAGCCGCTTCGATCTGGCGCCGCCCCGCGGTCTGGCCGTGGACGGCGTGTCGGTGGCGGTCGAGGGGCGCGTCGAGAAGCGGGCCGACGGGGGGCCGGTGCGGCTGCGCCTGCCGCTGAAGCCCGGCGATGACCTGGACAAGTCGGTCGAGCTTGACGGCATGCAGGACCGCTTCGATCCCGACGCACTGCCGGCCCTGGAGCTGGCCGATGCGCGGGTGACGGCACGCCTGCGTGGGCGGCAGGCTGCCGTCGAGTATGTCGCAACCATTCGAAACAAGGGCGATTTTCCCCTGGAGGCGGCGCTGGACTTCTGGCTGCCCGACGACGCGGCCGTGCGCGGGGGGCTGCCGGCGGGCACCGTCGCCCGGCGGGGGCGCCGGGCCGCCTGCACCTCGCGCTGCCGGCGGTGCCGGCCAGGGCGAGCAGCCGCTGCGCCTGCTGATCGACACGCGCCTGCCCGTCAGGCCCGAGGGCATGGCCTTCACCTGGCTGCCGCCGACGGGGGTGAAGACGGTGGGGCCGACGGCGTGGCGCGTCGGCGAGCTGGCGGGCACGGCGTCGGGCCCGGTGGACGTGCGGCTGCCGCTGTCGCCGGCGAAGTCGTTCTGCGCGGTCGGCTTCCAGCCGCCCTGGCTCGTCTGCCACGTCGAGGTGGTGGCGCCCCCGCTCCTGCGGGGGGCCCCGCCGCGCTTCGTCGTCGCCCTCGACACCTCGGCCAGCACGCCCGAGGCCCCCGGGCGCGCCCTCGTCGCCGTCCTCGCGGGCCTGCTGCCGCCCGACACCGTGCTCATCGCGGGCGACGCTGCGCCGGCGCTGCACGCTGGGCCAGGCGGACTGCCTGGATGCGCCCCACGGCGGGGCGACGGACCTGGGCGGGCTGCTGGCGGCCGCGGCCGAGGCTGCCCCGGCGCGACCATCGTCCTCATCTCCGACGGCCGCGCGACGCTGGGCGATCGCTCGGCGGCCGACCTCGCCGCGCGGGTCGATCGGCCCGTGGTGACGGTGGCGGTGGGTGAGGCGGCCGCCCAGGCGCAGCTGGCCGAGCTGGCCTGGCGCACGGGGGCTTCGGGCTGCGGCTGCGGTACGCCGACGACGCCGAGACCATCGGGGCGGCCCTGGTGGAGTGGGCGGCCGAGCCGACCTGGGCGGTGGAGGCCCCCATCCCGGAGGCGGGCACCTTCGCGACCCACGGCCTGGGCGGGCTGCCGCTCGACGGGCTCATCCATGTGCCGGGGCCGATGGTCCTGCGTCCGGTGGCCCGGCACGCGGGGCGAGCCCCTGGCGCCCATCAAGCTGGTGGAGGGTCCGGCGGACGAGGGCCTGCTGGCGCGCTGGGCCGTGGCCGAGCCTCACCCGCCTCACCCGGCTCTCGTCCCCGGAGACGCTGGCGACGGCGGCGGCCCTGGCGGACCTGGTGGCGCCCTGGACGTCGCGGCTGGCCTGGACGCCGGAGGCACCCCCGCGCTGCCCGGGGCCCTGGTCGCGCCCCCGCCGACCTTCGTGGGGCCGCTGCCCGACGCCACCAACGCCGCGGCCGTGGCGCCCCACGACGCCCAGGCGGCGGCCACCATCCTGCGCATGGATCCGGACGGGCCGGGCTACCGCCGGGCCACCGAGGTGCTCGAAGCCGAGCCCACCGACGGCCGGGCGGCGCTGCGCCTGGCGGAGGCCCTGGCCGGCTCGGAGGCGAAGGATGACGCCGCCGGGCGCCTGTGCACCCTGGCCCGCGACGCCCTCGCCGACGGCACGGGGGAGGCCTGGGCGGCCCTGGCCGAGCGCCCGGCGTGCGTCCAGGCCGCGATGGCGGAGTACCCCGGCAACCCCGCGTTCTTCTTGATGATTCTGGGCGACGCCGTGGGGCCTGTGCGGGTGCAGGACGGCCCGGCCGGCGAGCCTGCGGGTGCTGTCGCGCTTCCCGTGGGTCGGTGTGGTGGATCATGTGGATGGCGACGCCGTGACGGTGGAGGCCCCGGCGGCACCCGGGTGCTGGGGCGGCGGGGGCCAGCGGCGACCGCCGGCGTCGGTCATCGACGCGCCCATCGAGGGCGGCCGCATCGAGCTGTCGACGGCTCCGCCCGAGCGCGGGTAGCCAGGGCTCGCCAGCCCGAGCCGCCCCGGCGTTGAGGTTTCGGTCGCGATCGGGCATGGTGGTCCCGTTCGCCGCGCTCGTCCCGCCCGCCCCCCTCCGCTCGCCGAGCGGACAGCAGGGTTGCAATCCAGGGCATCGACACTTATAAAGCCGGGCCGAATTTCGAATCGGGGCGCTGGGTTGACCGGCGACCCACAGCCCACCGGGCCGTCCCCGTGTGAGGAGAGACTTGAGACCGAGCAGTTCGAGCAGTTCGACGACATGGACGTCAAGCCCACCATCGTGCCCGACATCACCCGCCCCAACCCGCAGGCGGGCGCCAACGAGGACCTCGCCTGGGTGGTCTACACCCGGTCGGAGCGTGAGGAGATCCAGGGTCGGTCGGCTGCCATCACGCTCGCCAAGGAGTGGACGGCGGACGAGGCGCTCACCGTGATGGTCGAGAGCGTCGATGGCCGCGTGAAGATGCAGTTCAAGAGCGGCAGCCTCGTGGACTACGTCCTCGAGACGCGCAAGGGCCGCAAGGCCTGATCGCTCCCCCGGCCCCACGGCCGGGAGCCACCGATGCACGACGCCCGCGCCGAGATGCTGGCCAACCGCCTGATCAAGGTGGCGCGCCATCGCCGCAAGTGGGCCCGCCGGGCCGACGTGGCCTGCTATCGGCTCTACGATCGGGACATCCCCGAGATCCCGCTGATCATCGACTGGTACGACGGGCGCCTGTACGTGGCCGAGTACGTCCGGGGCGAGCCGCTGGCCGACCTGGACGCCCTCGCGGACGCGGCGGCCGTGGCGCTGGGCCTCGGGCCCGACGACGTCTGGTGCCGGCAGCGCGAGCGCCAGCGCGGGACGCGGCAGTACGACCGGGTGGGGGAGGACGGGGCCTGGTTCGTCGTGCCCGAGGGGGGGCTCAAGTTCCGCGTGAACCTGAGCGACTACCTGGACACGGGCCTCTTCCTCGACCACCGCCAGACGCGTGCCCGGGTGCGCGCCGAGGCGGGGGGCAAGCGGGTGCTCAACCTGTTCGCCTACACCGGCAGCTTCACGGTCTACGCCGCCGCCGGTGGCGCCCGCGCCTCGGTGACGGTGGACCTCTCGCGCACCTACCTGGACTGGGCGGGCCAGAACCTCGCGCTCAACGCGCTGGACCTGCCCGAGCACGTCGGCGTGCAGGCCGACGCCCGGGTCTGGCTCGCCGAGGCCCGGGATCGGCGCGAGCGGTTCGACCTGATCGTGCTCGATCCGCCCACCTTCTCGAACAGCAAGCGCATGGACGGCACGCTGGACGTCCAGCGCGACCACCGCGCGCTGGTCGAGGACGCCCTGGGGATCCTCAGCCCGGGGGGCGCCCTGTACTTCTCGACGAACCACCGGCGCTTCCAGCCCGACTGGGCCGGGCTGGGGGTGGAAGTCTCTGAGATCACGGGGGAAACCGTGCCGCCTGACTTCGATCGGCACCGCCCGCACCGCTGCTTTCGGCTGGTGCGACCATGAGGCGCCGCTGGCTGTACGCCACCTGCGACCATGGCTTCGAGGCGGTCCTGGCCGACGAGCTGGCGGATCTGGGCGCGGTCAGCATCGAGCCGGGCCACCGCGGGGTGGCCTTCGAGGCCGACCGTGAGGGCTGCTGGCGCATCACCCTGGCCAGCCGCATCGCCAACCGCGTCCTGGTGCCCCTGGCCGAGTTCCCCGCGTACGACCGCGCCTCGCTGCACGCGGGGGTCGAGCGCATCGACTGGCCCGGCTGGTTCGACCTGGATCGGACGTTCGCCGTCGACGCCAGCAGCCACCGCTCCAACGAGGCCCACACCGGCTTCATCGCCCAGGTGGCGAAGGACGCCATCTGCGACCGCTTCCGCGCCGAGACGGGGCGGCGGCCCAGCGTGGATCGGCGGCGCCCGGACGTGGTCATCAACGTGCACCTGGCCGAAGACCACTGCACCGTCAGCCTGGACGCAGCGGGGGCGCGGCTGCACCGCCGCGGCTGGCGCGGGCCGACGGGCGAGGCGCCCCTCAAGGAGACGCTGGCGGCGGGCATGCTGCGCCTGATCGGGTGGCAGCCCGACGTGCCCCTCTTCGACCCCATGTGCGGCTCGGGCACGTTCCTCATCGAGGCCGCGCTCATGGCGCGCCGTCTGGCGCCGGGCCTGCTGCGGCTCGGGGGCGAGGGGTTCGCCTGCCAGCGATGGGCCGGCCATGACGCCGAAGCCTTCGAGGCCGTCGTCACCGGCCTGCGCCAGCAGGGCCGCCACGCCGCGCCGCTGCTCGTCGGGCGCGACGCCGATCCCGACGCCATCCGGGCCGCCCGCCTGAACGCCCGGCATGCCGGTGTGGACGATCTGATCCGCTTCGACGTCGGCAGCCTGCGGACCGCCCGGGCCCCCGAGCGGCCCGGCGTCATCCTCACCAACCCGCCCTACGGCGCGCGCCTGGAGGCCGACGAGGCCCTCTACCGGGACCTGGGCGACACCTTCAAGCAGCAGTTCCCCGGCTGGACGGCGTGGGTCTTCACCTCCACCGAGGCGCCCATCCGGTCCATCGGCCTGAAGCCGTCCCGCAAGATCCCCCTGCGCAATGGCCCCATCGACTGTCGGCTGTGTCGCTACGACCTGTACGCGGGCGGCGAGCCAGGCTGAGCCGGCCCCGGCGCGGTCGCCCTGCCAGGCGGCGCCTGTGCAAGAAGATGACATCGGCGCCCGGGTCTGCGACTTTTTGTGCATGACGCCGACTCCGCACGATGCCCTCTTCAAGCGCACCTTCAGCGACCCGGCCCACGCTGCGGGCGAGCTACGGAGCATTCTGCCTCCGGCGCTGGTCGCGCGGCTCGACTTCGACGCGCTGCGGGTGGAGTCCGGCAGCTTCGTCGACGAAGAGCTCAGCCAGCGTCACGCTGACCTGCTGTATGCCGTGCCGTGGCGCGATGGCGGCGAGGTGCTCGTGTACCTCCTCTTCGAGCACCAGAGCACGGCAGAGCCCCTGATGCCCTTCCGGCTGCTGCGCTACATGCTCCGCATCTGGGAGCGGTGGCTGGCACGCCGGCCGGACGCGCGCCACCTGCCGCTGCTGGTGCCTGCGGTGCTCTACCACGGTGCGGAGGCCTGGACGGCGCCGCTGGCGTTCGAGGACCTGTTCGACCTGCCTTCGGACCTGACCGAGCCGCTTCGGGCCTTCGTGCCGCACTTCCAGTGCGTCCTGGACGATCTGTCGAGTGCGACCGACGAGGACCTGCGCGCGCGCTCGACGATCGCGCTGGTGGGGCTGGTGCTGTTCGCACTGCGGGATGCCCGGACGGCTCCCGACTTCCTCGACCGGTTCGCGCGCTGGAGCGATGCCCTGGTGCGGGTCTGGGAGGCTCCCCACGGAATCGGCGCGGTCGAAGCGCTGATTCGCTATATTCTACAGGTCGTCGCGCCCGCCGGTGGCCCGGAGAAGCTCAAGCAGATCCTCGAACAGGCCATGGGGGCACAGGGAAAGGAGGTCGTGGTGACCATCGCCGAGCAGCTCATCGAGCAGGGCATCGAGGTCGGCCTCGTCCGAGGCCGGGAGGAAGGCCGGGAGGAAGGCCGGGAGGAAGGCCGGGAGGAAGGCCGGGAGGAAGGCAAGCGGGCGACGCTGCGGCGCCTGATGGAGCTTCGCTTCGGGGGGCTGCCGGCGGTGGCGGTGGCGCGGGTCGAGGCCGCCGACACCGCCCAGCTCGATGCCTGGCGTGACGCCTTCTTCGTCGCCTCGTCCCTCGAGGCGCTCCTGGACGTCACGCCCTGAGCGCGGCGGCTCAGCCGTCGCCTTCGCGCAGGTCCAGCTTTTTCAGCAGGTATTCCGCGGACTTGCGGTGGATGCCCGCCACGCGGGCGGCGGCGCTGACGTTGCCATGGGTGCGCTCGAGCAGGCGCGCCCAGTAGGCGCGCTCGAAGGCGTCGATCAGGCGGGCCTTGGCGTCCTTGAACGGGAGATCTTCGTCGAGGCCCGGGTAGGCCGGGGCGCCGCCGTTGGCCGCCGCGGGGCTCGGGGCCTCGGTGTGGGTGTCGCCGAAGCTCGGCGGCATCAGGTAGCGCGTCTCCAGGCGGTTGTCGGTGGCGAGCATGGCGGCGCGCTCGACGAAGTTGCGCAGCTCGCGGACGTTGCCGGGCCAGCGGTGGTGCTGGAGCTTGACGATGGTCTCGTAGGCCACCTGGACGGGCTTCTGGCCGGCCGGGGTGAGGTCCTGGAGGAAGTGCTGGACCAGCAGCGGGATGTCCTGGGCGCGGCGCCGCAGCGCGGGCAGGACGATGCGCAGCACGGCCAGGCGGTAGTAGAGGTCCTGGCGGAAGGTCTGGGCCTCGACCTCCTTCTGCAGGTTGCGGTTGGTGGCGGCGACGATGCGGACGTCGACCTTGACCGACCGGTCGCCGCCCACCGGGCGCACCTCGCGCTGCTCCAGGGCCCGCAGGAGCTTGGGCTGCAGGTCGAGGGGCAGCTCGCCCACCTCGTCGAGGAAGAGGGTGCCGCCGTGGGCGCGCTCGAAGGCCCCGGCCCGGGCGGCGCTGGCGCCGGTGAAGGCCCCCTTCACATGGCCGAACAGCTCCGACTCCACCAGGTTGGGCGCCACGGCGGAGCAGTCGAAGACGACGAAGGGGCCGCCGGCGCGCCGGGAGTGGTCGTGCAGGGCGTCCGCCACCAGCTCCTTGCCCGTGCCGCTCTCGCCCTCGACGAGGACGGTCATGTCGGTGGGGGCGACCCGCGCGAGGATGGCGAAGATCTCGCGCATGGCGTTGGACTCGCCGATCATCTTCCCGAAGCGGTTGCTGCGGGCGAGGGTGATCTCGACCTGCTCGCTGCCCGGCTGCCAGGCGATGACGTTGTCGCCCACCCGGATGCGGCTGCCGGGACGCAAGTACACGTCTCGAATCCGCATTTCGTCGACGAAGGTGCCGTTCTTGCTGCCATCGTCGATCAGGCGGTGGCCGAACGCGTCCACCTCGATGCGGGCATGGAAGCGGCTGGTGGTGCCGTCGTCCAGCTCCAGATCGCACTCGGGGCTGGTGCCGATGCGCACCACGCGGGCGCGGGTGTCGAGGCGCTTGCCCCGGTCGGGCCCGTCCACCACCTCGAGCTGGTAGCTGAACGCCCGCAGGCGCTCGACCTCGGTGGACATGCGGGTGCGCGTCTCGTCACTCATGGAGCGGCTCCTTCGGCCGGGTAGTCGGCGATGCGGACCTCGACGCTCAGGTCCTGGCCTGCGCGCGCGTCAATGGTCTCTGCTTTTCGCCACGTTCGTCCATCCCGCTCGATCACGGCCTCAAGCTTGTGGCGGCCGGGGGCGATGGGCATGCGCACCACGAAGCTGTCGGGGAGGGGGCGGCCGTCGATGAGGAGCCGGGCGGCCCCCGGCCAGGCCCGGGCCGAGAGGAAGGCCGGCAGCAGCAGCTCGACGCGGGCCTGGGTGCGCCCGAGGCCGGGCTTGACGACGTAGGGCGTGGTGACGTGGCCCTCGGCGCTCAGCTCGCAGCGGACGGGCTGCGTCCGGGCCGTGATGACCACGGGGGTGTTCTCGATGGTGCCGTCGTCGCAGCGGATGACGGCAGCGGGCTCGCTGGTCAGGCGCAGCTCGGTGGCGCGCGGGCGTGCGGCCCGGCGCGGGCGATCGGGCTCGCCGCGGTCGTCGTCGCCCGCGTCCTCGACCCCGGCGTCGGGGGGCGCGGCGTCGCCCACGGCCGCGTCCCGGGTGGCGGGGGGGACGAGCCGGAAGCGCAGCCGGTACTCGCCCTGCTCCGCGCGCTCGATGGTCTGGCAGCGCGTCTCGGGCTCGAGGGGGGCGGGCCAGGCCTGGAGGCAGACGGCGTAGCTCTTCCCCGGCAGCAGCGGGTAGGGCTGGCGGTCGACGGGCAGGCCGCTCGCGGTGATCGTCACCCCCGCGCTGGAGGGCTCGACGTCGACGCGCAGGACGGGGAGCGGGTGCAGGGTGAAGGCGGGGGTGTTCTCGCCGCGGGCCAGGGGCAGGCTGCGGCAGGCCTCGACGTAGTCCTCGGCCTGGATGCAGATGCGCAGCGGCTCGCCGACGGGGAAGCGTGCCCCCGGCTGGACGGGGCCCCCGTTGACCCGCACCTCGAAGTCGGCGGGGCCCTCGACCCGGGGGGCCAGCGTGGCCTCCCCGCGGCGCGCCCACCAGAGGGTGATCCCGGACGCGACCAGGGCGCCGAGGATCACGCCGAGCGTGAGGGTGCGCTTGATGCCGCGGGGAGAAATCGGAGGCAGAACAACGGCTTGCGTCGCCGGAAGCGGCGTCGGCGTCGGCGTCGGGGTCGGCGTCGGGGTCGGCGTCGGGCGTACGGCGGGCCCCTGCGGCTCCCCCGTCCGCGTCCGGGTCATGGGATCGATGCTCGGCGTCAGCGCCCCGAGCTGGAGCTGGAGCGCGTCGTCGAGGGAGAGCGGCGGCTCCGGAGTGTCGGCGGGCACGACCCCCTCGGGGAACAGCCGCGCCAGGAAGTCGGCCAGGGTGCGGGCGTCCACCAGGCTACGGCGGTCGGAGAGGTAGACCAGCAGGGCGCGGCGCATCTCGCCGGCCGAGGTGTACCGCTCCGCCGGATCGGCGGCGAGCGCCGTCATGACCAGCCCGTCCACCGCGGGATCCAGCTCGGCCAGCCCCGACGGCGCGGGGATGCGCGCCTGGCGGACGAGCCGCAGCGTCTCCGTCTCGCTCTCGCCCTCCAGGGGTCGGTTGCCGGTGAGCAGCTCGTAGAGCACGAGGCCGGTGGAGAAGACGTCGGAGCGCGGATCCACCGGCCGCCCGTCGGCCTGCTCGGGGCTCATGTAGACGAACTTGCCCTGCAGCGTGCCCGACACGCTCTGGTGCAGGCGGCCGCGGGCCCGGGCGATGCCGAAGTCGAGCAGCTTCACCTCGCCAGCGGCCCCGAGCACGATGTTGGAGGGGCTGACGTCGCGGTGGACGATGTGCAGGGGCTGCCCGTCGGGCCCCACCATGCGGTGGGCGTAGTCGAGGGCAGCGCAGAGCTCGGCGGTCAGCCAGAGGGCCAGCTCGGCGGGCATCGTCTCGCGCCGCTGGCGCAGGCGGTGGATGACCGCCTTCAGATCCCGCCCGGGCAGGTAGTCCATGACGATGTAGAGCTCGCCGTCATGGTCGGCGAGCTCCTGCACCCCCACGATGTTGCCGTGGTGGAGCTGCACCATGATGTTGGCTTCGTCGATGAACTTGCGGACGAAGTCCTCATCGCGGGCGAGGTGGGGGAGGATGCGCTTGATGGCGACCTTCCGGCTGAAGCCGGCGGCCCCCTGCACCTCCGCCAGGTACACCTCTCCCATCCCGCCGGCGGCCAGCCGCCGCAGCAGGGTGTGACGCCCGAGGGTCGTCGGGCTGGTCACCGCCGCATCATGCCCCGGCGACCACGCATCCGGGGGTGGCCCATCTGCGGCGTCATCGTCGCCGCCTTCGGCTGCTCGAGGCCGAACTGGTACCACTGCTCGCCGTACACCCGCATGTTCATCTTCTTCTGGTTCTGCAGCGCCGTCAGGTTGGCCACCAGGTGGGGATCGTCGGGGGCCTTCTCCTTGCCCCGCGCCAGCACGTCCACGGCGGCGTCGATACGCCCGGCCTCATGGAGGATGTAGGCGTAGAGCCCCCAGAGCATGCCCTCCTTGCGCGCCACGCCCACGGCGCCCTCCAGCACCTCGACGGCCTTGTCGACGTTCTTGTGGCCCTTGTACCACGCCACCGCGAGCATGGCCCACGCCGGCCAGAGGGAGGCCAGCAGGCGAGCCTTGCGCCCCGTCACCCGGGACTTCTCGAGGTAGGGGATGCTCTCCTTGAGCCCCTCCTTCTTCAGGACCAGCCACCGCATGAAGTACAGCATGCCGATGCGGGCGTTGAGCATCGTCGTGACGCCGATCTGCCACTTCGAGAGGATGAAGCCCCGCTTGAGGATCTCGATGGCCTTGTCGAACTTGTGCGCCATGGCGGCCTGGGTGTTGGGCCCGGGGCGCTGGGCGATGGCCTGGAGGCTGGCCATCTCGGCGTCCGCCGCGGCGGTCACGGCCTCGACCCGCTTCGCCATGCGGCGGTTGAACCAGACGAAGCAGAAGATGCCGAGGAGGAAGCCCGGCAGGACCGTCCAGGCCGCGCTGACCCCGAAGAGGGTCGGCACGACGGCGACGAGCAGGGTCACGGCGAGGGAGAGGTAGAGCGTGTACATCCGAAATCCGTCGTAATGACGCCGGGTTCGGCGGAAGGTCGAGCCCGACGTGGGGTGCGGTTGCTTATCACGGAGGCGCGCGCGAGACAACGGGCAGCGCAGTGCACCGCCCGCCCTCGCCAGGGGGCCTCGAATTTCTACAAAAACTCCTAAGTTGCGGACTTGAGATCGGCGGGCCTGCTATGCTCCGCCCCCATGCACATCCCCGCGCTGCGTGTTCTCGTCGCCGCGTCCCTCACCGCCTCGCTGATCGCCTGCCAGGAGCCGACGACAGCGCCAACGATGCGCGCCAGCCCCCTGACGATTCAGGGCTCGTCGCCCGACGCGGCCGCGGCGCGCCCGGTGGCCCCACCGGACGCCAGCGCCGTGCTGCCCGAGGGGCCCGTGGTGGGCACCCGGGTCGAGCCCGAGACGCCCTCGCGGCCCGCGCTCCTGCTCATCCCGGCGGGCGCCTTCCTCATGGGCAGCGCCGCCGGGCAGCGGGCCCACGCCTCCGACGAGCGCCTGCACCGCGTCGAGATCAGCCAGCCGTTCCTGGCGGCCGCCACCGAGATCACCCAGGCCCAGTGGCAGGCCGTGATGGGGACGAGCCCCTCGTTCTACAGCGGGTGCGATCGCTGCCCGGTCGAGCGGGTGAACTGGTACGAGGCGGTGGCGTTCACGCTGGCGCTCTCGGCCCGCGAAGGGCGCACCGCCTGCTACACCACCCAGGGGTGCTCGGGGGTCGTCGGCGCGGGCTGCGGCCGGCCCGAGGCGCGGCGGCACTGGTGCATGGGGGACTACCGCTGCCAGCAGGTCGAGCGGGTGCCGGGCTGCACCGGCTATCGCCTGCCCACCGAGGCCGAGTGGGAGCGCGCGGCCCGGGCCGGCTTGGACCCCTCGGCCCAGGAGGAGCCGCCCGCCGCCCGCCGGGCGCGCCTCGGCGGGGCGGCCTGGTACGCCGAGACCAGCCTCATCGACCGCGCCGGGGAGCTCAACTGCACCATCAGCGGCCTGGCCGGTCGGTGCGGCACCCACCCGGTCGCGTCGCTGCGCCCCAACGACTGGGGGCTCTTCGACACCCTGGGCAATGTGGCCGAGTGGTGTGAAGACGCCTATGACGCCGAGTATCCCGCGGGCCCCGTGGTCGTCGATCCCGTCGGGTCGGGATCGGGTCCCCTGAAGGTGACGCGGGGCGGCAGCTGGTTCACCTCGCTGGCCTGGGTCCGTCCCGGCCTGCGCGATCCCGCCATGCCCCTGCGCCGCGCCAACGGCCTGGGCCTGCGGGTCGTGCGGTCGCCTCGGGGCTCGGATGGCATGTAGACGGGTGGTATCATCCCATGGTTACGCTGGGATGGAGTGATGTTGTCGATCGGTAACGATGGCTCTCGCGATCGAGCAGTTCGCGTGGAAGAGGCGGTGACTCCACAAACAAAACATCATGGTCATTTTGATCGGAAGGTGGCGGTTTTGGCCTTTACCCGGCCGAGTCTGGCCGGGTAGGTTTTGTGACCTATGGGTCGCCGCGTCCGGAACCCTGTCATCCTGCTTCTGGACCAGCGTGGGTACTTTGATCCGCCCGGGCGGCTCCCTTTGCTCTGACGATGCAGGCGGGCAGATCGTGAACGAGGAGTCAATCGACGTGAGTGAAGCCTTGTCCCTGACACCTCCTGCAGCCAGGCCACTTGCCATCCGTCCGATGAAGCCTGCGCTGCGGGTGGAGCCGCCGGTAGCTCCCACGCGACCGGTTCAGGCGGCGGTGCTGGTCGTCGAGGCGAATCCGGGTCGGCGTGCGTTGAGCGTGCGTGTCCTCAGGCGCATGACCGGGCTGGACGTGGTGGGGCTGTCGACCTGCGAGGAGGCCCGGGAGCACGTCGCCCGCACGCCTGCGGCGCTGGTGGTGGCCAGCATGGATCTGGGGGATGAGGGTCCTGCCGAAGCCCTCACGCTCTTGACCGGGCTGCGGGCACCCGTCCTGATCATGTCAGGGCAGGTGCAGCCCCTCCAGGTCGATGCGGGCAACGTCGAGGTGGTGCCGCGTGCGCCCCTCGCCGACCTGCGCGAGCATATCCTTGGCAGCCTGGAGAGCCGTCTCTGGGAGACCCTCCACGCTCAGCACGGTGGTCCCGTCGATGTGGACGAGGCGGCGGACGACGAGGAGTGCGCTGCCTGTGCAGATACCATCGAGACGATGGTGGATGAGATCCTCGAGGGTCACGAGCGCATCGCCTTGCCGGCCCCCGAAGACTTCGACCTGTTGATGGAGCGGGCCTTCGATGCCTTGCTGGCCAACGATCGCCAGGCCGCATGGAAGGCGCTGCACGCGGCTCGCCTTCTGCGACCCGACCATGGCCTGGTCAAGGCCAACCTCGCCCGCCTGCTCGCGCTCGGGGTGAACTGACCCCGCAGGTGCGCCCGGCTCCCGAGTCCGCGGGACCTCGTTGTGCGCGGCGTCGCGGCCCGCTACCTTGCTGCCGTCCGGCAGAGCGAGGGTGTGATGCAGGTGGACGCGGGAGCGGTCTTCGGGGGCCTGGTGGATCTGGCCGCCGCCTCCTTCGGGGGCGTGGCGCTGGTCGCCAACGACGAGTTCTTCGCCGGGCGGGAGAACCTGCTCAAGCCCGGCCGGGGGGTCTTCCTGCCCGACGCCTACACGGATCAGGGCAAGTGGATGGATGGCTGGGAGAGCCGCCGCAAGCGGGGCCCCGGCCACGACGCCTGCATCATCCGCCTCGGCGTCCCGGGTCGGGTGCGGGCGCTCGACATCGACACCAACCACTTCCTGGGCAACCACCCCCCCTTCGCCTCCGTCGAGGCCCTGTACGCGTCGGCCGACACCCCGGTGGAGCTGCTGGAGCAGGCGGCCTGGACCGAGATCATGCCCCAGCAGGCGCTGCGGCCCGGATCCCAGAACCTCTTTGCCATCAAGGACTTCGGCATCATCAGCCACCTGCGCCTCAACATCTTCCCCGATGGGGGCGTGGCGCGCTTCCGGGCCTATGGGGAGGTGGCGCCGGGGTGGCACGGGCAGCCGGACGAGGCGGCCGCCCTCATGGTGCAGCCGGGCGAGGTCGACCTGGCGGCGCTCGTCAACGGCGGCAAGGCCATCGGGTGCAGCGACGCCTTCTTCGGCCCCATGGACAACCTGATCGCCCCCGGGCGCGCCCAGAACATGGGCGGCGGCTGGGAGACGCGCCGCCGCCGCGGGCCGGGTCATGACTGGATCGTCGTGCGCCTGGCGGCGCCCGGCACGGTGGGGCTGGTCGAGGTGGACACGAAGTTCTTCAAGGGGAACTTCCCCGACACCTGCCAGCTCGAGGGCGTCTACGCGCCGGGCGCCCGGCCCACGGACGTGATCTGGGGGCAGCAGGACTGGCAGCTCATCCTGCCGCGGGTGAAGCTCTCGGCCGACACCCGCCACTTCTATCGCGAGGATCTGGTGGCCTGTGATCCGGTGACGCATGTGCGCCTGTCCATCTATCCCGACGGCGGCATCAGCCGCCTGCGGCTCTTCGGGGTGCCCGAGTGACGCAGGCGGTGGCGTGGCTGGACGGGCTGCCGGCGGCCGAGGCCGAGGCGGCCCTGCTGCGGTGCTGCGGGTGCGTGCGCTGGGCGCGCGAGGTGGCCGCGGCGCGGCCCCTGGGGACGCCCGAGGCCCTGTACGCCCGGGCCGACGCGGCCTGGGCGACGGCGAGCCGCGACGAGGTGCTGGAGGCCATCGGCCACCACCCCCGCATCGGCGCCGATCTGGCGGCGCTGCGCGCGAAGTTCGCCACCACGCGGGCGTGGTCGTCGGCCGAGCAGGCGGGCGTGGCGTCGGCCGACGAGGCGACGCTCCTGGCGCTGCGCGATGGCAACCGGGCCTACGAGGCCCGCTTCGGCCATGTCTTTCTGGTCTGCGCCACCGGCAAGACCGCCGCCGAGATGCTCGCGCTGCTGGAGACCCGGCTGGGCCATGATCCCGCCGACGAGTGGCGGGTGGCGCGCGCCGAGCAGGGGAAGATCCTGCGTATTCGACTGGAGAAGCTGACTCCGATGACGAGCCCCCTCACGACCCATGTGCTCGACACCGCCCGCGGCTGCCCCGCCGCGGGCCTCCGCGTGACGCTGGCCATCCGCGAGGGCGATGGCTGGCGAGCGCTGGCCGACGCCGAGACCAACGCCGACGGGCGCGTGGCCGGGCTGCTGCCCCCCGGGGGCCTCCAGGCCGCCGTGTACCGGCTGGTCTTCCACACCGGGGACTGGTTCGCGGCCTCCGGCCAGGCGGGCTTCTACCCCGAGGCCGCCATCGTCTTCCGGGTGACGGCGCCCGACGAGCACCACCATGTGCCCCTGCTGCTGTCCCCCTTCGGCTACTCCACCTACCGCGGGAGCTGAGACGCCATGGAGTCCACCCTCTACGCCGACGCCGGCGCCGCCCTCGACGCCCTGACCCAGGCCAACCAGGCGTTCGCAAAGCGCTATCCGGGGGATCGCCCCGACCGCCAGCCGGTGCACACGGTGTACGGCGGGGCCCACCTCTTCACGGCCGAGACGCCGCGCAAGCTGGGCGAGCTGGCCATCCGGGCCCTCGATGCCCACGCCCACGACGCCTTCGCCTTCGCCCGGGCGGTGGATCTGCCGGGCAGCCAGGGCCTGGGCAGCCACCACGTCTTCGCGGCGCAGTCGGCGCTCTTCCAGCGCGATCCCGCTGGGTTGCGGGCCGCGGACCAGGCCGCCTGGCTGGCCTTCATGGTCTACGACCGGGTCCGCCGCAAGCTCCAGCAGGAGGCCGTCGAGGACTTCCGCATCGACTTCGAGGATGGCTTCGGGAACCGGCCCGATCCCGAGGAAGACGCCGCGGCCATCCGCGCGGCCCGGGAGGTGGCGCGGGGCCTGGCGGCGGGGCTCCTGCCCCCCTTCATCGGCATCCGCATCAAGCCCCTCAACGACGAGCTCAAGGTGCGGTCCATCCGCACGCTCGACCTGTTCGTGACCACCCTGGTGGAGCACGCCGGCGGGCTGCCCCCGGGCTTCGTGGTGACGCTGCCCAAGATCATGCACCCGGGGCAGGTGTCGGCGCTGGTGCGGCTGTTCGAGCGGCTGGAGGCGCGCCTGCAGCTCCGCCCGGGCAGCCTGCGGCTCGAGATGATGATCGAGCTGACGCAGACCATCCTCGCGCCCGACGGCCGCAGCATGCTGCCGCGCCTGCTGGATGCCGCCGAGGGGCGCTGCTTCGCGGCCCACTTCGGCACCTATGACTACACCGCCTCCTATGGCATCACCGCGGCCTGGCAGACCATGGACCACCCGGCCTGCCGGGCGGCGCTGGATCAGATGAAGCTGGCGTTCGCCGGGACGGGGGTCTTCCTGAGCGATGGCGCCACCAACGTCATGCCGGTGGCGCCCCACCGCGAGGGGCCGGGCGGCGGGCCGCTGACGGGGCCCCAGCGCCAGGAGAACGACGAGGTGGTGCACGGCGCCTGGCGGACGGCGGCCGGCCACACCCGCGGCAGCCTGATCCAGGGGTTCTACCAGGGCTGGGACCTGCACCCCGCCCAGCTCCCCGTCCGCTACGCCACCTGCTACGCCTTCTTCCTGGAGGGGTTCCAGAGCGCCGCCGAGCGCCTCAAGTCATTCCTGGAGAAGGCTTTTCAGGCCACGCTGGTGGGCGACATCTTCGACGACGCCGCCACCGGCCAGGGCCTGCTCAACTACTTCCTGCGGGCCCTCAACTGCGGGGCCGTGTCGCTGGAGGAGCTGGCGGCGACGGGCTTGACGGTGGAGGAGATCCAGTCGCGCTCCTTCCTCAAGATCCTCGATGGTCGCCGTGGAAAGTAGCGCGCGGGGGGCGGTGATCGCCGGCGTGGTCGGTGTGGCGCTGGCGGGCGGGACGTGGCTGCTGCTCCGGCATCGGCCGGCGCCCGCGACCACGGCGGCGCCCATGGCCGACGAGGCGGCGGTGGCGCCGGTGGCCAGCGACGGCCTGGCGGTGCAGTTCGTGGCGCGGGCCCCCGGCGGCGACCGCGCGCTGCCCGAGGGCGGCGTGCTGCAGGCCGGCGAGGGCCTGCGGTTTCGGGTGCGCGCCAGCGCGGCCGGCTACCTGCTGATCGCGCGCATCGATCGGGTCGGGGGCAAGCACCTGGTGTATCCGGCCGGGCAGGGCGGCCGGGCCGCGCCGCTCAGCCGGGCAAGGAGCTGCGGGAGCTGGGCCAGGAGGTGGAGGGGGTCGCGGGCCAGGAGACCTACGTGGGCCTGCTCTGCAGCCGGCCGTTCGTCTTCGACGCGGTGGAGGATCGCCTGCGGCCCGACAAGCTGGACCAGCCGCTCCTGCCAGGCTGCGCCCAGGTCGTCCAGCGCCTCCAGGGGCCATGACCGGGGGGCCACCGGGGCGACCGCCGCGCTCCTCGACGAGGGCTTCTTTCGCCGCGATGCCCTGGAGGTGGCCCATGATCTCATCGGGCGGCACCTGCACCACGGCGACGTCACCCTGCGCATCACCGAGGTGGAGGCCTACCGGCCCGGGGACTCGGCCTGCCATGGCTTCCGCGGCGAGTCGGCCCGCAACCGGCCGCTCTTCGGCCCACCCGGACGGCTGTATGTGTATGTCTGCTATGGCATCCACCGCATGGTCAACGTGGTGACGGGGCCGGCGGGCGAGGCCCAGGGCGTCCTCATCCGGGCCTGCGCGCCGGTGGCGGGGGAGGCGGTCATCTCGGCTCGCCGGGGCGGGCGGACGGGGCCGGTGACGCTGACCGGGCCAGGCAAGATCGGCGCGGCGCTGGCCCTGGACGTGGGGTGGAGCGGGCACCCGGTCTTCGAGGCGGGGGGCGTGGAGGTCCGGGCAGGGGAGCCGGCGTCGGCCCGGCTCGTCGGCCCCCGCGTCGGCATCGACTACGCCGAGCCCATCCACCGCGACGCGCCGTGGCGGGTGGCCGAGGCGGGCAGCCGCTGGGTCAGCGTGCGCAAGACCCTGGGGCCGGCCTGAAGGCAGAAATCCCCAGTGGTTTCAGGGGCCTGCGTCGCTACCGCGTGAAGTCGGTGTAGTAGATGCGGATGGCGATGTCCTCGAGGCCGGCCAGGTTCAGGTCGCGGTTGACCTGCTCGCCGCGCTGGTCGAGGACGAACTCCCAGTCCGTCTGCACGAAGGGCCGCTCGCGGAAGCGGTAGCTGCGGAAGATGGTGCGGGTGGGGCCCGCGATGGCCCCGTCGGAGTCCTGGCCGAAGCGGTCGTCGTCGTCGTTGAAGAACGGGTTCATCACGGCGGTGCGGGCGGGGAAGGTGAAGAACCTACGGGTGGCGTCGGTGCCCTCCACCACGCCCGTGCCCTGCTGCTTGAGGTACACCCGCGTCACCTTGTCGCTGTCCTGCTCGCCGTAGAGGGTCACCTCGATGAAGAGGATCTTGTGGTTCACGGTGAGGGGGGACAGGACGTCGAAGGTGGTCGAGAAGCGCACCGAGATGGCGCCCTCGTCGTTGAGGATCTGGGGGCTCTGCAGGCGCTCCCGGAACAGGGCCGTGCGCTCCTCCACCGTCAGCGTGCGGCCGTCGGGGCCGTAGCGATCGATGTCCATCACGTCGTCGCGCAGCGAGATCACGGCGACGCGGGTGTCGGGGTTGCCGAACTCCTGCTCGAAGTCGAAGAAGGCGTCCTCGAGGTCCTGCAGGTAGCGGCGCAGGTTGATGTCGCCGGCGCGGGCCATCCGCACCAGGAAGAGCTGCTCGCGCTCGGCGTAGCTGGAGGCCGTGTAGTACTCGTACATCCGGGTGGCCTTCCAGGCGTCGCGCAGGGCGCGCTCGAAGCTGCGGTCGGCGTTCAAGATGGCGTCATTCTTGAAGATTCGGATGTTGGGGTCGTTCTGGGCGGCCGCGACGTTGACGGTGAGCTGCTCGGTGTCGGCCCACTCGGCCTCCAGGCGGTTGCGCTCGTTGGTGAGGGCCTGGATGTTCGAGAACTCCACCTGGGTGTTCCAGACGGCGTTGAGCACGTCCAGCTCGACGAGGAGCTGCTCGCGGTGCAGGTCGCGCAGGGCGTACACCAGGTCGGCCTGGAGGTAGTCGCACTCGCGCCCGATGGCGCGCGCCTCGTAGGCGGTCTCGACCTCGCGGATGCGCTCCTGGTTGACGTTGATGGCGATCTCGAGGACGGAGGTGGCGATCAGGTTCACGGCGGCGCTCGCCCCGTAGCCCACGATCTGCACCCCCTTCAGGGCGGTGCCCCAGGGGGTCTCGGCGTCGGCGATGTCGGCGATGCGGGCCGTGAGCTCGGCCACCATGTCGTGCACCTTGTCGAGCTGGGTGATGGCCGAGGACATGCGGTCGTTGTCGCGCTCCAGGCCGTTGATGACGCCCTGGCCGGTGAGGAACGCGACGACGTCCTCCTGGATGAGGCCGCACTGGACCTTGACCTGCTCCTGGGCGTCGGCCATGGCCGACTGGATGTTGGCCGCCTCCTGGCGGACGCGCTGCAGCTCCAGCTCGGTGCCCTGGAGGTTGCCGCCGGCGAACCACAGCTCGCCGTTGCCCGCGGCCCCGCAGGGGTCGTCCAGGGTGGCCAGATCGGGATCCCGGTCGGCGTAGCGGGCGATGGCCGGGTAGATGCGGCCGTCGTCCCCCAGGAAGGTGCCGCAGATGGCCCCCAGCTCGGCCTCATAGCCGTTGCGGATGGTCACCAGCTCGCTCTGGAAGGAGGCCTGGTCGGTGTCGAAGTCGCGCCGCGCCGCGATGGCGGCCTCCTCGTCGGCCTCGGCCAGCTCGAGGCGGGCCATGGCGCGCTCCAGGACCACCTCGAACCCGTTGACGTCGTCCTCGTCGAGGGCCGGGAAGGGGATGAAGCCGGGCGGCAGGCCGAAGGCATCGATGCGGGCCCCGATCTGCTGGAACCGTGACTTCATGTCGAGCAGGGCGACCCGGTAGCGGATCTGGGCCTCGGTGATGGCCGCGAACACCTGCGGGCGCTCGGCCGAGTTCACGATCGTGATGATCTGGTTCATGAATTCCCGCAGGACGAGGGACTCCTGCCAGGCGCGGGTGCTGGCACGGGTGAGGACGGTGCGGGCCAGCTCGCTCTGGTTGAGGGCCTGGTAGCGGGCGGCGACCTCGCTCCAGGCGGCGGCGCTGCGGGTCGAGGCGCGGATGACGCGGTCGAGGTAGCTGGTGACCGTGGCCGGCGACAGGTAGCGGCGGCCCGGCTCGACGCCGGTGGCGTCGTACAGCATGACGCTCATCTCGAAGAAGCGCTCGAGGACGAGATCGTAGTACTGGGCCGCCTGGTGCAGCTTGAAGAGCTCGTAGCCGGCCGCGCCCGACAGGTCGATGCCGTCCTCCTCGAACCGGCTGCCCTGGAAGGCCAGGCTGGCGGCGCCCGCCAGATCGAAGCGGGAGGCGAACGCGGCCGTGTAGGCGTCATCGCCCAGCATGATCTGCAGCTCGGCGTACAGGCGCTCGAAGCCGAGGCTCAGGATCGCCGCGTCGTCGCTGGTGGGGTCGAGCTGGGAGAACGAGGCGGTGAGGGCCTGCCGCAGAGCCGTCGAGGCCGCCACGTCGAGGGCCACGTCCCCGTCGAGCCACCCGTCGTAGAGGGCCATCACGCAGTCCATGCGGTCGCGGACGGCCTCGATGGCGGCGGGGTCGTAGCAGTAGGGCGTGAAGCGGCCGTCGCCGCGGCAGATGGTGGGGGCGAAGCCCACCTGGGCGCCCGTCACGCGATCGACGAACTGGGTCTTGTAGCGGAAGGCCTCGGCGATCTCGGTGGCCAGGGGCGTGAAGAAGACGGCGGCTCCGTCGGCGACGCCGAAGACCTTGCCCGCCGTCAGGTCGTAGCGGTCGTCGCTGCAGCTCACGGCGCCGGGCGCGCTGCACTGGTACACCAGATCCGTCCGGAGGTCGGGCCCGCCGCGGGGGAACCAGGTCAGGTCCTGGGCGCGCAGGCGCACGCTGTCCCCGCGCTCGATGCGCCGGGCGAGCTCGTCGAGGCAGGTCTCGGGGCGGTCCTGGTTGCAGCTCCAGCTGGCCGGGTTCTCCCGGCGCGGCAGGGCGAAGTAGATGACGCTGGCCCCGGGGAAGCAGGGGCGATCGGCGCCGGGGCCGGCGTCGATGACCGCGCGCTGCACCAGGGCCGCCTCGCCGCCGACGTCGACGGCGCCGCCCGCCACCGCGTCCTCGCTCCAGATGCACAGGCTGTGGACGGTCTCGGTGGCCGGATCGAGGGGGACCAGGGCGGCGCCGTTGGTGCCGCCGGCCACGGCGCTGGCGAGGCGCGTCGCCTGGGCCTGGGTGAGGGCGGCGGGGTTCGCGCCGAGGACGCGCTCGACGAGGGCCGGATCGCAGGTGGGGCCCATGCGGGTGTCGGCCGGCGGCGCGTCGGGGACGGGGTTGCCGTCGGCCTCGCCGGGCTGGAGCGGGACGTCGCTGCGCTCCAGGACGACGTACATGTAGGTCGAGAACGGCTCGCCGCCGTGGAACGGATCGACGGACTCCCGCAGGATCAGGGTCATGACGTGCTGCTCGATGAGCACGCCGTCCACCAGCTCGAGCTGGCGCAGGCGGGGGGCGCCGTCGGGGATGGGGTTGGCCCGGGCGCCGGGGCCGCCGGGGAAGCGGGTGTCGAGGCAGTCGGTGCGCACGTCACCGAGCCCGGAGAGCGGGGCGAAGCCGGGCACGAGCCAGGGCAGGTCGCTCTGCTCGAAGGCGCCGCCGCAGCGCACGCCCTCCCCCCCGCGGACGCGCCCGCCCACGCCGACCTGGGCCGACAGGTCGCGGAGGCTGGCCGTGCAGCCCCCCGCGCCCCGGCGGCTGCATGCGACGGGATCTTCGTCAAACGTCAATACAATCCGGGGGTTACCGGCGTACTGGATGGCGGTGTCGCTGTCGATGCGGCCCACCACGCAGTGCTCGGCGCCGCCGCAGTCCCGGGCGCGCTCGGCGGCGGTGGGGGCGCGCAGGTTCAGCGCGAAGTCCAGCTCCACCACCCCGGAGGGCACGGTGTTCACGTTGCCGGTGCTCGTGTAGGTGATGACGGAGCGGCTGCCCGTGCCGCCGAAGGGCGCGCAGAGGGTGTTGGCCCCGCCGCCCGCCTCGGCGCAGAGCTCGCGGACGCGCGGGAAGTCCCAGGAGCCGGTCAGGGTCGAGTCGATGATGGCGGCCATCTCGGGCAGCCCGATGTTGCCGGCGCGGAAGCGACCCCACGCCTGGAGGAAGGCGTTGGGCACCTGGTCGAGCAGGGCGGTGTTCTGCCGGTTGGCCCGCCAGTCGTCGAGGGGGAAGCGGCGCTCGGCCGGCCGGGCCCCGTCGGGGAACACCCCGAAGGCGTAGGCCGTGCCGACGTACCGCCCCGCCGTCTCCTCGCTGTACTCCAGCCGCAGGTAGCGCGCCCCCAGGTCGGGGGCCTCGACGCGCAGGCGGCCCTCCCAGCGGGAGCGGCCCTCGGTCCGGGCGCCGGCCACCTGCACCTCGGCCACGCCGCCGGGCGCGACGGTGACGGTGAAGCTGCCGACCCGCTCCGTCCGGTCCACCCCCATCTCCAGCCAGAGGAGGGGCTGGTCGGTGACCACGACCTCGCGCCCCTCGCCGTCGATGGTGCGCTGCTCGTCCTTGGTGATCGTCACCTGGAGCGGCAGGTTGCCCAGGTTGGCGACGCGGAAGAGGCCCTCGGTGGTGCCGGAGGTGAAGCTGAGGGTGGCGCGATCCAGGGCGAAGGCCTGGTGGGCGCCCACCGGGCTCGACGCGCCGGACGGGGTGAGGGGCTGGCAGACGCCGGCCTGGCAGGCCTGGCCGCCGCGGCGGCACGGGCTCTCGGCCGAGCAGCGATCGCGGCAGACGTGCCGGTAGCAGGTGGCCCCGTCGCCGCAGATCTCGTCCCCATCGCAGTCGGAGTAGCAGCGGCCGCGGATGCAGGTCTGGAAGTCGGTGCACTGGGCGTCGGAGCCGCAGGTACCGGGCGCCTGCCCTTCCTTGGCCGCGACCTGCGGGACGCAGGCCCCCCGATCGCAGACGCTGCCGGCCAGGCAGCCGGCCATCAGCCCCTCGCTGCTGCAGATGCGGACGCTCCCGTCGGGGGCCAGGATGTCCCCCCGGCAGGGCGTGTAGCAGGTGGGGTTCGCCGGGGGGCAGCGCTCGAGCTCGGGGTCGCAGTCGCTGGCCTCGTCCACGCAAGTGCCTGCCACGCAAAGCAATCCGTCGAGGCGGCAGGTGCCGTCCATCAGGCACCGGCAGCCCTCGGTGCCGGGGTTGCAGGCGGGATCCATGTCGGGGTGGCCCCGCCGTCGGTCAGGCCGCCATCGCCGGGATCGCCGCCGTCGGCGCCGCCGTCGCCCGCCACGGCCATGTCGGCGGCGGGCGACTTGCTGCCGCCGTCGTCGTCACAGGCCACCGAGAAGAGCGCGAGGGCCAGCAGGCTCCACAGGCGCCAGGGGGTCGTCATCATGCCGCTCCTGTTCATCATGGTTGTCGCTCTCACGGCTCGCCGCTCACTGGCCCACCTGGGCGACGTCGACGCTCGGGCCCTGGGGGCCGTCGTTGCCGGCCGACGCGCCGCCGACGCCGCCGAAGCCGGGGGCGAGGGTGGTGCCGTTCTGGCGCACGGGGGCGGGGGCCCCGGCCGCGCGCAGGATGGCGGTGCTGCCGCCGCCCGCGCCGCCGGACCCGTAGCCGCCGCGGCCCCCGTCGCCGCCATGGCCACCCCGGGCGCCGTTGGAGGCGTTGCCCTGGATGGGGTTGGGCATGTGCCCGATGCCGTCCTGGTTGGCCAGCTCGTAGCGCGCGCCCCGCCGCCGCCGCGGCCGCCGAGGCCGCCGTCCTGCCCGCGCTGGCCGGCCCCTCCCCGGCCGCCACGGCCCGACGCGACCCGCGTCGCGTGCAGCGTGAGGGGGAGTTCGACCCCACCAGGATGCCGATGGAGGCGCCGCCGCCGTAGCCGCCGCGCCCGCCGACGCCACCGCAGCCGCCGGCGCCGCCGCCGGCGCCGTGGCCGCCGGTGAAGGCGCAGGGCCCCAGGGCGTGGCCGCCCGCGCCGCCGCCGCCGCCGCCGCCGCCGCCGCCGCCCTTGTTGCCGGAGGAGCCCTGGGTGCCGTTGCCGGGGTTCCAGCCGCTCGCGGACCAGGAGCCGGCCACCGCCTCGGCCGCCGCGCCCACCTGGCCGCGCTCGCCGTCGAGGCCGATGTAGTCGGGATCACTCATGAATCCCAGGCAGGCCATCCCCGGCATGCCGCCGCGGCCGCCCGCGGGAGCGCCGAGGGGGCTGTTGGCCTGGTTGCGGGGGGTGTCGCCGTCCCCCCCGCTCCCGGGGCGCTGGAGGCCGCCGTTCTGGGGCACGTTCGGATCGCAGTCCAGGTGCAGCTCGCCGCCCACGCCGCCGTCGCCGCCGTCGCAGTCCGAGCCGCACGCGCAGGCGCCGCCGGAGCCGTCGCTCCCCGGCGGGATGACCGGGGCGCACTGGGCGGCGCACAGCCGGAGGCCGAGCTGGCAGCCCGCGAAGCCATCCTTGCCGTCGTTGCCGTTGTCGGCCCGGCCGGCCGGCGAGGCAGGGCCGGCCGCGCCATCGCCGCCGTCCCCGGCCACCACCTCGCTGTCGATGAACGTCACGGGCGAACCCGCCTGGATCTCGACGGCGAGGCTGGTGGCGCCCGCCGCGCCCACGCCATCTGCGGCCGCCGCGGAGGTGATGCGCATCCCCGAGATGACCAGCGCCCGGTTGCCGCGCGCCTGGATGCGCAGGACCCCCGCCGCCGGGCCCGCCAGCCCCGAGCGCGTGTTCTGGCCCGGGATGCACCAGTTCTGGGCGCCGGGGCATCCGGGGGCGTTGCCGGGGGCGAAGCGGCCGTGCAGGCCGATCACCGACGGGGGCACCACCAGCGTCGAGCCCACCGCGGCCTGGTCGCCCCCCTCGATGAAGAGCTCGAAGGGCCCTTCCCCGCGGCCGGCCAGGGCGGTGAGGGCCACCGACAGGTTGCGGTAGGGGTTGTTGTAGGTGCCCGCGCCGTTCACCCCGCCGTTGGCCCGCACGAAGATCGGCAGCGCGCCGCTGGCACCGGAGAGGTCGCCGTCGAAGCCGTCGCAGTTGCTGTCGATGTTGTCGCTGGCGAAGACCCCGTCGGCGGGGCTGGCGTCGAAGACGTCCTGCGCGGCCGGTTCCCGATTCGCGACGCACACATCCCGCGCCTGGGCCCCCTGGCCCTCGCACACGAGGGTGCCCGGGCGGCACAGCCCCAGGCCATCGGTGACGCAGGGGTTGCCCGAGGACGGGCAGTCATTGCAGACCAGGGCACCGAAGCTCTCGTCCTCCGAGGTGCAGCCGGCGCGGCCGCGGTAGGCCTCGGGGCAGATGGGCAGGAAGAAGCGGCACTCGTCCTGGCAGCCGCGGTCGTAGGCGTCGGGATCGTTGACGGTGCGGATGGACGCCCAGCCCACGGCGCCGTTGGCGGCCGCGCCGAGCTGGCAGCGCACCTCGCCGTCCACCAGGCCGCAGGTGCTCGGGTCATAGGCCGTCCCCGCCTCGGCCACCGCCAGGTCAAAGGGGGCCGGCGCGGCGCCCAGCGCGTCCACGAACCGGCCGCAGACGAACTGGCTCTGGTGATCCATGCCCTGGAAGGTGTCGAAGGGCTCCAGCGTGCAGGTGTCGTGGTCGAGCTGGTCCAGGGCCACGTCGAGGTCGCCGTCGGGGGCGGGCCGCCCGTCCACGTCCACGATCTGGCCGTTGTGGACGAAGTCGATGTAGGGGGGCAGCGGGCAGGTGCCCTCGGGCGCGTCGCAGCTGTACTGGGCGAAGTCGAAGGTGGGCAGCCCGGGGCGTAGCCGCCCGGGCGGCGCCGCACGCAGCCGCGCCAGCGCTCGCTCTGGCCGGCGTAGCCGAGGGAAGCCCTCGGCGCAGCGGGGCCGCTCGGCGATGACCAGGCGGCCCGGCGCGCCATCGGCCCCCGGCTCGAAGGTGCGGGTGTGCAGCTCGGCGAAGTGGGCGATCTTCACGAAGGGCGCCATCCAGGCATCCGTGGGCGCGGAGCCGGCGTGCTCCTCCAGATCGGGGACGCCGTTGGCGTTGAAGTCGGCGTCGGCGGCCACGCAGGCCTTGGTCAGCGGGTTGAGCAGGGCCGCCGGGGCCCGCGCCTCGCCCCATGGCGGGATGAAGGGATCGAGGTCGAGCTGGCCCTGCTCGTCGAGGGCGAGGGGCTCGTAGAGCCGCACGATCCCCTCGGGCACCTGCAGGTCGTCCGCGACCGAGAGGGCGCGCTGCTCCCCGCGCTCGTTCTGCAGGACCACCGTGTCCACCGCGGCGACGACGCACCGCGCGTTCTCGAACAGCACGGGATCCTCAGCAGAAACAAAGGGTTGCGCCGCGATCTGCACCCAGCCGTCGCCGTCGGCGTCGCACGGCCGGGCGCGGCCGGCGTTGAAGGCGACGTCGAAGTACCAGCCCGGCGTGGTCTCGCAGACGCAGTCGCCGGCCGCGGTGGTGGTCGGCCAGAGCTGGCCCGTCTGGCCGGGCCCGTCACAGGGCGGGCACGACACGCACTCGCGCGCGGCGGGTGACCACGCGCTGCCCCGGTTGCCGGCCCCGGGCGCCAGCTCCACGCAGGCCGGAGGCGGCGCGCACACGGCGGGCTCGTCCAGGCGCAGGCGGATGCAGCGCGTCCCCTCGCCGCACTCGCTGTCGAGCTGGCAGGCCCCCTCGGGCCGGGTGCAGCCCCCGGCCCCGTCGTCCACGAAGCCCAGCCCGGCATCACAGGCCCCGCACGCCGCCTCGGGCGCCTCCACGCAGGCGCGACCCTGCGCGGCGCAGTCCAGGTCCGCGCAGGTGGGCAGCTCGGCGTCGGCGCAGCGGCCGCGGTCGCAGATCAGCGCGCCGTCGCAGGCCCCGCCCGCGCAGGGGCACCCTCGGGTGCCGGCGGGGCAGGGGGTGCAGGCCCCGCCTGCGCACTCGAGGTCCGGGCCGCACACGCGTCCCGCGTCGCAGGGGCAGCCCTCGGTGCCCCAGGCACACGGGGCGCAGCGGTCGGCCTCGCAGGCCAGGTCCGGGCCGCAGCCGGTGCCGCAGGCGCAGCCCGCCGTCCCGGCGGTGCAGCAGCGGCCGCCGAGGCAGCGCCCCGCCTCGCCGCACTCGCGATCGGCCACGCAGTCCTCGCAGCCGCCCTCGACGCAGATGCGCCCCTCGGTGCAGTCGGCTGCCGTCACGCAGGGCCCGGCAGGGCCGCGTCGCGCCCCGCGTCCGCATCCACGCCGCGGTCGACCGCGCCCCCTGATCCTGGCTGGTCCCGTCCACCGCGCCGGTGTCCGTCGTGCTCCCCCCCGGGCTCGCGTCGTCGCACGCGCACAAGCCGGTGACGAGCAGCCACATCCCGATGTAGCGCATTCTGGCATCCCCCCATTGGTTGCCAGGGAGCATGCCAGATCCCAGCCGCCGAGGCTTGCGTCAGCGCCTCAATGACTTGAGGATCTGGCTCAACTGCTTGAAATCACGTCACTCCGTGGCACGAGGCAGCAAGCTGGAGGGGGGGACGCCGTAGGCCTCCTTGAAGCTCCGGCTGAACTGGGCGAGGCTCGAGAACCCCACCGCGTAGGCCACATCGGAGACGTTGCCGGCGCCGGCCGTGAGCAGCGCGTGGGCTCGCTCCAGGCGCACGGTCCGGATGAGGGCGGCGGGGGTGTAGGGGGTGCTGGCGAGGCGGCGGGTCAGGGTGGCCTTGCTCATGCCCAGCACGCGGGCGAGGGCCGGCACGTCCAGCGTCTCGTCATCCACGCGCACCAGGATGGCTGCGCGCACATGGTCGATGATGGCCTCGTCCGTGGCCTGCGGCGACAGGGCAGGCGCCTCGGCCGGCGCCGGGCAGGCATCGCCGGCACGCTCCAGCGCGAGCTGGCGCCGCAGGCTGTCGCGCAGGCGCTGCGTCCGCCGGAAGATGGCGTCCACCCGCGCGCACAGCACGTCCGGGGAGAACGGCTTGCCCAGGTAGTCGACGGCGCCGGCGGCGAGGCCCGCCACCTGGGCGTCGGCGTCCGCGCGGGCCGTGAGCAGCAGGACGGGGATGCCCGCCGTCTCCGGGTCGGCCCCCAGCGCCCGGGCCAGCTCGAAGCCGTCAAGGCCGGGCATCATCACGTCGGCCACCACGACGTCGGGCGGCCAGGCCTGGATGCGGGCAAGGGCCCGCTCGCCGTCGGAGCAGTAGCGCACGGCGTAGCGGTCCACCAGCAGGCTGCCCACGTAGGCGCGCAGATCGGCGTTGTCGTCGACGACGAGCACCTCGGGGCGCCCCCCCGCCACCTGCTCCGGCGGCACGGGCGGCTCTTCGAGCAGGGAGGCCTCCACGGCCGCGACCTGGCCGAAGCTGGCGTCGTCCACCTGGCCGCGGGAGCCGGGCAGCTCGATGCGCACGCAGGTGCCCTCGCCCACCGTGCTGGTGATGCCCACCAGCCCCCCCTGCTGCTGGACGAGCTCCTGGACGAGGGCCAGCCCCAGCCCCGAGCCCTCGCCGTGGCGCAGCTCGGGCGAGCGCACCCGGTAGAAGCGGTCGAAGATGTGGGGCAGGTCGGCCGCCGGGATGCCGCGGCCGTCGTCCTCCACCTCCAGCCACACCCGCTCCCCCGCCTGCCCGCCCCGCAGCGCGATGCGG
The DNA here is from genome assembly GCA_041389985.1 of bacterium. Taxonomy (GTDB): domain Bacteria; phylum Myxococcota_A; class Bradymonadia; order UBA7976; family UBA1532; genus JACKDP01. Next base: position 34,063 of record JAWKQS010000027.1, read on the forward strand.
CCCGCCGGCGTGGTGAACTTCACGGCGTTGGAGACCAGGTTGGTGACGACGCTCTCCAGCATCTCTGGATCCACGAAGGCCACGAGATCGGGCGGGATCTGGCTGGCCAGGTCGCGGCCCTCGGCGACGGATCCGAACGATCGCACGACGGCCTCCGCGAGCCGCGCGAGGGAGACGGGGCGGGCGTGGACGTGGCGGCCACCGAGGGCCCCGCGCTCGAGCTCCAGGATCTGGTTGGTCAGACGCTGGAGGCGGCGGGTGTTGCGGCGCATGGCCACGAGCGCCGCCTGCTGATCCGCCGACGCCGGGGCCTCCAGCAGCCGCTCGATGAAGCCGCCCACCACGGTGAGCGGCGTGCGCAGCTCATGGCTCACATGGGCGAAGAAGCGGGTCTTGAGATCATCCAGCGAGCGCAGCGCCTCGGCCTGGCGGGCGATCTGCTCCGTCCGCTCCTGCACCACCGCCTCCAGGGCCACCTCGCGCTGGCGCGCCCGGGCGAACCCGGCCCGGACGAGGAGGGCGGCGGCGGCCAGCAGCAGCAGCGCGGCCAGCGCCCGAAACCACCCCTGCTCGTGCAGCCGCGGGGGCACCACGATGGCGGCGGTGCGGATCGCCGGACCAAAGCCCCCCCCGGCCGCGGCCGCCCGCACCTCGAAGTGGTAGGTGCCGGGGGGCACCTGGGTGAAGAAGGCGACGCGCCGCGCCCCGGCGTCCACCCAGCGCGCGTCGTAGCCCACCAGGCGGTACGAGAACCGCACCTGCTCGGGGTGGCGATCGGCGGCCGCGGTGAAGGTCAGCTTCAGGTCCCGCTCGCCGAGGGGCAGGTGCGTGGGCCCCACCGGCCGCCACGAGGCCGCCCCGGCGTCCAGGCCGTCGATCACCGGCACCAGGGCGGGTCGCTCCAGGGGCAGGCGCTCGGGGTGGACCGTCGCCACGCCCGCCTGGGTGGGGAAGAGCAGGCGCCCGTCGCGGAGCCGGATGCCCGCGCCCTGCACCCCGCCGTTGCCCTCCGGGTGGGGCATGCCGTCGCGGGTGCCCAGCAGCAGACCGCTGATCTTGTTGATCTTTTCGTCGGCGAAGGCGTGGGCGTCCGCTCGCCGGATGACGCCGAGGCCGCTGTTGGAGGCCAGCCACAGGCGCCCCAGATCGTCGGCGAGGACGCGGTGGACGCCGGCGACGGGCAGCCCGTCCGCCGCGCCGATCGCCCGAAACGACCAGCCGGTGGGCGTGCGCCGCGCGCGGACGAGGCCCGCGTCCTCCGTCCCCAGCCAGAGATCCCCGGCGGGATCGGGCCCGATGTCGCGGATGCTCACGCCCGGCAGGCCGGCGTCGCGGCCGAAGCGCTGGGGGATGCCGGTGCGAGCGTCGACGCGGTAGAGGCCGTCGCCGAAGGTGCCCAGCCAGAGGTCGCCGTCCTGGGCCTCGTACATCACGCGGACGGGCTGGGCGGGCCCCCCGCCGCCGGGAAGGGCGGGGCGGATCCCGGCGGCGTCCCGCACGAAGAGCCCGCTGCCGGCTCCGATCCACAGCCGGCCGCGCCGGTCGAAGAGCAGGGCCCGCACCGGCTGCTCGGCCAGCACCGGCTCGGGCTCGCAGCCGGTGGCGGTCAGGCGGCACAGGCCGGAGTGGCCGACCCAGATGGCCCCGTCGGGGGCCTCGGCGAGCGTCCAGGCGTGGTCGACTCCGCCATGCCGGATGACCTGCCCCCGCGCAGCTGGCGCACGGGACCGCCGAGGCTCGCCACCCACACGTCCCCCTGCCGATCCTCCAGCAGGCCGTAGGTGTTCCCCTCGCTGCCCGGCAAGAGCTCGATGTCGCGGGGCTGGAGGCGGATCAGCTCGCCGGCCATGGTGGTCAGCCACAGGGCGCCGCGCCGGCCGACGAGGAGCGCCGTCAGGGGCGCCGTGGTCGTCGCGACGGGCAGGCCGTCCCGCACCAGCGCGTGCCGGTCCAGCGTGAGGAGCGCCCCGCCCGGGAGGCGCAGGCCGGGGCGCCGCAGGGCCGAGAACGGGGGGGCCTCGGCGCCCGGCAGCGGCCGGCCCTCCCCGCGGGTCATGCGCCACGGGCCCGTCTGGGTGCCGGCGATGAAGCCATCACCGTCCGCCACGAGCGCGTGCACGGCCAGCGACCGCGGGGAAGGGTGGGCGACGAGCTGGCCGCCGTCGAGGAGGAAGAGCCCGGCCTGGGATCCCACCCACAGCCGCGCCCCGTCGTGGGCCAGCGCCAGCACGTCGACGGGCTCGCCGTCCGCGCCGGTGACCCTCGGCCCCGCGACGAGCCGATCCCCCTCGACCCGCAGCAGGTGGCCCTGGTCGGCGCCCAGCCAGAGGCGGCCGTCCGCGTCCCGGCAGGCCGCCAGGATGGTGTGCGGGCTGGGAGGCGAGAGCGGCACGAGCTGGCCGTCCCGGGCGTCGAACAGGCCGCCGGGGGTGCCGATCCAGAGCCCGTCGGCCTGCTCGATGAAGGCCGTGGCCGCCTGCGGGTGGCCGCTGACCTCGCCGCCCCGGAGGGAGACGAGCCCGTGGTTCTCGGTCGCGGCCCAGAGCCACCCGTCGGGGGCCACCGCCAGGCCCGTGAACACGTTGGCCGGCAGGTGGGCGCGGCTGAGATCCATGACCTCGAAGCGCAGGCCATCGAAGCGCACCAGGCCGCCGTAGGTGGCGAGCCAGATCATGCCGTCGGCGGTCTGGGCGACGTCGGTGAGGCCGTTGACCGGGATGCCGTCCTCGCGGGTCCAGCGCTCGGCCACAAAGCCGGCTTCGAGCTGCACGGCGCCGCCCGGTGGGCCCGCGTGCGCCGCGCCGGGGAGGAGGCAGCCGAGCCCGAGCGCCAGGGCCAGCGGCCCGGCGAGGCAGAGGGCGGTACTCGGCAACTCCCTGATGTTAATGAGCTTTCTCGGAGGTCAGTCGTCGTCGGGTCGGTGCCGGGGCTGGGCGCCCGGGCTGGCGAGGTGGTCGGCGAAGAGCCGGGCCACGGGCACGAGCGACAGCCCGGCCGACTCGAGCTGGATGGCGCGGGGGTGGCTGTCGGTCGCGATGATGGACTCGAAGAGGCCGCTGCCGCTGACGCGCTCGTAGGCGTCCCCCGGGAAGACCCCGTGGGTGCAGCACGCGATGAGGCGAGCGGCGCCGGCGTCGCGGTAGGCGCGGGCCGCGTTGAGCAGCGAGCCGCCCGTCCGGATCATGTCGTCGTAGATGACCACCGTGCGACCCTCGACCCGGGCGTTCATGGCGGTGACCCGGGTCTCGGTGGCGCTGATGCGGCGCTTGAGGATGAAAGCGGCGTCCACGCCCAGGTCGTTGGCCAGCGCCTCGACCCGCTTGGCGCGCCCCGCGTCGGTGCTCCCCAGCACGAAGTCGTCGCCGCCCGCGCGGTGCAGCGCGGGGATGAGGGCCGAGCGGGCGTCGAGGTGGAAGGCCGTCAGGCCGCCCTCGAAGTAGTGGGCGATGCCCTCGCTGTGCAGATCCAGCAGGAGCAGCCGGTTGCCCGAGGTGGCGGGGGGGATGGCCGAGAGCAGCCGCGCCCGGCTCTTGGCGGTGACCACCTCCCCCGACCGCACCGCGCGCTCCATGGTGCTGTAGCCGAAGTAGGGCATCACCAGGCTCAGGCGGCGCGCGCCGTACTTGGCCATGGCGCAGGCCAGATCGTAGACCCCCAGCGTGGCCGCGTCGGTGACCGTCCCGCCCACCAGCACGACGTCGCGATCGAAGACATCGGTGGCCAGGCGCTGGTAGTGCTCCCCGTCCGGGAAGAGGCGGCGCTCCACCTCGCCCGGCTGGCCGTCGAGCTGCCAGCACAGCTCGTGGGCGAAGACCTCGTAGCCCGGGATGCAGAAGACGAGCGGTCCGCGATGCATGGAGCTCCCTCAGAAGCGGCAGTCCGTGAACTGTACCGCATACTCCACATCGGCGCGGCCTGCCATGCCGGTCAGGCGCACGCCGACGCGCTGCCCCGCCTGCCAGGCCCCCGGGACGTCGAAGGCGATGGTGGTGGACGCGGCGCCGTAGCCCTGATCGAGGACGTCGAAGGCCGCGGCCTCGAAGCCCCCGCCGCGGTCCACCTCCAGGGCCAGGTCGGGCCCCGGCGGGGCCCCGAAGAACCCCACCGACCAGCGACCCTGCGCCGCCTCGACGGGGACGAAGCCGGCCGGCGGCCAGGCGATGTGCGGTGGGAGGACCGCGGGCGGGCCGGTCTGGCTCACATCCATGCACGAGAAGGCGTCGCGGCGCGCGAAGGCGGTGGCCCCCAGACCCGGCTCCAGCACCCAGCGCCGGTGCCCGAGGAGGCGACGCCCCGATCGCCGACGTACAGATCGACCGAGCCGGCCATGCTGGCGCCCTGGGCCAGGTTGCTGCGCCCGGCGGACTGGACGGGATCGTAGCAGGGGGTCTCGGCCGGGGGATCGTGGTCGAGGGTCCCGAGCTGGTTCATCACGACGGCGCAGGCCTGGACGCCGGCGAGCAGGTCGGGCGCGTAGGTCACCTCGCCCAGGCCGGCCAGCCAGCGGTACAGGTTGGTGCGCCGGATCGCGTTGTCCTGCCCCTCCGGCCGCAGCGTCGCCGGGGTGCAGGCGCTCGCCCCCGGGGGCAGATCCAGCTCCGGCTCGACGGTCACATGCTCGCTCGCCCAGCGGGCGCAGACGAGGGCCTCGGTGCGATCGGCGGGCACGGTTGGGCCGGCGGGTACGCAGTCGCTGCCGCGCCGCTCCAGCCCCTCGTTGCAGACGCAGGCGCCCGCCTCGCAGTGGGCGCTGCCGCCGCAGATCACGTCCTCGCATGACGCCGCGGCGTCCGCGCCCCCGTCGAGGGCGTCGTCGTCCAGGGGGCCGCAGGCGACGAACGCCAGCGCCCCTGCCAGGGTCAGCCACTTCATCCGGCCAGCTTAGCGGGGAGGGGTGGTCCCAGGCGAGCGCTGCCGCAGCGGTGGCGGCCACCGAGGCGCCCTGCTATCGTCCGGCAAAGCCGCGCCGACCTGGAGGTTTCATGCTGCTCATCCCCTTGATTTTGCTTGCGAATACCTGCCCGCCCCTGGCGCCCGTGAAGGCGGCGGTGTTCCCCGCGAACTTCAACGTGGAGCTCAAGGTGGAGGGCGACGCCGAGGCGGCTGGCCGCACCCTCGCCCAGCGCATCGCCGACGTCGGGGGCCAGGACCTGACCGTGGCGGCGCCTCTCCCCGGCCGGCTGATCATCAAGGGCTTCATCCCCGGCGGGCTCAAGGGCCTCGAGCCCCTGCTCGTGCCCGGCCGCTTCAGCCTCCGCTGGGTGGACGAGACCGCCACCGCCGCCGCGCTCGGCACCCCCGCGAAGCTGCCCGCGGACGGCGCGCTGCCGCCCGCGCCGGCCGACCGGACGTGGCATGGCAGCGACGCCACCGCCGTCCTGCTGGAGCCGGCCACCTTCGCCGACGCCGATCTCGCGCCCTGCTCCGCCGAGCTGAAGGCCGACGGCGTGGTGGGCCAGACGCTCCACCTGGCCCTGACCGACGCCGCGAAGGCGCGGTTTGGCGAGGAGACCGGGCGCCGGATCCAGCAGCGCCTGGCCTTCGTGGTGGACGATCGCGTCTTGATGATGCCGATCGTGCAGGAGGCCATCACGGGCGGCCGGGTGCAGATCACCCAGCCCGCGGAGGGCATCGATCTGCGCGTCCTGCAAGCGCTTCTGCGGTCGGGCCCGCTGGCCCCGACCGAGCTCCAGGTGGCGAAGTAGTGGACGTCGGAGGCGGATCGGTGGGGATCGTGGTCTTGCTGTTCCTGCTGCAGCTCATCGGGCCGGCGGCCCTGCCCCTGCTGGCGGTGGGAGCCCTCTTCTTCTGAGGGCGGCGCCCGTCAGTTCTTGGGCACGGACTGGGCGACGCAGGCGTTGAAGTCCTGATCGTCCGCCGCCCCGCGGCTGCAGCCGTGGATGGTGGTGGCGATGGTCGCCCCGCGGCTGCGCGCGGCGAGCTGCACGCACTCCAGCACCGCCGCCGGCGACGAGGCCCCCGAGCGGCAGGCGATGATGGCCGACGAGATGTCGACCCGGGCCGCGGCGGCCGCCTCGACGCAGCGCCGACGCGGGCCCGCCCATGGGATCGCCTGCTGGCAGGCGGCGATGGACGGCGCCAGGATGCGGGCGCTGTTCTCGCCGATGGCCAGGCAGTCCAGGCGAGCCACGGCCCCCTCGAAGGCCACCGCGCACTGCTCCACCAGCCCGCCGCCGTCCCCCTGGGCCTCGGCCGCCCGCTCCACGCAGGTCAGCCGGGCCGCTCCGGCCTCCACCAGGCGGCCGCAGGCCCGCACGAGCCCGACGGGATCGCCCTGGCTTCGGCTCGCCGCCGCGAGGCAGCGCTGGCGCTCGTCGATGTTGGGCACCAGGCTGGAGCAGGCGCGCACCGTCCCGGCCATGTCGCCCTTGCCGCGGCCCGCGATCCGCAGGCAGTCGGTGCGGTTGCGCCCCTGCTCGCCGCAGGCCACCACCACCGCGGCCCCGATGGACGGGTTGGCCTCGACGATGTGGCTGCACGCCTCGGCGTCGCTGCCGAAGCCGCGGCAGGCGTCCATGACGCTGCGGCCCGAGCGCCCGGGCGTCCCCGCCACGCGCCCCTCGCCGATGCGCCGAGACAGCGTCACCACCGTCACCCCGGCCTGGCGGAAGCCCGCGATGGCCGGGTGCTGCACGGCGAAGCGCACCGCCTCGGGCTCGAGGCCCTCGCGCAGGGTCACGGTGAAGCGGCCCGCCTGGCCATCGATCTGGCCGCGGGTGACCTGGGACTTGCGCCCCGGGGCCAGCATCTCCGCCACGAGCGTCGGGCGTAGCCCCGCCTCGGAGAGGAGCTTCCAGCTCTCCGCCGACAGCGTATAGCGCACCTCCACCTGATCCGCCTGGCGCAGGGTGTCCAGACGCTCGAACTCGACGTACGCGCGCTCGGCCAGAGCCGCGAGCGGCAGACAGAGAAGTCCGAAGAGCGCGATCCAGATCCGCATGCAAGCCCCCCAGTGCCTTCGGGCATCGGTCCAGTGTCGCCATGATCGTGCCCGACAAGGCTTCGGTCAACAAAACGCACCGGACGTGCCAGAAGCCGCGGACCCGCGTCGAAATCGGGGGCGTCTACCGTCAATATTCGACGGTGTTTCGATATCAGCGCGGCCCGCGAAGCCCGTCGGCGGGACGTGACTTGCGGGCCCGCTCCGTGGTACGAGCCGGCGGACATCGGTGGAGGTGCTGCATGCCGCGGGGCATTCCCGTCATCGACCTGGACGCCCTGTGTGGCCCCGCGGGCGAGGCCCGCGACGCCCAGGACGCCGCGCTGCTCCATGGCCTGTCGGCCTATGGGCTGGTTCATGTCAAGGCGGCCACAGAGGCAGGCCTCCTTGACCGCTTCTACGATTCGTTTCGGGCATTTACGCGACTGGACGAGGCACGGAAGCGATCGCTGGGCGGGCCGGCCATCTGGCACCAGCGCGGCTACACACCGCCCGACACCGAGCAGGCGGTGGTGGCGGGCGGCCAGCCCGACTTCAAGGAGTGCTACTTCGCCGCGCCCCTGCCCGTGGATCCGGGGTGCGAGTCGGAGTACCCCGAGATCTTCGCCCCGAACGTCTGGCCGCCGGCCGGCGATGGCTTCGATCCGGCTGCCTTCGAGGCGGACTACCTCCAGCTCGGCCGGCGCCTGCACGCCGTCGGCGTCGCCCTCCTCCAGGGCGCGGCGCGGGGCCTGGGGCTGCCCGAGGACACGTTCCTCGCGCGCATCGAGGGGGGCGCCCACGTCACCCGCGCGCTGCAGTACCTGGCGCTGAGCCCGGCCCAGGTCACGGCGGGCGTGCTCTGGGGCGAGGAGCACACCGACTTCAACCTCCTGACCTTGCTGCCGGGCGGGCGGTTCTTCGATCCGGCCGGGGCGCCCTGCCCATCGCCGGATCCCGGCGCGGGGCTCTACCTGCGCTCGCGCCCGACGGCCGAGAACCCGGCCGGCCAGCGCGTCCAGGGGGTGGCGCCGCCCGGCTGCATGCTCGCCCAGGTCGGCCAGCAGCTCGAGATCCTCACGGGCGGGCGGCTGGTGGCGACGCCCCATGTGATCACCGCGCCGAAGCAGGCGGGGTATACCCGCTGCTCGATGGCGCACTTCATCCACCTGCACCCCCACCAGGTGCTGCGGCCGCTGCCGGCGTTCAACGACGCCGAGGCGCGCGCCGCCTACCGGCCCACGGTCCTGGCGGGCACCTACGCCCTCAAGACCCTGGTGGACATCGGGCTCGCCCCGCGCGAGGCCCTCAACCAGCTCGGCTATCGACACTACGACCGGCTCCAGGCTCAGCGGCAGAGCGACGGGGTCTGACACGGGGGAGGCGCGATGCGTGGCATCTGGGTGGTGGCGGTGCTCGCCCTGCTGGCGGGCTGTGATGACGACGGGAGCGCCTCGGCGGATCCCGGGCAGCAGGGGCAGGCCGACGTTGGGGCGGCGGACTCGGCGGCTCCGGACGCCGCAGCGCCCGATGCGGCCGCGCCCGACGCGGCGCCGGTCGACGCGGCGGCGCCCGACGAGGGCCCCGACGCGGCCGCGGCCGACGCGGGCGGGCCGCCCCCACCCGTGGTCGGGAGCTGCGGCGCCGGCCAGGTCACGGGCTGGCTGTACGAGGACGCGGACGGCGCCGACGAGACGCGGTACGCCGCGGCCCGGGAGGACGACGATCCCCCGGTGAAGCAGGCCTTCCAGGTGCTGACGCCGGAGGGTCCCAGGGCGGTCCAGCCCTGCGACGACGGCAGCTACGCCGTCGACGGCCTGCCCGACGGGCCGGCCCTGGTGGTGCCGCCGGCCGACGCTGGCCGCTGCAGCCGCCGCAACTGCCCGGCCGGGTTCGCGGCCGCCGTCGCCGCGGGCAGCGCGGTGGTGGTCACCATGGGCGACAGCATCCCCGTCGTGGGCGACCGGCCCCTCTTCCCGAGCCGACTGGTGACGCTCTTCGACGGCCTGGCCGAGATCGACAGCCGCAACGTGGCCGTGGCGGGCAGCACGTCCCCCGAGTGGCTGCCGGGTCAGCCCAACTTCGAGCGGCGCCTGCTGCCCGAGGTCGCCGACGCCGATCTGGTGATCATCTCCATCGGCGGCAACGACATCCTGGCCTACATGTCCAACCCGGCCCTGCTGGCCAACGTGCCCATGGCCATCGCGGGCGCCAAGGACCTGGTGGTCGAGATCGTCGGCCGCGTCCGCCTGATCATGCAGGCCATCCGGGAGGTGAACCCGGATGTGGACATCCTCTACTGCCTCTACCCCGACTACACCCAGGCCACCACGCACCAGCTCTGGGGGCTGGCCGGCCGCCTCATCGGCGCGGGGACGATGCGGGAGGTGCTGGAGACGGCGCTGGCCGCCATCCCCGACGACGAGGACCTGCTGGTCGCCGATATGCTCAATGCTTTCGCGGGGTTGGACGTGGGTCTGTATCTTTATGACGCCCTGCACTTCAACGACCTGGGCCAGACCCGGTACGCCGAGGAGATCTTCATGGCCCTGGGGGGCGTGCTGCTGGGTCCCTCGCCGCTGGGCGGCGAGCCGCGCAGCCCCCTCGGCGCCGAGCAGACCTACGGCTTCGTGCCCTGAACCAGCAGCGTCCGGCGGGCCAGGCTGCGCGCCAGCGCGCAGGGCAGGTCATCCGGATCGCCGTCGCGGCTCTGGGCCAGCTGGTCCGCCGCCCCCACCCGATCCCCCGCCAGGTGGGCCCGCGCGCCGAGGGCGAGCGTCGCCTCGCAGACGCGGGCGCGGTGCTGCCGGAGCCGACCGCCGAGGATGGACGCCTCGGCCTCGCCTCGCACCACCCGCCCCAGGTCCTCCAGCCACGGCAGGCCGGCCCCGACGCCGAGGTGGGCGGCGCGGGCCTCCAGGCGGGTGGGGCCCTCCAGGCGCAGCGCGATGGCGAGGGCCATGAGGGCGAGGGGAGCGCGCTCGGCCGGCGTCGCGGCCTGGGCGGCGGCGTCCAGCTCGACGAGGGCGGTGGCGAAGTCGCCGGCGGGGGCGAGCCCGAGCACCGCGCGATCGGGCCCCGCCGCGAGGAGCGCCCGCCCGCCGAGGTCGTCCCCATCCGCCAGCCGCAGGGCCGCCAGCAGCCGGCGACCGGCGGGATCCAGGGGCGCGAGCTGGCCGGCCCGCGCGGCGTCGACCCGGGCCCCGGCGGCGTCCCCCTGCCGCCACAGCGCTCGGGCCCGCAGGCGCAGGGCGGCGGCGTCCTCGGGATCCCGGGCCAGCGCACGGCCGAGCACGCGGGACGCGGCGGCCGGCTCCTCCAGCAGCAGCCAGACCTCCGCCGTGGAGCGGAGCTGCGCGGGCGTCGCGGCGTCGCTCTCGGCGGCGCGCGCCGCCTGCCGCGCGCCCTCGGCGTCGGCCAGGGTGTGGCGGGCCCGCGCCCGCAGCAGCAGCGTCTCGGGGGTGCTGGGCAGCCGCTCGAGGGCCGCCAGGGCCGCGTCCAGATCCTCGCGCTCCAGCAACCAGGGCACCCGCAGGCCGTCGACCTCGGGGCCCTGGCCCTCCAGGGCGGCCAGGGCCGCCGGCACATCGCCCGCGGCCGCGAGCGCGGCGGCTTCGTGGCGCCGGAGGGCGCCCACCTGGGGTGGCGCGCGCGGAGGGCCTGGATCGCGGCGAGGGCGGCGTCGGGAGGCAGCGTCTCGAGGGCGCAGGCGGCGAACTCCTCGGCGTCGTCGGGCCGGGCGGGCAGCTCGCCGGCGCCCAGGTCCGATATGAGGGCGTCGAGGGGCCGCCGGGCAGCCGGGCCTGCCGCCGCCCGGGCCGCACACAGCGCGGCGAAGGTGCCCGGCTCGCCGCGGGCGACGAGGGCCTCGGCGAGGGCCAGGCGGGGCGCGGGGTCGCGCTCCTCCCGCAGGTGCCGGGCCAGGGCGGCGCCGCTCTCGGGACCCCCGGCGGCCAGCGCCGTGGCGGCCAGCGCGCGGACGCGGGGGCTCGGATCGGCCAGGGCGGCCAGGAGGCGCTGCTCGACGGCGGGATCACGATCGGCGGCCAGCCGGGCCGCCAGGGGCGCCCGGGGCGCGTCGAAGGCGAGGACCCGATCGATGGCCGCGAGATCGGCGACGTGGCCGGGCGGGAAGGCCTCGGCCCGGCCGCGGTACCAGCCGGCGCCGACGCCCGCCACCAGCACCGCGGCGGCGCCGAGCAGGCCGACGCGGCGGCGCCAGAGCCAGCGCGACACCAGCTGCCCGCGCCCGTAGGCGTGGGCCAGCACCCGGCGGCCAGCCTGGAAGGCCAGGAGATCATTGCACAATGCGGACGCGTTGGGGTAGCGCTGGGCCGGATCCTTGGCCAGGGCGCGCGCCGTGATGGCGCAGAGCTCGGCCGGCGCCCCCGGCTCCAGGCTGCGGGGGGGCAGCGGCGGCTCGGAGAGGACGAGCGTCAGGATGTGCAGGGCGCTGGGCCCGCTGTAGGGGGCCTCGCCGGTGAGCAGCTCGTAGAGGATGGCGCCGAGGGCGTAGACGTCGGCCCGCTCGTCGATGGCGGCGAGGTCGCCTCGGGCCTGCTCGGGGGGCATGTAGGCCGGGGTGCCGATGGGGGCGCCGGTGACGGTCTGGGTGCCGGAGGCGTGGCGGAGGGCCGCGAGGGCCTCCAGCAGGGGCTGATCCTGGCCCGCCTCGCCGCCGCGCTCGCAGCACAGCCCCCAGTCGACCACGAGCGTCTCGCCGAAGTCGCCCAGCATCACGTTGTCGGGCTTCAGGTCGCGGTGGACGACCCCCCGCTCGTGGGCGTAGGCGACGGCCTGGCAGACGGCGACGAGGTGCGGGAGCAGGGCGAGCCGATCGGCCAGCTCGGCGCCGTCGAGGGCCTGGGCCAGCGTCCGCCCGCGGATGCGCATCATGGAGTAGTAGAGGGCCCCGTCGGCCCGGCGGCCCAGCTCGTAGACGGGGACGATGCCCGGGTGGGCCAGGAGGGCGCCGATGCGGGCCTCCTTGAGGAAGCGCCGGACGGCGTCGCCCTTCATGCCGGGGCGCAGCCGCTTGATGGCCACCTCGCGGCCGAGGTGGGCGTCCCAGGCCAGCTCCACGTAGCCGATGCCGCCGACCCCCAGCACCCCGCGGCGGTGGTAGCGGCCCGGCGCCTCGGGGGTCACCGCGACGCCGGCTGGATCGTGGGGGGGCGCTGGGCGGGCAGGGCTGGACATCGGCCCAGCCTAGATCGCAGTCAGCAAAAGGAAAACCTGAATCTTATCAGGCTCTCCTGGCCCAGGATTGACAGTTCTTTTACAAGGTCTTCACGCCCGGCAGACCACGCGGATCCGGGGGCGGGCTACGGTGACGGCACCTGGAGACACCGAGAAGGAGGAGCGGCCATGCGCACTCTCACCGTCGCCCTGGCGCTGCTGGCCCCGCTGGCGGCCCACGCCGAGTCCGTCCACCTGGACATGCGCCTGGGGACGCCGGCCGTCGAGGCCGGCCGCAAGCAGACGGCCTACCTGAAGGTGGGCCTGACGGGGGCCCTGGAGCGCAAGCCCACCCGCGTCCCCGTCAACGTCGCCCTGGTGATCGACAAGTCCGGCTCCATGAGCGGCGACAAGATCCGCCGGGCCAAGGACGCCGCGCTCATGGCCATCGATCGCCTGGGGCCCGACGACATCGTCTCGGTCGTGGCCTACGACACCCGGGTCTCGGTGCTCGTGCCGGCCACCAAGGCGGGCGACAAGGAGAGCATCCGCGACGGCATCGCGCGGCTCTCGCCCGGCGGCAACACCGCGCTCTTCGCCGGCGTCAGCAAGGGGGCCGACGAGCTGCGCAAGTTCTTCGATCGCAACCGGGTCAACCGCCTGATCCTGCTCTCGGACGGGCTGGCCAACGTGGGGCCGAGCTCGCCGGGCGAGCTCGCCGGCCTGGGCGCGGCCCTGGGGCGGGAGGGCATGACCATCACCACCCTGGGCCTGGGCCTCGACTACAACGAGGACCTGATGCAGGGCCTGGCTCGCGCCACCGACGGCAACCACGTCTTCGTCGAGCGGCCCGACGATCTGGTGCGCTTCTTCGATCTCGAGTTCGGCGAGGTGTTGTCGGTGGTGGCCCAGGACGCCGATGTGCGGATCCGGTGCGAGGCGGGCGTCCGGCCCGTCCGGGTGCTGGGCCGCGAGGCGGACATCGTCGGCAACGAGGTGACGGCCCAGCTCGCGCAAGTGCTTGCGCGGCAAGAGAAGTTCGTTCTGCTGGAGCTGGAGCTGCCCGCAGGCGAGGTGGGCGAGGAGCGCCCCGTCTGCCAGGCGACCGTGAGCTACCGCAACCTCGAGACGCGGGAGAGCGAGAGCCGGGAGGCGGCGGTGAAGGTGCGCTATGTCGCGACGGCCCGCGAGGCCCAGGCCGCCGTCGATCGCAGCGTCATGGTCCACGCGGTCGAGCTGGTGAGCACCGAGCAGAACCGCCTGGCGGTCAAGCTGCGCGACCAGGGCGACGCCGAGGCCGCCCGGCGGGTCCTCAACGACAACGCCGCGTGGCTGAACTACAACTCGGCGTACTATCAGGCCCCGAAGCTGAAGAAGCTGGAGGAGCAGAACCGGGATGACGCGAAGAACCTGGACGAGTCCAACTGGAAGCACCGGCGCAAGGTCATGCGCCGCGTCCAGCACCAGTACGACTTCCAGCAGAGCTACTGAGTCGCGCCGGTGAAGCTGCGCCTGGCCCTCGTGCTGGCCGTGCTCGTCCTCGCCCCCCTGGCCAGCCTGGCGTGGCTGGGGGCCCGGTTCGCGGCGGACGCCCGGGCGGAGGTCGTGGCCCGGTTCGACGAGGTCGTCCGGGCGCGGCTCGCGGAGCAGGCGGGGGCCGTGGGGCGGCTGATGGCCGAGAAGGTCAAGGTGCTGGTCCAGGCCACCGACGGCTTCCCCGAGGAGGCCGCCGCGATCCGCGACCGGGTCCGGCGAGAGGGGCGGTTTCGGTTCGTGCTGGTGCTGGATGGCGAGGGCCGGCGGGCGTTTCCCCCGGACGGCCCCGTCAGCGAGGCCGAGGAGGCCTTCGTCGAGCGGACGCGGGGGCTGTGGCAGGGGCGAGCGCTGGGCCGACCGGCCGCGCGGCGGGGCGAAGACCACCCGGTCCGCCAGCAGCAGGGGATCGCGCCCCCGTTGACCAAGGGAAACCAGTTCGCGAGCGCGCTCGGCAACGGCCCGGGCGACCCGCCCCAGGCGGCGGGAGCCGGTGGCGACCCCCGGGCAACGCCGGCGTTCCCGCCACGGTCCCCCTGTCCACCGTCGCGGCGGCCACGGCCGACGCCCATGGATGGCACGTCTGGTACTGGGGGGCGGCCTGAACCTGATGTTCTGGCGACGGCTCGCCGATAGCCGGCTGGTCGCCGTCGAGGTCGACCGGGTCCAGCTCCTCGCCGACGTCGTCGCCCGGCTCCCCGACACCGGCGAAGACGGCGGCGAGGAGTCGACGTCCTCATCGACTCGGCGGGGGAGACCATCTACCAGTGGGGTCAGTGGACGCCGCCGGCCGAGCTCGCGCCGCGCATCATCCACGCGTTGCCGGCGCCCCTGGCCGCGTGGCGGCTGGCCTGGACGGGCTCCGTCCCGGTGCCCGAGGGCGTGGCGCCGGGGCTGCTCGCGGGCCTGCTGGGCATCGGCCTCGCGCTCACCGGCCTGGCCGTCTGGTTCTACCGGGAGAGCACCCGGGCGCTCCGCGAGGCGGCGCGGCGGGTCACCTTCGTCAACCAGGTCTCCCACGAGCTCAAGACGCCGCTCACCAACATCCGGATGTACGCCGAGCTGCTGGCCGACGAGCTGGATGACGAGGACGAGCGCGCCGCGCGCCATGTCGGCATCATCGCGGGCGAGAGCCAGCGCCTCTCGCGCCTGATCGGCAACATCCTCACCTTCGCTCGCAAGCAGCGCGAGACGCTCAGCTTGAGGCCGACCAGCGCCGTGGTGGACGAGGTCGTCCGCGACGCCATCGAGGGCTTCGGCCCGTCGCTGGAGCGCTGCGGCGTCGCCGTCGCGTTCACCGCGGGCGCCGGCCGGACGGTCCGGATCGACGCGGACGCGCTGGGCCAGATCCTTGGCAACCTGCTCTCGAACGTCGAGAAGTACGCCCATGGCGGCCCGGTGCGCATCGCGTCCCGGCAGACCGAGACCGAGACCTTCATCACGGTCCATGACAGCGGACCAGGCATCCCGCGCGGCGACCGGCAGCGCGTCTTCGAGCCCTTCGAGCGCCTCTCGGACGCGCTGGAGGAGGGCGTCAGCGGCACCGGGATCGGCCTCGGCATCGCCCGCGACCTGGCGCGGCTGCACGGGGGCGACCTCGCCCTGGTGCCGACCGAGAGGGGCGCCTGCTTTGAGCTGGTGTTGAAGCACGCATGAGGCGCTGGGCCGAGTCCTGGTCTACCGACGCCGCGGCGCGCCCGCGCCGGCCTCGAACCCACCATGAGCGCGGACCACGATCCGCCCGCCCGACCGGGGCGCCGAGACGCCTGGGAGACATGCCATGAAGGTCCTCATCGCCGAAGACGACCCCCACATCCGCGACGGCCTGGTCGAAATTCTGGAAGCCGAGGGCTACCACGTCCTCACCGCAGCCGACGGCCGCGCCGCCCTCGACGCCTGGCGCAGTGGACGGCCTGACTTCGTGCTCCTCGACATCATGATGCCTGGCCAGAACGGCTACGACGTCTGCCGCGAGATCCGCCGCGCGGACACCGAGCTGCCCATCATCTTCATCAGCGCCAAGTCAGAAGAGATCGATCGTGTCATCGGGCTCGAGCTCGGCGCGGACGACTTCATCCAGAAGCCCTTCGGCGTGAAGGAGGTCATCGCCCGCATCCGCGCCGTCACCCGGCGGTGCATGCGCGACGCCCACCGCGCCGACCGGGAGGGCCCCTTCTGGCTCCTGGACCTGGAGGTCCACCCCGCCGAGCTGCGCGCCCGTCGTGGCGAAGAGACCATCGACCTCAGCCTGCGCGATGTGCGCATCTTGAAGTTGCTGTTCGAGCGGCGTGGACAGGTGGTCGACCGCGAAGCCTTCTTCCGCGAGTGCTGGGGGTACGACCACCTGCCGAACAGCCGGACGCTGGACCAGCATGTGTCCAAGCTGCGCAAGCGGATCGAGCTGGATCCCCGAGAGCCGCTCATCATCCGGACCGTGCACGGTGTGGGGTACCGGTTCGAAGCGGACGACACGTAGGCAGCCCGGGCGGCCATGCCGCCCGGTTCCCGACTGAGTTCATCGGATGACGGCTGCAACTTTGCGCGTCGGCTGGAACCGGGGCTGGCGCGCCGACAGGGTTCCTCGTCGCGGCGGTTCGATTTTTCAGGTGGGCTGGATCTTTGGCGGGTGGATCAGGGTTCGGAGCGGGCGCGGTGGCGCGATCGAGCGGGTAGCGGAGCGCTCGGGGCGGCGCCGGGCCCACGTTATCCTGGGCGGAACGGGAGGCGGGCGCACGACGCCGCCTGCGCCGGGGGTGGACGCTGAAGTCGTTGAAATCCGGGCACTTGCGGCTGCGGGTCAGCCGCTCTCGGCCAGCGCCCTGAGCTTCTTCCGCGCATGCGACGGCGGAATCGTGTTCGCCGGGAACGGGATCAGCGGCAACGTCGGGTCCGCCAGCCACTTCCAGTAGGCGATGTGCGCCGTCGTGTAGGCGTCCTTGAGCTCGGCGTGGAGCTTGCGCCACTCCTCCTGGTGCTCGGGCGGCCCATGCACCACCGGCGCGGGGCTGCGGTCGCGCTCCTTCGGCCGCGTCATCGGGTCCACCTTCCGCACCGCCTCGGGGTCGGGCACCGGCAGGCCCGCCTTCTTGCGCCGCGGGCGGGCTTCGGCGGCGATGCCGTCGGCCAGCTGCCACATCAGCGCCCGGTGCTCCTTCTCCGTCAGGTCGCCCAGGCCCGGCAGGCGGTCGATGCGGACGGTGGTTTCCTCCCGCCGGCCGTCGGCGTGGACGAAGACGCCGTGCAGCTTCTCGCCCCGCAGCAGCGCCGGGTTGGAGCAGGCGAAGACGTCGTCCGCCGGGTGGCGGGACTTCATGGCCGCCGTGCCCTGGCCCATGACGTACCGCAGCCGGTCCAGGGCCTTCTCCAGCGTCGTGATCTGGATCGCCGTGCTGGGCACCAGCGCCTGGCCGCTCCGGTCGTGGAACTTGTTGATTCGCCGGGCGATCTCCCGGTTGACCCACTCCAGCACGATGCTCTTGTGGACCAGCGTGTCCACGCCGATGAGCCAGTGCAGGTGGTTGGACATGAAGAAGTAGCCGTAGAGGTCGAAGTCGAAGCCGAAGCCGCCCTCCTCGTGGCAGCGCGCCTGGGCGCGGCCGATGATGCCGTTGAGGATGGCGACGACGACTTCCAGCGGGACGAAGAGGAAGAGGTCGTTGGAGGTCTTGGACGTGACCTCGGAGACGAGCACCCAGCGCTTGAGCCGGGGGCTGTAGAGCAGCCGGTCGGGCACCTGGATGATGAGCGTGTCGGCCATGGGAGAGTCCTCCGCGTGGTGGGGGCCTCTCTCTCCTTCGGTCAGTCGCGGCGCGTGTCGCAGACTTTTTTCGAACCTGTTGATCTTGAAGAGAAAAAAGTTGGATCCAGCTCAGCTTCCCGCCGCCTCGCCGCGGAGGGCGCCGTAGAGCGTCCAGGCGCCGATGGCGATGAAGGCGACGCCGGCGGCCAGGGTGAGGCTGCGGGGCGAGATGTAGCGGGTGAGCCAGCCGCCCGCGAGGACGCCGATGCCCGAGGCGGCGATCAGGGCGAGGGAGGCGGCGGCGAAGATGGTCCACCGGCTGGCGTCGCCGTTGGCGGCGAAGGCGAGGGTCGCGAGCTGGGTCTTGTCGCCGAGCTCGGCCAGGAAGACGGTCGTCAGCACCGTCATGAAGAGCTGCCACTGCATGGCTCAGGCCTCCGGTCGTTGGGGCCCGGGTTCTACCACACCGCACCGATCCGCTATCATCCACCGCCGGAGGACCCCATGCGCACCATCCGTTCGATCCCCGGCAATACCCAGCGTCTCGACGGCGGGGCGATGTTCGGCAACGTGCCCCGGGCGCTCTGGAGCCGCTGGGCGCCGCCCGACGAGCACAACCGCATCTCGCTGGCTTGCCGCGCGATGCTGGTGGAGGAGCCGGGGCGCCGGGTGCTCTGCGAGACCGGCATCGGGGCCTTCTTCCCCCCAAAGCTGCGTGATCGCTTCGGGGTGCTCGAGGATCGGCATGTGCTGCTCGACAGCCTGGCTGCCGTGGGCCTCACCGACGCGGACATCGATGTCGTCGTGCTGTCGCACCTCCACTTCGATCATGCGGGTGGCCTGCTGACGCCCTGGGCGGTGGGCGAGGCGCCGGAGTTGTTGTTTCCCAACGCGATCTTCGTCGTGGGCGCCGAGGCCTGGGCCCGCGCCTGTGCCCCCCATCCTCGGGATCGGGCGTCGTTCATCCCCGAGCTGCCCGGCCTGCTCGAGGCCACGGGCCGCCTCGTGCTGGTCCACGGGGATGCCTGCGAAGCCCTCGGTCCGGACTGGCGCTTCCACTGCTCCGAGGGCCACACCCCGGGTTTGTTGCTGGCCGAGGTGCCGACCGCCCGCGGGCCGGTCGTCTTCGCGGGAGATCTCATCCCGGGCGTGCCCTGGATCCACACCCCCATCACCATGGGCTACGACCGCTTCCCCGAGCGCCTGATCGACGAGAAGGAGGCGCTGCTGGCCGATCTGGTGGGCCGCGGCGGCCGGCTCTTCCTGACCCATGATCCGGCGGTCGCGCTGGCAGAGGTCGTGCGCGATGACCACGGCCGCTTCGGGGCCGGCCAGACCTGGGCCGATGGCGTGACGCTGGGGTGACCTTTCGCGGCCCGCCGCCGATTTCGCTACTCTGCCTGGGCGAGGCGTCGTACCGCCTTGAGGGTGGTTGCCGGGGTCGGAGCCACTCTTTCCTGATGCCGCCCTGGCGGCGACAGCACCGGAGGCTGACCATGCGGATGCGATCGCTCGTGATCGCGTTGGCCGTGGCGACGTTCACCGCGCCCGCGCTCGCCGAAGAGGCGTGCGGCGACGTGGTCGAGGTGGAGGGGCCGCGGCTGCTGCGGCAGATGACCCTCGATCTCTACGGGCGCGTCCCCACCGTCGACGAGCTCGAGGCCCTGGGCGACGGGCCCGTCGACGAGGCGAAGGTGGACGCCCTGCTGGCCGGGGATGAGCTCAAGGCGCTCATCCGCCGCCACCACCGCGATCTGCTCTGGCCCAGCACCGACGCCATCGACATCGTGGGCGGCGCCGTCGCGCTGCTCCTCCCGGCCTCGTTCTATGAGGGCACCGGCGACGGGCAGCGGCTCTTCCACATCTTCGTGGGCTTCTACGAGCGCGGCGGCCTCGTGCCTTGCAAGGATGAGCCGGCGGAGTGGGATGCGGACGGGGAGCTGGTGTTCGAGGACTTCCCCGACGGGACGCGCCGCGAGGGCTGGGTCTGGGTAGAGCCGTACTGGGCGCCCGGGACGCAGGTGAAGGTGTGCGCCCTGGAGGCCCGCACCAACGAGCTGTCGGCCGGGGGGGCGTCGTGCGCCACGGCCGCCGGCATGTTCTCGGGTACCTGCGGCTGCGGCCCGGCCCTGGAGCACTGTGCGGGCTTCGAGGTGGTGGTCGAGATGGTGGGGGCGCTGCAAGAGCAGCTCCTGCGGATGGCCGAGGCACCCATCCTCGCGGGTCGGCCCTACCCCGACATGTTGCTGGCGACCACCGAGGACGTGAACGGTCCCATTGTGCACTATTACAAGCACCTCGCCGCCATGGGGGTGGATCCGTTCATCCAGTACAGCCCGGTGGCCGAGGGCGAGCTGCCCGACCTGCCGTACACCGATCGGTCGTGGCACACCGTGGAGCGCAAGGCGCCGCAGTCGGCGGGCATCCTCACGAGCATGTCGTACCTGCTGCGCTTCCAGACGTCGCGGGCGCGGGCCAACCAGTTCCACAATGCCTTCCTGTGTCAGCCGTTCGTGGCGCCCGCCGGCGGTCTGCCCAGCCCCAACGACGAGTGCTCCCAGGAGCCGGACGTGCGCTAGCGGTGCGGGTGCAACTACTGCCACGCGCAGCTCGAGCCGGCGGCCGGCCACTGGGGTCGCTTCGCCGATGCGGGTGCAGCGTGGCTGGATCCGGAGATCTTCCCGACCTACGTGGCCCGCTGCGCGGAGTGCGCGCGCCGCGGCGGCCAGGGCTGTGACTTCGTCTGCGAGCGGTTCTACGTCTCCGAGATCGGCCACCCCGACGAGATGCCCTACGCGGGCGTGCTCAAGTCGTACCAGTGGCGCGGCGAGGCGGAGGTGGCGAAGGTGGAGGGCGGGCCCCGCCTGCTGGTGCAGCAGGCCATGGCGGACGGGCGCTTCGCGCAGTGCGCGGCTCAGAAGCTCTTCACCCGCTTCTACCACCGCGAGCCCACCGATCTGGAGCGCAACCGGGACGTGCCGCGCTTCGCCCGGGCCTTCACCGACAGCGGCTACGACTTCAAGGTGCTGATCAAGGCCCTGCTGACCGACCCCGGCTACCGGAGGATGCAGCGATGACTCGCCTCGTACTGGCCCTCGCGCTGGGCCTGGTGGTGTTCGGCTGTGACGATGGCGGTGGCGGTGGCTCCGCGGTGGCGCCTGACATGGGTGGCGCGGGCGGCGCGGGTGGCGCGGGTGGCGCGGGCGGCGGTGCCGGCGGGGCCGGCGGCGCGGGCGGCGAGGGGGGCGGCCAGGTGGAGCAGCCCCTGGCCCGCGTGCCCGGGCGCATGGCCATCGAGCAGCTCGCCCGATCCATCCCCGTCGTGACCGGGGCCTGCGCTGGACCGAGGACTTCGGCAACGGGCCCACCGACATGCTGGAGGTGCTGGCCCCCACCCTCGGGGCGCCGGACTACCTGCGCGTGACCCAGGAGAACCTCGAGCCGACCCTGATCGTCGCAAAGTTCATTCAGGACGCGGCGTTCCGTATCTGCGGGCAGTGGGCTCAGCAGGACCGGCAGGCGGCGGCCGGCGATCGGACGCTGGTGCGCGAGGGCGACTGGGACAGCCTGGAGGCGGCCCATGTGCGGGCCAACCTGCGGGCGTTGCAGCTTCGCTTCTACGCGCGGGCGGTGACGCCCGATGACGACGCGCCCATCGCCGATCTGGTGGAGCTGTTCGAGAACGCCAGCAGCACCGCCCCGGCGGGGCGCGGCGCCCAGGACGGCTGGACGGCGGTGTGCATCGCGATGATGACCGACCCCGAGTTCATTCTGTACTAGGAGGCCCGACCATGAACCGACGAGACGCACGAGGGGCGGCCGGTGGGGCGACGCGGCGGGATTTCCTGCTGCGGACGGGCCTCGCAGCCGGCGCGCTGACGCTGGGAGGCGGCTTGCTGGGCCGCGTGGCGCGGGCCGCCGAGGTGGGCGACCGCTACTTCATCTTCTGCTACTTCGAGGGGGGGTGGGACTCCCTGCTCGGCCTCGATCCACGGGATCCTGCCGTTTTTACTGAGGAAGTCATGCGGGAGACGGGCATCCAGCCCGGCTACGACCGCCTGCCGGCCCAGTTCTCGCGGCGACCCATCGACGCGGGGCCGTTCCAGCTCGGGCCCTGCGCGGCCGAGCTGGCGCCCCACGCCGATCTCTTCAGCGTGGTCCGCGGCATCAACATGGCCACGCTCACCCATGAGGTGGGGCGGCGCTACTTCATCACCGGCCGACCCCCCGCCGGGCTCACGGCCCGCGGCAACTCGGTGGCGACGCTCTGCGCCGGCCAGATGGAGCCCGATCGCCCCGTGCCGCACCTGGCCCACCTGGTCGAGAGCTACAACCTCGATCAGCCCGCCTACGCGGCGGCCATGCCGGTCGCGGCGGTCGAGCATGTGCAGTACATCCTGCAGGAGAACCTGGGCCTGCCCACCAACGTTCCGCCCAACGTGCGCGGGGCGCTGGGGGCTTACTGGCAGAAGACCCATGACTGCGGCTCGGCCAGCGCCATCGACGCCACGACCCTGGCGGGCATCTACCGCGACAACCGGGCGCGGGCGCGGGCGGTGGTGACGAGCAACCTGCACCGGCAGTTTCAGTTCGCCAGCCCCGAGCTGGCAGCCGTGCGGGCGCACTATGGCCTGGATGGCGGGCTGGAGACGGCGTACGGCCGCGCGGCCCTGGCGGCGCAGGCCCTGAAGGTGGGGCTGTCGCGGGTGGTGAGCGTGACGCTGGCCAACGCCCTCGACACCCACGACAACACCTGGGCCAACGACCACAGCACCCGGCTGGCCGACGGCTTCAACGCCCTGGCCCGCCTGCTGGCCGACCTGCAGAGCACCGAGGCCCCGGGCGGCGGCGGCTCTCTGCTGGACAAGACCACCATCGTGGCCTTCTCGGAGTTCCAGCGGACGCCTCGCATCAACGAGCGCAACGGGCGCGACCACCACCTGGGCAACTGCGCCCTGGTGGCCGGCGGGGGCCTGCGCGGCGGCCAGGTCATCGGCGCCAGCAGTGACAGCGCCATGGGCCCCGAGCTTATCGACCTGGCCACGGGGCGCTCCGATGAGGGCGGGGAGTCGCTCTTCCCCGAGCACGTGCTGTCGACCGCGCTGGCATCGGCCGGCGTGGACGCGAGCAGTCTGCGCAGCGCGCCCATCCCGGCGCTGCTGCGGGGCTGACCCACGGCGTGGGGTTCGCCGACCACTTCTCGACCCAGGCGGCGGACTATGCCCGCTTCCGGCCCACCTACCCCGAGACGCTCTTCGCGCAGGTGGCGGCCCTGGCCCCCGCCCGCGGGGTGGTGTGGGACTGCGCCACGGGCAACGGCCAGGCCGCGCTGGCCCTGGCCGCCCACTTCGACCGGGTGCTCGCCACCGACGGCGCCGCGGCCCAGCTCGCCAACGCCGCGCCCCACCCCCGGGTGACCTACGCCCTCGGGACGGCCGAGGCATCGGGTCTGGCCGACGCCAGCGTCGACGCCATCACCGTCGCGCAGGCGGCCCACTGGTTCGACCTGCCCCGCTTCGAGGCCGAGTGCCGTCGCGTCGGCCGCCCGGGCGCGCCCGTCATCCTCTGGGGCTACACCTTCGCCCACATCACCCCCGCGGTCGACGCCGCCCTGGCCCCGCTCCTCGCCGACGTCGAGTCGTTCTGGCCCCCGGGCCGCGATCGCCTGGACGCGGGCTACGAGCACCTGGTCTGGGACCTCCCGCCGGTGGCCTTCCCGGCGACGGCCATGACCGCGTGCTGGTCGGTCGAGGCGTTCCTCGGCTACCTGCGCACCTGGTCGTCGGTGGTGGCCCACCAGCGCGGCACGGGGGTCGACGCCGTCGCCCGGTACACCCCGGGCCTGCGCGCGGCCTGGGGGGAGGGCACACGCACCGTGACCTGGCCCCTGACCCAGAAGGCCGGCCGCATTCCCTTGATCTGACAAGGAAAAGCGCTCAGGCGTCACCCTCGCGGGGGAGCCTGATCGTGAAGGTCGTGCCGGCCCCGACCGCGGACTGGACCGCGATCGTCCCGCCCAGGCCGTCGACGACGAGGTTGCGGACGATGGCGAGGCCCAGCCCGGTTCCCCCCCGGCCGCGGGCCGTCGTGAAGAACGGGGTGAAGATCTGGCTCTGCACCTCGGCTGGCATGCCCGCGCCGGCGTCGCTCACCGCCAGGATCAGGGCGCCCGCCTCGGCCGCCAGGCGCACCGTGGCGGGCCCCGAGCCGTCCGGGTAGGCGTGGCGCTCGGCGTTGAGCAGCAGGTTGGTGAGCACCTGGGTCAGGTAGCCCGGGTGGCCGGACCAGCGCCGGTCGGTGGCGGGCAGCTCGTCCTCCACGGTGATCTCGAGCCGGTGATCGCGGCTGTGCACCCGCACGAGCTGCAGGACGCTCTCCACCAGGGATGGCAGGTCGACGTCTTCGCGCTCGTCGACCAGGTGCGCGGTCGAGGTGCGCTTGAGGGTCTCGACCAGGCGGTGGGCGCGCTGCAGGCTGCGATCGACGAGGGCGGTGGCCTCGGTCATGTCCTCCAGGGCCAGGGCCGTCTCGGCGTCCCCGGCCAGGGCGTCGGCGACCTCGGGCTCGGCCAGGCGGGCCGCCAGGATGGACGCCCCCGTGCGGGCCACCCCGAGGGGCGTGTTGAGCTCATGGGCCAGGCCCGCCAGCAGCTCGGCGGCGACGCGGTGGCGCTCGGCCTCCATCTCCGTCTCGGCCGTGCGGCGCCGCACCTCCTCCTCGACGGCACGCTCCGTGGTGCTGCGCACCCGCTCGACGAGGACCCCGAGCACCTTGGCGAACACCGTCGCCGAGTGCCGTGAGGCCAGCAGGTCGAGGAAAGCGCGCTGGCTGAGCTGGAAGAGCGTCGCGGCGGTCACGGCCTGGACGTCGGCCGAGCGGGGCTTGCCGTCGAAGAGCGAGAACTCGCCGAAGAACTCGCCCTCGCCGAGGCGGGCCAGCTCGACGGCGGGCGGGCCAGCCCGGCTGACACACAGCGTGCCCACGATCACCACGTACAGGCTGGTGGCCTCGTCGCCTTCGCGGCAGATCCACTGCCCGGCCGGCACCGCCCGGCAGGCGCCCGACGTGGCCACCTGATCGCGGAGATCGGCCGGCAGGGCCGCGAAGAGCGGCACGCGGGCCAGGGCTTCTTGCAGGTCCATGCGGACTCCGAGCGAAAAAAACGCAGAGCGGTTGCCGATCGAGCGGCCGCCACGGTTCATGAAGGGAAACACGTGGGGCGTGTGCTTGAGAAGCCCGACGGGCTCACCTACGGTGGGTCTGTCACCGGAACAGTACAGCGTCTTCGAGGGAGAGCAGGCCATGTCTCGTCCAGCCCGGCCATCGACGATCGACATCCTCGATCAGATCGCCAATGACTTCATCCGGCGCGATCTGGCGCTCCACTACACCGACGACACCCCCCTCGACGGTCGCATCGTCTCCATCAAGGGGCGCGAGCTGATCAACTTCGGCTCCTGCAGCTACATGGGCTTCGAGGTGCACCCGGATCTGGCCCGGGGGGCGGCCGAGGCCGCCCGGCGGTATGGCACCCAGTTCTCCTCGTCGCGGGCCTTCATCTCGCTGGGGGCCTACGCCCCCCTGGAGGAGATGCTCGGCCAGATCTTCCACAAGCCCCTGCTGGTGTCGGCCTCGACGACCCTCGGCCACATGGCCGCGCTGCCGGTGCTGGTGCGCGACGAGGACGCCGTCATCCTCGATCTGCAGGTGCACCACAGCGTCCAGACGGCGGCCCAGCTTCTCAAGGCGCGCGGCATCCCGCTGCACATCATCCGCCACAACGACATGGATCAGCTCGAGCTGAAGATCCGCCACCTGCAGAACCGGCACCGCCGCATCTGGTACCTCGCCGATGGCGTGTACTCCATGTTCGGTGACTTCGCCCCGATGGACCGCCTCACGGATTTGATGAATCGTTACGAGGGTTCTATGCCTACATCGATGACGCCCACGGCATGAGCTGGGCGGGGGAGCGGGGCTGTGGGGTCATCCGCAGCGCCGCGCCGCACCATGACAAGCTGGTCCTGATCGTCTCGCTGAACAAGGCGTTCGCCAGTGCGGGCGGGTGCATCGTGTTTCCCAACGAACAGATGCGATCGCTGGTGCGCAACACGGGTGGGACGATGATCTTCTGCGGCCCCATCCAGCCGCCCATGGTGGGCGCGGCCCTCGCGTCGGCCTGGCTGCACCTGTCGCCCGAGATGCCCGCGATGCAGGCCCAGCTGCTGGACCTGGTGGATCACTGCAACCGCCGCCTGGACGAGCTGGGCCTGCCCCAGTACCAGGTGACCCGGAGCCCGCTCTTCTTCATCCCCACCGGCCTGCCCCGCGTCGTCGGCAACCTGGTGCACCGCATCCTCGATGACGGCTTCTACGTGAACATGGCGACGTTCCCGGCCACGCCGATGCGCCAGGGCGGCCTGCGCTTCATGCTCAACCGCAGCCTGACCCGCGCCGACGTGGACGCCCTGCTCGACCGGGTGGCCCACCACTACCCCCTGGCGCTGGCCGAGGAGGGCAGCTCGCCGCGGGCGGTGCTGCAGGCGTTCAAGCTCGACGACGAGGTGCGCACGCTGGTGCTCACCGCCGACGATGTGGGCGACGCCCCGGCGTCGGCGCTGCGGGTGGAGCGCTTCTCGTCCATCGATGACATCCCGGTGGCGGTCTGGGATGGTCTGTTCGCCGGTCGCGGCAACTTCACCCATGGATCGCTGCAGCTCCTCGAGCAGGTCTTCACCCAGGAGCAGGCCCCGGAGGATCACTGGGACTTCGAGTATCTCTTCGTGCGCGACGCGGAGGGGGCCATCGTCCTGGCCACATTCTTCACCACCGCGCTGGTGAAGGACGACATGGCGTCAGAGGGCCGGATCTCCAAGCAGATCGAGGCGTTGCGGGCGACGGATCCGTACTTCCTGACCTCGAAGGCCGTCATGCTCGGCTGTCTGATCTCGAAGGGCGAGCACCTGTACCTGCGGCGCGACCACCCCGAGTGGCGTGCGGCCATCGACGCCATGCTGGGGGTGCTCGGTGAGGTGCGCGAGGCGGCTCAGGCCAACTCCCTGATTCTGCGGGAGTTTTTTACCGGGGCCGATGAAGATCTCTGCCAGTACATGCTGGACCAGGGCTTCGTGGAGCTGCCCCTGGGCAACACCCTCCAGGTCCGCGATCTGACGTGGCCCGACCACGACGCCTGGCTCGCGGGCCTGGGCAGCAAGTACCGCCACAACGTCCGCAAGGAGATCCTGGCGTTCGAAGGCCAGTTCGACATCAGCTTCGACGACCCCTGGACCGATCAGGAGATCGCCGACTGCTACGCGCTGTATGAGCAGGTCCATGAGCGCAGCTTCGATCTGAACGTCTTCAAGCTGCCCTACGCGTTCTTCGCCGCCATGTGCGCCCACCCCGACTACGAGGTCATGCGGCTCTACCTGATCGACGATCCGCGGCCCCCCTTCGAGCGGGCGCCCGTCGCGGTCATGTTCAGCTTCGTGGGCGGCGGGGTCTACTCGGCGCTCATCATCGGCCTGGACGAGGCGTTCCAGCGCAGCCACGGCAGCTACAAGCAGGCCCTCTACCAGACGGTGCAGCGCGCCCGCCAGCTCGGCTGCACCCTGCTGGATCTGGCGTACACCGCCGAGCTGGAGAAGAAGAAGGTGGGCGCACGCCCCTTCCCGACGTCGGCCTTCGTGCAGACCGAGGACCTCTACAACCACACGATCATCGAGTCGATGACGCTGGACGGGAGCTACGGGTCGTGATCACCAACCTCGTCGACGCCCTCCGCCACCACGCCACCCACCGCGCCGACCGGCGCGCCCTCACGTTCCTCGCCGACGGGGAGCGGGAGTCGGCCACCGCCACCTACGGCGAGCTCGATCGGGCCGTGCGGGGGATCGCGGCGCGCCTCCAGGCCGACGGCCGCGCTGGAGAGCGCGTGCTGCTGATCTTCGAGCCGGGCATGGACTTCGTGGTGGGCTTCCTGGCGTGCCTGTATGCGGGGGCCATCCCCGTGCCGGCGTACCCGCCCGAGCCTCACCGGCTGACCCACACCCTGGCGCGGCTGACGTCCATCGTGGCCGACGCCCGGGCCTCGGCCATCCTCACGTCGAAGCTGGTCCAGGGCTTCGCGGGCATGGTGGTGGCCGACGCCGCCGGCGCGGCCCTCAAGGACCTGGCCTGGCTCACCGCCGCCGACGCCCTGGCGCCCGAGGCGTGGCAGCCTTCAGCCCGACGCCCCAACACGTGGCGTTTCTCCAGTACACCTCGGGCTCGACTTCAGAGCCCAAGGGCGTGGTCATCACCCACGGCAGCATCTGGGCGAACCTGACGATGGCCGAGCAGGCGTACCAGACCACGGCCGACAGCGTCTTCGCGAGCTGGTTGCCGCTCTACCATGACATGGGCCTGATCGGGACGCTGCTGCTGCCCCTTGCCCTGGGCACCCAGACCTGGCTGATGCCGCCCCACGCGTTCCTCAAGAAGCCGCTGCGGTGGCTCCAGCTCATCACCCGGGTGCGGGCGGAGGTCACGGCGGCCCCGAACTTCGCCTTCGAGCTGTGCGCCCGCAAGGTGACGGACGAGGAGCGCGCCGCCCTGGATCTGAGCAGCGTGCGGGCGATGGTGAACGGCGCGGAGCCCGTCCGCCGCCACACCCTCGCTGCCTTCAACCGTGCCTTCGCTCCGGCGGGGCTGCACCCCCGGGCCGTGACGCCCTCGTACGGCCTGGCCGAGGTGGGGCTGTTCGCCGCCTGTGCCCCGCCGCCCGAGCGCCAGCGCTTCCACACCATCTCCCGAGAGGCCCTGGCCCGGCACCGGGTCGAGGCGGCGGAGCGGGGCTCGCCCGACGCCATCGACATCGCGAGCTGCGGGGTGCCGTGGGGCGGGAGCCGCGTCGCCATCGTGCACCCCGCGACCGCCCGCCGCCTGGGCGAGGGTCAGGTGGGCGAGATCTGGCTGGCCGGGCCCCACGTCGCCGCCGGCTACTGGGGCCAGGACGACCTGTCGGCCGAGCGGTTCCAGGCCACCATCGTCGGCGAGGACGGCCCCTGGCTGCGCACCGGCGACCTGGGCTTCCAGCACGCCGGCGAGCTCTACGTCACCGGCCGCCGCAAGGACCTGCTCATCATCCGGGGGCGCAACCTCTATCCCCAGGACATCGAGCTGACGATGGATCGCGTCCGGGCGGATTTGCCTGAGATCAGGCCGGGTTGCGCGGCAGCGGCGTCCATCGACGTGGGGGGCGAGGAGCGCCTCGTGGTCTTCCAGGAGGTGGACCCGCGGCAGAACCCGACCCACGATCCGGCCCAGGTCATCTCGGCCCTGCGCGACGCCATCCTGCGCGATCACGAGGTGCGGGCCTGGTCGGTGGTGCTGCTCGCCCGGGGTACGCTGCCGAAGACCTCCAGCGGGAAGGTCATGCGGTTCGCCTGCCGCCAGGCGTGGCTGGCGGACTTCGAGTCCGGCGGTCTGGAGGTCCTGGCCCGGGACGACGAGGCCGCGGGGGAGGCGCCTCCACGCGTGGATCCGGTGGCCAGCGGCGCGGCGGCCGAGGCCGCCATCGCGTGGCTGCGGGCCGAGGCGCCGGGGCTGCTGGCCGGCGGGACGCTGTCGGCCTACGGGCTGCTGCAGCTCGGCAACCAGGGCCTGCTGGGTCTGCAGATCCCGCGTGAGATCGGGGGCCTGGGGCTGACGTGGGCGGACGCCTGCCGGGTCATCCAGCAGGCGGCGGCGGTGGATCTGGGGCTGGGGATGCTGCTGGCGCAGCAGGCCGGGCTCGGGGTGGGGCCGCTGCTGCGGGCCGGGTCGGAGGCCCAGCGCGACGCCTGGCTGCCGGCCCTCGCCCGGGGACGGGCCCTCGCGACGCTGGCGCTGACGGAGGCCGCCGGCAGCCACGGCGCCGTGCTGCAGGGGCGGCTGGTGCCGGCGGCCGAGGGCGCGGTCTTGACGGCGGAGAAGGTGAGCGTGCCGCTGGCCCCGCTCTGCGCGCTGGTGCATGTGGTCGCTCGGGAGGGGGAGGGCTTCACGGCCGTGGTGGTGCCCCGGGAGGCGGCCCGCGTGGTCACCGAGGGCGCCGCGCTGGGGGCGGGACTGGCGCCGGTGGGGCGGATCAGCCTGGACGGGGTGCCCATCGCCGGGGAGGCGCGCCTGGGGGAGGCTGGTCAGGGGCTCGCGATCGCCGCCTCGGCCCAGGCCGACACGGGCGTGCTGCTGGCCGCGGCGGCGCTGGGGGCGGGCCAGCGCGCCCTGCAGCTCATGTATCGCTTCGCCGGGCGGCGGGCCATCGAGGGGGGCTGGCTGCTCGACCACCCCGCGACGCTGGACCCGATGCTGGCGCTGGTGCAGGGGCTCATCGGCGTCGAGGCGCTGCTGGTGGCCCTCACCGCCCGGCTGGATGCGGGCGAGGGGGTGCCGGAGGCGGCCTGCGCGGCCCTCAAGATCGCCGCCGCCGAGGTGGCCTGGGCGGCGGCCGACCGGCTCGTGCAGCTCCTCGGCGAGCGGGGCCTGGCGGAGGCCAACGGGGCGGCCCGCCTGCTCGCGGACGCGCGCCGTCTGCGGATCACAGCCGGGGCGACGGAGGCGCTCATGAGCCAGATCGGGAGCGCGCTGGCCGAGGAGCGCGGCCCCCTCGTCGAGCTCCTGCGCGCCGGATCGCCGGCCGTGGCGGACGCGGTGGACGCCGCGCTGGCAGAGCTGCAGCCGGAGCGCCGGCCGAGCCCGCAGGGGCTGCGGGCCCGCCACCACGCCGCCGCGCTCTACCTCGCCGCCGCGCAGCGGGCGGCCCTGTCCCCGACGGATCCGCGCCACCGGCTGGTGGCAGGCGCGTTGGACGCCCAGATCGAGGCGGCGGCAGCGGCGCTGCGGGCGCCGCCGGCGCGGGGGGGACCCTCGGCGCGATCCATGGAGGGCCTGGTGCGGGCGGCCGTCGAGGCCATCGGTGACGTGGAGCTGCCCCCCATGGGCACCCCGCCGTCGCCGGAGCTGCTGGCGTCTCCCCCCTCGGTGGAGCGCCGGGCCGAGCCCGAGGCGCGGCCACGCCCGGCGCCGCCGCCGCGACGGGTGGTGCCGCCGCCGCGGCCCCAGGACGCCGTCTCCCGGCTCGAGAGCTGGATGATCGGGTGGATCGCTCGGGAGATGGGCATGACACCCCAGGCCTGGATGCGCAGCGTCGGCTTCGAGCCCTCGGGCCAGACGCCGTTCTCCAGTCTGGGCATCGACTCGGTGATGTCCATTCAGTTCGTGGCGGCCCTGGAGGAGAAGCTCGGCCGCGCCATCCCCGCGAATACATTGTGGGATCACGGCAACATGCGGGCCCTCGCCACCTTCCTGGTGGGCGCCGCGGGAGGTGCTTGATGCTCCATCGCAGCTTCAATGTCTTGCTGGTGGACGACGAGCCGGATGTGCTCGCGGTCTCGAAGCTGGCCATCCGTCGCATGCAGCTCTACGGCCTGCCCATCCGGGTGCTGACGGCCGGCGGCCGGCGCGAGGCCCTCGAGCTGCTGCGGACGCACCCCGAGGGCAGCAACATCGCCCTCGCCATCATCGACGTGGTGATGGAGACCGAGCACGCCGGCCTGGAGCTCTGCGGCGACATCCGCGGCGCCCTCGACAACCAGGTGATGCCCCTCATCATCCGCACCGGCCAGGCAGGCAAGGCCCCCGAGCGCGAGGTGATCGATCGCTATGAGATCACGGGATACATCAACAAGGTCGAGGCGACCGAGGGGCGCCTCTACAGCCTGATCAAGGGTGCCATCCGGCAGTATGCGATGACCGCGTACGACTACCATGCCGGCCAGCTGCTCTTCCACCTCATCACCAACCTCCGGTCGCCGGCGCGGGCCCGCAAGGCGGTGGAGGCGTGCCTGGACGCCCTCGGGCGCTCGCCGGCGGGGGTGCTGCTCGACAGCGTGCACCACAGCCACTGCGTCGTCGGGCCCCGCTTCTACGCCGGCTCGGGGACGCTCGCGGATGCCATGCGCGGCCGCGGGCTGCGTGACCAGCTCGCCCTGACGCCCCCGACGCCGGTGAGCCGGACGGGGGATCGGATCCATGTGACAGACGAACACTTGCTGGTCCACGTGGAGGGGACCGCCGACCACCCGACCCCGCTCCAGAGCGTGTGGACCATCGCCGCCCCGCCGCCGCCCTTCGTCCAGAAGGCCCTCTACATGGCCACCCGCCAGATGCAGGTGCTCCTGAACCTGATGGAGCGCTGAGCTGCTTCGAGTTTCTGTAATACTGCATTGTTTTCGGTGGCGTTGAACTTCTGTCGCCGTCCCTGCCATCCAGGGCGTGCTCCGCGCCGCGGAGGAGTAATGGCCAGTAATGGCGCCGATGGGGGTCCCCTCGACATGCTGGGGGCACCAGTCCACGGAAACAGACAGGAGACACCATGAGACTCGGAAGGCTTGGCACGGGTGCCCTCGCGGCGGCCCTGGCGCTGGCAGGCTGTGACAGCGGCGGAGGCGTCGAGGTCGACGCTGGCGGCCGCACGGACGGCGGCGCCGGTGGCATGGGCGGTGGCGCCGGTGGCATGGGCGGCGGCGCTGGTGGCATGGGCGGCGGCGCCGGTGGCATGGGCGGCGGCGCTGGTGGCATGGGTGGCGGCGCTGGTGGCATGGGCGGTGGCGCCGGTGGCATGGGCGGCGCGGGCGGTGGCGACATGTTCGCCGTCGAGATCGCCGGTACGGTCGTCGGGCCCGACGGCCTGCCCATCGAGGGCGCGTCGGTCCAGGTCGGCGAGACCACGGTCCAGACCGATGGGATGGGCGCCTTCTCGGCGTCGACCATGGTCGCGGCCGGGACCGTGGTGAAGGCCTCCAAGGAGAGCTTCACCGACGCCTTCGAGCCCCTGACCGATACCAGCAGCAGCGTCATCACCCGCCTCGTGCTCTTCCCGGTGCAGACCACCATGGTGGATGTGCGCGACGCCGCGGCCGAGGTGTCCATCCAGGGCGGCGGCAAGCTGACCATCCCGGAGGACGGCCTGGTGGTGCGCTCCACCGGCATGCCCCCCGATGGCCCCGTCGAGGTCCAGGTGGCCTACGTCGCGCCGGCGCTGGCCGACGAGGGCATGTCTCCGGTGCCGATGCAGGTCGGGGAGGACCCGCTCAAGAGCTACGGCATGGTCGAGGCCACCATCATGGCGGGCGACGAGGAGGTCGACGTCGTCGAGGGCATGAACCTCGAGCTCGAGCTGCCCGCCGCGATGGACGACCCGATGGAGGTCCCGCTCTGGTACTACGATGAGGACCGGGGCATCTGGGTCCAGGAGGGGAGCGCCACCCGCGACGGCGATCGCTACAGCGCCGATCTGCCCCACCTCACCTGGTGGAACATCGACAAGGTGACGACCCCCGGGGCCTGCTGCCAGCAGGTCGCGGTGGTCAACCCGGACGGCACGCCCGCGACCGGCGTGCGCGTGCAGTACTTCCCGGTGAGCGGCGGCTACTACTGGAGCGGCCCCTACCGCGGCGCCGGGGACAACCTGTGCGTGCCGGCGGACTGCAACACCGCGGCCTCGGCCCGGGTCTACGGCCATGACGGCCTCGTCCACGACTTCCCCATCCCGGCGCCGGGTACCATGGGAGCCTGCGGCGGCGCCTGTGCGACCCACACCGAGGTCCTGCCCTGCAGCGACAACCTGCCGTGCCCGGCGGGGGAGGCCTGCGGCGCCGACGGCCGCTGCGGCGGTGGGGCCTGCCCGGGCGGCTGTGATGACGGCAATGGCTGCACCACCGACCTCTGCCAGGAGGGGGTGTGCGAGCACATCTCCTGCGCCAGCGGCCAGATGGACTGGAACGACCTCTCCCGCATCCCGGCCCAGGCCAGCGAGGCGATGAAGTACCAGTTCAACATCCCGGTCGCGGCCAACGGCATGGCGGCTGCGGTCAACGTCCCGGTCTCGTTCTGGCGGACGGGGGGCTCCCCCAACATCCGGCCGTTCACCCCGCCGAGCACCCTGAACGGGTCCTTCCCGGCCGACGGCCTGCCGCACATCTCGTTCTCGTGGATGGGCACCTTCCCGTACATCGACCTGCAGGGTAACTCCCAGGGCAGCCTGCACTTCGACTTCGGCGGCAGCGCCAACGCCGCCGTCGGGCGTCCCGGCTCCTGGCGCTACGTCCTCGGCATGGGCGGCACCTCCGGCAGCGCGGACCAGGGCGGCACCGTCGTCCAGTCCAGCCAGGACCTGACGCCCATCGGGCGGTTCGATGCCTTCGGCACCGGCCGCTACCCCACCTTCGTGGCGCCCCGGACCATCAACGGCTCCGGTCCCGGCGCCCCGGACGGCCTGGTCTTCTTCCTGCTCCCTGCGGATGCCACCAGCATCAGCCTCGCCCTCTCGACCCCGCGCTTCGATCCCCAGGGCTACGTGGTCGGCGTCGTGAACATGGACGTCGGCGCCTGCATCGGCGAGGGCGCCGCGGCCATGTGCGGCAACCAGTGTGGCGACGGCCTGCCCCGCGACGGCGAGGGTTGCGACGACGGCAACAATGTCGGCGGCGACGGCTGCTCGGCCGGCTGCGAGGTCGAGGACGGCTACACCTGCGTCGCTCAGGCGGCCAGCTCGGTCTGCTACCGCTGCGGTGACGGCCGCGTCGACCCGGACGAGGGCTGCGACGACGGCAACAACGACAGCATGGACGGCTGCTCGGCCACCTGCGAGCGCGAGCAGGCTACGTCTGCCGCCCCCGCATGGACGGCCGCTCGGAGTGTGCCCACTGCTTCGATACCCCGGGCGCCACCTTCGACCTGGGCTGCGGCAACGACTGCAGCCGCTCCCAGTGCAACGCCGGTGTCTGCTCCGCCCCCGAGAACCTCGCCCTCAACGCCGCCTGCCAGGTCGAGGACCGCGCCGGGACCTGCGAGGGCACCGCCCAGGCCCCCGTCTGCAACGTCCCCTGTGACCCGGCGTGCATGGACGGCGCGGTCTGCATCCAGGGCGCCTGCATCGCCTGCGAGGGCAACAGCCGCAGCGAGTTCGCCGACCTCGGAAACTGGCGGACGGGCTTCAATGCCGTCCTCGACGCCGGGTCGGTCCGCCTGACCCGCAACGAGAACATCCCCGCGGGCGGCCGTGGCTTCCTGGCGAACCTGACGGATCACATCGGCGAGGGTGGCCTCTCCATGCGCTTCCGCTTCCAGATCGCCAACAACGAGGCGCGCGGGCAGATGGCCGACGGCATCGCGTTCACCATCGTCGACGTGACCCCGGAAGAGTTCAACCGCATCAGCCCGGACTTCAGGGCCGGCGGCGGCCTGGGCTACGCGTACGACCCGCCCGCGGGCACCCCCCGCCCCAAGGCCGTCACGGTGGAGATCGACACCTACTACAACGGCGCCGGTGAGGGGGCGGGCATCCCCGCCTTCGCCGAGCACATCGCCGTGGCCCGCGACCTGGATCCCAATGATATCGTGGCCTTCTGGTCGCCCCCGGAGAGCGTGCCTCAGGTCGTCTGCCCGGATCTCGACGCCGCCGCCGGCGAGCGCCACTGCCAGGACTCCGTCACGACCCACGTGGGCCAGATGCCTCAGTGGCACGACCTGGAGGTGCAGATCACCGCGTCGAGCATCCGCATCCTGCTCGACGGGGTGCTGAAGGTGGAGCAGAACGACGGCTTCATCTTCCGCGGCGGGTACATGTTCTTCTCGGCCGGTACGGGCTTCTGGTTCGCCGAGCAGCGCATCGACGACGTGGAGATCACCTACGGCTGCCCCCGCCTGTAGGCCCGCCTGATCAGCAGCCCGTTGCGCCTCCCCGCCCCCTGGGACACCCTGGGGGTCGGGAGGGCGCACCTTGGCTGACTGGACCGCGACGGAGGCCGGCATCCCCGGCGACGCCCCCGAGGCCTCCGCCACCCTCCCGCCCCGCTACCTCAGCCTCCAGGCCATCGGCCTTGGCGGCATGGGCCAGGTCCACCGCGTCCATGGCCGCGTCCTCGATCGCACCCTGGCCATGAAGGTGATGCTCGGTGCCCCGCTGCCCGCCGTCCCTAACGAACAGTTCGAGCATGACCCGCATCACGGCGGGGCTGCAGCACCCCGGCATCGTCGCGGTGCATGACCAGGGCGAGCTGGCCGACGGCCGCCTCTGGTACACCATGCGCGAGTCCGCAGGCCCACGCCAGCGATGCTGGCCGACACCTGCGCCAGCGGGTGGAGGCCTGACCCGGGTGGCACGGGCCCTCGCCTACGCCCACCAGCAGGGCGTGGTGCACCGCGATCTGAAGCCGTCCAACGTGATGGTGGAGGCCTTCGGCGAGATTGCTGGTGCTGGACTGGGGCCTGGCCCGCCACCCGATGGGCAAGGTCGACGTGCCCGGCGCAGGCCTGCCGGCCGCCCCGGCAGGCCCTGGCCAGGCGGGCGCCGTGCTCGGCACCCCGGCCTACATGGCCCCCCGGGCAGCGGGCAGGCCGCCCGGCCGGTCCAGCCGCCGACGTCTACGCCCTGGGTGTCATGCTGGCCGAGGCCCTGGCCCGCGAGGGCGTGCCTCCCCGCCGAGCTGACCGAGGTCGCCGAGCGCGCGCGCGCCTGGTAATCCCGCCGCCCCGCTTCGACGCTGCGCCCGCTCGGAGGCCCTCGGGGCCTGGCCAGCAGCAGCCGCCGGCGGGCGGAGGCGCGGGTGGTCCTCGACGAGGCCGAGGCGCTGCTTGCCACCCTCGCCAGGCCCGCCAGGAGGCCGACACCCTGGCGGCCGAAGCCGAGGCCGCGCTGGCGCGCTCCCGCCCACGCCCCGTCGAGCAGAAGGTGCACGGCTGGCGCCTGGAGCAGGCCGCCCAGGAGAAGGCCCGCGCCGCGCGCCTGCTCGAGATCGAGGTGGTGCAGAAGGCCAGGGCGGCCCTCGAGCGTGCCCCCGATCTGTTCGACACGCCCACGCGCTGCTCGCCGACCTGTACCAGCGGCGCGCGGCCGACGCCGAGGGCCCGCCGGGACGCCGACGCCGCCGCCAGAGTACCTGGCCCTGCTGCGCGCCCATGACCGCAGCCGCCACGCCGCCTGGCTGGCGGGCCTGGGCAGTCTGACCCTCACCACCAGGGCCGCCCGGCGCCGCGGTGCAGGTCTGGGCCATCGTCGAGGAAGATCGGCGCCTCGTCCCCCGCCAGCCGCGGGACGCCGGCTGCACGCCGGTCGCTGATTGGTCATTGAGTCCGGGATCTTACGAGGTTCACCTGGCCGCCTTGGGGCGGCCGCCCTCGCCTACCCGTCCAGATCGAGCGGGGCGAGCGCTGGTCGGCGGGCCCCCCCGGCGACCCGGCGCGCCCCCTGGCGCTGCCCGCCGCCCTGGCCCCCGACGAGATCCACATCCCGGCCGGCTGGTGCCGCATCGGCGGGGATCCCCGCGCCCCCGACGGCCTCGCGCGCCGGCGCGTGTGGATCGACGGCTTCGTCCTCCAGCGCACGCCGGTGACCCAGCGCCAGTACCTGGCCTTCCTGCGCGACCTCATCGCCCAGGGCCGTGAGGCCGAGGCGCGCCGGCACACCCCCCAGGACATGCTGACGGGCGCGGATCGCCAGCCGCTCTTCACGCCGGGCCCCGACGGCCAGCTCGCCGGCCTGCCCGACCAGGCCGATCACCCGGTGGTGCTGGTGGATCACGGGGCGGTGCGGGCCTATGCCGCCTGGCTGAGCGCCCGCACGGGGCACCGCTGGGGCCTGCCCCACGAGCTGGCGTGGGAGAAGGCCGCCCGCGGCGCCGACGGCCGGCTCTTCCCATGGGGGGACCGCTTCGAGGCCACCTGGGCCTGCACGCTGCACACGGCCCCCGGGCCGCCGACCCACGCCTCCGTCGAGGCCTTCCCCACCGACGAGCCCCTACGGCGTACGCGGCCTCGCCGGCAACGTGCGCGACTGGTGCGGCAACGTCTTCCTGACCGCGGCCCCGGAGGACGGGGCCGTCATCGATCCGGTGGTGGACGACGGGAGCCCGTCCCCGAGGACGGCCTACCTGGCCGTCACCGGGGCGGCTCGATGCTGAAGGCTTGCCCGACTTCGCGCGCTGTGCGGCGCGCTATGGCGGCCGCCCGGGGATGCGCTACGCGCCGGTGGGCTTTCGGCTGGCGCGGCGGCTGTGACCCTGGGTGTGATGATCCATTGATTTCGCAGTGGATTCAGGATCTTCGGCCCGGGCAGCCACGCATCCTGTGATCCCGGCCGCCTCGGCCGCCTACTTCGGTGGGCAGGCCGCCGTGGAGTAGGGCCCGCCGCTGGGGATGCTGAGGGGCTTCTTCCAGGTGAAGGTGCCGCCATCGAAGTCGACGCCCGTCCCCGAGCGGACAAAGGCGAGCTCTCCCCCGGCGGCGACGTACATCCAGCCGGTCAGAGTGCCCCCGACCGAGATCTCCCAGCCACCATCCGCCACGCTGGTCGGCGGCGATCCGGACGCCCAGGGATCGTCCTCGAAGAGCTTGCTGCCCGTGGGGAGGGGATTGGGGGGGGAGGCCGTGGACGCGCTGAGGGTGAAGCTGTCGCCGAGGGGCAGGGACTCCCAGTAGAGCCGCTTGGGGTCGACGGCCCCGAACTTCTTGGTGGCCGTCGTGGCGACCATGAGCGTCGTGACGCCGCCCACGGTGACGTCGTAGACCCGCCCGGTCGTGCCGGGGTCGATCTCGATGCCCGGCAGATCCTGGGGGGCCGTCAAGAGCCCCGAGCCCAGGAAGGGGCGGTGCAGCGCGTCCAGATCGCCCTCGAAGGCGGGCATCTGGGTGATCCCCAGCGAGAACAGCAGGGCGCCGGCCCGGGTCACGAGCTCCTCCGGGGTGATGCCCCACCCGCCCCCCGCCGTCCCCCAGCGCGACAGCACCGAGGTGAGGGCCCAGGTGAAGGCGCCGACGCTGCGGCCCTGCATCGTCACCTGCCGCGCCTGCTGGGCACCCTGGGAAGCCATGAGCACGACGTCGCGCTTGCGGACGCGGAAGGCGCGGCCGCGGTGCTCCTGGCCCAGCGAGACGCCGCGGTGGGCCCGGCCGCTGGCGGCGAAGCAGCTGTCCAGGACGATGGCCAGGTCCACCGACGGCAGCCGGCCCGCCAGGCGGTCGACCAGCTCGTTCCAGGGCAGCGTGTCCGTCAGCGCGTGGTGGGTGCCGCAGACGGTCGCGTCCTCCCACCGGGAGCTGGCCGTCGCGAGGTGCAGGCTGCCGTCGGGGGCCGTCCAGCCATGGCCCGACCACACGACGAGGGCGCGGCTCCGCGCGGGCAGGCTCTCCACGAAGGCGTCGATGAGGGCGCGCAGGCTCTCCAGCGTCCCCTGGCCGTCGCGCTGGTGGCGATCGCCCCCCGTCAGGCCGTGGGCGTGGTGGATGTCATAGGCGGTGCGATCGAACAGGACGGGATCCGCCGGCGCCGCCGGGATGGACGCTCCGATCCACAGGCGCGCGTCGTCCAGGCCCTGGTTTGCCAGCAGCTCGAACCACGTCATCAGGTCGCCGAGGCACCCCGGCGCCTCCGCCCCCAGCAGGCCGGGGTAGTGCCCCAGCCCCACGAGCAGCACATGCAGGTCCTTGGAATCATTGCTCTTACTGGCCACTTCATCCCTCGCGCGGTGGTGGGTCGCCCCCATGGTCGCCGACGGGTGGTCCTCGCGGCCATGACAGGTCCTTACAGCGTGCCGAACCCTACAGCGTCCCGACGGTGGCGTCGGGCAGCCCGATACGCACCCAGGCCCCGGGGCGCCGCTCGATCAGCGACGCCGCGTCCTCGATGCCCAGGGCCGCGGCCTCCTGGCGGGCGCGGAAGACCTGCACGTTCAGGTGGCTGCGATCCACGGCCAGCATCCGCGCGAGGGTCTCCGCCTCGATCCACCCCTCGCTCGGCTCGACGCCTCGCAGGCGGGCCAGGGTGGCCAGCAGGTAGTGGTAGGCGCGCGGCTCCGGGCGCACGACCGACCCCGCCACCCGCCACTCGGCCTGGACGAGCTCCTCGTCTCGGCTCACCGCCAGGTGCAGGTCCACATCCTCCAGCCTGGGCTGCCGCTGATCGACGGTGGCCGGCAGGATGGTGGGCAGATCCAGCCGCCAGCGCATCCCGCCGGCCTCGACCTCCGGCGTCGCGGGCCGCTCGCCGGCTTCGTCCTCCAAGATCCAGCGGTCGGCCCGCCAGAAGACCACCACCTGGGGATCATCGGGCCCCGGCAGCGCCAGCACGCCGTCCTGCCCCTCCACACGGTGGCCATCGGCGCGCACCGCGCCCGCGGAGGGGGGCCCGATGCCGGTGACCGTGAAGCACACCTCGCCGCTGAAGCCGATGCGGGCACCGGGGACGAGCAGGGCGCCCTCGCCCGGCTCCAGGCGCCGACCCTCCAGCCAGGTGCCATTGCGGCTGCCGAGGTCGCGGACGTACCAGCCATCGCCCTGCCAGGCCACGACCGCATGCTCACCGGAGACCTGGGGGTGGGTCAGCCGCAGCGCCGCGTGGGGCGCCCGGCCGATGAGCGTGCGTGCCAGCAGACGGACGCCGGCACCATCCGGGGCGAGCAGATCTCCCATGGGACTGGAGTTTGCCGTTGCAGCTAGATGAAGTCCAGGGCGGGGCCGATCGCCTGGATCGGGTCACTCATGCCAGGTCGGGAGCAGCCGATGGCGAGCAGGTCCTGCCGCGCTTGCTGCGACCACAGCAGCTTCACGGGCTCTCGGCGGCTGCGAAGAGCGCCTCCAGGTCGGCGTCGAGGGCGGCATCGTCCACCACGCGACCGGCCGCCACGTCGGCCTGACCGGCCCGAAGCGACTGGAGGAACCGCGACTCGGCCGTCAGGCGGTCGAAGGCCTCGGGCGAGAGCAGGACGCCGGCCGGCCGGCCATGCTGGGTGATGACGCTGGGTCCTGCCTGCTCCCGAACCCGCTTGAGCAGGGCGGCTGCGTGGACCTTGAGCTCACCCACGGGCACGATGTCGTGTGCGATCCGCATGGACACCTCCTGGACTGGACGATTTTTCGATCTGAATTCCGATCCGAGATCAGGGAGGGGGTCTCTCCGACGCAAGGCTTCCAGGCCCGGGAGGATGACGCGGGTGACGGCT
Organism: bacterium; assembly: GCA_041389985.1. GTDB lineage: Bacteria > Myxococcota_A > Bradymonadia > UBA7976 > UBA1532 > JACKDP01. Next base: position 74,468 of record JAWKQS010000027.1, read on the forward strand.
GGGGAGCGGCGCCAGGTTGACGCCACCGGCACGGACCGGGGAGAACAGGCGGCGCGGAGGAGGGCTCGCCCGTGACGCGACGTGACTGGTTTCCGGGGCTGCGCTGGGCGGTGCTCCTGGCCGAGCTGGGTGTGGGCTTGCTGGCCCGCTTCGGCTTCGGCGCCGACATCCCTGCGCTGCCCGTGGCCGGGATCCTGCTCGTGCAGGGGGTGAGCATCGTGGTCGGCCACCGCGCCCGCGTGCGGCCCGCGTGGTTCGTGGCCGGCCTGATGGTGGCGGACGTCGTCTGCCTCACGGTCCTGCTCCAGCTCACGGGCCGGGCCCTCAACCCGTTCGCGGTCTTCTACCTCGTCTACATCGCCCTCGCGGTGCTCGTCCTGCGGGCGGCCTGGACGTGGCTGCTGGTGGGGCTGGCGGTGGGGGGCTACGCGACGCTCTTCATCGCCCTCGATCCCCATGCCCACCACGATATGTCCTTGCATTTGCAGGGAATGTGGGCTGGCTTCGCCCTCACGGCGGCGTTCATCGCGTTCTTCGCCGGGCGGGTGCGGGCCACCCTGCGCCGGCAGGAGGCGGAGCTGGCGGCGTCCCAGGTGGCGGCCGCCCAGGCGGAGCGCCTCGCCAGCCTGGGGACGCTGGCGGCAGGGGCGGCCCACGAGCTCGGCACCCCCCTCGGCACCATCGCCGTGGTGGCGCGCGAGATGGAGCACGCGCTGGCTCGCGGCGAGACGGCGGATCTGCTGGAGGACGCCCGCCTGGTGCGGCAGGAGGTGGATCGCTGCCGGGCCGTGCTGGTGCGCCTGGCCGATGACGCCGGCGTGGGCGCGGGCGATCAGCGAGCCTGGGCCACCGTGGCGGCGCTGGTGGAGGAGGCCGTGGCGGGCCATGACCGGGTGGTGGTGGCGCTGGGGGTCCACGGCGAAGACCGCCGCTGCACCCAGGCGCGGCCCCTCGTCCAGGCGCTGCGGGCCGTGCTGGACAACGCGCTGCGGGCCACGGCGGGCGCTGTCCACCTCACCGCCGGCCCCGGCACCCTCACCATCTCCGACGACGGCCCCGGCATGACGCCCGACGTCCTCGCCCAGGCCCAGGCCCCCTTCTTCACGACCCGCGCCCCGGGGGAGGGGATGGGCCTGGGCCTGTACCTGGCGACCACCACCCTCCGGCAGCTCGGTGGGGCCCTGCGCATCGAGTCGACGCCCGGGGCCGGCACCCGGGTCGAGGTGACGCTCCCATGAGCGAGGCCATCCTGATCGTGGACGACGACGGCGTCTTCCGCCGCCGGCTCGGCCGCGCCATGGCCGCCCGCGGGCTGGCGCCGCGCCTGGCCGCGGGCTACGACGAGGCCCTCGAGATCCTGGCTGAGGCCCCCGTTCCCCGGGCCATCGTCGACCTGCGGATGCCCGGCCGCTCGGGGCTCGAGCTGGTGGAGGCCATCGCGACCCGGTGGCCGGCGACGGAGGTGGTGGTGCTCACCGGCTACGGCAGCATCGCCACGGCCGTGGCGGCGGTGCGGCTGGGGGCCCTCAACTACCTGACGAAGCCCGCCGACGCGGATGATGTGCTGGCGGCGTTCGAGAAGGCCGGCCGAGGCGCCGCCCCTCGCGTCCACCGACGAGTACCAGGCCCCCAGCCTGGCCCGCGCCGAGTGGGAGCACATCAACTGGGTGCTGGCCGACTGCGGCGGCAACATCTCCGAGGCGGCCCGCCGGCTCGGCCTGCACCGCCGATCCCTCCAGCGGAAGCTGCAGAAGTACCCCCCCGCCGACTGATCCCGGGGGTGCGACAACGTGTCGCATGGTCGGCCGGCGGCGGGTTGCGTAGGGTGCGCCCTCGCACAGCCTCGGGGAAGATCATGCGTACAATCCGCTACTTGCTGCTGATCACCGTGGGCCTCTGGGCCTGCGACGACGCCCACGACCACGACCACGACCACGGATCCACGGAGGCCGAGGCGGCCATCGAGGCCGGCTGCCAGCACTTCGAGTTCGGGCCCCACCACCCCGACTTCATGGCGGCGGCCGCCGGGGAGGCCGCCCCCGCTGCCCAGGTCCACACCCACTACACCGTCGCGCTGCCCGCCGGCGGCGGGCGCCTCGCCCTGACGGCCGCCGCGGGGATGTACTACGTGATGCTCAGCCGGGCGGATGTGCAGGTGACGGTCACCGACGCCGCCGGCGCCGCCGTCGCCGCCCAGGACGCGAGCGCGCCCGGGGACGCCTGCCCCGCCGCCGCCCTCGTCCACACGTTCATGCTGGCGGCCGGCGACTTCACCATCGAGCTGGCGGGGGAGGGGAGCGTCGAGCTGGTGATCCACACCACCGCGGGGGCCCACAGCCACGGGACGGACGCCGGGCACATGCACGGGGCCGACGCGGGGGCCGACGCCGGGCACATGCACGGGGCCGACGCGGGGGCCGACGCCGGGCACATGCACGGGGTCGACGCGGGGGCCGACGCCGGGCACATGCACGGGGCCGACGCGGGGGCCGACGCCGGGCACATGCACGGGGGCTGAGATGCGCGCCATCCTGCTGTTGCTGGCTTCGGCCGGTGCCACCGCCGCCCACGCCGCCTGCGGCCTCGACGCCTGCGAGGCCCCACGGGCTGCGGCCGAGGCCCCCGCGTGGCTGGGGCTCGCGACGGGCTTTCGGGCCCTCGGCGTCGACGCCGGCACCCTCCTCGAGCCCACCCTGCGCGTCACCGTCCTGCCCGTGGCCGGCCTCGCCGCGGGGGCCGAGGTGCGTGGCCTCGGCCTGCCGTCTGACGCACGCTACGGCCTGGGCAACACCGTCATCTTCGCCGACGCCCAGCACGCCTTCGGCGCCACGACGCTCCTCGGCGGCCTCCAGGCGGAGCTGCCCACCGGCGCCGCCGACCTGGTCGACGACCACGCCGAGCTGATGGGCCACGTGGGAGCCGCGCGGCAGGCCGGCCCCGTGCGCCTGGGGGGCCGCCTGGGCTACCGCCACGCCCTCGGCGCCCACCACCACCACCACGACGCCGACGACACGCCCATCGTGCCCGCCCACGGCGCGCGGGAGCTGGTCTACCGGCTGGGCGCGGGCTGGCCCGTCGGGCGCTTCGAGCCCGGCCTCGATCTGGATGGCCAGCACGTCCTCGACGCCGACGCCCACGAGCGCGCCTTCCTCAGCGGCCTCGCGCGCCTCGACGCGCGGCTCGCCCCCGCCACCACGCTGCGGGTCGCGGCGCGAGCGCCCCTCACCACGGCTCGCCGCCAGGACTGGCTGGGCGAGGCCGCGCTCACGCTCTGGTGGTAGGGGCCGCGGCCTCCAGGAAATTCTCCAGCGCAGACGGATAGATACGCGGGACGCTCCCGTGGTGGTCTTCCATTGACGCGGCCGGCAACCCCCGAAATACTCGGCCCCTTTCAAGCGGAGGGTGCCATGCGCTGGATGGGCTTGGGGCTGGTGGGTTACAGGCGGCGGGTTGTCTGCCCGCCGAGGATCCGCTGGATGGCGGCGACGCGCGCGCGGCGCCGATGGACGGCGCGATGGCCGATGCGACGGCCGATGCGGCCGTGACGCGGCGCGGCCGGCCGATGGCGCCGTAGACGACGCGCGCGTGCCCGTGGACGCGGGCCCGGGCGACCCGGACGCGGCGGGCGCCGACGCGGCCCGGCCAGACGCCGGCCCCCCCGGCTGCCCCCCGGCGCACCTGGCGCTCCCCAGGCGACGCTGGACACGGTGGAGATCGAGCCGACGGTGCCGGGCTGCGGGCCGCCTCGCAGCTGCGGCTCGGCCGCACCGAGACGGCCACCCTGCCCATCCCGGCGGGCCGGACCCGGGTGGTCGCCCGCACGGGCACCGGCGAGGCGCCGCTGGTCCTGCTCGATCGCGAGCTGGACCTGGCCTGCGGCGAGCGCCGCGCCGTGGTGGTCGAGGTCCCGGTCGAGCGCTGGCTGCCCCCGACGACCCGGGCCTACACCTCGACAACCAGCGCCCGCCGGCGGATCCCCGCCGTTCACCTGTGGCGAGGACAAGGCCCGGGCGATCTTCGAGGAGAGCTTCGACGACGACGGCAACCTGCTCGTGCGCCTGGCTGCTTCCGCCCCGACAACGCGGCGCGGCAGTTCCAGCGCCTCGAGGTGACGTTCGCCGCCGAGGCGGTGGCGCGCAGCTACAGCCTGCACCGGCTGCGGCGGACGTTCGCGCTGTACCTCGCGGTGCCGTCACCCACTTCCAGGTCGAGGCGGCCGGCGCGGGCTTCACCCCAGGTGGGGGCACCAGCTCGCCTCCGGCCGGATCACCCGGGGGCCCCGCCATCACGCTCGACGCCGTGCCCTGGGGCGAGATCGCCTGGCCGCAGCCGGCCCAGAAGCTGGATGGCGTCGAGGTCGTCCCGGCCAGCAAGACCTCGTCGCTGTCCATGGCCATCCCCAGCGGCGACGTGATGCGGACGCTCTGGTACCGCGGCTTCACGAAGCTCCCCGGCGATCGCTTCCGGGTGCAGTGGAGCCTGTCGCCGACCGCGCCGGGCAAGCTCTTCGTCGACCAGACCTGCCACGACGTGCCGCCCCGCCGACCTGCTGGCCGAGGCCGTCGTCCAGGGCGCGATGGTGGACGATCCCTCTTCGACGAGGCGACCATCGCGCTGCCTGTCCCCGCTCAGGCTACCCCGCAGACGCGGTGGGTGCGCCTGACGCGCCTCGGCCCGGGAGACGCGCCGGCAGCCTGTCCTACCCCATGGATTGCCTTTGATCTTTTCGCCGGCGCCCGGCCTCGCGGCGACCTGCTCTCGGACGGCAGCCCCGTGGCGCCCTGGGGCTGCGGGCCAGCCCCTGCCCGCGGGCCCCGAGACGGGCTTCGTGGTGGACGATCTGGTCTACGAGCCGCCGCTGACCGAGCGGGATCCCGGACTTCTACATGACGCTGGACGCCTACATCACCCTCCCGCCCTCCTGCTTCATGGATGACGACTGCCCCATCGGCGAGCGGTGCGTGGGGGCCTTCTGCACGATGTTCGGCGGGCAGGTCTGCGATCCGGCCTGCGTCGGCCCGGCCAACCCCTTCGGCTGGCCCGGAGGGTGTGGTCCGGCTGTTCCAGCACCCGCCGCCCGAGGCGTCGGGGCCGTCGTTCTTCGAGATCGTGTTCAGCACCATCGTCACGGTCTGGGAGTACCTGGCGGCGGGCTGGAACGCCCTGGTGCAGGGGCTGGTCATCGCCATCTCGGAGGTCATCCCGGGGTGTGAGGCGGCCTGCGACGACGTGCCGGGCAACATGGCCTGCGACGAGAACTGGTGCGGCAGCCTGGTGGCGTCCGTGGTGCACGGGGCCTTCGTGGCCCTCGGCCTGCCCCCGCACGCGCCCAGCTTCGAGCAGCTCGCGGACGAGGGCGTCGAGTACGTGGCGAGCCTGGGGGCCGAGAGCCTGCAGGACGCGACGGGCATCCCCTCGGGGGTGTCCGAGCCGGCCATCGAGGCCGCCCTGCGGCGGGTGCTGGCCGAGGCGAAGGAGCAGGCCCGCACCCACGAGACGGCCGATCCCCTGGACCCGCGCTCCTGGGGCACCCCCTCCCCGTGGCACAACCGCCACCCGGCCCGCGTGCGGCTGCGGCTGCGGCGGACGGCCGCGGCGCCGACCATCAGCTACGCCACCCTGCGCGGGGGCGCCCTCTTCTTCGATCGGCTCATCATGCTGCCGCAGCACCTGAACGCCGGCCAGGTCGTCACGCTCACGGTGCTGCTGGAGCCGCGCATCTACCCGCCGATCGGGCAGCTCTACGATCCGGACGTGCTCTTCTGGCAGTGGCACCAGCAGGTCTACCAGACCGGCGCCGCGACGCTCGATCTGCGCGTGATGGACCGCGTGGTGGCGGGGGTGCCGGCGGGAGCGGGCTGGCCGGGGCCGGTCAGCATCCCCACCTGCGAGTAGGGCCCGGCCTCAGCCGGGGGGCGGGTCGCCGGGCTTGCGGCCCTGCATCATGCCCACCAGCGTGCTCATCATGTCGGCGGGGCCCGGCGCCATGGTGCGAAACAGCTCCAGGTTCTGGGCCATGGCCTGCTGGGCCACGGTGAACGAGCTGAGCGTCATCTTCAGGTAGTGCGCAAACAGGCGGATCAGCGACAGATCTTCGAGGCTGATGAGGACGTGCAGGAAGTCCTCGGGCAGGAACTCGAGCTTGTGGGCGTGGGCGTCGGTGAGGAGCACCTGCATGAGGGTGCGCTGCGTCAGGTCCTCGCCGGTCTTGGCGTCCTCGACCTTCACCCGGCGGCCCTCGGCGATGTCGCGGGCCAGATCCTCCAGGGTGATGTAGCGGCTGTGGCCGGTGTCGTACAGGCGGCGGTTGGCGTAGCGCTTGATGAGCACCGGCTTCATGGGGTTCTCCTGGCGTCGCGCCTGGATCTGGCCCATCGGGCGGCGGGCGTCAACCTCGCCGACACAAAAGGCGCGGGCCCGCCGCCGCGCACGAAAAGGCGGCGGGCCCGCAGGCGATCGGGGGCCCTCAACGGTACCGGGCCCGGAGGGTGGCCTTCTCGACCTTGCCGCTGGCGTTCAGGGGCAAGGCGTCGACGAGGGCCACGCGGCGGGGGACCTTGAACTTCGCGAGGCGCTCTCGGCACCAGGCCAGCAGCGTGTCGGCGTCGAGGGGGGCGCCCGGGCGCGGGACGATGACGGCCAGGCCGACCTCGCCCCACCGCTCGTCGGGGACCCCCAGCACGGCCACCTGCTCGACGCCGGGGTGGCCCTGGATGACGCTCTCGACCTCGGCCGGGTACACGTTCTCGCCGCCGCTGATGAACATGTCCTTCTGGCGGCCGGCGATGCGGAAGAAGCCGTCGGCGTCGGTGGCGGCCAGGTCGCCGGTGTGGAACCAGCCGTCGCGGTAGACGGCCTGGAAGTCGGCGGGCCGGTTCCAGTAGCCGGCGGCCACATGCGGGCCCGCGAGGCAGAGCTCGCCGACGGTGCCGGTGGGCAGGCGGCGGCCGTCGGGGCCGAGGATGGCGGCGTCGCCGTGCAGGACCGGCAACCCCACGCTGCCGCGCTTGCGCCGGATCATGGCGGGGGGCAGCGAGAAGCAGTTGGGGCCCACCTCGGTCATGCCGAAGCCCTGCCGAAAGCAGAAGCCCCGATCGAGCCACGCATCCAGCAACGGATCGGGGCAGGGCGCGCCGCCGCAGAGCAGCGTGTGCACGCTGGTGAGGTCGTAGCGATCCAGGCCCGCCTCCAGCAGCATGCCGTACATGGTCGGCACGGCGACCGTGGTGGTGATGCGCAGCTCGGCCATGGTGCGCAGCGCCAGCTCGGCGTCGAAGGCCCCCATGAGCACCACCGTGGCGCCCCGGTACAGCGCCGGCAGCGCGAGGCAGTTGATGCCCCCGGTGTGGAAGAGGGGCAGGAAGGCCAGCACCCGATCTTCTGCTTGCAGATCGCAGGCATAGACCGTGTTGATGGCGTTCCAGAAGACCTGGCGGTGGGGGACCATCACCCCCTTCGGCCGCCCCGTGGTGCCGCTGGTGTACAGCAGCATCGCCAGGGCCTCGGGATCGTGGGCGGGGCCGCCGGGGGTCGCGCTGGCCCGGGTCAGGGCGTCCTCGAGGCCGGTGGCCGACAGCGTGGGCGGGCCCAGGCTGGCCGCGCGCTCGGCCTCCACCGCGTCGTGCAGCACGAGGCGCGGGGTGCAGTCGGCCACGATGTCGGCCAGCTCGGCCACCGCCAGGCGCCAGTTCAGGGGCGTGAACACCGCCCCCGTGCGCAGGCAGGCGACCAGGATCTCGAAGGTTTCCAAAGAGTTGCGGGCGAGGAGCGCCACCCGATCCCCCGGCTTGACCCCCTGGCCGACGAGCACGCGGGCCAGGGCCCAGCCCCGGGCGTCCAGCTCGGCGTAGGTGCGCGACGCCCCGGTGGCCGCGTCGCGCAGGGCGACGCGCCAGGGCGCCGTGCGGGCCCACTGGTGCACGAAGTCGGCGGCCCCGGTGATCACGCGGCGGGCTCGCCCTTCTCGACCAGCCAGTCGCTGATCTGGGGCCAGTACGTGCGCGGACCCTTGCTGGAGGTGGACAGGCCGATGTGGCCGGCCGGGAACTCCAGCACCTTCACGTCGGTGCTGCCCGTCACGTCACACAGCGCCAGGGCGCTCGCCCGCGGCACGATGTGATCCTTGCTGGCCAGCACCAGCAGCAGCGGGCCCGTGTAGCCGCGGTGGTCGACGCGCTCGCCGTCGGCCATCATCTCGCCGCGCAGGAACGTGTTGTTCTGGTAGCAGTCGCGGATGTACTGCCGGTACACCTCGCCGGGGAACGGCACGTTGTCCGACGACCACTTCTCCATGCGGCGCCACGTCTCGGCGAAGCCGGGCTCGTCGCGATTCTCCCACAGCGACCGCCACTTGGACTGGTTGGCCACGGGGTTCAAGAAGCGAAACCCGCTCTCCATCAGCCAGGTGGGGACGTTGCCGTAGGCCTCCACCAGCTTGTCGGCGTCGAAGTTCTCGGGCCGCGTCCACAGCGAGAGCAGGCCCTCGTCGTGGAAGTCCACCGGGGTGGCCATGGCCACGAAGCTCTTGACCCGGGCCGGGCGCAGGGCGGCGTAGCACAGGGCCAGGGTGCCACCCATGCAGTAGCCGTAGAGGTGGGCCTGGTCGACCCCCTCGCGGGTGCAGGCCGTGCGCATGGCGTGATCGATCAGCCGCACCGCGTAGTCGGCCCAGGTCTTGTGCCGCTCGGCGACGCCGGGCACGCCCCAGTCGATGACGTAGCAGGGGTGGCCCTGCCCGGTCAGGTGCTCGATCAGGCTGCGCCCCGGCATGAAGTCGAGGATGTACCAGCGGTTGATGAGCGAGTAGGCGAAGACGATGGGCGTCTTGTGCCGCACCTCGCCCCGGGGAGCGAAGTAGAGCACCTGCATGCTGCCCCGGGTGCTGACCACCTCGTAGGGCAGGTGGCCCGTCTCCTTGTCCACGCCGCGGATCTCGGCGGGCACCAGGCGGGCCACCGCGTCCTTCACGGCCAGTGCGACTTGCTGCATGGCGCGCCTCCTCACTCGCCCGCGGGCTTCTTGCGGGGGGCGCGGGACTTCTGGGCCTCCAGGCCCTCGACCTGCGCCGCCACCTCTTCGATGCGATCCACCAGGGCGTCGAGCCGGGGATCCGGCCCGGTGCCCGCCGGCGCGTCCCGCCCCTCCAGATCGTCCAGCCGCCGCTCCAGCGCGTCGAGCCGCGTGTGCAGCCCCTCGACGTCGCTCTGGGTGGGCAGCCGCAGGCCCCGCAGGGACTGCTCCATCAGGCGGTCCATCTGGGCCTTCACCTGGAACGAGTCGCCCAGGATCCGGCCCATCTGGCCCAGGAAGGCCTCGTTGCGCGAGACCTTCTCGAGCTGGCCCGAGAGCCACTCTTCCCAGGTCTTCATGGCGTCACCGGGCTGACCCAGGGCCTGCATCCACTGGAGGAACGGGTTGCCGGCCATCGGATCAGGCCGCCTTCCAGCTGAAGGCCTCACGCCACAGGGCGACCTGGGCCTCGCCGACCTTCTTGAGCTGCGCCATGCCCAGCTCCATCAGCTCGGCCTGGTGCTTGAGGGCGGTCTCGACGCCGCTGCGCAGGGCCGTGACCACGGCCTCGCTGTCGGCCACCAGCGTCTCGACCACCTTGGTGTTGTGGCCCGTGAACCACTCGGCCTGCTCGTTGAAGAACGACTGGGACTTCTCGAAGACCTTGTCCATCTGTGTAGCCCTCTCCGCCCGGGGCGGTGCTGCCGTGCGCAAGAATCGTTGTAGAGGAGCCAGAAAACGAGGTCAAGCGCTTTTTGTGCAGTGCACAAATTCCGGGGTGGGGTGACCCCCGGGCGGGGGCGTGGTCCAATGCCGCGTCGACGACGAGGAGGCGCGCGATGCGCATGGATGGGCGCCGCCAGAGCGGCAACGTGGAGGATCGGCGCGGGCTGTCCCCCCAGGCGAAGGTCGGGGGCGGGCTCGGCATCGTGGCGGTGGTGGTGGGCCTGCTGCTGGGGGTGGACGTCAGCAGCCTGCTGGGGGGCGGCGCGAACCCGGCGGCGCAGGCGCCCGGGGCCAGCGCCCCCCGCAGCCCCGAGGAGGACGCCCAGGCGAAGTTCGTCGGGGCCATCCTGGCCGACACCGAGGACACCTGGCAGGCCATCTTCAAGGGCCGGGGCCAGGCCTACGCCGAGCCGAAGCTGGTGCTCTTCACCGACGGGGTGGAGTCGGCCTGCGGCTTCCAGGGCAAGGCGGTGGGGCCGTTCTACTGCCCGGCCGATCAGAAGGCCTACCTGGATCTGAGCTTCTTCGCGGACCTGGAGCGGCGCTTCAAGGCCCCGGGCGACTTCGCCCGGGCCTATGTGGTGGCCCATGAGATCGGGCACCACGTCCAGAACCTGCTGGGGACCTCGACGAAGGTGCACCAGCAGCGGCGGGCGCTGCCCCCGGCCGAGGCCAACGCCCTGTCGGTGCGCATGGAGCTGCAGGCCGACTGCTACTCGGGCATCTGGGCCCACTTCGCCCACCGGGAGCGCAAGCTGCTCGATCCCGGCGATCTGGAGGAGGGGCTCAAGGCGGCGGCGGCCATCGGCGACGACACCCTCCAGCGGCAGGCCCGGGGCACGGTGCACCCCGAGTCGTGGACCCATGGCTCGTCGGAGCAGCGGGTGCGGTGGTTCAAGCGCGGCTTCGAGACCGGCCGCCTGGACGCCTGCGATACCTTCGGCGTGGCGGCGCCCTGACGCGCCGGGTGCATCCGCCCCTCGTCTTGCGCCCGCGCTTTGGCTACACTGCCCTGGTTGAGGCAGACCCCCGCGCGGAGCGAAATGGCCCGTCCCGTCGAACCCCAGGATCCGGCGCAGGCGCCGGCGGCCCCCCAGCCGCCGCCCGTCGACCTGCTGCCCGAGTTGCAGGCGAAGATCGAGCTGGCGACCCGTACGCTGGCCATCCTGGAGCGGCGCATCGCCGCCTGGGAGAGCGAGCTGGCCGAGGTGAAGACGGAGCTGCGCGAGCGCGCCCCGTCGACCCAGGTGGTGGAGTCGGAGCGCATGGCTGATCTGGAGGCTCGGCTGGCCCGGCTGGAGCGCCGACAGCTGCGCCAGCAGGCGCGCGACCAGGCCCAGGCCGCCCTCTCGGGGGGCGGCGGCCCCGCCATCCCGGCCATCGCCCAGGGGGGCGAGGCCGAGGACAGCCGCGCGGTCGTCTTCGCCCGCTGGAGCAGCACCGAGGCCCAGGCCGGCGAGATCGTCAAGCTCTCGGCCATGGTGGACGGCTTCGTCCCCGGCGAGGAGATCTCCTTTCATATCGTGGCCCTGGACGGCAGCCCGGTGGGTGAGCCCGTCAAGATCAAGGTGGGCGAGAAGGACACGGTGGACTTCAAGTGGAAGGCCCCCGCGCCCGGCGCCCGCGGCAGCGCCGACTTCTACTTCGAGGCCAGCGGCGGCGGCCATGTGGCGCGGTCGCCCGTGCTGACGGTCACGAAGGTCTGAGGCGATGGTCGACCTCGTCCCAGCGCGCCGCGCCAACAGCACCGGGGTCATCCGCGGCGCCGTCGTGGGCCTCGTCACCTCGAACAGCGATCCCGACAACCGCGGGCGCATCAAGGTGAAGTACCCCTGGCTGGACGACGAGGTGGAGAGCAGCTGGGCGCGGGTGGCCTGCTTCTACGCGGGCCCCGACCGCGGCGGCTACATCATGCCGGAGGTGGGCGACGAGGTCCTGCTGATGTTCGAGCGGGCGATCCGGCCACGCCCTACGTCGTGGGCGGCCTGTGGAACGGCAAGGACACCCCGGGCCCGGCAACCCCGACGGCGAGAACAACACCAAGTGGTTCCAGTCGCGCTCCGGGCATGTGCTGCGCTTCGAAGACAAAGACGGCGCCGAGCTCATCGAGCTGCGCGACAAGAGCGGCAAGCTGCGCCTCGAGATCGACGTCGCCCAGGACCTCATCACCATGGAGGCCACCACCGGCGACATCTTCTTCAAGGCGCCCCAGGGGCCGGTGAACATCGAGTGCAAGACGATGGAGATCACGGCCAGCAACAGCACCACCGTCGAGGTGGGCAACAGCCTGGCCGAGGTCTCCAAGGATCGCACCGAGACCATCGGCGCCACCTGCGACGCCACCGCCAGCACGCTCTGGCAGGTGGGCACCAAGACGCTGACCGTCTCGTTCGGCTCCGGCAAGTTCGGCATGGCCAGCGGCTCCATGGTGGTGGACCAGGCCTCGGTGCAGACCATCGGCAAGAGCGAGATCAAGGCCGGCGTGGTCCATCGCAACAGCGGCCCCGAGATCCTCACCGCGGGCAGCCTGTCGGTGGACGTCAAGGGCCAGCGCCTCGAGATCATGACCTCGGGGCCGGCTACGCTCATCACCGGCACCCACACCTTGAAGAGCGACGCCGACGGCGCCTTCCTGTCCAGCAACCTGCTGACGGTGATGGGCGGCCTCATCAACTACAACGCCGGCTCCGCCCTGACCAACCAGGCGAGCCTCGTCACCCTGTGCTGAGGCGCCCGTCATGCTGAAGAGCGGCCAGCCCCAGAGCCAGGACGACGACATCTACGATGGCGTCTACGTCGGGATCGTCACCAACAACAAGGACCCCGAAAACCTGGGCAAGATCAAGGTCTTGTTCCCCTGGATGGACGCCACCACCGAGAGCCACTGGGCCCGGCTGGCGACGCTCTACGCGGGCAAGGATCGCGGCTCGTACTTCGTGCCCGAGGTGGGGGACGAGGTGCTGGTGGTCTTCGAGCACGGCGACATGAACCGGCCCTACGTGGTCGGCTCGCTGTGGAACGGCAAGGATCCGCTGCCCGAGCCCGGCCACCCCGACGGCGAGGACAACCACAAGGTCGTCGAGACGCGCTCGGGGCACAAGCTGACCTTCGATGACACCGCGGGCGCCGAGTTCATCACGCTGGTGGACTCGAGCATGAACAACCGGATGGTCATCGACGTGGCCGGCGACAGCATCACGCTGCTGGCGGCGACGGGCGACATCCACATCAAGGCCCCCGCCGGCTCGGTGAACTTCACCAGCAAGACCATGGCCGTGTCGGTCCAGAAGACCAAGCAGCACACCAGCGGCGTCAAGCACGACATCACGGTCAAGCAGGGCAACTACGAGGCCACCACCGACAAGGCCAAGACGCTGACGGTAGGCGCCAAGACCAGCCGCGCGGCCCAGAGCATGGCCATCACGGCGTCCAGCCAGCTCAGCAGCACGGGCGGGTCGGCCACCGTCTCGGTGACCAAGGGCGGCGCCATGATCCAGAGCGGGCCCGTGACCCAGACGGTGGGCCAGGCCAGCATCACCACCAAGGCGAGCTTCGACGTGGCCCCCAGCAAGGTCTGGACGGTGGGCTCGCTCAACCTGAAGTCGGCCGCCACCCTGAGCGTGGACGCCTCGGTCGTCACCGTGATGTCCGGCCTGCTCAACATCGAGGCGAAGTCGGGCCAGCTCTCGCTGCTCGGTTCGCCCATCATCCACCTCGGCGGCCTCATCAACGTGAAGGGCGACCAGGTGGCCTTCAAGCCCGGGGGCTGACGCCGTTGGCTGAGCAATTGTCGAAGAGTTCCAAGGAGTTGGAGGGGAAGCTCCCCGTCGACTTCGACCCGGGCCGGCCGCGCCCCTACGTGGAGCATGATGGCTACCTGGTCACGTTCGTGCCCGACAGCGACCTGGACGGGCTTCGGTCGTTCCACCTGATCGTCAAGCGCACCTACCACCTCGTGCCCGACCAGCGGCTCGAGCGCGCCCGGTGGCAACGCCAGATCTGCCTGGCCGACGAGTACTTCGAGGGGGGCAACCCCTTCGATGTGTCGGTGCGCACGGAGACGGAGCTGGGGCCACCCAAGCCCTTCACCGACGTGGTGGTCAACGGCACCTGCTACGCGCCGGGGGGCGAGGCGACCCACTGCTACCCCGAGGTGCGCGTCGGCAAGTACCTCAAGCGGCTGATCGTGGTCGGCAACCGCGTCGCCATCCTGCGGCCCGGCCGCGATCCCGCCTTCACGCCGGCCCAGAAGTTCGCGGCCCTGCCCATCCGCTACGAGTACGCCTATGGCGGCGTCGACCGGCAGCACTCCATGTCGCCCCTGATGTGCGCCTCGAACCCCGTGGGCACCGGCTACACGGTGGCGCCGCTCGACGCCGATCCGCCCCGCGATCGCTGGGTGGTGATGCCGAACATCGAGGATCCGGCCGACCTGATCCAGCCCGACACCCTGGTGGTGCCGGCGGCCCAGGGCGCGAAGGTGCGCGAGCCGGCGGGCTTCGGCTGGGTGCCGCGCCACTGGGAGCCCCGCGCGCTGCTCGCGGGCATGCCCGCCGGCGCAAAGCCCTTGTGGGACAAGCTCTTCGGGGCGGCCGACAAGGAAGGCAAGCACTTCAAGGAGCTGCAGCCCGCGTTCTGGAACGGGGCCTCGCGGGGCCTCCAGGTGCCGCTGCTGGAGGGCCACGAGAAGCTCTCCTTCAAGCACCTGCACAAGAGCCGCGAAGAGGTGGCGCTGGTGCTCCCCATGGACCAGCCCCGCCTGCGCGTCGGCGTCAACGACGTGCCCCTGGCCAAGGTGGCCTTGAAGCTGAACACGGTGCAGATCGAGGTGGAGCGCGGCGAGGTGTACCTGGGCTGGCGCGGCACGCTGCCGGCCCCCGAGGGGCTCAAGTCCCTCGAAGACCTCAAGCGCGTGCTGCTGGAGGTGGACGGCGAGCTGACGCTGCCGGCCCCGCTGGTGGGCACGGGCTTCCCCATCGACCTGCTCTCGGGCGCCTTCCCCGGCCCGGACATCCTGGATCTCAAGGGGTTGCCGAAGCCCGGGGGCGACTGACCGCCGCCATGTGGCGCGCGCTGCCCCTGCTGCTGACGGCGTGCGAGGTGCTGGCCCCCCTTGGGCCGCTGCCGCGCCAGGCGGACGCCTCCCCGGACGCCGACCGCCCGGGGGATGCCGGATCCCCCGACGCGGCGCTGCCCGACGCGGCGGTCCGGGATGCGGCCGCGGTCGCCGACGCCGCGGTCGCCGACGCCCTGGCCGCCGACGCCGTGGTGGCCGACGCCGCGGCCGCCGACGCCGCGGCCGCCGACGCCGCCATCGCCGATCCCTGTGATCCCCGGGTCATGCGCTTCGCGCCCGAGCCCCCGCCCGGTGGGCCGGCGGAGCGGAGCTTCGTGCTGGGGGGCCGCCGCTTCCGCTTCGAAGAGGTGTCCGTGCCGGGCGGGCTGGCCTGCCTCGGCCTGCAGCCCGGCCTCTGCACCGGCCCGGCCGCGCCCCTGGTCAACCCCCGGCCCGTCCTCATCACCCGCGCCTTCGCCATCCAGCGCACCGAGGTCACGGTGGCGCTGTGGAACGCGCTGGACGGCGGGCCCCTGGCGCCTGGCTGCGACCAGCCCGGCTGCCCGGCCGCCGGCGTGACCTGGCGCGCCGCCATCGGCTTCGCCAACCGCCTCTCCGATCAGGTCGGCCTGGAGCGCTGCTACACGGTGGCGGGCTGCGAGACCGACGACGCGCCTTGCGACATCGGCTGGCCGCGCGGCTTCGACTGCCTCGGCTACCGCCTGCCCACCGAGGCCGAGTGGGAGTACGCGGCCCGCGGCGGCCTCCCCGATCCGCTGCCCGTGACCGGCAGCGGCTGCCCCGGCGAGGACGCCGCCGCCGACGCCGTGCTCGCGGGCATCGCCTGGTTCGCCGACAACGCGGGGACGTCCCGCGCCCCGTCAGCACCGCCGCCGAGCGCGCGACCCACCCGCTGCGGCTGCACGACGTCCTGGGCAACGTGGCCGAGTGGACGTTCGACTGGTTCGGCCCGTTCCCGGAGGGGCTGGCCGTGGATCCCGTCCAGCTCGAGAGGCCCGCCCGCCAGGGCCAGCATGTGCGGCGAGGCGGGGGCTTCCGGACGGGCGCCGAGCACATGCACCTGACCGACCGCAACCGCTACTTCCAGCTCGGCGACACCCAGGCCCACGAGGGCGTCGGGCTGCGCCTGGTGCGCACCCTGCCCCCGCCCTGAGCCGCCGCCCGCCGCCGTCAGTCCAGGATCAGCAGGGTGGCCCCGCTCCCCGCCAGCAGCGCGCCGCCCAGGTACGTGCCCAGGGTCGCCCACCGCCACGCCTCGAAGGCGTCGCCGCGATCGAGGGCGCGACCGGCCGTGCCGGTGCCCTCGGCGAAGGCCTGCCGCGCCGCGACGGCGTCGTCGCGGGCCGAGGCCGTCGGGCCCAGGTGCAGCACGAGCGCAGCCGCCAGCACCCCGCCCCCCGTCCCGAGCAGCACCCAGGGCAGCGCCGGCTCGGCGACGGGCTCGGGCGCCGGGGCTGGCGCGGGCGCCGGGCCCGGATCGGGCAGCACCGGCTCGGCCAGCGAGACCTCGGTGAGCTGCAACCCTCTGATCTGAAGGCTGATTTCGGCCAGGCCCGCCGCGAGGCGCACCCGGTGCTCGCCGGGGGCCACCTCGACGATCTGCCCACAGGGCCGATCCTCGGCGTCGTCGAGGAGGAAGCGCCCCACGGGCCCAGCGCACTGGACGCGCAGGCGCCCGGGGCACCGATCCTCCAGTGTGCGGCGCAGGCCGGCGGCCAGGGGCTCGGCGTAGGCGGCGGGGCTCTCGGGGGTGGCCGGCGCTGCGCTCACCTCGGCGAGGGCGGCGTCGGCCTCGGCGCAGCTGCCCTGCCGGCTCAGGGCCTCCCCCAGGCCCAGCCACGCCAGGTTCGTGGGCTGGAGGGCGAGGGCCGCCCTGAAGTAGCGGGTCGCCTCCTCCAGCCGGCCGTCCGCCAGCGCCCCCTCGCCCTGGGCGTGCAGCGCCCGCACCTCCGGCCCGGGCGCCACGACGACCTGGGCCAGCGCGACCAGCACCCAGGCGCCGCTCATGGGCTCGCCTCCGAGCGGGCCGCACGCCACCGCATCACGTCGAGGGCGCTGCCCGGCTTCCCGGGGGCCGTCGGGCGGGGCGATGGCCGGCGGTGGCGGGCGGCATGGACGGCCGCGGCGTCGGGCCGGGCAGCGTCGGGTACCGAGGCGTCGGGTACCGCCGCGTCCGGCCGGGCCGCGTCCGGCCGGGCCGCGTCCGGCTGGGCCGCGTCCGGTTCGGCGGTGGCGAGGCCTGCGTCGGCCGGCGCAGCGACCGGGGCCGTGGCCACCACCCGGTCGACCGGCCGCCGCGCCTCGCCCGTCGGCCAGACCAGCCACACGACGAGGCTCGCCGCCAGGACCGCCGCCGCCAGCGGAAGCCACCGCCGCCGGCGCCCCTCGGCGGGCCCCAGGGCCGCCAGCGCCGCCGCCGCCTCGGCCGCCGTGGGGCGGGCGTCGGGTGCCCGCGCGAGCGTCGCCGCCAGCCAGGATCCCAGCGGCCCCGCCCGCAGCGCCGCGTCGACGTCCAGCGTCCCGTCCACATGGGCCTGCATGCAGGCGTAGGCGCTGTCGCCCGCCACCGCCGGCCGCCCCTGGAGCAGCTCCACCAGCACCAGCGCCGCCTGGTACACATCCGTCGCCGCGCCCGCCCGCTCGCCCAGCACCTGCTCGGGGGCCATGTACCGCGGCGTCCCCGCGAAGGCCCCCGTGGCCGTCAGCTTCGCGTCAGGCGCCTGATCCAGCGGCGTGGCCAGCCCGAAGTCGACCAGGCAGAGGTGCTCGTCACCGCCCCCCGCGTCCACCAGGATGACGTTGGCGGGCTTGAGATCGCGGTGGGCGACGCCCTGGGCGTGCAGGGCCGCCAGCGCCCGCAGCAGCCGGGCGATCAGCGCGGTGGCCCGCCGAAAACTCCAGGGAAGTTCACAGCTTGCGAGCGAAGGGCCCTCCACCCAGGGCTGAACGAGGGCCGGCCCCGAGGCCAGCGCGCCCTGGGCCAGCACGGGGCAGAGGTCGGGCCCCTCGATGGTCATGCCCAGCAGGGCCTCGCGCTCGAAGCGGGCCAGCGCCAGGGCGCGGCCGGCCCCCTCCACGCTGAAGACCTTGATGGCCACCCGCCGGCCCGTGGCCTCCTCCCATCCCGCGTAGACGACGGCCGTCGCGCCGGCCGCGGCCTCGCGCTCGACCACGAAGCGGTCGGCGACGCGGGCGCCAGGGGGGAGGGGGGTCAGAGCCATGGCCGCATCATAGGCGGTCTGTCGGCGGAGACGAACTCTCGTCGTCCCGACGGCCGCTCGACGCCGGCGAGGCGCACGCCGCGCCGCCACGGGCGGGCTGGCGTCGCCACGGCGATGGCACGGTGTTCGCTGTGATGGTCCGGGTCTGTGCCCGCCCTTCACCCGAGGAGTCTCGTATGCGCTCGCTTCTGCTCGCCCTGCTCGCCCTGCTCGCCCTGTCCGCGCTCGCCCACGCCGATCCCGCCATCCGCCTGATCGAGGCCGATGGCACGCTCACCGACGTCTCCGGCCTGGTCCAGGGCCTCGACGCGGTGGTCGTGGACGGCCTGCTCACCGTCTCCGTCGGCGAGCGTGCGATCCAGGTCCCCACCGAGGTCCGCAACTCGGTCATCGTCCTGCCCGGCCCGGTCGTCGGCCTCGCGCCGGGCCAGCGCATCGCCGTCGGCGGCGCGAGCCTTACCCGCTTTCCCAGTGATCTCGTGACGTTGTCGACGACCAGCCGGTACCGTGCGGGGGCCGACCACGGCCTCGCCCAGGTCAGCTTCGGCGGCCCGCTCGATCCACTGGCGGCGACGGGCGTCGTCGTGAGCGACCTGAGCGGCGTGGGCATCGTGATCACCGACACGTCGGCCGGGTTCTGGGGCAGCGGGCCCGTCGACCTCCAGGGCTTCCTGGCGAGCTGGGCTGCCGCCCACGGCGCGACGTCCATCGTGATCACCGACACGTCGGCCGGGTTCTGGGGCGACCTGCCCGCCGCGCTCTTCCCCTTCGCGCAGGCCGGCGGCGCGGGCATCACCGTCCGCGGCATGGTCAGCGCCATGCCGGGCATCGGGAACTGACCTCAGGGGTCGCCCACCAGCGTCACCCGCGACGCGGGGAGGGGCACGCCGGCCCGACGCAGCGCCAGCAGCAGGGCCTCCAGGGCCGCCGAGCGGATGCGGGTGCGCTGCCGCACATCCGCGATGCGGTAGCGACCCTCGAACAGCAGCCCCGGCAGCAGGTTGCCGCGGGCGTCATCCCAGATGGAGACCAGCACCACCTCGACGGTCTCGGGCACCACGCCCGGCACCCCCGCCAGCGTCGCCGCCGCCAGGGCGCGCACCGCCGCGGGATCGGCGGCGTAGTCCACCTGGAACCGCAGGCGCACCCGCACCGGGGAGCGCTCGAACGTGAAGTTGGTGACCACCGACGCGGCCAGGGCGCCGTTGGGGTAGCTGACGATCACACCGTCGGTGTTGCGGATGATCGTGCGCCGCAGGCCGATATCGAGGACGTCCCCCCAGCCCCCCCAGTGGCCGCCGATGGGCTCGATCTTCACGCGATCGCCGATGCGCAGGGGCCGGTCGGCGATCAGGAAGATGCCGGCCAGGATGTCGGTGATGGTCTCCTTGGCGGCCAGGCCGATGGCGATGCCGGCGATGCCCGCCCCCGCCAGCAGCGGCGTGATCTCGACGCCGTGCACCTTCAGCAGCCCGGCGATGGCCAGGAACACGATGGCCAGGCCCGAGAACCGCCGGGCGAAGAGCACCAGCCGATCGTCCAGGTCGTTCTCGGTCGACGACGCCAGCCGCGCCAGGCCCCGCAGCACGACGCGCTGCATGAGCAACATCAGCAGCGCCGCGCCCAGCACCACCGCGAGGCTCTGGCCCCACACCCCGATGTCATCCCAGGTCTGCATGGGCCCGATGATCGTCGGGGTCGTCACCGGACCGCCACGCAAAAGTGACACGGCCGGTGAGCCTCAGACGTCCAGGTGCTTGCTCGCCTCCCGAAACGACAGCCCCGACAGGTGGGAGCGCTCGGCCCGCAGGAACGCCACGACGGCCTCGGGACTCGTCTTCGCGTACTCGCGCAGCGCCCAGCCGATGGCCTTGCGAATGAAAAAGTCCTTCTCATCCGCACGCTTGCGGCAGAAGGCGAAGAGGCGGGCGGCGTCGGTGCGGCCCTTGTGCCGGTTCTGGGCCAGCAGCGCGGTGCGGCGCAGCCAGAGGTCGGCGTCGTCGATCCAGGCGTCGATCCAGGGCCACAGGGTGGCCGGCTCCCGCAGGAGCAGGCCCCCGATCACATGGCAGGCCAGCTCGTCGACGGTGTCCCACCAGGCGCCCTCGACGATCAGCCGACGGAAGAGGGGGACCGAGGCGGAGGTGGGCTTCCAGGCCAGGGCGAGCTGGATGGCGAGGTACCGGGTCTCGCGCCGGGGCAGCGCCCAGACGGCGGCGACGGCGGCCTCGTACTGGGCACGGTCGGTGGGCCGAAAGCGCTTCGCGGCGGCCTTGCCGATGGCCCGGCGGGCCGTGGCCGGCACGCCATGGAAGGGCTGCGCCGTCTTCATGTAGGCGGCCATTGCCACCGCCCGATCCGCGTCGGCCTGGGCGGCCAGCTCGCCTTCGAGGAAGCCCACGAGGTCGTCGACGATCATGATCGCAGCCCCAGCAGGCCCATGCGGGCGATGAGCGTGGTCCGGGGCAGCCCCAGCGCCCGCGCGGCGTGGGCGACGACGCCATCATGGGCCGCCAGGGCGCGCTCGACGAGCGCCCGCTCCTGCTCCAGCAGGGCCCCCCGCGCCGCCTCCAGCTCGGCCCACGTCGCGGGCGTCGTGGGCGCCGACTCCACCGAAGTCATGGATTCCACACCGAAATCACCCGGCGTGAAGTCGTCGGGGGACAGCTCGGAGGCGTCGGGCCGGGCGAGCCGGGCCCGGGCGCTCGCCCGCCGCAGCACCATCTCGAGCTGCCGCACGTTCCCGGGCCAGTCGGCCGCCGGGGCCGCCAGCAGCCGGCGCGCCCCGGTAGACAGCCCGAGTCTCGTCCCGGCCAGGATCTGGGCCGCCAGCGCGGGGATCTCGGCGCGCCGGGCGCGCAGCGGCGGCAGCGTCACCGTCACCCCGGCCAGCCGGTAGTACAGATCGGCGCGGAAGCGGCCCGCCGCGATGGCCGCCGCCAGATCGCCCTGGGTGGCGCCGATGATGCGGGCGGTGCTGCGCTTCGGCTCCGCGCCCCGGTGCCCCAGCGGCCGGTACGTCCCGAACTGGGTGAAGTCGAGCAGCAGCTGCTGAGCGATGGGCGGCAGGTTGAGCAGCTCGTCGAGGATCAGGGTGCCGCCATCGGCGAAGGCCACCAGCCCCTTGCGGTGGTCGACCGCCCCCGAGAAGGCGCCGCGCTCATGGCCGAAGAGCTCGCTGACGATGGTGTTGAGGTCATCGCTGCTGCCGAGCGTGGCGCGGACGATGGGGTGGCGGCCGCTGGCCTCGGCGAGGGCATGGGCCAGCATCGTCTTCCCGGTGCCCGACTCGCCCACCACCAGCATCGGCAGGTCATCGTGCAGGGCCGCCGCCACCTCGCGCCGCACCCCCTCCATGGAGGGCAGCCCCAGCAGCGCGTCGAGGGGCGCCACCGCGCGCGGAGCGACCGTGCGGCTCGCCAGATCCAGCGTATCCAGCCGCCGCTGCTGCTGGAGCGTCATGCCGATCAGCGCACAGGCCAGCTCGAAGAACTCGCGGTGCCGGGCCCCCAGGCGACGCCGGAAGCCTCGGAAGTCGAGGTAGAGCAGGCCCAGGATCGCGCCCTCGGTCCCATCCTCGGCGCGACCCGACCGCAGCGGCCCCGCCAGCGCGTGCACGATGCCCAGCTCCACCATGCTGCGCGACGCCTCGGCCTCGTGCAGCGGGCTCGTGAGCACCGCCCGCCCCTCGGCCACCACGCGCCCCAGCAGGGCCCGGCTCACCTCGGCCTGCTCGACGGGCGACAGCGCTCGCCCCCGCCCGCGGGCGTGCAGCGCCGGCCCCCCCGGATCGGCCCCGAGGATGACGAGACCGCGATCGGCCCCCAGCAGCTCGACCAGCAGATCCAGGCCATTGTCTACCACGCTGGCCTGGTCGACAGCGGGCCCCAGGCGCTCCACCAGCAGGCGCGCGGCCTCCCACAGGTGGCCAGCGTCGGGTTCGGCAGAGGCGGAGAGCGGCGTCATGCCTCTGACATACCCGATCGCCCGGCCGCTGTCTCGCAGGCGAAGCGGACACGCCCTACCACCCCGACCGCACCCCCACCGTCGCGGTGAGCCCCGAGCCCCCGACCGGTGCTCGTCACGAGCACCGGGCCCATGGGAACGTCGTCCTGTTCCCGCTCGGCGCCAGCAGACAAGGAAGCCCCCGCGGAGCCCTCTACTCACAAGGCGGCGGGATGTCCGGGCTCAGCTCGGTCAGCGGGGTCGGGGCGGCGTCGGCGCCGAAGGCCTCGCCGGCCCAGGCCACGTCGAAGCGGCCGGCGGGGAGCGGGAGGCGGGCGGCGCCGATGGTGAGCACGCCCGGGCCGACCACGCGCACGCCGGTGGGGGTCGCGCACGGGGGGTCGCCGCAGGCGGGCAGGGCGGCGTCGTCGAGGCGCGCCTGGGTCCAGTCGGGGTGAGCGGTGAAGCCCGCGCCGGCGATGGCTTCGCCGCCCAGCCGGCCGGCCACGGCGCCGTCGGCGGCGGGGTAGAGGGCCAGCCGGTGCCAGCCGGCGACGGCGGAAAGGTCCGTGATTTCAGGGTCTTCGCTGCCATAGAAGCTGTCGACGACGTCGCCGAGCAGGGGCAGCAGGGTGCCGGGGGCCACGAAGACGGGCAGCTCGGTGGCGGGGGCGTCGGCCTGGAGCTCGGCGTCGGCCAGGGGGGCGGCGCCGAAGAGGGGCCACCAGCCGGGGGCGGGCAGGCGGACGGGGCGGCCGGTGGCGCCGGCCTCGACGACGGGGGCGACGAGCAGGGCGTCGCCCAGGAACGAGAAGTCGCCCTGGTCGCGCCAGAGGTCGGGGCGGTCGGGGTAGACGAGCCAGGGGTGGCGGACGGGGGGGATGCCCGTGGCGGCGGCCTCTTCGGCGAGGCCGCGCAGGACGGGGTAGAGCAGCGTGTGCACGCGGGCCCAGCGGCGGAAGTGGGCCAGGCTCTCGGCGTCGCGGTCGAACGTCCAGTTGCCGCACTCATCGCTGCCATGGTGGGTGCGCATCAGCGGGGTGAGGGCGCCCAGGCTGGCCCAGCGCAGGAAGAGCTCCTTGTCGGTGTTCGGGTTGAGCACCGAGGTGTAGCCGGCGATGTCGCTGCCGAAGTGGGCGACGCCGGCGAGGCCGACGTGGGCGCCGATGGGGATGACGGTGGGCAGGCCGTCGTCGCGATCCCAGTCGGTGTTCTGGTCGCCGGCCCACAGGGCGGGGGCCAGGCCGCTGGTGGCGCCGTGGATGGAGGCGAAGCCCGAGCGGGCGAAGAAGATCCAGTCGTCGGCCCCGCGGGGGTCGTTGGCGTGCACGGCCTCCATGACCTCGCGGTTGAGGGCCTGCCAGGCGAGGGGGTAGGGGTTGTGGGCGGCCCAGCCGTCGCGGCCGTCGGCCATGCGGGCCTCGATGGGCAGCCACTCGGCGAAGTCGGCCATCCAGCCGTCGATGCCCAGGTCGGCGGCGGCGGTGCGGGCGTAGCCGGCGAACCAGTCCCGGGCCGCGGCGTCGGTCAGGTCGACGAGGCCGGCGTCTCTAAAGGCTGGATCCAGAAACGAAATCACCGCGCCGGCGGCGTCCTTGACCAGCCAGCCGCCGTCGACGCCCTCCTGCCACATGCGCGTGGGCATCGGCACGAACGGGTTGAAGTAGGCCAGGAAGGCGAAGCCGCGGGCGTGCAGCCAGGCCACGTCGTCGGGCAGGTCGGGGTAGGTGGCCGGATCCCACTCCCAGGCGTAGGACAGACGGTAGCCCGCGTCGCTCTGGGTGCCGCCGATCCAGTCCTCGGACCAGATGGCGGAGGAGGGGACGTCGGCGGCGCGCAGGGCCTCGGCCACGGCGCGCAGGCGGGCGGGGCCGCCGACGGCGTCGTTCCAGGGGGCGAAGGCCCAGGGCGGGGGCACGGTGGGGCGGCCGACGAGGGCGGTGACGGCGCTGAGGCGGTCTTTGGGGGTGGCGCCGGGGACGAGCACGAAGGACGGCAGGGCGCGGTGGCTCTCCAGCGTCCAGCGGTCGGGCTGGGCGCCGCACAGGTCGAGGGCCGAGAAGCCCTCGTGGCCGATGATGGCCGAGAAGCCGGCCGAGCCGTGCCAGATGCCCATGGGCGCGTAGGCCGCCTCGGGGATGTTGGCGACGGGGAAGGGCTGGCCGCTCTCGGGCTTGGTGATGCCCTGCTCCTGCGTCCAGAGCGGGTAGCGGCGGCCGCGCAGATCCAGGCCGGTGACCTGGGTGCCCAGGCCGAAGAAGCCGTCGTCGGGGCCGCAGGCGAAGCTCAGCCGGCCGCCCACCTCGGGGGGCAGGCCCTCGGCCTCGAGGCCGATCCACAGGGCGCCGTCGGCGTAGTCTTCGAACCGCAGGGTGGCGGCGCCCTCGGCCAGGTCGAAGCGCAGGCTCACGCCCAGCGGATCGGCGGAGACGGCCGGGGGGCCGACGGGGGTCAGGTCTTCCAGGTCCACGAGATCAATGCGGAATCCGCCGAAGGCTGCCTGCACCCGGGCGTCGCCGCGGGTCAGGGCGAGGGCGTCATCCGCGGCGGCCGCGAGGACGGGGGCGTCGCCGCCGGGGGGCGTCACCGACCAGGCGGCGCCGGTGACCTCGACGCGCCAGCCGCTGACGTCGAAGACCTCGGGGGCCGGCGGCGCGGCGTCGGGCAGGTCGGGGCTGGCATCGGCGGGCGCGGCATCGTCAGGCGCGGCGTCGGCGGGGGCGGCGTCGGCGGGGGCGGCGTCGGCGGGGGCGGCGTCCGTGCCGGTGGCGTCGGTCGCCGGACGGGCGCCACCGCCAGCGTCATCGCAGGCGGTCAGGGCGAGCAGGAGCGGCAGCAGGCGTCGGGCGGTCATGGGGCCTCCGTCGGGGGTCGGGGCATGCTCCCGGTCGCTGGGCGCGGGGTCAATCCCGGCCGCCGTGAGCCTGGATTTTTTCCATGATCTCGAAAGGTTGCGGCCCGCGTTCCCCCGTGGTAGCACGTCCGGGTGATGGCAGGCACGCTCACCCTCTTCCTGGTCCTGGCCGCGCCCGTCTGCCCCCCCGGGCAGGCCGGCCCGCCGCCCTGCGCCGACGCGCTGCCCGTGATGGAGGCCGGCTGCGCGGTGCGCTGGGTCTGCGCGGACGCCGTGGAGGCCGAGGGCTTGACGCGGCTCGACCTCTCGGACGCCTGGACGCCCACCCTCCTCACCGAGGATCCGTCCCTCGGCGAGGCGGGCATCCAGCCGTACCGGTCCATCTACCTGAAGCTGGCCGCGGGCCGCGTGACCGACGCTGAGGTGGAGGGCCGCGCCCGGGTCGACGAGTTCCTGGAGCCCTATGGCATCTTCCCCAACTTCTCGGTGCTGCGGGCGCGCATCACCGACGAGGAGCGCCACGCCTGCCGGGCGAAGGTGAAGAACAAGCCCCTGCTGGCGCTCACGCGGCGCCTCTCGCCCTACGAGGATCCCAAGAGCCAGAAGGCGCGCATCAAGGCCGTGGATGCCGCCGAGGCGCGGTTCACCAAGGAGCTGATGAAGCGCAACCCCGACGGCCCGAAGCCCGGGGTGGCCGAGTTCGAGGCGCTGGGCGAAGAGAAGAAGTGGGCGGCGGCGGTGGCGCGCTGGCAGAAGTCGCGGGCGCGGGTGGCGGCCATCGAGGCCATGCAGGCCCATCTGCGCTGCGATCGGCTCACGCAACGTCCTGATCCCGATGGGTTTTTCGGGTGGGATACCCAGCTCGCCCTGGAGAAGTACCAGCGCAAGCAGATGCTGGGCGGGCGCTCCCACCTGGACCTGGAGACCCGAGACTACGTGGTGATGGACAGCCGGGAGCTCGACTTCCGGGCGCTGCTGCGGGCGCTGCGCGAGCGCGTCGGCGAGGCGGGGGGCATCATCGAGGATGGCTCGGCGCTGGGCGAGCCCCGGCAGGTGTTCGGGCGCGACCTGGACTCGGCCGAGTACCGCCACCCGCTGGCGGACGTGCCCCTGAAGAACGGCGTCGAGGACTTCCTGTCGCCGGCCACGGAAGCGGCGGCCACGGCCCTGGGCTGGACGTCCCCCGAGGCGGCCGCCGAGGCCATGCCCCGGCTCGGCGATCTGGCGGGGCTGGCGGTGGCGGTCAAGCTGCCGCCCCGGCCGCCGTGGCAGAGCGCGCACATGGAGCTGCGCGCCGAGGTCGATCGCGGCGACGTCTGGTACGACTACCCCATCGGCCCGTCGGGCAAGCGCCGCAGCCAGCCGGTCTCGCGGCGGCCCACCCTCACCCTCTTCGCGCAGCACCAGGGCAAGGAGATCGCCCTGTTCCACTGGCCCACGACCATCGGCTCGTGGAAGGAGGAGCGCGAGGAGGACGGGTCCATCGTCTACAAGTACAAGAACTCCGACGTGGGCCCGCGGGTCTGGCGCAGCCTGGTGGCCACGCCGTCGTGGCTGCCGCCCCCCTCGACCCCCGACGACGACATCGTCCAGCCCGACGGCCGGGGCGGCTACCGGGCCAAGACCGAGCTGCTGGGCCCGAGCTACGCCTCGGCCTACGGGCTGGTCATGCTCATCCACCACAAGCCCGTCACGCGGCGGGACGGCACGGTGGTGTACTTCGACAATGGCATCCGCGCCCACGGCTCGGTGAGCTACCGGACGATCATCCGGGGCGCCAGCCATGGCTGCCACCGCCTCTTCAACCACCTGGCCGTCCGCCTGGGCGACTACCTGCTCAAGCACCGGACGGTGGTGCGCGAGGGCAACCTGCCCGTCCGCTACGGCCGCACCGTCAACTACAAGGGCGAGAACGTCTCGGTGAAGATCGAGAGCCGCGGCCACGGCTTCCTGCTGGAGCCGCCGGTGCCCGTCGAGGTGCTGGAGGGCCGCATCCGCGGCCGCGTCCGCCAGCCGCCCAAGGGATCCCGCGCGGTGCCCTGAGGGGGGCGCCCCCCCGGATTTCCCAGGCGGATCAGTGATCTGGCGTTGTATCTTGCCCGCACCCCGGCGCGGAGCGGTCTCGTGGCCCAGCCTGTTGGCGTCGATGACGCCCTCGACACCCTCGTCCAGCAGTTCAGCGATCCCCTCGCGTGCCTGCGTGAGCTCGTCCAGAACAGCCTCGACGCCGGCAGCCGCCAGATCGACGTGACGTTCGAGCACGCCGACGGCGTGATGACCATCGAGGTGCAGGACTACGGCGAGGGGATGGACCGGGCCATCATCGACACCCGGCTCACCCGCCTGTTCAGCTCGTCGAAAGAGGGCGACTTCACCAAGATCGGGCGGTTCGGCATCGGGTTCGTCTCGGTGTTCGCGCTGAAGCCCGATGCGGTGTGCGTGGACACGGGGCGCGGCGGGGAGCGCTGGCGCATCCTCTTCAAGCAGGATCGCAGCTTCGTGCGCATCGCCCTGGACGAGCCGGTGGCGGGGACGCGCATCCGCATCCTGAAGGCGGTGACGGCCGAGCGGTGCGAGGGCCTGCGGGCGCGGGCCGGCGAGGTGCTGCGCTACTGGTGCAAGCATGTGGAGGGCGAGATCTGGCTGGATGGCAGCCTGGTGTCGGGGCCGCTGGCGCTGGACGCGCTCTGCGAGGTGCGCCACGCCGAAGAGGGGACGCTGGTGCTGGTGGGCGTGCCGACCGATGGCCGCACCTTCGCCGGCTTCTACAACAAGGGGCTGACGCTGCATGAGGGGCCCGAGCAGGGGCTGGCGGGGCTGGCCTTCAAGGTGAGCAGCCGGTACCTGGAGCACACGCTGACCCGGGACAACGTGCTGCACGACGCCCAGTACGAGCGGGCCATGGCCATCGTGCGGCGCCTGGCCGGGCAGCCGCTCCACGCGGCGCTGCTGGCCCAGGCCTGCGCGGGGGGGACGCAGCAGACGTGGCGGGCCCTGGCCGACCGGCTGCGCCTCGGGGCCGTCCCCGCCGAGCTGCTGGGGGAGCCGGTGCTGCCGGCCGAGGGCGGGGCGCTGTCCATCAGCGCGGTGCGCCAGGCGGCGAGCCGCGGGCGGCTGTACCACGCGCCCGAGGCCGACGCGCTCTCGGCCCGCCGCCACCAGGCCGGGGATCGGGTGCTGCTCCTGCCGGAGGCGGCGCTGGGGGCGGCCCGCGAGGCGGCGGGGGCCGACGTTCCCGCGCTGCATCGGCGCTTCGTGCTGCCCCGTCTGCCCGAAACCTCGAAGGAAAACGAGCGGTTCCGGCCGCTGCAGGAGGCGACGAGGCGCCTGCTGGGGGCGGTGGGGGCGAAGCTGGGCGACGTGGTGCTGGCCCACCTGCCCCCCGCGCTCGCCGACGACGCGGCCATCACCACCCCCGATGCGACCGAGCCGGTGCCCATGGCGGAGCTGCGGCGGCTCGACGCCGGGCTGCTGGCCCGCAAGCGCACGCTGGTGGTCAACGTGGACCACCCCACCGTGGCCCACCTCATCCGCCTGGCGGCCACGGAGCCGGCGGCCGCCGCGTGGATGCTGGTGCGGCTGTTCTTCCTGCGAAGCCCCGTCGACCCCGACCGCGACGCGGCGCTGCTGGCCGCCACGCTGCGGCTGCGGGGGGAGGGGGGCCGATGAGCAAGGGGAGCAAGGGCATCGACGGCCTGCTGGCCGACCTCGTGGCCGAGGGCACGGTGGACTCGGCCGGGGCGTTCTCGCTGGATCGCGACAAGGCCCGCGAGAAGATGCGGCAGTTCCAGCTCGCCGAGCCGCTGGAGTACCTGCTGCAGCTCGTGCGGGCGGCCGTGCTGCGGGGCGCGACGGCCCTGTCCTTCGAGATCGACACCGACGACATGTGGCTGTCCTTCGACGGAGAGTCCTTTGAAGTCGAGGACTTCGATGAGCTGTACGGGGCGCTCTTCGGGGGCGGGGACGCGGGCGGGCTGGCCGCGCGGCGGCACCTGGCCCTGGGGGTGAACGCGGCCCTGGCCCTGGCGCCCCGGCATGTGCGCGTCGAGAGCGGAGGCGCCTTCCTGGAGGCCCGCCCCGGGCAGGACGACGCCTTCGGGCCGCTGGCGCCGACGCGGGCGGGGACGCGCGTCCATGTGCGCGACCGGCTGCGGCTCGGCAACCTGGTGCGATTCGTCCGGGCGCTGGGGGGCAGCCTGCCCGAGCGAAAGCTGCTGGCGGATCGCTGCGCCTACTGCCCCGTCCCGCTGACGCTGAACGACGCCCGGCTCGACGGCGGCCTGGATCGGCTGCGGGCGGAGCTGGCGTCCTGGGCCGAGGTCACCGACGGGGACGCCCGGGTCGCGGGGGGCCACGCCCTCGACGAGGCGCCGGGCACGGTGGCCATCGTCGCGGCGGGGGTCACCATCCGGCAGGTCCCGCTGCCGGCCGCGCCGGGCTTCCGGGCGGTGGCCATGGCGCCCGGCCTGCGCACCGATGTGTCCCAGGCCGACGTGGTGCAAGACGCCACCTACGCGCGCCTGCTGGGGCTGGTGGAGCAGGCGCGCCTGACCTCGTTGCTGGCCCTGCTGGCCGATCGGCCCGAGGAGGCGGAGGCGGCGCTGGTGCGGGAGCTGCTGTACGCGCCACCGCCGGGCGTCTGGGCCGAGCAGTACGGCGAGGGGCTGGCCGCGCGCCTGGCCGCCACCCCGTTCTGGCCGCGCCTTGGGGCGGGCGGGCGCCCACGTCGGCGCTGAGCGCGCGCCCCGCCTTCGTCACCGCGGCCTTCGCCGATCGCTTCGCCGCCCTCGGCCTGGCGGTCGAGGCGCCGTGGGACGCCGTGCTGCTGGTGGCCGGGCCGGGCGTCGAGGCGCCGACCCAGGGGGACCGGGAGCGCCTGGCGGCGTTCTTCGGCGACGCCGTCGAGGATCGCACGGCGGCCCTCGATCGCATGCTGACCATCGCCGAGAACCGGCGCCGCTACGCCCGCCGCTTCGTGGACGTGCGCCTGCCCGGGGAGGGCTGGCTGGCCCGCCAGGGGGTGGAAGGGGCTGGAATCTCAGGGGAAATCGGCCTTCACCCGGGGCAGGCGGCGCACGCCACCGCCTTCTTCGCCCTCGACGGCCGGCTGCTCGGGGAGCGGCGCATGCCCGTGGCGCTGCCGGGGCTGGAGATCCTGCTGCACGGGCCCTTCACCCCCACCGAGCTCTTCGACGACGTGGAGGAGGACGCTACGTTCCTGGCCGCCCTCGACGCGGCCGCGGCGGCGACGCCCGCCCTGATCGCGGGGCTCGCGCGCCGCCTGGCCCGGCACCCGGGGGATGCGGGGCGGGTGGTCATCCGGGCCTGGCTGGATCAGGCCCGCCTGGGGGAGCCGGCGGCGCGGCTACGGCAGCAGCTCGCGGGGGTGACGCCCTCGCCCGAGGCGCCTGCGCCCTGGCTGGCCGGGCTGGCCGAGGCCGCCGATGATCCCCTGCGGGGCGTGCCGCTGGTGGCCACCTCGTCGGGGTCGATGGCGAGCCTGGCGCTGCTGGCGGCCTGGCGCGCCGATGGCCGGCCGCTGCGGTTCGTGGATCCGGGGCGCCCGCCGCTGGCGGTCGATCCGCCCTTGCTCTGCCTGGACCGCGACGAGCGCGGGCTGCTCGAGGCCATCTTCGGCGCGATCGCCCTCACCTCGGGCGAGGCGGCCTACGCCGAGGCCGAGGCCCGCGCGGCCTTCCTCGCGCGGCCGCGGGCCCGGCCCGGGCTGGACTTCGACGACGCCACCCACCTGCGGGTCGAGGCGGTGGCCCATGGGGGCTTCGAGGGGGTCGTGGGCCTGCAGATGGCCGCGAGCCGTCGTCGCGGTGGGGGGTGGCCCTGTCGGTGCAGCTCTGGGTCGACGGCCGCCCGGTCGAGGTCGTCACCCTGGCGAGTCCGCTGCCCGGGCTGGTGGCGGCGCTGCAACACCCCGACTTCAAAACGGATTTCTCGTGTCAGCGGGTGATCGAGCCCAGCGCCGGGGCCTGGTGGCGGCGGTGGTCCAGGTGCTGCCGCGGTTGCTGGGCGGCGGGCCGGATCCCGGCGGCGGCCGGCTGCGCCTCGTGCGCGCGCTGCTCGATCTGATCGCCCCGACGGCGACCCACCGCGCGACGTGGGAGGCCCTGCACGCCCAGCACCCCGCGCCCGAGGCCGAGGAGAGGTACCTGGCGATCCTGCGGGCCGGCTGGGGATCGACGCCGGAGGCGGTGGCCGAGAGCCTGAAGGCGGGCAAGCCGCTGCCGGGCATCGAGGACGAGCAGGCGCTGGCGTTCACGCTCGCCGTGCTGGGGCCCGGGTTCTTGTCGACGTCGGGGGGCGCGCCGCCGCTCTCGCGCCTGCTGGCCCGGTTCCCGTCTCTGATGGCCGTGCCCGTGTTCGAGACGGCGGAGGGGGAGCCGGTGAGCCTCGGCCAGGTGCGGCTCGCCACCCCCGACGATCCCATCCTGTATGGGTCGCGCCCCGAGGCGCGGCCCGAGGGCTACCGCGGCCTCCTGCTGCGCACGCACACCACCCTCAACGGCCACCTGCGCCGTCTGCTGGGCGAGGAGAGCGTGCTGTCGTCGACGGCCTGGACGCGGACGTTCGCCGTCGAGCGGCTCTGGCGTCACCTGCCGGCGGCGGCGGCCGCGGTGGATCCCGGCGCGGTCTTCTCGGTCCTGGCGGTGGAGCGGGGCGAGCTGGGCCTGCGCCAGCCGTTCCCCGCCGACGAGGGGGGGCGCATCCGCCTGGTGGCGCGGGGGCGCGAGGTGGCGGTGCTGGAGCGCCGGCTGACCGCGGCGGTGGAGGCGGCGGTCGAGGTGGACGAGGCGGCGGTGGCGCTGACGACGGCGGGGGCCCGCATCGCCCCGGACGTGCGCGAGGCCGTCGTGGCGCGCCTGGAGGCGGCCATCCCCGCGGTGCTGGAGGCCCTGGTCGAGGCGATGGCCGGTCGGCTGGCCCCCGAGGTGCGGGCCGAGGGCTGGCTGCATGTGCTCTTCGCCCTGGAGCGCCTGGCGCGGGGCAAGGCCCGGCGTCCCGAGAACCTGGAGCGGGAGCCGCTCGTCCAGAAGCTGTCGGAGATCAAGGGGTTCCAGGTGCTGGGGGCCAGCGGGCCGGCCAGCCTGCTGGACGTGGCGCGGTGGCGCGCGGCGGGGGAGGCCATCTGGCTGAGCGACCGCGACACCCGGCCGCCCGCCGAGGCGGGGCCGGCGGGGCATGTGCTGCGGGTCGATGGCCGGGAGCGGGAGGCGATCAAGCGCCTGCTGGGGGTGACGCTGCCCGAGTACGCCGAGGTGGTGGATCGCGCGCGGCGCGAGGCGGCGTTCATGGACCGGCCGCTGAGCCCCCTGGCGCTGCCCGACGCGCTGGTGCGGGTGCCGGTGACCGGCCGGGACGTGGATGGGCTGCTGGGCTTCCTGCCGGGCTGCGAGGAGCGCCTGGTGGTGCACCTGCGCGGGCGACGCCTGGGGGTGGTGCCCCTGCGGCTCGGCCTGCCCGGGCTGCAGGCGGTGGTGGACGCGGCGGACGTCGAGCCCGACGAGGCCTGGGAGGCGCCGGCCGAGGGGCCGAAGCTCGACCGGCTGCGCGGCCTCGTGGCCGAGGCGGTGCTGCCCCTGCTGGCGGCGGCCACGGCGCGGCTGGGCGACGGCGTCCCTCTCCGCGCGCTGGCCTGGGCGCTGGTGGGCTGCGCCTTCCCGTCGCCCCTCTGGGTCGAGCTGCACCGCCAGGCCCGCGAGGCCCGCGGGGCCGAGGGGGGCGAGGCGCTGTACCGCGACGCGCTGCGCTGCCTGTTCCAGGACGCGGGCGCCTCCCTGCGCCGGGTGGTGGCCCACACCGGCATCCCCGCGAGCAAGCTGGAGCTGGCCGAAGGCGGCCCCCGCCACGGCCGGGGGGATGCCTTCGTCCGGGCCCTCTTCGGCAACCGCTGGCCCCTGGACGGCGAGGTGGAGACGCCCGCGCTGGACCGCCTGCTGGCCTGGGCGCCGGCGCTGGCGGCGGTGCCCCTGGTGCGGACGGTGGGGGGGAGCCGGCTGAGCCTGCGCGAGGTGGCCGAGCGCGCGCCGGCGGGTCTGCCGTACCGGCTGCGGCCCACGGCGGACACCCCCGCCGACACGCTGGTGCCCGACGCGACCTGGTGGTCGCTGCTGGAGGCGCTCTTCGCGGGCGCCTGGCGCGACGCGGGGGAGCTGGAGGTGGAGGCGCGGCGAGCGCGCGCCCTGGGCCTGATCGCGCCCCGCCCGCGCCTGGGGCCCGCGCCCGGCGAGGCCCTGGGGGTGGTGCGGGTGGTGGGCGAGGGCTTCGTGGCCGAGGTCGGGCTGGGGCCGCCCGGGCAGCCGGGGACGCTGACCGTGTGCCGGGGCCTGCGGCCCGTCGCCACCGTCGGCGGCCTGCCGCTGCCGCTGGTGGGCGGGGTCGACGCGCCCGACGAGCCCCTGCGGTTCGAGGGGGATCGGCCGGTGGCGCTCGTGGATCCCGCTGGGCTCGCCGGGCGCCTCGCGGCGGTCGCGGGGCCCGCGGCGGTGGAGGCGCTCATCGCCGACTGGCCCGTGCCCGGGGACGATCGGCTGCCGCGCGCGCGCCGGCTGGCGCTGGCGCTGGCGCGGGAGTTTCCGGCCCTGGAGCAGGTGCCCGTGGTGGATGGCCTGGGGGGAGAAGCCTTCAATATCAGTGACTTGCGGTCGTTGCAGGCCGACGGGCGGCTGCGGCTCGCCACCCCGGAGGCGGTGGCCGATGGCCGGGATGTCGTCATCCGGGTCGAGGCCCTGGGCGCGCTGGAGTCGCTGATCGGCGCGGTGCCGCCGTGGCTGCCGCCGCCACCGCCCCCGCCCGAGGCGCCGGCGGTGCCGCCGGCCGACCTGCTGGTGCAGCGGGTGCGGGCGGCCCTCGACGGCGACCTGGCCGGCCTGGAGCTGGACCGCCTGCGGGCGGCCCCGGGCGACGGGAAGCTGCCCGTCCGCTGCGGCGCCGACGGGATCTGCCTGGACACGACCCACCCCCTGGTGGCCCGGGCGCTCGCGGCCGCGGATCCGGTCTGGGATGCGCTGGTCGCGATGATCGCCTTCGGCGAGGTGAATCGCTGGCTCGAGGAGGTCACCGACGCCCACGAGGCCGAGCTGATCGGCCGCGTCGCGGCCCGTCTTCGGGGCTGACGGGCCCGAGGGGGCTGCACCCGGCACCGGGGTTCCGGTATCTGTTGCACCGAGATTTCGGTGCCGGCGGAGGGGCCATGCTCGACTACACCGAAGAGATCCAGGCGCTCGCCGAGCTGGCGGCGCGGCCGCAGGCCCTCGACGACCTGCTGGATCGCGCCCTGGCCGCGCTGGGGGAGATCCTGCCCTACGATCTGGCGGCGGTGCTGGAGCTGGAGGGGGAGGCCCTGAGCGTGCGGGCGGCCCGGGGGCCGCTGGCCAGCGCGCAGGTCCGGCGCCACCGCGTCCACCTCGATCGCTTCCCCACGATCCGGCGGGCGCTGGAGACGCGCCGGCCGGTGGCCCTGCTGGAGCACGACCACGCCTCGCCCGAGGGGGATCCCTACGACGGGGTGCTGGACCTGCCCGAGGGCCACGCCTGCATGGTGGTGCCGCTGTTCGCGGGGGAGCGGGATCTGGGCGTGATCACGCTGGATCGCAGCATCTGCAGCCCCTACCCGAGCCAGGCGGTGGCCCTGGCCGGGGTCTACGGGCAGATCGTGGGGCTGGCCATCCTGTACGCCCGCCAGACGCGGCTGCTGGACGACTGGCGCGGGCGGCTGGAGGAGCAGAACCGGCTGCTGGCCCGGGAGGCGGGCTGGGTGGAGGATCCCGGGGCCCTGCTGGAGGCCTCGCGGGTGCCGGCCATGGAGCGGCTGTGCCGGCAGGCCCGGCAGGTGGCGGTGACCGAGGTGCCGGTGCTCATCCGCGGCGAGACGGGGACGGGCAAGGAGGTGCTGGCCCAGGCGATCCACGGCTGGAGCCCCCGGCGCGGGCGGCCGTTCGTGAAGCTCAACTGCGCCGCCATCCCGCAGGCCCTCATCGAGAGCGAGCTCTTCGGCCATGTGAAGGGGGCCTTCACCGGCGCCGGCCAGGCCCGGCCGGGGCGCTTCCTGACGGCGAACGGCGGGACGCTGCTGCTCGACGAGATCGGTGACCTGCCGCTGGACGCGCAGGCCAAGCTGCTGCGGGTGCTCCAGTCGGGCACCTTCGAGCCGGTGGGCTCGGATCAGACCGTGAAGGTGGACGTGCGCATCCTGGCGGCGACCCATGTGGACCTGGAGGCGGCGGTCAGGGCGGGCCGGTTCCGAGAGGATCTGTTCTACCGGCTGGAGGTTTTTCCCTTGCAGATCGTGCCGTTGCGGGAGCGGCTGGCGGACGTGCCGGCCATCGCGCGGCAGGTGCTGGCCGACCTGGCTCAGCGGTCGGGGCGGGGACCCTGGGAGCTGCCGGAGGCCACGGTGGCGCTGCTGCGGCGGCGGGCCTGGCCGGGCAATGTGCGCCAGCTCCGCAACGCCCTGGAGCGGGCGACGATCTTGCGGGGGGCGGGGGCCCTGCTGCCCGAGGACTTCGACAGCGGCGTGGCGCTGGAGCCGGCGCCGCTCCCGTCGCCCACGGCGGAGCTCGCGCCGCTCGACGTGGTGATCCGCGCGCACATCGAGGCGGTCTTGCGCCGCACCGGCGGTCGCCTGTATGGCCCCGACGGCGCTGCCGCGGTGCTGGGGCTCAAGCCGAGCACCCTGCAGAGCCGCATGAAGAAGCTGGGGATCGACCGCGGCGAAGCCGCGAGCCAGGCGGGGGTCTCATGAACGGCACGTCGGCGGAGCCGCTGCGCGTCTTGCTGGTGGACGACGATCCGGCCTTCGGGACGGCCATGGCCAAGGCGCTGCGGCGGCGAGGCTTCGAGGTGGCCGTGCTGGACGGGGGCACGCCGGCGGTGGCCGTGCTGGGCGGCGCCGAGGGCGGGCCCGCGCCCCATGTGGCCGTGCTGGATCTGCGCATGCCCGATCTGGGCGGGCTGGAGGTGCTGCGGCGGACGCCGGCGCGGTCGGTGCCGGTGGTGGTGCTGACGGGCCATGGCAGCGTACCCGACGCGGTAGAGGCCATGCGGCTGGGGGCCTACACGTTCCTGACCAAGCCCGTGGATGCGGCCGATCTGGCGCCCATCCTGGAGCAGGCGGCGGCGCCCGCGACCCCGGCCCAGGCGCTGGTGGGCAAGAGCCCGGCGACGGCGGGCCTGCGCGACCTGCTGGGGCGGCTGGCCGACGCGGACGAGCCCGTCTTGCTGACCGGCGAGACGGGGACGGGCAAGGAGGTGGCGGCGCGGACGCTTCACCACGGCTCGCGGCGCGCCGACGCGCCGTTTCTGGCCGTGAACATGGCCTGCCTGCCCGGCGAGCTGGTGGAGAGCGAGCTGTTCGGCCATGTGCGGGGGGCCTTCACGGGGGCCGACCGCCCCAAGCCGGGCCTCTTCGCCGAGGTCGGGGCGGGGACGCTCTTCCTCGACGAGGTGGGAGAGCTGCCCCTGGCCCACCAGGCCAAGCTGCTGCGCGTGCTGGAGACGCGGACGTTCCGGGCGGTGGGGGATACCCGGGAGCAGACGTTCCGGGGCCGGCTGGTGGCGGCCACGCACCGGGATCTGCGCCGCGAGGTGCTGGACGGGCGGTTTCGGGAAGACCTGTTCTACCGCCTGCAGGTGCTGCCGCTGGAGCTGCCGCCGCTGCGGCACCGGCGCGAGGACATCCTGCCCATCGTGCACCACTGGCTGGGGCGCGTGGGCAGCACGGCCCTGGCGGTGGCCCCGGACGCCGAGGCGCTGCTCCTGGCCCATGACTGGCCGGGCAACGTGCGCGAGGTGGTGAACCTGGCGCGCCGGGTGGCGCTCTTCGCGGAGGGGGGGCAGGTGACCGCCGAGCTCGTCCGCCGGATGCTGGCCGCCAACCCCTTCGTGCAGGTCTCCCCGCCGAGCGTGGCGCCCCAGGCGACCCTCGCGGACGAGGCGGTGGAAGAAATCTCGCTGGAGGCGCTGGAGCGTCGCCACATCCTCGGGCTCCTCGCCCACCACAAGAACGTGACCCACGTCGCCCGCATCCTCGAAATCAACCGCCGGACTTTGCAGCGAAAGCTCAAGGCGTGGGGCATCGAGCACGACGACCTGAGCTGACAGCCCGCCCGCCTGCGGCGCGGCATTCTGCCGCGCTGCGACCTTTCGCCGCACTGGGGCTCGCCTGTTTTGTGATGGACTTCGCGGGTTTGGAGTGCTAGATAGCGCCGCCCGTCGGTGGAACGGGACTTGCCCAGGGAGTGGGGCGACCGCAACGGATCGGGGTCCGGAGCGGCGCGCTGGTCTCGCCGGGCGCGCACAGGCTTTCGGACCGGACTCGACGTCGGGCGGCCCCAGGAGGGCGTCCGGACGCCGACAAGGGGTGTTGAATGAGCACCGAGGAGCACCGGATTCCGGAGGGGACAGGGAAGGACGAGCCCTACGTCTTTCCTGCGTGGCACAACAAGGTTCCGCCCGTCCTCTTCGGCATCATCGGCCCCATCGCCACCGCACTGATCATCGGCGGCATCTGGTACTACTTCTCGCCGCGCTACACGGATGTCGGCTACCGACCCGTGCAGCCGGTCGCGTACAGCCACAAGCTGCACGCGGGCGACCTCGGCATGGACTGCCGGTACTGCCACACGGGGGTCGAGGGGAGCACCGCTGCCCGCGTCCCGCCGACGCAGACCTGCATGAACTGCCACAAGCAGGTGCGCACCGACAGCGTGGCGCTGGTCCCCGTCCGGGAGAGCTTCGCCAACGACGAGCCCATCAAGTGGCTCCGCATCCACAAGACGCCTGATTACGCGTACTTCGACCACAGCGCCCACATCAACGTGGGCGTCGGCTGCGAGTCGTGCCACGGCCGCATCGACGAGATGGTCGTCGTCGCCCAGGCCCAGCCCCTCAACATGGGCTGGTGCCTCGACTGCCACCGGGCGCCGGAGAAGTTCCTGCGCCCCAAGGACAAGGTCACGGCGATGGGCTACGCGGAAGCGATGAAGGAAGAGGACCAGCTCGCCCTGGGCAAGAAGCTCAAGGAAGAGAATGGGGTCAACCCGCCGCTGCATTGCTCGGGGTGCCACCGATGAAGACGACCGACGAACGGCGCCTGTGGCGCAGCCTCGATGAGCTGCAGCAGAACGAGGCGTTCGAGAAGGCCCAGGCGGACGAGTTCGCCGAGGCCACCGAGGCGCCCGAGCTGGACGGCTCGACGCGTCGCCACTTCCTGGGGGTGATGGGCGCGTCCATGGCCATGGCCTCCATGGCCGGCTGCGTGCGCCGCCCCGAAGATCACATCGTCCCCTACAGCCGGGCCCCGGAGGAGTTCCTGCCGGGCATCAAGCAGCACTTCGCGACGGCCACCCATGTGGGCGGCAACGTGATCGGGCTCTTGGTGGAGAGCCACGAGGGGCGGCCCACCAAGATCGAGGGCAACCCCGATCACCCCAGCAGCTTCGGCAAGGCGTCGGGGGTGCACCAGGGCCTGGTGCTCAACCTGTATGACCCCACCCGGGCGCGGGTGCCCCAGAAGGGCAAGGCGCCGACGTCGTGGGAGGCCGCCTCCGACTTCGTCCGCTCGCACTTCCGGGGGCTGCTCGCCCAGCAGGGTCGGGGCCTGGCCTTCGTGTCGGAGTCGACCCCCTCGCCGACGCTCTCGCACCTGAAGCGCCGCATCCGGGCCACCTTCCCCGACGCCACCTGGTACACCTACGAGCCGGTCTCCGACGATGGGCAGCGCGAGGGCCTCAAGGCGGCCCTCGAGATGCCGGCGCGGGCCCGCTACGAGCTGAACATGGCCACCACGGTGCTGGCCCTGGACAGCGACTTCCTTGGGACCGAAGGCGACACGGTGGCCAACGGCTACCGCTGGGCCCAGACCCGCAAGCTCGAGAACGAGCAGAGCGGCATGAGCCGCCTGTACGCCGTCGAGGGCCGCTTCTCGGTCACGGGCACCAACGCCGACCACCGCCTCCGCCTCCCCACGAGCCGCATCGAGCAGTTCGCGTGGGCCCTGGTGGAGGAGGTCGCGAAGCTCGGCGGGGCGTTCCCCATCCTGGTCACCCAGGCGGCGCCGGGCCTCACGGCCGGCCTCGACCCCAAGGTCCGCAAGTTCGCGGCCGTGGCGGCCGAGGACCTGATGAGCGAGAAGGGCGCTGGCGAGGTCCACCGCTACGGGCTGGTCATCGCCGGCCGCCGGACGTCGCCGGTGGTGCACGCCCTCACGGCGCTGCTCAACCTCGCCATCGGCAGCCAGGGCAAGACGGTCACCTACTTCCCCGATGCCCGTCGGGCGGACGACGAGCCCGGTGACATGGCCTCCATCCGGGCCCTCGCCGAGGCGCTCAACGCCGGCCGGGTGGACACCCTGGTGGTGCTGGGCGGCAACCCCGTCTACACGGCGCCCGGGGATCTGGGCTTCGCTGAGGCCTTCAAGAAGGCCAAGACGACGATCGCCCTGAGCGACCACGTGGACGAGACCGCCCGGCTGGCCACCTGGACGCTCCCGCGGGCCCACTTCCTGGAGGCCTGGGGTGACTGGGCCGCCACGGACGGCACCGTCACCATCCAGCAGCCCCTGATCGCCCCGCTGCATGGCGCCTGGAGCGAGATCGAGCTGCTGGCTCGCATCCTCGACGAGGCCAAGGTCGATGGCTACAGCCAGGTGCGCGGCTTCTGGCAGGGGCGCATGGGCGGCCCGGGCTTCCACAAGAAGTGGCGCCGGTGGCTGCACGATGGCGTGACCGACACCCCCCTCTTCGGCTCGGTGCCCGTCTACAAGAAGCCCCAGGGCCTCGGCACCCTGACGCCGGCGGCCGCGGGCGAGCTGCCCACGGCGCGCAACCTCGAGGTGGTCTTCGTCGAGGACCCGAACCTCTTCGACGGCCGGTTCGCCAACAACTCCTGGCTCCAGGAGGCCCCCGACCCCATCACCAAGATCACCTGGGACAACACGATCTCGGTGAACATGGCGACGGCCGAGGCCCTGAACCTGGAGAACGAGGACCGCGCGGACCTCGCGGTGGGTGGCCAGCAGATCGCCGGCGTGATCTGGATCACCCCGGGCATCGCCGACGGCACCGCCGTCGTCACGCTGGGCTATGGCCGCGACTTCGACGGCTACCTGCCCTACCACGACGAGGGCAAGGTCGGGTTTGACGTCGGCCCCATCCGCGCCAGCAGCAACCCCGACCTGGCGACGGGCGGCAAGCTGCAGAAGAAGGCGGGCAAGTACCCGCTGGCCTGCGTGCAGCGCTACGGCTCCCAGGAGCCCGGCTTCGGCTACGCCGCCCGCCCCCTGGTGCGCGAGGCCAGCATGGAGGGGTTCCAGAAGAACCCCACCTTCGCGAAGCCCGGCATCCTGGAGCACGGCAAGGCGCCGCCCAAGGCCGTCGTGGTGCACCCCGAGGCGAAGTCCATCTACCCGGACTGGGACTACAGCCAGGGCCACCAGTGGGGCATGTCCATCGACCTCAACACCTGCACCGGCTGCAACGCCTGCCTGGTCGCCTGCGTGTCTGAGAACAACATCATGTCGGTGGGCAAGGATCAGGTGCGTCGCGGTCGCGAGCTGCACTGGATCCGCATGGATCGCTACTTCGTCGGCCAGGACGACGACGTGCAGGTGGTCCACCAGCCCATGGGCTGCCAGCAGTGCGAGACGGCGCCCTGCGAGAACGTCTGCCCGGTGGCGGCCACGACCCACACCCCCGAGGGGCTCAACGACATGGCGTACAACCGCTGCATCGGCACGCGGTACTGCGCCAACAACTGCCCCTTCAAGGTGCGGCGCTT
This sequence comes from bacterium, assembly GCA_041389985.1. Classification (GTDB taxonomy): domain Bacteria; phylum Myxococcota_A; class Bradymonadia; order UBA7976; family UBA1532; genus JACKDP01. The sequence continues at coordinate 115,089 of JAWKQS010000027.1, forward strand.
CAACTTCTACAACTACTCCAAGGGCCAGGACGAGCTGGTCCACATGCAGCGCAACCCGAACGTGACCGTCCGGTTCCGCGGCGTGATGGAGAAGTGCACGTACTGCACCCAGCGCATCAACCTGGGCAAGCGGCAGGCCCGCATGGCCAGCCAGCAGGGTCGCGAGGACGAGGCGCGGACGCTCATCGGGGCCATCACCCCGGCGTGCCAGCAGACGTGCCCGACCGACGCCATCGTGTTCGGCGACATCAACGACAAGACCAGCCGCGTGGCGAAGCTCAAGGCCCAGTCGCGGGACTACCAGCTCCTCACCGAGCTGAACCTGCACCCGCGCACGTCGTACCTGGCCAAGGTGCGCAACCCCAACCCCAAGCTGGTCGGGTGACGAAATGGCGACCCTGACGCGAGACGACACCATCTTTCCGCCGCCCCTCGTGGCGGGAGATCCGACCTTCGGGTCGGTGACCGACACGATCTGCCGGATCGTCGAGAAGCCCCCCACGATCCCGTGGCTGGTGGCCTTCGGCGCGGCCTCGACCGTGCTGACGATGCTGCTGTGTGCCATCGCCTACCTCTTCTGGGAGGGCACCGGCATCTGGGGCCTCAACAACCCCATCGGCTGGGGCTGGGCCATCGTCAACTTCGTGTTCTGGGTGGGCATCGGCCACGCCGGTACCCTCATCAGTGCCGTGCTCTTCTTGTTCCGGCAGAAGTGGCGTACCGCCATCAACCGGTTCGCGGAGGCGATGACCATCTTCGCGGTCATCTGCGCGCTGGTCTTCCCGGGCATCCACGTCGGCCGTATCTGGGCCGCCTACTGGATGCTGCCCCTGCCCAACCAGATGGGCATGTGGCCCAACTTCCGCAGCCCGCTCCTCTGGGACGTGTTCGCGGTCAGCACCTACTTCACCGTGTCGCTGCTCTTCTGGTACGTCGGCCTCATCCCCGACCTTGCCACGCTGCGTGACCGCGCCAAGGGCAAGCTGGCCTTCTGGGCCTACGGCTTCTTCTCGCTGGGCTGGCGCGGCGCCAACCGCCACTGGCAGAACTACGAGCGCGCCTACCTCATCCTGGCGGGCCTTGCGACGCCGCTGGTGCTCTCGGTGCACACCATCGTGTCCTTCGACTTCGCGGTGTCGGTCATCCCCGGGTGGCACACCACCATCTTCCCGCCCTACTTCGTCGCGGGCGCCATCTTCTCGGGCTTCGCGATGGTGCTCACCCTCGCGGTGCCCAGCCGCAAGCTCTTCGGTCTGCAGGACTTCATCACGGTCCGGCACATCGAAAACATGAACAAGATCATCCTCGTGACCGGGTCGATGGTCGGCTACGCCTACGCGATGGAGTTCTTCATCGCCTGGTACAGCGCCAGCCCCTACGAGGCCTTCGCCTTCGTGAACCGCGCCTTCGGGCCGTACGCCTGGGCCTACTGGATCATGGTGAGCTGCAACGTGATCACGCCGCAGCTCTTCTGGTTCAAGAAGATCCGCACCAACATCGTGCTGACCTTCATCCTGTCGATCTTCGTGAACATCGGCATGTGGTTCGAGCGCTTCGTCATCACGATGTCGCTGCACCGCGACTTCCTGCCGTCGTCGTGGGACTACTTCTCGCCGACCCTGTTCGACTGGGCCATGCTCATCGGCTCGTTCGGCCTGTTCTTCACGCTGTTCATTCTCTTCCTGAAGTTCCTGCCCGCGGTGGCCATCGCCGAAGTGAAGGGCGTCATGCCCCAGGCGAACCCCCACTGGGAGGGCTACCACAAGCACGCCGAGGGAGGGGCCCACCATGGCTGATCGTCGGCGGAACTGGGGCCTGCTGGCCGAGTTCCAGAACCCGGCCCGGCTGCTCGAGGCTGCCCAGGCGGTCCGCGAGCGGGGCTATACGAAGTTCGAGACGTGGTCGCCCTTCCCGATCCACGGCATGGACGACGCCATGGGCCTCAAGGGCTCCAAGGTGGGCTGGATCGTGCTGGCGGGCGGCCTGACGGGCATGACCACCGGGCTGACGCTCCAGTGGTGGGCCGGCTCCATCGCCTACCCCCTCGTGATCGGCGGCAAGCCGCTGTTCGCGTGGGAGTTCGCCCTGCCGGTCACCTTCGAGCTGTCGGTGCTGCTCTCGGCGTTCGGGGCCGTCTTCGGGATGTTCGCCCTCAACCGGATGCCGAAGCCGTTCCACCCGCTCGACCGGGTCAAGCGGTTCAAGAAGGTCACCGATGACGCCTTCTTCCTCACCATCGAGGCGGGCGATCCGCAGTTCGATCTGGATGAGAGCCGCAAGCTGCTGGAGTCCCTCGGGGGTACCGGCATCGTCGTGGTGGAGGAATAGCGCCATGCACCACATCCTCCTCCTCCTCGTGGCCGTGGCCGTGCTGAGCGGGTGCCGTGGCGAGCCGTCGGCTCAGCCCCCGGTGCACCTCAACCCGAACATGGACACCCAGGACAAGTACAAGCCCCAGCGCGAGAGCAAGTTCTTCGCGGACGGGCGTGCCATGCGCCCGCTGGTGGCGGGCGCCGTCGGGCGTGACTCCCAGGCCGTCGACGTCCTGGGCAAGTCCGATGACCGCTTCCTGCGCGAGGACGACGCCTTCTGGCGCGGCACCGACGAGTTCGGCCAGCCCCTGGCGCGCATCCCCGTGCCGGTCACCGCCGAGCTGGTCGCCCGTGGTCAGGATCGCTTCAACATCTACTGCGCCCCCTGCCACGACCGCTCCGGGTACGGCGAGGGCACGGTGCCTCAGTCCAAGGCGGGCCTGGCGGCGGTGCCGTCCTACCACCAGGACTACATGCGTCAGTTCCCCGACGGCCACATCTTCGGGGTCATCTCCAACGGGTCCAAGTCCGGCCTCATGAGCGGCTACCGCCACCAGATCCCGGCTGCGGATCGCTGGGCCATCGTCGCCTACGTGCGCGCGCTCCAGCGGAGCCAGAACGCCTCGGCCGATGACGTGCCCGAGGCCGAGCGGGGGAAGCGCTGATGGGACACCACAAGGAGTTCACCGACAAGCCCATGCTCGACGCCGCCGTCACTGGCAAGGCGTTCAAGCTGGCGGCCGTGATCGGGGCCGCGGGCCTCGTCGCGACCGGCGCCGGGCTGGCCATGGGCGAGAAGGAGCAGTTCTTCTTCTCGTGGCTGACGGCCTTCATGGTCTTCACCACCGTCTCGGTGGGGGCGCTGTTCTTCGTGATCATCCACCACGTGGCGCGGGCGACCTACAGCGCCGGCCTGCGGCGGGCGGCGGAGAACGTGGCGGCCAACCTGCCCATCATGGCGGTGCTGTTCATCCCCGTGATCCTGGGGCTGCACACGCTCTTCCACTGGACCCACACCGAGGCCGTGGCCGAGGACCCCATCCTCCAGTGGAAGTCCGGCTACCTCAACGAGACGTTCTTCCTCATCCGCGCGGCCCTCTACTTCGCGGTCTGGACGGCGCTCATCTGGTTCTTCCGCCGCACCTCCGTGGCCCAGGACGCCTCGGGTGATCCGGCGCTCACCTTCAAGATGCGCAAGTACGCCCCCATCGGTGTGCTGGCGGTGGCCCTGTCGATCACGTTCGCGGGCTTCGACTGGATGATGAGCCTGGATCCCCACTGGTTCAGCACCATGTTCGGCGTCTACACGTTCGCCGGCTCGCTGGTGGCCTTCTACGCGGTGCAGTCGCTGATGGTGCTCTGGCTCAGCAAGCCCGGCCGCTACGAGAACAACCTGACCATCGGGGTGCGCCACGACGCAGGCAAGCTGCTCTTCGCCTTCACGATCTTCTGGGCGTATGTGACGTTCAGCCAGTACTACCTCATCTGGTACGCGAACATCCCCGAGGAGACCGCGTGGTTCCAGCACCGCCTCCAGGGCGGCTGGGAGAACGTCGGCCGCCTGGTGATCATCGGCCACTTCCTGCTGCCGTTCTGGGTGCTGATGAGCCGCCACATGAAGCGCAACCGCACCGTCCTCGCCCTTGGCGCGGGCTGGATGCTCACGATGCACTTCGTGGACCTCTACTACGTGATCATGCCGAACTTCCACACCCACGGTCCCCACTACCACTGGATGGACCTGACGGCGGTGCTCGGCATCGGCGGCCTGTGGCTCGCCTTCATCATCCGGCGCTTCCAGAAGGACGCGGGCGTCGCCCACCGCGATCCCCAGCTCATCGCGTCGATGGAGTACGACAATGCATGACGCGCACGATCACGACGGGCACGCCGACGGTCACCACGAC
>JAWKQS010000028.1:0-111948 GCA_041389985.1 bacterium
AGCTCGAAGCCGGGCTGACCGTACTGGCCGTCACAGCCGAGCTGGCCGCGCACGCAGATGCTGCGGCCCTGGGCCTGGCAGGCGCCGACGCCCACGGTGCAGGCCTGGCCGACGTCCACGGGGTTGTTGTCGATGGTGCCGTTGCAGTCGTTGTCGATGCCATCGCAGATCTCGGCCACGGGCTGGCCGGGGTTGGCCCCGCAGTCGATGCCGTTGGCCCCGAGGCAGACGGTCACGCCCGCCGCCTGGCAGGCGCCGACGCCCTCGACACACCGCTCGCCGACGCCAGGGGACTGCTCGTCCGTGCGGCCGTCGCAGTCGTCATCCTCGCCGTCGCAGGTCTCGGCCCCGCCCATGCCGGGCACGGCGTTGCAGACGAGCTGGCGGCGGTTGAGGTCGCAGACCTGGTTGCCGGCGGCCTGGCAGACGCCCACGCCGTTGGTGCAGCGATCGCCGAGGCCGGCCACGTCGTCCACCTGGCGGTTGCAGTCGTTGTCCAGGCCGTCGCAGATCTCCGGCGAGGGCTGGCCCGGCTGGGCGTTGCAGGCGAGCTGGCCGTTGGCGTTGCAGGCGAGCTGGCCGTCGCGGCGGCACTGGCCGTCGCCCACGGTGCAGGCCACGCCGGCGCCGGCCACGTCATCGACCCGGCGGTTGCAGTCGTTGTCCTGGCCGTCGCAGACCTCAGCGCCCGGCACGACCTGGTTCTCGCAGGGCCCGTAGCCCATGCCACCCGCCAGGCAGGTCTGGCGGCCAGCACGGCAGACGCCCACATCCTGGGTACCCTCGGGGCCCGTGTAGCAGGCCTGGGTGCTGCCGGCCTGGCAGACGCAGGCACCCGCCGGCACATCGTCCACGCGGCCGTTGCAGTCGTTGTCGACGCTGTCGCAGACCTCGGCCCGGGGCAGCACCTCGCCTTCGCAGGCGCCGAAAATGCCGTTGCGGCAGCTCGACTGCCCACCGCGGCAGGGGCCGACGTTCTGGGTCCCGGCAGGGCCGTTGTAGCAGGCCCGAGCCGCGATGCGGTCATCCACCGCGCCGTTGCAGTCGTTGTCGAGGCCGTCGCAGGCCTCGGCCGCTGGCTGCGCCTGCTGGGCGCACTGGAAGGCGCCCATCACGCACTGGCGCACGCCCGCGGCGCAGATGCCGGGGTTGCCGGTGTTGCAGTCCTGGCCGCCGCCGGGGTTGCCCTCGTCGACCCGGTTGTCGCAGTCGTCGTCGGCGGCGTTGCACGCCTCGACGCCCGGCTGGCCGGCCTGGGCGCTGCAGACGATCTGGCCGTTCGGATCGCAGATCCGGCGGCCGTCGCGGCGGCAGGCGCCCACGCCCACGGCGCAGGCGTCACCGAGGCCGAGCTCCTCGTCCACGCGGCCATCGCAGTCATCATCGATGTTGTTGCACAGCTCCGGGCGGCCCTGCCCGGGCTGGGCGCTGCACGCGACGGCGCCGTTGGGGCCGCAGATCTGCACGCCGTTGGCGGCACACGCCCCCACGCCCACGCTGCACGCGTCGCCGAGGCCCAGGCTCTCGTCGGTGCGCCCATCGCAGTCATCGTCCGTCTGGTTGCAGCGCTCGGCGACCGGCTGACCCGGGCGCGCGTCGCACGCCACCTCGCCCAGCTCGGCGTTGCAGACCGTCTGGCCCGCCGCCCGGCAGGCGCCCACGCCCGCAGCACAGTCCTGGCCGGCGCCCGCGACGTCGTTGTCGATCTCGCCGTCGCAGTCGTTGTCGGCGCCATCGCAGAGCTCGGCCTGGGGCACCACCTCGCCCTCACACGCGCCGAAGCGCCCGTTGGCGTTGCAGATCTGGCGGCCCTCCTGGCAGACGCCCACGCCCGCGGTGCCGGCGGCGCCGCTGTAGCAGGCCTGCTCGTCGCCGGGGATGCACTCGCACCCGCCCGGGCGATCGTCGACCGCGCCGTTGCAGTCGTTGTCCACCAGGTCGCAGATCTCCTGGCCCGGCAGCACCTGTTCGGCGCAGGGGCCGAAGGCGCCGGCCTGGCAGAGCCGCTGGCCCCCCCGGCAGATGCCCACGTCCTGGCTACCGGCGGGACCCTCGTAGCAGGCCTCCACCAGGGCACCGCCACCGAAGCTCTCGTCGATGGTGCCATCGCAGTCATCGTCGGCGGCGTTGCAGCGCTCGTCGCCCGGCAGCACGGCGCCCATGCAGGCGCCGAACGCCCCGTCGGCGCAGATGCGGCGGCCGCCGAGGCAGGCGCCCACGCCCTCGGTCCCCTCGGGGCCGTCGTAGCAGGGCTCGCTCACGTCCTCGTCGACGCTGCCATCACAGTTGTTGTCGATGCCATCACAGATCTCGGCCGCCGGCGCGCCCGCGACCGCGTTGCAGATGGCCTCGGTGCCATCGGCGGCGCAGACCACCTCGCCCGCCGCCTGGCAGGCCCCGACGCCCGCCTGGCACGCCTCGCCGAGGCCCGCGAAGTCCTCGTCGGTGTTGCCATCGCAGTCATCGTCGGTGCCATTGCAAGACTCTTCTGGGAAGACACACGGCGCCCAGGCCCCGTCCACGCAGGCCTGCGTCCCGCCCGCGCACTCGCCCGGACAGGCCCGCGCCGCGCCCACGGTGCACTCGGGCCCCATGTCGACCGGCGGCACCGCCATGTCCGCCGGGGGAACCGCCATATCGACCGGGGGAACCGCCATGTCCGCGGGGGGCACGCCCTGATCTTCGGGCAGCCCCATGTCGACCGGCGGCGCCGTCGAGTCGGTGGCGCCGCGATCGGGGCGCCCGGTGTCGGTGGCGCCCGAGTCGATGTTGCCCGTGGTCGAGTCGCCCTCGCCGCCCGTGCCGCCGCCGCCGCCGCCGTCGTCCGGACAGCCCGTCAGCGCCAGCGCACACGCGCAGATCCAGAAAAGTCGTCGCATCCGTTCCCCTCCTCCAGGTACCCGCCATCGTGGCGGGGTGCCTGGGGCGGGATCAATGACAAGTCACCGCTCCGGGTCAAGGGACTTCGACGCATCCGCCCCAGACAGCCCCCCGCGCGCGCTTGCGCCCTCGCTGACCGAGAGGCCCCCCTGCGTCCCCACGCGGCTTGAGATCGCGTCGATGGCGGCCCGCGCGAGCCGCTTGACCTCAGAGTCGCCGAAGAACCCCCGCGCTGCCTCCCGCAGCGCCTCCAGGCTGCGGGCGGTGCCCAGAGACGCCAGCGCCCCCGCCGCCGCGCGCCGCAGGGCCACCGGCTGGGACTCCCCCAGCGCCTCGACGGCGCGCCCCTCCACGCCGGCCACGGGCCGGGCGGCCCACAGCCCCAGCACCGCCACCCGATCGGCCTCCTCCGTCGGCCACAGGGCCTCGATCCAGCCCGGCACCTCCCCGGGCTGCTCCAGGCACCGCGCCACCGCCTCGCGGCAGAGCTCGCCGTCCGCCCGCAGCACCTCGGCCAGCGCCGCCACCGGCACGCTCGCCCCGCCCAGCAGGCGCTCCAGGTGCCGCATGGCCGCCCGCCGGGCCTCCTTCACACGGCTCGGCTCGCCCGCCAGATCGGCCAGGAAGACCCGCGGATCGACGGGCAGCTCGGCCAGCGCCCGCAGGCGAGCCGCCTGGGATCGCGAGACGCGGGGGTCGTGCCCGACCAGCCAGGCCACCAGCTCGCTCGTCGGGCGCTCGACGACCTGGCGGCAGACCTCCTCGTACAGGCCGGACCGGTCGTCGGCCAGCTCCAGCAAGGCCTTGAGACGCTTGGAGTTTCCGCCCGCCGCCAGCCGCGTGAGGGTGCCCGCGAGCACCGTGCGGGCGGCGTCGCGGACGGCCTGCTCGGCGTGGGTGTGCAGCCAGTCAGCCAGCCGGGCGTCGGCGGCCTCGTTGCCGCCGCCGAAGGTGGCCAGCGCGTTGATGAACGCGAGGGTCGCGTCGGCCGAGAGCCTCACCTGGGCCAGCGCCGACAGCCAGCGGGCCGTCTCGGGCGCGCGGGCCCGGGCGATGGCCTCGATGAGGCTCGCGGTGGGGAAGCGGCGGACGCGGTCGTCGATGGTCGCGACCACCGCCCCGCGCACCCCCGGCGGCGCCGTCGGCAGCTCGGCCAGCAGGCGATCCGACAGCAGATCCGTCTTGAGCAGGGCGTGGGCCTCGGCCAGGCGGAGCACGAGGGCCTCGACGTCGCCGCGCTCACGGATCCGCTCGGTGGCCGGCGGCCCGATGCCGGCCCCGCCCGCCTCGAGCCACGCCCCCTCCTCCACGATGGCCGCCACGATGGCCCGCCCCCGGGCGTCGAGCCGGGCCAGCACCGGCGCATCCCCGAAGAGCGCCACCCGGGCGTCAAAGTCGGCGTCGCCGCTGGGCAGGCCCGTCACGGGGACGCCCGCCGCCGAGACCGCGCGGAACTCCAGGCCTTCCTGGGACGTCTCGACGCAGAGGAGGACGCCCTCCGGCCCGAAGGCCAGGCTCACGGCGTGCCCCTGCCACTTCCCGCTGAAGACCGTGTCGCGGCGGCGCAGCATCGAGCCCGTCGACACGACGAACCCGTGGCACGACGCCACCAGGCCGGCCCGCTGGATGAACGCGGCCCAGGCGGCCATGCCCGGGGCCGGCGGGCTCATGCCTTCCCCCGCCCCCGCGGGCTCCACTCGACCCGGGGCGTGTAGCGGTCCATGACCCCGTACGGCGCCGGCCACGGCAGATCATGGCCCTGCTCGTAGGCGGCGTGCCGCGTCCAGTACGGATCGAAGAGGTGCACCCGGGCCAGGGCGCAGAGATCCGCGCGCCCCGCGGCGATGATGCTGTTGACGTCCTCGAAGCTGGAGATGCCGCCGACGGTCATGGTGGGCAGCTCCACGATCTGGCGGATGGCCTCGGCGTAGGGGGTCTGGTACAGGCGGCCGTAGGCCGGGGCCGAGGCCGGATCCGTCTGGCCGGTGGACACGTCGAGCAGATCGAGGCCCGCGGCCTTGAACGCCGCCGCCACGGCGAGGGCGTCGTCCAGCTCGAACCCACCCGGGATCCAGTCCGTCGCGCTGATGCGCGCGGCCAGCGGCCCCCCCCAGACGGCCCGCACCGCCTCCAGCACCTCCAGGGGAAACCGCATGCGATTCGCGAGGTTGCCGCCGAAGTCATCGGCGCGGCGGTTGGTCACCGGGCTCAAGAAGCTGGCCAGCAGGTAGCCGTGCGCCATGTGCAGCTCCAGCAGATCGAACCCGATCTGCTGGGCGCGGCGCGCGGCATCGACGAAGGCCTGGCGCACCCGGACCATGTCGGCCCGGTCCATCGCGTGCGGCACCGGCCCCCCCGGGTGGAACGGCAGCGCCGAGGGCCCGATGACGGGCCAGCCCCCCGTGGCCAGCGGCACGTTGTCGCCCCCCTCCCAGGGGATGCAGGTCGCCGCCTTGCGGCCCGCGTGGCCGAGCTGGATGCCCACGGCCGCGGTCGAGGACTGCTTCAAGAACCCCACGATCCGGCCCCAGGCGCGCGCCTGCGCGTCCGTGTACAGGCCCGTGCAGCCATGGGTGATGCGCCCCTCGGGCGACACGTCCGTCATCTCGGTCAGCACGAGGCCCGCCCCCCCGAGGGCGCGGCTGCCCAGGTGGACGAGGTGCCAGTCGCCGGGCACCCCGTCCTCCGCCCGGTACTGGCACATGGGCGAGACCACCACCCGGTTGGCCAGGCAGAGGTCCCCGACGCGGAACGGCGTGAACATGGGCCGCACGGGCTCGGCGGGGGCAGCGAGCCCCGCCCGGGCCGCCGCCGTGGCCGAGAACCAGGCGTCCACGGTGGCGACGAACGCCGGATCCCGCTCGGCCAGCCCGCCATGGGTGATGCGCAGGCTGCGGGTCAGCAGGCTGAACGCGAACTGCTCCGGCGGCAGCCGCCCGTAGAGGCGCTCGGTGTGCTCGAACCAGGCCCGGCTCACCGCGGCAGCGCGCTGGAGGCTCTCGGTGGCGGGCCGGTGCACGGCCTCGTACCGCTCCAGGGCCCCCTCGATGGTGGCCTCGGCGTTCAGCGCATCCGCCAGCGCGATGGCCCCCTCCATGGCCAGCCGGGTGCCCGACCCGACCGAGAAGTGCGCCGTGTGCACGGCGTCGCCGAGCAGGGCCAGCCGGCCCGCGTGCCACCGGCGGCAGCTGATGGTGGGGAACTGGCGCCAGATCGAGTGGTTGACGAGGACGGGGTGACCATCGAGCTCCTCGGCGAAGAGCGCCGCGACGTAGGCCCGCGTCTCCTCCTCCGAGGCCGTGTCCATGCCCGCGCGCCGCCAGGTCTCGCTGGTGCACTCGACGATGAAGGTCGACTGCCCGTCCTCGTAGTCGTAGGCATGGACGCGCCACAGACCGTGGGCATCCTCCCGAAAATAAAAGGTAAATGCCGGAAAGCGCTTCGTGGTGCCCAGCCAGACGAACCGGTTGGGCTCCAGGGTCACGGTGGGCTCGAACACGGCCGCGCCCGCGTCGCGAAAGCGGCTGTTCACGCCGTCGGCCGCCACGATCACATCGGCCTCGAGGGCGTCCAGATCGGCGGGATCGAGGGTCTGCTCGTAGCGGACGTCCACCCCGCGCCGCGCGGCGATGCCTTGCAGCACCGTGAGCAGACGCTGCCGCGACAGCCCCGAGAACCCGTGGCCGGTCGACCGCAGGACGCGCCCGCCGTAGTGCACGTCGATGTCGTCCCAGTGGGCGAAGTTCTCGGTGATCGCGTCGTGGGCCTCGGGATCGGCGTCGCGGATGTCCGCCAGCGTGGCATCCGAGAACACCACGCCGAAGCCGAAGGTCACGTCGGGCGGGTTGCGCTCGTAGACCACGACCTCCCGGGTCGGATCGTGCAGCTTCAGCAGCCCCGCCAGATACAGGCCCCCTGGCCCGCCGCCCGCGATGACGACCCGCATCTCACCCTCCCCTCACAGCTCGGCGGTCTCGCCGGGCTTCATGATCTTCAGCCGCTTGTCCCCCGCGAAGGCCGCCTGGACGGCCTTCTCATCGGCCAGGATGGGCCAGGTGCCGAAGTGCATCGGCACGATGACCTGGGGGTTGAAGTACTTCCTGACCGCCAGGGCCGCCGTCGCCGGATCCTGGTTGAACGGCCCGCCGCCGGTCTGCAACAGCAGGATGGTGGGCTGGTAGATCTCCTGGATCAAGGCCATGTCGCCGAAGATCCACGTGTCGCCGGTGTAGTAGAGGCTGCGGCCGTCGGCGAACTTGAGGACGAAGCCCAGCGGGCGCCCGCCGGGCTCCGAGCCGTGCATCGCGGGCACCAGGTGCACCGTCACGTCGCCCACGACCAGGGTGCCCCCCACGTTGCCGCCGAGCTTCTGGTCGTCGGGGATGCCGAGCGTGCTCACATGATCGAAGGCCCCGATGACCTTCGCCTTCGTCCTGGTGGCCAGGGCGATGGCGTCGGCGGCGTGGTCGGCGTGGGAGTGGCTCACCAGGATCGCGTCGAGCTTGTAGCCATCCAGGTTCTTCTTGTCGGCCGGCGTCGCGGGGTTCGGGGTGAGGAACGGATCGATCATCAGCCGCGTGCCACCCGGAGAGACGATCTCGAAGGTGGCGTGGCCCAGCCAGGTGATCTGCAGCTTGCCGTCGGCCAGGGCCGGCGCCGCCAGGAGGAGAGAGAGGAGGGCGAGTCGAAGCATGTGCGAGGCTCCTTGGATCGTGGCCGCTGCCCACTGGCAGCGGCAGTCGGTATGGTGCCCGGTGCAGACGCAGGAGGGAACCGGATGGATCCGGTCGACGCGCTGATCGCCCGCGCGGCCCGCGCCGCAGCGGGCCTGCCCGCCGGGGGCGACGTCGCCTTCGTGGCCGCCAGCTACGACACCGCGTTCGAGCCCATCGCCGACCAGGTCGCCGCCAAGATCTCGCAACTCCAGCAGATTCTCGGCCGGGGGCCCACCGCTCGCTGGCGCCTCGTCCTCGTCGACGACACCCCGCAGCCGGGCCCCTTCGCCACGGAGGCCGCCGCCGGCATCGCACGGCACGCGGCCGACGCCCACCGCGCCCAGCTCATCTCGCTGCCCGGCGTCGGCCGCACCTTCGAAGGCCTCAAGGGCCGCGCCCTCCGGGCGGGCTTCGCCGAGGCCCTCCGCGGCGCCCCGGCCGCCGTCACGTACCTCAACCTGAACCTCAAGGTCGACGCTCGCCTCGCCGCCCTTGGCCTGGGACCGGTCCTGCGGGGGGAGGTCGACGCCGCCATCGGCAGCCGGGCCGCCCGCGACGGCGGCATCGTCCGGGGCGCCGGCGCCCCGGGGCGCGCCAAGAGCCGCGCCTACAGCCGCCTCGCCCGCCTGGCCCTGCCCCCGCTGGCCGCCTTCGGTGACCAGAACGCCCCCCTGAAGATCTTCAGCCCGCGCGCGGCCGCCCTCATCGTGGAGCGCGGCCGGATCGACCGGGCCGCCTTCGACTGTGAGTGGCTGATGCTGCTGCACGGGGCCGGGCTGGTGTCGGTGCGGTTCCCGATCGCGTGGGTCCAGCGCCGCGGCAGCCACCCCCCGTGGCACCTCGTCGGGCCGAGCCTGACCGACCTGGCGCGCGTCCGCTCGCGGTGGCGCCGAGGCGAGCTCTGATCGCCCCGATCAGGGCTCCGGGATCACGACGTCCCGCTCACCGAGCCGGGGCCCGTCGGGTCCGAAGGCCGCGTCCACCACCTCCCAGGTGTCGCCCCCGAGCAGCTCCCGCGACCAGGCGCCCAGCGGTACGCCGTCCAGCCAGAGCTTCACGGTGGCCATGCTGGGGCCCAGATCCATCCCCGTCGTCGGATCCTCGGCCCGATAGGCCACGACGCCCACGCGATAGGCCTCGCCGCTCACCTCGGGGGTCGCCAGCAGCAGGCTCTCGGGACCGGCGCCGTCGATGTCGTCGCGCAGCAGGTCGGGATTGTTGAGGGGTCCCGCGGCCCCCCAGTCCGGGCTCGGGTTGGCGTAGAAGCAGTCGTAGGGCGCCAGGCCCCAGCCGTCCGCGCGGGGGTGGCGAAAGTGCAGGTCCAGATCGACGCCCACCCGATCCCGGGGATCCGGATCGCCGGGCGTCACCCAGGTCAGCTCCACGAAGAGGCCCTCCCCGGCCCGCGCCTCGATGACGACGACCACCGGCGGCCCAGGGCACTGGCCCGACGGCGCCTCCGCCCGAAGCCGTCCCGGACGCGCAGGGCGAGCTCATAGTGGCCCACCACGTCGGGGGTGAAGGCGGCGGTGGGCGTGCTCGGGTCGTCCACCCGATCGCCCCCCTCGACCGGCTGCGCCGTCGAACCCTCCGGGCGGCTCTGCACCAGCCACTCGTACGCCGCCGGCCGCCCGTCCGGGCCGTCGGGATCCACCGAGGGGCTGCCGTCGAGCTCGACCTCGGCGCCCAGCGCCACTTCGTGCTGGTCGCGCACCACGGCCGGCTCGGGGCACGCGTTCTCGATCCCCGCCCCGATGACGGGCACCACCAGGGCCGGGCGCCCTGCGGTCTCGAGCACCAGCGCGCCGACCACCTCGCCGACCTCGGAGGGCGCGAACGACAGCTCGACGGCCTCCGCCTGGGGCACCCCCGCGATGGCGAAGGCCGGGCTGGAGTCAGCGGAGAGAGAAACTCTTTGAAGTTCAACAGGTTGCCCGTCGCATGCCGCGACGGCCACCTGGCGCAGGCGGCGGCCGCCGACGGCGGTGGGCGGGAACTCGATCCGGCCGGGCCTCGCCTCCAGGCAGGGCGCGTCCCCCTGGGCGGTGAGCGAGACCTGGACGCGGGGCCGAGCCGGGTCGTCCGACTCGACGACCAGCGTCGCGGTGGCGCCCGCGGCCGCCGACCGGGCGCGCACCCGCAGCTCGATGCCACTGCCTGGCGCGATCCCCGGCTCGCCGTCCCCGTCGGGATCGTCCCCCGGTGGGTCCACCAGGCGAAAGGCCGCGTCCCCCTCCACGGTGACGGCCAGGAGGTGCAGGGGCAGGTCGCCGACGCTCGCCACCCGCACCGGCAGCGACGTCTCGGCGCCGGCCGGGAAGTCGAGCCGGGCAGGTGTCACGTCGATGGCGGCCGCCCGTGCGCCGGCGTCGGTCACCGCGTCCGCGCCCGTCAAGCCGTCGCTGGCGTTGCCGGCGTCGCGCGGGTCGGGATCGTCGATCGGCTGGGTGGCGATGCAGCCCGCCAGCACGACCAGGGAGAGGAATGGGGAGCTGCGCATGCGGGGCCTCCAGGTCGACCCAGGAGGAGTGTCGCGCCGGCCGGATTCTGATCAGCGCGGGCGCGCAGAGGGCCGGGGCGACGCGATCAGGGGACGCTGTTGTAGTACCGGTTGATGGGCGTGGCGCGGCGGTCGCCCGCCGTCCAGATGATGCTGGCGACCTCCCAGAAGTGGTGGGTCGACTGCATCACCCGGTTCCACTCGCCGGCCTGGACGCCGCCCAGGAAGATGCGGACGGTGACCTCCGAGGGCCCGAAGGTGCCGCCGCTGCCGAAGTTCTCGGCGCGGTAGTAGTCGATGCCGACCCGGTACTGACCGCCCAGCGCGCCCGTGTCCTCGGGCTCGTCCAGGTTGATGTTCTCCGGACCCGCGCCGTTGACGTCGTCGATGTCCAGCGAGGGGTTGCCCGCCGGGCCGGCCGGACCCCAGTCCGGGTTGCCGTTGGCGTAGTAGCAGTCGAGGGGCGCCTGGGCCCAGGACCGGCCGCGGGGGTGCAGGAAGTGCAGATCCACGTCGGAGCCGTCCCCGTCGGTCTGGTCACGGTCGCCCGGGGTGTCCCACACCATCTGCACGTGGATGTCCTCGTTGGGGCGCGCGTCGATGGTGATCAGCGCGTCGGGCTGGGGGCAGCTCTCCGAGGGGGCCCAGAGGTCGAGGTTGTCGCGCACCCGCAGGCTGATCACGTAGCGACCGGCCAGGTCCACGAAGAAGAAGGCGCCCGGGGTGCCGGTGTTGTCGGGCACGCCGCTGTCGGCGGGGCGGCGGGGATCCTGGATGCGCTCGACGGGCACCGCGGTGGAGCCGTCCGGGCGCTCGACCACGGTCCACTCGTAGAACACCGGCGCGCCGTCGGGGCCGTCGGCGTCGGTGGAGGGGCTGCCGTCCAGCTCGATGATGTCGAGGGGCAGGACGCTGAAGGTGTCCTGGCCGACCGCCGCCACCGGGCAGTCGTTGAGGGTGCCGCGGCCCACGATGGGGACCTCGACGACCGGGCGGAGGGGGTCGTTGCTCTCGATGATCAGCGTGCCGCCGTAGGCCGCGGTGTCCTCGGGGGTGAACTGCACGATGACCTGGCGGGCCGGGGGCGCCTCGTTCATGACGAGCGCGGGGAGCTGGGTCGGCAGATCGGGCACCGAGGCCGCGTCCAGGGCGTAGACCGGCGAGCTGTCGTCGCGCAGCCGAATGCCAGTGATTTCAAGGGGCTGGCCACCGCAGCTCTCGATGCTGACGGGGCGGCCCTCGGTGCGCCCGGTGAGGGCGGCGGGGAACTCCAGGGTCTCGGGCTGGACGCGGATGCAGGGGCTGGCGCCGTTGGCGGTCAGCTCCACCGTCTCCTGCGGGCGCTGGGGATCCGTCGAGAAGATGACCACCTGGCCGGCGTCCGGGCCGTCCACCTGCGGCCGGTACACCACCTGGATCTCGAAGGCGGTGTCGTCGGCGAGGCCCGGCTGGCCGTCCTGGTCGGGGTCGGCCAGGATGGAGGCGTCCTCGGCGAGATCCACCCCGTTGACGCGCACCGTGAAGTCGGGGGAGCCGTTGACCACGACGTCCTCGATGAGGAGCGTCGAGCTGCCGATGTTCGAGACGCGGATGGTCTCGGTGGCCTCCATGCCCGCGCCCACGCGGCCGAAGTCGATGGTGCGGGGGGCCACGTTGATCTCGGCGCCGCCCTCATCCCCCCGGATCGGGATGGAGATGTTGCGGTTGGCGGGATCGTTGGTCTCGAAGTCGATGCTGCCGCCGGCCCCGGTGTCGTCGCTGGCGCTGTACTCGAGCACGAAGGTGATCGACGAGCCGCGGGGCACGTCCACCACGCCCGGGAAGCTGTTGACCCCGCGCTGGATCGCGATGCGCTGCTGCGCGGCGGCGCCCGCCCCCGCGTCGGCGGCGTCGGCGCCCTGGACCACGAAGAAGAGCGAGTAGTCGTCGGGCGAGCTGGCGAAGCTGCCGGTGAGGCGCGCCAGCTTCAGGGTGCCCTGCCCGATGTTCTCGACCCGGACCTGACGCTCGGCCCGCGTCCCCACCACGAGGCGCGGGAAGACGAACGCCTGCGGGTTCCAGCGGGCCGTCGGCGCGGCGCTCGACTCGATGCCCTGGTCATCGCAGCCCACCAGCAGAGGCAGCTGACAGAGCACCAGCAGGGCGGTGGACAGAGTCCAGGTGAGGCTCGCGCGACCGGGCGTCTTCATGGGCAGCTCCTCGCAGTCGTCGACCTCAACCGCGGGTCGACCGCTCATCTCAACATGGCGCGCAGGCTCGGCGCGGCACGCAAAGGTCCGGCCCCGGCGTGTGGGCATTCCAGTGCAAAATGCTTCACCCGGTGGCGCTCGCTGGCGCCCCACGGGGGCCAGCGCTCGCCAGTATGCGCGCCGACGGGGGGGTCTGTCGAATGGCGTTCACAGCGACGCATCCACCCCGCGCTCAGGTGCCGCCGCCGAGGGCCAGGCGCAGCGCCGACGACGCCCGGGCGTTGAGCCGGATGGTGCGATCAGCGGCTTCCAGCGACAGGCGCAGGGTGCGGTCGACCACCGGGCTGCGGCGGGCCGGGGGGGCGAACAGGTTGGCCCAGGCGTTGCGCTCGGTGGTGGTCCGCGCCCGGGCCGCGATGCGGGCCAGGGGCACCAGGATCCCCTCCCCGGCGCGGGCCGTGATCGCGGCAAACCGGGCATCCACCCACCGGTGCAGGGCCTCGCGACCGCGCCGGTGCCGGCTCATGGGGCGCAGCAGGCCCGGCAGCTCGCCGGGCCGGAACAGCGGCGTCAGGCAGGCCGCCAGGATCTCCGGCAGCAGCACCGGGTCTTCGACGGCCCCCAGGCTGCGCACGAGCAGCGCCCGCAGCCCCGGCGCCGACGCGGTGGCGAGGGCGTCGAGCATGAGGCCCAGGCGTCGACGATCGGCGCTCGCGGCCGCCAGCGGCCACACATAGTCGGCCTCGGCCAGATCGGGCGCCTCGACCAGCAGCAAGGCGTCCGCCCGGGCACAGAGCGCCGACCGCACGCCCGCATCGTCACCGAGCTGGACCAGCGCCTGGAGCACCGCCGGCCGCACCAGCGCGTCCTCCACGGGTTCGCCCGGGCGCCTCCACAGGCCCAGGGCGGCCAGCCGCGGGCTCAGAGCCGCCCGGATGCGGGCCGCGAAGGCCTCCTGGTGGCTGTCGGGGAGGAGCCGGGTCGCCAGCCGTCCCAGCGTGTCGAGGGCCGCCTCCACCACGGCCCGCTGGGGCTGGCGAGCCAGCAGCAGCAGCGTCTCGAGCAGGACGGCCGCGTCCACGTCGCCCAGCTCGAGCAGCGCCCAGAGGTGGCCCGGCAGCGCCACGCGCTCGCGATCACCCAGAGCCGCCAGCCCCGGCCCCACCAGGGCCGCCAGGGCGCCGGCGGGCAGGCGCCACCGGTAGTAGCCGCGCTCGTCGGCGTTGGGGTGCAGCCACACCGGCGGGCGCGCCGTGACCACCTCCACCGGCGTGGCTCCCACCAGCACCTCGATGACCTCCTCGCCACTCGGCAGGCCCACGCGCAGCCGGGCGGGGATCTGCCAGGGGGGCGGCCCCTGCTGGCCCAGCGGCGGCCCGAAGCGCTCCACCACCAGCCGAAACCGGCGCGGATCCGACGTCGCCTCCACCACGAGCGCCGGCAGGCCGACCTGATCGAGGAACGGCCCCAGGACCGCGCCGACCGGCTGGCCGGAGGCCGCCTCGAGCTCGGCCAGCAGATCACCGGTGGGCGCGTTGCGGTGGGCGTGGCGCCCGATCCAGCGGCGCACCGCCGCCTGGAAGGCGGCATCACCGAGCCATGAGCGCGCCATGTCCAGCACGGCCGCGCCCTTGGTGTACGTCACGCCGTCGAAGGCGTCGCGGATGTCGCCGCCGTCCCGGACCGGCTGGCGCACGGCCCGCGCCTCGGCCAGGACGTCGTGGTCCATCACCCGCGCCACATCCCGCACGAGATCCAGCCCCAGGCCGAAGGCCGGCGAGATGGTGTCGGCCACGATGGCCTCGAGGAGCGTGGCGAACGACTCGCTCAGCCACAGGTCGTCCCACCACGTCATGGTCACCAGGTTGCCGAACCACATATGGGCCAGCTCATGGGCGAGGACGAGGAGCGTCCAGCGCAGGTCGCTGGCGGCGCAGCGAGCGGGATCCACCAGCAGCAGGCGCTCCCGGAACGTCACCAGCCCCACGTTCTCCATGGCGCCGGCGACGAACTCGGGTACGGCGACCAGGTCGAGCTTCTCGTAGGGGAACGGGCGGCCGACCCAGGCCTCGAGGCACGCCAGGATGGGCGGCACCTGGTCGAGCGCGTGGCGGGCCAGGGCGCCGCGGCCCCGCGGGGCGAGGGCGCGCAGCGGTACGGGGGCCTCGGGCAGCTCCACCACGTCGAAGGGGCCGACCACCACCGCGACGAGGTAGGTGGGGATGGGGGGCGTGGTCGCGAAGCGCCAGCAGATGACGGGGCCGTCGGCCCGGCGCTCCAGGCACCGGCTGTTGGAGGCCACCAGCGCGCCGGCGGGGGCGTGCACCGTCAGCGAGAAGGTGGCCTTGTGGCGCGGCTCGTCGAAGCACGGGAACACGCGGCGAGCGGCGACGGGCTGGAACTGGGTGAAGAGGTACGGGCGCCCGTCCACGTCCACCCGGTAGAGCCCCTCGGGGTGCGCCCCCACCGCGCCGGACCACTGGAGGCAGAGCTCGAGCGTCCCGGTCGGCAGCGGCTGCTCGGCGCGCAGGCTCAGCGCCCCCCCGGTGCCCCCCCGCCAGGCCAGCTCCACGACCCCGCCCGCCACCTGCGCCTCGGCGCGCTCGATGCGCAACCCTCGGCATGCATGAGGATTTCTCGGGTGGCGGTGGGCAGATCCACCTGGACGCGCGCGACCCCGGCGAACCGCGACGCGGCCGGATCGAGGGAGAGCGTGAGGCGGTAGTGCTGCGTCGAGCGTCGCCCACCAGCGGCACTCGCCGGGAGGGGAGGGGCCCGGCCGATGCTCACCGCGGGCGCCCCGGCTTGCCACCCTTGCTGCCCTTCGTCGGCTTGCCCTTCGTCGGCTTGCCCTTCGCCGGCTTGCCCTTCGCCGGCTTGCCCTTCGTCGGCTTGCCGCCCTTCGCCGGCTTGCCGCCTCTTCGCCGGCTTGCCGCCCGCGTCCGGTGCGGCGGGTGGCCTGCAGGAGGCGGCGGGCGCTCCTCCACCGGATCGGGCTCGTAGGCCGAGAGCCAGCGCGCCACCGGCTCGGCGAGGCTCGCCCGCAGGCGGACGCACCGGTCGATGCGCTCGAGGATCCGCCCCAGGTTGCGCCCCGTGCCGTCGGGCGCGTGCTCGGCGGCCCCGAAGAAGGCGGCCACCCGATCACGCTGCTCCGCGCTGCAGAAGCCCCCCGCCATGTAGGGCAGGCGCGGCGCCACCGCTGGCCCCACCACCCGCACCACGTCGGCGTACTTCGCCTCCAGCCACGCGAAGCCCGCTCGCCGGGTCGTCGGCCGGCCCGCCCCCCGCGCCACCGTCGAGAAGTCCTGAGCCCGCAGGGTGCCATCCAGCACCAGATCCAGCGTGCGGGTGAACAGGGCCGGATCTTCGAACGAGGCCAGCGCCCTCAGCACCGCCGACTGCAGCGTCGGATCCGGGGCGACGGCGTAGGCCGCCTTGAGCCGATCCCACAGGGCCGCGTCGCCCGCCCACGCCGCCACCGGCAGCGCCTGGATGGCCTGCTCCTGGGGCACCGATCGCGGATCCGTCAGGTAGCGCTCCACCGTCTCCCGCGCCTGGGCCCGCAGGCTCTCATCGGCACCCAGGTACGCGAGAGTATTGAGGATTCTCGGCCGCAACAGGCGATCGGCCACCGGCTCCTCCCCCCGGGGGGCGAAGCCCAGGCGGTCGGCATGGGGCTTGAGCAGCTCGCGGACGAACCGGGCGAACGGGCGGCGCAGGGCGTCATCGATGGCCACCTGGTCGATCTGCACCAGGCCGTCGAGCACGCCCTCGATCACCACGCGGTGGGGGTCGGCGCCGAGGGCCCGCAGGGCGTCCAGGTAGGCGGGCACGGGCAGCGCGTCGGCCTCCAGCAAGGCCGCCAGGACGCCGGGCAGCGCCACCCGCTCCGAGATGCTCAGGGCCGAAGCGTGCTGGAGCAGGGCCGCCAGTCCCGGCCCCTCGCCGTCCAGCAGCGCCCACTGGTAGTACCCCTGCTGGTGGGCGTTGGGGTGCAGCCACGCCGGGCACCCCGTCGACAGCTCGAAGCGGCCGGTGGCCCCCGCCAGCAGGAAGCACTGCTGGACGGACTCACCCCCCTCGGCCGCGAAGCGCACGCAGACGGGCACTTGCCAGGGCTCGCCCGGGGCGACCTCGGATCCGGCGGTGCGGTAGCGCTGCTGGCTGAGGACCACGCTGGCCTTGCCGCCGGCCGGGCAGGCCACCTGGACGCTCACCAGCGGCACGCCGGGCTGGTCGAGGAACCGCTGCATCATGGCGGCCACGTCCTTGCCCGAGGCGGCCTTCAGGGCGGCCAGCAGGTCGGCGGTGGTCGCGTTGCCCTGGGCATGGGCCTCCAGGTAGCGCCGGACCCCCGCCTGGAAGACCTCGGCCCCCAGCCAGGCCTCCGTCATCCGCAGCACGGCCGCGCCCTTGCCGTAGGTGATGCCGTCGAAGGCGTTCTCGACGTCGCCGCCGGAGGCGATGGGCTGGCGGATGGCGCGGGAGGACTGCTGAGCGTCGAGGCTCATCACATAGCGCGCCTCGGCCACCGCCTCCAGATCCGCCTCCAGATCGGGGGCGACCGCCGCCACGATGCGCGACGACATCCAGGTGGCGAACGCCTCGTTGAGCCAGAGGTCGTTCCACCAGGCCATCGTCACGCGATCGCCGAACCAGAGGTGGGCCAGCTCATGGGCGATGACCGACAGCGCCCACATCTTGCGCTGCGCCGGGGCGCGCTCGCCGTCCAGCAGCAGCAGCGTCTCGCGGAAGGTGACGAGGCCCGGGTTCTCCATGGCGCCCGCCGAGAAGTTCGGGACGGCCACCAGATCGAGCTTGTCGAAGCCGTGAGGCTGGCCGAACCAGGCCTCCAGCGCCGCGTGGATGGCGGGGGTCTGCTCCAGGGCGTAGTCGGCGAGGATGCCCTTGCCCCGAGTGGCCACCAGGCGCAGCGGCACCCCGGGGATGGCCTCCGCCGCTGCCGGCACCACATCGAACGGCCCCACCGCGAAGGCCACCAGATAGGTGGGGAGCGGGGGCGTCCGGGCGAAGTTCACGACCGTCAGCCCGCCCTCGGTGCGCCGGCCGATCTCGCGGCTGTTGGCCAGGGCCCACTGGCCGTCGGGCACCCGCAGCGTCACCTGCCAGGGGGTCTTGAACTCGGGCTGATCGAAGCAGGGGAAGGCCTGGCGCGCGTGCAGGGCCTCGAACTGGGTGAACGCGTACCAGTCCTCCCCCTCCTTGACGCGGTACAGGCCGTCCGGCACCGCCGCCAGGGGGGCCGTCCACCCGAACCGCAGCACGACGTCGCCCGCCGGCAGGGGCTCGGCGAACGTCACGGCCAGCCCGCCATGCACCCCGGGAGTCGCCGTGCCCGCCACCACCCGCGCCCCGATCTGGGCCTCGCTCCGGGTGAACGTCAGGCCCTGGGCGTGCAGCGCGATCCGATCCGTGGGGGCCGCCAGCGTCACCGCGATCTCGCCCTGCCCCGTGAAGGTCTCGCGGGCAGGATCGATTGTGAGATCAAGGGCATACGCCGTCGGCACCGCCTCGTGCCCGAGCCGCTGATCGCCATCGACGACCGGGGCCTCCGCCACGGCGATCGGCGACTCCGAGGGGGGCGGACGCCCCGCGCAGGCGCCCAGCAGGACGGCCAGCAGCGCGAGGGCGAGCGGGCGACGGCGCATCAGGTCCTCCAGCCAGGGAGCGACGACTCTACGGGCCGGTCCCCCCCGGCGTCCACGGCGTCGTGCACCCGACCCCATGGACGCAGGCCCCCGAAAGGGTCAACATGCCCCGGGAAAGGAGCCGCGACGCATGGAGCTGACGTTCCTCGGGACGGCCGACGCCTTCAACAGCGCCGGCCGCGGCAACAGCTGCTACTGGATCGATGATGCCCACGGCAGCTACGTGGTCGACTTCGGCCCCACCGCGCTCTTGCAGTGCCGCCGGCTGGGCCTCGATCCGGGCCGCCTCGACGTCGTCTACCTCACCCACCTCCACGGCGATCACATCGGCGGCCTGGCGCTGCTCTACATCGATCTGCTCTTCGTCCGCCGGCGGACGCGCCCCCTGACCATCTTCGGCCCCGAGGGCACCCAGGCGCGGGTCGAGGCCCTCTTCGACTCGGCCTACCCCGCCGTGGTGGCGAAGGGAGCCGGCTTCGAGGTGCGCTTCGTGGAGTGGGCCGTCCCGGGCGTCCACGACGACGGCCCCCGCCGCATCCGCACGCTGCGCGCCCGCCACGACACCCACGCCATCGCCAGCTCCCTGCGCATCGAGTCCTCGGCCGAGCCCACGGTGGCCTTCAGCGGCGACACCGGCTGGCAGCCCGAGCTGGTCGAGTTCGTCGCCGGCGCCGAGGCCTTCATCTGCGAGTGCAGCATGGTGGACGCCATCTTCTGGGGGCACCTCAGCCTCGAGGAGATCCGCGCCCACCGCGCCGCGCTGGACGTCGGGCAGCTCTACCTCTCCCACCTGGGCGATGACTCCCGCGTCGCGGCCGTGGCGGCCGCCGACGAGCTCGGCCTGCGGGTGGCCGAGGACGGCCTGCGCATCAGCCTGGGCGAGCCGCGCCCGCCCCGGCCCGCGACGATCTGACCGTCCAGCCCGACGCCGGGCCCTCCCCCCCGAGCCGCGCGAAGCACATGGCCGGCGTCGTGTGCCACAGGCCCGTGCGGCCCTGGCGATCGAGCAGGATGATGCCCCCCTCGAGGCCGGTGCGCGCCGTCATGGCCTCGACCCGCGCCTCGGCCACCGCCTGGGGGTGGCCCCCCGCCTCCAGATCTGCGAGGCAGCTTCGGGCCAGGACCACGCGGATGATCCCCTCCCCCGAGCCCGTGGCGGCCGCCGCGCCCACCGCGTCGTCGGCGTAGGTGCCGCAGCCGATCAGCGGTACGTCGCCCACCCGGGCGGGGTGGCGACCCGGGGTGCCCCGGTGCTCAGCGCCGAGGCCAGGTGGCCCGCGTCGTCGAGGGCCACTGCCCCCACCGTGTCGCAGCCCCAGACGATGCCCGCGAGGTCGTCCGGGAGCGCCAGATCCTCGGGATCACAGGGAAAAACGCCATACGGCGCGCCGAAGGCCAGCGCCTCCGCCCCCACCAGCAGCACATGGGGCGAGTGGTCCAGCACCACGCGGGCGAGCTCGATGGGGTGGCGCGTCGGCGGCAGCCAGGCCACCGCGCCACAGGCGAGATCGGCCCCGCGGACCAGGGCCGCGTCCAGGCGCAGATCGCCCCGGGCGTCGGGCGCCGCACCCACGCCCGCGCTCAGCGTGGGGTGATCTTCCATGGAGCGGACGGCGGCCACCACCGCGTCCACCGCCGAGCCGCCAGCGGCCAGGACGGCGTGCCCGACGGCCGCAGCCGCCTCGCAGCCGGCCACCGTGTCGGCGCGGTGCCGCGCCGGGATGGCCCAGGCGCCGCCGTGGACGAGGACTACCGACAAGGCCCCAGCAGCGCACCCAGGATGCGCGCCTCGGCGGAGAAGGTGCCCCCCGGCTGGGGATCGGGATCGTCGACGAACCAGAGGCCGGCACGGCTCACGTTGCCGGCCACGTGCAGCGACTGGGCCGCGCGCCCGGGCTCGACTTCGAGGCGGAAGGGCTCCTGCACCTGGCCGCGGGTGTTCACGCGGGTCAGCCCCACGGTGATCTCGCTGGCGCTGTTGTCCTGCCAGGCCACGCCGAAGCTGTCGGGATCGAGCCAGGCCACGTCCGTCACGAGGCCGAGGCCCCGAGGCCCGGTGACGGGCGGGGTGGCAAGATTGTCGCCCGCCGCGTCGTAGAGCGTCAGCATGGGGGCCAGCGCGCCCATGCCATCCACCTTGCTCCAGGCCACCCCGTAGTTGCCCTGGCCGTAGGCCACGTAGACGGCGCTCTGGGCGCCCGCCTCCACCTGGCGGCGGGGCATGCCGAAGATCTCGCCGCGATCGTTGATGATCGCGAACACCAGATCCGAGGGGTTGGCCGAGGCCCGATCGAGCCAGGCGACCCCCCACGAGCCGTCGCCGAACGCGATGGCCGGGCCCCGCACCTCGGAGTCCGACAGCCGCTGGGCCGGCCCGGCGGAGCCGCTCTCGTCCAGGGGCACCGCGAAGAGGCCGCCCACGCCGCCCATGCCGCGGGTGAAGACCACCATGCCGCCCGCGCGGGGGGCCCACGCCGCGTCCATGTGCGCGACGTCGAAGGTGGTGGGCACGTCCTGGGCCTCGCCGTTGGGCGAGCCGTCGGCGCCGAGGAGCTGCACCTTGATGCCGTCGATGCCCCCGCCGCGGGTCCGGGTCGACAGCCACACGGCCACATAGCCGGTGCCGTTGAACAAGATCTCCTGCTGGGGCTGCTTCGCGACGCCCAGCCGGACGGCCTCGCCCACCCCCTGTCCGTCGCTGTTGAAGCGGCGGAACATCACCTCGTTGACGCCCGGCTCGTCGGCCACCGGGGCCTGCCAGAGGACGCCCCACTCCACCCCCGTCCAGACGGCCCGGGGCGCGAACCGCGGCGCGCCGTCGACGACCGCCGCCGGCACCCCCTGGAGGCCGTAGCCCACCACGCGATCGCAGAGATCCGGGGGCTGGACGCCCATGTCGGCCGCGCCGCCCGCGCCGCCCGCGCCCTGGTCCGCCAGGGGGCCCAGGTCGCCCTCGGGGGGACCCTGATCCGTCGGCGCGGCGTCGGCGCGGATGATGCCGCGATCCTGGACCGCCATGTCGGCCTCGGGCGTCCCACCGCCCCCGCCGCCGCCATCGTCACAGCCCGCGAGCGCGACCAAAGCCCCGAAAAGAAAGACGATTTCTCGTCGCATCCCACCCCCCGGTGTGTGCCTCTGCGAGCGCACCCTTACCACCGCCTGCCGAAGGCGAACAAGCCCGCCCGGCGCGAGGCCCTCCCCGCCCCCTGCACGGGCAACCAGCCGACCCATAGGCACGGGCTATGAGGGCCATAGCCACGGCTGGTACCTGCCTTTGCTAGCCTGAGCGGACGGGCCCCAGCCACCGGCGCGGGCCTGAGCAGGCCCTGGGCAGGGCCAGATTCGCAGACCGGGCCGGGGGCGCGAGGGGGAGCGTCTTCGACGCCCGCTGGTGATCCCCCACGTCAAGGAGTTGCCATGTTCCGCCGACTCGCCCTGGTCGCGACCGCGTTGTTGCCGGCCTGCGACGCCGAAGAGTCCGAGACCCTGGACGCGGGGGTCGAGTGTGCCGCGCCGGGCTCGGCCTGCGGCACCCCCACCTGCGTCGGCCAGGCCCTGCTGCAGTTCACGTGCAGCGCCGCGCTGGCCTGCGAAGCCAGCCAGGCCGCCTGTCCCGCGGACACCCTGTGCGAGGCGGGCCAGTGCGTGCCCATCGAGGCCTGCCAGGCGGCTGGCCAGCCCTGCGGCGCGCCGGCCTGCGCCGGCAGCAACGCCGTCGAGTTCGCGTGCGACGCCGACCTCGACTGCGTCGAGATCCAGACCCCCTGCCCGGCGGACACCCAGTGCGAGGCAGGCGCCTGTGTCTCGTCCAGCGGGTGCGCCGCGCCGGGGCAGGCCTGTGGCGCGCCTCGTTGCATCGGCGAGACCGCCGTCACCTTCGAGTGCGACGCCGACCTCGACTGCGTCGAGATCCAGGATCTCTGCCCGGCCGACACCACCTGCTCCGGGGGCACCTGCGCGGCGGCGGGGGCCTGCCGCGCCCCGGGCCAGCCCTGCGGCGAGCCCCGGTGCATCGGCGAAACCGCCGTCACCTTCGAGTGCGACGCCGACCTCGACTGCGTCGAGATCCAGGATGCCTGCCCGGCTGACACCACCTGCTCCGGGGGCGCCTGCGTAGCGGCGGGGGCGTGCCGCGCCCCGGGCCAGCCCTGCGGCGAGCCCCGGTGCATCGGCGACACGGCCGTCACCTTCGAGTGCGACGCCGACCTCGACTGCGTCGAGATCCAGAGCCCGTGTGGCGCCGGGTTCGTGTGCGCAGCGGGGGAGTGCGCCCCCCGATCCGGCGGCGGCGTCTGCGCGTGCAGCACCCCGGGCGCGACCATCGCCCCCGCCGAGCAGGGCTGCGGCTTCGAGGACGCCACGGAGTGCAGCGGGTGGCAGTCGGTGATCATCGGGTCGGAGGGGGGCGACTTCAGCCCCGAGGAGGAGGCGGAGGCCCTGGATCGCGAGGTGCCCGACGGCACGGTGTTCTGTGCCTTCGAGTGCTGCCTGCAGATCAGCTGCCCCTGACCCGGTCAGCGGCGGCCCGCTCGACGGCCGCCCCCAGCAGGCGGGCGTAGCGCCCGATCACGGGGCCCGGCTGGAACCGGTGCGTCGCGTCTCGCCGCGCGGCCCTCCCCATGCGCTCGCGGTGGCCCGGGTCGACCAGCAGGGTGTCGAGGTGGGCGGCGTAGGCGTCCCAGTCATCGCCCGGGACGAGGTAGCCCGTCTCCCCGGCGCGGACGACCTCCGGCAGGCCACCGACCTGCGCGGCCACCACCGGCACCCCCGAGGCGAGGGCCTCGAGGGCCGCGAGCCCGAAGCTCTCGCTGCGGCTGGGCAGCACGAACGCCGCGCAGGCTCGCAGGAGCGCCTCGAAGTGATCCCGCCGGCCGAGCAGCCGCGTGCGATCCGCCAGCCCGCGCCGCACCACCTCCGCCTCGACGGCCGGCCGATCCGGGCCGTCGCCGATCAGCACCAGCCGCGCCGGGGTACGGAGGCGCTCGAAGATGGCCAGCACGGCGTCGACCCGCTTGATGGGGCGGAAGCTGGAGACGTGGGCGATGACCGGGACGTCCCCGCCGCCGAACAGGGCCTGGAGGCGCGCGGC
Source organism: bacterium (assembly GCA_041389985.1). Lineage (GTDB taxonomy): Bacteria > Myxococcota_A > Bradymonadia > UBA7976 > UBA1532 > JACKDP01. Next base: position 23,046 of record JAWKQS010000028.1, read on the forward strand.
ATCCTCCGGCTCCTCGGGGCGAAACTGCTGGGAATCCACGAAGTTGGGCACGACCTCGACGTCCCGCGCCGCGTCCCCGAGGAGGCGCCGGGCCTCGTCCGCCAGCCACTTCGACGGCGCCGTGATCAGGTCGGCGTGGCGCAGACAGTGGCGCAACAACGGCGCGTAGGCGGGATCCCGACCCAGGCCCGTGACGTCCGTGCCGTGGAGCGTCACCGCGAGCGCCGGCCGCGCCGGACCGCACAGCTCGAGGGCCAGCCACGCGCTCACGGCGTGGGGCACGGCGTAGTGGGCGTGGATCACGTCCAGGGCTTCGCGCTGCGCCACCGCGGCGAGCGCCGACGCCAGGGCCAGCGCCTCGGGCGGGTGGGCGAAGACCGCGTGGGGTTCGAGGGGCACCGGGTGGAAGCGGACTCCCGGCTCGTCCACCAGGCGGCCGGGCCGCTCCAACCCGACGAAGTGCACGTCATGCCCCGCCCGGGCGAGGCCCATGCCCACCTCCGTCGCGACGATGCCACTGCCGCCCAGGGTGGGGTGGCAGGCGATGCCGATGCGCAGGCGCCTCATGGCGCGGGCCAGAGCACGGGCAGGCCCGGGTGCGCGGCGAAGTGGGCCACCGGATCGGCCATGGGCACCGGCTCGCGCAGCACGTAGGGCTCGCCGTGGGTCGCGCCGATGGTCGCGCCCCAGTAGCGGTCGCGGATCTCGAAGGCCGCGAGGCCCAGCGGCCCGTTGAGCAGCGTGGCCTCGCCCCCGGCCCCGAGCTGGCTGGCGTGGCAGCGCAAGGCCTCGATCTTCCGAGGAAAAACGGCGGATGTGTCGACGACGAACGCGGGCCGGGCGTCGCGTCGCTCGGGGTAGAACGCCACCGTCCGGGGTCGGAAGGGGGCGCCCAGATCCGGGCGGTGGCTGCGCAGCCCGGCCAGGAAGACGGCCCGCTCGGCCAGGGCGCTCGCCGCCGTATGATCGGGGTGGCGGGCCTCCCACCACGGGGCCAGCAGCAGGGCCGGGCGCAGGCGCCGCAGCCGCTCCACCACGGCGTCGGCCTGGGCGGCGTCGGCGCCCCGCAGGCCCCCGTCGGGCAGGCCCGCGTTCTCCCGCACCGCCAGGCCGAGCACCGCCGCCGCCGCCGCCGCCTCCGCGGCGCGCTGGGCCGGCGTCCCGTTCGTGGCCGCCTCGCCCCGCGTCAGATCCAGGATGCCCGCCCGCTGCCCCCGATCGCCGGCCAGGGCGAGCAGGCCCCCGCACGACAGCTCGGCGTCGTCGGGGTGCGCGGCGATGGCCAGCAGATCGAGGGCCGGGCTCACGGCAGCTCCCAGTCGCGCAGGGCGCCGTCGAAGGGCTGGATGCGCGCCAGCAGGCCGGCCGTCAGCTCGGCCACGCCCACCCGCGCCGCCACGCCGGGCCAGCCGATGACGCGCTCCTGGGGTGCGCCGCCGGGCGCCAGCCGAGCGCACAGGCGGTCGAGCCGGTCGACCTGCACGGAGTCCTGCCGGGCCAGGGTGCGCCGATAGCGATCCGCCAGGCGCGCCACCGCGTCGCGCCAGAGGCCGCCCACCTGGTCCACGGCTTTGCCGAGGCCCTTGTCCAGGGCCGCCGCGTCGGGGCCAAAGGTGGCCAGGGCCACCTCCACGGGATCGCGCAGGGCCGCCTCGAAGGCGTCCACCACGTCGGCCGCCGGCGCGGCAACGCGGGCCAGCAGCGCGTCGCGGGGCACCGCCAGGTCGTCCGGCTCGAGCCCGAGCTGGGCAAGCAGCCGCCGCGCCGTCGCGTCGACCAGGCGGAAGCGCGCCCGCGGCACGATCATCGGCATCGCGACGCCCAGGTGCGCGTAGACCGGCGGGAGCTGAGCCAGGTAGGCGATCTCGCCCGGCCCGCCCACGTACGCCGCCGTGGGCAGCCAGGTGTCCTGCAGCAGCGGCCGCAGCAGGGCCGACGTGCTGAAGTGCCCCCCGTCCAGGGCCGCCCGCGAGACCACCTGGTCGGTGCCGACGAGCTGGTAGCCCCCGTCCACGGGGAGGAGGCGGTGGCGCGGACCGCCCGACCCGGCCGGGTGCCAGAAGCTCAGCGGGGCCCCCGGCCGCAGGGGCACCGGTGACAAGAACCCCGCGTCCTGCAACGCCTTTTCCCGCGCGTCCAGCAGCCCGTGGAGCGCATCCGCCTCCGCCACCGCCCGCCGGTGGAGGGGCCGGGCCGCCCCGCCAGGGCCGGATCGCCAGCGTCGACGACCAGCAGCCCCGTCCCAGCGAAGACGCCGCCGAGCCACCCCGCCAGGGCCTCGGCCGGCGACGCGTCGGGCCGGTAGTGGCGCCGCAGCAGCGCCATCACCGCCGGGTCGCCACCGCCCAGCGTCGCCTCGATGGCGTCGAGCGCCGCCTCGACGCCGGGACCGTAGCGGCGCGCGGCGATGGACACGGGCGCCCCCGTCTCGGGCTCGACGCGGGCGGTGACCAGGGCCCCCGCGGTGTCGACGACCGCGCAGCTCGCCACCTCCACGAAGCGGTGGTCCTCGCTCTGGATCCAGAAGACGGGCACGCAGGGCACGCCCGTGTCGCGGGTGAGGGCGCGGGCGTCGACGATGGCTGCGGCGGCCTTGTAGAGCGTGTAGAGGGGCCCGCCGAAGAGGCCCGCCTGCTGGCCGGTGACGACGCAGGCGGCCCCGCCGCGGCCCAGGGTAGCCAGGCTCTCGGCCCGGGCGGGATCGGGCGGCGCGAGGGCGTCGCGGCGGGTGAGCCAGGCCAGCAGGCCCGGGTCGATGGGGCGGGCGGCCGCCTCGGCGGCGGCAGCGGCGCGCTGGCCCGGGTCGTCGAAGCGGCGGGGCAGCAGGGCGAGGGCGCGGGGCTCGCCGGCGAGCCAGGCCCCCGTAATGGGCGAAAACGGCACGGCGTCCAGAACCTTGGGCAGCGTCTCGGCATCCGGTTGGCGGCGCATCGACGACCTTCATCGAGCGCCTGCACCTGAGAACGACGCCCGTATGGATGGACCAGGATGCCTCAAGGCTTCGACCTTCGTGCCGCTTTTCTCCTCGCGGCGGCGGGCCTCGCCGTGACGCCGGCCCACGCCGCGGCCCCGCGCCCGGCCGGCGAGCTCCTGCGGGCCATCCGGCACCTGCCGGTGGCGGGCTCGGTCCTCTACGTCGCCGCCCACCCCGACGACGAGAACACGCGCCTCATCGCCTGGCTCGTGGGCCAGCGCGGCCTGCGCACGACGTACCTCTCCATGACGCGGGGCGGCGGCGGCCAGAACCTCATCGGCACCGAGCAGGCGGCCCACCTGGGCGTCGTGCGCACCGGGGAGCTGCTGGCGGCGCGCAGCGTCGACGGGGCCGACCAGCGCTTCACCCGGGCCCGCGACTTCGGCTACTCCAAGGGACCCGACGAGACGCTTGCCACCTGGGATCAGGCTGCCATCTTGAGGGATGTGGTGTTCACCGTCCGCGCCGAGCGGCCCGACGTGATCATCACCCGCTTCGAGCCCACGGGCCCCAACCACGGCCACCACACGGCCTCGGCCATCCTCGCCGCCGAGGCCTTCCAGAAGGCCGCCGATCCGGCCTTCGACCCCGGCCCCCTGCCCGCCTGGCAGGCCGACCGCCTCGTCCACAACCAGAGCCACTGGCGTATCACGCCCGAGACGGACACCTCCGGCTGGCTGTCCCTGGACGTGGGCGCCTTCGACCCGCTCATCGGCCGGTCGTACAGCGAGGTCGCCGCGCTCTCGCGCTCCATGCACAAGAGCCAGGGCTTCGGCTCCGCGCCCCAGATCGGCCCGCAGATCGAGTACTTCACCCCCGTGGCCGGCACCCCGATCCAGGTGGGCGCCGACCTCTTCGCCGGCCTCGATCTCACGCTGGCGCGCTTCCCGGGCAGCGAGCCGCTCCTGAAGACGCTGGCCGAGCTGGCCCGCAGCTTCGACGCCACGGCACCCCACGCCAGCCTGCCGCTCCTGGCGCGGGCCTACACCCAGGCGGGGGCGCTGCCCGACGCCCTGTGGCGCGCGCGCAAGCAGGCCGAGATCGCCCGCCTCATGGTGGACTGCGCCGGGCCTCTGGCTCACCGCCCGCGCCGAGCAGCCCGCCGTCCTGCCCGGGGGCAGCCGTCCCGGTCACCCTCACCCTGGTGAACCGCTCCCCCGCCGACGTGGCGCTGGTGGCCGCCCGGCTCGAGGGCGCGGCGGTCGGCGGCCCCGCCCCGCTGCCGCGCGACGCCGTGGTCACCCGCACGCAACCCCTGGAGATCAAAGCGGATCGGCCGGTGTCGGTCCCGTTCTGGCTGCGCCAGCCCCCCACCGACGCCGCCTACGCGCTGCCGGCCGGCGTGGGCCGTGACGCGGCCGACCAGGGCGCCGACGTGCAGGCCGAGGTCCACCTGACCATCGCCGGCCAGGCCATCACGGTGGCGCTGCCGGTGGAGTACGCCTGGACGGACGCGGTGGCGGGCGAGCGGGTCCACCCACTGGTGATCCTGCCGCCCGTCACGGCCACCTTCGACGACGCCGTCGCCCTGGTGCCCGCCGGCCAGCCGGCCCGGACGCGGGTCGTGCTGCGGGCCTCCACGCCCGCCGGGGCCCAGGGCACGCTGCGCCTCGCCGCGCCGGCCGGCTTCACCGTCCAGCCGGCCCAGGTGCCGTTCACGCTGACGGAGGCCGATCCCGAGGCCATCGTCGAGCTCACCCTCACCGCGAAGGCCGGCGCGGCCGCGGGGGCCCTCGCCGCCCAGGTCGAGGTGGCCGGCCGCAAGACGTCGTGGCGGCGGGCCGTCATCGACTACCCGCACCTGCCCCGGCGCACCCTGCTGGAGCCGTCGACGCTGCGCCTGGTGCCCATCGACCTGCAGCGCGGCCCCGGCCGTATCGCGTACGTGCCGGGCCCCGGCGACAAGGTGGCCCAGGCCCTGCGGCAGGTGGGCTACCAGGTCGAAGAGATCGACGAGGACGCCATCGCCACGGGCGACCTCCGGCGGTTCGACGCCGTGGTCATGGGCATCCGCGCGTACAACACGCGCCCCCGGCTGCTCGCCCTGCACGGCCCCCTCATGGCCTACGTCGAGGGCGGCGGCCGGCTGATCGTCCAGTACAACACCAACAACCGCTTCAACCCGCTGAAGGCCGAGATCGGCCCCGAACCCTTTGAGATCACTCGGGATCGCGTCACCGACGAGGCGGCCACGATGGAGCCCGTGGACCCGGCGCACCCGGCCCTGACGACGCCCAACCGCCTCGGCCCGGCCGACTTCGCGGGCTGGGTCCAGGAGCGCGGGCTGTACTTCGCGGCCGGCTGGGGCCCGGCCTACCGACCGATCTTCCGGGCCCACGACCCGGGCGAGCCCCCGCTGGAGGGCGGCCTGCTCGTCGCGCGGCACGGCAAGGGGGTGTTCGTGTACACGGGCCTGGCCTTCTTCCGGCAGCTCCCCGCCGGGGTCCCCGGGGCGTACCGCCTCTTCGCCAACCTGCTGGCGCTCTGATGGCGCCGGAGGATCCGCCGCCGCTGCTCGGCACCTGGCCGCGGCTCTACGCCCTGGTGCTGCTCAACCTGGCCCTCATGGTGCTCGGGTTCTGGCTGTTCGAGCGGGTCTTCGGATGAGCAGCCTCGACTGGTTCATCCTGCTCGGCACCCTGGCCTTCATCGTGGTCTGGGGCGTCTGGAAGACGCGCGGCGTGGCCACGGCCCAGGAGTACCTGCGCGGCACCGACCTGCGCTGGCCCACCATCGGCCTGTCCATCATGGCCACCCAGGCCAGCGCCATCACCTTCCTGTCGGTGCCCGGCCAGGCCTACGAAGATGGCATGCGCTTCGTGCAGTTCTACTTCGGGCTGCCCATCGCGATGGTCATCATCTGCGTCGTCTTCGTGCCCATCTACTACCGCCTCAACGTGATGACCGCCTACGCCTACCTGGAGCAGCGCTTCGACACCAAGGTGCGCGTGCTGGCCGCCCTGCTCGTCATGGTGGGCCGGGGCCTCGCCGCCGGCATCTCCATCTACGCGCCGGCCATCATCTTGAGCTCGCTGCTGGGCTGGTCGCTGAACGCCATGACGCTGCTCATGGGCAGCGCGGTCATCCTCTACACGGTCAGCGGCGGGGCCAAGGCCGTCAGCCAGACCCAGAAGCAGCAGATGGTCGTCATCCTGGCGGGCATCCTCATCGCGGCGGTGGTCATCGCCTACCGCCTGCCCGACGACGTGAGCGTGGCCACCGCCACCTCCCTCGCCGGCGCCCTCGGCCGCGTCAACCCGGTCGACTTCAGCTTCAACCTCGACAGCCGCTACACCTTCTGGTCGGGCATCACCGGCGGCCTCTTCCTGGCGCTCTCGTACTTCGGCACCGACCAGTCCCAGGTGCAGCGCTACCTCGGCGGCCGCTCCATGGCCGAGAGCCGGCTGGGGCTCCTGTTCAACGGCATCCTCAAGATCCCGATGCAGTTCCTGATTCTGTTCATCGGGGTGCTGGTCTTCGCCTTCTACCTCTTCGAGCGGCCGCCGGTGTTCTTCAACGGGCCCACGCTGGAGGCGGCGCGCCAGTCCGCGCAGGGGCCGGCGCTGGCCGAGGTGGAGGCCCGCTGGGCGACCACCTTCGACGCCCGCCGCGACCAGGCCGTGGCCCTCGCCGCCGCCCTGGCCGACGACGACGCCGCCGCCGAGGCGCAGGCCCGGGCCGGGCTCCTCGCCGCCCAGGCCGAGCTCGACGGCGTGCGCGCCGAGGCCAAGGCCCTCATCAAGCAGGCGGTGCCGACGGCCGAGCTCAAGGACAGCGACTACATCTTCGTGTCCTTCGTGCTGAAGTACCTGCCACCAGGTCTCATCGGGCTGCTGCTGGCGGTCATCCTCTCGGCCGCCATGAGCAGCACCGCCAGCGAGCTCAACGCCCTCGGATCCACCACCGTGGTGGACCTGTACCAGCGCCTCTGGCGCCCCGGGGCCAGCGATCGGCACATCCTGCGGGCCAGCAAGCTGTTCACCGTGTTCTGGGGCCTGGTGGCCATGGCCTTCGCCGCCTTCGCCGCGCTGGTCGACAACCTCATCCAGGCCGTCAACATCCTCGGGTCCATCTTCTACGGCGTCATCCTGGGCATCTTCCTGGTGGCGTTCTTCCTGAAGTGGGTCCGCGCGACGCCCGCGTTCCTGGCCGCCCTGCTGGCCCAGACCGGGGTGATCGTCCTGTATTTCGTCAGTGATATCGGGTTCTTGTGGTTCAACGTGATCGGGTGTGCCCTCGTCGTCGGCGCCGCGGCGCTGCTCCAGGCCGTGTGGCCTGGGGGCTCCCCGACCCCTGCTCCCCTGGAGGAAACGACCTGATGCGTCGCCTCGTGCTCCTGTCCACCCTGCTCGCCCTGCCCGCCCTCGCCCAGGATCTGGAGCTGCCCACCTTGAGCCCCCGGGCCGAGGTCAAGCAGCAGGTGGGCGTCACCTGGGTCACCGTCAACTACTCGAGCCCCGGCGTGAAGGGCCGCACCGTCTACGGCGAGCTCGTCCCCTTCGGCACCCTCTGGCGGACGGGCGCCAACGCCGCCACCACCCTCGAGCTCAGCGGGGACGCCACCATCGGCGGCCAGGCCGTCCCGGCCGGCAAGTACGCGATCTTCACCATCCCCGGCCAGACCGAGTGGACCGTCATCATCAACAAGAACCCCAACCAGGGCGGCACCGGCAGCTACGACCAGAAGCTGGACCAGGCGCGGTTCACCGCGAAGCCCGAGGCCGTGCCCACCCGGGAGCGCTTGACGTTCCTCTTCAGCGACACGACCGACGCCGGCGCCAGCCTCGACCTGGACTGGGCCGGCACCCGCGTGCGCCTGCCCATCACCGTGGCCACCGCCGCCAACGCCAAGGCCAACATCGGCGACTTCAGCAAGAAGTCGAGCCGGGCCCTGGCCAACGCCGCGCGCTACCTCGCCGATGAGGCGAAGGATGTGGATGGCGCCCTGAAGCTCATCGACTCCTCCCTCGCGGTCGACGTGAGCTGGTTCAACACCTGGCTGAAGGCCGACTTCCTGGCCCGCAAGGGCGACAAGAAGGCCGCGCTGGCCCTCGCCGAGAAGGCCTACGCCCTCGGCAAGGACGACGCGGGCTTCTTCTACAAGGAGCGCGTCGAGAAGGCCCTCAAGGAGTGGAAGTAGCCACCGCCTCCACCGCCCGCGCGAAGGCATGGTGCAGCGCGTGACCGGCCCGGTGGGCGGTCACGCGCGCCGCCAGGGTCCCCCCGAGCAGCGCCAGATCCCCCAGCAGATCCAGCAGCTTGTGGCGGGCCGGCTCGTCCGCCCCGCGGAGCCCGCCCGGGTTGAGGCAGCGCCCGTGGTCATCGAAGACCACGGTGGTCTCGAGGCTGGCGCCGAGGGCCCGGCCCGAGGCGCGCAACCCCTCGGCATCTTTGAGAAATCCGAAAGTCCGAGCGTCCGCGGCGGCCTGGACGTCGGCCGCCACCATCGGCCCGAGGCCCGGAAACACCACCTCGACCCGCGCCGAGAACGCGGGCGCCGGCACGGCCTCGACGAAGCCCGGTCCGTCCGCCACCCGCACCGCGTGCGGCAGGCGCACGACCGGCCGCACGCCGCCCTGGGGACGAGGCTCCAGGAGGGCCAGCCAGGGCGCGGCGCTGCCATCGAGGATGGGCACCTCGCCCCTCCACCGTCACGGCCACATCGTCGATGCCGGCCAGGACCAGCGCCGCCAGCAGGTGCTCGACCAGGCAGACGGGGCCGGTCGGCGTCGCCAGCGTCGTCGCCCCGCGCCCGTCGACCACCGCCGAGAGGCACGCGAGCGCGCCGTTGAAGCGCCGGCCCTCGCCGGGCGCGGCCGGGGCGAGGCGCGCCCGGGCCGGTCGCCCGCCATGCAGGCCGACGCCGACCACCTCGATCGACCGGGCGATGGTCTGCCGGCCGGGCGGTTGTGCTGGAGTCAGGGGGGCGCGGCTTCTAGGATGGGGCGACCCAGGCATGGACGGAGGATACCGGATGCGTCGACTCGGAGGAGCGCTCCTCATCGCGCTGCTGGCTCAGGCGTGCGACGACGGCGGCGGGGAGAGCGCCCAGAGCGCAGACGCGGGGCCCGGCGCCGACGCCGAGCAGGGCGTCGTCTGCAACGAGGCGAAGCGGCGGGCCGAGCTCCCCGAGGACCCGGGCACGCTGGCCTGCGCCCAGGCGCCCGAGACCGTCCGGGTCGGCGGGATCGAGGTGTTCAAGTACGAGGCCAGCCACCCCCTGGCCACCGAGGACGTCGCCTTCCCCTGCGCCGACCAGCGGCAGGTCGACTTCGCCGCCCCCGCCGTCCCCACCGAGCCCTGCTCCATCGCTGGCGTCCGGCCCTGGCACACGGTGAAGTGGGAGGACGCCGACGCCGCCTGCAAGGCCATCGGCTGGCGCCTGTGCTCGTCCGCCGAGCTGACGCGCACCTGCGGCGGCGAAGAGGGCTTCACCTTCGCCTACGGCCCCACCTTCCAGGCCGGCAAGTGCAACGTCCGCGAGGCCTTCCGCGCCGAGGGCTCCGAGACCTCCAGCGAGGCGCCCACCGGCCACTTCACCGACTGCGAGAGCCCGTCGGGCGCCTTCGACGTCAACGGCAACCTCTGGGAGTGGGTCTCCGATCGCGACGAGGCCGACAGCCGGGCGCGCCAGTACCAGGGCGCCGGCTGGCGGACCATCGCGCAGCGGCACCAGGACGCCAACCAGGCCTGCGCCACCGAGACGCTGCTGCGGGGCTTCAGCGCGCCCAGCTTCGCCAACCGTGACGTGGGCTTCCGGTGCTGCCGCTCGGCCCAGTGAGGATCCACGCTGTGAGGATCCGCCCCGTGATGATCCCCGTGACGATCCGCCCCGTGCTGATCCGACCAGGAGTGGCGAGGCGCCGATGAAGGTCGAAGTCCAGGACCGCTGGCTGCTGCTCCTCGGCTCGGCCGCGGTGCTCTACACGCTGCGCAACCACCGCGTCGCCCTGGCGATCTACGTCAGCCTCGTCATCGGCGGGGTGCTGCTCTACGCCCTCTGGCTCCCTCGCCGCGTCCACCTGGCCGAGCGCAGGTTCAGCCGGGATGCCCTCAAGCACTTGACTCTCAACGACTTTTCGGGCCTGGACGCCCTGGCGCGGCGTCAGTGGCTCATCCGTCGGTTCGGCCGCAAGCACCTCATCGCCGACACCCTCGCGGTCGCCGCGGCCGCGTCGGGCAACCACGCCGCCGCGCGCAGCCTGTTCCTCGAGGCCCTCAAGGACGCCCCGCCCGACGACCGCCTGCGCATCGAGCTGAACCTGGCCAGCAGCGAGCAGAAGCTCGGCGAGCTCTCGGCGGCCGAGGGGCGGCTGCGATCCATCCTGGCGCGGCGGCCCGGCCTCGGATCGGCCCAGGCCCGCCTGGGTCGGGTGCTCGTCGCGCGCGGGGAGGAGCTGGGCGAGGCGGCGGCGCTGCTGGCGGCGGCGGTCGAGACCTGCGATCCGCGCGAGCTGCCCGCCGTCCACCTGGCGCGGGCCGAGGCCCTGCTCGGGGCCGGTCAGCCGGGCGTCGAGGCGGCGCTCGCGTCGGCCCGGGCGGCCGGCGCCTCGGCGGAGGATCTGGAGCGCGTCGAGCGCCTCGCCAGCAGCCACTCCGCGACGCGGGGGTAGATCACGCGGGGGGCCGCCGCCCCGACCACCAGGTCGAGGTGGCCGAAGCCCATGCCCTCGTCGTGGCCGACCACGCACTCCGTCGCGTCCTCGCAGCCCACCAGGTGCACGGCCGCCACCACCGAGGGCGGCGGCGCCACGCGGTCATGAGAGCCGGCGATGGCCAGCACCGGCACGGCCGAGGCCGCCAGCGCCGCCTGGCCATCCCGGGCGGGGCGCCCATCAAAACCGATGGCGCGGACCACATTGTCAGCGAACTCATCGAGGAGCTGCCTCGGCACGTCCTCGACCACCTCCACCATGAAGTGGCGGAGCATGCGGGGCGGCGTGTTGGGCGCGAACACGAAGAGCGTCTCGGGCCAGGTCCGCACCCAGCCGGCCAGGGGCGCGAGCAGGTTGCACAGCCGACCCAGGCGGACCACCGGCCAGCCGCGCAGGAAGCGGTCGAGCACGAAGGTGTGCAGCGGCCCGAGCAGCTCGCGGTGCGGCGAGAAGTCCGCCGGGCTGCCGAGGGCCACCACGCCGGCGAGGTGATCGCCGAGGCGGTGGTGGAGGCTCAGCTCATAGCCCACGAGGCCGCCCATGGAGTGCCCCACCCAGAGCACCTGCGTGTGCCCCGTCACCCCCAGGACATGCTGCACGGCGGCCGGCGCGTCGTGATCGGCGTAGGCGCGAAACCCGTACCCAAAGCCGCGCCCGAAGAAGCCGGCGCGCTCGCTGGCCCCGGTCCCCCGGGGATCGACGATCCACACATCGAAGCCGAGATCCGCCAGGTGGCGGCCCAGGCTGTGCTCGGCGTCGAAGTCGAAGATGCGGCCGTTGCAGGCCAGGCCGGGGAAGCACACCACCGGCTCGCCCCGCGCGGGGCCCGACGCCGTCGGCCGCAGGCGGGCCAGGGCGATGCGCCAGCCATCCGACGTCTGGACGAAGTGCCGCTCATCGGGACACCAGGGGCGGGTGTAGTACCAGCGCCAGAACAGCTGGTGGCCGCCGACCAGGGCGACGGTGAGCACCACCACCGCGAAGACATACGCCAGGGTCATCATCTCAGCGGGCCTCGGTCACCAGCAGCTCGAGGGTCAGGCGCTCGGCCCCTCGCACGATCTCCACCGGCACCCGGGAGCCGGGCGGGGCGGCCGCGATGAGCCAGGGCAGCGCCTGGTCATCCTCCACAAGCGTCCCCCGGAAGCGCAAGATGATGTCGCCCGGCAGCAGGCCAGCCAGCGCCGCGGGGCCGCCGGCCACCACTCCGCGGACGCGGGCGCCCAGCACCTGATCCAGCCCCGCCTCCTGGGCCTGCCCCCAGGTCACCGGCTTGACGAACAGCCCGGCGAAGCCGCGGATGAACCGCCCGTCGCGCTGGAGGCGCTCCACGACGGTCTCCACCATCTCGATGGGCGACGCGAACGCCAGCCCGCGGGCCCCGCCGATCATCGCCGTGGTGATGCCCACCACGCGCCCCTGATCGTCCACCAGCGGCCCGCCCGAGTTGCCGGGATTCACGTTGAGATCCGCCTGGATGAAGTCGCCATAGCGTGGCCCGCCCGGCGGAAGATCGCGGCGCCCCAGGGCCGAGACCACCCCCACGGTGATGGAGTGATCCATCCCGTAGGGAGTGCCGATGGCCGCCACCCAGCGACCCGGCCTCAGCTCCGTCGACCGGCCCCGGGCCAGGGGCGGCAGCTCGGGCGGGATCTGCAGCAGGGCCACGTCCGTCGGCCCATCGTCGCCCACCAGCTTCGCGCGGTAGACCTTCCCCTCCAGGCTGCGGACGCGCACCTCGTCCGCGTCCGCCACCAGGTGATCGCTCGTCACGATGTGACCAGCGGCATCCCACACGATGCCCGTGCCGGTGCGCTCCGCCTGGAAGCGCCCTGCGACCGCGCGCCCCGCCACGATGCCCACCACCGACGGCGCGACGCGCTCGAAGACCGATGAGAAATCAGCCCTTTGCAGGGGAACCACGCGGACCTCGGGCCCGGACTGCGGCGGCGCAGGCGGTGGACCCGGCGAGCTGGGGGCAGGCGCCTCGCACGCCGCCACCAGCACGGCCAGCGCCACCCGCCTCATGAGCGCTCGACGAACTTCAGGCGCAGCTCATGGAGGACCGAGGTCAGCAGCCGCCCCTCCTCCCGCGTCAGGTTGCCCGCGGTCTTCACCTCGAGCATCGCCAGGGTGTCGATGATGTGGCGGACCGTCTCGGGATCCTGCTCACCCTCGCCCAGCAACCCCAGCGCCATCAGGCCCGTCGCGTGCAGCGAGAGCACATGGGTGGAGAAGGACATCTCCTCCAGCCCGGCCCGCTTCGGCGCCTCCGCCGCCTGTGCCGCCTGTTCCTCGACCACCGTGCCTTCCGGCCCGGCATGAAAGACCCGCTTCGACTCCGACATGCCGTCCCCCTCCCATGACCACCAGGTCCCATGACGACCAGGGCGCGCCACGCGGCGATGTTCGAAGCCCCCGCGGGCGAAGTCAAGGCCCGCCAGCGCGGGAGAAGGTGCATACCGGGTATCCCTTCCAAGGAGTGCAACCATCCGCCGGGGTTGTACCCCTCGTCGGCCGCGGCGTCCGGGGCGGCGGCGCGGTTCACCCGGGGGCGGCTCAGCGGCGCTCCACGGCACCCCGCGTCCGGCGGGGGACATACCGTATCTCTTCCGGAGTGCAACCATCCACCGGGGCTGTAGCCCTCGTCGGGCCGCGGGCGTCCGGGGCGGGCGGCGGTCGGCACCCGTTGGGGCTCAGCGGCCCTCCACGGCACCCCGCGTCCCGCTTTGTCGGTCGCCCTCCGGGCGCACCCGCCCATGGCGCCGCCTGCACCCCCAACCCGCTGAACGCTACGAAACTACCCGCTCACCGTCCTCCACCCGCGCCCGCGCGCTTGCGGCGAAGGCGGGCGGCAGCGTGTACGGCGGCCACGGCACCATCGGCTGGTCGGGTCGGCCTGCCACGCCCGAACGTCGCGACGAGGTGCTGTAGCGTCGCGGATCTCGGCCTGGTGCTGGTGCCACTCCTCCACGCCCGGCGGCCGCACGACCGGCGCGGGGCTGCGCCTCGGTCGGGTGAACGGATCGACGCGCCGCACGGCCCGTCGGGCACCGGCAGGCCGGCCTTCTTCCGCCGCGGGCGGTGCTCGGCGGCCACGCTGTCGGCCAGCTCCCACAGGAAGGCCCGGTACGCCTGGGGCTCAGGTGGCCGCCGGGCAGGCGGTCCAGCCGCACGCGCGCCGCGGGGAAGATGCTACCGGGTATCTCTTCCGGAGTGCAACCATCCACCGGGGCTGTAGCCCCTCCGGCCGCGGGGTCCGGGGGGGCGGCGGGTCGGGTTCACCCGCTGGGGGTGGCTCAGCGCCCTCCACGGCACCCCGCGTCCCGCTTTCGCGGTCGGTCGCTCTCCGGGCGCACCTCGCCCATGGCGCCGCCTGCACCCCAACCCGCTGAATGCTAAGGTGGCCGAAGCCGGGCAGGCGGTCCAGCCGCACGCGCAGCCGCGGGGGAAGATGCATACCGGGTATCTCTTCCAAGGAGTGCAACCATCCACCGGGGCTGTAGCCCTCGTCGGGCCGCGGGCGTCTCGGGGGCGGGCGGCGGGTCGGGTTCACCCGTTGGGGGTGGCTCAGCGGCCCCTCCACGGCACCCCGCGTCCCGCTTTCGCGGTCGGTCGCCCCCCTCCGGGCGCACCTCGCCCATGGCGCCGCCTGCACCCCCCAACCCGCTGAATTCGCTACGAAACCACCCGCTCAGCCGTCCTCCACCCGCGCCCGCAGCGCCTTGCGGGCGAAGGCGGGCGGCAGCGTGTACGGCGGCCATGGCACCATCGGCTGCGTCGGGTCGGCCTGCCACGCCCGGAACGCTCGCGACGAGGTGCTGTAGGCGTCGCGGATCTCGGCCTGGTGCTGGTGCCACTCCTCCACGTGCTCCGGCGGGCCGTGCACGACCGGCGCGGGGCTGCGCTTGCGCTCCTTCGGTCGGGTGAACGGATCGACGCGCCGCACGGCCTCGGGGTCGGGCACCGGCAGGCCGGCCTTCTTCCGCCGCGGGCGGTGCTCGGCGGCCACGCTGTCGGCCAGCTCCCACAGGAAGGCCCGGTACGCCTGGGGGCTCAGGTGGCCGAAGCCGGGCAGGCGGTCCAGCCGCACGCGCAGCCGCTCCTTCCGCCCGCCGGCGTGCACGAACGTGCCCTCGATGGCCTCGCCCTTGAGCAGCGCCGGGTTGGCGCAGGCGAACACGTCGTCGGCCGGGTGGCGCGACAGCAGCTGCGCCGTGCCCTGGCCCATGATGTAGCGCATGCGCTCGATGGCGTGCTCCAGCGTGGTGACCTGGATGGCATGGTTGCGCGTGAGCAGCGGCCCCGTCCGCCGGCGCAACTTGTTGATACGCTTCGCGATCTCGCGGTTGACCCACTCCAGCACCACGCTCTTGGCGACCAGGTCGGGCACGCCGAGCAGCCAGTGAAAGTGGTTGGACATGAAGAAGTAGTTGTACAGGTCGAGCTGCTCGAAGAGCTGCTGGGCCCGGGCCAGGATGCCATTGAGGATGTCGACGGCCTGGTGGTCGGGCACCAGCAAGAACAGGTCGTCCACGGTCTTGGACGTGATGTCGAAGACGACCACCACCACGCCCTGGCGGGGGCTGATGGTGCTGTGGACGGGCAGCAGGGTGCGCAGCGCGACGGGCATGGGAGTCCTCCGGGAAGTCGGGGCCTCCAACCACATCGGTCAAAGTCGGCGCGTGTCGCAGGGATGGGTGCAGATTTCTGAAAAAAGTCCGGCGTACGGTCCGCCGGCTCCGCGATCAGCCGGGCGGGCCGCGGCGCTCGCTCGCCATGGCTTCAGCCTCGGCCTGGTCGAGGCGCCGCGTCATCGCGGGGTGCTCGACCTGCAGGAAGGCAGAACTGCCGGGCGGCCGGAGTCCGAGCCAGACGATGTTGACCGCCAGGACGCCGTGGCCGATCAGCAGCGCCGCGTCGGGGTGGACGAGTCCCTCGCCCGCGGCGAGGAAGCCCAGGAAGTACACCGCCGCCACCACCATCGAGCGCATGTCGGCGACGACGGCGAAGAGGCCCATCACCGCCGCGCCGAAGTGCAGCCCGAGGGTCGAGCGGAGCGTGAGGTCGAGGCCCATGCGGTCCATGCCGACGACGAGGCCGCCGTAGAGCACCAGGACGGTCAACAGCATGCCGTACACCCGGCGGTTGAGCGCGTTGCGCATCAGGTGCCGGCGGCCGAGCACGAGGGTGGTCGTCACCAGGGCGAAGAGGCCCACTGGCCAGAGCCAGTGGCTGAAGGGGCCCACCTCGGCCCCCGAGCCGTCGCGCCGGGCCCAGCATCAAGACGCCCACCAGCGCGGTGAAGAGCGCCAGCCGCGCCCGCCCCCTGCCGCGGGTCGTACTCGGCCTGGATGCGCTCGCCGCCGCAGCCGCGCCTGCTGCTGGCGGGCCCGCTCCTGGGCCTCGGCGACCTGGGCGGCCAGCGCCGGGTCGGGGGCCTCGAGCTCGGCGAGCAGCGCCGCCGCCGCGTCGGCCTGGCCGTCGGCCAGCGACTGCTCGATCATGAGCGTCGTCGCCTGCCGCAGGCCGTCCCGGGCGAGGCCCGATCCGGGCCAGGACTCCAGCGCCCGGGTGAACCCGAACCGACACTCGCCGAACAGCCGCTGGCGATCGGCGAGACCGAGCTGCCCCGGGCCAGGCCTTCCGAGAGCTGGCCGAGCCGCGCCTGGGCCTCCTCGGCCAGCCGCGTCGCGTGCCGCTGCTCCAGGAACCGCTGGATCTCCAGGCGGAGGGCGTCCGCGTCGGCTGGGCGCGCGTCCGGCTCGCCGGCCATGGCCCGCTGGCAGATGGCCACCAGGCCCGGCGGTCCGGGCGGCGTGGGGGCCGCGCAGCACCTCCAGCATCAACGCCAGGATGGTCTCGCCCTGGTGGGGCCGGCCGGCGAGCAGGTGGTAGAGCGTCGCGCCCAGCAGGTAGACGTCCGAGCGGGGCGTGACGGGGCTGCCGCCGAACATCTCGGGGGCCATGTAGGCCGGCGTCCCGGCCATGCCTTCCGTGACGTCCGCCCGCGGCAGGCGGCCGTCGCCCTCGTCGCGAAACGCCCGGGCGATGCCCCAGTCGACCAGGTAGACCTCGCCGTAGGCGCCGATCATGACGTTGTCGGGCTTCAGGTCGCGGTGGAGGATGCCCCGCGAGTGGGCGAAGTGGGCGGCGGCACAGACCTGCATGAACGTGCGCAGGTGCCACTCCAGCACGTCGGCCACGCCAAACCGCCCGCGGACGGCGTCATCGTCCTCCATCAGGGTGCGCCACGACGTCCCCTCGATGCGCTTGAGGACCACCAGCGGGAAGCCCCGCGCGTCGAGGGACACATCGTACAGGGGCACGATGTTGGGGTGCTCGACCGCGCCGGTGATCCACGCCTCGTGCAGCAGCGCCACGGCGGCGCCCTCCGCCTCGATGGACGGCCGCAGGCTCTTGACCGCCACCTTGCGGCCCACCGTCGCCTGGGTCGCGAGGCGGACGATGCCCATGCCGCCACGGCCCAGCTCATCCTCTTCGAAGATCAGCGTGTCCTGGGCGCGGTGGAGGCGGGCGAGCACGCTCTCGTCGGAGGTCGGCGCGGCCGGCCGCACGGTGTCCCGGGGGCGGTCCAGCCGGGTGTTGAGCTGGCCGCCGATCGTGGCCCAGATCCGCTCGACCGCGTCGGGCGCCAGCGCGGCGCCGACGGCCTCCGCGAAGCCGCTGCGTGTCCAGGTGGGATCCGTCTCCATGGCGCGCAGCCTAGAACAGGTTGGCCCGCGACACCACGGTCCCCGACCGTCCAGAAAGCTGGGGGTTGACGCCGCTCGTCCCCCGGCCCGCGCGACAGCGGCGGCGCCGGCCCGCCGGATTCTCTTTCAAGATCAGGCCACTGGCGCGCCGTCGTGTTCGTCGGGCCAGGCCCACCGCGGCGGTAGGAGCCGACGGCCGCAACCTGCTAGACTGCCGCCTGTGGAGACGCTCACCCGCACCCCCTACCGCCCCCCGGCCACGGCGACCGCCCGCCTCGCGCTGCGCCTCGTCTTCGCCGAGCGACCCGCCGGTCTGCCCGTCGACGAGCTGCTCGGCGTCGGAGCCGATGGCCTCACCCTGGGCCGCGCGCCCGAGGCTGCCGGTCCCGTGCTGGCGCTGCCCGGCGACGGCTGGGCCAGCCGGACCCACGCCCGCGTGGCGCCGCGCGGCGAGGTCCTCGAGGTCGAGGATCTCGGCTCCCGCAACGGCACCACCATCGACGGCCGCCGGGTGACGGGCACCGCCCGCTGGCGCCGGGGCAGGTGCTCCAGGTCGGCAGCGCCCTCTTCGTCTGCGATGTCGAGGAGGCCGAGGAGGGCGACGACCCGCCGCCGCCCACCGACTTCGCCGCGCGCGACGCCCCGATGCGGGCCCTCTGGCGCCGGATGGTGCGCCTCGCCGACAGCGACGCGAGCGTGCTCATCCTCGGGGAGCTGGGCGGCGGGAAGACCCGCATCGCCCACCTGCTGCACCAGCTCGGGCCCCGCCGCGGCCGGCCCTTCGTGGCCCACAACGCCAGCGCGCTGCCCCGCAACCTCGAGGAGGCCACCCTCTTCGGGGTCGTCGCCGGGTTCATCCCCACGGTGAAGGCCCAGGACGGCCTCATCAGCCGCGCGGGGGACGGCACCCTCTTCCTCGACGAGCTGGCCGAGCTGCCCGAGCCGGCCCAGGCGAAGCTCCTCGACGCCTTCGATCCCCGCGAGCCGAGCTACCTCGCCGTGGGTGGCAGCCGGCGCCTGCCGACGCGCTGCCGGCTCATCACCGCCACCAACCGCGACGTCTTCGTCCTGGCCCGCACCGGGGCCCTGCGCCACGATCTGCTGAGCCGCCTCGCCGTGGGCCAGCTCACCGTGCCGCCGCTGCGGGAGCGCCGCTCCGACATCCTGCCGCTGTTCAACGCCGCCCTCGCCCGCGCCGGCGCGGCCGATCGGGGCGTGACGCGCATGGAGGAGGCCCTCGCCCTCCTGCTGGCGCGGTGGACGGAGAACGTCCGCGGCCTGGAGACGCTGGCCCAGCGCGCCGCGCTGGGGGAGCCGCTGACGGTCGAGCTCATCCGCAGCCACGCCGATCGGGGGGCGGGTGAGGCCGCGCCAGCGCCGCCGCCGGCCTCGGTGGTCGCCGTGCCCGCCGCGCCGCCCGCTTCGCCCGCCGCGGCTCCCTGGCCCCCGAATCGCGCCGAGCTCGTCGGCCTGCTGGCGGAGCACGGCTGGGAGATCAAGGCCGCGGCCGAGGCCATCGGGCGGCGGCGCGAGACGCTCTCGCGGCTGGTCACGACCCTCTTCGGCAGTCGAGAGGCCGCCCAGGAGGCCTGGCGAGCCTGGCAACGCACAGGCATCCCGCCTTCCGACCCATAGGGGCCACGGGCCCGGAGGAGAGACGCGCATGGGACGCAGCCGCTTGAGCCTGCCCCTGCTGGCCCTGCTGGTCACCGCGGGCTGCGACGATCGCGAGGCGGTCAAGCCCGAGCAGTCGGCGGCTGACGCGGGCCTCGACGCCAGCGCGCCCCTGGATGCCGGCGCGCAGCCCGACGCCGGCATGGCGCTCCTCCCCACGGCGGGGACCTGGCGCCTGGCGATGGCCTTCCCCGATCTGGGCCTGCGGCTCGGCGGCGTCCTCGGGATCCGCACCGACGCCGGCCGCCTGCACCTCACCCTGGCCCTCGTCGCCCCCGACGGCGCGACGGTCAGCGACGTCCTCGCCGAGGTGGCCGACGTGCCCGTCGGCGCCGGCGGTGACTTCACCCTCGCCATCGAAGTGCTCACGATTCCAGCGGAATTCAGCCCGACGGGGGGCGCCCTGGACGTGGCGCTGACGCTCGACGGGCAGGTGCGAGGCGCCGACTTCCTGTGCGGCGCCGCCACCGGCAACGTGCCGGCGCTCATGCTGGACCTGGGTGAGGGCACCTTCGGGGCCGTGCCCGAGGGGGCCGGTGAGCCGCCCGACGGGTGCGAGGCCACGCCCGTCGATCCCATGGGCCTCACCGTGGGCGGCGAGCGGCCCGCCCGGGTGCTGCTGCCGGCCGCCTACGCCGAAGACGGCCCCGCCTGGCCGCTCGTCCTCCTGCTGCATGGCTTCGGATCCAACGGCGCCCAGCAGAACAGCTACCTGCAGATCGGCGCCCACCAGGACGCCCTGGGCTTCGTGCTGGTGGTGCCCGATGGCACCGAGAACCCCGACGGCGAGCGCTTCTGGAACGCCACCCCCGCCTGCTGCGATGACTTCGGCAGCGGCGTGGACGACGTGGCCTACCTGACGGGGCTGCTCGACGAAGCCGAGGCCCGCTTCCACGTGGATCCCGCCCGGATCTACCTGGTCGGCCACTCCAACGGGGCCTTCATGAGCTACCGCCTGGCCTGCACCCTGGGGGCGCGCGTCGCCGGACTCGTCGCCCTGGCCGGCTCGACGCTGCTCGACGAGGCCGACTGCGCGACCGCCGATCCCGTGTCGGTGCTGCACATCCACGCCGAAGACGACGCCACCGTGCCCTACGCCGGCATCGATCGCCCGGTGGATGGCTACCCGGGCGCGGTGGAGACGGCGTCGCGCTGGGCCGCGCGAGCGGGCTGCGCACCCGACCCGGAGCCGGGGGAGGCCCTGGAGCTGGTGGAGAGCGTGCCGGGCGCCGAGACGTCGGTGGCCACCTACCCGGGCTGCCAGGGCGAGGCCGCCGTTGCCCGGTGGACGCTCTCGGCCGGCGGCCACGTCCCCGCCTTCGGCGCGCGCTTCGCCGAGACGGCCCTGCCCTGGCTGCTGGCCCGGTAGCGCCCCCGAGGCGGGCGCCCCCGCTCAGATCATCAGGCCCTGATACAGCAGCATCGAGCCGCCGTTGTTGGCGTATTTGTTCACGATGCTCAGGGTGCCCCCGTTCAGGGTATAGACGATCTTGCCATACTTCGCCTGGGGCAGGTTGGCGTCCATGATGGCGATGTACGCCTCCTTCTGCCGGATGATGTCCTGGTAGTCCTTGATGACCTGCTCCCCCTGGTTCTGGGCGGGTCGGTTCGGGTTGTTCTTGAACTGCGCGTTGAGCTGCTGGAAGGCGTCGAAGGTCTGGTTGCCCCCCGCCGCAGCCTGCACGTTCGCCTGGCGCCAGGCCTGGGAAGCAGGGACCACATGCTGCTGACGCAGGAAGGCCTCCTTGTCGATGGCGGCCTCGACGGCGATCTCTTGCTCCACGGTCGACCGGCCGGTCTGGGCATCGAACGCCACCGCCCCGGTACGCGCGGTCATGCGCAGCTTCCGGTGGCGGGAGAGCTCGCGGAAGAACTTGTAGGCGAAGCTGGTCCGCAGCTCCTGCACCGGCACCATGCCCTGCTGGTCGAGCTGCGTCGTGCGGTAGGTCTGCGTCCGCGCGCCGTAGCACATCACCAGCGCCAGATTGTAGGGTGTGTCGCGCACGGGCAGCAGGGCCAGCATGAAGCGCGCGAGCTGGCGGAAGTCGCACAGCGCCACGCCCCCCGCCGCGCTGGCGAAGCAGTTGTCCACGTCGGTGGCGATGCCATGGGTGGCCAGGTAGATCTTCTTCGCCCCGAGGAGGCGGTTGCGCACCGCCACCGCCCGCTGGTCGCTGCGGCGGAGGGTCCCCTGCAGGTCGTCGTCCAGCATGTCGAACGCGTCGATCAGCTCGACCTGGTGCCGGGCCAGGAAGAGAGACGCGAACTGACCGCGGCGGCGGCGCGCCGTCACGCCGGCGAAGAGCGATGAGATGGCGCCGAGGCCGTTTCGGTCCGCCAGGTTGATCACGACATATCTCGACATAGGTGCCTCCCCGGGCTGCTGGCTCGACCGCGGTCGGGCCCGCAGCCGGAGGCCCGCCGCGGGGGGGTGCGGGTCCTCAGGGCACCAGCGTGCAGCCCGCGGGATAGTCGGCCTCGAGATCCGCTGCGGTGAGCGGGCTCTGGGTGTCGCGGATGCGGTGCTGCGTGAGGAACGCGTAGCCCCAGCCTGCGACCCCGGGCGGGGGCACATGGCCCCCGGCGTGCTCGCACGTCACGACGAAGTGCCCGTCGGCCCGCAGGTGATCGCGCATGTCGAAGGTGGTCTGCTGGAAGTCGACGACGCCGCCGTACTGGTCCGTCGGCCCGCCCCAGGCCAGCAGCACCGGCAGCCGGTAGGCCGGCGTGCGGTACGGCAGGAAGGCGTTCGTCCCCCCGCTGAGGATGAGCGCCGCCGTCAGGTACTCCGCGCGGTGCACTACGAGGTAGCTCGACCACAGCGCGCCGGCCGAGAACCCGGTGGTGTAGGTGCGGGTGCGATCGAGGCCGAACTGGGCCGTCAGGCAGGCATACAGATCATCGAACAGGGCGAGATCATCAGCAGCGGCGCCCACATAGCCCCACTCCGCCTGCGTGCGGAGGCTCTCGGGCACCGCGATGACGAGGCCATGATCCCGGGCGGCGTCCGCCGCGCGCAGGAAGCTCGCGATCTGGCCGGCGTTGCTGCCGAGGGGGTGCCACATGAAGAGCAGGGGCGCCCCGGTCGGCTCGGCCGGGAGGTACAGGTTGAAGGTCCGCTCCCGGCCCCCGGCGGTGAACGTGTTGCGGCCGGCCTCGAAGGTGGGGCACTCGCCCCCCGTGTAGGGATGGGGCTCGGCGGGCGCGACGACCTCGGCCTCTGCGTCCGGCTGGGCGGCGTCCGGCTGGGCGGCGTCCGGCTGGGCGGCGTCTGGCGGCACCGCCGTGTCGGCCAGGGCAGCGTCCGCCTGCGTCAGGTCCGCGTCCGGACCGGCATCCCCATCGCGCGGCGCCGCGTCCTCTCCACCGAGCGTCGCGTCCAGCGTCCCGCCCTGGGCCGCCCCGCCCCTCCGTCGTCACAGCCCGCAAGCGCGGCCAGCAGCGCCGCCAGCCCCAGCCACCGCATCATCGGCATCTCCCGTCGCGTCTGGAGACTGAGTACCACGTCCGGGCCCTCGCTGCCGACCCGTCGCGCCCGATCACGGTCGCACGGTGACCTCGACCGCCGCGCTCTCGGCCCCCTGCCGGCCCACCGCGGTGATGGCCCACGTCCCCGCCGGCAACGTGATCTCAGGTCGGCGGACGACACGGAAGACAGCGCCGGCCTCGTCGTACACCACATGCCCCCGCACCCGGCCGGCGTCGGCGAGCTGCACCCGGTTGCCGGCAGCGCTGACCCGTGGCGGCGCCACGACCTCCGCCCCGCGCCCGGCCAGGGGCGGCGTCAGCGCCGGCGTCGGGTAGAACCGCTCCCGGAACACATCGGCGATGCCCGCCCGGTTCTCGGCCAGCGGCCCCAGGTGGAAGTAGATGTTCCCCGCCGAGCCCTGGGGCCGCAGCGCCCGGCTGATGCCCAGCTCACGCTCGAACTCCGCCACATCCCAGGCCGCCGCCGACCCGAGCTGGGACAGGTAGTTGCCCACGTAGATCTGCCGGCCGCCCGCGGTCAGGCTCGTCCACCAGCGCAGCAGCGTCTCGTAGTCCTGCTGGGGGCGCGTGGCGTTCCAGTAGAGCTGCGGCGCCAGGTAGTCCACGTACCCGGCCTCCAGCCAGTGCACCGGATCGGCGAAGATGCTGCCGTACTGGTCCAGCCCGACGATGCCGGGCGGGATGCCGGGCCGGTAGATGCCGAACGGCGAGATGCCGAAGCGCACATCGGGATCGATCGCGGTGATGGCGTCCGAGACCTCCTGCACCAGGCGGTTGACGTTGTCGCGCCGCCAGTCGTCGCGGCCCAGCGCGCCCCCCGCGGCCTGGTACGCCGCCCACGTGGCGTCGTCGGGGAAGGGCGAGCCATCGGGGTAGGGATAGAAGTAGTCGTCGAAGTGGACGCCATCGAGGTCGTAGCGGCCCACCAGGTCGCGGATCACGGCGACGGTGTGGGCCCGCACCTCGGCCGCCCCGGGGTCCATCCAGACCCCGGTGTCATAGGCGTGGGCATGGGCCGGGAAGCGGCTGGCCACATGGGTCGCCGGGTGGTCGATGCCCATGCTGGCCGCGGCGCGGTAGGGGTTGAGCCAGGCGTGCAGCTCCAGCCCACGGTCGTGGGCCCCCTCGATGGCCTCGGCCAGGGGATCCCACCCCGGATCCTGGCCCTGCCGCCCGGTGAGAAACCGGCTCCAGGGCTCAAGCTGTGACCGGTAGAAGGCGTCGCCCTCCGCGCGGACCTGGAAGAAGACGGTGTTGAGGTGGGCCTCGGCGGCCACGTCCAGCAGGCGCCCGAGCTCGGCGCGCTGGGCGTCGACGCTGAGGCCGGCCCGGCTCGGGAAGACGATGTTGAAGACCGTGGCGATCCAGACGCCGCGCATCTCGCGCTCATGGCTGCGCTGGACGGTGGGCAGGCCCGCGTCGGGTGTCACCCCCGCGTCCAGGACCGGCGCGACGGCGCCGTCGGCCTCCATGGCGGCGTCCTCGGACGGGAGCGCGGCGTCCGGTGCCGGGGCCGCGTCGGCGGCCGGCGGCGCGCGTCCCGCGACCTCTCGGCGTCCGCCCCCGCGTCCGCGGCTGGCGCCGCGTCGGCCACCGGGGCCAGGGCCCGCTCCGCCTCGCCCTCGGCGCACCCCCACAGCCCGAGCACCAGCACCCCGATCCACCGCATGCCACCCTCCCCCGCCGTGCGTCCGGCCTTCATGACCGACCCGGGCGCCGAGGGCAAGGTCAGTCGAAGGCCAGCTCGTCGCCGCGGGTCGGCAGGCTCGACGGCCCGCCCCGCAGCCAGGCGTCCACCGCCCGCGCGCACTCCCGGCCCTGGCTGAGGGCGTGCACCACCAGGCTCGCCCCACGCACGGCGTCCCCCGCCGCGAAGACGCCGGGCACCGACGTGGCGAACGCCGCGTCCACCGCGATCACCCCGCGCGGCCCGGCGTCGATGCCCAGATCCCGTTGCAGATCAGCGAGTTCCGGCCCCAGGAAGCCCATGGCGAGCAGCACCAGATCCGCCCGCAGGCGCTCGGGGGCCGCCCCCGTCGGGACCAGCCGGCCCTCGTCGAGGCGCACCGGCTGCAGCTCCAGGTGCGTGACCTGCTCGCCCCCTTCGACCTCCCGCGTCATCAGCGCGAACCGCTGCACGCCCCCCTCGGCGTGGCTGCTGCTGCGGCGGCGGACGAGCGGCCAGCGGGGCCAGGGGTTGCCGGCGGGCCGCGTCTCCGGCGGCTCGGGCAGGATCTCGACCTGCGTCACCGACGCCGCCCCCTGCCGCAGCGCCGTGCCCAGGCAGTCGGCGCCGGTGTCCCCACCACCCAGGATCACCACATGGCGGCCCCGGGCGTCGACGCCGTGGGCCACCGCGTCCCCGGCGTTGCGGCGGTTCTGGGCCGTCAGGTACGGCATCGCCAGGTGCACGCCCGCGCGCTCGGCCCCGGGCGCATCCAGCGGCCGCGGCCGCTCGGCGCCGATGGCCAGCACCACCGCGTCATGCTCGGCCCGCAGCGTCGTCCACGCCACGTCCGTCCCCACCGCCACCCCCAGCCGAAACTCGATGCCCTCGGCGACGAGCAGCGCGAGCCGGCGATCGATGACGCCCTTCTCCAGCTTGAAGTCGGGGATGCCGTAGCGCAGCAGCCCGCCCGCGCGGTCCGCCTTCTCGAAGACCGTCACGGTGTGGCCGGCCTGGTTGAGCTGGTCGGCCGCCGCCAGCCCCGCGGGCCCGCTGCCCACGACGGCCACGCGCTTGCCCGTCCGCGCGGGCGGCGGGCGGGGCACCTCCCAGCCGGCCGCGAACGCCTCCTCGGCGATGGCCTTCTCGATCAGCTCGATGGTCACCGGCGCGCCGTCGAGGGCCAGCACGCAGGCCGCCTCGCACGGGGCCGGGCAGATGCGGCCGGTGAACTCGGGGAACCCGTTGGTTTCCTTCAGGATCCGCCACGCCTCCCGCAGGTCGCCCTGGTAGACGCGATCGTTGAAGTCGGGGATGCGGTTCCCCAGCGGGCAGCCCTGGTGGCAGAACGGGATGCCGCAGTCCATGCAGCGACCGGCCTGCGCGGTGCGGTGATCCCCCTCCAGCGGCAGGACGAACTCGCGGTGATCCCGCAGGCGCTCGCCCACCGGGCGGGTGGCCGCCGGCTCCCGCGGCCAGACCAGGAAGCCATCGCGCTGGCCCATCAGCTGGCCTCCTTCAGATCGCCCGAGCGCTGCAGCTCCAGGGCGCGGCGGTACTCCACCGGGATGACCTTCACGATCAGCGACCGGACACGCCCCCACTGGTCCAGCAGCCGGTGGCCCAGCGGGCTCTGGGTGTGCCGAAAGTGCTGCGTGATCAAGGTCTTGACCACCCACTCATCGCCATCGCCCAGGGGCTGCAGCTCCAGGCCCGAGGTGTTGCAGCGCGCGGCGAAGTCGCCGGCCTCGTCGAGGACGTAGGCCACCCCGCCGCTCATGCCCGCGGCGAAGTTGGGGCCGGTGGGGCCCAGCACGACCACCACGCCGCCCGTCATGTACTCGCAGCCGTGCTGGCCCACCCCCTCCACCACCGCCCGGGCGCCGCTGTTGCGCACCGCGAAGCGCTCCCCCGCGCGGCCAGCCAGGAAGACCTCGCCGCGGGTCGCCCCGTACAGCGCCGCGTTGCCGGTGATGACCTGCTCCTCGGGGGCCAGCAGCGACCCCGGCGGCGGGAAGACGGCGATGCGCCCGCCCGACAGCCCCTTGCCCAGCCCGTCGTTCGTCTCGCCGGCCAGGCGAAACGTCACGCCCGGCGCCAGGAAGGCCCCGAAGCTCTGCCCCGCGGCCCCCTGGAACTCGACCACCAGGCGATCCTCGGGGAGCCCCCGGCGGCCGTGCCGGCGGACGATCTCGCCGCTGAGGCGCGCGCCGACGGCCCGATCCACGTTGCGGATGGTCCGCTTGAGCTGCACCCGGGCCGGGGGATCGGGCAGCCCGTCCGCGATGAGCCCGTGATCCAGGTGGGAGGCATCGTCCCGCGGGATGAAACCCGTGCAGAAACGAGCACTTGTCACCGGCGGCTCCGCCAGCAGGGGCCGCAGATCCAGGGCCTGGGCCTTCGCGCTCTCGGGGACGGCCGGCGCCAGCCGATCCACCCGCCCGACGGCCTCCTCCAGCGTGCGGAAGCCCAGCGCGGCCAGGTGGCGCCGCACCGACTCCGCCACGAAGAGGAAGAACCGCACCACCTGCTCGGGCGTCCCGTGAAGCGCGCGCGCAGCCGGGGATCCTGGGTCGCGATGCCGGTGGAGCAGGTGTTCTGGTGGCACTGCTGGCAGCAGGCACCCCTCGAGACCAGCGCCGCCGTGGCGAAGCCGAACTCGGCGCCCAGCAGCGCCGAGACGACGACGTCGCGGCGTGCGCAGCCCCGTCCACCTGCACGCGCACGCGATATCCGCAGGCCGTTGGCCCGCAGCACCTGCTGCACCTCCGGCCAGCCCAGCTCCCCGGCACGCCCGCGTGGTGGATGGACGAGAGCGGCGAGGCGCCGGTGCCGCCGTTGGAGCCGGCCACCACCACTGTCCGCCCCGGCCTTGGCCACCCCGGCCGCCACGGTGCCGATGCCGCCTGGGCCACCAGCTTCACACTGATGCGGAGCGCCAGGTTGACGCGCAGGTCGTAGATGGCTGGGCCAGATCCTCGATGGAGTAGATGTCGTGGTGCGGGGGCGGCGAGATGAGCGTCACCAGGGGTGCTGTGGCGGACGGGCGATGCGGGGATCGACCTTGTGGCCAGGAGCTGCCCCCCCTCCCCGGCTTGGCGCCCTGGGCGATCTTGATCTGGATGTCCTCGGCGTGGACCAGGTACTCCGTCGTCACGCCGAAGCGCCGACGCCACCTGGCGGATGGACGACTTGCGAGAATCCCCCATTGGGATCGAGGCTCTTGCCGGTGGGCTCCTCGCCCCTCCCCGCTGTTGGAGCAGCCGCCGAGGCGGTTCATGGCGATGGCCAGGGCCTCGTGGGCCTCGGCGCTGATGGAGCCGAACGACATCGCGCCCGTGACGAAGCGGCGGGCGAGGGCCGCGGCGGACTCCACCTCGTCCAGGGGCACCGCCGTGCCCGCCTGAAACCGAGCAGGCCGCGCAGCTCGGGGCCGGCGTCGAGCGCCTGCTCGTAGGCCGCGAAAGGGCGGCGTCGTCCTGGCGGACCGCGGCCTGCAAGAGCGCGATGGTGCGGGAGTTCCACTGGTGGTGCTCCCCCTGGCGGCGCCAGCGGTGGCGCCCGCCGACAGGCAGCCGGGGATCGGGCTCCGCGAAGCCGCGCGCATGGCGCTCCACCGACTCGGCGTGCAGCAGCGGCCCGGATCGACGCCCCCAGCCGCGTCGGCGTGCCCGTGAAGTGCCGATCGACGAGCCCCCGGGCCAGCCCGACCGCCTCGAAGAGCCCGAGCCCCCGCGACTGCAGCGTGCTCACGCCCATCTTGGACATGACCTTCAAGAGGCCCTTCTCCAGCGCGCCGATGTAGGCCGCCTCCCCCTCCCGGCCAGCGCTCGGCGATGGCATCGAGAACCAGGTAGGGTGCACGGCGGCGACCCGTACCCGATGAGCAGCGCCATGTGGTGCACCTGCCAGGCGGCCGCCGTCTCGATGACCAGCCCGGTGAGCGTGCGGCGCGACGCGGACGGTGCTGGTGCGCGCCCACACCGCCAGCAGCGCTGGCAACGCCCGGTGCTCGGCGTCGACCCCCCGATCCGACAGGATGAGCAGGTTGACCCCGGCGTCCACCGCCGCGGCCGCCTCGCCCATCAAGGCCTCCAGGGCGGCCGCCTGGCCGGCCGCCCCCGCCGCGACCGGATACAGGAGCGAGAGCGTCCGGGGCACGAACGCCCCCGCCTCCACCACCCGCAGCGCTGCCAGGGCCTCCCGCGTGAGGATGGGCCCATCCAGCACGAGCTGGTGGCACTGCTCGGCCGTCTCCTCGAAGGGGTTGCCCTCGGCGCCGATGGCGGTCGTCAGCGACATCACCACCCGCTCTCGGATGGGATCGATGGGCGGGTTGGTGACCTGGGCGAAGGCCTGGTGGAAATAGTCGAAGAGAATCGGGGCTTTGTGGCTCAGCACCGCCAGCGGCGTGTCGGCCCCCATGGAGCCGACGGGCTCATGGCCCTCCTGCGCCATGGGCGCCAGCACCTGGTCCAGATCCTCCTCCGCGTAGCCGAAGGCGCTCAGCAGACGGCGCTGGGCGTCCCCGACGAGGCGGGGCGCGGGCGTCGCCGGCGGCAGGCTCGCGTGGGCGATGACATTGCGGCCGAGCCAGCGGGGGTACGGGTGGCGGCCCGCCAGATCGGCCTTCACCTGAGCATCGGTCAGCACCTCGCCCCGCTCCAGATCCACCAGGAAGAGCCGCCCCGGCTCCAGCCGGCCCCGCTCCAGCACCTCCGCCGGCGGCACGTCGAAGACCCCCGCCTCGCTGGCCAGCACCACCCGCTCCGCCGTGCGGATCCAGCGCGCGGGCCGCAGCCCGTTGCGATCGAGGGTCGCCCCCACCTGGTGGCCGTTGGCGAACACCATCGCGGCGGGCCCATCCCACGGCTCCATCAGCGCCGCGTTGTACGCGAGCAGACCCCGGCGCGCCTCATCCACCCGGGGATCGAGCTCCCAGGCCTCGGGGATCATCATCGCCACGGCGTGGGGCAGCGACCGACCGGCCAGGTGGAGCAGCTCCAGCAGGTTGTCGAACTGCGCCGAGTCGCTGCCCGCCGGATCGATGACCGGCCAGAGGTGATCGAGCGAGCCGCCGAACCGCGACGAGAGGAGCTGACGCCGGCGGGCCTCCATCCACGCGCGGTTGCCGCCGACCGTGTTGATCTCGCCGTTGTGCGCCACATAGCGCAGGGGCTGCGCCCGCGCCCAGCTCGGGAAGGTGTTGGTGGAGAAGCGCGCGTGGACCACCGCCAGGGCCGACGCCATGCGCGGATCGCCCAGCTCGGGGACGAAGCGCCGCAGCTGGGTGCCCAGCAGCATGCCCTTCCAGACGAGCGTCTCGGCCGACAGGCTGGCCAGATGGAAGTGCCGGCCCGGATCGAGGCCCGCCATGCGGAGCTCGGCCTGGCGGCGGATGACGAAGAGCGTGCGCTCGAACGCGCTGGGCACGCAGCGGCGGCGGCCGATGAAGACCTGCCGGATGATCGGCATGCTCGCCGCGCCTCTTCGCCGAGATCCGACGCATCGACGGGCATCGCGCCAGCCCAGCAGAGCCTGCTCCTCGGCGACCACCGCCTCGAGCGCACCGCGCAGGCCAGACGCCCGCCTCGTCCGGGGGCAAACACCGTGCCCACCCCGTAGTCGCCCCGGCGCGCCGGGAGGGCTGTAACCCGCCACCGCCGCCAGGAGCCCGTGGGGCACCTGCGTCAGGATGCCCGCGCCATCCCCGGTGCGCGGATCCCGCCCCGCCGCGCCGCGGTGGGCCAGGCGCTCCAGCACCTCGAGGGCGCTGTGGATGATGCCATGGGCGGGACGACCCTGGACGTCGGCCA
The DNA here is from genome assembly GCA_041389985.1 of bacterium. Lineage (GTDB taxonomy): Bacteria > Myxococcota_A > Bradymonadia > UBA7976 > UBA1532 > JACKDP01. The sequence goes on from JAWKQS010000028.1 coordinate 53,036, forward strand.
CGAAGGCCACGCCGCAGGCGTCGTGTTCAAAGCGGGGGTCGTACAGGCCGAAGGGCCCCATCCATCCTCCTGGGGATCACCGCGCCGCCCCGAGCGACGTCGGCGTCGAGGGCAGAGTCTACGACGCAGCGCGTCATCAACTCAACCGGCGGCTGGGGGCGGGGGCGCGGCGAGTTTTTCAGAGAAAGTGTGCGACACGCGCCGCTGCTGACCGATAGCTCTCTACCTCAACAGCGCGGGAGCCACCCCATGGCCCGCAAGCTCCGCTTCCTGGACGACCGGTGCCTGTTCGCCGGCCAGGATGGCCCCCTCACCGTCTGGGACATCACCACGCCGGTCATCGACGGCCAGTGCCTCTTCGCCCCGGGCGTCGACCTCGCCCGCATCGTGCTCGGCGTCCTCGCCGCCGCGCAGCGCAAGTGGCGGTTCGAGACCTACGCCTTCAGCTTCATGTCCACCCACTGGCACCTGCAGGCGGGCTTCGTCGACCTCACCGACAAGGCCGACGTCATGTGCTTCATCAGCAGCAACATCGCCAGGAAGGTCAGGGTTGCGCGGCCGGTCAGGTCCGCTGTTCGAGCGGCGGAACACCGCCATCCAGGTGCTCAACGACGCCGAGTGCCTGGACCGCTTCGCCTACGTCATGGGCCAGGGCACGCAGGCCTTCGTCGTGCGCCACCCCGAGGAGGACCCGTTCGTCAGCGCCAACCCGGCGCTCCTGCGAGGCGAGCGGCTCCTGGGCGAGTGGGCCGGCGAGCCCTGCGAAGTATCGCCATACTGCCGTGCTCCGCGACCTCGACGACGACGCGCGCACCGGGCCCAGGTGTGGGCGCTGGCCGACGACATCGCCCGCACCTGCCGGGTGCGCCGAAGAAGGCGGGCCGCCGACTGCAGGGCGCCGAGTCGGCCCGGCGGCTCGACCCGTTCACCCGCATCAAGGTGCGCGAGAACACCCCGGCGCCGGTCGTCCACGGGACGAAGGCCCAGGAGGCCGCGTGGCGCATCGCCTACGCCAGCGCCCGCACGGCGTACACGGCGGCGCGCATCGCCTTCCAGGCCTGGCTCAGCGATCCCGAGAGCCCGCTGCTGCGGTGGCCGCCGTGCACCCTGCCGCCGGCACGGCCGCCCGGGCGCCGCGCATCGACAGCACCGCGGCGCGCGAAGGACCGTAGGCGGAGGCCGCGACGCCGGAGGCGTCGCGAAGCGAGCGGTGGAGGGCGCAGGCGGTGCCGCGGGCGTGGTGTGCCTGCGCGTCGAGGCAGGCCGGCCCGCGACACCCCGTCAGCTTCTCACCGGCCACACCGGCCCAGAATGCCCCAGACTCCCCCGCCCACACCGCTTTCCAGGCCCCAGCCGTCCACCCACACCGCAACCCTGCACCCCACCCCCACGTCGCCTGGCACCCAGAGGAGGCCCCCACGTTACCTGGCACCCTGTTAGAGCGCCCGCAGGGCCAGCAGGGTGCGGTCGCCGGGACCAAGGCGGTCGCCTCCGGGACCGGGGCGGTGGCCGGCGGCGGCGGGTGTCTTCTCGCTCTCTGAAGTCGGTCGCGAAAGCTGGCCATCCGGTTGGCAGGCACCCGGGCCGTTGGCAGGCACCCGGGCCGTTGACACCACGCGGCGGGATCGCTTATCTACAACCATATGGTTGTACGTGCCGAAGACGAGACCCTCGATCGCATGTTCCGGGCGCTGGCCCACGGGATCCGGCGGGACATCTTGCGCCGCACGCTGCTGGGCCCGGTGTCCGTCAGCGGGCTGGCCTTGACCTACGCCATGAGCTTCGCCGCGGTGCAGAAGCACGTGGCGGTGCTGGAGGACTCGGGGCTGGTGCAGAAGCAAGCCGTCGGTCGGGAGCGCTTCGTGCGCGCCGTGCCCGAAGAGATCGCCCGCGCCCGCGTGTGCCTCGAAGCGCTCGAGGCCTTGTGGCGCCACCGTCTGACGGCCCTCGATGCCGTCCTCTCCCAGGAGTAGTCATGCCCGTGACGTCCGTCGTCAGTGATCCCGAGGCCCTCACCATCACCGCCGTCGGGGACTATCCCGTCCCCGTCGCCCGGCTCTGGCAAGCGTGGATGGATCCGCGGCAGCTCGAGCAGTTCTGGGGGCCGCCCTCGTGGCCGGCCACCTTCACCGTGCACGAGGCCCGCGAGGGGGGGCGCGCGCAGTACCACATGAGCGGGCCGCAGGGCGAAACGAGCCGTGGCTACTGGCGCTTCGAGACCATTGAGCCCGAGCGGCGCATCGTGGTGTGGGATGGCTTCGCCGATGCCGACGGGGCGCCCAGCGCCGATCTGCCGGAGACGCGCATGGAGATCGCCTTCGAGGCGACGGGCAAGGGCTCCCGGTTCACCGCCGTGTCGACGTTCCAGAGCCTCGCCGCCCTCGAGCAGGTGGTGGCCATGGGCATGGTGGAGGGTCTCTCGGCCGCGCTCGCCCAGCTCGACGACGTGGTCGCGGAGCTGCGGGCCTGGTCGGCGTCGATGCACGCTGCCCTCACCGTGGTGGACGACACCCACATCCTCGTCCGCCGCACCGTGCGCGGCAGCCTGGCACAGGTGTGGCGCGCCCACCACGAGCCAGATCTGATCAAGCGCTGGATGCTGGGCCCCGACGGGTGGTCGATGCCGGTGTGCGAGGTGGCCGTCGAGGTGGGCCAGACCTATCGATATGAATGGGAAAACGCCGCGGACGGCGGCCGCTTCGGCTTCACCGGCCAGCTGCTGGAGGCCGAGGCGCCCCGCCGGGCGGTCACCACCGAGGGCATGATCGGCATGGATGGCCCCCCCGCCGTCAACGAGCTGGTGCTGGTGCCGCAGCCGGGCAACCGCACGCTGATCGAGCTGCGCATCACCTACCCCTCGCGCGAGGTGCGCGACCTGGTGATCGGCACCGGCATGGTCGACGGCATGGAGATCTCCTATGCCCGTCTCGAGCACGAGGTGCTCGCGGCCTGAGCGGCCCGCTTGTGCTTCCCACCCCCATGAAACCCGGCACCCTCCCAGGCGCCCTGCGGGCGACGCGAGCGGGCGGTGGGTGGCAAGATGGGGCCGGGAGGGCGCGATGCGGGTGACATGGCTGATCGGGATGCTGGTGCTCTGGGGGTGCGACGACGGCGCTTCGCCAGCGGTCGGGGCGGACGGCGGCGCGCCGGACACAGGCGTGGCGGAGGCCGGTGCGGCTGACGTCGGCCGACCAGACCCGGACGTCGGTCGGCCGGTCCCAGATGGCGGCCGGAGTGTGGACGCGGCGCTGCCTGACGGGGCGCTGGGGCCGGACGCGGCGCCCGACGCCGGGTGGATGGGGACGCGCCCGACGCGAGCCGGCCTGATGCCCAGGTGGCGGACGCCGGGCCGCCGCCGCCGGACGCCAGCCCACCGCCGCTGGCGCCTTGGGTGACGGAGCTGGTGGCGTCGAACCGGGGGTCGCTCCGGGACGAGGACGGCGAGACGCCCGACTGGATCGAGCTGTACAACCCGCACCCGGCGCCCGTGGACCTGGGGCCGTTCGCGCTGAGCGACGCGGCCGGCGGGCCGGGCTGGCGGCTGCCGGCCGAGGTGCTGGCTCCGTATGCGTTCCGGGTCGTCTTCGCGTCGGGGAAGGACCGGCGCGGGGGGGAGTGGCACACGGACTTCCGGCTGGAGGCCGCGGGCGAGGGGCTGTGGTTGCTGGGGCCGGGCGGCGCTGTGGCGCAGGAGTTTCCAGCGGTGGCGCTGGACGCCGACGAGGCGCTGGGGCTGCCCGGCCGGGAGCTCTCCGCCGGGGAGGTGCGGTACCGCTCGCCGCCGGTGGCCGATGGCTGGGTGCAGCCGGATTACGATGACACGGGCTGGGCCGTCGGGCCGCCCGGGGTGGGGGTCGAGCCGCCGGTGGCTGCGTCGCCGCTGGATCACCAGGCGGCCCACCTGCGGGCGTGGTGGCGCTTCGACGAAGCGGTCGAGGGTGTCGTGCCCGACGAGGTCGGCGACCACCCCGGGGCGCTGCGGGCCGGGGCCCACCTGTCGGCCGATGGCCACGAGGGGGGTGCGCTGGCCGGGGACGGCACGGGCTTCCTGGCCGCCGCCGATCCGGCAGGCTTCGACTTCGCGCAGGCGTTCACGTGGTCGGTGTGGTTTCGCGGCGCGGACGACTCCGGCGCCCTCATCAGCCGCAACCCCGCGGGGACCGCCTGGAACCAGGGGTCGAAGGCGCTGATCGTCCGCGGCGGGACGCTGCAGTGGGACTCGGGCTGGGTGGGCAACCCCCGCACCGGCGTGCGGGTGACGGATGACGCCTGGCACCACGCGGCGGTGACGTACGATCCGGCCGGCGACCGCTTCCGCATCTTCGTGGATGGCGTGGCGCGGGTGGATCAGGCGTTCAACGTCGACGCCTTCCGCGAGGATCACGTGCACCTGGGGGGGCAGGCCCGGACGGGCCTGTTCATCGGGCAAGCCGACTTCACCGGCGGGCTGCAGAGCCTGGACAAGTACGCCGGGCTCATCGACGACGTGAGCATCTGGGACGTGGCGCTGCCGCCCGAGGACGTGGCCCTGCTCGCGCAGGGAGCGCAGCCGGGGGGCCGCCGGCCGCTGGCGGGGCTGGTGGGGACGACGTTGCCCCCGGGGACGCCGCCGGCGCAGGTCCGGGTGGCCATCCCACCCTCCGACGCCGTCGCCCTGGAGGCGCGCCTGGTCTACTACCCGGGCGCGGCCGTGTGGGTGGACGGGGCGCTGCGGTTCGACGCGCCTGCCGACGATCGGCCCATCCCGGCGGAGCCCGAGCGGCTGGGCCTGCCCGCCGACGCCCGCCTGGTGGCGCTGGAGGGCCGGGCGCCAGCAGGCGCCCCGTGGGTCCTGGGCGCGACGGTGCACGGCCTCGGCCCGGCGCCCGCGCGCCTCGCCGCGCCGACGCCCGGGGCCTTCAACGCGCCGGCGGTGGCGCCCGCCGTGGTGTTCTCGCACCCGGAGGGGCTGTTCTCGGCGCCGTTCGACCTCACCCTGGCTGCGCCCACCGGCGCCATCCACTACACCCTCGACGGGACGACGCCCACCCAGGCCAGCCCACGCTTCGAGGGGCCGCTGCCCATCGCGCAGAGCGTCCTCGTCCAGGCCCGGGTGTTCGCGCCGGGCCTGGCCCCCGGCCCCGTCGGCAGCGCTGGCTTCGTCCGCCTCGCCGACGAGCTGGCGGGGTTCGAGACCCCCCTCCCCGTCCTCGTCATCGAGCGCTTCGGGGCGGGCCCCATTGCCCGGGCGACGAGCGAGAGCCTGCTGCTGGTCTTCGAGCCCCCGGACGCCGGCCCGACCCGGCTCGACGCGGCCACCCACACGAGCCGGGCGGCGTTCCATGTGCGCGGCCAGAGCTCGGCCAACGCGCCCAAGAAGCCCTACCGGGTCGAGCTGCGCGACGCGGTCGGCGACGATCGGGCGCTCCCGCTGCTCGGCATGCCCGCCGAGGCCGACTGGGTGCTGCACGCGCCCTACACGGACCAGTCGCTCATCCGCAACGCGCTGGTCTACGGGCTGGGCCGGGAGCTCGCGACCGGCGCCCCCCGGGCCCGGCACTGCGAGCTCTTCGTCCATGAGGACGCTGGTCCGCTGGGTCAGGGGAGCTACCGCGGCGTCTACTTGCTGACCGAGGTCATCGAGCCCGGGCCGGATCGCGTCGACATCCCGGAGCTGGGCCCCGATGACCTCGCGCCGCCGGCCATCGAGGGCGGGTACCTGATGAAGTTCGAGGCCGGCGTGGCCCAGCCGCCCCTCGTCCCCGGCTATCGGAGCCTGGAGCTGGTGTCGCCCGATCCGCCCGCGCCGGCCCAGCTCGCCTGGATCGGGGAGCACCTGGCGGGGTTCCAGGCCGCGCTCATGGGGCCGGCGTTCGCCGATCCCGCAGCCGGCTACGCCCCCCTGCTCGACGTGGACAGCGCGGTGGATCTCATGGTGATCAATGAGCTTTTCCGTGATCAGGACGCCTACGTCCGCAGCGCCTGGCTGTACCTGGACCGAGGCGGCCCCCTCGTCCTCGGGCCCCTGTGGGACTACAACCTCACCGCCGGGACGGGCGGGTTCTTCGACAACACGGCCACCGCGGGCTGGCAGTACCAGCAGCCGTACAATGCCGGCGAGCACCGGTGGTTCACCCGCCTCATGGCCGATCCGGCCTTCGCGGCGCGGTTCGCGGCGCGCTGGCGGGCGCTGCGGGGCGGGCTGCTCGCGGACGCGGCGCTCATGGCGCGCGTCGACGCGCTGGCGGCGGTGGTGGCGCCCGCAGCCGAGCGCAACTTCGCCGTGTGGCGCACCCTCGGGCAGGCCAGGGTGAACGGGTTCGTGAGCCCGGACGGGCGCACCTGGGGCGCCCAGATCGATCAGCTCAAGGCGTGGCTACGGGCGCGCGCGGCCTGGCTGGACGCGGCGCTGGCACCGTAGGGCGAGGGATCGCTACCGACCGGGGAGGGTGCAGTCGGGCTCGGCGCAGGGGGCGCCGCGACAGGCCTTGAAGCAGCCCGGGAAGGCGAAGGGGCGGCCGCCGATGTCGATGGTGCCCCGCCACACGCCCTCGTCCAGGAGGTCGATGCCCAGGTCGCCGTCGGTGTCCGAGATGCGGGCCGTGCCCTCCAGGCGGAAGGCGTCGGGGGCCAGGTCGAGGCCGGCGAGCTGGTCCTCCAGCAGGCCGGCGAGGGCGACGACCAGGATGTCCTGGCAGACGCCCGCCATGGGGTCGCCGAAGATGTAGTCGTCGATGGCCTCACAGGGGATGACGGCGCCGAGCAGGCGCTCGAGGCGGATGGGGGCGGGCTCGCGCAGGAAGCTGGGGGCGATCCAGAGCTCGACGATGCCGAGGGCGATGACGCCGAGCTTCAGGGTCATGCCGTGGCTGCCGAGGGTGAGCTGGTCGCCGGCCACCGTGGCGTCGAAGGTGCCGGCCACCGGGCGGTAGTCGCGGCCGAGGTCGCCGAAGGTGAACTCGCGATCCTCGCCGTTCCAGGTGAAGCGGAACTTCTGCCAGCGATCGTCGGTGCCGGCCAGGACGCCCTGGGCGTCGGGGTAGGAGGTGATGAACTCGATCTCGCCGATGATGGTCATCTCGCTGAAGATGCCCACCAGGTCCGAGAGGGCGGTGAGCAGGTCGAGGACGAGCTGGGGCATGACCTGCTCGAAGACCTCGTTGACGATGGGACCGCCGATGCGGCGCAGGATGCTGCAGACGCCCTCATCCCAGTTCACGACGTCGCAGAAGAGGGCCGCCAGCTCCTGGCCACGGTCGCCGTTACCGTTGCCGAGGACGCGGATGATGCGCAGGACCTCGGCCACCCGGGCCAGGGTGGGGTTGCCGCTGTCCTCGAGCAGGCCAGTCAGGTCGAAGCGGCTCACGGCCGGGTAGCGGCCCTTGAACTCGAAGGGCAGGTCGCTCATGGCGACGGTGGACATGGCGATCTGGCCGCCCTGGATGACGACGTCGGGCTGGCAGCCGAAGGTGAGCGTCTGGCCGTTGGCGTTGACCCCCGTGGCCATGACGTGGAAGGTCTGGCCGTCGCTGAGGTCGCCGGCCGTGGCGGTGTTGTCGACCTCGTTGAAGGGCGAGATGGCGGGCAGGGAGAGCCAGGCGCCACGGGGGGTGCTGGCTGCGGCCCGCAGCAGGTCGCAGTCCACCTCGCCGGCGAGGAAGAGGTCGACCCGGACCTCGGAGAAGGCGTTGTAGGGGTAGCGGTTGGCAGCCGGATCGTAGGTGACGGTGACCTGGAGGCCGCCGGCGCCCTCGGCGGCGACGTTGACGTCGATGCTGACCGGGCTGGCGTCGCCGGAGCGGGCTTCCAGGCGCAAGGTGGTCGGGGTGGCGCCCGCGATCAGCTCGAAGGTGGCGACGCCGTCGGCGCCGGTGGGGGCCCGCCGGGCGCGCAGGGTGGTGCCCGCCGCGTCCCCGGCCTCCTGGCCGTCGGCGTTGAAGAGGGTGACCTCGACGTTGGCGCCCGCCACCGGCTGCTGGTCGGCGCCGCCGACGAGCCGGACGCGGATGGCCTTGGTCTGGTTGACGAAGACGAGCTGGCTGCGGCCATCGACCGCCTGCAGCTCGCGCGCGTCGAGGACGCCGCCGCCGGCGCCTCCGCCACCGCCGGGGCCCATGTCCATGGTGGGCGTGCCGCCCTCGCCTCCCGCCCCCCCGGCGCCGCCCGCGCCGCCGCCGCCGCTGGAGTCATCACAGGCCAGCAGCGCCAGCGCCAGGGCCGCGCCCATCCATCCGATTCGCTTCATCACGGGACTCCCCCCCAAGAACAGATCTGCCGGGATGTTCGGCCATCGAGGGGGCCGAGCGCCAGCGTCACGGGCGAGCCCCGGTTCCGGGGGGCCAGCGATGGGTCGAGGAGGGACGGAGGAGGGCGAGGGGCCGCCGCGGGGGTGGCCGCGCTCAGGGCAGGATGGCGAAGGGCCAGCAGCCGTCGGCGAAGGGATCCTCGAACGGGCAGGTGCCGAGGTCGCCGCCGCCCAGGGTCAGGCACTCACCCTGGTGGTCGTGGTACTGGGCCGCGGGGTTGCCGGGGGCCAGGCCGCTCAGGTCGGTGGGCACCACACGCACGCTGTAGTCGACACGGTTGTCACCGTCCGGGCGGACGAGGTTGGCGAAGACCCGGAAGAGGACCTCCTGGTCCTGGGCGCCACCGCGCACGTTGATGCACTGGGCGTTGCCGACGGGATCGGCGCTGCGGCGGAAGCCGCTGAACATGTCCTCGGGATCGGACGGAGCGCCCTGGTAGTCGAGGAAGAGGCGGCCGTCGACGTTGCTCTGGAACTCGATGAAGATCGTGCGGTCCTCGCCGGCCGGCACCGTGATGCTGTACCAGTCGGCCGCCTCGTTCTCGCAGATCCAGGCGTCGCACAGAGCGATCTGGCCGGAGCCGAGCGGGGTCGCCTGAGCCTCGACGTTGTTGGGATCGCCCCGCTCCTGCCAGTCCTCGGGGCACATGGCGTCCTCGGGGGTGACCGTGGCGCTGACCCGGTAGGGCGCGGCCGCGGCCATGCCGTCGCGGGAGACCTTGACGAGGTACTCGCCGTTGCGGGGGCCGACGACCTGCTTGGTCAGGTCGACGAGCTCGGCGTCGAAGGTGGTGGTCGACCGGGACACCGGCGCCTGGCAGAAGCCCTGGATGCACTCCGCGCCGCCGTCGCACTGGGCGCTCGACATGCAAGCGTTCTCGGGGTTCGGGTCCGGGGCGTTGTGGAAGACCTCCAGCTCCAGATCCGCAAGATCATTGCGGAAACCGTCCATGGTGACGCAGACGCGCGAGCGGGGCTGGCGCACCGGGAAGACGTACCAGTCCAGCTCGGGGCCGCAGAGGACGCCCTCGTCGTACTCGAACCGGCGGTCGGGCACGCCGAGGGCGGCGCCGACGTCGACCATGCGCGTCGCGCGGGGCGGCGTGTTGTTGTTGCCGCCCTCGAGCTCGGGGTCGGCGCCGCACTCGCCGCCGCCGATCTCGAAGCGGCGCACGAAGAGCTGGTAGGGGCCCTGGGCCGCAGCCTGGCCGTCGACCACGATGCAGTAGCGACCCGCGGGCGCGCCGCGGAAGCGGGCGGGATCGGTCATGTCGCCGACGCCCGTGAGCGTGCCGGCGGCGCCCTGGGCCTGGCCACGGTCGTCCACGATACGGACCTCGAGGTTGCCAGCGACGCCATCGCCCACCGCCCAGGCCTCCAGGCCGTCACCGGCGTCGAGGTCGAGGCAGTAGTAGTCGTCGTTGAAGGTGCAGACGAAGAGGGCATCGGCGCCGGGGCCGGGGACCTCGACGCCCATGTCGCTGTAGGGCACCTGGCCGCCCTGGCCCACGCCGGGCAGGGTGTCCAGGTCGGTGCCGGTGCGGACGCCGTCGTTGGGCTCGTAGCCGTCGTCCTGGCACTCGCGGTCGCCGGTGTGCAGGACCGTCAGGTCGTAGTCGGGCACGCCGTCCGGGCTGGAGGACTGGATGCGGATGAACCAGTCCTCGTCCGTGAAGGCGCCCTCGTTGGCGGGCACGTCGAGGACGTAGGCCACGCGGCCGGCGCGGTTCTCGGCCACCACCATGTTGTAGTTGGGCCCACCACCCGCCGCACCCTCGACACGCCCCCGGCTGAAGAGGGCGATGCTGATGGGGGCCTCGTCGGACGCCGTCACCACCTCGACTCGCAGGCCGTCGTTGAGCTGCATGGGCACGCGGAACCAGTCCACGTCGCGGCGGGGACAGAGGCTGAGCAGGCGCTGCTCGTAGCGCTCCAGGTTGGCGTTGATCACGGTGGCGTCCTGGTAGCGGTCGTCCTGCTCCAGGGCGTCGGGGAAGCACGGCGCCTCGGCGGGGGCGACAGTGACCTGCACGCGGTACGCGGTGCCGCGGCCGCCGGCCCCGAAGACCTCGATGGTGTAGTCGGTGGCGTTGTTGACCACCCCGGCGGCGGGGAAGACGATCTCCTCGGGCACATCGAAGCCGATGGCCTCGATGGGCTCGTCGCCCACGGCCGGGCCGCTCAGGCGCAGGTCGAGGTTCTCCTGCTCGTCGAAGAACAGCCGCACCCGCAGGCGCTCGCCCTGGTTGAGTCGCACGGTGAAGAAGTCGGAGTCGGCGCCGCAGAGGGTGCCCTCGGCCTCGCCGGACCGGAAGCCGTCGGCGTCGGCGGCGCCGAGGTCGATCTCGATAGCGCCGTCGGCCACGCTGTCACCGGGCTCGGTGGCGTCGTCGCGGCAGGCGCCGACCACGCAGCGGGTGGTGGAGAAGTCGCAGGCCTCGTTGTCTTCGCAGTCCTCGTGGCTGGCGCAGTTGTCGCGGCAGGCCTGCTGGTCCGGGTCGCAGTACTGGCCGTTGCCGCAGTCGCCGTCATCGACGCAGCGGCGGACGCAGACACCGCGCTCGCAGATCTCGCCGTCGCCGCAGGCGGCGTTGTCGCGGCAGCCATCGGAGCAGATCCCGGCGCCGGCCTCGCCGTCGCAGAACTGGTAGCCGGCGCAGTCATCGTTGCCAACACACGGCTGCTCCAGGCAGGCGTGCAGAGCGGGATCGCAGGACTGGCCGGGCGGGCAGGAGCCCGCCTCGAGGCGGCAGCCATCCTGGCAACGGCCGTCGTCGTTGCAGAACTGGTCCTCGGCGCAGTCGTCGTTGCCGCCCGGGCACGGGGTGCCGCAGGGGTCGGGCTGGCAGCTCAGGGCACCCATGAGGACCTCGCCCGCACAGGCGTCGGCGCCATGGACCTGCTCGCAGCCGGTGTCACCGCAGCAGATGGTGAGGGTCTCGCAGACATGGGTGGTGGGATTGCAGGCCTGGGCCCGGCCGTCCTCGCCCACGGGCGGGCAGTCGGCCGCGTCGCCGACCCGACAGCCCGGGGTGCATGCCATGGTGGCAGCATCACAGTACTGCCCCGTGGGGCAGTCGCCGTCACCGCCGCAGGGCGGCGTCCGGCACATATGATCGTCGCCGCACTCCTGGCCGGCCGGGCAGCCACCGTCCCGGCAGCCGTCGCGGCAGGTGCCCGAGAAGGCGCCGTCCTCGATGTCGCAGTACTGGCTGTCGGCGCAGTCTCCGTCTTCGAGGCAGGGGCCGGTCATCGGGCCCATGTCCATCCGCGGGTTGGGTCCGGTGTCCACCGACCCGTCCCCCGGCGTGCCGGAGGGGGACGAGTCGTCGCAGCCCGTCCCCAGCATCAGCGCAAGAAGGGCAACGCCCCGCGCACTCCAAAAGGCAATCTTCCTCACCTGTTCCCCCGTCTGGTGCCGGAGCGGGTACCGCCCCTGGTCCGTTGCCCTACTCGTCCAGCGCCACGAACGCCGTCAGTCGCCGCATGCGTCCACCGGGTGCACCCACCAGCCGCTGGAGGTCACCCGTGTAGTTGAAGACCCGCTCGGCCTCGCCGACGATCACCCCACCGCCGGTCAGAAGCTCGATGGGCAGCTCGGCCACCGCCGTGGTCGCCAGCGTCCGATCCGCCGGCGCGGTGACCCCATCGGGCGCGAGCTGCCAGACGCCGGCGTCGGTGGCCGCGTAGACGGTGCCGTCCCGGACGGCCAGATCCCGCGCCGCGAACAGCACCGGCGTCCCCTCCAGATCGGGGCCATCGGGGTTCGCCACCAGCTCCTCCACCGCGAGCCGATAGACCATGCGCGTCTTGCGATCCGAGATGGCCAGCCAGCCCATGGCGGGATCGGCCACCACGCGATCGAGGACGCCGCCGAGGCGCGCCCGCGCCGTGATGCCGGGCCGGCCGCTGCCGAGGTCGGCCGCGTCGAAGAGGGCCACATCCCCGCGGGCCGTCACGACCGCCAGGTGCGCCCCCTCCAGCCCGCCGAAGGCGTCCGGGAGCCAGGCCAGATCCAGCGGCCGATCCACGCCCATCAGATCGACCACGCGATCCACCTTGAGGGTGTCGGGATCGATGATGGCGATGGTGTTCGACGTGCCGTTGAGGGCCCACACGCGGCCGTCGCCCCAGACCACGGCGCGGGTGCCCGCCCCCGTGGGGATGGTCCGCAGCAGGCGGGGCTGGCCCGTGGTGCCGACCACGGCGACGCCGCCGGAGCCCGGGGTGGCCACGAAGAGGCGGCGGCCGTTGCGCGGGTCATGGACCAGGCCGGTGGCGCCGATGCCCACCGGCACCGTCGCGATGCGGCCGAAGGTGACCTCGCCGTTCTCGATGCCATAGCGATACAGGGTGGCCTCGCCTGCGGTGCCAGCGCCGCCCACGGCGGCCAGCAGCGGCGACCCGGCCTCGTCCACCTCCAGCCGCAGCCGGATCTGGCGCTGGACGCCCGACACCGGCGCCAGGGCCTGGATGGTCAGGTCGTGGCTGCCCGCCTGGTAGAAGGTGGGCGTCCAGTCGATCTGGACGTACTGCCGCTCCTCGGCGTTGCCATCGTCGGTCAGCCGGCTCGTGGCCCCCTCGGGCGCCACCGACACCGCCAGCAGCACCTCGCCGTCGAACCGGCCCTCCCCCAGGGGCGCCGAGTCCACCTGGAGGCGGATGCGCATGGGCTGGCCCTCACGCCCCCGGATGACCTGATCGAGGGGCTGGCGGGGCTCGGCGAGGGCGAACCGCGGCGCCGCGGCCGTGACGCGGACGTCCAGCGTGGCCATGGCCGCCTCGGAGTCCTCGCCCGGGTGATCCACCCGCACCTCGACGGTGTAGTTGCCGGCGTCGTTGAAGGTGTGGCGCACCACCGAGCGGTTCTCGTACTCGGTGCCATCGCCCATCTGCCAGATGATCGAGGGCGGGGGCCGATCGGCGTCCACGTCCTCGACCGTCAACCGGAACTCGGCCTCGACGCCCACCTCGAGATCCTGCTGGGCGGCCTCGATGAAGACGATCGGGGCCACGTTGACCACGCGCACCTGGAGATCGGCGGCCGACTGGCTGCCGTCCTCGTCCACCACCACCACCCGCACCGGGTACAGGCCCGAGTCGGGCCACGCGTGGCGCACCGTGGGGACCACCGTCTCCTCGCGGATGCCATCGCCGAACTCCCAGCGGTACGCCACGATGGGATCGCTCTCATCGCCCGGGGTGCTGCCGGAGGCATCCAGCAGGAGCTCCCGACCCTCGCGGGCGACCTGCTCCTCGTCGGGGTAGACCGCGCGCACCTCGGCCCGCGGGGCCACGTCGGCGACCCGGATGGGCACCTCGGCCTCGGCCACGGAGTCCTCGTCGTGCACCCGCAGCCGCACCAGGAAGTCGCCGTTGTCGGCGAAGGGCACGTCGACGCGGAAGCGGCCGGGCTCGGCCACCGCGTTGATCTCGGCCAGCGGCCGCGGGTTGTCGGGATCGGCCGGATCGACGAGCAGGAACTCCAGCCGGGTGAGCGGATCGGCCGCCCCGCCCGCCGCCGAGCCCGTCGCGTCCAGGGTGAGCACGTCGCCCTCGGTGGCGAACGCCGGCGCCCGCAGCGCCGCGTGGGGCTGCAGATCGGCCAGCTCGATGTTCACGCAGGCCTCGCCGAAGTCATCGGGCTCTTCGTCGCGGACCTGGAGGCAGACCCGCTTCACGCCGTCGTCGTCGTACACATGGGAGGGGCTGCGCAGCGCGGGGCCGCAGGTCGGCGGCCCCGGGTTGGGCGCGTCGGCGTCGAAGATCCAGCAGAACGCGCTGATGGGATCGGAGCCCGAGCCCGGCCGCGTGTCGCCGGCCGAGAAGAACACCTCGTCGCCCTCCGACAGCTCGTTGGCCCGAAACGCGATGATGCCCGCGACGACCGGCTGGACGTCATCGATGATGACCTCCGCCTGGCACGGCCGGGACCCGGAGTCCTCGTCCTCGACGATCAGCGTGACCGTGTACCGCCCCGAGTCCTCGAAGACGTGGTTGGGGTGGTCGAGGCCGAAGCCGCGCTGGGGGAAGAGGTCGTCGCCGAAGTCCCAGGCGAAGGCCACGATGGGCTCGGAGGGATCGCCGGGCGCCGAGGCGGAGCCGTCGAAGGTCACCCCCTCGCCCTCGACGCCGCGGTAGGGGCCGCCTGCGTCGCAGGTCGGCGAGACATCGCCGATGGTCACCTCGAACAGGTCGAAGTCGACGCCGCCGTTGCCGGCCGTGATGCGCAGCAGGCCCTGGTACTCGCCGTCCCCCACCGAGGTGTCGAACGGCACCCGCACGAAGTCGGGGCCCTCGAAGTCGAAGAGGCCGTCGCCATCCACATCCCAGGCGTACTCGGTGATGCCCCCCAGCTCGGCCGGCGCGCTGCTGCGGCTGCCATCCAGCATGAGCACGGCGCCCTGCACGGCCTGGTAGGGCCCACCGGCATCGGCGGTCGGCCGATCGAGGACCGTGAAGGCGATCTCGCGCCGCAGCACCCGCTGGCCGCAGGCACGCGCCTCGACCACCACCACGTAGTCGCCCGGCTCACGGAACTCCTGGCCGGGCACGAAGATCTCGCCATCCGCCTCGCCGAGCTGGGCGGGCGGGGCCTCGTTGAAGAAGTAGCGGCTCACCACGCCGCCGACGCAGCCGGCGCCCCCGGAGACGTCCACCTCCACCGTCCCCGCACCGACCCGATCGCCGTTCTGGAAGGGCACCGCGCCGGGCCCCTGGGTGACGCAGTCGTCGAGGCCGCAGCGGTAGCCCCGCAGCGCCACCTGCACCTCACCCTGGTTGGGCGCCCGGGTCGTCGTCAGCCGGATGTCCTGCACGTTGCCGCAGGCATCCGACAGCCGGACGATGCGGTCCTGCTGACAGCCGTTGTTCTCGAAGCGCTCCACCGCCCGCGGCATGGGATCCAGGTTGTCGTTGACCTGGTACTGCACCGGCGGCGGGGCCGCGTAGCAGGCCGTCAGATCCGGGAACCCCGCCCCATCCACCACCGGCAGCGGCGGCTGGCGGTCCAGGGTGAACGACACCGTCCGCACGGTCTCGCCGCCCGCCGAGCGCGCCACCACCCGGATCTCGCGGTTCACCCCGTCCGCCAGCTCGAACGACGGGATGGAGAAGCGGTTGCCCGTCTGCTCCGGCACGTTCGCGGCCTGGGGCTGGAACACCGCGTCGACGACCGTGCGCCCCTCCACCTGGAAGGCGAGGGTGATCTCGCGCCCCTGCGGCTCCGACAGGCGCAGCTCCAACGGGATGTCCCGCTCGGGCGGCAGCGCCTGCCCGAAGAAGCCACCGCCGGTGAAGACGTCGGGGCCGTTGTTGATGCAGGCGCCGGCACCCGGCGTGATGATGTCCAGCGCAGGCTGCGCCAGCACCAAGGCCGGCCATGCCACCAGGACGACGACGATCCCCAATCTCGACATCGGTGCGGCCTTCCCCCCGGGGATGCACAAGATCCGCCTGCCCGGCTCCCACCAGGTCCGGGCGGACCGACACTCCATCTGCTCTCGTGCCGGCTGCGCCTCGCCGAGCCTGCTGGCCCCCGACGCACCGCTGGCCGACGGGAGCGTACCTGGGAGGGCCGGCTGGCGTCCACCCCTCCCGCGGCCCATTCCCCGCGGCCAGACCACACCGCCCCACAGGCCTCGCCGGGCTCGGAGCCAGCGCGATGGGGTCGCCCGCGGGGCAGGTCCACGGCGGTTGCGCCGCGCGCGATGCATTGCGTAGGATCCGCTCGCTCCACCAGAGGCGGCCGGGGGGTCGATCTCGCGGAAAGAGCGAATTCCGGGGGGAATGCCATGCGCTGGTCGCTGCCAGTTGGGCGGCTCGTCTACTTGCTCGCTGCCATCGGTCTCGCTGCCTGCGATGACGGAGGCGGTAGCACCACGCCGCCGGCCGCCGACATGGAGGTGGATCGCGGCGGCGGGGGCGGCGCGGGCGGCTCCCCCTTCGACATGGAGGTGGACCAGGGCCCCGACCAGGGGGTGGTCTGCGCGCCGGCCTGCGAGGGCAACCAGCTCTGCGAGGCGGGCGCCTGCGTCGAGAACCCGGGGGGCTGCGGCGACGACGTGGACTGCCTGGGCAGCGCCCGCATCTGCGTGGACGGCGCCTGCGCCGAGGGCTGCGCCGTCCCCGACGACTGCGCCCAGGATCCCGCCGGCCCCCTCTGCGTGGAGGGCCGCTGCGGCCAGTGCCGCACCGACGACGACTGCCCCGGCGCCTCGACCTGCGCCGATCGCGCCTGCGTGCCCCCCGATCGCTGCACCTCGTCGGTGGAGTGTGGCGGCGCCCTGGTCTGCGACGGCGGCAGCTGCACCGAGGGTTTCTCTTGTAATCTCGAAGGGTTCGAGTGTCCCGGTGCCTTCGACTGTGGCGAGGACGGCCAGTGCCGCCCCCTGCCCGGCGGCCAGGCCTGCGACTCCAGCGACCAGTGCGCGGTGGGCGAGGTCTGCCGCAGCAGCCGCCCCCGCTACTGCGGCGCCTGCCTGATCGACGACGACTGCCCCGGCCTGCAGACCTGCGAGGCGGGCCCCCAGGGCAACCGCTGCGCGGACGCCGCCGAGTGCACGGGCGACGTGGACTGCGTGGGCAACCGGCTCTGCGAGGCGGGCCAGTGCACCCAGCCGCAGTGCAACGACGACGACTTCGAGGGCAACGGCAGCCTGGAGACGGCCGCCCGCCTCCCCGGCGACCAGGTCTACCGCGGCCTCGTGAGCTGCGAGACGGACTGGTTCAGCGTCGAGCTGGCGGCCAACACCGTCGCCACCATCGTGCTGCGGCAGCGCGACCGGCAGGCCGATCTCACCCTCGTGGCCTTCGCCAGCAACGGCGTCGAGCTGGGCCGCTCGGCCACCAACCGCCTCACCGAGGCCGTCGTGGTGGGCCCGTTCGGCAGCGATCGCCCCGTGATCATCGAGGTCTTCCAGGTGGACGCCCTGGCCGTGGCCACCTACGACCTCGAGATCAGCTTCGCCGAGCGCGGCAGCTTCTGCCCCGACGATCCCTTCGAGGCGGGCGCCGGCGATGACACCGAGGCGAGCGCCCGCTACGTCCGCGGCCCCAACGACGCCGCCTTCGCCCCCGTCAGCGGCCGCGCCTGCCCCGGCGACCCCGACTGGGTCTGCTTCGACCTCCAGAACCGCGAGCGCGTGACCATCAGCGCCCAGGTGGCGGGCGGCGGCGTCCTGACGGGCGAGCTGTTCCGCGACGGCGAGAGCGTGGCGGAGGGCCGGTGGACGGCGGACGAGCGCGAGAACATCGCCAACGTCCAGGGCGCCCGCGGCACCTACTGCCTGCGCCTCGACGTCGAGGGCGACGCCGTCGGCTACACCCTCGAGATGCAGGCCGTCAGCCCCGAAGTGCTCGCCCTGTGCCGCGCCGCCGAGCCGGTGCGCCTCGACGCCGAGGGCGTGGGGACCGACAACGGCCAGCTCGAGGACACCGACGTCATGTCGCCGGCCTGCGCCCCGGGCCGCGCCGACGGCGGCGAGGCCGTCTACTCCGTCGAGATCGCCCAGCCCAGCCTGCTGGTGGCCCGCGCCACGGGCCTGGGCCGCGGCACCCTCGGCGATCCGGTCATCAGCCTGCGCCAGAGCTGCGAGTCGGCCAACAGCGAGCTGGCCTGCTCCACCGGCATGCGCGAGCCCGCCGAGCCCGGCCTCCCCTCCCCCAACCCCGCGGAGCTGCGCTTCCCCGTCGACGCGGGCACCTACACCCTGGTGGTGGATGGCATCGCGGCCGGGGATCGCCCCGACTTCCGGCTCGACGTCGAGGCCCGCCGGCTGGCGGCCCGCCCCGGCAACGACGGCTGCGACGAGCCGCGCCCCCTCGACTTCGCCGCCGACGGCACCGCCCGCGCCAGCGTGAACCTGGACCAGGCCCGCGACGACGTGGCCGGCTGCCTGGGCGCTGGCGCCCCGGACGCCACCTTCCTGGTCAGCCTCGACCGGCCCGCCCGCCTGCGCGTCGACACCGCCGCCCAGGGCGACACCTTCGCCGTCGGCGCCTACCTCGTGGCCCGCTGCGGCGACGCGGTGGCCCCCGTGGCCTGCGGCTTCGGCTTCGATCAGGAGGTGCCCGCCGGCGACTGGATCCTCGTGGTGGACGGCGCGGACGCCAACGCCCGCGGCCGCGTCGAGCTGAGCGTGGTGCGCGAGACCTTCGGCCCCGCCCCCGCCAACGACACCTGCGCCGCCGCCGCCGCGCTCCGCCCGGGCGAGGTCATCGAGGCCGACACCCGCGGCGCCAACGACGACTACGGCCTGGTGGCAGGCAACCGCTGCACCGGGTTCGACAGCCGGGGCAGCGACCTCGCCTACACCGTCGATCTGCAGGCCGGTCAGCGCGTCTTCGTGCAGGCCGAGCCCATCGGCGGCTGGGACCTCTCGCTGTACGTCGTCACCGACTGCGGGCAGCTCGATCCCACCTGCGTCGCCGGCCACGACGGCGGGCTCACCGAGTCGGTGGTCTTCACCCCCCGCGCTGGCGGCCGCCACTTCGTCGTGGTCGATGGCTCCAACGGCGAGGCGGGCGCCTTCCGCCTGCGCACGGGCCCCGCCGAGTGCGGCCGCGACGCCGACTGCGCGGCGGGCCAGCGCTGCGGGCCCGACTTCACCTGCCTGCCCTGAGCATGGCCCGCCTCGCGCTCCCCCTCGGCCTGCTGGCCCTCGCCGCCCTCGGCTGGCTCATCCTCTCCCCAGGCGGGGACCCGGCCAGCCCGACGGCGGCCGACGGGCCGACCCGCGCCGGCGACCGCACCGGCGGCGGCCCCGCACCCCTGCCCCCGCTGCAGAGCCAGGACGCCTCGCCGCCGCCCGCCGACGCCCTCGACCTCAAGACCGTCGCCGCCATCGGCCCCCTGGGCCTGGAGACCCGCTGGCTCGGCGAGCGCATGCAGCCCGTCGATGGCTGGGAGCCCGTCGAGAACCCGCCCCATAGCTGGAAGAACGCCCAGGGCACCACGCTCACCTACCGCGTCGAGGGCGACCGGGTCGTGGGGGCCCAGGCCGTCTTCGCCTCCAACGCCATGAGCGCCGACCTGGCCGCCCTCTCTCCCTGGCTGGTGGGCCACCAGGACGCCATCCCCGTGCGCCTCGAGGTCTACACCGTCGAGGAGGCCGAGAAGCCGGTGGCGGGCAGCTTCGAGACCGCCCGCGGCGTGACCGTCTACTACAAGGCCACCCTGCGCCATGTGGGCGATCCTCCGTATGGTCCCTGAGTTCATTGAGCTTTCCCTGCGCCCCTTCCCCCAGGCCCCCTGACGGTTTGACGCTGCCCGCCCGACGCGGGATCGTCCCCGGGTGCGCGCCCTCACCCTGCTCCTGCTGCTGACCACCGCCTGTGACGACGACGCCTCGGCCGTCGCCCCCATCGATCTGGACGGCCCCCGCGGGGCGGTGCGGGCCCCGGCCCCTGGCCCATCCACGCGTTTGCGGCGGACGGGCGGCCGCTGACGCTCCGGGCCGCCGTCGATGACGGTCCCCCCGCCCTCCTCGGCACCGCCACCGATCCCGAGGGTGGCGTCTGGGCGCTCCTCCCGCCGCCCCGCCGGGCAGCACCTCGCCTACCGGGCCCAGGCGGGCGGCGAGAGCGAGCCACCCGCCGACGCGCCCGCCCGGCAGGTGACGGTGCTGCCCCCCTCGAGGCGCCCACCGAGCCGACGCCGCCGGCGCCGTGCCGCCTGGTCTTCCGCTTCCCCCAGGAGGGGTTCACATTCGAGCCCGCCGACGACGAGGGCCGCCAGGCGGGCTGCAGGTCACGGTGCTGCTGGAGGCGACGCTGCCGGAGGGCACCCCGCGTCCGGCTGGACTCGGGTCGCCAGGCCCTCGCGAGCGCCGCGCGGGCGGGCCTGGTGCGCTTCGAAGGGGTCGAGGTGCCGGCGGGGAGGCTGCTGCTCACGGCGAGCGCGACGCCCGCGGGGGGCTTCGCGTGCCGGGCCAGCGTCACGGTGCGGCGCTGATCGCCTGACGAATGCTCGCCTTGAAGGTGGCGAGGGTCGGCAGCACCGGTGGCCTCGGGCTCCTTGAGCTCGGCCAGGCTGCCATCCTCGATGCGCGCCAGCGCCAGCCCCTCCAGCTCGTGCCGGATGCGGGGCTCGGCCGCGCGCGATCGACGGTGTACTTCCCCTGGGCCATGCCGATCACGTAGTGCAGGCCCTTCTCGGCGTCCTGGGTGAGGAAGACCACGACCTCCTCCCCCACCGAGAGGCGGGCGTTGCCGACGATGGACTGGGTGATGCCGTCCACCGTCCCGCCGAGCTGGCGGATGCGGATGCGGGTCTCGCCCTTCCCCTTGAGCCGCTCCTTCACCTCGACGGTGGTCACCGTGTAGATGCGGCTGCGGGTGTCGTTCCACGCGGTCGCCTGCTCGACGACCGTCCCGTGGACGATGACGTCCGCCTTGCGGCTCATGTCATCCAGGGAGAGGGACTGCACGATGGTGGCCGACGCGGCGCCGGCGGTGAAGACGAGGGCGAGGGCGAGCCCGAGGGGGCCAGGAACGCGGGCGATGGTCATGATCACCTCCGGCGGCCAGGGACGGTACGAGCCGCCCGGGATTCACTGTGTAGCCGACTGCGCCGCCGTCGCACCAGCACACCGGCGAAGAGTAGCAGGAACGCGGGCGTAGACGGCGCACGGCCGGGCGACTGGCGGCAGCCTTCATCCGGCGCGGCCCCCTGGGTGATCACGACGGGGCCCACGGCCCCATCGGGGCTGGGCGGCTGGCCGGCGTCGGGTCGGGGCGGCATCCCCCCACCCTGGCCCCCGCCGCCGCCCGCGCCACCGGCGCCGCCCATGCCACCAGCCCCCACGCCACCAGCGCCACCCATGCCACCGGCGCCACCCATGCCACCGGCGCCACCCATGCCACCGGCGCCACCCATGCCACCGGCGCCGCCCATGCCACCGGCGCCGCCGGCGCCGCCCATGCCACCCATGCCGCCGGCCCCACCGCCCCCGGGGAAGCAGATCGGTCCGTTGGCGGTGAAGCGGCACATGAAGTCGGGCGGGCACGGATCATTGGAGGGGCAGGCCCGGGTGCAGACGCCCTCGCCGTTCGAGATGGCGCAGAGCGCAGACGCGCACTCGTAGCGATCGGCGCAGGGCTCGCCGAGCTGGGCCGTCCCCGGGGAGCACCCGCCCTGGCCGTTGGCCAGCTCCAGGCAGGCGCGGCCATCCGGGCAGTCGTTGGCGGCCGGGTCGCAGACCCGCGTGCACCGATCCGCGCCTCCCAGGCAGATCAGGCCCGCCCGGCACCGCGTGCGCACCCCGTCACACACCGCGCCGTCGGCGGCGTTGCCCACCGGGAAGCAGATGCCATCCAGATCCGGATCGTCGATGGCGATGCACTCCGAGCCGCCCGGACAGGCGGGCCGGGCGGGGTTGCAGCCGGCCGAGCAGACGTTGAAGTCGTCGGCCAGGGGCAGGCAGAGCATGCTCTGGCACTCGAAGCTGCTGTTGCACTCAGCCCCGAAGGCGACGCTGCCGGGGGCGGTGCACTCGGCGGCGTCGGGGGTCGGCACGCACTCCTGGTTGCCCGGGCACTGGCCCGCGCCGAAGCAGTAGTCGCCCGCCGCGAACTGGCCCTGGCCGCGGTCGGAGCAGACCCGCGCCTCGGGGGCGCAGGTCGTGCCGCCGCCCTGCAGCTCGAAGCACGCCGCGTGGGCCGGGCAGGCGTTGCCCGCGCCGCAGGGCTGCCCGCAGAACGAGCGGCCCGGCTCGAGGCCCAGGCACAGGCCCCCGGCCGCGCAGTCGTCGTTGGACTCGCACTGGTCGCAGAGCAGGCCCTCGCCCGCCGGACCGTACAGGAACCGCAGGCCGCGCTGATCATCGGGATCCAGCTCGGCCAGCCCCTGATCGTCGCCCGTCCAGTACATCGTCGCCGTGCGATAGAAGCTGTGGCCGAGCCCGATGGCGTGGCCCACCTCGTGGGTGGCGATGCCCTGGACGTCGGCCAGCCCCGGCTGGGGCCGCGTCGTCCACTGGAAGTCCCGGGCGTTGAGCAGGATCTGGGCGGCGCTGATGACGCCGCCGCGGCGCGTCGTGAACGTGATGCCCGCGGTGGTGGCGCCGAACTCCGGATCCCAGTTGGGCTCGAAGGCGATGGTGATGTCGCCGCCCTGGGCCACCTCGCGCATGGCCAGCGTCGAGCCGCGCACCGCCGTCCAGGCCCCGAACGACGCGCGGATGGCCGTCTCCACCGATCCATCCCGGATGGCCGGGAGCATGCGGCCCAGGCTGAAGCTGGGGTTGCGCGTCCACTTCGTGCGGTCGCCATCCAGCGTGGCGAAGCCGAAGGCCGAGGCCGGCAGCAGGCCGGCCAGGAGGAGGGCGGCCAGAGCCGTCCCCACGGGCGCACCGAGGGCGCACTGACGGCGCGGACCGCGATCCAGTTCGGGCATCGACTCGCCTCCTGCCTGCTGGCGGGGCCTTCTAGTCGAGCAGCGCCTGCCGGATCAAGGGCCCTGCACCCGTGAACGTGGACGCCGCCCGGCGCCTGATCTACGGTCCGCGCCGGAGGTGACGATGCCAGCAAGATGGCCACTGCCGGTGGCGCTCATGGGCCTGCTCCTGGGGGCGTGCGGGGGCGCGACGACGACCAGCCGATCCCCCGCGCCGGCGGCCCTCATCCCGGCGATTGCCGAGCCGCCACCTGCCTTTACACGCGATCTGGAGCCTGCGCCGGCCCTGCTCATCCGCGACGCGACGCTGCTCACCGCCACCCACCTCCAGCCCCGCATCGAGCGCGGCTGGCTGCGCCTGGCCGGCGGGCTGATCACCGATCTGGGCGAGGGCGACGCCCCGGCGCCGCTGCCCGACGAGCAGGTCATCGACGCCGCGGGCCGCGTCATCACCCCCGGCCTCATCGACACCCACAGCCACCTGGGCGTGTATCCCCAGCCGGGCATCGCCGCCCACGCCGACGGCAACGAGGCCACCAGCCCCGTCACCGCCGGGCTCAAGGTGGCCGAGAGCTTCTGGCCGCAGGATCCCGCCATCCAGCGCGCCGTCGTGGGGGGCGTGACCACCATCCAGGTGCTGCCGGGCAGCGCCAACCTCATGGGTGGCCGCTCCGTCGTCCTGAAGCTGCACCCGGCCCGCGAGGTGGAGGCCATGCGCTTCCCCGGCGCGCCCGACGGCCTCAAGATGGCCTGCGGCGAGAACCCCAAGCGGGTCTACGGCGACCGCGGCAGCCTGCCCTCCACCCGCATGGGCAGCCTCGCCGCCATGCGCGAGCGCCTGATCGCCGCGCGGCGCTACCGCCAGCGCTGGGCCGCCTGGCGCGCGAAGTTCCCCGACGAGAAGGACGCCACCGAGCCGCCGCCCGACCGCGATCTGACCCTGGAGACCCTCGCCGGGGTGCTCGATGGCACCATCCTCGTCCACATCCACTGCTACCGCGCCGACGAGATGCTCCAGCAGCTGCGCCTGGCCCGCGAGTTCGGGTACCGCGTCCGCTCGTTCCACCACGCCGTCGAGGCGTACAAGATCCGCGACGTCCTCCGTGACGAGGGGGTCTCGGTCAGCACCTGGGCCGACTGGTACGGGTTCAAGATCGAGGCCGACGACGCCATCGAGGAGAACCTGGCCCTGCTGGCCGAGGCGGGCGTGCGGGGCATCCTCCACACCGACAGCCCCCTCGGCATCCAGCGCATGAACCAGGAGGCCGCCAAGGCCTGGTTCGCCGGCCGCCAGGCCGACATCCAGGTGTCCGAGGCCGAGGCGCTGCGCTGGCTGACGGCCAACCCGGCCTGGGCCCTGGGCATCGACGCCCGCACCGGCACGCTGGAGGCCGGCAAGATGGCCGACCTCGTCATCTGGGACCGGTCGCCCTTCAGCGTGTACGCGCGGGCGCTGCAAGTCTACATCGACGGGCGCCTGCGCCACGACGCCGAGGCGCCCGGGGCGCCCTGGAGTGACTTCGAGGTGGGCCGATGAGCGCGCTTGGACTCCTGGCCGTCCTGGTCTTGCAGGGCGGCACCGTGCACGTGGCCGACGGCCCCCCGCTGGCCGACGCCAGCGTCGTCATCGCCGACGGCCGCATCCGGGCGGTGGGCCCCCGCAGCGCGGTGACGCTGCCGCCCGACGCCACCGTGATCGACGCCACCGGCCTGGTCATCACCCCCGGCCTCATCGAGAGCCAGACCCAGCTCGGCCTCGTCGAGATCAGCATGGTGGGGGGCAGCCGCGACCAGGACCCGGGCCTGCCCGATCCCATCCGGGCGGCCTTCCGGGCCGTGGACGCCTACAACCCCGACTCGGCCGTCCTGCCCGTCCAGCGGGCCCGCGGGATCACCACGGCGGTCTCGTGGCCCACGGGCGGCCTCGTCTCGGGCCAGGGCGTGGCCTTCACCCTCGATGGCGGCGAGCCCGTCTCCAGCGCCGTCGGCATGGCGGTGAACCTGGGGGAGCAGGACGGCGGATCCCGGGGCCAGTCCCTGGAGCGCCTGCGGGAGCTGCTCGCCGACGCGCGCGCCTTCGGCAAGAGCCAGGCGGCCTTCGAGCAGAACCGCCTCCGCGCCCTCTCCGCGTCGCGGGCCGACCTCGCCGCCCTCCAGCCGGTGCTCGCGGGCACCCTGCCCCTCGTCATCCACGCCGACCGCCGCTCCGACATCCGGGCCAGCCTGGCGCTGGCGGCCGAAGAGCGCGTGCGGATCGTCCTCGTCAGCGGCGCCGAGGCCTGGCTGGAGGCGCCGGCCCTCGCCCGGGCCGGGGTGCCGGTCATCGTCGATCCCATCGACAACCTGCCCTCCAGCTTCGACCGCATCCGCGTCCCGAGCGACCTCGCCGCCCGGCTCGACGCCGCGGGCGTCACCGTCGTGCTGAGCACGTTCGACACCCACCGCGCCCGGACGCTGCGCCAGGCGGCGGGCAACGCCGTGCGGTCGGGTCTTGCCGCCGACGCCGCCCTGCGAGCCATCACGGCCAACCCCGCGAAAGTCTTCGGTTTGTCCGATCGAGGCGCCATCGCCGTCGGGCAGGTGGCCGACCTCGTGGCCTGGACGGGCGACCCCTTCGAGCTCTCTTCGGCGGCCCGCCACGTGATCATCGGCGGGCAGCTCCAGCCCTCGGGCCACCGCCAGCGGCAGCTCCTGGATCGCTACCGGCACCTGCCCCCCCGGGCCAGCGCCCCCTGAGGCCGCGGGCGCACGTCCGAATGACGTGCTGCGTCATCGTCCCCTTATCCTTCGCTCGACGTTTCTGCTATAAGCTCCCCGACCGGATTTCCGCGATCGGCGGCGCGATGCCGCCCCACCATGAACGCAAGGAGCAGCGCGTCATGAGCGAGTTCGTGCCGGGCCTCGCCGGCGTCGTCGCCGCCCGATCGGCCATCAGCTTCATCAACGGGACGGAGGGTGTCCTCAGCTACCGAGGCATCCGCATCGAGGAGCTCGCCGCCAGGAGCACCTTCGAAGAGGTGTGCTACCTCCTCATCGACGGTGCGCTGCCGACCCGCACCCAGCTCGCGGCGTTCGACGCCGA
This sequence comes from bacterium, assembly GCA_041389985.1. Taxonomy (GTDB): domain Bacteria; phylum Myxococcota_A; class Bradymonadia; order UBA7976; family UBA1532; genus JACKDP01. The sequence continues at coordinate 78,797 of JAWKQS010000028.1, forward strand.
GCTGCGTGGCCTGCGCGAGGTGCCGGCCGGCATCTTCACGATGCTGCGCGCGCTCCCGAAGGACACCCACCCGATGGTCGCCCTCCAGGCGGCCTCGGCGGCCATGGGCGGCTTCTACCCCCACCTCGACGTGTCGGATCGCGCCGGCAACCGCCTGGCCGCCCTCCGCCTGACGGCCTGCCTGCCGGGCATCGTGGCGGGCTTCGATCGCATCCGCCGCGGCCTGGAGCCCCTCGCCGACAAGGCCGAGCTCTCCCACGCCGCCAACTTCCTGTGGCTGCTCAACGGCGAGGTGCCCGACGCCCAGGAGACCCGCATCCTGGACCTCTGCCTCGTCCTGCACGCCGAGCACGGCTTCAACGCCAGCACCTTCACCGGGCGCGTCGTGGCGTCGGCCCTGGCCAACCCCTACGCCGTGGTCTCGGCGGCGGTCGGCACCCTCTCGGGCCCCCTGCACGGCGGCGCCAACGAAGAGGTGCTCACCATGCTGCGCACCATCGACGCCGTGGCCGACGTGCCGGCGTTCCTCCAGGGCCGCATCGACAACAAGCAGAAGATCATGGGCCTGGGCCACCGGGTCTACAAGGTGAAGGACCCCCGCGCCGGCCTCCTGCAGGAGCTCGCCGCGGCCCTCTTCGCCGAGAAGGGGTCCACCCCCCTGTACGACATCGCCGAGGCCCTCGAGGGCGAGGCGAAGGTCAAGCTGGGCGGCAAGGGCATCTACCCCAACGTCGACTTCTACAGCGGCCTGGTCTACGACAAGCTGGGCTTCGCCACCGACCTCTTCACCCCGATCTTCGCGGTCTCGCGCGTCTCGGGCTGGACGGCCCACTGGCTCGAGCAGCTCGAGGACAACCGGATCTACCGCCCCACTCAGCAGTACGTGGGGCTGACCAACGTGTCCTACACCGACATCGACAGCCGCGGCGCCTGATCCCGAGCGCGATCTCCGCGCGGGAAGAATCGACTTGTCGCGCGGAATCAGCTAGATCCAGATCAGGGACCCGCCCCGGGACCGCAGACGATCGGGTAGGACTGGTGGACCGCTTCACGTTCTTTGCGGAGTTGCCTCGCGTCGAGCCCGGCAGCGCGGTCTTCACGTCGGCCTACCTGACCCAGGTTCCCGTGAAGGCCACCGACGTCCTCCTCGAGATCGGCGCCGCCTCCGGTGACCGGGCGACCTGGATCGCCCGCTCCCGGGGCTGCCGCGTCGTCGCCGTCGACTCCGATCCGCGGTTTCTCCCCTGGGCCCGGCGGCGCGCCGAGGAGGGCGGGGCCTCGCGCCTGGTGCTCCCCGTGGCGGCCGACCACGGCCGCCTGCCCTTCCCCGACCAGACGTTTCGCGCGGTGTTCGCCGAGGGGGCGGCCCTGGGGCTCGGGCTCAAGCAGGCCCTGGCCGCCTGGCGCCGCGTGGTCATCCCCGACGGCCACCTCTGCCTCACCTACCCCGGCGTGGTGAACAAGGACGCCCCGGCCGAGGTGCGCGGTCCCCTGGAGCGCCGCATGGCGGAGCCCCTGGGCATGCTGCCCGACTACCACAAGATCATCCGCGCCAGCGGGTTCGAGCTGCAGCACCAGGTGCCGCTGCCGGTGGAGCTGTGGGAGGCCTACTACACCGACGTGGTCCGCCACGCCTGGGCGCTCATGGCCTCGGGCCGCGCCAACGAGCAGACCCGGATCGTCCGGGACCTGCTGGCCGAGGCCCGCTGGTTCCGGCAGATCGGCCGCGGCCGCATCTTCCTGCAGGCGATGGTCCTGCGGCGGACGCGCTGATCGCGGCCATCCCGCCGGCTCCACTGGATCTACTCCCCCCGTTCTGGGCAAGGTGCCAGCCTGGACCCCGAGGTGCAACCATGCGCAACATTCCGACTTTCTTGCTGATTCTCGTAGCCGCCCTGGCCTGTGACGACGGCGGCGGCGCCGGCAACCAGGAGACGCCCCAGCCCGAAGCGGGCATCCGCGACGCCTTCGTCAACCCCGACGCGGCGCGCCCCGACGGCGGCGCCGGCGGCATGGGCGGCATGGCCGGCGCCGGCGGGATGGGCGGCATGGGCGGGATGGCGGGCGCGGGCGGCGAGGGCGGCGCGGGTGGCGGCATCCGCATGCTGGCGGGCTGCGCCGACATCTGCGCGGTCTATGCCGACTGCGGCGTCGAGGCCCAGTACTTCCCTGGCGGAGCGGCCGAGTGCCAGGCGCGCTGCGCCGACGCCGAGGCCTCCGACCGGTTCAACGACTACCTGACCTGCATGCAGATCACGCGGTGCGAGGATCTGGGCCGCTGCACCATCCCCCAGCGCCCCCTGCCCGCCTGCGCCGACGTCTGCACCGCCCTGGCCGCCTGCGATCCGGCGCCCCGCCTGCCCGCCGGCCTCCCGGGCATCGAAGCCTGCGCGGACGCCTGCGGCGACGCCTCCCTCGCGCGGGTGGTGTCGAGCTGCGGCGCTGCCGTCCTGGGGTCGAACGGCGCCGTGGACGGCGCCTGCGACGCGGCGGCCTTCGACGCCTGCGTCCTCGACCAGCGCGGCGGGGCCTGCGCCCTCGAGTGCACCACCCGCGCGGGCTGCGACGCGGCCGTCGACGCCACCACCTGCACCCTCGAGTGCCTGACGGCCACCACCCCCGAGGATCCGGTGGCCGCCCGCCGGATCGACCAGAGCCGCGCCTGCGTGCGCAACGCCGCCGACTGCGACGAGCTGGCCGCCTGCGACGCCCGCCAGCGCCGCGCCATCGTGGGCGAGCACACCATCGACGACCTCTGCGCCGCCAACGCGGCCTGCGGCTTCCTCTCGGTGGATGCCTGCCCCGAGGTGGCCGCCGATCTGCTGCCGCGCCTCGCCGACGGCGCGGTCGACTGCTTCACCGACCACTTCACCGACCAGTGCGGCCAGCCGCCCTATGCCTGCTTCGATCCCGCGCCCGCCCCCGACGGCGGCTGCGAGGAGCACTGCCTGGTCAGCGACCTCTGCGGCCTGCTGCCCGACGGCCAGTCCGAGTTCGACTGCCTCGAGATCTGCCAGGGCGCCCTCGCCTCCGGCGATCCCACCGCCATCGACCCCTACCTGCCGTTCTTCGAGTGCGCCTACCTCGGCACCTGCGACGAGGTCTCGAGCTGCCAGCTCGACGCCGACTTCCGCGCCTCGTGCCTGGCCATGTGCAACGCCCAGATCGCCTGCGGCAGCCCCGGCGCCGCCGAGTGCTACGACGAGTGCCTGGCCCGCCCGGCCACGCGCCGCATGAAGGCCGAGCGCGCCTGCATCGCCGTGGCCGATGGCTGCGACAACGTGGCCCTGTGCCTCGCGCCGCCGCCGCCGGACTGCGCCGCCCTGTGCGCCCCCCTCGACGACTGCCGCCTCACGGATCGGCGCTGCCCGATCTCCTGTGATGACGCGGACTTCGCCGATCCGACCAGCTTCCTGCCCCTGCTGTCATGCGTCAACAGCACCGCGCGCTGCGCCGATCGGGCCACGTGCACCGGCGGTGACACCTCCGGCGGCGACCTCTGCCTCGCCTGGTGCCAGGCGCGCGTCGGCTGCGTCGAGGGCGCCGAGCAGACCATGAGCGACTGCGTGCTGGAGTGCGGCCGCGGCGAGGTGGGCGGCCAGCGCGGTCTGGTGCTGGCGTCGGCGGCCGAGTGCCTGCTCGCCGCGGGGGCCGACGCGGCCTGCCCGGATCTGCGCCGCTGCCTCGACGGGGCCGACTTCCATGGCTTCTGCCCCGCCTACTGCGCCGACCTGGCCCGCTGCCGCCTGGAGGACGACGTCCCCGGCTGCGTCGCCGCCTGCCAGGCGGTGGAGGACGACGCCGGGTTCTTCGCCGAGGCGGCCTGCACCCTCAACGCCGAGCGGCGCGGCGAGAGCTGCGAGGCCATCGCCACCTGCGTCCACGCCGAGCTGCCCCCCATCCCCCGCGCCTGCCGCCAGGTCTGCGAGGCCGAGGCGCGCTGCGACGACAGCGTGGATGCCTTCCTCTGCGGCCTCGACTGCGATCCGGCCCGCGCGGGCATCGACATCGAGGCCGGCTGCGCCCGCTTCGCCCCCTGCGACCAGCTCGGCCGCTGTGCCGACCCGCCCGTGGAGATCCCCCGGGGCTGCGCGGCCGCCTGCGGCGTGATCGCCGGCTGCGGCGGCCTCGTCGGCCCCGACGGCACCTTCGAGGACTTCGACCACTGCACCGCCGAGTGCGCCGGCGCCTCCATCCTGCTGGGAGCGGGCTTCCCGGCGCGCCTCCAGGGCTGCGCGGAGGACGCCGCCTGCGACGCCGACGCCGTCGTGGCCTGCTTCATGGTCCCCGAGGACGCCTGCGAGGCCGGCCAGGAGGCCGTCACCGCCTGTGGCCTCGACCAGGCCCCCATCCCCGGCTTCCCGCCCCTCGTCCCCGACTACCTGGGGGACTGCCGCCGCCTGCAGATGCAGGACCCGGCCGCGGCCCTCGCCCAGGTCCAGTGCCTGGAGGAGGTGGCCCAGCGCGCCGCCGGCGGCGATCCCCTCGCCTGCTTCGACGCCTTCGCCTGCGGGGTCGGCGGCTTCTGATGCTGGGGCTGCTCGCGCCGGCCATCCTGGCCCTGCCCGCCGTCTTCGGCGTGCAGCTCGGGCAGGACGCCGCGACCGTCCGGGCCGGCTTCGCGCCAGTCGCCGAGGGGGCCGGCACCTGGACGGACGAGGCGGGGGTCCTGACGTACCGCTGCGAGGCGCAGGCGCGCTGCTTCGCCCTCCCCGCCGAGGCCACCTTCCGGTTCCGCGACGGCCGCCTGGTCCAGGCCGAGCTGCTCTTCGCCGCCAGCGCCGCGCCGCCCGGGCGCACGCCGGCCGAGGCCCTCCAGGCCGCCACGAAGGACCAGCAGCCCGCCGCCACCGCGCGGGCCGTGGGCCGGGACACGCGGTACTTCGTCGACGCCACCTCGACGCTCGCGGTGACGCTGGACGCCCCCGACGCCCGGCTCGTCCTCGCCCTCGACGCCGAAGCGCCCATCCCGCGGGCCGAGGCCGTCTCGGCCGGCGCGCCGGCCGGCGGACTCGACGCCATCCCGGGCGCGCGCGCCTGGCAGCGGGGCCACGCGGCGGTGATCGACCGGCGCTTCGATGATGCGGTGAAGGCGTTCGAGGCCGTGCTGGGCGAGGCGAGTGCCCCGGCGCCCCTGGCCGAGCAGGCTCCCCTGCTGCTGGCCATGAGCCTGGCGGCGCGGGCGTCGGCGACGGGCCCGTCCGCCGCAGCCCTGGCCGACCTGGCCCGCGCCCGCACCCTGGCTCCCGGCCTGGCCGAGGACCTTGACGCACTGCGTCAACGCCTCACGCCGGCGGCGGGTCGATGACCTCCGAGAAGTCGACGGCGCCCAGGCGGGCCTCCGCCAGGATGAGCCCCGAGACGACGGAGCGCCGGAAGGTGGCGCCTCGCAGATCGGCCCGCCGCAGATCCGTCTCCATGAGGACGGCCCCGTCGAAGCAGACCTGACGCAGATCACAGGCCCGCATCCGGGTGCGGGACAGGTCGGCGTCCCGGCACAGGGCCATCTTCAGATCGCAGCGTTCCAGGGAGACGCCCTCCAGGCACCCCCGGGTGAACATCACCCCGCGCAGATCGCAGGCCTTCGCCTCCAGGAACCGCAGGTTGGCGCCGGTGAGATCCACGCCCCAGAGCAGGGCCCGCTCCAGCACCGCCGCCTCGGCCACCAGGGCGGGCGCGATGGCGCCGCGCAGGTCCGTCCCCCGCAGCTCCGCCATGGACAGCTCGGTCGCCGCGAGGGTGGCGCCCGCGAGGCGGGCGTCTTCGAGCACCGCGCCCACCAGGCGCGCCGCGGTCAGATCGGCCAGCCGCAGATCGGCGGCCACGAGCCGGGCCCGCACCAGGTCACAGCCCCGCAGCCGTGCACCCCGCATCGACACGCCGGAGAGATCGATGCCCGTGAGGATGGTCCCGCTCAGGTCCGCGCCGTCCAGGTGCCCTTCCCAGGACAGCGCCGCCCGCACGTCGGCTGCCGTGCGCAGCCTGCGCTCGACGACGCCGCCCCACCCAGGTCCAACATTGCGCATGCCGACGTGACCTCCGAACCCCGAACCCAACATAGCAAACAGGGCGGACTGGGTCCAACCAAAGTGAAATGTTCTCCCATGTACGGAAATGAGGGCCGAGGTCGGTATCGACGGCGCCCTGGATTTTGAGCTTTCCAGGGCAGTTCTGCGCGCTACTATGGAGCCTTGCCGTTGGAGCCGGAGGCGCTGGATGCTGTACCACGTTCGTCCCCTCGCGCTCGACGAGCTCCTCCTGGTGCGGTCGGGGGCGGTCATCGCCTCAACCCGGACTCCCGGACGTCATCGAAGCCGAGCTCGCCGCCGCGGACGTCCCGCTGGTGCCGGCGCCCACGCTGGTGATGGACGGGTGCCCCCTGCGATCCTCGCTGCCGCTGATCCGCCGCCACGGCCCAGCAGCTCGTGGGCGGGACGGTCTGGATCGACGACGCCGACGGCCGGTGGGCCCTCGTCGGGGTCTCGCCCCGGGCCGGCTGGCAGGTCCTCGACGCCATGGACTGCATCGACGCGGCCGACCTCGTGGGCCGGCTGCCCACCGCGACGGGCTGGTCGGATGTGCTCGTCGCGCCCATCGCAGGCTTCTGGGTCATCATCGTGGCCGACGCCTTCGGCGAGGCCGAGCTGCAGCTCCTCGACACCGGCGACGGCGTGCTCTGGGGTCAGCAGTGGATGGCGTGGCGGGCGGCCCTGCGCTTCCTCAACTCCCGGCCGTCAGAGCCCGGGCACGCAGCTCGCCCTTGAGCACCTTGCCGGTGGCGTTGCGGGGCAGCGCCTCGACGAAGCACCACCGGCGGGGCACCTTGTAGCCCGCCATCCGCGCCCGCCCGAACGCCTCCAGCGCCTCCGCTTCCACCGGGCCGGCGCGCACCACGAAGGCCACCAGCCGCTCCCCCCACGCCTCATCGAGCACGCCGACCACCGCGACCTCGGCCACGGCGGGGTGTCCGCCGAGCGCGTCCTCGATCTCGGCCGGGTACAGGTTCACGCCCCCCGACACGACCATGTCCCGGGCCCGGCCCGCCAGGTACAGGTAGCCCGCCTCGTCGAGCCGGCCCAGATCCTCCACCGTGACCCGCCGGGTGGCCGCCTGCTGCCCCAGGTAGCCCCCAAATCCCTGATCCGTCTCGACAAAAATCGTCCCGACGGTCCCCGGCGGCGCGGACCTCCCCGCCCCGTCGACCACCCCCAACCGCAGGCCCGCCAGCGCCCGGCCCACCGTCCCCGGCCGCGCCCGCATCTCGTGGCCGTCACACACGGTGACCCAGCCCAGCTCCGTCGCGCCGTAGAAGTCGAACACCCGCTGCGGCCCCAGGCACTCGATGGCCTGCTGGCGCAGCGCCTCGGGGAAGGGCGCCGCGCCGGCGATGACGGCCCGCAGGGCCGGCAGGGGCGGGAGCTCCACGTGCAGCAGCCGCCGCAGCAGCGTCGGCACCAGGAACACGCTCTCGATCTCCAGGTCCGCCAGTCGCCCGGCCAGCCGCTCGGCGTCGAAGTCCGCCTCCAGCCAGACGGTGCCCGTCAGCGCCGCGACCAGAATCAGGAAGGCCTGCCCCGCGCTGTGGTAGAGCCGCCCCACCAGCAGGTGCCGCTCGCCGTGCCGCAGGGGCAGGCGCTCCAGGATGCGGACGAGCTCGGCGGGGCCCAGGCGCCCGAAGGCCCGCTCCGCGCCCTTGGGACGGCCGGTGGTCCCCGAGGTGAAGACGACGCTGGCCCCCGCGCGCGCCGCCCGGGGCAGCACGCCGCGCCGACGCGGCGTCCCGGTGGGCAGCGCCTCGGGCCGGCACACGGCGACCCCCGCGCTGCCTCCATCCGCCGCCTCCGCCGCCCGATCCGACGCCACGATCAGCACCGGCCGCGCCGTGGCCACCATCACGGCGACCTCGGCGGCCGCGCTGTCGAAGCTGCCGTGCACGGCCCGGGCGCCCAGGCGCATCAGGGCAAACCAGAGCACCGGGTATTCCACCCGATTCTCCAGCAAGATCAGCACGTTGTCCCCTGGCTTGACCCCCCGTTCCCGGGCCAGTCCCGCCGCCACCGCCTCGACGCGCCGGGCGGCCTCGGCCCAGGTGAGGGCCTGCCGCGCGTCCACCCACGCCAGCCGGTCGGGCGCGATGGCCGCGTTGAGAGCGGGCAGGTTCACGACGGGCGAGCGCAGCAGCCCGAGCAGCCGGGGCCAGGCAGCCGGCCGGGTGGCCGCCCGCCACAGCTCGTTGTGCCACGCCACGCTCGCCAGGCGGGTGAGCCGGGCGGCCGGCGGGTCGCGGCGCAGCGCCTGCAAGGTCGTCCGCAGGTCGGAGATCTTCATGGGCCGAGCCTACACCGCCCACCGCGCGGTGGCAGCGGTGCTTGACGTCAGGGGTCGAGGCGAGCTAGATTCGCGCTGGCGAGGAGGAGGACCCATGAAGCCCAGCGCCATTTTCCGCCCCGATCTGCTGCGAGGCCAGGTGGTGGTCGTCACCGGCGGCGGGAGCGGCATCGGCCGCGCCATCGCCCAGGAGTGCGGCGCGCTGGGCGCGACCATCGCCATCGGCGCGCGCGGGCAGGAGCGGCTCGACGCCGCGGCCGCCTAGCTGCGCGACGCCGGCGTCGACGTCCACGCCGCCCCGCTCGACATCCGCGACGAGGAGGCCTGCGCCGCCTGGGTGGACGCGATCGTCGACCGGTACGGCAAGATCGACGTGCTGGTTAACAACGCCGGCGGCCAGTTCCCCTCGCCCGCGATCCAGATCCGGCCCAAGGGCTGGCGCGCGGTCATCGACACCAACCTCAACGGCACCTGGTGGATGACCCAGGCCGCCGGCCGCCACATGCTCAAGGCGCGGCGCGGGCGGGTCATCAACATCGTCGCCAACATGTGGCGCGGCTTCCCCGGCATGGCCCACACCGGGGCCGCGCGGGCGGCCGTCGTGAACCTCACGCGCACGCTGGCCCTGGAGTGGGCGCGCACCGGGGTCCTGGTCAACGCCGTCGCCCCGGGCGTCATCCGCTCGAGCGGGCTTGAGACCTACCCCGAGGCCATCCGCAGCCAGATCGAGACCGAGGTCCCGAAGCATGTGCCCTTGCGCCGGCTGGGCGATGTGGACGACGTGGCCTGGGCCGTGGCCTACCTGGCCAGCCCCGCGGGCGACTACATCACCGGCGAGACGATCTGCGTGGACGGCGGCCAGGCCCACTGGGGCGTCGTCTTCCCCATCTGACCCCCGGGCGACCCGGGAGAGGAGGCACCCATGGCGACCATCGGCGTCGTCCTGAGCGGCTGTGGCGTCTTTGACGGCGCCGAGATCCATGAGGCCGTGCTGACCATGCTCGCCATCGACGAGGCGGGCCACGACATGGTGCTCATGGCCCCCCGTGGCCCCCAGATGCACGTCGTCGACCACGCGACGGGCCAGGTCACCGGCGAGACCCGCGACGTGTTCGTCGAGTCTGCGCGCATCGCCCGCGGCAAGCTGCGCGATCTGGCGACCGTCCAGGCCGATGAGCTCGACGCCCTGGTCTTCCCGGGCGGCTTCGGCGTGGCGAAGAACCTCTGCGACTTCGCGGTGGCGGGCTCGGCTGCGCGGCCGCACGCCGAGGTCGCTCGCCTCGTCAAGGCGCTGCACCGGGCGGGCAAGCCGATCGGCTTCGCCTGCATCAGCCCCGCCCTGGCGGCTACCATCTTCCGCGACGTGGGGATCCCGGGCGTGCTCCTGACGGTCGGAGACGCCGACGACGACGCCGCCGTGGCCATGCGGACCATGGGCGCCGACGTCGTGGGGTGCCCCGTCCGCGAGGTGCGCGTCGATCGGGCCCGGAAGATCGTGTCGACGCCGGCCTACATGACCGCGTCGCGCATCACCGAGGTCCGCGACGGGGTGAAGGCCATGGTGGAGCACACCCTCGCGCTCCTCGGGTAGTCGACGCGGCAGCCGGTGGTCGGAGGGATGAGCATGAAGCGCGGGTGGGCGCTGGCGGCCTTGCTGGTCGCGTGTGACGACGGCGGCAGCCCGCCGCCCAGCGAGTTCAGGTGCGGCGACGACACGGCCTGTGCGACGGGATTTCGCTGTGATCCCGGCACGTTGACCTGTGTTCGCGCCGACGAAGACGTGGGCCGCGTGCCCCCGCCCATCACCCCGGACGCCGAGCCCCCACGCCCGGACGCCCTGCCCCCCGACGTGGACGCCTCGGCGGCCGACGCCGGGCTCCTCGACGCGCGGACGCCGGACCCGCTCGACGCGGCCCCCGCCGACGCCGGCCCCCCCGATGTCGGGCCGGACGCGGCCCCCCCGGCCTGCCAGGCCGAGGCCGACCCCATCCCGGAGGCCGCCGACAGCCTGGCCGACCTCACCATTGGCCGCACCCTGACCGTGGGCGGCCCCGTGGCCGCGGGCGCCTTCCGCGCCGGGGATCTGGACGGCGACGCCGCCACCGAGCTGGTGCTGGCCCGGGGCGGCCGGGCCGAGGCCCTGGGCCTGGACGGCCAGCCCCGCTGGGCCAGCCCCCTGCTGGACGTCAACCAGATCCTCGCCCTGGCCGATCTGGACGGCGACGGCCGCCGCGAGGTCGTCGTCCAGGCCACCCGCGCGGTCTACATCCTCGACGGCCTCACCGGCGCGGTGCTCTGGGCCCAGCCGGAGCGCCCCTTCGGCCCCGACCTGCCCCCCGTCGAGGCCGTCCTGCGGGTGCTGGTCGCCGACGCCACCGGCGACGACCTGCCCGACGTCTACCTCACGGACTCCGGCTGCAGCGGGGGCGGCGAGGGCTACGGCGCCCTCTTCAGCTTCGCCGGCGGCTTCGGGGCCGCCGACGCGGTCGCCACCATCACCGGGCCCCGCCGGGGCGGCCGCTGCGCGCGCTGGCAGACGCTCGACGACGTGGACGGCGACGGCCGGCCCGAGCTCCTGCGGCCCGACGCCGTGAGCCTCGACGCCTTCGACCCGACCACCGGCCAGCGCACCCTCTGCGGCCCCATCCCCGACACCCTGGGCGACACCAACCTGCCTCACTTCGGCTTCGACCACGACCCGGCCACGCCGGCCCGGGACGTGGCGGTGTTCGACCGCGGTCGCCTGCTGCGCCTCGCGCCGGGGCCCGGCCCGGTGGCCGACTGCCCGGATGACGCGGCCGCCCTGCACATCCAGTGGCAGCGCGCCCTCGGCGACGCGCTCTGGCCCGCGGGCAGCGCCGCGGTGGACCTGGACGGCGATGACCGCCTCGACCTCCTGACCTCCGCGTGGCGGGGGGACCGGTGGTGGCTCGTGGGGGTCTCGGGGGTGGACGGGCAGACGCTCCTGGAGCAGCCCGACCAGCTCGCCCTCGGCGCCGTCCCCCTGGCCGACGGCGTGGCGGTCCTGGTCATGGAGTCCGCCCCCCGCCAGCCGCCGCGCCTGGGGCGGCTGCAGCTCCTGCGGCTCGGCCCCGGCGCGCCCGCGCCTCTGTGGCCGGCCCCCGTCGACGACGCCGGCCCCCTCGTCGAGCCCACCGACCGCCCCGACCAGACCGGCGAGCTGGGCGTGCTCGTGACGCTGGGTCAAGACCCCCGGCTGCTCTTGCAGCAGGCCGATCCCGGCGAGACGAGCGTGGCCCGCCTGCTGGCCGTCGACGCCGCGGGCGCCGCGCGGGCCCTGCCCCTGGCCGGCGCGGTGGGCGGCGTGCACCGGGTCTGCGCCGAGGGCGCCTGCGCGGACGACCGCGTCGTCGTGGCCCTCGAAGACGGCGCGATCGCCCTCCTGGACGCCGACCTCACCGTCCTGAACGCGGCCGACGGCCAGCCCGCGGCCCGGGCCCCGACGGGCACCGTCGCCATCGGGACCGCCCGCGACGGGGCCTCGACGGTGCTGGTGACGCTCACGGCCGCCGGCGTGCTGGGGGGCACCGTGCTCGCCCCGGGGGACGACGCACCGCCGCCGCGGTGGCGCGTGCAGCTCGCCAACGGCACCCTCCCGCAGCCCGGCGCCCTCGCCGGCACCCCACGCCGGGCCGGCGCCGACCTCTTCGTCCTGCGCGACCGGACCCGGGACGCGACGGGCTGGCGCGCCGTGACGGCCGACGGCCAGACGCTCTGGCTCGACCGCCGCGATCCCACGGCCTGGCAGCTCCTCGGCGGCGGCGCCATCACCCGCGACGCCCAGGGCAACGCCGACGTGGCCCTGCGCTACGACCAGGTGCGCGATCTCGCCACCCTGATCCCCGACCCGAATTGTGAGCAAGATCGCGAGGATGCCGACTTGCGAGCGCCGCTGGACGCGTGCCCGCAGGCCGCGCCGACGGCTCGGGTCATCACGGCCCTCGACGCCGAGACGGGCCGGTGCCGGTGGCGGACGGCGCTGCGGCCGGCGCGCTGCGGCAACCCGTCCAACCAGAACATCAGCCTCGCCGACGCCGACGGGGACGGCCGCGACGAGATCTACGTGACCGCCACCAACGAGCTCATCCGCCTCGATCCGGCGGACGGCCAGGTGCTGGCGCGGGTCGAGATCGGCTTCATCGGGGCCTCGGGCCGGGGCGGGGGCTTCATGCTCACGGGCCCGCCGCTCGTCCGCTTCGCCGGCAACGGCCCCGTGGACGCGTGGGACGCGGACCTGGGCCTGCTGTGGCGGGCGGCGCTGGCGGCCGGCGCCCGTGGCCAGACCTGGCTGGGTCGGCCGGTCGCCTTCGTCGGCGCCGAGCTCTGGGCCTCGCCGGGCCCCGCCGACCCCCTCCACCGCTACCCGCTGGCGGCCCAGGGCGAGGACGTCGCCCCCGCCGCGACGATCGCCCTCGCCGATGGCCGCCTGGCCGACGACGGGGCGGCCCGGCTCGACGTCCACAGCCTCCAGCCGGTGCCCGAGGCCCTCACCGATGGCAGCGACGGCATCCTGGTCACGGGGGACGACGGCTGGCTCTACGCCCTCGACGCCGCGGGCGGCCTGGGCTGGAGCCGCCGCTACCCCGCGGTCATCGGACCCGTCGTCGTACACGACCTGGATGGCGACGGCGACCGCGAGCTCGCCGTCCCGCTCAACGACGGCCGCGTCCAGATCGCCGACCTGCCCGGCCCCCCGCCCCCCCGGGCCCGCTGGGACCTGCCCTGCCCACCCATCCCCACCTGCGATCCCGCCTTCGACATCGACGAGACCCGCTCGACCACCACCCTGTGCGGCGAGTGGCTCCCGTCGAGGGCGTGACGGGCTACGAGGTCCGCGTGATCGACGCCAACGGCGCGATCATCCGCGACTTCCAGGACGTGGGCCGGGCGACGCTGGCCACCATCGACGGCCTCGCCCTCGTCCCGGGGCCCGCTACGCCCTCGAGGTCCGCAGCCGCCGGGCGATCGGCGACACGGAGCGCCGCGGCCTGCCGGGCGCGAGCGACGGCGTGGTCGTCATCAACGACGCCCCCCCGACCGTCGAGATCAGCGCCGATCCGGCCCGCCTGGCCGCCGGCGGCCGCGTCAGCGTCTCGCTGGAGGCCCACGACGACGACCTGCTCGCCGGCTGGGCCCTCGTCATCACGACGGCCGACGGCGCGCTCGTCCAGCGCCTCGCGGGTGGCCCGCTGGCCACGGCCGACTTCCTGACCGCCCGCGACTGGAACACCGACGACCGCCTCAAGGCCCCCGTGCCCCCCGGGCGCTACCGGATCGAGGCGAGCGTCATCGACCGCGGCCGCAACGCCGCCCAGGCCATCGCCGACGTCGAGATCTGCGACGGCCCCTGCCCATGAGGACCCCCCATGACCGACGCCCCGGAAGCGAACCCGGAAGAGAACATCGTCTGTGACCTGGCCAACCGGCACTGCGTCCCGTGCCAGGGCGGCGTCCCCCCCCTGACCGCGAAGGAGATCGCCCCCCTGCTGGCCCAGCTCCCCGGCTGGACCGTGGTGGACGACCACCACCTGCACCGGCAGTACGACTTCGACGACTACCTGGCCGGCGTCGCCTTCCTCAACCGGATCGCGGCGCTCGCCGAGGAAGAGGGCCACCACCCCGACCTCTTCCTCTCGTGGGGCAAGGTGGTCGTGACGATCTACACCTACAAGATCGATGGCCTGGCCGACGCCGACTTCGTCCTCGCGGCCCGCATCGATCGGCTGGAGCGCGGGTGACCGGGCAGGCCCGCTGCCTATCAGTTTTCTCTTTTATTTCAGCAGCTTGAGAGAGCCACCGGCGCCACCTGCGGCGGCTTGCCGCTGGGCTCAGCCCTTGCGGATGCCCAGCAGCAGGCCGTCGGGGGTGGGCACGCAGACCGTCTCGAAGGCGTCGCGGGCCTCGGTGTGCAGGCGCCGCACCGCCGCGGCGGCGGCGCGGTGGGGGTCGAGCAGCTTGCCGAAGAAGCAGGCGTTGTCGGCCAGCAGCAGGCCGCCCGGCCGCAGGTTCGCCGCCGCCCAGCGGCCGTAGAAGTCGTAGCCCTCCTTGTCGGCGTCGATGAACACCAGATCGAAGGGCCCGCTGAGGGTGGGCAGGAGGTCCTGGCCGGCGCCTTCGAGCACCGTGACCCGATCGCTCAGGCCCGCGACGGCGATGTTCGTCCGGGCGACGTCGGCGTGGTGGGCGTCGAACTCGATGGTCCACAGGTGGCCGTCGGGGGGCAGGCCACGCGCGAGGTGGATGGCGGAGAAGCCGGCCAGGGTGCCCACCTCCACCACCCGCCGGGCGCCCACGAGGCGCACCAGCAGCGAGAGGAGGCGACCCTCGGAGCGCCCGACCTGGATGGCGGGCATGTCTTCCCGCTCGGGCGCCGTGAAGGCCAGCGCCAGCGCCGGATCCAGCGGGGCGTGCAGGTCGTCGAGCCAGGCCAGCAGGTCGGGATCGGTGTAGCGCAGGCCGCTGCGCGAGTCGTCGTCGGCCACGTTCCCTCCGTTCAGCGCGTCGGGCGCCAGCGCGCTTCCCGCAAGAAGCTGCCTTGCAGGTACTCGCGCTCGATGACGCCGGCCATCTCCTCGGCGTCGCGGTAGGTCTCCCAGTCGACGCGGATGACCGGCACGGTACGCGCGATGTCTTCGATGAAGTGGACGTAGTTGCCGTGGAGCACCTCCAGGTACTCCATCGAGATGCCCGTCTCCACGTCGCGGGCCCGCTGGCGGATGCGCTCCATGGACGAGGCCGGCTTGAGATCGAGGAAGACGATGACGTTGGGGCGGCACATGAAGTTGCTCATGTGCCGGAAGAGCTGGAGGTAGTTGTGGTAGTCGCGCTCCTCCATCAGCCCGAGCTGCACCAGCGTCTTCGCGAAGACGGCGTCCTCGTAGATCGTGCGATCCTGGACGCCGCCCCCGCCGCGCCAGATGATCTCCTGGTGCTGCTGGAAGCGGCGGTTGAGCAAGTAGATCTGGGTGGCGAACGCGTAGCGCGCCGTGTCCCGGTAGAAGTCCTCCAGGTACACGTTGTCGGCCACCGGCTCGAAGTACACCGGCAGCTTCAGGTGCTCGCCCAGGGCCCTGGCGAGGGTGGTCTTGCCGGCCCCGATGAGGCCGGCGATGCCGATGAACAGGTCCTGCAAGTGGTCCATGCTCGTCCTTCCGCAGACGCAGGCGGGCGTCATACCACGTCCCGGCGGTCAACGTCCCCCACCAGTCGCCGGCCGAACGCCGCTGGACAATCTCTCTGTTTTTCAGCCACTTGCGGCTCGCCGCCGTTTTGCATTTGAAAACCGCTCTCAAAATGACCGACAGTAGCGCCGTCGAGCCGCCGTGGGCTCCCGGGAGGACGTGGCCATGATCGTCTGTCTCTGCGAGGGCGTGAACGACCGGGAAGTCAAGCGGGCGCTGCGGCAGGGCGCCGCAGATCTCAGCACCCTGCGGCGAGAATGCGGGGCCGGGGGCGACTGTGGCTCCTGTCGCCCCCAGCTTCGGCGTATGCTGCGCGAGCTCAAGTCCGCCGGGAGGCACCCTCCGGGCGGCTGATTCGGACCGGAGGCGAGTTCCATGGCGCGTGAGCCTGACAAGGCCATCATCAACCTGCTCAACGAGATCCTGACGGCCGAGCTGACGGCCATCAACCAGTACTTCCTGCACGCCAAGATGTGCGCCGACTGGGGCTACGCGAAGCTGCACGCCCATGTGCGCGCGGAGTCCATCGACGAGATGCGCCACGCGGAGGCCATCATCGAGCGCATCCTGTATCTCAACGGGGTGCCCAACATTCAGCGGCTCGGCAAGGTGAACATCGGCGAGTCGGTCAAGGAGCAGTTCGAGCTGGATCTGGAGCTGGAGTACCTGGCGGTGCCGCGCCTCCAGAAGGCCATCGAGGCCTGCCGCTCCAACGGCGACGAGGGCACGCGGGTGCTGCTCCAGAACATCCTCACCTCCGAGGAGGAGCACATCGACTGGCTCGAGGCACAGCTCCAGCTCATCGACCAGGTCGGCCTCGCCAACTACCTGGCCCAGCAGATCAACCCCTGATCGACCCGCGGGGCGCCGCTCCCGCTTGCCTTGCGCCCCGCCCGCCGCCCACGATGGCGGCCTGGGGGGGACGCGATCATGCGAAGATGTTCGGCGCTGCGGACGCTGTCGCTGCCAGTCCTGCTGGGGCTGGCGCTGCTGGCGTGTGACGACGGTGGATCGACCGGGGTGGACGCCGGGGCCGCGCCGGCCTCCGACGCCGCGACCGGGCCCCCGCCTCCGCCTCCCCTGACCGGCCTCTACCGCGTCGCGGTGGACGTGACCGGCGGCGACTGCCCGGCCGACCTCCTGCCCGCCACGCTGACGCTGGACGTCGACGAGGCCGACGGCCGCCTGGCGTTCCAGCACGGCCCCCTGGCCTTCTCGGGCTCACGGGACGGCGCGCGCCTCACGCTCACGGCCTCGGGCGAGCAGGCCATCGACGGCTGCGCCCAGCCCGTCGAGGTCGCGGCCACCGGCGCCGTGCGCGCGCCCGGCAACGCCTTCACCCTCACCGCGACGAGCACCTACGCCGCCGCTTGCGGGCGCCCGGCCTGCACGCTGGCCTGGGTGGGGCGGGCCGGCCGCACCGGCGGCCACGGGCTTTCGGCCTACACGCGCCTGGCCCTCGCGCCCACCGACGAGGCCGTGGAGGCCGCCGCCGAGTTCCAGGGGGACGCCTGGTTCGCCACGTCCGCGCCGGAGGGCGGTCGCCTCTGGCGCCTGCACCACGAGAACGGAGTGCCCACGCTCACCGCGGCCATCGAGGACGGATTTCGTCGTGAAGACGGGAGCTTGCGCGGCAACAACCGGGCGCTGCGGAGCCTGCTTCGGACGCCCGATGGGCTCGTCGTCGGGACGCTCGACGACCCGGAGGCCGGCGGCGACGGCTTCGACCTGTGGCGCTTCGACGGCTCGGCCTGGTCCGCGCTGACCGTGGACGGCTTCGGCGATCCGGCCCGGGAGGCCGCCGACGCCCTGGCCTGGCACGACGACGCCCTCATCGTCGGCGTCCGCGGCCCGGGGCCCGAGATCTGGCGCGCCGCCGACCCACCCGTCCGCCTCTACCCCACCGCGGGCGCCCCGGGGCCGGCGACGGCGGCGGGTCCCCTCGACCCCCTCGGCTGCGGCGGCCAGGTCACCAGCCTGCTCGTGTTCGAGGGCCGCCTGCACGCCGGCCTCGGGGGCGGAGCGGCGGACTGCCCGGGGTTCGTCCTGCGCCTGGACGACGACGGCTGGACGCTCCTCTCGGAGGCCGGGCTCGGCGTCGGCGGCGAGGAGGTGGCCCTGGCCTCCGACGGCCCCTCGCTCTTCGCGCTCACCGGCGGCGATCGGCCGGCCCTGCTGCGGTGGATCGCCGATCGCCAGTGGCTGGCCGTCGCGACGGACGGCTTCAGTAGCCAGGGGGCCAGCCTCGGCGCCCGGACCCTCGCGGCGCCGACGCGCGGCCTGCTCGCACCACCTGGGCGGCGAAGGCGGGACAGCCGACGGCCGGTGGTGGCGTCCGCGAGGATCCTCGCCGGTGCTGCGGGCGCCACCGGGCACAGGGCTCGAGGCCCGCCCTCGTCTTCGAGGAGCGCCTCTACGTGGGGACGCGGGACCGGCCAGCCTGCTGCGGGCCTCCACGCTGCTCGCCGAGCAGGGCGCCGGCACCGTCCGGACCGCGCGCGATCGCCTCGCGGATCTCGCGCGGGGGCGGGCACCGCGTGCCACCGGGCGGCGGCGTTCTTCAGCCCGGCCCTGCAGCACGACCTCCGGGCCCAGGTCGTGCTGCCCCGTCGGCCCGGACAGCAACGTGCTCCTCCCGACACGCTCTACGTGCGCTGGCCCCCGGGCTGGGCGCCGCCCGGCCCCGGGCGAGACCCCCGACGCCCGCGCCGCCCGGGAGCCTGCGCTGGCGAACCGCCGCGGCGGAGGCCTACGGCGGGCTGGCGGCCTGCCTCTTCGGTCGCCGGGCAGGCCTGGGCTGCGGGACGCCGAAGCCGGACGCGGCCTGCCTGGGCTGCCTCGGGGCGGTGCCGACCGTGGAGGGCTCCGAGCGGAGCCCGGCCCTGGGCGCTGAGGGCGCCGCCGCCGTGGTGGCCTGGCGAGCGAGACCACCCTGCCGGTCATCGAGCGCACGGCCCTCGTCCTCGTCGAGGCCCCCTGCTGGTCGACGCCCCCGACGGCGCCGCGCGCCCGTCGTGGCGGGCCGAGACGCCGCCGAGGCTCTGGCCGAGGCCAGCGTGGCGCCTGGCAGGAGGCCCTGCGCGCCACGGCCACCAGGGTCGAGCGCTGCTGGCCTGCCGCCATCCGGGCCGATCCCGGCGCCCGGTACCTGCTCCGGCGTCGGCGAGGGCGGCTGGCGCGATCAGGGCCTGCTGGCCCATGAGGACCACTACAGCGGGGCCATCGCGGTCGACGGCCGCTTCTCCCCCAGGAGAGCCCCCTGGGCCAGACACCCGGCGGGCGAGCCGTGGCCGACGCCGTGCCTCTCAGCCGCCGTCGCCGGGCGCCGGAGCCTCCTCGCTCCTGCTGGCGGCGCCGTCGCCGAATATCGCCGGCGCCTGCGAGGCCGCCGGATCTCTGCGCGACTTCCTGGTGCGTCCAGGGCCAACAGGGGTGGCTCTGGACGTCAGGCGCCCGACTCGCTGACAGCCTGCTGCACCCTGACCCGCCTGCCAGCGCCCCGCCCCCACCGCGGCCACCACCCGCCGCGCCCGGACTGCTGGCGCCTTGCTCTTTTTGAGCTGACCCTGGGTCGGCGCACCGGTAGGGTCCTCCGCGCGCGGCCAGGGAGCGGGAGCCGGATGCATGACGTGGTGATTCGGGGCGGCCGGGTGGTCGACGGCACGGGGGCCCGCGCGGGTGGCCGACGTGCGCCATCCAGGGGACCGCATCGTCGCGGTGGGCAAGGATCCGGGCCCGGCCGGCAGCGGGTCATCGACGCGGACGGGGCGGTGGTCACCCCAGGCTTCGTGGACATCCACTCCCACTACGACGCCCAGGTAACCTGGGATCCCTGGCTGAGCCCCTCGGGCCACCACGGCGTGACCACCGTCGTCATGGGCAACTGCGGCGTCGGCTTCGCCCCCGCCCGGCCCGACAAGCGCGACTGGCTGATCGGCCTGATGGAGGGCGTGGAGGACATCCCCGGCGCGGCCATGACCGAGGGCATCCAGTGGGACTGGGAGACGTTCCCCGAGTTCCTCGACGCCATCGAGCGCCGCCCCCACGCCATCGACTTCGGCACGCAGGTCCCCCACGGCGCCGTCCGGGGCTACGTGATGGGCCAGCGCGGCGCCGACAACGAGGTCGCGACCGAGGCCGACGTGGCGGCCATGGCGGCCATCGTGGAGGAGGGGCTGCGGGCCGGGGCGCTGGGCTTCTCGACCTCCCGGACCATCCTGCACCGCTCCATCGACGGCGTGCCGGTGCCGGGGACGTTCGCCGATCGGCGGGAGCTGTTCGGCATCGGCCGCGCCCTGAAGCGCGCCGGGCACGGGGTGTTCCAGATGGCGGTCGAGCACCACGACGCCCTCAAGGAGCTGCCCTGGATGCGGGATCTGGCGGCGGAGATCGACCGCCCCATCAGCTTCAACCTCCAGCAGGTGGACCAGGCGCCGGAGCTGTGGCGGGCGGTGCTGGCGGCGCTCGACGAGGCCGCCGCCGATGGCCTGCCCCTCTTCGCCCAGGTGCCGGGCCGCCCCATCGGCGTGCTCATGTGCTGGCAGGGGACGGCCCACCCGTTCCTGGGCTACCCCACCTGGCACCGCCTCGCCGGCCTGCCCGTGGCCGAGCGCGCAGCGGCCCTCGCCTCCCCGGCCGTCCGCGCCCAGATGCTATCCGAAACTCCCATGGATCTCGGGGACTTCGGCAACTTTGTCACCCGGTCGTTCCACAAGATGTTCCCCCTTGGGACCTGCAACTACGAGCCTCGGCCCGACGAGAGCGTCGCGGCCGTGGCCGCCCAGCGGGGGGAGCGGCCGGAGGCCGTCGTCTACGACCTGCTCAACGCCCAGGGGGGCGAGGCCATCGTCTACTTCCCCCTCTTCAACTACACCCACCAGGACTTCGAGGTGGTGCGCGCGCTGCACGCCCACCCCCGCACCCGCATGGGCCTCGCCGACGGCGGTGCCCACTGCGGGGCGGTCTGCGATGGGGGGATGCCCACCTACATGCTGACCCACTGGACCCGCGATCGCGTCCGCGGCCCCCGCCTGCCCCTCGAGTTCGTGGTGCACCGCCAGACCCGGCAGACGGCTGCGCTGTACGGGCTGGGCGACCGGGGCGTGCTGGCGCCCGGCTACCGCGCGGATGTCAACGTCATCGACCTGGACCGCCTGCACCTCGACCCGCCGCGCATGGTCTACGACCTGCCCGCCGCCGGCCGCCGCCTGCTGCAGGACGCCCGCGGCTACCTGCACACGCTCTGCGCCGGCCAGGTGATCGCCTCCGGCGACGCGCCCACCGGCGCCCTGCCTGGCCGCCTCGTCCGGGGCCCGCAGGCCTCGCCGGCCTGAGCCGTCGGCCGATCGCCGCCGATCGCCCGGAAGCATTGTTCCCGCCGACCGCAGGTTGCATCATGCCCGGGCCATCCCCGGTACGGATGCCTCAACGGAGGTCGGAGAAAATGCACAAACTCCTCGTTCTGCTCACCCTCGCGCCCTGGCTGCCGGCTTGCGATGACGGCGGCGGCGACGACGACAGGACGGCGGCGCGGTGGCTGCTGCTTCGCCTGGATCGCTGCGCAGCCAGGAACAGCGTCGGTGCGGCCCAATGCCCAGCTCCACCTGCGCCGAGGGCAAGTCCTGCGAGCAGCTCCAGACCGAGACGAACGTGTGCGGCATCGGCGCTGACGATGGCGAGTGCCCGCAATCTCGGGCTGCGCCTGCGGTATCTCGGGGGTCGTGCAGATCAACGGGCGCTGTGCCCAGAGCTGAAGGCCTGCGCGGCGCTCGGCGGGAGCTGATCGCCGATTTTCTCGAACTTTTCTGCCGCGGGATCATCTTGGTCCCGCGAACCCTGCAAGCAGCCCGGAGTTTCCATGGAAGAGTTCTTCAATCAGGCCGCCGCTCGCTTCGGCCTGTCCCCCGACGCCGTCCGGTCCCTCACCGGCGGGCTCCTCAAGAAGTTCAAGCAGGATGGCGACGACGCCGACTTCGAGGCCCTGGCCGACCAGGTGCCCGGGGTGGACGCCGCCGTCGCGGCCGCCGACAGCGCCCCCGCGGGCGGCGGTGGCGGCCTGGGCGGCGGCATGCTGGGCGGCCTCCTCGGGCGCGCGGCCAACGCCGTGGGCGCCGGCGGCGCCGTGGACATCGCCGGCCTCTTCCAGAAGGCCGGCCTCGATCCCAGCCAGGCGAGCGGCTATGTGACCCAGCTCGTCGGCTTCCTCAAGCAGAAGGTCAGCGGCGGGCTGCTGGAGCGGCTGCTCGATCGCGTCCCCGCCCTCAAGAGCATGCTGGGCTGAGCCCGGCCACCGAAGGAGAGAGACATGAGTGATCCCATCGAGGATGTGGAGGGCATCGGCCCCGCCTACGCCACGAAGCTGCGGGCCGTCGGCATCGCCAGCACCGGCAAGCTGCTGGAGCGCGCCGGCACCGCCAAGGGGCGCGACGCCCTGGCCGACGAGACGGGCATCAGCGGCAAGCTGATCCTCACCTGGGCCAACATGGCGGATCTCATGCGGATTTCCGGTGTCGGCGGCCAGTTCGCCGAGCTGCTGGTGGCCGCCGGGGTCGACACGGTGAAGGAGCTGCGCACCCGCAACGCCGCCAACCTCGCCGCCAAGATGGAGGCCGTCAACGCCGAGCGCCAGCTCACCAAGGGCAGCGTGACCGAGGCGAAGGTCCAGGGCTGGATCGACCAGGCCAAGACCATGGAGCCGGCCATCTCCCACTAGCAGGCAGTCGAGGGTCGACCCGGCCTGCCACTTCAGGCACGGTGATCCGATGCGTCTGCTCACCTTCCAGGCCCGCCGGTTCACCTGGCAGCCCGCCTCCCAGACCCTCTCCGATGCCGATCCCTCGCCCGCGCCGGGCGCCGCCGACGACGCCGTCGTGGCGTGGCTGCACGTCGAGGCGCGCGACGCCACTGACGAGGCCCGGGTCTTCCGCCACGTCCTCAAGCACCTGAAGTGGATCGCGAACAAGCGCGATCTCCAAGCGATCGTGCTGCACAGCTTCGCGCACCTGGGCGGGGAGACGGCCGATCCGGCGTTCGCCCACGCCCTGCTGCTGCGCCTGGCGGAGCGCCTGACCGAGACCGGGTACGCCGTCCAGATCACCCCCTTCGGCTGGTTCTGCGCCTGGTCGCTGGACGTGCACGGCGACAGCCTGGCGAAGGTCTACAAAGAGGTCTGACCGTCGGCAGCGCATCGGTCGGCCGACGTCCACCTGCCCATCGGGTCGGCAGGAGCCGGCCTCCCCGCGGCCGGGGCGGCTGTGGGGCTGTATGCCGGGCGATTTGCGCGTAGCATGCCCCCATGGGGATCGTGCTCTCGGCTCAGGTCATCGGCGAGACGGCGCGGCTCGCCTGCGCGACGTTCGCCCGCGGGGTGACGACGGGGGTCCGCCGCGACACCGCGGACGCGACGATCCGGGCGCTGGGCGACCGGATCGTGCGCCGCGCTGACATCCGGGTGCACGTCACCGGCGGGGCCGACCTCGACGGGGCCCGGCCCCACGTCTACATGTCCAACCACCAGAGCCTGCTGGACATCCCGGTCCTGGCGGCGGCCCTGCCCGCCCGGAGCCTGCGCTTCGTCGCGAAGACGGAGCTCTTCCGCATCCCCATCTTCGGCCGCGCCATGCGCTCGGCCGACATCGTCGAGGTGGATCGGGGGGATCACGAGCGCGCCCGCGCGAGCCTCGATCGGGCGGCGGCCCTGATGGCGACGGGCATCTCGGTGTGGATCGCGCCCGAGGGCACGCGCTCCCCCGACGGCCGGCTGGCCCCCCTGAAGAAGGGCGGCTTCCACCTGGCCCGGGCCGCGGGGGTCCCCATCGTGCCGGTGGCCCTCAACGGCACCGGCGGCGTCCTGCGCAAGAACAGCCTCGACATGCGGCGCGGCCGGGCGGTCCACGTCACCATCGGCGCCCCCATCCCCGTGGCCGGCCGGTCGGTGGACGACCTCCTGCGCCAGGTCGAGGCCTTCCTGCAGGCCCATGTCGAGCCCGTCGTTGGCTGATCCACGCCCCGGGCTGGAGCTGCGCTACGTGGCGGCGCTGCTGCGCGTCCGTGGCCTCGTCCTGGCCCTCATCGCGGTGCTGACGGGGGCGTCGGCGTTCTTCGCCGCCCGGGTGGGCTTCGACGCCAACATCGAGAGCTGGTTCGTGGAGGGGGACGCCAACCTCTCGAAATATCATGAGTTTCTGGACAAGTTCGGCGCCGACGAGGTGTCGGTGGTCGGGGTCTTCTCCGATCAGATCTTCACCCCGGCGGGGCTGAAGGCCCTGGACGCCTTCACCCACGCGGTGGAGGAGGCGCCCTACACCCACCGGGTCAGCGCCCTGACCAACGCCCGCATCGTCAAGCGGCTGGGGCCGGGCCATGTGGGCATCGAGGCGTTCCTGGAGGCGCTGCCCGACACGGCCGAGGAGGCCGCCGAGGTGCGGGCGGCGGCCCTCGCCGATCCGCTGCTGGCGGGCAACCTGCTGGCGAAGGATGGGCGGGCGACGGCGGTGGTGGTGGAGCTGACCCGGGAGGGGAACACCTTCGCCGCCAAGGTCGAGCATGTGCAGGCGCTGCGGGCCCTCATGGCGACCCACCTGGCGCCCGCCGGCCTCGAGGCCCACCTGGCCGGCTCCCCCGCCCTGGACGACGCCATGTTCACGGCCACCGAGCGCGACTTCGGGCTCTTCGGTCCCCTCGGCGCGGCCGTGCTGGTGCTGATGATGCTGGTGCTCTTCCGGCGCTTCTCCGCCGTGATCGTGCCGCTGTCCGTCGTGGGCATCGCCTGCTGCTGGCTCTTCGGCTTGATGGGCGCCCTGGGCATCGACATCACCCTCATCTCGAGCAGCCTGGTCGTGCTCATCATGGCGGTGGGGGTGGCCGACTCGGTCCACGTCCTCTCCGACTACTACCAGGCGCTGATGCACGGCCGGGAGCGCGACGACGCCGTACGCCACGCGGTCTCGTCGCTGCTGGTGCCCTGCCTCTTCACGAGCCTCACCACCGCCGCGGGCTTCCTCTCGCTGCTGGTGGGCGATCTCCAGCCCATCCGGGAGTTCGGCTGGCTGGCGGCGGTGGGGGTCATGTTCGCGTTCATCCTGGAGTGATGACGTTCGTGCCGCGCCTGCCTCGGCTCGTGCGCCCGCCCCGGCGCGGTTCATCGAGCGGCAGCGTACGGGCCGCGTCTCGCGGTTGCTGCTGGCGGTGCTCGGCCGCCCCTCCCGGCGGGCCCGGGCGGCGACGCTGCTGGCCGGCGCGGGCATCGTGCTCGCCAGCGGCGCGGCGGTGGGGCACATCGACACCGCCGCCAACCCGCTCAACTACTTCATCCCCGGCACCCCCGTGCGCGTCGCCCTGGAGCGGGTGGACGCCGCCCTGGCCGGCTCGACCAGCTTCGAGTTCCTGGCCCGCACCGACGAGGACGGCCTCAAGGATCCCCGCATCCTCGCCCGCCTCGACACCCTGGCCACCCGCCTGGCCAGCCTGGACGGCATCCCGCGGGTCCTCTCGGTGCTGGATCTGCTGCGCGAGACGCGCAAGGGCCTGACGGACGGGGAGCAGACGGGCCTGCCCACCCCCGCCGACCACCCCCACCTCGCGGCCCAGCTCTTCTTCTTCCTGGAGGGGGACGAGGACTTCCCCACCCTCGTCCAGGAGAACTACGGGCTGGCCCGCCTGACGGCCCGCGTCCAGATGTCGAAGGCCAACGACGTGACGCGGGCCGGGCCCCGCATCGACGCGTGGATTGCCGAGGCCGAGGCCCCCATCCCGGGGGGGCCCGCGCTGCGCATCGAGTCGACGGGCTATGTGAAGCTGATGGCCGACATGGAGCGCTACCTGTTCGACAGCCAGGTCAAGAGCCTCATCGTGGCCTTCATCGTCATCACCCTGATGATGTTCCTGCTGCTGCGATCGGTGAAGCTGGGCCTGCTGGCGATGATCCCCAACGGCCTGCCCATCCTGTTCGGGCTGGGCTTCATGGCCCTCGTCGACATCCCGCTCGATCCCGGCACCATCATGATCGGCAGCATGGCCCTGGGTCTGGTGGTCGACGACACGGTGCACTTCCTGGTGCGGCTGCGCCGCAGCCTCGCCGACGCGCCCATGGCGCCGGCCATCGAGCGCACCATGGCCCAGACCGGGCGCCCCATCATCGTGACGAGCGTGGTGCTGGCCCTGGGCTTCGCCACCCTGGGCTTCGGCAGCTTCACCCCGAACGTCGCCTTCGGCGTCGTGAGCGCCGTGGTCATCCTGGTGGCGCTGCTCGCCGATCTCTTGCTACTGCCCGCCGTGCTGCTGGTGGGCCAGGAGGACGCCTGACCCCATGT
Source organism: bacterium (assembly GCA_041389985.1). Taxonomy (GTDB): domain Bacteria; phylum Myxococcota_A; class Bradymonadia; order UBA7976; family UBA1532; genus JACKDP01. Next base: position 104,637 of record JAWKQS010000028.1, read on the forward strand.
GGCAACGCCTGACCGACCCCGAGGTGGCGGCGCGGCTGGACCGCCTCGACATCCCGTTCAACCGCTATGGTCTTGATCCCTTTGGGATTTCCCGGGATCACCTGGGCGCCTTCTACTCGATGCTCGGCTTCTTCTACCGGCGCTACTTCCGCTGCCTGTCCTTCGGCATCGAGCAGATCCCCGCCGAGGGGCCGGTGATGCTGGTGGGCAACCACTCGGGCGGGCTGCCCGTGGATGGCGGCATGGTGATCGCGTCGCTCTTCTATGACCTGGAGCCGCCGCGCCACACCCACGGGATGGTGGAGAAGTTCGCCCAGCACTGGCCCGTGGTCTCGCCGGTGTTCAGCCGGGTGGGCCAGCTCACCGGCCTGCCCGAGCACGCCGTGCGCCTGCTCCAGAGCGGCCGCGTGCTGATGGTCTTCCCCGAGGGCGCGCGGGGCACCGGCAAGCTCTACAAAGACAAGTACCAGCTCGTGCGCTTCGGGACCGGCTTCGTCCGGCTGGCCCTGCGGACGGGCACGCCCATCGTGCCGCTGGCCTTCATCGGCGGGGAGGAGGCCATCCCGACCATCTTCCACGCCCAGCGCCTGGCGAAGTGGATCGGGGCGCCCTACGTGCCCATCACGCCCTACCTCCTGCCGCTCCCCCTGCCGGTGCAGTGCAGCCTGCACTACGGGGCGCCCATGCGGTTCGAGGGAGATGGCTCCGAGCCCGATCACGTCATCGATGCCTATGTGGCGCAGGTCCGCGACCGCATCACCGCGCTCATCGAGGAGGGCCGCGTCGCCCGCCGCACGCGCCTGGGAGGGCCGGCATGAAGATCGTCATCACCGGGCTGGCCGGCCTGATCGGCCGCCGCGTGGCCGAGGCGCTCGTCCGCCAGGGGCACACCGTGCTGGGCATCGACCGCCGCCCCTGGCCCGACGCGCCGCCCGGCGTCGAGATGTTCCGCGTGGACGTGCGCAAGCGCCCGGCCGAGGACGTGTTTCGCACCCACCGCCCCGAGGCCGTGATCCACATGGCCACCGTCTCGTACTTCTCGGCCCGCCGCGAGGAGCGCTACCGCATCAACCTGGGCGGCACCCAGGCCGTCTTCGAGTACTGCCAGCGCTATGGCGTGCAGCAGGCCCTCTTCATCGGCCGCCACACCATCTACGGCGCGGCCCCCGACGCTACCTCTACCGCACCGAGACGGAGCCGCCCCTGGCGGTCGCCACGTTCCCGGATCTGGCGGATCTGCGTCCGCGGACCTCTACGCCACCCAGGCGCTCTGGCGGCAGCCCGACCTGCGCACGGCGGTGCTGCGCATCGTCTACACCCTCGGCCCGTCGCGGCGCGGCACTGTCGAGCTTCATCGGCGAGCGGTTCGTGCCGATGGTCCTGGGCTTCGACCCCCTCTACCAGTTCATGCACGAGCACGACGCCGCCGACGCCATCGTGCTGGCCCTCACCTCGAAGCTGCATGGGGTCTTCAACGTCGCCGGGCCCTCCCCGGTGCCGCTGTCGCTGCTCTGCAAGGTCACGGGCCGGACGGCCGTGCCCATCCCCGAGCCGCTCTTCCCCAGTGTTCTCGGGCACTTCGGCTTCCCGAAGCTGCCGCGGCACGCCGTCAACCACGTCAAGCACCCGGTCGTCGTGGACGACGCGGCCTTCGCAAGGCCTGCGGCTTCATCGCCCGGTACGACGAGGTGCAGACGATGGACGCCTGGCGCGAGGCCGGCTGAGCCCGGCGCCGCCGGCTCAACCGCGGCGACGATGGCGGCTGCCAGCGCGGCCACGGTCAGCGGCGCGCAGCCTTCGGCGTGGTTGCCCACGACCACGTGCACCGGCTGGCCCCGCCTGGTCGCCTGCCGATGGAGCCGCGCGATGAGGGCGCGGACGCCCAGCTCGGGCCGCTGCAGCCGATCATGGGGTGAAGCGCTTGATGGCCTCGGGCCGGGTCAGGCCCTGGCCCAGGTTCCACCGGATCACGAGGGCCGGCCCCGGCACCGGGGGCAGCCGCAGCCGCTGGAAGTCCAGATCCAGGCTGCGTGGGTGGCTGCTGTAGCAGTGGGCGGCGCCGGCGTCCGCGAGGGCATCGGCGTAGCTCTTCGTGATCAGTGAAGAATCCCGCAGCTCGACCGCATACAGCGGCCCACGCGGCAGGGCCGTCAGCGCGCGGTGCAGCCGCTCGGCGAACACCTCGGCTTCGGCACATCGCTCGCGTGGCCGGGGGTGAACTGGAACAGGATCGGCCCGGCGCGATCGCCAGGCCCTCGATCATCGGCCCGACCACCTCCGCCGTGTAGCCCGGATCCAGCCAGCGGGGGCTGGCGCGCCGCGGCGGTCGCCGAAGGCCGCCAGATCGGGGAAGCGCGCCAGCGTCACGTCCTGGTGCACCTTGGCCCAGAAGCGGAAGCCCTCACCCACCTGCTCGGCGTACCGGCGGTAGGTGGGGAGCGTCGAGGGGACCATGAGGCTGCGATCGATGCTGACCCCCGCAGCAGCGGGTGGCGGTGGTAGGCGGCGAGGCCGCGATCGATCAGCGCGCGCTCGGAGGGCCGCCCGTCGTAGACATGGCCCGCCCAGCCGGGAAACGTCCACGACGAGCAGCCCAGGTGCACGCCGGGCCCCAGGCGCCGGGCCAGCTCCGCCAGCGCCGCGGGGTGGGTGGGCGACGCCACCGGAGCCGGGGCGGCCGGCCCGAACAGATCGAGCTGGTCCATGCTCCGCCGGCTCAGGCCGCCGGCTCCGGGCCGGGATCGACGCCCAGGTAGCCGGCGACCAGGCGCACGAGCTCGCGACGAAAGGCCGGCGTCGGGACGGTCTCGGGCTCCAGGGCCAGCGTGCGCGCCACCCCGCCCGCCGCCGCCCGCACCAGCAGCCGGGCGCTCAGGGCGGGATCGGGGAAGCGGCCGCGCAGGTCGGGGTGCGCCGAGATCAGCAAGGTGGTGTGCGCCTCCAGCTCGCGCTCGAACAGGTTGATGGCCTCGAAGTCCCGCGGGGGCAGCGCGGTGACGTGCAGCATGCCGTTGAGGATGGGATCGGAGACCACCGGGCGCAGCAGCGTCTCGAGGATGTCGGAGAGGACCTGCGCGGGCGGCTGGGCCAGGAGCGCCGGCGACACCGCCAGGGCTCGCCTGCCGCAGCCGCCCGATGAAGCGCTCGCCGAGGGCTGGTAGAGCGCCTTCTTGTTGGCGAAGTACTGATAGACCGAGCCGACGCTCACGCCCGCCCGCTCGGCGATGCGGTTCGTCGTCGCACCCGCCGGACCCTCCTCGGCGAGGATCTGGGCCGCCGCCTCGAGGATGATCTCGACGGTCGCCTGGCTGCAGGCCTGGCGAGGGCGGCGGTCGTGGCTTCTCCGACATGGCCCGGTGGTAACACCGCCACCTCAAACGCGAGCGCCGCCCAGACCACCACAGCACCATGAAATGAAACAGTTTTTCGGAAACGCAACGCGAGTTGAGCGCCGTGATCAGGCGGGCGAAGATACAAGACACCCAGAGTTGACCGGGAGGACCCGGCCTGCGCCCGCGAGGCGGCGCGGCGGGTCAAGAACGCGAGGAGGGGCGATGAAGACCTGGATGTGGGGAGTGCTGCTCGGCGCTGCGCTGGTGGCATGTGATGACGAGGGCGGCGGCGGGACGGCGAAGGACGCGGCCGTCGCAGATCAAGGCGGCCCGGGGGCGCCGGTGGCCAGGGCGGCGCCGGTGGCCAGGGCGGCGCCGGCGGTGGCGCCGGTGGCCGGGTGGCGCCGGGGGCCAGGGTGGCGCCGGTGGCCAGGGTGGCGCCGGTGGCCGGGGTGGCGCCGGTGGCCAGGGTGGCGCCGGTGGTGGCGAGCCCGGCTGCGTGATGCTGGCCGATGGCCGGTGCGTCGTGGAGACCTTCGCGAACCCGCCGGTGCTCCAGCCCAACGACCAGGGCGTCTACGAGCTCACGCTGCAGCCCGGGGAGTTCATGGTCGGGGATCAGCGCCACTGCGGGCGCACCTACAACGGCCTCTTCCCGGCCCCCACCATCGACGTGCCCGCCCGCGGCGACGGCGCAGCCCGCCAGATCCGGGTCAACCTGCGCAACGCCTTCACCAAGGACGACTACCGCGCGCTCAACAGCCAGGTCTGCACCTGCGTCGACATGGAGACGGGCCAGAGCTGCGAGCCGCAGGGCCACGGGCCGGGCCACACCTGCCACTGCGCCGACGAGGAGGGGGCCGAGTGCCACCTCTTCAACTTCAACCTGACCAACCTGCACGCCCATGGCTCCCATGTGCGGCCCGACTACGCCACCGGCGGCGGCTGCGTCGAGGGCGACGGCCTGAAGTGCCGCGCCTGCATGGGCGACCGCGACGGCGGGCCCCACGACTGCTTCTTCGCTGACGACGTGCTCAGCATGGTGCCGCCCGGGGGCGATGGGGCCCAGCACCGCTGGGATCTGGACGAGGATGGCACCCACCACGAGGGCCTGCACTGGTACCACCCCCACATCCACGGCAGCACGGCCATCCAGGTGGCCTCCGGGGCCACCGGGGCCCTCATCGTGCGCGGCGATCTGGACGAGATCCCCGGCGTCGCCGAGGCCACCGAGCGGGTGATGATCGTGATGACGCCGCCCATCGGCTTCCCGGCCCTGGAGGACGGCGAGCCCTGCGACGAGGATCACATCACCTTCAACACCTTCAAGACGCTGGGGGACACCGCCGAGACCCAGATCACCATGATCAACGGCAAGCACCGGCCCCGCATGATCATGGCCCCCGGCCAGATCGAGCGGTGGCGCTTCCTGCACGGGGCCTTCCTGGACGAGGTCTACATGGCCCTGGGCAAGGGCCGCGACGGCGACTGCTCGTCCATCGACCGGGCCGCCGGGCTCATCCCCCTCACCCAGATCGCCCGCGACGGCATCACCCTGCCCCGGCCGCCGGGGGACGCCGACTGGCCCTTCGCGCCGCCCTACCTCTTCATGTCACCGGGCTACCGCGTCGAGACCATCCTCGATGGCAGCCAGTTCGCCCACGGCGACACCTACTGCCTGCTGTCGGCGCGGTTCCTCCAGGCGGACGACACCGGCCGCACCGACGAGCCCGTGGGCATCCAGGTGCCGCCGCAGATCGAGGCCATCACCGACCGGCTGTTCAACGGCGACGTCGTGGCCATCGTGAACGTCACCGACGCCGCCGGCCCCGCCACCGTGACCACGCCCCCCGACTACGCCGCGATCGCCCGTGTCGCCCCGTCGCTGATGATGCAGGGCGGCGCCGTCGACCCGCTGCAGCGCTGCGAAGAAGTGAAGCAAATCCAGGACATCGACGCCATCGACCAGCTCTCGGCCATGTGGCTCTTCTTCGCCAACAACGAGGGCTTCGACCAGTGCGGCTGCCCCGATCACAACATCAACTGCAAGAACTTCGAGGTCACCGACCGCGCCCGCTACCCCTACGATCGGGTGCTGACCAAGGGCGCGGTGGATCACTGGCGCATCGTGTCGGGCTTCGACGGCCACCCGTTCCACATCCACATCAACCCGTTCCTGGTCTGTCCGCTGCCGGCCGTCGGCAGCGGCGAGCGCAACGAGAAGGGCCGGTTGTTCGAGCCGCCGTTCGCCCACTGGCGCGACACCTACCTGGTGAACCTGGACCGGGCGGCCGACTTCCTCACGGAGTACAAGACCCACACCGGCGACTTCGTCTTCCACTGCCACAAGCTCAACCACGAGGATCACGGGATGATGGAGCTCATCCGCATCTGTGACCCCGCCGTGGAGTCCTGCGACACGCTCTGCAATGGCCAGCCCTGCCACTGGCAAGCCTGCCAGCCCGGCGACCACGACTGCGAGCGCGCCCGGGCCCTGACCGCCTGCCTGCTCAACCCCGAGAACTGCCCCGACGCCGCGGTGCGCTGTGTCTCCTGCGAGGACGGCGGCATGGGCTGCCCGCCCGGCAGCTACTGCACGGGCGAGCCCGACGCCGACGGCGTGACCCGCTGCGTGCCGGGGTGCCAGCAGAACACCGACTGCCTGCCCGTCGAGGCCTGCGTCGACGGGAGCTGCGCCCCCGCCATGTGCGACCGCCCCTGCCCCCCGCCCCAGCGCTGCGTGCACGGGGCCTGCGAGTAGCAGACGGCCGGCGAGGCCGCGCAACGGCCTTCCCCTCCCGCGCCCGGCCGCGCATGCTGGCGCCATGCTGCCCTTCGCCCTCGATCGTACCCGCGTCGCCCTGAAGAACCGCCGGACCCGCATCGTGGCCACCGTGGGGCCGGCCTCGGCCGGGGCCGATGTGCTGCGCCGCCTGGCCCGCCACGTCGACGTCTTCCGGCTGAACTTCTCCCACGGCTCCCACGCGGCCCACGCCGAGGCGCTGGGGCTCATCCGCGCCGCGGCCGGGGAGGCCGACCGCCCCATCGCCATCCTGGCCGATCTCTGCGGCCCGAAGATCCGCGTCGGCCGGTTCCCGGGCGGGGGCATCGACCTCGCCGAGGGGGCAGAGGTGGTGGTGACGACGCGGCCCACCGAGGGCGGCCCTGGGCTGATTGTCTCGGAATATCAAGACTTTGCCCGCGACGTGCGGCCCGGTTCGCGCGTGCTGCTGGACGACGGGAACCTGGAGCTCTGCGTCGAGGCGGTGGCGGGCGAGGACGTGACCTGCCGGGTGGTTCAGGGCGGCCGGCTCAAGGATCGCAAGGGCATGAACCTGCCCGGCACCGCGCTCTCGACCCCGGCCCTGACCGAGAAGGACCGAGCCGACGCCATCTTCGCCGCCGATCTCGGGGTGGACTGGATCGCGCTGTCGTTCGTGCGCGACGCGCAGGACGTGCTGGACCTGCGCCGCCTGCTCGACGACCACGGCCACGACACCCCCATCGTGGCGAAGATCGAGAAGCCCGAGGCCCTCGACTGCATCGGCGCCATCCTGGAGGTGGTCGACGGGATCATGATCGCCCGCGGAGATCTGGGGGTGGAGCTGCCCGCCGAGGAGGTGCCCCTCATCCAGGCCGAGCTCATCCGCCTGGCGGTCGAGGCGAACCGGCCGGTCATCGTGGCGACCCAGATGCTGGAGTCGATGACGGAGGCCGCCCGGCCGACCCGCGCCGAGGTGACCGATGTGGCGGGCGCCGCCATCGCCGGGGCCGACGCCGTGATGCTCTCGGCCGAGACGGCCGCCGGCCGCCACCCGGTGGAGGCGGTCGAGACCATGGATCGCATCCTGCGGCTCGTGGAGGGAAACCTGTGGCGGGACGGGCAGTTCGGCCGCCTGCTCCAGCACTTCCTGCCCGCCGACGATCAGCCCACGCCCGAGCTGCGCATCGCCGAGGCGCTGTCCCGGGCGGTCGCCTCG
>JAWKQS010000029.1:0-108326 GCA_041389985.1 bacterium
GTCGGCGCACTCCGGTCGGGCCTGGCCGGTGAGGGCCCAGGCGCAGTCGAGCCGGGCGCCGCACTGGCCGGCGTCGACGATCTCGGCGCAGGCGGGGGCGACGACGCAGACCACCTCGACGGCGCAGCCGCAGGGCACCCCGTTGGGATCCGGGGGCAGCGCGGGATCGCAGTCGCAGACCTGGCGCTCCTCCAGGGCACAGCGGGGATCGTCCAGGCAGGTCGCCGGATCCGCCCCCTCGCAGGCCGGCGGCGGGGCGGGCCGGCAGACCAGCTCCTCGGGGCAGGGGGGCGGCGCGATGCGGGCCGCGCCGTCGGGCGGCACCGGCACCGGATCGGCCATCCCCGCGCCATCACAGGCGAAAACGCTCTCGATCACGCAGCGGGCGTCCGCCTCGCAGACCTCGAGGGCCCGGTCAGCGCAGCCGACCGGATCGTCCACGCCGCAGACCGGCCCGGCTGGCGTGTCGCGCAGCTGGCAGCCGGGGGTGGCGTCGCAGGCCGCCGGGGGCACGTTGGCGCAGTCCAGCACGCGCACGTCGCAGCGCTCGAAGACGTCCGGGCAGTCGCAGGGCACGTCGGGGCACACCTCGCCGGGCGGGCACGGCGGCGGCTCCGGGCAGACGCAGTCGGCGGGGGTGACGATGGCCCGGCAGTCGGGCCGCAGGGCGCAGGCCGCCTCGTCGAGGGCCGCACACTCGCCCGCCGGCCGGTCGGCGCAGGCGTCTCCGGTCCAGGTGCACTCCCCGGCGCGGCCCGCGCACTGGGCGATGTCCAGCTCGGCGCAGGGCAGGCTGGCGGCGTCGGGCTCGCACCAGGCGCCGGCCCAGGCGCACTCGGCGCGGCTGCCGCAGACCACCTCGTTGAGGCCGTAGCAGGGGTGGGCGCCCTCGCGGGGGGCGCAGCCGGAGCGCGTCCAGACGCAGCCGGCCGCCTGGCAGCTCGCGGGATCGGGCTGGTCGCACAGCGGCATCGCGCCTCCGGCGCCGCCCATGCCCCCTCCCATGCCCCCCATGCCGCCCACGCCCCCGGCACCGCCCACGCCCCCGGCACCGCCGACGCCCCCGGCGCCGCCCGCGCCGCCGCCCACGCCGCCGGCCCCACCCGGGCCACCGCCATCGGCGCGCACCTCGGCGTCGGCGTCGCCGCCGGTGGTGTCCGTGTCACAGGCGGCCAGCAGCAGGGCCGCCAGCCAGATTCCCCAGCGTGCTCGCATCGTGTCGTCTCCCCAGCGTCTTTTCGGCGTCGCGCGGGCCGGGCCGCGCAAAGCGCAGTATAGCGGCGCGGCGGGATCGGGTTCGACCGAAGGTGACTCAGTGACCCAGCAGCTTGCGGCCGTAGTCCACCCGGCAGCGGGCCACGCACGCCTTGGCGTGGGCCTCCAGATCGGCGGGTCCCTGGGCCTCGCGGGCCAGCTCCGGGGCGATGTCGGCGCAGCGAATGTCGCAGATGCGGTCCACCGAGCGCTGCTCGCCGACGGTGAGCTCGCGGTCGGCGGGGTCGCGGATGACCTTGGTGTAGATCACCCCCGCGATCATCGCGGTGGTGACGAGGCCCATCAGCAGAAAGAGCGTGCGTAGCGACATTCGACCGGCTCCCGCGCGGGGGGAGGGGATTCTGCCCCTCGGGGCAGGTCAGCGCAACCGGTCAGAGATCCGGGGTCTTCGGGTTGATGGCCCGCGCCTCGGCCAGGGCGGCGAGGGCGGCCTCCGTCTCGCCGAGCCGATGGTGGGCGTCGGCGATGCCGGCGAAGAACTCGTCGATGCGGACCGGGAACTTCCGCGCGGCCTCGATGGCGGCGTGGGCCCCGGCCTTGTCGCCGCTGGCGGCGCGCGCCCGGGCGGCCAGCACCCACGAGTCGGGATCGTGGCGGACCTTCAGGTTGGCCTCGGCCCACCGCAGCGCCAGCGCGGCGTCGGGCTTGTCCTCCAGCCAGAAGCTGATGGCGTGGGCGGCGAGGGCGGTGGGGTACTTCTCCAGCAGCGCCTTCCACCGCGCGTCGGCTTCGGCGAGGGCCTGCTCGGCGTCGGCCTTGCGGCCGAGCTGCTCCAGGACGCCCGCCCGCGCCGCCATGAACTCGGGCAGCCCGGTCGAGGCCACCACCTCGTCGTAGATCCTCAGTGCTTCCGGGTAGTTGCCCAGCAGGCCCTCGGTCTCGGCCAGGTGCTCGGCCACGACGTAGTTCTGGGGCAGGCGCTCGTAGGCCGACTGGAAGAACACCGTCGCCTCGGGGTAGCGCCCCGTCCGCAGGCGCAGCAGGCCGCGCTGCAGATCGATCCAGGCGATGGCCACGGGGTGCACGTCGCGGTAGGCCCCGGCGGCCATCCGCAGGCGCTCGTCGGCCTCGTCGATGCGGCCGGCCTGGAAGGCCCGGATGGCCTCGGCCACCGAAGTCCTGGAAGCCCTTGGGTCGGGGTGACGGCGTCGCCAGGTAGGGCTCGGCCGCGTCCCACTCGCCCAGGTTGCGCAGCACGCTGCCCAGGGCCCGGCGCGTGTCGGCGTCGTCGGGGGTGCGGGCCAGCAGCGCCTCCAGATCCGCCCGCGCCTCGGCGAACCGGTGCAGGTGGCTGAGGCGACCCGCCCGCTGGCGCGTCAGCTTCGCGTCGCCCGGCCGCAGCTTGAGGGCGCCGTCCAGCAGGGCGATGCCCTGGACCGCGTGGTCCAGATCGCCGTCCAGGACCGCCTGCTCCTGGTGCCACGTCGCCAGGGCGACGCGGGTCGGGATGTCATCGGGCTTCTGGGCGTGGCGCTCCGCCAGCACCTTGCCGCGGCCTTGCAGGTTGTCGAGGTAGATGGCCGGCCCCGTGGACTTCACGGTCTGGGGCCCCTCGGGGCCGGGGCGTGACCTCGGCGGCCGGGCGCTTCGGCGCGGCCTTGCCTTTGAACGAGATCGGCCGCATCGGCGAGCGAGGGCGTGGAGCCGGCGCGGCCGCCGAGGCCGGTGACGCGAGAGAAGGGGAGACGCCGCCGGAGCGGCGTCCGGAACGACGCGTGCTGCCCGCAGGCCGCGAGCAGCGTCGCACCTGCCAGGAAGGCAGCACGCATGGGGTCCCTGCTCAGTTGGGGTTGGCCAGGTAGGGGAAGTTCATCTGGAACGGCCGGTCGTTGGCGTCCACGCAGTCCCAGTTGGAGTCCAGCGGGGTGCCGACCAGGGCCGACAGGGTCACGTCCACCACGTTCTGGGTCAGGCTGCGCCCACCGCTGGTGCCCTCGGGGATGACCCCGACGAGGGCGAGCTCCACCGTGAGGTAGCCACCTTCCGCGTAGGGCTTGCTGGCGTCCAGCAGCAGGAAGTCGTCGGCCAGCACCGGACCCACGGCCGCCGGGGCGCAGCGGATCGCCGCCACCCAGGGCGTCAACCGCCATCAGGAGGATGACGCGACGCCCCAGGTCTCGCCCCAGCTGCCCGGGCGTCATCCTGGTTGTAGGCGTTCTTCATGTCGCTCGGGATCAGCGCGGTGCTGACCGCCGGGCGGCCGACGCGGTCGATCTGCAGGCCGCCGGCCATGCCGCCCGCGCCGCCCATGCCACCCTCACCGCCCATGTCCGCCACCGCCGCCCTGGCAGGCCTCGCGGAAGCTGGCGTTGATGTTGGACAGGGTGTTGATGGTGCCTTCGCAGTTGTCGCCGTTGACCAGCGCCGCGAGGGCCGGCTGCATGCCGCAGGTCTCCACGCAGCCGTCGATGAACGCCTGCAGGTTGTCCTGGGTGATGCCGGGGCAGATGTCCGGGAGGGCGCAGTTGCCCAGGGTGGTGCAGACCGCGACGCAGTCGGGGCCCATCATGCCACCCGCGCCGCCCATGCCACCGGCGCCGCCGCCCATGCCGCCCATGCCGGCCTTCGCCGCCGGCGCCACCGGCGCCGCCGCCCATGCCACCGGCGCCGCCGCCCATGCCGCCGGCGCCGCCGTCGACCTGGCCACCGCCCGCGCCACCAGCACCGCCGCTGCCGCCGTCGTCGTCACAGCCCGTGTTGAAGAGGGCCGCCGCCGCGATCGCCACCAGAATGCTCTTCAGATCGGTGCGCATGGATCAGCCCTCCCGCCGCGAGGTGCTCGCCCAGATGGCCAGCACGGGGTTCTCGTTGCCCTGGAGGAACACCTCCTTGCGCACCTCGACCACGATGCCGAGCACGTTCAGGCCGGCGAAGAAGTCGCCGTTGCCGCCGGCCTCGGGGGCCAGGAGGCAGAACGGGTTGGCGTCGGGGTTGGCCCCCGTCACCTGCTGGAACGCGGCGAGATCGAAGAAGAAGGGATCGTCACGCAGCCCGGCGTAGGCGGTGATGCTGTCGCCGGTGGCGGTCATGCCGATCGAGCCGGAGGCCATCACGCCCGAGCCCTCGGGGCCCGCGCAGGTGAAGCTGTTGGCCGTGAAAGTGCAGTTGATGTCCCGCGACACGCCGTCCCCGTTGCGGGTGACGTGGAAGGTGTAGTCGGCCGCGTCCGAGAACTTGGCGCCCGGCCCCGCGATGGGGTTGACGGCCATGATCAGGACGATCTTGTCCGGGTCGCTCGGCGACACGAACGCGAAGAGGTCGGTGATGTCGGTGGAGGCGTCCTCCGTGACCGACGGGCTGTCCAGGTGGTCGGCCGCAAGCACGGGAGTGCTGAACACCCCACATGCAAGCGCCGCGAACCATCGCAATCGCTTCATGTTTTCCCCCTGCCTCCCCTTGGCAGTGTTGTTGGCGTCGTGAGTGAACCACAGGGACATACGTTCGTGCCAGTCCCCCGGATCGGGGCTTTTTTCAGGCCGGCGTCCATGGCATGTAGGGTCCCCGGGGTCGTCCCGCCGAGGAGATGCAGATGAAAGCGCGATCGTCGCGGGTCCTCGTGATCGGCTGTGGAGGCATCGGCGGCGTGGTCACGGGCCACCTCGCCGAGCTGGGGGTCGAGGTCCACGCCGTGAGCCGGAATCCTGCGGTCATCGAGGCGATCCGGGCGGGTGGGCTGCGGCTGACGGGGGAGGGGGGCGACCGTACGGTGCCCGTGCCGGTCCACGGGGAGGTGCCGCCGGGCCCCTTCGACTTCGTGCTGCTCGCCACCCAGCCCCTGGACGTGGAGTCGGCGGCGGCCCAGGCCGCGCCGGCCCTCGGGCCCGAGGGCCGCATCGTCTGCTTCCAGAACGGCCTGTGCGAGGAGCGGGTGGCCCGCGTCCTGGGCGACCGGTCGCGGGTCGTCGGCGGCATCGTGGCCTGGGGGGCGTCCATGGTCGAGCCGGGGCTCTACGACCGCACGGCCGACGGGGGCTTCGTCCTCGGCCGCCTGGACGGCGCGGCCGATCCGCAGGTCGACGTCCTTGCCGATCTGCTCGAGGTCATCGGCCCGGTGCAGCGGACGAGCAACCTGGCGGGCGCGCGCTGGAGCAAGCTGGCCCTCAACTGCGCTGTGTCTTCCCTGGGCACGCTCAACGGCAGCGCCCTGGGCAAGGTGGTCCGGCAGCGGTTCGCCCGCCGCGTGGCCCTCGAGATCATGACCGAGGTCGTGCATGTGGCGCAGCGGCTGGACGTGCGCCTGGAGAAGGTGAGCGGCACCCTCGATCTGACCCGGATCGCGCTCGACGCGAACCCGCGCGCGGGGCTGTCCCTGGCGGGCAAGCACGCGCTCATCCTGGCGGTGGGCCTGCGCTACCGGCGCATGCGCAGCTCGATGCTGCGGGCCATCGAGGCCGGCCGCGCGCCCGGCGTCGAGTTCCTCAACGGCGAGGTGGCCAGCTTCGGCGAGCGCCTCGGCGTCCCGACGCCCGTCAACGCCCGCGTCACCGAGCTGGTCCTGGCCATGGGTCGCGGCGAGGCGAAGCCCGGCCGCGCCCTGGTGGAGTCCCTGCGCGCCGTGCTCCCCACCTCCCGCGGCTCGAAGGCCGCCGTGACAACGCCCTGAACCGAGGTCCTCGATGCGTATTTTCTCCTGGAATGTCAACGGGATCCGCGCTGCGTGGCGCAAGGGGATGAGCGCCTGGCTGGCCCAGGGGGCGCCCGACGTCCTCGGCCTGCAGGAGATCAAGGCGACGCCCGCCCAGCTCGACGCCGACCAGCTCACGGGCCATGGCTACCATGTGGTCTGGAACCCCGCGAAGAAGCCGGGCTACAGCGGCACCGCGACGTTCTCCCGCACCGCCCCCGACGAGGTCATCCTGGGCTTCGGCGAGGATCGCTTCGACGACGAAGGCCGCGTCACCACCACGCGCCACGGCGACGTCTGGGTGGTGAACGCCTACTTTCCCCACGGCCAGCGCGACTTCGCGCGCATGGACTACAAGACCGACTTCTACCGGGCGATGGCGGTGTTCGGCGATCGGCTGCGGGCGACCGGCAAGCCGGTGATCATCTGCGGCGACTGGAACACGGCCCACCAGGAGGTCGACATCAAGAACGCCAAGGCCAACCGCAAGACCAGCGGCTTCACCGACGAGGATCGCGCTCTGGTGGACGAGTTCGTCGCGGCGGGCTGGGTGGACACCTTCCGGGCCCTGCACCCCGACGCCGTGGATGTGTACTCGTGGTGGAGCCAGCGGCCGACGGTGCGCGAGCGCAACATCGGGTGGCGCATCGACTATCACTTCGCGTCCGCCGAGGCGATGGCCCGGGTCAAGGCCGCCCGGGTGCACATGGACGTCCTCGGCTCGGATCACTGCCCCGTCGAGGTAGAGCTCGACTGACGGGGGCTCAGGCGCCGGGGCCGGGGGCCTCGGGCTCGGGGGTCTGCCGACCGACCCAGGCGTCCACTTCCGTCCACCGCGCATACAGCCACGCCGTCATGGCCTCGCGCCCGGCGGGCACGGTGCGCTGCGAGATGCGCCAGAGGGCGACGCGCAGGGTCGTCCCCACGAACGAGCCGTCCACCAGGTTGCGCAGCGTCCGCACCTTCTCCAGCCCGGTGTGGGCCAGGAAGATCACGTCGGTCGCCTTCTTCTCCAGCAGCGCGATGGCCCCGCCGGGCCGCGGCGGCAGCACGTGGTGGTAGGCCTCGGCCCGGGCGATCTCTTCGGCGCTGGCCCCCTTCGCCCGCAGCCGCTCGAGGATCTGGGCGCGCTTCTGGGGGGTGAACCGCGTGCCCTCGGGGTAGACGACCACCACGTCGGCGGGGCCGGTGCCGTCGTGCAGCTTCAGGACCTCTTCGATCTCCCGGGCCGGGTTGTCCGTGCCGCGGCGCACGAAGGCGTTGGGGAGGGCGCCGCCCACCATGTCGATGCAGGGATCCCAGACCAGCTCCTTCTTCATCACGTAGCGCGGCTGGAAGGGCAGGCGCTTCTCGAAGATCTTGAAGGGCAGGATGGTGTCGCCGAAGCTCACGTGCCGGCTGAGCAGCAGCAGCGGGCCCGGCTCGGCCAGGGCCTCCTCGGCGCCTTCCACTTTCAGATCAAGGCGATACAGCCGCATGGCCCCCGCCAGCAGGCGCAGGGCCCACTTGCGCTGCACGCGCCACAGGCGGACGGTGTGCAGCATGCCGCCGTCGCGGAACGGGCCGCCCTTCCACACCCAGTAGAGCTGCGCCTGCGTGAGGTAGAACAGACCCGTCCAGATGAAGTGGGTGAAGAAGGCGATGCACCGCAGGTAGCTCTGCTTGCGGACGTGGTCGATGACGAAGGTCACCGGGGCCCAGAGCGGGGCCGAGACGACGAGGAGCACGCCGAACAGGACGTAGGCGAGCGTCATCACCAGGCGGCGGGTGGTGTCGCGGACGAACTGCATGCAGCGTGGCTCCTTGGCGTGCGGCCGGACTGGGCTAGGATGGACGCCGACAGCATCACCGATCTGACCCGCCGGGAGGAAGACACCACCGACCATGGCCACCGACCACCTCGTGATTCTGGCCCACGGCAGCAGCCGTGAGGCGTGGCGGGCGCCCATCGAGGCGCTGAGCGCGCGGATCGCCGAGCGGTCCGCCGGGCCGGTGCACCTGGCCTGGCTGGAGGCGGCGCCGCCGGACCTGGAGGCGGTGCTGGCCGGGGCCGTCGCCCAGGGCGCGACGGCTGTGCGGGTGCTGCCGCTGTTCTGGTCGAGCGGCGGTCATGTGGCGCGGGACGTCCCGCCGCTGGTGGCCGCGGCGCGGGCGCGCTGGCCCCACCTGGCGGTGACGGTGCTGCCGGCCGTGGGCGAGCACCCCCGGGTGCTGGCGGCGCTGGTCGACATCGCGGCGGAGGTCAGCGGGGCACCCCCGGCAGGGCGGGCCAGCGCGCCGGATCCGTCGGGCAGGTCGTCCCCGGCGGCACCGGCACAAGGCGAAACCAGCCCGTGAGGGCCTGGGTCTCGTCCGCGGCCGTCGCCTTCAAGCAGGCGCCGTCGGCCCCGAGGACCCGCTGCTCGACCTGCACCGCGATGCGCGCCTCCAGGGCGCCGTCGTGGGCCCGCAGGCGCGCCCGGGTCGTGCTCTGGCTGGCCACGTAGAGGCGACCGCCGCACAGGGGCGCGTCCACCGCCAGCGTCAGGCCCGGGTGGCCATCCCCGTCCACATCCTCGGCGTCCCAGCCCGCCGTCCACCCCGGCGCACCGAAGCTGCCGTCGGGCTGGCGCTGGAAGGTGGCCACGGCGGCCGGCAGGCGGGGCACCGCGGCCGGGTCCATGCGCACCGAGACCCCGAGCACCGGCGCGATCTCGACGCGGCAGGGGCGCTGCTCCAGGGTGAAGCCGCCGCCGATCGTGGGGGTGAGCGTCGCCAGAAACCACGTCTGGCTGCGGGTCTGCACGTCGCCGATCACCGGGAGGGCCGCCGGCCGACGACCTCCTGGAAGCCCGCCCACAGGCCGGGGGCCGGGGTGAGCAGCGCCAGCGCCAGCGCGAGGCTCATGCCCCGGCGGCCTCGATGCGGCGCTCCCGCAGGCGGGTCTCGAGCGCGTCGCGCACCGCCTCGGGATCCTGGCCCTGGCGGGCGAGGATGCCCCCGAGCCGGTTGATGAGCGCGCCGTGCTGGTTCGCGCCGTGGCCGCCGATGACCCAGGGCGTCGTCCCGACGGCGTCAGCATACCGCGTCAGCAACTGCGCGAACTGCTCCTTCGGGTGGGCCT
This sequence comes from bacterium, assembly GCA_041389985.1. Classification (GTDB taxonomy): domain Bacteria; phylum Myxococcota_A; class Bradymonadia; order UBA7976; family UBA1532; genus JACKDP01. The sequence goes on from JAWKQS010000029.1 coordinate 9,003, forward strand.
GGGTGGCCGAGAGCCCGATGGCGTGCGGGTGCAGGGACGCGACGGAGTCGGCGAGGGCCTCGGCGGGGGTGTCGACGCCCAGGATGACCACCCGGTAGCCCCACTGCACGAAGTGCAGCGCCGTGCCGTACAGCGCCATCACGTGGTACTCGCCGGCGACGCAGGCCAGGACGACGGTGCGCAGCGGCGCCGTGGGCTGGACGAGCCGCAGCAGCTCCCGCGTCGCGTTGCCCAGGTACTCCGAGGCCATGTGCTCCTGGGCGATGCTCAGGTGGCCCGCGTGCCACTCGTCGCCGATGCGGCGCAGCGCGGGCGCGAACACCTTGTCGAAGATCGTACGGGCCGAGCCCAGCAGCATCGAGCGCTGAACCGCCATCTCCAGGGCCGTGGGATCGAACCGCTGCACGGCGTCGATGATCTGGCCGGCGGCCACCTGCCAGGCGTCGGTGGGCAGATCCACCGTCGTCGTCGGCTCGGCCTCGGCGATGCGCCGGACCACCTCGGCCGCCTGCGACGGCGCCATGCCCTGATCACAGAGCGCCTTGAGGCGGCGGACGAGATCGACGTCGGCCTCGGTGTACAGGCGATAGGAGGACTCCGTGCGCTGGGGCGACGGGATGCCGTAGCGGCGCTCCCAGGCGCGGAGCGTGGGCGCCGGCACCCCGGACAGGCGGGCGACGGCCTGGATCCGGTATTGGGCGCTGGGACCGTTGGACACTGGCTTCATACGGCTGCCTCGCTCGGGGATGCTTGACAAGCCCCGCGGTGTTCGTACAGGGTATGTTCATCCTTTGGATAAAGTCTAGCGAGAGTTCATGCAGGCCGCAACCCTCCAGTCTTCCGCTCCCGCCCCCCACGCCGTGGTCATCGGCAGTGGCTTCGGCGGGCTGGCGGCCGCCGTCCGCCTCGGCGCCCGGGGCTACCGCGTCACGGTGCTCGAGAAGCTCGACACCGTGGGTGGCCGCGCGAACGTCTACCGCCAGGACGGCTTCGTCTTCGACGGCGGCCCCACCGTCGTCACCGCGCCCTTCCTCTTCGAGGAGCTGTGGACGCTCGCGGGGCGGCGCATGGCCGACGACATCGACATGCGCCCGGTCACGCCGTTCTACCGCATCCGGTTCGACGATGGGGCGGTGTTCGACTACACGGGCGACCCCGACGCGATGCGCCGCGAGATCGAGAAGTTCAACCCGGCGGATGTGGCGGGCTACGAGCGCTTCCTGGAGATGAGCCGGAAGATCTTCGCGGTGGGCTTCGAGGAGCTGGCCCATGTGCCTTTCGGCTCGTGGATGGACATGCTGCGCATCGCGCCGGCGATGATCCGCCTGAAGAGCTACAAGACGGTGTACCGGCTGGTGGCCGACTACGTGCGCGATGAACGTCTGCGCACCGTCTTCAGCTTCCACCCGCTGCTGGTGGGCGGCAATCCGTTCTCCACCACCTCCATCTACACCCTGATCGCCTTCCTGGAGCGCAAGTGGGGGGTGCACTTCCCCATGGGCGGCACCGGCGAGCTGGTCAAGGGGCTGGTCGGCCTCATCGAGGGCCAGGGCGGCCAGGTGCGCACGGGGGCCGGCGTGGCCCAGATCCGGGTCGAGGGGCGCCGCGCGACGGGCGTGATCCTGGAGAGCGGCGAGGTCCTCGACGCCGACGTGGTGGTCTCCAACGCCGACTCGGCCACCACCTACCGCTTCCTCGTGCCCCCGGAGGCGCGCAAGCGCTGGACCGACAAGAAGATCGAGAACGCGCGCTACTCCATGAGCCTGGTGGTCTGGTACTTCGGCACCGACCGCAAGTACGAGGACGTCGCCCACCACACCATCCTGCTGGGCCCCCGCTACCGCGGGCTCCTCGATGACATCTTCGAGCGCAAGATCCTGGCCGACGACTTCAGCCTGTACCTGCACCGGCCGACCGCCACCGATCCCTCCCTCGCGCCTGAGGGCTGCGACGCGTTCTACGTGCTGTCGCCCGTCCCCCACCTGGACAGCGGCACCGACTGGGCGGCCACCGCCGAGGCCTACAAGGACAAGATCGCCGCGTACCTCGAGCGCACGGTGATGCCCGATCTGCGGGCCCATGTGGTGTCGAGCCACCTGGTCACGCCCCAGACCTTCCTGGAGCGCTTCTCGTCCCTGAAGGGGGCGGCGTTTGGCCTCGAGCCGGTGCTGACCCAGAGCGCGTACTTCCGCCCGCACAACCGCAGCGAGGAGGTCGATCGCCTGTACCTCGTGGGGGCGGGGACGCACCCCGGCGCCGGGATGCCGGGCGTCCTCAGCTCCGCGCGGGTGCTCGACACCATCGTGCCGGATCCGAAGGATCTGTAAGAGAATCAAGCCCTTGCCACCGACGGACGCCATCGCCCCCGCCGATCTCGCCGCCTGCGGGGCCCTGCTGGCCGCGGGCTCGAAGAGCTTCTCGGCCGCCGGCCGCCTGCTCCCCCGGCGCGCCCGCCCGTCCATCACCGCCCTCTACGCCTTCTGCCGGATCGCCGACGACCTGATCGACGAGGGCGACGGGGCCGCCGGCCTCGTGGAGCTGCGCCGCCGGGTAGACGCCCTGTTCGCGGGCCGGCCGGAGGATCACCCGGTGGATCGCGCCTTCGCCGCCACCGTGCGCCGGCATGGCATCCCCCGAGGTGTGGTGGATCTGCTGGTCGAGGGGTTCGAGTGGGATCTGGCCGGGCGGTCCTACGCGGGCGTCAGCGACACCATCGCCTACGGCGTCCGGGTGGCCGGGACCGTCGGGGTGATGATGACGCTGATCATGGGCCCCCGCGATCGCACCACCCTCGCCCGCGCCTGCGACCTGGGCGTGGCCATGCAGCTCACGAACATCGCCCGGGACGTGGGCGAGGACGCCCGCAACGGGCGCCGGTACCTGCCGAGCGCGTGGCTGGCGGAGGCCGGAGCGAGCCCGGACGCGCTGGGCCGCGCGCCGCGCTTCGAGCCGCCGGTGGGGGCGGTGGTCGCCCGCCTGCTGGCCACCGCGGACGGTCTCTACACCCGCGCCGACACGGGCATCGGCCGGCTGCCCTGGCGCGTGCGGCTCGCCATCACCGCCGCCAGCCGCATCTACCGGGCCATCGGCGACGTCATCGCGCGCAACGGCCACGACAGCGTGACGACCCGCGCCCGCACGAGCGGGGCTCGCAAGCTCTGGATTTTGTTGAGGAGTCTGGGCGCCGCGGTCTGGACGCCCCGGCTGGATCCCGCGCCCCCGCTGCCCGAAGCCGTCGCGCTGATCGAGGCCGTCCCCGGCGCTACGCCGGGCTGAGGGCGTCGCGCGCCGCCTGGATGTCGGGCGGGATGGGCGACTCGAAGAACAGCGTGCGGCCGTCGGGGTGCACGAAGCCCAGCGTCGCCGCGTGCAGCGCCTGGCGCTCCAGCCCCAGCTCGAAGCCGAGCTGGCGCAGGGCGGGGGGCTGCTCGATGCGGCGGCGGCGGCCGTAGACCGGATCCCCCACGAGGGGCGCGCCGGCCTCCGCGGCGTGCACGCGGATCTGGTGGGTGCGCCCCGTCTCCAGCCGCAGCGCCAGCCAGGCGCAGGGCCCGACGCGCTCCAGCACCTCGAAGTGGGTCGTGGCCGGCTTGCCGTGGCCCGCCTGGCCCGTGTACCGGCGCCGATCCCGGGGATCCCGGGCGTGCAGGCTGTCCCAGCGGCCGGCGTCGGGCAGGCCGTGATCCCAGGCCAGGGCGTGGTAGCGGCGGGCCATCGTGTGCGCCGCGAGCTGGGCCGCCAGGCGGTGGTGGGCCACCTCCGTGCGCGCCACCACCAGCAGGCCCGACGTCCCCGCGTCGATGCGGTGCACGATGCCGGGTCGGTCGGGCGCGCCGACGGGGGACAGCGTCTTGAAGCGGTGCAGCAGCCCGTTGACGAGGGTCTGATCCAGGTTGCCGGCCCCCGGGTGCACCACCAGGCCCGCGGGCTTGTCCACGACGATCACGTCGTCGTCGGCGTAGACCACGGTGAAGTCGACGGGCTGAGCGGTGGTGGCCTCGGGCGGGGGAGGCACCTCCACCGTCACCGCCTCGCCGCCGCGCAGGCGCAGGCTGGGCTTCACGGCGGCGCCGTCGACGCGCACCCGCCCCTCGGCGATCCACGCGCCCAGGCGGCTGCGGCTGTGATCGGGGAGCTGGTCGGCCAGCCAGCGATCCAGGCGCTGGCCCTCGGCCTCGGGGGCCACCAGGAGCAGGGCGGGATCTACCAGATGCGCGTGGGGAGGTCGGAGCAGGCCTTGATCAGCACATCCACGATGGCCCGCTCGACGAAGTTGTGCTGGGCGATGATCTCGGGGGCGACGCGCTGCATGAACAGGTCGTGGCCCTCATTGATCTCGGACTCGAGCACCTCGAACAGGTTGTCGTTCTTGATGCCGTCGGCGATCTTGTCCTTGTTGTAGAGCAGGATGTCCGACGCGATGGTCCGGGCGAGGCGGAGGGCGCCGTTGGCGTTCGTGATCGTCTGCAATGCTCGTCTCCAGAACCGGTTCGGTGACGCTAGCCCAAGCCGCTCTGCCGGTCAACGGCCGGCGCACGCAGGTGCCCGCTACGTTGATCCGGCTCGGGGACGGTGCTACCACCGCCGGGCACCGACCGTGGAGGCCCGATGGCCGGCTCCAGCTTCTTCGCCCTGCTTGAGGACATCGCCACCCTGATGGACGACGTGGCCACCCTCACCAAGGTGGCCACCGAGAAGACGGCGGGCGTCCTGGGGGACGATCTGGCCCTCAACGCCCAGCAGGTCACCGGGGTCACGCCGGACCGCGAGCTGCCGGTGGTCTGGGCGGTGGCGAAGGGCTCGGCCGTCAACAAGGCCATCCTGGTGCCGGCGGCGCTGGCCCTGAGCGCCGTGGCCCCCTGGGCCATCCTCCCGGTGCTCGTCCTCGGCGGTTTGTTCTTGTGTTTCGAGGGGTTCGAGAAGGTCGCCCACCGCCTCCTGCACGGCCGGGAGGCGGCGAAGGCCCACCACACCGAGCTGGTGCAGGCGGTGGCCGATCCCGCCGTGGACATGGTGGCCTACGAGCGGGCGAAGATCCGCGGCGCCATCCGCACCGACTTCATCCTCTCGGCCGAGATCGTGGTCATCAGCCTCGGCATCGTCGCCGGCGAGCCCTTCTGGACCCGCGTCGTCGTGCTGAGCGTCATCGCGCTGGTGATGACGGCGGGGGTCTACGGCCTGGTCGCGGCCATCGTGAAGCTGGACGACCTGGGCCTCGCGCTCAGCCGCAAGAAGGCCAGCGAGGGCCTGGGGCGGTTCATCCTCTGGCTGGCGCCGTACCTGATGAAGGGCCTGTCCATCGCGGGCACCATCGCCATGTTCCTGGTGGGCGGTGGCATCCTCACCCACGCGATCCCCGGCTTCGAGGCGGTCGTCCACGGCCTCGCCGAGGGGGCCGGGCCCGTCGGTGGCCTGGTGCCGACGCTGGTCAACCTGCTGGCGGGCGTCGTCGCGGGGGGCGTGGTCGTGGCGATCGTGGCGGGTGTGCAGAAGCTGCGGCCGAAGACCGCCTGATGCCCCCGGTGCTCAGCGGCGGCGCGACAGCGCGGCGTGCCAGGCGTCCACGGCGTCCATGTACTCCTGGACGACCCGATCGGCCGGCAAACCCAGCATCCCCGCGAACTGCTTGAGGAATCCGCGCAGATAGACGCCCGCGGGCAGGTCCTCGAACTGCTCGAGCTCGATGCAGCGCAGGGTGTACATGCTGATCTTGGTGCGCTCGGCGATCTCCTCCAGGCGGATGCCGCAGGCCTCGCGGACGCGGGCCAGCGCCGCCCCGTCGATGGGGGCGTCGCCGGTCAGGCCAGCGGCCGCGAGCGGATCGGCCGGTCGCTGGACGCGGGAGGTCGGGGCGGCCTGGCGGGGCCTCGGCGCGAGGGCCGGCGGGGCGTCCTCGCGGCGCGCCACCGGCGTGGGGGCCCGCCGGCCGAAGTGGCGGTGGTCGTACTGCTGCCGGGCGATGGGATCCAGCAGCACCTCGACGGCCCGCTTGAGCCGGGTGATCTCCTGCTGCACGTCGAGGCTGCGGTAGAGGCCGTAGAGCGCCAGGCTGTCGGCGTCGAAGAGCTGGCGCATCCGGCGAAACGCGCGGCGGATGTCCTCCTCGCTGGCGCCCGGCTCCAGGCCCAGGACCTGGTAGTGGGTGAGGGCGTCCGACTCGCTCACCGCCGCACCTCCCGCCCGCCGATGCGCGCCAGGACCTGCCGGGCCAGCCGCTCCACCTGGCCGACCACCGTGGCCCCCGGATACTCGAGCACCAGGGGCCGCTGCCGGCGCGCGGCCTCGCCCACGGCGTCGTCGTTGTCGATCCCCGAGAACGCCACCGGGTTGATGCCCCAGCGGCGCCGCAGCGCCAGGCACATCCCCGCCGCCAGATCCCGCTCGCTGCGCGTCCGGCAGCGGTTCATCAGGATGCCCGGCGAGAACGACAGCAGCCGCACCCGGATGGCCTCGGCCGCCTGCGGCTCCACGCCGGCCAGGGCCGTCACCAGATCCGACGGGGAGGTGAGCTGGCCGCGATCGTCGGCCGTGATGAGGGCCCGGGCCAGGACGGCCGGGCGATCGTCGCCCTGGAGCAGCCGGCGATCGAGGGCCGCGCGCAGGAAGCCGTAGGACCGCTCGATGGACGCCCGCTCGGGCAGCGTGACCACCACCTGGAGCTGGGCCGCCAGGAAGGCGTCGAGGGTGAGGGGATCGGCCTGGGTCCCCAGGTCCAGGATGAGGACGTCGGCCTCCAGCTCGCTCGCGGTGGCCAGCACGTCCGCGCGCAGCGGATCGCCGGGGCCCAGCAGCGTGGGGCGGGAGGGGCGGCAGAGGCGCACCGGCACCCCGCGCACGCGCTCGATGCGGGTGCCGCCGAAGCCGCGCAGCTCCTCGCCCGGCGCCGGCACCACCGGATCGACCCCCAGGCAGGTGTGCAGGCCGCTGCCGGCCGGATCCAGGTCGGCCAGCACCACCGAGCGGCCGAGCCGGGCCAGGAAGAGCGCGACGTTGGCGGCGAGCAGCGTCCGCCCCGCGCCGCCCTTGCCCCCCGCGAAGGCGACCCGCAGGGGGCCGCCGCCGTCCTCGTGCCAGGGGATCTCCCCCACGAGGGAGGACGGCTCCGCCGGCTCGTCGTCGTCCAGATCCGGGGCCTCCAGATCCACCGTGTCGATGGCGCTGGCCGGCTCCGGGGGGTACGACGACGGCAGCTGGGCGCGGGTCGGGCGCTCGTCGAGGGCGCCGTCGTCGGCGAAGGGCTCGTCCAGGTCGACCACCGGCGCGTCGGGCGGGTTCTCGGCCAGGAAGGCCTGCATCGGGGCCGACAGCACATCCCCCGTCCCGCGCCAGGCGTCGGGATCATCCTCCAGGATGGAGGTGTCGGCGCCCAGCGGAGGCGGCAGCGGGCGCGCCGGTACCGGTTCGGGCGGGGCCGGCTGCACCGGGGGCGTGGTGGTCTCGCCGCTCATGGTCCTCCTGCGCGTCGGGAGCTTCTACACCACCGGGGGAGCCCCGTGGAAGGGCCCGCCGGCCTGTTCGACCAGTCGCCGGATGATCCGCCGCATCGCCCGCATCGCCGCGGGGATGCTGGGCAAGCCGCCGGCCCGCGCGGCGGCGTCCCAGCCACGGTGGGCCAGCACCCGGGCCTCGACCAGCGCGCGCTCGGCGGGGGCCAGCCCGGCCAGCAGATCCGGGCGCCGCGCCAGGAAGCCCGCCCCCGCGGGGGCCGCCGCCTCCAGCGTCCTCGGGCCGAAGGCGTAGCTCGCGAGCATCGCGTCGGCCTCGGCGGCGTCCAGGCGCGACGGCGGCGGCAGCCCCTCGGCCAGGGCGTCGGCGAAGGCCGCGTCCACCACCACGTCGCCCCGCATCAGCGCCAGGTGCAAGGGCAGATCCCGCGCGAAGTCGGCCTGCACGCGCTCGATGAGGGCGATGGCGGCGGGCGTCACTGGCCGCACCATCACCGCCGCCGGCTCCCCCGTCCGACTGCCCCGCGACGCCCCCAGGCGCACCAGGCGGTAGCCCGCGTGGCGGCGAAAGGCCAGCAGATCCGGCGTCGCGCCGAAGAGCGTCCCGAACAGGTCGGGGGTGTAGCTGGCGTGCACGTGATCGACGAGCCGCTGGCCGAGCCCGAGGCGCCGCAGGGCGGGGTGCGTCGCGATGCGGACGCTGCGGACCATGGTCAGCGGGCCCGCCTCGACCCGGCCCGCGTGGCAGACGAGCACCTCGGCGAGGGCGTGGCCCCGCAGGCGGTGCTCCCCCCCATGGATCCGGGCGCACAGGGCAGGCGGCAGGCCGCCCTCGTGGGCCACGAGCGTCGCCGCGATGACGCGCCCCCGCAGCAGCAGCGCGTGCAGGTCCACGTTGGGGGCGTCGAGCAGCCGGTGCAGGTCGCCGGGGGTCGTCCGGTAGTGCGCCTGCACCAGCAGCCCGAAGAAGTCGCGCAGCAGCGTCTCGTCGGCCGCGAGGGCGTCGCGGTCCAGCCGGCAGGCAGAAAGCTCATCGAGATCAAAGGGTTCCGGCGCAGGGCAGGGCTCGGCGTCCAGCAAGAGCGCCTCGAAGATCCGGGCCTCCAGCGGGTCGTCGGCGTCCCAGCGGATGGGGGCGTGGAGCCGGTGCACCGTCAGCGGGCGGGGCCCCTGGGCGGCCCAGTCGAGGAACAGCACGAAGCCGCGCCCCGTCCCCTCGTAGCCATGCACGGTCGTCGCGAAGGCGATGTAGCGGGCGTCGGGGTGGCGGGTGACGAGCTGTTGCAGCAGGGGCACCGGGAGCTGGGCGGCCTCATCCTGACGATCAGGCTCGGGCCCGGCGCCCCGAAGGCCAGCTCGACGAGGGGCACGAACGGCGGCGCGGCGTCGCCGGCGAAGCGGAGGATCTCGGCCGCCGCGCCCGGCTCTTCCCGTCGACCACCCGGCGATCGGCACCCAGGCGGGCGAGCGCCTGGCCCAGGGCCGCCGACTTGCCGCGGCCGCGGTCGCTGAGACGGCGTGCAGGGTGGGGGCGGGCCCCGCCGAAGCGCCGCCACCAGCGCCTCGACCAGGGCAGCCTGCTCGGGGGTGCCCGCCTCGACGCGGGGCGCGGGGTCAGCGGCGCGGCGTCGACGGCAGCCCGCCGGCAGGCAGCCTTGATCGAGCCGGAGCGCGAAGCGGCGACCCGCGTCGGCCGCGGTGTAGGGCAGGACGGCCAGCCCGGGCGTCTCGGCCGGGGCACCTCCGGCAGCCGCAAGACGAGCGCGCCGCCCCCCGCACGAAGCCCTGGCACTGCCCAGGCGGATCGGGCGCCGCCCCGCCGTGCAGATCCACCACGGCGTCGAAGGACTGACCGAGCAGGCGGCGCACCTCCACCGCCTCCCGCCCCACCGCGGGGCCGTCGCGGAGCCGATCAGAGGACGTCGGGGGCCGCCAGATCGGCGATCAGGCGCTCGGCCTCGGCGGCCGTGGAGGCCGCGTCGCCCCGCAGGACGAAGCAGCGCCGGTGGCGGAGGGGTCGGAGGTGCATGGAGGAGGCCGGCCAGGTGGCCGGCGCGCGAAGGCTAGCAGGCTGTTGAAATGAGCGGACCGAGCACTCGGCGAGCGCGGAAGGCGGGCCGAATGCAAGGAGGAAGACCGCAGGCAATCCGGCGCGGAGAGCCGGCGACTGCCGGCGACGCCCGTTGTCGAGGACTTCTGACGACGCAGCAGCTGGCCTGCGCGCGCCGGCGATGCGACGGGAGCTCCTTTTCAACATCCTGCTAGAAGTGGCGGCCTTCGGGGCAGTGGGGGAAGACGAGGCCCTGGTCGACCCAGTCCCACTCGTAGCGATCCTTGTCCATGTCGGGATCCACCGGCACGACCTGGACGCCCACGTCGTGATCCTCGGGCACCAGCCAGTGCTCGTTGGCGGGGCGGATCACCCGCACGCCGACGGTGTCCGGCGTCTCGTCGAAGGTCGGGCGCTGCCGCACCCGGATGTTGCGGACGAGGCGGCGGGCCTCCTCCTCGTCGACGGTGTCCTCGTGGGACACCTCGACCACGAACTCGGCCGACTCACCGTTGCTGCCCTCGACGGTCACCAGGGCCTGGACCGTGCTGCGGGTCTCCGGGACGGACGTGGCGTCCTCCTCGGGACCGCAGGCGGTCAGCCCGAAGGTCAGGGCCAGCGCGCAGACGATGACGTTCTTCAAGGTCTTCCCCCTTTGCCGGGCGGCGAACCGGTGCCGCCCGATCATCCTGTGGCAAGTGCGGGTCGCTGGGCAAGCACCCAGCCCCACCTCTGCGTACGTCGGCGGGGCGGCCCACTGTAGGTCGGTGCGCGGACGGGGTAGAGTCCGGCCATGAAACCCGCAGCGCTCAGCCTCGGCCTGGCCCTCGTGGCCTGCAGCAAGCCCGATCTCGTCGCGCCGGTCGCCGGCGACCCCCTCCTCGGCGAGGCGTTCATCGCCCAGCGCGCGCCCGCCCTGGGCCTCACCTTCGAGAAGCCCGCGCCCACGCGCGGCGCTGCCCGCGGTAGCGGATCGACGAGCTGGACCCCGACGTCCGCCGCAACGCCGCCGCCATCTGGCGGGGCCAGTGCGCCCTCTGCCACGGCCTCGACGGCGCGCCGGTCGAGCGCCGGGCAACCACGCCCGCCGGTGGGGCACCTTCGGCACCCGCATGGAAGCGCCACCTTCGGCGGCGACTCGATGCGGGCAGGCCTCTTTCGCACCATCAGCGAGGGGAAGGGCACCGCGATGCCGGCCTGGGGCGAGGTGCTCAGCCGGGAGCAGGTGGCGGCGCTCGTGGTCCACGTCGAGAGCCTCGGGGGCCTCGAGGGCGGCCAGAATCGACGCATGTGTCGGAAATGGCGCCGTTTCCGGCCTGCCGGCTGCGATTTCCTACGCATGCGTCGCGGTGCGGCTTGCGTCCGACCAGTTCGTCGGAAATGGCAGCCTCGGTCGCGCCGGGCCCGCCACGCCTGGGCGCCGCGCGGCTGGCACGGTTGTTGTTTAGGGCCCCACACAACCGCGCCGAGTGACGGCGCGTTCTGCAAGAGAGGCTCTACGCATGCCCGTTCTCGCCGAGTACATCTGGATCGATGGCGCCCACCCGACCCCGGGCGTCCGCTCCAAGACCAAGGTGCTCTCTGACTCCGTCCCCCCGTCCACCAGCGTCGCGGATGTCACCACCATCGACATGAGCCAGTTCCCCGAGTGGGGCGCCGACGGCTCGTCGACGAGCCAGGCCGAGGGGCGCGACTCCGACATCATCCTCAAGCCGGTCGCGGCCTGCCGCGATCCGTTTCGTCCGGGCGGCTACCTGGTGCTGACCGAGGTGTTCAACGCCGACGGCACCCCCAACCGCACCAACTACCGCGCCGCGCTGCGCGCCGTCCTCGAGGCGGGCGCTGCGGAGGCCGACGCCTGGTTCGGCTTCGAGCAGGAGTACACCTTCTTCCACTTCAACGGCGGCCCCCTGGGCTTCCCCATCAACGGCTACCCCGGGCCCCAGGGGCCCTACTACTGCGGCGTCGGCGCCATGAACATCGCGGGCCGCGAGATCTATGAGGCCTTCATGGCCAACTCCATCGCGGCGGGCCTGCTCGTGGCGGGCTTCAACTGGGAGGTCATGCCCGGCCAGGCCGAGTTCCAGGTGGGCGCCGCCGGCGGCCTGGTCACCTCGGACCACCTCTGGCTGGCCCGCTGGATCCTCAAGCGCACCGCCGAGCCCAAGGTGGAGGTCAGCTTCGATCCCAAGCCGGCCCAGGGGGACTGGAACGGCGCGGGGATGCACACCAACTTCTCCACCGCGACCATGCGCCAGCCGGGCGGGTTCAAGGCCATCGAGGAGGCGTGCAACCTCATCGGCGAGCGCCGCCAGGAGCACCTGGACGAGTACGGCGCCAACTACGAGGCCCGCCTGACCGGCCACCACGAGACGTGCTCGTGGCGGGAGTTCAAGTGGGGCGTCGCCGACCGCACCGCGAGCATCCGCGTGCCGCGGTCCGTGGCCGACCAGGGCCATGGCTACCTGGAGGATCGCCGTCCCAACGCCAACGCGGATCCCTACCGCGTGGCCACCCGCCTGCTGAAGACCGTCTGCAAGCTGGGCTGATGGCCCGCCACTCCCCCGCCGCGCGCCACTTCTGCTACCCTGGCGGCACGCCCGGGTGCAGGAGGCCGCGATGAGCGGAGGGTCCCTGCTGGACCTCATGGTCCAGGACAACGTCGAAGAGCAGAAGAAGGCCGTCGAGCGCCGGCTCGAAGAGCGCAAGGTCGCCACGACGCTGGAGCGCGAGCGTGCCGACGCGAAGGCCCGCGAGCAGGAGGCCGAGTGGCGCGAGCTGGAGCGGCGCGCCGCCGAGCAGGCCGCCAGCCGGCCGGCCGAGATCGCCGGCCTGCGGGTCGGGATGCGCTTCTCCATGAAGAACTGCGGCGCCGACATCGATGGCGTCTGGATCGTCGAGCGCGTCGACGCCGGCGCGGCCGGGGACCAGAGCCGTCGCCTCTGGGGTCGCCGGGCGGACGGGGGCCCGGGTTCCTGCCCTGACCGAGCGCAAGGCCCTCGACGCCCTGCACTTCGGCGTCCTCACCGTCCTCGGCTGAAGCCGGGGGTAGCCGGCTAGCCCCCGAAGGCCGGGGGCGGGGGCAGGAAGCGGTCGGCGGGCACCCGGATGCCGCCGATGCGGCCGCCCAGGGTGATCCACGCCAGCCAGGGCAGGATGGGCAGCGGCCCGGGCCTGCCCTCGAAGAGCGTCGCGCGCACCACCGGCGCGGCCTCCTGCACCATCATCCGCAGGTACCACGCCCCGGACGCCGCGTTGGCCAGGTGAGGCCGGCCGGTGTAGCCGGGGAAGGGCCGCTGGCCGTACCAGCCCAGGCCCCACGCGATGAAGCTGCAGTCGCGGGCCACCCGCCGCGCGCCCAGCGTCGCCAATGCCTTGGAAACAAAAAGAAAAAAGCGGTTCGGGCGCACCTCGGGGCAGGGCGGCAGGTGCACATGGGCCGGGTGCACCGAGGCCGGCTCGACGTGCAGGGCGATGGAGGTCTCGAAGAAGCCGGCGTGCAGGTCCACCGCCAGATCGGCGATCACCCGCGCCCGGTCGGCCGGATCGGCCACGGGCTCGGCCGCTGCCGCGAACTCGGCCGGATCCAGCGTGAGCATCCGCTGGAGCACCAGGTTGAAGGGCGAGAGGGCGGCGACGCCGCGGCGGCGCAGCAGCCGGACGCCCGCCTCCAGGGCCAGGTTGTGCAGCGGGCTGCCGTGGAAGGTCATGAGGACGACGCGGGTGGCGCCCAGCTCCGCCAGGGCCCGGCAGGCCTCGCGCACCAGCCTCTTCGCCGTGCTCAGCGTCGTGTAGCGGGTGCCCGGCCCGCAGCACGGATCGACCCCGATCTCCAGGTCGTCGGCCACCAACAGCGGGTGGTCGGGGGCCACCTCGGGGTGCAGCGCGCGGATGAGGGCGTGGGAGATGAGGCGGTCGTTGTGCAGGGACAGGTGGGGGCCGTGGTACTCGACCGGGTTCACCGGCAGGTAGACGGGCGCCCCCGCCGCCAGCAGGCGGCGGACCTCGGCGTGGGGGAGGTCCAGCAGGCGCTGGGGCTCAGTGGCCACCGATGCCCAGCAGGGTGAGGATGGAGTTGACCACCCCCATGAGGCCTTCGCCGGCGATGAGGCCCGAGGCGATGGCGAAGCCCAGCTCAGTGGCGCTCTTGGGGGAGCGGCGCTTCCAGAGGTAGAAGATCACGGCGCCCGCGCACATGGCCACGGAGTAGGTGGCCGGCACGATGAACGCGATGCCGAAGGCGAGGGCCGAGGGCAGGACGGCCGCGATCTTGTCGGGGGCGAACTTGCGGGCCACCGGCAGCGCGACGCCGAAGATGGTGCCCGCCAGCACCCCCCACTCGGCGCCGGTGGGCAGGGCGTCGAAGCCCTTGGAGAGCAGCTCGGCCATGGCCTTCCAGGCCTGGGCCGCCGGCGCCGGGAACGCCTGGCTGGCCTTGGCGGGGTCGAGATCGGGCATGCCGGCGATGCCGTACGCCTTCATGAAGAGCATGTAGATGGGGACGCAGACCAGGATGCCGCCGGCGATGCCGAAGAGCTGGGCCAGCATCTGCTTGCGCGGCGAGGCGCCCAGCAGGTGGCCCGTCTTGAGGTCCTGCATCATGTCGCCGGCCTGGGAGGCGCCCGCGCCGGTGATGCCCGCCGCCATCAGGTTGGTGGCCATGGCCCCGGGGGCGATGCCGCCGTAGACGAGCTGGGTCACCTTGCCCATGCCGCCGATGGGGTTGATGTCGGTCTCGCCCGTGGAGCGCACCGCGATGGCAGCGAGGATGCTGGAGAGGGCGATGGCGATGAGCGTCAGGTAGACCGGGATGTCGAAGACGACCTGGGCGGAGATGGTGGTGAGGATGGTCGCGGCGATGAGGCCGCCGATCCACCACTTGTTGGGGATCATCTCGGAAGCCGCGGCGGTGTCGGCCGCCTCGCCCGTCGACGAGGTGCGCCGGAAGGTGTTGACGATGGTCTTCCAGGACAGGGCGAGCTGGGTGAGGGAGTCGGCCACCATGATGGCCACGCCCACCCACAGGATCCAGCCGCGCGAGCCGCTGCCGTAGCTCATCGTGGGGCCCTTCACCAGCTCCCAGTGCTCGACCATCGGGGCCAGGACGCCCCAGGCCACCAGGGCGCCGGCCAGCAGCGAGAGCGCGACGCGCATGCCGATCAGCACCCCGGCGCCCAGCATCAGCGGCGAGATGAGGACGGTGAAGGAGTAGGCGGCGGGCACGGCCACGAGGGTGGTGACCAGGGCGTTCTCGCCGAACCAGCTCGCGAACCAGGTGGGCAGCGGGGGCTCCTCCAGCTCGGGGAGGAAGTGCTTGGCCAGGGTGAAGGCGCCGGCACCCGCCGCAAACATCAACAAAGCCCGGGACTTGCGCAGCGCGTCCGCGCCGCTGGCGTACATGGCGACGATGGTGTTGGCCGTCGCGGTGCCCGTCGGGAACCGCAGCTTCTCCACCAGGACCATCTGGCGCCGGAGCGGCACGGCGAAGAAGACGCCGAGCCACGCGACCGAGGCGGCCCACAGGTACAGCTCGAGCCACCCCAGGTGGAAGCCGAGGATCATCATCGCCGGGATGGCCGCCAGCAGGCCGGCGGTGGACGTCATCGAGCCCGCGGCGGAGCCCGCCGTCTGGGCGATGTTGGTCTCGAGGCGGCTGAAGGGCACGGCCGGCTTGAGGATGTTGAAGATGGAGTAGGAGAGGATGGCCGCGATGAGCGACCCGCCGATGCTCCACCCGGTGCGCAGACCGAAGTAGATGTTCATCGCGCAGACCACCGAGCCCAGCAGCGTGCCCGTCAGGACCGCGCGGAAGGAGAGCTGCGTCTCGCCCGGCTCGGGCGTGTAGATGGGCGCGCCCTCATCGACGGCGGCGTTGGGTGTGGTGCTCGGTTCGGACATCATGCTCCCCGGTCGACTGGACGCTTGCGAAAGCGGCCCGACGCTTGTACCCCATGCCCCGACGGGAGTGAAGCCCGGGTGGCATGCGCCTTGATTGCGAGCACGCCCCCGACGCTCCCCGCGAGCCCGACGCCCGCCCCCCCAGCGGGCACCATGAAAGGAAGAACGATGCGCACCCTCATGATCGCCCTCTCGCTGGCCGGCCTCACCACCGCCTGCGGCAGCAAGGACGAGGGCCCCAAGGCGGGGGTCTCCGAGCAGGCCCTGACCGAGGCCAAGACCGTGTTCTCCCAGCGCTGCGCCACCTGCCACGGCCAGACGGGCAAGGGCGACGGCCCTGCCGGCCAGGCCCTCAACCCCAAGCCCCGCTCCTTCAACGAGCCTGGCTGGCAGGAGAAGGTCACCGACGATCACCTCGCCAAGGTCATCGTGGGCGGTGGCCCCTCCGTCGGCCTCTCGCCGATGATGGCCCCAACCCCGACCTGAAGGACAAGCCGGAGGTCGTCAAGGGCCTCGTCCAGCTCGTCCGCGAGATGGGCAAGTAGCGGCGGGCGGGACACTTCGTCCGCCAGAACGCCGCGCCGCGGCAGCCTGCCGCGGTGCTTTGACCCCGCCGCCCGCCCTGGCGCACCATGCGCCCATGCGACGCCTGCTCACCGCTCTCACCCTCTGTCTGGCCGCCCCCGCGGCGGCCTACCAGTGCCCCGTCGATCTCGGGGTGGTCGCGCCGGCCGAGGCCCTCGCGCCTGGCGGCCCGCTGCTGGCTCGCTCGGGCATGCGCCTGGAGCTGGAACGCCTGCTGAAGGGCAAGCCCCGCTTCGTGGACGCGGCGGGGAAGGCCGTCTTGGCCGAGGTGAAGGGCACGGGCCCCCAGCACGCATGGCTCGTCCCGGCCACGCCCCTGGCGCCGGGCAGCGTGGTCTCCCTGGCCAGCGACGACGCCCCCGCCTGGCTCCTGGACCGCCGCTGGACGGTGGGCGCTCCCGGCAAGCCCCCGATCTGGAAGGCAGATCCGCTCATCGTCAAGAGCACGGACGTGGACGAGGGGCCCTTCGGGCTGAAGTGGTCGCGGGTCATCCGGGTGGAGGCGCCGGGGGTCGGGGTGGTGCAGGCCACCCTCAAGCGCGAGGGCGAGACGCCCGCCGTGCGCTTCCTGCCCGTGGTGGATGGCCGCGTGGCCGTGGTGGGGAGCGGCTGCGGGACGACGTTTCCCGCCACCCTGCCGCCCGGCGACTACACCCTGGAGCTGGCGCTGCTGGACGGCGCCGGCCAGCCGGGCGAGGTCCGCAGCCTGCCCTTCGTGATGCCCGAGCACCGCCTGCGCTGACGCGCCATCAGCGCGCCTCGGGGGCCTCGCCCTGGCGGATCAGGTAGCGCTTGCCACCGACGAGCGTCACCGTCTGCTCCTCCAGCGCCGCGTTGGGCCACCGGATCGTCACCCGGGCGACGCAGGCCGTGCCCAGCCCGAAGTGCAGGACGTGGTCGTTCTGGGCCCCGAAGTGGCCATAGCCCCCCTGGACCTCCTGGGCCTGGAGCCCCTCGCTGGTCTCGACGCGGACCTGGGCGCCCACCGCGAAGGTGTTGGTGCCCGGGCCGCCCCGCAGATCGAGCTGGATCCAGTTGCTCACCCCGCCGTCGGCGGACTGGTTCTCGAAGAAGCGCACCTGCTGGGTCGGGTAGCAGGTCTCGTCGCACCGCGCCCGGGAGTGGCCGACGATGATGTCCAGGTCGCCGTCGTGGTCGAAGTCGGCGACGGCCATGCCGTGGCTGCGCCAGTGCTCGAAGAAGTCGTCGGTCGGCACCTCGCGGAACGCCAACGTCCCGTTCTCACTGATGTTCTGGTAGAGCAGGCCCCGGTTGCCCGGGTAGTCGGTGGCGCCGACATAGAGGTCCTGGCGGCCGTCGTTGTCCACGTCGAAGGCCCCCGCGGTGATGTGCCCCTCGTCCCAGTTGCCGGCGGGGTGGGGGAGCGTGAGGCCCATGGCGTCGCGGCCGGGCCGCGTGAAGCGCACGTCGCCCTCCTGGGTGTTGAGCAGCACCTCGCCCCAGTCGGCGGCCTGGCCGGCCCACCAGTGGCGGATCTCGGTGGTGTACAGGTCCATCCACCCGTCGTTGTTCAGATCCACGCAGACGGTCGCGCCGCTGTTGCCGCCGTTGCGGAAGGGCTGGCGGTCGTACTGGTGCTGCCAGTTCATCTGATCGCAGCCGATCTGCGGGGCGGGCACGTCGGCGCAGTCGGGGGCCTGCCGGTTGGCCTGGCAGTAGCACCGGGCGAACTGGTTGTCCTGCCAGTTCAGGTTCTCGTCGAAGGCGTAGCCCGAGGCCACGCTGCGGTTGGTGAAGTGCACCGCGTCGCCGTCCCGCGCCGCCTGCCAGAGGGCGTTGGGGGCGCGGCCGTAGGCGCCGGCGAGCAGCTCGGGCAGGCCGTCGTTGTTGAGGTCGCAGGCCTGGGCCGACCACGCGGTGGTGTGGCCCCGGGCGGCGTTCAGGTCACCCAGGGTCGCGCCGTCCCAGTCCAGGGTGCGCAGCCCCGCCTCCACCGTGGCGTCGGCGAAGTCGCCCCGGGCGCCGCCCTTGAAGAGGCGGTCCTGCAGGGGGGCGCCCAGCCCGCCCTGGCTCATCCACAGGTCGAGGTGGCCATCCAGGTCGTAGTCGATGAAGGCGGCCCCGGAGGGCACATCCTCCAGGCCGGCCCGGCGCAGCGGGTCGCCCGGAAACGTCAGTGAGAACACGCCGTTGCCGTCGTTGAGCAGCAGCTCGCTGGTCTCGCGGACGGTCACCATGGTGTCGCCGGGGCCGGGGACGCTGGGGGGCGTGCGGGTGTCGATGCCCGAGTACACATCCAGATCGCCGTCCCCATCCACGTCGCCGAAGGTCGCGACCCAGTTGGGGCGGCCGACGGCGATGGGGTAGTCGCCCCGCACGGCCAGGAAGCCCGACGCGACGGTGACGTCCTCGAAGGTGCCCCGGCCGGTGTTGCGCAGGACCCAGGTGTGGCGCGCCTCCATGCCGGGCTCGAGCACGTCGGCCCGCACGCCGCCGCGGCGAGCGATCACGTCGGCATAGCCATCCCCGTCGATGTCACCCACCGACAGCAGCGTGCCCTGCACGCCGATGGCCTCCAGGCCCCACTCGGCCGTCCGCTCGACGAAGAGGGCCTCGCCGGGCTCATGGAAGCTGCCCGGGGCGCACTCGACCGCCATGTCGGGCACCGCGGCGTCCACCGCCGCGTCGGGGGCACCGCCCATGCCGCCCGCGCCGCCGCCCACGCCACCCGCGCCGCCCATGCCGCCGCCCGCGCCGGCCGCGCCGTCGAGGCCGCCGTCCAGCGATCCGCCGCACCCGCGCCGCCGCCCCCGCCGCCGCTGTCACAGCCCGCCACGAGCGCCGCCACCAGGGCCCACCGCCACATGCTCCGCATCCGCATCTCCCCCCTTGGTCGGCCCCCTGTATCGCCTTTTCCCCCGGATCGCGGCAACCCGTGGGAGAATGCCGGCCCATGGCGCTGCCCCCGCTCCCCGTCGATGCCGCCCTGCCGGCCCTGCTCGCCGCCCTCCGCGATCGCGGGGCCGCGGTCCTGGTCGCGCCGCCCGGCGCCGGCAAGAGCACGCGCGTGCCGCCGGCCATCCTCGACGTGGGCTGGCCGGCGAGGGCAGCATCCTCATGCTCCAGCCCCGCCGGGTGGCCGCCCGCATGGTGGCCGCCCGCATGGCCGCCGAGCGCGGCGAGCCCGTGGGCGCCACCGTGGGCTGGCACATCCGCTTCGAGCGCCGCGTCGGCCCGACCACCCGCATCGAGGTCATCACCGAGGGCTCGCTGACCCGCCGGCTCCAGGCCGACCCGCTGCTGGAGGGGGTGAGCGTCGTCATCCTGGACGAGCTGCACGAGCGCTCCCAGCACGCCGACCTGGCCGTCGCGCTGCTGGCCGAGATCCGTCGGGAGGTGCGGCCCGACCTGCGGCTCGTCGCCATGTCGGCCACCCTCGATCCCGGGCCGGTGGCGGCGTTCCTCGACGCGGCCGTCGTCGAGGCGGCGGGTCGCACGTATCCCGTTGAGATCACGTATGAATCCCGCGTGGACGACCGCCCCCTCCCGCTGCGCTGCGCGGCCGGCGTGCGGCGGGCGCTGCGCGAGGCCCCGGCGGGCCACGTCCTCGCGTTCCTGCCGGGCGTCGCCGACATCGAGCGGACGGCCCAGGCGCTGGGCGAGCTGGACGACGTGGAGGTCCTGCCGCTCCACGGCCGGCTGCCCGCCGAGGCCCAGGACCGGGCCCTGGCCCCGGGCGGCCCCCGCCGCGTCGTGCTGGCGACCAACGTCGCCGAGACCTCGGTGACCCTCGACGGCGTGGCCGCGGTGGTGGACACGGGGCTCGCGCACCAGCCCGTCTTCGATCCCGCCGCGGGCCTGACCCGGCTCCTGCGCCGGCCCATCAGCCGCGCGTCGGCCGACCAGCGGGCTGGTCGGGCCGGACGCACCGGCCCCGGGCGCTGCCATCGCCTGTGGACGCAGGGCGAGCACACCGCCCGGCCGGCCGACGACGTGCCCGAGCTGCTGCGGGCCGATCTGACCCGCGTCGCCCTCGAGATCCGGGCCGGGGGGCCGATCCGGCCACCTTCGGCTGGCTCGCCCCCGCGGCGGCGGCCCGGGCCCAGGCCGAGGACGTCCTGCGCCTGCTGGGGGCGTGGAGGGCGGCCTGACGGCCGTGGGCCGGGCCCTGCTGGCGCTCCCCGTCGAGCCGCGCCTGGCCCGCGTCGTCCTGGCCGGCCACGCCGGTGGCTGCCTGTCCCGCCGCCGCCGCCGCTGCGCTGATCAGCGAGCGGGACGTCTTGCGGGAAGTGCCTGACATCACGGGGGATTCAGACCTGGACCTGCGGCTGAGGCCCTGGCGCGCGGGGGCGGAGGCGCCGTCCACGACGCCCGGCGTGCGCGACCAGCTCACCCAGCTCGCCCGGGCGGCCCTGGGCCCCGAGGGCCGGGGCGACGCGACGCTGACCGACTGCCTGCTCGCCGGCTTCCTGACCGCGTGGCCTGGCGGCGCGCGCCCCGGAGCGAGCGCCTGAAGCTGGCCTCGGGCAGCGGGGCGGTGCTGGACGCCCGCTCCATCGTCCGCGACGCCCCCTGGCTGCTGGCCCTGGCGGTGGAGGGCGGGGCGCGGGGCACCGAGCACCGCGTCCGCCTGGCGCTGGCCCTCGATCCGGCCACGCTGCCCACGACCTCGGCACGTCGAGACCCGCTTCGATCCCGATCGAGGCCGTCGTCGAGGTCGAGCAGCAGCGCTACCTGGCCCTCACCGTCCGCGAGGCGGTCCGCCCTGCCGATCCGTCGGTGGCGGCCGAGGTGCTGGCCGCCGCCGCCGCCGCCGATCCCGCGCGGGCCTTCGGCTTCGGCCCCGAGGACGAGCGCTTCCTGGCCCGGCTGCGCTGGCTGGCAGCGCGCCGCCCCGACCTGCCCGACCTGGACGCCTTGCGGCCGGGCGCCCCGAGCCCGCTGCTGATCACGCTCTGCACGGGCTGCCGCAGCTTCACCGACCTGCGCCGCCTGCCCCTGGTGGCCACCCTGCGCGGGCTGCTGGGCCGCGACGCCGCCCAGGCCCTCGACCGCCACGCGCCGCCGACCCTCACGCTGCCCGACGGGACGTCGGCGCGCATCGAGTACGGGGACCCCGCCGAGCCCCCGTCGTCGCCGGCCGCATCCAGCAGTTCTTCGGCCTGGCCGCCACCCCGTCGGCGGCGAGCCCGTGCGCCTGCACCTGCTCGCCCCGAACAACCGCCCCGCCCAGATCACCCGTGATCTCGCGAGCTTGGGCCAACGGCTACCCCGAGGTGCGCAAGGATCTCCGGGGCCGCTACCCCAAGCATCCCTGGCCTGACGATCCCGGCGGCCACCCTGACCGGGCGTGCGAAGCCGCGGGGGACGTGAGCAGGTGGCCGTCAGCGCAGGCCGTACTTGTCCTGAACCAGGCGAACTCACCCACGGCGTCGTACCACGTCCCCGTGTAGCCCATGTAGGACGCGACGCCGGTGACCTGATCGGCGGTGTTCAGGGTCAGCGGCCAGAGCAGGTTGACCTGCGAAGGGGTGGAGGTCAGGAACAGCTCCGGTCGCACCCAGCCTCCGAACGACTTCGCGACCGAGATCGACTCGGAGGTCGGGACGGCAAAGAGCGCCCGCAGGATCAAGAAGGTCTTGGAGTCCTGCAGATCGTCTCGCGGCACCTCACCCGACAGATAGATGTACTCGATCGCGTCCTGCAATTCGGCCAGGGAGCAGGTGCGCAGCTCATCGACCACGGCGTTGAGCTGTGCGATCTCGGCGGTTCCGTAGACTTTGCGCGACCAGGGGGAGCTCGGCCACCAGCGAGATGATCCTCCGTCGTGGTGGCCTGGCGCAGCTGGGAGATCGAAGGCTCGGCAGTGCAGGCTCCAAACAGGCAGATGCCAAGGAGCAAGAGAGTCTTGTTCATGTTTCGGAGGCTCCTCACTGTTGATGGGTGTCGGTACGCGACAAGAAGATTGGACGGGCAACACTCATACTCGGTCGTCACGGCCCGGGACAGCTTCGGAAGACCGGGCCCAGAGCCACGGTTCGACGTTGCGGATCGCAGCGAGCCCGCGGAGGTCATCGGGTTGTTTCGCATGAATCCCGAGGGAAGAGTCCCAGCAAAGAACCCCGCCTGGCCTTCGAAGGACCATCGCCATCGGCGGCGTAGCTGGGAACTTCCCAGACATCGACAGCGGTGGCCCAGGTGCGGCCTTCGAGGGCGCCGTCGAGCCAGGCGTAGGCGCGCTCCAGCTTCTCGACCGCGGTGGCCATGCCGTCCCGGCGCTTGACGGGATCGCCGGTGAGGGCGCCGTCCACCGCGTACTGCGCGGCGTTCATGACATGCAGATCGAAGAACCGGTCGAAGAAGCGCACGTCGAGGGCGGCCAGCGGGTCGTCGGGGAGGAAGCGGGTCGGGCCCGGGTGCGCGAGCTGGAGGTACTCGATGATGACGCTGCTCTCGACGAGCTGTCGGTCGCCGTCCACCAGCACCGGGAAGCGCCGCAGCGGCCAGCGCCCGGCCCACTCCGCCGTGAACTCGGGGTGTCAGGGCCGATGCTCCGCAGCTCGAACGGGGTGGCGTTCTCGTACAGCGCCGTCAGCACCTTCTGGGTGTACGAGGAGAAGCAGTGGCCGAAGAGGATGAGGGACATGGCACCCGTCCGGGCTCGTGGCGCTCGACTCCTGGCGGGGTGGTCGGCGGGCGCCGCGCCGCGCGCGTGGCCTCGATGTACTGGCACGACCGCCTGCTCGGCGGGCGTGGGGGCGGGGGGCGGGCGCTTGCCGGCGTTGCGCACGTCGAAGGGATCGACGAAGGCGCTGCCTTCGCCGATGCGGGCCGAGAGGGCGCTGAGCTGCGCATCCGTCATGGTCTGCGCCCACTCGAGCCGGGCCAGGTCGTAGACGGCGAGGGCAGCGGGAAGGGCGGTGGGCAGCGTGCCGATGTGGCACTCGCCGCAGTGGCGCTCCAGGACGAGGCGGGCGTCGTCGCGCAGGGCGAGCCCGATGGGGGCCCAGGAGCAGCGCGACGAGCAGGCTCACCACCGTCAGCCGACGCCGAGCAGCTCGACCTCGAAGACGAGGGTGGCGTTGGGGGGGATGGCGCCGGGAGCCGCGGGCACCGTAGGCCAGGTGCGGCGGGATGGTGAGGCGGCGCTTGCCGCCCACGTTCATCGAGGCGACGCCCTCGTCCCAGCCCTTGATCACGCGGCCCATGCCGAGGGGGAACCGGAAAGGCTGGCCGCGGTCCACGGAGCTGTCGAACTTCTGGCCGCTCGTGAGCCAGCCGGTGTAGTGCACCGTGACGGTCTGGCCCTTGACGGGCTGCGCGCCGGTGCCGACGACGAGGTCTTCGTACTGCAGGTCGCTCATGACGTCTCCTTCGCTGGTCGGGGGGCAGCATCGGCGGCGGGGGTCGTGGGCGCAAGGGGCAGGGGCAACGGGTCGCTGAGCCGGGCGGCAAGGTGTTGTCTTCAATGTCTTTTTTCCGAGACTCGTCGCGGCCGTCACCGATCTGCTACAGGGGCGCATGGCATCGCGTTGGGCGTGCTGAGGGGAGCGTGATGACGAGAACCGGGTGGCTGCTGGGGGTGCTGGTGCTGGCGGGGTGTGACAGCGACGGGGCGAGGGCGCGGCCCTGGTGCCGGGCCAGTCGTCGGCCTGCGCCTGTCCGAGTGGCGCGATGGGGGCCCAGATCCGCCAGGCGGACAACACCTTCGGGGCGTGTGTCTGCGAGGGGACGGACGCGGGGCTGGCACCGGACCAGGGGCCGCGGCCGGACCAGGGGCCGGATGCAGCGCCGGGGGCCGATGCGGGCCCGATGGCGGACGCGGCGCCGCCGGCGGATGCGGCTTCGATGGTGGACGCGGCTTCGATGGTGGACGCGGCTCTGCCGCCGACGGACGCCGGGGTCGATGGTGGCCCGGCGGGGCATACCTACATCGCGGGGCTGATCGGGGGCGCCACGTCCAACTGGGGCGAGCTGCCGAACGCCCAGGGCCAGGAGGGGCTGGAGGCGGGCCACGCGGCCTGCCGGTTCCAGGGCGCCGACCATGTCTGCGACTACGAGGAGCTGCTGGCGGCGGAGGCAGCGGGTGAGCTGGCGACCATCCCGGCCGGCACCACCGCCTGGATCCAGCGCACCACGTCGGTCCTCGTGCTGGGCTTCGACTCCCCGCCCGGCCAGGGTGGCAACTGCGTCGACTGGACCTACACCGGCAACACCCTGGCCGATGGGGAGTTCGTGAGCTTCCTGGCGGAGGGCGTGCCGACCTGGAACTTCGACAACGACACCGTCTTCGATCCGATGGACCAGCAGCACGCCCTGCCGGGGTTCCTGGAGTGCGGCGGGGTGACGCGCTCGATCTTCTGCTGCTACCCGCAGCCCTGACCGCCGGGGGACGTCAGCCCCGGGGGTGGGTGCCTTCCCCCCAGATGAAGAGCCCGGCGATGGCCACGGCGATGGCGCCGATGAGGGCCGCGCGCAGCCAGATGCCCCGGGTCGGCGCCCCGGCACGCCGCGCCTTGCGCAGATCCCGCACGAGGCCGACGAGCGCGGTGAGCAGGACCCCGCCCACCATGACGCTCGCGATGATCACGAGGGTGTACAGGTCGTCGGTGCTCAGCCGGTCGTAGTCGATGGGGCTGGCGTGGGCGCGGTCGATCATGGCTCAGAAGCCGAAGTCGAGGTTCTGGTACTCGTCCCCTGGCTGGTGGCCCATCTCCAACAGCTTGATATAATAGGTGAAAGAGATGGCCAGGCTGTTCTTGAGCGGGCCCGGGGTGCCGCCGAAGCTGAACGAGTGGGCCGCGCAGGAGAAGCCGTGGCTGAAGCGGTTGGTGCCGTCGCCCTCGGTGAAGGTGGCGCTCGGTGACCAGAAGATGGTGCACGAGGACGCGGGCCGGATGTTCGCCGGCAGCCGCTTGACCTTGCGCGCCAGGGCGTTGGCCAGCTTGGCGCCGCCCGCGGTGATGGCGATGAACCAGCCGGTGTAGTTGGTGGGCGCGGGGGTGTCGTAGATGACGCCGATGGCCACGTTGAGGCTGCCACTGATGCCGGTGCTGGCGGCGGTGGTCAGGCTCAGGCCGAAGTAGAAGTACAGCGCCCAGATGCCGCCGTTGAAGCGCAGGAGCTCCAGCCCGAACGTGGCGCCGATGATGCCCCGGTTCGCGCCGAGCGACGCGAACGGGAAGACCACGGCGGTCTGGTTGCTGAAGCGCAGGGCCGAGAAGGCGCCCAGGCCGCTGAAGATGAAGTCGAGGGCCGAGGGCCACATGGTGAAGGCGATGTTGGCCAGGACGCTCACGATGGTCAGGGCCACCGACACGCTGATGACCGAGAAGTGGCCCGTCGGATCGCTGTGGCCGATGGGATCGCCGAAGCCATAGGCGTACCGGTTGATGGTGCGCGGATCGGCGGGATCGCCGGCGTCGGCGTCGGTGGTGATGAACCGCGCCATGGCGGGGGCGTACCAGCGCGCGCGCAGGAAGAGCATGCCGGTGTCGGGATCGGTGTAGGCCCCGGTGTAGCCCAGCAGGTCGCCGCCGGCGCGGGGGGCGCCGTAGGCCTCGTAGCGATGGCGGGTGGTGACGCCGCCGCGGCTGCTGGCGCGCACGGTGCCCAGGTGGTCGGGGGTGAGGACGTCCAGGGCCCCGTCGCCCTGGATCTGGGCCAGCAGGCCGCCCGCCCCATGGACGTAGCGGGTGATCAGGCTGTCGTCGGCCGCGTCGCGGACCTCGGCCAGCAGGGGCAGCCCGCGGCCGCGATCCCAGAGGTAGCGCTGGCCATCGGCCCCGACGCGCCGGCCGGCGAGCATGCCATCGACGTCGTAGTCATACTCGATGGTCGGCAAGCCATCGCGCTCGACGGCGACCAGGCGACCCAGGCCGTCATAGCGCCACGTCTCATCGACCCCGGGACCCTGGCGCCCGATGACACGGCCATTGTCATCCCAGGTGTAGGTGAAGCGATCGTCGTCGATCAGGCGATCGTTGGCATCGTAGGTGAAGTCACGGGTGCCGCCGGCATCCTCGCGCTGCACCAGGTTGCCCACGGCGTCGTAGGCGTAGCGCAGCGTCTCGGGGGCCTGGCCGGGCTCGGTGATGGTCTCTTCCACCAGGCGGTCGAGGGCGTCGTAGGCGTAGTCGACCACCCGGCCGTCGTCCTCGGCGATGCGGGTGATGTGGCCGCCGACGTCGTAGGTGTAGAGCAGCTCGGCGCGCGTGCTGCCATCGCCCTCCTGGTGCAGCAGGTGCGTCAGGCGCCCCAGCCCGTCGAAGGTGCGGGTGAGGGTGGAGCCGTCGGGCAGCGAGACGACGAGGGGGCGGCCGAGGCGGTCGCGGGTGAGGGTGAAGACGCGCCCGTCGGGGTCCTCGATGCGGGTCAGCTCGGAGCGATCGTTGTAGGCGTACTGCGTCACACCAGCGGCAGTGCCCACCTCGGTGATGCGGCCATCCAGATCGAAGGCGCGGGTGAGCACGTCGCCCTCCGGACCCTCCCAGCGCACCTCCCGCCCGCGCACGTCGCGGCCGAAGCGCGTGGTACCGCGCCGGTCGGCGACGGCCAGATCGCGGCCACCCGCGTCCAGCGTGTGGCGCACGGCGGTGCCGTCGCTGAGCTCCATGCGCTCCAGGTGGCCGCCCGCGTCGTGGAAGAAGCGGGTGATGCCGCCCAGGAAGTCGGTATGGGTCGCCGGCAGGCCGCGGCTGTCGTAGGTGATGCGCTCCACCTGGCCCAGGGGCAGGTGGCGCTCCAGCAGGCGCCCCGTGGGATCGAAGACGAAGTCGGTGATGCGCCCCAGGGCGTCCGTCACGCGGTCCAGCGAGCCATGGGAGTCGCGGCCATAAGTCGTGATGCCACCAGCAGAATCCGTCACGCGGATCAGCTCGCCCGTGGCCGACCACTCAAGCTGGCGGGCCGCGCCGGTGGCCTCGACGATGGAGGTGGGGTTGCCGTTGCCGTCGTAGGTGGTGCGCTGCTCGCCGCCCCCCGGCAGCCCCGCGCGAGTGATGCGCCCCTCGCCGTCCTGGTCGAACGTCCAGCGGCTGCCCTCGGCGTCCACCATGGCCGTGACGCGGCCGGCGCGATCGCGCTCGTAGGTGGTCACGGCGCCGCCGGGCAGGGTGATGGTGCTCAGGCGCCCCGCCGCGTCGTAGGCGTAGTCGATGGCCGCCCCGAGAGCGCTGGTTCGCCGCGTCACCCGGCCCGCGGCGTCGAAGGTCTGGGCCACGGTGCCCCCCTCGGGGGAGCGCACGGCGACCAGGCGGTTGAGGGCGTCGTACTCGCGCTCCAGCCGCACCGCGCCGGGCAGGGTGACGGCGGTCTCGTTGCCCTCGGCGTCGTAGTCCACCCGCAGGGCGGCGCCGTCCGGCGTCCGCCGCTCGCGGATGCGGCCGAAGGCGTCGAGGGTGAGGGCGGTGGCGCCGCCGGCAGGGTCGGTGGCCCCGATGGCCTGCCCGGCCGCGTCGCGCTCGAAGCTGGACACCTGGCCGTCGGGCCCCGTGATGCCCAGGAGCTCGCCGTCGCGGTCGAAGCC
The DNA here is from genome assembly GCA_041389985.1 of bacterium. Classification (GTDB taxonomy): domain Bacteria; phylum Myxococcota_A; class Bradymonadia; order UBA7976; family UBA1532; genus JACKDP01. The sequence goes on from JAWKQS010000029.1 coordinate 36,469, forward strand.
GTAGCGCCACTCCACCGCGCGCGGCCCCGCGCGGGTCTGCAGCGTGTGCACCTCGCGGGTGATGTTGCCGTTGGCCGGATCCGGGGTCAGGGCGAAGGTGGTGCCGCCCGGATCGACGATCTGGGTCAGCCCCCCGGTCCCCGACCACGCCAGCGTCGTCGCGTTGCCCTCGGCGTCCGTGACCCGGGTGTTGTTGCCGTTGGCGTCGTAGGCCCACGCCGTCACCGCGCCGGTGGCGTCCGTCTCCGACGTCCGCCGGCCGCCCGCGTCGTAGGTGTAGGCGGTGACATTGCCTTCCGGATCAACGGCTTGCAGCACGTTGCCGTCGGCGTCGTAGGCCCACGTCCACCGCTCGCCGGTGGGATCGATCTTCTCGGTCCGGTTGCCCTGGGCGTCGTAGGTGTTGCGCGTCACATGGCCCAGCGGATCCGTCTCGGTGAGCAGGTTGCCGTCGGCGTCGTAGGTGTAGAGCGTGCGCCCGCCCAGGGGGTCGATGATCTCGGTGACGTTGCCCTGGGCGTCGTAGCTGTAGATGGTCACGTTGCCGCGGCGGTCGGTCTGCACCTCCTGGCGGCCGGCGGGATCGTGATCCACGGCCAGGCGGTTGCCATTGCCATCGACATAGGCAGCCACCCGCCCGGTCTCATCGTACTCCATGCTCAGCGGGACGTTGCCGCGGGGATCCACGATGCGCAGCAGGTTGTGCTGGAAGTCATACCGATAGAACGTCTCTCCATCCCGGAAGTCCGTGGTCTGGATGAGATCGCCCTGGGCGTCGTAGAGATAGGTCCGCTCCGCCCCGTCCGGCAGCCGCAGCGTCGTGATGCGTCCCTGGGCGTCGCGCACCAGCGTGATGGACACCCCGCTGGAGTGGTGGACGCCCTGGGCGTCGATGGTCAGTGCGTGGCCGTCGCCGTCGTCCACGCGCTCCACGCCCTCATGGATGTCATAGATGACGGACCGGCCATCGGCGAGGTCGAGCCGGAAGCGGGTGGGCTCCCAGGGATCGATGGTCCCCGCCTCGAAGAACTGATCGCCGATGAGCCAGACCAGGTTGTCTTGCAGGGGGGTGAGGGTGGCATCCGTGCCCGGCAGGGGCTCGAACTCCACCACCGCCTCCTGGAAGCCACCGCCGCAGGCCTGGAAGATGACATTCACATAGAAGCGATAGCCTTCGTCCCCCAGCAGGATGGTGATGATGTGCTTCTGGGTCTCGCTGATGGAGGGCGGCGGGCCGAAGATGCCGACACAGCGGCCGTTCCACGACCAGCCCTCGCCGGCGGGGTTCGTCTCTTCGTAGCGCCCCGCCCCGATGTCCAGCGTCCAGGCCACCCCGAAGTCGCCGGGGGCCTTGCGGCCCGAGTCATAGATGCGGCGGATCTCGATGGGAATGCCCACCAGGGGGGTGCGGGCGTCGAGGAAGACGCGGCGCATGCGGCCGAAGCCGGCGCCGGGCGCCAGCTCGATCAGGCGGCCCGCGGTGGTGCGGTTGCCCCGGTCGTCGGTCGCCACCACCCGCAGATCGTAGAAGCCTTCGGCCATCGCCGAGGGATCCACATCGGCGATCAGGCCGTTGACGACTGGCTGATCCCCCTCGAAGACGGTCGTCCAGGTGGCGGCGCCCCGCGGCGAGAGCTGGACCTGGTAGCTGGCCAGATCGGTGTCGTTCACCGTGCCGCGCAGGGGGAAGACGCCGGCGATGAGGGCCCCTCGGCGGGGGCGGTGAGGGCGACGGTGGGGGCCGTCGTCGGCCGCGGAGTAGGCGAACAGGGCGTCGAGGACGCCGCCGGGGTTGCCGGCGCGGTCCCAGGCCTCGGCCTCGGACGGCGTAGCGGCCGTCGGCCGGGGCGTGAACTGGCCGCGGCCCGCGCCGTCCAGCGCCACCTCGATGCCATCCACGAAGAGGCGCCGCTGGGCGATGCCGCCGGGATCGACCGCCACCACCGTGAGGGTGACCGGCGTGCCGGTGACCACCGGGTTCTGGGAGTACTGCACCGCGACGGACGGGGCCTGCAGATCGGCGCTGGTGGCCACGACGGCGCGCACGACCGGGGCGCTGTCGGCCAGGCCGTCGCCCACGATCAGCTCGAAGCGGTACAGGCCGCCCAGGTCGGGGACGAAGGTGGCCACGTCGGCGTCGGGGGCCTGGAGCGCGGCCGCCGAGCCGGCGGGGGCCTCCACGACGCGCCAGGCGTACTGCAGCGGATCCCCTTCAGGATCAGTACTTTGCGTGCCATCCAGGTCGAGCTGGGCGCCGACCGGGAGCGACACCGGGGCGTCGATGATGGCCAGCGGCGGGCTGTTGATGCGGATGGCGCCAGCGGCGGTGTCGGTGCCCAGGGCGTTGCTGACCCGCAGCGTGAAGGGGTGGTCGTGATCGCCGGGCAGCGTGACGCGGACGATGGGCTCGTCCAGGCCGCCGCCCACCACCTGGGCGTCGGGGATGATCCAGGCATAGGTGAGGGCGCCGCCCCCGAAGGAGGCGGAGCCGTCCAGGGTGACGACCGTGGCGCGGCCGTCCCCGCGGCCCAGGCGGTCGGGCGTCGCGCGGGCCACGGCGGTGGGGCGGGACTCGACGGCGGTGATGGTCTCCTGGGCGCGGCCCTCGTTGCCGGCGTCGTCCAGGGCCACGGCCAGCACCAGGAAGTCGCCCTCGGCCGGGGGCAGGAAGGTGGCGTGGCCGTCGCCATCGAGGGCCAGCGGCTGGCCGTCGACGGTGACGGTCAGGCTCGCGACGCCCCGATCGTCGGTGGCGGTGGCGGTGATCTGGATGGGCTCGCCCACGGCGGCGGCGAGGGGCTGCACCTCCAGGGTGACCTGGGGCGGGTTGAGGTCCGGGCAGGCCCCCTCGTCGATGCGGCCGTCGCAGTCATCGTCGATGCCATCGCAGTCTTCCGCGCCCGGCTGACCGGCGGCCACGTCGCACTCGGTGCCATCTCCGGCTGCACGGCACCGGGTCTGGCCGACGCGGCGGCAGGCGCCGACGCCCACGGTGCAGGCACCGCCGACGGCGAAGCCGTTGAGGGGGTTGCCATCACAGTCATGGTCGATGGCATCGCAGCGCTCGGCAGCGGGGGCGCCGGGGATCGCGTCGCAGTCGGCCAGCAGGCCGTCCTGGGTGCAGGCGATGGTGCCGGCGCGGGCGCAGGCGCCCAGGCCCGCGGTGCAGGCGTCGCCGAGGCCCGCGAAGGCCTCGTCGACGCGCTGGTCGCAGTCGTTGTCGGCCCCGTCGCAGAGCTCGGGCAGCGGCTCGCAGGCCGCCACGGTGAAGCTGCCGGTGAGGGTGCTGACACAGCCGTTGATGTCTTCGCCCCGCAGCCGCAGGCCGTGCTGCCCCACGGGGATGAGGCCCGGATCCAGGAGGCCCAGGAGGCCGCCGTTGATGACCTGCACGTCGCGGCCCACCACGGTCTGCTCCGGGTTCTGGATCGTCCCCCACGACAGCCGCCACTCCACCAGGTTGGCGTCGTTCACGGAGCCGATCACCGGCGTCGCCTGGCGGATGGTGGAGCCGTTGGCCGGCGCCTGGATGGCCAGGACCGGGCAGGCGACGTCGTTGGGATCGCGCACCCGCACCGTGTCGGCGTCCTGGCCCTCGTTGCCGGCGGCGTCGCGGGCCACGCCGATGAAGCTGTGGAAGCCGGGATCGGCGAGCTGGACGAAGGCCTGGCAGAAGCCGTCGAGGGGCACCTCCACGTCGTCCACGAAGAGCTGGCAGCTCACGACACCCACGTCGTCCACGGCGTCGACCACCACCTGGATGGCCTGCCCCGGGTTGACGGTGCGGGTCGACAAGAAGAGGTCGACGAGGGGCGGATCCACGTCGGGCACGCAGGCGTCGTCGCAGACGTCGGGGATGCCGTCGAGGTCGCAGTCCTCCTCGTCGCCCCGCGCGATCTCGCAGGCGTCGGGCTGGCCGTCCTGATCGCAGTCGGCCGCGCGGCCGAAGTGCAGGTCGCAGTCATCGCGCAACCCATTGAAATCACAGTCAGGTTCGCCCACGGCCGCCTCGTCGGCGCGGCCGTCGCTGTCGTCGTCGGCGGCGTTGCAGACCTCGGGCACGGGCGGGCGGGGCTGGGCGTCGCACTGCAGCGCGCCGGCCACGCAGATCTGCTGGCCGCCGATGCGGCAGGCGCCGACGCCGGCCTGGCAGGCCTGGCCGCCGGTGGCCTCGTCGGTGCGGCCGTCGCAGTCGTCATCGATCAGGTTGCAGGTCTCGGCGGCGCCCTGGCCGGCCGAGACGCTGCACCGGATGACGGCGCCATCGCAGATGATCACGCCCGCGCGCTGGCAGGCGCCCACCCCGCGCTCGCAGGCGTCGCCCGTGCCGGGGATGGCCTCGTCGGTGCGGCCGTCGCAGTCGTCGTCGACGCCGTTGCACAGCTCGATGCCCGCGCCCTCGAAGGGATCGCAGACGTTGACCTGGCCACCCAGGCAGTTGGGGATGTCCCGCGCGCAGGCGCCGACGCCGCAGGGGGCGGTGCCCAGGGACTCGTCGGTGCGGCCGTCGCAGTCGTCGTCGGCGCCGTTGCACGCTTCGGCGCCCGCGCCCAGGCGGGGATCGCAGACGGGGGAGCCGCCGTCGACGCAGGCGGGGATCATGCGGGCGCAGACGCCCACGCCGCAGGCCTGCTGGCCCAGGCCCTCGTCGGTGCGGCCGTCGCAGTCGTCGTCGGCGCCGTTGCAGGCCTCGGCCCCGGGGCCGGCCGGGACGGCGTCGCAGGCGAGCTGGCCATCGACGCAGATCCGGGCGCCGCCCCGGGCGCAGACGCCGACGCCGCTGGTGCAGGCGTCGCCAACGCCCACGGCCTGCTCGTCCAGCCGGCCGTCGCAGTCGTCGTCCAGGCCGTTGCAGCGCTCCGCCGCGGGCTGGCCCACGGCCGCGTCACAGCGCACGGCGCCCGCGTCGCAGATCGTCACCCCGTCGGCGCGGCACAGGCCGACGCCCTGGCTGCACGCCAGGCCGACCCCCTGGGCCTCCTCGTCGGTGCGGCCGTCGCAGTCGTCGTCCTCGCCGTTGCACTGCTCGGGCGTGGCGCCCAGCAGGGGATCGCAGGGCTCGGGGGCGCCGCCATCGCAGCGGTTGATGGCGTGCAGGCAGGCGCCGACGCCGCAGAGGACCTCGCCGAAGCCCTCGTCGATGCGGGCGTCGCAGTCGTTGTCCACGGTGTCGCAGACCTCGGCGGCGGGCGGGCCCGCGACGGCCGGGCAGCCGACCTGGCCCCCGACGCAGGTGCGGTTGGCCGTCCGTCGACACGCGCCGGTGCCCGCAGCGCAGATCTGCTGGGTCTCGGCGGCGTCCTCGTCGGTGGTGCCATCGCAGTCGTCATCGCTGCCGTTGCAGAGCTCGGCCTGGGGCGCGCCGGCCACGGCGTCGCAGGCGAGCTGGCCGGCCACGCAGGCGCGCAGGCCCGCGCGGCGGCAGCCACCCACCCCCGCCTCGCAGACCGCGCCCACCCCCTGGGCCTGCTCGTCGGTGCGGCCGTCGCAGTCATCGTCGACTCCGTTGCACTGCTCGGCGACGGCGCCCGCCAGGGGATCGCAGTCGACGGGCGCCCCCTCGCAGCGCCAGCTCGCGGCGGCAGGCGCCCCCTGGGCGATCACCGTACCGAGGGCCTTCGTCGGTGGCGCCGTCGCAGTCGTCGTCCAGCCCGTTGCAGGTGTCCGCGGCGCGAACGCCTGGGGCTCGCAGACGGCCCCGGCCAGGCAGCGGCGCCCCGGCCTGGCGGCGCAGATGCCAGGCGCGCCGGTGTCGTGCTCAGATCCACGAGGTTTTCGCCGGTACGGCCGTCGCAATGTCGTCCAGGCCGTTGCAGATCTCGGCGCTGGGCGCGCCGGCCCGGCAAGGCCGCAATCACCCGCCGGCGCCATCGCAGACCAGCTGGCCCGCGGCGGCGCAGGCGCCTGCGCCGGCCTGGAGCAGGCGTCGCCCAGGCCGAGGCTCCTCGTCGGTGCGGCCATCGCAGTGTCGTGTCGACGCCATCGCAGCGCTCGGCCTGGGGGCGCCCGGCACGCGTCGCACACGAGCACGGCGTCCTGGCAGGCGTGCCGGCCTGGCGGCACGCGCCCACCCTCGCGGCGCAGGCCTGGCCGCCGTCGACCGGATCCGCTGTCGGTGGTGCCGGCCGCAGTCGCCGGCCTTCGCCACGCTGGGCTCGGCGCCGAGCAGCGGATCGCAGACGCCCGGCTGGCCGTCGCACAGGGTGGCGATCCGGCACTGCCTCGCCGCAGGGCAGGGTGCCCAGGCTCTCGTGCTGTCGCAGTCGTCGTCGAGGCCGTTGCAGGCCTCGGCGCCGGGGCCGTGGGGCACGGCGCGCTGCAGGAGACACCCCGCCCGCGCACGTCAGGGTGCCGTCCGCCCGGCAGACCCTGATGCCCTGGGAGCAGCGCCGCCTGCGTCGACGGCTTCGTCCAGGCCGTCGCAGTCGTCGTCGAGGCCGTTGCAGCGCTCGGCCCCCGGGGCGCCGGGCAACCGCGTCGCAGGCCATGCCGCCGTCGATGCAGGCCATGGCGCCGGCCCGGCGGCACTGGCCCAGGCCCGCGCTGCACGCCGCGCCGCCCAGGCCCTCGTCGGTGCGGCTGTCGCAGTCGTCACTTTTCAGGGCGTTGCACGCCTCGACCCGCGCCCCAGCAAGGGATCGCAGGCGTCGGGTGCGCCGCCGTCGCAGCCCTGCACGGCGTGCTGGCAGAGGCCAACCCCGCAGATTTCAAGGCCAAATCCTCATCGAGCTGGCCGTCGCAGTCGTCGTCCAGGCCGTTGCAGTCCGGCCTGGGCTGGCCACGCCCGGCAGACCAGCCCGCCGGCCTGGCGCGCGCCGGCCTCGCGGCAGGCGCCGACGCCGGCGAAGCAGGGCTCGACGGGGACGTCCTCGTCGGTCAGGCCGTCGCAGTCGTCATCGGCGCCGTTGCACGCCTCGACCTCGGGGGCGCCGGGCACGGCGTCGCAGGTGAGCACCCCGCCCGCGCACCGCCGCACGCCCGCCTGCTGGCAGGCGCCGATGCCCGCGCCGCACGCCTGGCCGCTGTCGCCCACGGCGTCCTCGTCGGTGGTGCCGCTGCAGTCCTCGTCGAGGCCGTTGCACAGCTCCTGGGCCTGGGCGCCGGCGAGGGATCGCAAGACGGCGGGGCCGCCGTCGACGCAGCGGGCGATCTGGCGGCGGCAAGAGGCCGACGCCGCAGACGCGGGTGCCCTGATCCTCGTCGACGGGCCCGTCGCAGTCGTTGTCCAGGCCGTCGCAGATCTCCTCGGCGGGTGCGGCCTGGGCCACGCAGCTGCGCACGCCGCCCTGGCACGTCAGCCGGCCGGCCGCGCAGGCGCCGGGCGCGCCGGTGTTGCAGGCGCCCAGATCGGCCAGGCCTCGTCGGTGGCGCCGTCGCAGTCGTCGTCGCGGCCGTTGCAGGCCTCGATGCCGGGCTGGATGACCGGGGCCGCGCAGTAGCCGCTGTCGGGCGCCAGGCCAGGGCGCCGGGGACGCGCAGGCGCCCACCCCTTCGATGCAGGCGGCGCCCACCTGAAGGCTTCGTCGGTGCGGCCATCGCAGTCTTCGTCGGTGCCGTCGCAGGTCTCGACGCCGGGCTGGCCGGCGCGGGCGTCGCAGACCACGGCGCCGCCCTCGCCGCAGACGCTCCGTCCCGCCTGGGCGCAGGCGCCCTGGCCGCTGGTGCACGCCTGGCCGATGCCGAACGTCTCGTCCACCTGCCCATCGCAGTCGTCGTCGATGCCATTGCAGATCTCGACGGCGGGGTCGCCAGCCACGGCGTTGCAGCCCACGGCGCCCTCGGCGGTGCAGGCGCGCACGCCGTCGCGGCGGCAGGCGCGCCTCGTGCCGGTGTGCGCGCCGCACGCGCCGCCGAGCACGAAGGCCTCGTCGGTGCGCCCATCGCAGTCATCGTCGATGCCACGGGGAGGCGCTGGCGGCGGCGTCACAGACCAGCTCCACGCTGTTGCAGGCGACCGTCCCCTGCCGGTGGCGGCGCCGACACCCTCGACGCAGGTCGCCGAGGCCGGCGAGCCGGTCGTCCAGTGCCGCGGGCAGGTCGTCGTCGGCGCCGTTGCAGCGCTCGACGGATGGGCCCACGGCCCCCTCGCAGGTCGACCAGGCGCTGTCGGGTCGGCAGCTGCACGCCGCTGCTTCGGGCCGCCCACGCTGGCGGTCCCTGACGGGGCCGGCGTAGCAGTCCCGCTCTTCGCCGGGCCGACAGGCGCAGCCCCCGGCAGGTCGTCGGTGCCACCATCACAGTCGTTGTCGATGCCATCGCAGATCTCGGCCTGGGGGTCCCACTGCGCCCGCAGACACCGAGCTGGCCGAAGCGGCACTCGGCCGTGCCCCCGACGCACCTCGACCCACCCTCGGTGCCGGCGGGCCCCGCGTAGCAGGCCGCCCGCAGGCGCGCGCCGTCCGGGCCGCGATCGGCGGTGCCATCGCCAGTCATTGTCTTCTATGTCGAGATCTCTTTCGGCGGGCGCGCGCACCTGCCCTCGCAGTCGGCGTAGGCGCCGTCCACGCAGGCCTGGGTGCCCTCATGACAGCCCACGCCTTCGGTGGCGGGGCTGTCGTAGCAGTGGCGCGTCAGGGGGACCGCCGGCGAGGCCTCGTCGGTGCGGCCGTCGCAGTCATCGTCGATGCCATTGCACGTCTCCGCCTGGGGCCGCGGCCTGGACGGCATCGCAGCGGGTGTCCGCCTCGCCTCCTGGCAGACGCGGATGCCCCCTTGCGGCGCAGGCGCCGGCTCCCATGCAGGCGGCGCCCAGGTCGGCCCAGCGCTCGTCCACCGCGCCGTCGCAGTCATCGTCGATGCCATTGCACAAGCTCGCCCCGCCGGGGCCTGGCAGCGGGCGTCGCAGGCCACGCCCAGGCCATCCTGGTGCAGCGCAGGCAGGCCGTTGCCCGCGCAGGCGCCCTCGCCGGCCTGGCAGGGGGTGTCGAGCCCTCGAAGCCTTCGTCGGTGGTGCCATCGCAGTCATCGTCCACGCCGTTGCAGCGCTCGCCGCGAAGGCGTCGAAGCCCGCGCACCTCGGCGTCGCCCGCGCAGGCCCACGTCCCGCGGCCGGCGCAGGCGCCGAGGCCGTCGGGGCAGGGGGCAGCCCACCTGGGGCCAGTCCTCGTCGGCCATGCCATCGCAGTCATCGCCGCCATTGCACCGCTCGGGGCGGTGGCGGTGGCCGCGCAGCGTCGGCCGCCCTCGCAGCGGGTGGTGCCGGCGGCGCAGGCCCTGTCGAGGCCGGTGTCGCAGGGCTGCCCCTCGGGGCAGACGCAGCCTCGCTGGTCCACGACGCCGTCGCAGTCATCGTCGGTGGCGTCCCCAAGGCCGTCGCCGCAGGCCCTCCTCCGCCGCGCAGCCGGCGCACTCATGGGTCCGGGGAGCGGAAGCCGGCGGCGCAGTCATCGGCGCTGGTGCGGCAGCCATCGACGCACTGGCCGGCGGCGCTGCAGAAGGCGCCCGCCGCGCAGGCCACGTCGTCGGGCAGGGGCCCTGGGCGCAGCGACCGTCGGCGGCGCAGTGCCCGCCCTCGCACGTCCCGGGCGGCAGCGTCGCATCGGCCGTCGTCGCCACAGACACGACCCTCGCCGCAGGTCCCGGGCTGGCAGCCGGGCGGCCCCTGGTCGCGCGGGGTGGCGTCGACCACCGCGTCACGGGTGGCGGCGTCGCGGGCGGCGTCCACGCCGCCGTCCAGGCGACCCCCCGTCCCGTCGGCGTCGGCGCGCCCGGGATCCACGACGTCGGGCTCGCCGTCGCACGCCGTCATGAGGCTCAGCAGCAGCAGGCAGATCCAACCGGCAGAGCGCATCGCGTCCCCCTTCAACATGGCACCGCGGACGTCACCATACCCCACTTCGCAGGGCGGAGGCGCACGTTAATGTCGCCGCCGGAGGGCCGTTTTCGGCTCGCCCGCAACCCTGCACGGCCTGGCCGGTTGGCGGAGGGGTGAATGCCGACCCCCTCGGGTCGTCGGCCGGCCCGCTTGCACTGACCGGAGGTCTCGCACCATGAAGATCGTGAAGTTCGTCCTGCCCGTCGCGCTGCTCGCTGGCCTCACCGGCTGCCCCAGGGAAGACGAGACGCCCCTCACCGGCGAGGAGGCTCGCGCCGCCGTCGAGGAGGCCCAGCTCGCGTCGGAGGCCGAGGCCCTCACCGCCGAGCAGGTCGAGGTGGGCACCGACTTCACCCTCGGCGCGGGGGCGCGTAAAGCCGCTGAAAACATTCGAGATTTCTACATCAACCAGGCGCCCTGCGCCGACGTGACCCTCGAGGATCGGACCGTCACCATCGACTTCGGCGTCGAGGAGGGCTGCCTCTGGCGGGGCCAGACCTACCACGGCCAGCACGCCATCGAGGTGGAGAAGGCCGAGGACGTGGGCGTGCTGGTCCACCACACCTGGACCGGCTTCACCAACGGGCGCATCACGGTGGACGGCACGGCCAGCGTCACCTGGTCGCTCACCGAGCGCAGCCGCCACGTCGAGCATGACCTGACCTGGAGCCGGGACGGCAAGCAGGCCCATGGCACCGGCGATCGCACCCAGACGCTGCTGGACGCGTCGGCCGGGCTGGCGGGCGGCATCCTGATCGAGGGCGAGCGCACCTGGACGGGGGTCAACGGCAAGACCTGGCAGCTCGACATCCAGGCGGTCGAGGCGCGCCCGCAGGATCCCATCCCGCAGGCGGGGGCCTATGTGCTCACCAACCCCGCGGGCAAGACGCTGACCATGCGCTTCGAGCGGGTCGACGCGGCCCGCATCGCGGTGACGCTCACCGGCCCGGGCGGCCGGGAGTTCTCTTTCGTGGTGCGCGCCAACGGGCTGGTCGAGGGGCGGTAGCGCGCTGGCTCAGGGCCCCTGGTCCGGCGGGTCGCCGGGGCAGTCGAAGCCATCCTGCCCGGCGTTCTGCCACCGCTCCCCATCGCACTCGTAGAAGACGTTGTACCAGTCGGCCGGGCACTCGGCGCGGGCGCAGAGCAGGCCGGCGTTGTCGCCGTTGCACGCGGGCAGGTCGCCCTGGAAGCCCATGCAGCGCGGGTCCCGGGCGCGCTCGTCGCGGTCGGGGCTGCCAGCGTCCGTGGGATCGGCGTCGACCGGGCTGGCGTCCTCCACGTCGACGCAGCCGCAGTCGGGGCGGGGGGGATCCGGGACGGAGGCGTCGCGCGGGGGACGGGGCCGCCCGACGTCCGGGCCGGGGGGCGCGGCGCCATCGGCGCGGTCGGGTCGGGCCATGTCCGGTCGGGGGGGCGTCGCGTCGCCGAGGCCGGGTCGTCGCCGGCCATCCCGTCGGGGGTCTCATCAGGGTCGGCGGCGCAGGCCGCCGCGAGGGCCAGGGAGAGGGCGAGCCAGGTGATCTTCACGGGGCCTCCTGGGGTGGTGGACCGACGAGACGAGGCGCCCCGGCGGATCTGACACTTCACCGCCGCAGGCAGACGCCCCGATCCGGGACACCGTTGAATTGACAGTAGAATCCGTCTCCACACCCGGCATCGTCCGCGCACCACGGCTGGCACTCGGCGGGCAGGTTGACCATGGCGGGCACGCAGTAGAGGCCCGCGGCGCAGGGGTCCTGGCCGGTGCAGCCCTCACCCCGCTGGCGCTGGCCTGGCAGGATGGCGTGGCAGATGGCGACGCGGGCCCCCGGCTGGGCCGACCGGCGCTCCAGGCAGCTCTGGCCCTCGCCGCAGGCCGCGGGATCCGTCGGATCGCACGGCGGCGTGCACACGCCGACGTGGTGCGTCCGCTCCAGCTCGGCGCAGACCTGCCCGGCGGCGCAGTCGGCGTCGCGGCGGCAGAGGGCGTGGCACGTCCGGGCCTGGGGATCGCCGAATGGCTGGCCGAAGAAGGCGCAGAAGGTGCCGGGGCCGCAGTCATCCTGAGAGGGGGCGGGGCTGCGCGTGCAGGGATCGCCGAGGCCCATGGGGCCCGCGTCTTGGCAGGCGGTGGTGAAGCTGGCGCCGCTGCCCGTGTAGACGCACTTCTTGCCGGCGGGGCAGTCCTGGGCGTCGAGGTCGCAGGCGGGTACCGGCGGGGCCGGATCCGTCGTGGTGTCGAGGGGCTGGCTGGTGCCGGTGGTCGGCCGGGCCTGGGTGGCGGCCGCGAAGACGGCGGCCTGCACGACCTTGAGCGTGCGCGCCACGTCGACGTCGGCGATGTCGTCCTCCCCCAGGGTGCAGTGGTAGTGCGGGTTGCGGAAGTTGGCGGTGGCGGTGAGCGAGATGGCCGGCCAGCCCGCCCGCCAGAACTCGGCGTGATCCGAGCGGCGCAGGTCGCCCAGGGAGGGGTCCATGCGGTAGCCGGCGTTGAGGACGACGGCGGCCATGGGCAGCTCGGCGCGGTCGGCGCCCGCCTGGAGGTCGGCGAGGGTGGTCGAGTCGAGATCGTCGGCGAGGGCGGCGATGAAGTCGCCCCGGCCGTCGCGGTCGGCGACGAAGCGCCCGGCCTCCGGGAAGATGAGCTCGAAGCCGAGGGGGAAGGCCTGGGTCATGGGCTCATCGACGAAATAGCCCATGGCTTCAAAGACATAGGAGGCCTTGACCGATACGCCCTGGCGCATGGCGCGGTCGACCCACGCCCGCGATCCGACCAGGCCCCACTCCTCCTCGTCCCAGCACGCCACCGCCAGCGTCCGCTCGAAGGCCTGGTCGCCCAGGGCGCGGGCCGCTTCGAGCACCCCCGCCGCGCCGGTCGCGTTGTCGTCGGCGCCGGCGCAGGCCTCGATGTGATCGTAGTGGCCCGAGATCATGACCCACTCGTTGGGGGCCGTGGTGCCGGGGCGCACGCCGATGACGTTGACGCCGCTGCCGTAGGCGTGCCGCTCGACGGTGAAGCCCGCCGCGGCGAAGACCTCGGCGCACCGGTCCTGGACGGCCTGCCAGTGGGGGCTCCCCGGGGGACGCGGCCGTGCGATGAACTCGAGATCCGCGGCGAAGGTCGTCAGATCCAGGCGGCTCGCCAGCACCTCGGCCGAGGGGGCGGCGGGGACCTCTACGTCCCCAACGAAGGCGTCGACCACCCGGGCATCGGCGCTGGCGGCGGCGTCGGCGGCGGCGGAGGCCGGGTCATCGTCACAGGCGGTGACCGCCAGCGCGGCACAGAGCAGCGAGGCCAGAGCGCGGAGGTTCATGGCGGATCATCCCGGCTGGTGAGGTTGGGAGCCAGGATGGGGCATGGGCGGGACCGCAACAACCCACTTGTCGGCGAGCGGCTCGACGTGCAGCTTGCCGGGCCGCGCGCTGCGGGGAGGTGCCGGTTGAGGATGCAGGGGCTGCGGCTGGTCCTGGGGTCGCCCGAGGCGCTCGCCGATGAGGACATCGACGTGCTGTGGCGGCTGCGCGCCCGGCTCATCGATCTGAAGCCTGAAGTCGATCCGGCGGACGATCGGGCGGCCTTCGGGGTCGTCATCCGGCGGGCTCACCGCGTCGCGCGCATGCTGGACGCCGCGGGCGACGTGGTCGCCTTCCAGGATCTGGCGGTCCACATCTGGCCGCGGCTGCTGGTTTTGCAGTCAGAATATGGGTTCTGCGAGCCGCGCTGGCGGGGCCACCCGCTGCTGCCGCTGATGGGCTTCGGGATGGTGGTGCCTGCCTGGGCGCGCCACGGACGGGGACGCCGCGCCTGGTTCGTGGGTGACGCCTACCCGACGGGGTTTCGGCCCTTCGTGCATGGCTTTCCCCAGGTGCACCTGGCGGGGGAGCCGGTGAGCGAGGAGCTGGAGGCGCTGCTGGCGTGGCTGCCGGACCACCTCTATGGCGGCGCCTGGGATCCGGTGCGCCAGCGGGTGTGTCTGCGCACGCTGCCGCCCAGACCGCCGATGCGGGACGGGCGAGACGTCGAAATGCTGGCGCGCTACGAGCGCGTCAACCCCGCCTGGGCCGAGGGCTATGCGGCGTTCCTGGTGCTCCCCCTGGACCGGCGCCTGTGGGCGGGGCTGAGGACGGTCCAGCGGCGCCTGGGGCGGCGGTTCAAGGCGCGGCAGGTCGATCGAGGTGGTCAGCCGCGGCCCGCGTGAGGCGGATGACGCCGACGATCATCACCAGCGCGCCGACGAGGACGGCCACCGCGAGGGGCAGCAGCAGCGCGACGTTGGGGCGGCGGCCGCTGGCGACGAGGCGGAGCCCGAAGGCGAGGGCGGCGACGGCCAGCACGCCGACGCGCAGGCCGCCCGCCCGCGAGGCGAGGGCAGCGTCGCCCGCCAGGAGCGCGACGTCGCGCCCTGCCGCGATGACGCCGAGCAGCGCGATCAGGCCGATGACCTGGCCGATGCCCTGGGCCCAGGGCAGGGCATCCGCCGCCCAGAAGGCGGCCCCGAGGCGGGTGCCGAAGAGGTCGCTGACGAGCTTCAGCGTCCAGGCGTCGAGCAGCAAGCCCACGCCCAGCATCGCGGCCGCCACCCGGGCCGGGCCGCCGCCCGCCGGGCTCGCCCCGGCGAAGCGCAGGAGGCTGGTGACCATGGCGAGGCCCAGCGCCATGCCCAGCAGCGTGCCGCCAGTGAGGAACAGCTTGACGCCGGCCACGCTGTCCCGGACGACGAAGGTGAGGCCGATGCTGATCACCAGGATCACGAGGCGCGCGACGAGCAGGTCGGTGAAGCCGCGCAGGCCCGCGGCGGCCGCCGGGCTGCCGAGCCCGTGGGCGTCGGCGGCGGTGGCGACGGGATCGACGATGGGTGCGCGCAGGTACAGGAGCCCGAAGCCGATGTTCTGGACCAGGACGACGGCCGTATGCCAGGGCCCGAGGCTCGCCAGCCGCCCGGGCTCGAGCAGCTTGAGCACGCCGACGAGCCAGAGGCCGAGGCTCAGGCCGAGGGCGGCAGCGGTGACGACCCAGATCGGCCCGCGGCTGCCCCGGTGGCGCAGGGTGGCGATCATGCCCAGGCCACACACGGCCCAGCCCGCAAACTGGAGCTTGCCCAGAACGTCGTACCAGGTCTCCAACTCGGCGACGTCGAGCTGGAGGAGGGCGGTGACGCGGTAGCCGCCGGCCACGAGGGCCATGGCGACGCCGCCGATCGCCGCCACGACGCCCCCGGCGCCACCGCCACGGATCAGGGCCACGAGGCCGATCGCCGCCGCCACGGTGCCCGCCAGGCTGCCGTACCCGAAGAGCTCGATCCACCAGCGCCAGCGGTCCAAGGCCTCGGTATCACTGAAGTTTTCTGGTCGGAGTCCCAGCGCGTCCACCAGGTGGCGGCCGCCCATGGCCACCACCCAGAGGGCACAGGCGGCGACGACGAGGGCGCGGCCGGTGGAGGCTCTCATGGGAGGCTCGCGCAGACCAGCCGGCCCTGGTTGAAGAGCTCGGGGAAGCAGAGCTGGTTGCCCGGGCAGTCCTCCTGGACGTCACAGACGCGGGCGCAGGCCTGGAAGCCCACCACGCAGACGGTGCCCGGCGCGCACTGGGCGTCGTTGTCGCAGCCGGCGCCGATTCCTCCCTGGCCCATGCCGGTGGCGCCGCACTGCCCGGTGCCGCGGTCGCAGTACTGGTTGGCCCCGCAGTCGGTGTTGAGCGCGCAGCGGGGGGCGGCGCACATGCCGGTGAGAGGATCGCAGGCCCGGCCCGCCGGGCACTGGACGCCGGCGCACCGGTCGACGCAGGTCAGGGCGTCGGGGCCGCAGTAGCGCAGGTTCTCGGCGTCGACCAGGCCCTGGCAGGTGTAGCCGCGATCGCAGTCGCCGTTGTCGGCGCAGGGCACGCCGCAGAAGCGCTCGCCGGTGGCCTGGACCACGAGGCAGCGGTCGGTGCCGTCGGCGGTGCACTGCACGCTGTCCTGGCAGGGGTCGCACTGGCCGGCGCCGGTGGCGTAGCAGCCCAGATCGCGCGGGCTGCAGGCCTGCCCCCGGGGGCAGGCGACGTCCTCGCAGGGGTCGATGCAGGTGCCGTCGCGCAGATCGCAGGCGCTGTCGGGGCAGTCGACGCCCCGGCAGACGCCGTCCTGGCAGCCGATGCAGACGACGCAGAACCCGAAGAAGCACAGGGTGCTGGCGACGCGGGTCTCGCGCGGGAAGGGCTGGATGTCGCACTCGGGCAGCCGGATGGTGGCGGCCTGCCAGAACTCGGCGGGGGCGTCGCCGTTGATGGCGTCGGTGAGCTGCTGCGGGCCGATGACGCGCATCTGCCCGCCGCACGCGATGGTGATCTCGATGGTCACGCCGTTCTCGGGGACGTTCTGCTGGGCGGGGCGGTAGGCGGCGCCCACCTGGTAGAGCCCGGGGGGCAGGTCGTCGGCCACGATGACCTCGGGCCCGGGGGCCTGGCCGCCCTCCTGGGCCAGGCCGGGGTCGGCCCAGGCGGGGTTCCGGTTCTGCTCGTGCACATCATAGACGGCGTCGTACCAGGCCCCGAGGGGGTGCATGAGGTGCAGCTCGACGTCGGTGTTGGCCCCCTGCCAGGACGCGGTGATGCGCAGGCTGCTGCGGGCCCCCGGGGGATCGCAGGCGTCGCCCTGGCCATCGCCGTCGGAGTCGAGCTGGTTGTGGTTGGCCACCTGCGGGCAGTTGTCCTGGGCGTCGACGATGCCGTCGCCGTCGGCGTCGGGGCCATCGGGGCGCTCGCAGGCGTCGCCGACGCCGTCGCCGTCGGCGTCGGCCTGGTCGGCGTTGGGGGTGCCGGGGCAGTTGTCCTGGGCATCGGAGACGCCATCCCCGTCCCGGTCGCCGGCCTCGCAGGCGTCCCCGACGCCGTCGCGGTCGGCGTCGGCCTGATCGGGGTTGGGGGTCCCACGGCAGTTGTCGCAGACGTCGCCGCGGCCATCCCGATCGCTGTCGGTCTGGCCGGCGTTGGAGACGTCGGGGCAGTTGTCGGCGTCGTCGGTCACGCCGTCGTCGTCGCGGTCGTTGTCATCGCAGGCGTCGCCGATGCCATCGCCGTCCGCGTCCTGCTGGCTGAAGTTGGGCTCGTCGGGGCAGTTGTCGCAGGCGTTGCCGCGGCCGTCGTCGTCGCGATCGGCCTGGTCGGGGTTGGCCACGCGCGCGCAGTTGTCCATGGCATCCGGGATGCCGTCGCCGTCGTCGTCGCCCTCGATCTCGCAGGCGTCACCCCGGCCGTCGCCGTCGGCGTCGGCCTGGCTGAAGTTGGGGGTGTCGGGGCAGTTGTCGCAGGCGTCGCCGATGCCGTCGTCGTCGCCGTCGGCCTGGGCGGGGTCGGCGATCTCCGGGCAGTCATCCTCGGGGTCCGGGATGCCATCCCCGTCGCGATCCTCGATGTCGCAGGCGTCGCCGGCGCCGTCGCCATCGCGGTCGGCCTGGTTGGCGTTGGCCTGCTCGGGGCAGTTGTCGCAGGCGTCACCCACGCCGTCGTCGTCCAGGTCGGCCTGGCCGTGGTTGGCCGCGTCGGGGCAGTTGTCCATGGCGTCCGGGATGCCGTCGTCGTCGCGGTCCCCGGGGGGGCCGACCCGCTGGTCGCGCTCTGGGCCCGCGTCGGCCGGCGGCCGGGCGTCGGAACCGCCGCCTCCCTGACCGCCGCCGCCGCCCTGGCCGCCGCCGCCCACCTGGCCGTCGCCCACCGCGCCGTCGACGCCGCCGCCGCCGGCGCCGCCTGCGCCCCCCGCGCCGCCCCCGTCGTCACAGCCCCAGGCACCCAGAATCATCAAGAAGATCAAGCGACTGGCGATGGACCTCATGGCGCGCTCCCCTGGCGTCGGCTGGCCGTGCGGGCGCCACGGTAGCGGGAAACGCGGCCGGGATCACGCCCCGGATTTTCGCTGCCGAATCCCCGGAAATCTGTCGTCGCCGCGCCGCCAGCCGGCATGAAACGCCGCCTCCGACGCCGTCTCCCCGCCGGATCCGGCTGGCCCGGGGCGTGCACACGGTGCGGGCAGACCACGACCGGAGGGAGAACCACCATGGCCCGCACCGCCCGCATTCGCCGGCGAGGGACCCGCTTCATTCGCTACGGCCTGATCGCCGCGATGGCGCTCACCGGCTGCGATGACGGCACCTCGACGCGCACCCCCCCGACCGACGGCCCCGGGGATCAGCCCGCCGTCGCCGGCCTCAGCCTGGACGAGACCCAGATCGCCGCCGTCCTCGGCGAGCGCGACCTGAACGTCCGGCTCTCCCTCCACCGCACCCGGGCTGGCCAGGCGGCCGGCACCGTCCACGTCCAGCTCGAGCGGCTGGGGGACGAGGCCGTCCTCGCCCAGGCCGAGGTACCCTTCACCGCCGACGCCGCGGACGTCCCGGTCGACCTCTCCATGGCGCTGCCGGAGGGCCTCGACGCCGCCGATCCCTCGGCCCCGGCCAGCTACGTCCTGCGCTACCGGGTCGAGTGGGACGGCGCGCCCATCTGGGGTCGCCGCTCGCTCTTCGCCGCCGTCCAGCTCGCCGAGACGCAGCTCCTCGCCAACGACACCTTCCAGGTCGACGTGCCGAGCTATCTGCGGCTGCTGACGCGGGATCCGCGCACCGGCGCGGCCCTGGGCGATCTGCCCGTCACCGTCAGCCTCATCCAGGTCAACTCGGATCCGGTCCTGCTCTACACCGGCAAGACGGACGCCTTCGGCGAGCTCGCTGCGGCCATCCGCGCGGGCGAGGCCCTGGTCGGCGAGGGCGAGCTGGTCGTGCGGGTCGAGACCCCACCGGCCCGCAGGAGATGCGCGCCGCGGTCGCCGTCGAGCGCGCCACCAAGGTCCTCGTGACCACCGACAAGCCCCTCTACCAGCCCGGCCAGACGATGCACCTGCGGGCGCTGGCCCTGCGCCGCCCCGACCTGGGCCCCGACGCGGGCCGCGAGGTGGTCTGGGAGATCTTCGACGGCAAGGACAACAAGGTCGAGCGGCTCCAGTCCGAGACCGACGCCTTCGGCGTGACGAGCGCGAAGTTCGAGCTGGCCCGGGAGGTCAACCAGGGTCGCTACCGCATCGTGACCACGGTCGGCGACACGGTGACCGAGAAGACGGTCAACGTCGAGCGCTACGCCCTGCCCAAGTTCGACCTCGACCTGGATCTGGACCGGGAGGTCTACTTCGCGGGCGACACGATGACGGGCACCATCCGGGCCCGGTACTTCTTCGGCCAGGCGGTGGCCGGCGGCACCGTCTCCCTGAGCGCCAGCACCCTGGACGCGGGCGAGACCGTCTTCGCCGAGCTGCACGGCGCCACCAACGAGGAGGGCCTGTACCGCTTCGAGCTGCAGGTACCGGCCTACCTGGTCGGCCAGCCCCTCGAGCAGGGCGGTGCGCTGCTGCAGCTCGCCCTCGAGGTGACCGACACGGCGGGCCAGGCCCGCTCCGTCAGCCGCACCGTCCGCGTCGCGAAGGGCCCCCTCGAGGTCGCCGTCGTGCCGGAGAGCGGCTCGTATGTAGCCGGAATTCAACAGAAACTCTTGCTGCGCAGCCTCGACGCGGCGGGCCACCCGGTCGCCGCCACCTTCCACCTGACGGTCAACGGCGTGGAGCAGGATCCGGTCGACACCGACGCCAACGGCCTGGGCAGCGCGGTGGTCTTCAGCCGCGAGACCCAGCTCGCCGTGCAGGTGCGCGCGACCCGGGGCGACGACGCCATCGAGGGCAGCTACACCTTCGTCGCGGGGGATCCGTCCCCCGACGGGGCGGTGCTGCTGCGCACCGACAAGGCCCTCTACCGGGTGGGCGACACCCTCAAGATCGACGCCGAGGTCGTCGGCGCGCCCGATCGCGTCTACATGGACGTCGTGCGCGGCGGGCAGACCGTCCTGACCGAGACCCTCAAGCCCGACGGCAACGGCCACGCGACGTATGACCTGACCCTGACCCCGGACCACGCCGGCCCCCTCAAGGTCAGCGTGTACTACCTGGCCCAGGGCAGCACCCTGCGGCGGGACACGGCGACGGTCTATGTGGATCTGGCCAACCAGCTCGCGGTGGAGATGACCACCGACCGGCCGGTCTACGCGCCGGGCGAGGAGGCCACGCTGACGGTGAAGGTGACCGACGCCGAGGGCAACGGGCGGGCCGCCGCGGTGGGGCTCCAGGGCGTCGACGAGGCGGTTTTCAGCCTCATGGAGTTCCGCCCGGGGCTGGAGAACACCTACTTCCGCATCGAGGGCGAGCTGGGGCAGCCGCGCTACCAGGTGGGCGTGCCCGGCCTCGCGACGCTGGTGAGCGGCGGCGGCGCCGACCAGGATCCGGTGCGCCAGGCCCAGGCCGAGCTGCTCTTCGCGGCCAGCGGCGACGAGGCCCTGCAGCCCATCGCCATCAACACCTTCCAGAACGCCGTCGCGGCGCTGCCGGCGCTGATCCGGCCGGCGCTGCAGCAGCAGGTGGAGGCGTTCGGCGCCCGCCTGGAGGAGGCGGCGCGGGCCTCGGGGCAGCCCGAGACCTTCGACGTGGCGTCGTGGGTGGTGCGCAACAGCCGGGCGCTCTTCGATCCCTGGGGCCAGGCCATGGTGGTGGAACACCCCGGTGGCTGGCAGATCCAGGCGACGAGCCGGGGTCCCGACGAGGTGGCCGGCACGGCCGACGATCAGGTGCTGAGCCTGGACATCAGCCAGCGGCTCTTCCCGCCGCCCCCCGCGCCCGAGGGCGAGTGGGAGGGGGCGCCGAACGCGGGCGCCGGCGGTGACTTCGCCGACGGCGACGGCGTGCAGGCGCCGGCGGACGAGCGGGATGACGCCGGCGGCGGCGGCGGCGTGCGCGTGCGCCGGAACTTCCCCGAGACGCTCTTCGTGGAGCCGGCCCTGATCACGGATGGGACGGGCGGGCGACGATGCAGGTGCCCCTGGCCGACAGCATCACCACCTGGCGCGTGAGCGCCCTCGCCAACAGCCAGGACGGCCTGCTGGGCAGCAACGACGCGGGGATCCGCGTCTTCCAGGACTTCTTCGTCGACATCGACTTCCCCGCCACGCTGACCCGCGGCGACGAGTTCCATGTGCCCGTGGCGCTCTACAACTACCTGGATGTTCCCCAGGTGGTGACGCTCACGGTGCAGGAGGATGACTGGTATACCCTGCTGGGTGACCGCGTCATCCGCATCCCGCTGGACGCCGGCGAGGTGGCCGGCGTGCGCATCCCCGTGCGGGTCGAGCGGGTGGGTCTGCATGAGCTGACGGTCATCGCCGAGGGCGGCGAGCTGGCCGACGGCGTGGCGCGCACCGTCCTGGTCGAGCCCGACGGGCAGAAGGTGGAGGGGGTCATCAGCGGCGCCCTGGACGGCAACGTCGAGAAGGCCGTGACCATCCCCGCCGACGCCGTGCCCGACTCCGGCGCCCTGTTCGTCAAGCTCTTCCCCGGTGTGTTCAGCCAGGTCGTCGATGGCATGGATGGCATCCTGCAGATGCCCAGCGGCTGCTTCGAGCAGACCAGCAGCACCACCTGGCCCAACGTCCTCGTGGCGAAGTACATGGAGGAGACCGACGGCGGGAACCCCGAGACCCTCGCCCGCGCCCACGAGTACATCAACACCGGCTACCAGCGGCTGCTGACCTTCGAGGTGCAGGGCGGCGGCTTCGAGTGGTTCGGCAGCCCGCCCAGCCACACCGTGCTCACCGCCTACGGCCTGCTCGAGTTCACCGACATGGCCACCGTGCGCACGGTGGACGCCGACATGATCGCCCGCACCCGCGCCTGGCTGCTGAGCCAGCAGAAGGATGACGGCCGGTGGGAGACCACCCGCGGCTACGACGAGACCGGGCAGCTCAGCGATCCGGTGCCCGTCACCGCCTATGTGGCCTTCGCGCTGGCGGCGTCGGGCGAGCGCAGCGCCGCCCTCGACAAGGCCAAGACCTACCTGCTGGGCCACGCCAACGACCTGGGCACCTACAGCCTGGCCCTCGCGGCCAACTTCATGGTGGCCTACCAGCCCGACGATCCCTTCACGGCGCGCCTGCTGGAGCGCCTGTCGCAGACCGTCGAGGCGCTGGTGGATGGCGCCGCCGGGCAGCACTGGCAGACGGACGAGCAGACCACCACTTATGGCATGGGCGAGCCCGCCTTCATCGAGACGACCGCCCTGGCCACCCACGCGCTGCTGGCCGCCCGGGCCTACCCGGCCGTCGCCGACCAGGCCCTGGCCTGGCTCGTCACCAAGAAGAGCCCCAACGGGGCCTGGGGCAGCACGGCCGGCACGGTCTGGACCATCAAGTGCCTGCTCAAGAGCCTCCAGGGCGGCCGCGACGACAACGCCGACGCCACCGTCCGCGTGCTGCTCGACGGCGTGGAGCGGGCCAGCTTCCGCGTCACCCCCGAGACCAGCGATGTCATGCGCCAGGCCGACCTGAGCGCCTGGATCACCCCGGGCGTCGAGCAGCGCATCACCCTGGTGAAGGAGGGGGAGGGGAACCTGCAGTACGGCATCGTCCACCGCCACCACACCCCGTGGATCGAGAGCCCGCCCGCCGAGGGCCCCCTGGCCATCGAGGTCACCTACGACCGCACCGACCTGGCCGTCGATGACATGGTGACCGCCCATGTGGTGGTGACCAACAACGACCTCGACTTCGCCGACATGGTGATGGTGGACCTGGGCATCCCCCCCGGCTTCGACCTGGTGCGCCAGGATCTCGACGCCCTGGTGGGCCAGCAGGTCTTCCGCCGCTACGAGGCGACCGAGCGCCAGCTCCTGATCTACCTGGACGCGGTCATGCCCGATCAGCCCATCGAGTTCAGCTACCGGCTCGTCGCCCGCGATCCCATCCGGGCCCAGGCGCCGCGCAGCCGGATCTACAGCTACTACAACCCCCAGGTGGGCGCCGAGGCGCTGCCCATCGAGTTCCGCGTCGACTGAGGTCAGCCCGCCGGTGGGTCGGGCAGGACCACCACGGCGCCCGACCCGCCGTCCACCCGGACGCGCTGCCCCTCGCGGATGCGCCGGGTGGCCCCCACCACCCCCACCACCGCCGGCAAGCCCAGCTCCCGCGCGATGACCGCGCCATGAGTCATCAGGCCGCCCACCTCGGTCACCAGCCCCGCTGCCGTCAGCAGGTGCGGCGTCCACCCCGGATCGGTCCCCGCAGTGACCAGGATGTCCCCCGGGGCCAGCCGGACGCTGGCTGCGTCCAGCGCGACCCGGGCTCGACCCTCCACCACCCCGACGGACACGCCCAGGCCGGCCAGGGCGACCCCCGCTGGGGGATCCGGGCCCTCGTCATCGCCGACGTCGAGGGCCTCGCCCTCCGAGGTGAGCACCCGCGGGGCGCGCAGCCGCTGGTGGACGCGGTGCGCTGCCTCCCGCCGCGCGACCAGCGCGGCGTCCACGGGCTGGCCCCCCGCGACGGCCTCCAGCTCGGCGAAGGTCAGCAGGAAGGCGTCCTCGCGGCGGGCGAGACGCCCGACCGCGACCCACCGGTCCGCCTCGGCCAGCAGCGCCTGCTTGTACAGGGCGAACCGCCGCACGAGGCCGAGCTTCGGGTACTCCCGAAAACCCCCGAACACGCGCAGGCGCTCGATCATGGCCTCCGTCTCGGCCAGGTCCGCCTCGGCCGCCAGGCGCGCCCGGACGCGGGCCTCCAGCGCCTCGGCCGCCGCGACGCCCCGGGCACGCCGGCGCTGGGCCTCGCCAGGCGCGAAGCCCTCGATGTTGTTGAGGATTGCGGCGAAGAGCGCCCCGGCCGTCTCCGCCAGCGCGGCCGCGTGAGGTCGATCTCGCCGGGGCAGCGCCCCATGCTCGGCCAGCCAGCCCTCGCCAGGTGATCGCCTGGCCTCCGCCACCGTCGTGAGGCCGACGAGGCTGTCGTCGGGGGCGGCCGCTCGCAAGGTGGGCCACCACGGCTGGCCAGGGCCGGATCGCGTCGGCGACGTCCAGCAGGGCGAGGCCTCCCAGCGCCGACGTCACGCTCGGCGGCGCGGCACGCTCCCAGGACGTCGGCGGCCGCGGGCTCGCCGAGCCGGGCCCCGAGGTGATCATTGAGCCACCAGGCCGCCTCCATGCCGGCCATGATGGCCGGTGGCTGGCCCGCAGCTCGGCCTGGAGCTGCTGGGCGTCCGCCCGGATGAGGGCGAACAGCGCCGGCCCCTCCGCCTCGGCGATGGACGCCGCCAGCGCCGCGATGGACGCCTCCGAGCGCGCCACCAGCGCGTCGACCAGCGCCGCGTCCGTCGGGATCAGCCGCAGCGGCGGTCGCCGGCGGGTCGGGCCGCTCAGGCAGGAACCCCGCCGGCACCCGCTCCAGGGCCGCCCGGATGAGGGGATCGGACCGCCCGAGGGACGCCAGCAGGGCGGCGCGGCTCCCGGGTGCTGCCAGCGCCGGGCCGACGTCCACGAACAGCCGCCCCCCCGCCGCGGCCATCGGGCGCAGAGCCACGAGCTGGAACATGGACAGCCCCAGGGGGGCCATGGCGTCCGTCATCAATTGCTGGTGCCCGACCGAGACGTAGACCCGGGGCGCCGCGTCCGCGGCCGCCGGGATGGGAAAAAGCGTCGTGATCGCGCGGCTCTGGACGACAGCAAACCCCGCCGCGTCCAGGCACCACTCCACGTCCTGCGGGTGGCCGGAGGTCATCGCAGGCCCTGCTCGGCCGAGCGCGACGAGCGCTACACCTGGTCGTCGGTGAGCAGGAGGCTCGCCGGCCGCGCGGCGTTCGAGGACGACGCCGGCGCGGACGCGGAAGGATGCCGGCGCCCGTGGCCGGCCACGAGGCCCTCCCGAGCCCGGCCACCGCCTCGATCCGCGACGTCCTGCGGTGCCCGCTCACCGATCCGCCGTGAAGAGCACCCCGAGGCCAGCGGCGCCACCATGCGTTGGACCACGACGGCCATGCGGGCGGGCGCCAGGCCCCGGGCCCGCCGCCAGGCCACGGCCCGCTCGCTGTGCAGCGACCGCCAGCAGCGCCGCACCGCCTCCAGCACCGCGGGCGCACCGACGACCCCGAGGCTGGTGTCGTGCAGGCCGGCGAACGACGCCGCCAGCCCATCCTCGGCCACCGCGCTCGACCGGACGGCCAGGCCGGCCCCGAGCGCCGCGAGGGCGGCCACCACGGCCGACGCCACCTCGGTCGGCACGGCCTGTCCGGCCCTGCCAGCGCGCGAACGCCGCCGTCGTGATCGCGAAGCCCGACGGCACCCGCACCGGCAGCCGCGCGAGGGTCGCGAGCGCGGCGCCCTTGCCGCCGACCCGCGCGACCGCCTCGGCGCCGGGCGCGTCCAGCGCCAGCACGAGCTCATCCCCTGGCCGATCCATGGGCCTCGCCTTGGTGCGACAGAAGGATACGGCGCGGCGCCGATCTCGCAAGCGATTGATCTCCTCACCTATTGCCAGCCGTTCTCCGGGCGCGGCCCGCCCCCGGCGTCCACCCCCGCGACTGTCCATGATGCGCCCCGACGTCTGCCGGGGTTGCATGAGCGCTGTCACCACGATCCTCCTGGGCGCCCAGCCCGACGGCGAGCGTCGGCTGCGCCTCGACTGGCGGTGCGGGCCATCTCGAGGCCCTGCGGGACGTCCCCGGCGCCCGGCTGGAGACGGTCTGGGCCTCGACCTTCGACGATCTGTTGGCGGGGCGCTCCGCCACCGACCGACCGACGTGCACTTCAGCGGGTCATGCCCGGCCCGACGCCCTGATCTTCGAGGGAGGACGGGGGCCCGCGCCGGCCTCCCTCGACGCCCTGCGGCGGCTGTTCGGCGCGCTGCCCCGGACCGTCCGCTGGTGGTCCTCAACGCCTGCGACATACCCGCCCATCGCCCAGGCGCTCCTGCCGTTCACGGGCTGCGCCCTCGGCACCACCGAGCCCATCGGCGACGCCGGGGCCATCGCCTTTCGGGGCCTTCTACCGGGGGCTGGCGGCGGGGCTGCCGGTCACGCAGGCGGCGGATCTGGGCTGCGCCGCGCTGGTGTGCCGCCCGCATCGAGGGCGCCGACGACGTCCGCGTCGAGCACCGCCGCGACGTGAAGCTCAGCGCGCTGCGGCTGCTGACGCCCGCGCCCACCGCCCTCGATCGCTCGCTCTCCGCCGGCACGCGGCCGATGCCGGCCGACGCGACGCCGGCCCACCTCGACGCGCTTCGAGGCCGTGCCCTTCGGTGGCCGCGAGGCGGTGCTGGCCGACCTCGACCGCTGGGCCGACGACGACGCCCGGGTGTCCGTCCGCCTCTGCACGGCCCGGGCGGTGGCAAGACGCGGCTCGCCATCGCCTGGATCCGGGCGCGGCGCGCCTGCGCCGGCGACCCGGCGTCGGCTTCGTCGAGGTCCCCTGGACGCCGACGCCCTCGACACGCGCTGCTGGCGACGCCGCGGCTGGACGTGGGTGACCGACGCTGCGTCGAGGCCTCGACCTGCCGGCCCTGCTGGCCCGCCTGGCGGCCGGACCCGCCACCCGCCGAGCGCGTCCGGGTGCTGCTGCTGGCCCGCGGCATGGGCGACTGGTGGGCCCTCCTGGCGCAGGACGCCGCCGTCGGCGCGCTGCTCGCTGACGGTCCACCCGCCCTCGAGCTGGCCGAGCTGGCGACGCGCCCCGAGCGCGCCGCGGGAGTTCCGGCGAGCCGCCGAGGCCTTCCGCGTCCGGCGCGGCTGGCCCGCGACGCCCTCGGCCCCGAAGACCTGCGCGCGCTTCGGGCGCCCCCTGTACCTGCACATGGCGGCCCTGCTGGCGGGGAGGGCGCGGCCTGTCGCCGACGCGCTGCCGAGGCTGCTGGACCACGAGGCGCGGTCCTGGCTGGCCCGGGTGGGGCTGCGCGGGGCCGAGACGATGGACGCGGCCGTGGAGCTGCGCCGCGCCTCGACGCCGTGCTGGCGGCGGTGACGCTGCGGGTGGTGCCCTCGGGCCATCGAGCACCTGCGCGCCCTGGTCAAGCCCCACGCCAAGGGGGAAATCCGTAAGAAGATCATGGCGTTGTTGCCCAGGCTCTACCGGTCGCCGGGGTGCCCGTGGTGCCGCTGCAGCCCGACCTGCTGGGCGAGGCGCTGGTGCTGCGGGTGCTGCGCGACGGGCAGCTGCACTCGGGGTGGCTGGCGCGCGACGGTGGGGGCGGACGATCGCGAGCTGACGGCGGCGTTCACCGCGCTGGGCCGGGGTCGAGGTCCAGGACGCGGCGACGGCCGGGGCCGCCGAGGAGGCGCTGCTGGCGGCCGATCCGCGCGGGTCGAGGCGGCCTTCGAGGCGCTGCAGGGCCTCGCGACGCGGACGTTCTGGACGCCCGGCTGGGGCTCTCCTGGCCGCGACGCTCATCCGCCACGGGACGCCAGCGCTGGCGGCCGCCCTGGAGCGCGCGCCTGCCGTCCCAGACGAACCTGCGGGCGTGGCCGCCTGGTCCAGCCGCATCCTGGTGGAGCGCCCCGACCCCGGCCGATCGCGCGCGCCACCTGAACAACCTGGCGGTGCGCCTGCTGGGCCTGGGGCACGCCGAGGCAGCCGTCGACGCCGGCCGAGGCGGCGGCCGACGGGCTGGGTGAGGCGCCTGGCCGGCGTGCCAGAGTGGGCAGCGGGACGCGGCCCTCGCCACCGTGCTGGACACCCTGGCCTCGGCCTCGCCGCTGGGGTGGGGTGAGCGAGCCCGGCACGGCGGGCGGATGTCGCCGCCGAGGCCGTCGAGCGGGCCTCGGCGCGGATCCGACGCGGCGGCCCTGGCGCGGGTCTTGAGCAATCAGAGCGTCCAGATGGCCGCGCTGGATCGCCGCGAAGCGGCCCACCGCCTGGCCGCCGAGGCCCTGACGTTGCTGCGCCGCGCGCCCACGAGCCACGCCGAAGAGCGGGCCCGGGTGCTGACGAACCTGGGCCTGTGGACGCTGATCTCGCCACCCGGTCGAGGCGCTGGACCTGCTGCAGAGGCGGGTCGCGGTCCGGCGCGAGCTGGCGGCGGAGCGGCCCGACGCCTTCGAGACCGCGCTGGCGGCGAGCCTCGCCAACATCGCGATCTGCCAGCAGAAACTCGGCAATCTGGGGCCGCGCTGGCGGCCACCGCCGAGGCCGTCGACGTCCGCCGGCGCTCACCGCGACCCGGCCCGCCGTCTTCGAGCCTGACCTGGCGGCGCCCTCAACAACCTGGCGGGCTGGCCTACCGCCTGGGTCGGCGGCCCGAGGCGCGGCGGGCGGTGGAGGAGGCGGCGGCCATCCGGCGGCGGCTCATCCAGGCTCAGCCGGCCGCCCATGGGCCTGATCTGGCGGCCAGCCTGGGCAACCTGGCGACGCTCCGGCGGCCAACGGCACCGGCCCGGGGCCCTGGCGGCCTCCGGAGGAGGCGGTGGCCCGGTGGCGGGCGCTGGCGGCGGAGGATCCGGCGGCGTTTCGGGGCGCGCTGGCCCAGGTGCTCGACGCGCGGCGCGCTCAGGCGGGGGTCGGGCAGGCCGAGGCCGCGCTCGCCACGGCCGAGGAGGCCGTCGCGGCTCGCGCGCCGGCCGCCGCCCGGCCGGAGGCGCGCACGCCCGACCTGGCTCGGGGCCTGGACTACAGCCTGGCCTGCGGCTGTGGGCGCTGGGCCGGCACGACGAGGCCCTGGCGGTCGCGACCGAGGGCGCCGGCCCTGCGGCGGACGCTCGCCAGGCGCGCCGGCTGCCCACGAGGCCGATCTGGCCCGCAGCCTGATGACGCTCGGCATCGGCCTTCTCGACGCCGGGCGCCGCGCCGAGGCCCTGGCGGCCACCGACGAGCCCCGGCAGATCTTCGAGCGGCTCGCCTGGGACCTGCCGGCCGCCCATGAGCCGGATCTGGCGGGGTGCTACACCAACCGGTTCGCCTGGCCCTGCTGGGCGGGGGGCCGAGGCTCCGGGACGCCACGGCGGCGGCGGTGGAGGAAATGGCGCCCGTTCGCGACCGGAGCCGGGCGCCATCGCCCTCGACGCTGGCGCGGGCCCTGGCCAACCTGGCCGCGCGGGCCCTCGACGCCGGTAATCCGGCGGCCGCTCACCGCCGCCCGGGAGGCGGCGGGGTCACCAGGCGCTGAGGCAGGCTCCTCCCGGGCCCTCGACGCCGATCTGGCCGAGGCGCGGGCCACCCGGGCGCGCCGAGGGCCGGGTCGGCTGAGCGAAGGGAGACGCTCCGCCCCCGGCTTCGGACCCTCCACTTGCGACCGGTCATGCCATGCATCCTCAACGCTCCTCCGTCAACCGAGAGTCGCCATGGCCTTTCACTACTGTAACAACAACCACCCCAAGCCTCCTTCTGATCTTCGCCAACGGTCCCTACGCCTGCGCCACCTGCGGCCAGCAGACGCAGCCCGCCCACAACGTCGTGCGGTTCACGTCGGCGCGTAACAACTACACGGTCTCGTGGCATGATCGGGGCGACTCCCTGGCGCTGCGCCTCGACTTCAACAACTACCAGGTCTTGCTGCCCGACAACGTGCTGGCCTATGACACGGCGGCCTCTCCGAGACGACCACGCTGCAGCGCGATGCGCGGCGGCTCCCGGGGCGACAACTCGATCGTCGGGCGGGGGGGTGGTTGCCGACCCGGCGATCGGACCATCCCCGGCGCGTTCAGCAACATGGACATCACCCTCGGCCAGCACGGTGGTGCACCCCAGCACGGCGTGGTGCACATGCTGGCGAACCATGCGGTCGTCTTCCGGGACATGCGGTCGCGGCCGGCGAGCAACCAGCCCTTCACGCTGGACGACCTCCAGACCAACCTGACGAACCTCACCGCCCCCAAGGCCCAGGCCGTCGGGACCCACAAGGTCGTCAGCCAGAACAACGGCAACTACGCGCTGCACGGCGTCAGCCAGACCATCCACGCGCTGCTGGTCGTGACGCCAACCGGCCGGGTGGTCACCTGCTACGACGCCCGGGTCCTCTCGGGCATGAAGAACACCTCCACCATCTTGCGGGAGTGGCGGTAGGCCAGCCATCGTCGGGGCAAAATGCCCTGCAAATCAAGTGGTTGCGCAGCGAGAGACTCAAGCGAGCGCAGCCAGCACCCGCTTCAGGCGGCTGGTCGCCTCGCCCACCAGCGCCTCCATGTCGTCGCGGTCCACCACGCTGAACATGGCGCGCGGATCGGCGATGGACACCCGCGTCCCGCCGTCGACGGCCTGGACCACCACGTTGCACGGCAGCAGCAGCCCGATGTCGGCCTCGGCGCTCAGGGCCTGGTGGGCCAGGTGCGGGTTGCAGGCCCCCAGGATGGTGTAGGGGCGGAAGTCGACGTCCAGCTTCTTCTTGAGGGTGGCGGTGACGTCGATCTCGGTGAGGATGCCGAAGCCCTCGGCGGCCAGGGCGGCCGCCGTGCGGGCGCGGGCGGTGGCGAAGTCGGTGTCGAGGGTGGTGCTGAAGCCGTAGCTCATGGGGTCCTCCTTGGTCGGCCACCCCCGGCAGCAAGGAGCGGGCCGGGGGCACGATGGTCCGATTCAGGCCTGCTTTCAACGGGTCGCGGCCATCGACCGCCCTCCGATGTGTCACCATGTCGCGACGTCCGGGTTGCGGCGACGCGGCGACGGGCGCACAACAGAGCCATGAGCGCCTGGATCGATCGCAGGTTCGGCCTCGAGGCGGCCGGGACGACGGCGAGCACGGAGGTGCGGGCCGGGGTCACGACCTTCCTCACCATGGCCTACATCCTCTTCGTCAACCCGGCCATCCTGGGCACGGCCATCCCGGCCTCGCAGCCCGCGCTCCTCACGGCGACGGCCCTGGCGGCGGCGGTGGGGTGCCTGGTGATGGGGCTGTGGGCGCGCCTGCCCTTCGCGCTGGCGCCCGGCATGGGCCTCAACGCCTACTTCGCCTTCACCGTCGTCGGCCAGCAGGGCGTCGCGTGGACCACGGCCCTCGGGGCCGTCTTCCTGTCCGGCGTCCTGTTCGTGGTGCTGAGCGTGACGGGGCCCGCACCCTGCTGGCAGGCCATCCGCGGCCGCTGCGGCAGGCCACGGCGGGGGCATCGGCTCTTCCTGGCGTTCATCGGGCTTCAAGAACGCGGGCGTCGTGGTGGGCCACCCGGTCACGCTCGTGACGCTGGGCGAGGTCACCGGACCTGGACCGGTGCTCTTCCTCGTCGGCCTGGTGGTCACGGGGGCCCTGCTGGCCATCCGGCGCCCGAGGCCATCCTCGTGGGCATCGCCGCGGTGGCGGGCCTGGCCATCGCCGCCGGGGCGCCGGTGTTCGGCGGCCAGCCCTTCGGGGGCTTCACGGACGGCGTGCTCCGCGCCCCGGCCTGGCCCGGACGTGGCCCTGGCCCTCGACGTCCCGGCGCCCTCGGCATGGGGCTGCTCGGCATCGTTTTCGTCTTTCTTTTCGTGGACTTGTTCGACACCGCCGGCACCCTGAGCGGCCTGGCGGAGCGCTCGGGGCTGGCGGGCCCCGACGGCGAGCTGCCCCGGGTGGGGCGGGCGTTCACGGCGGACGCGATCGCCACCGTCGCGGGGGCGCTGCTCGGGACGAGCACGACGACGGCCTACATCGAGAGCGCGTCGGGCCTCCAGGCCGGCGGGCGGACGGGCCTGACTGCGGTGGTGGTGGGCGGCTGCTTCCTGCTGAGCCTGGTGTGCTGGCCCCTGGCGGGGGCCGTCCCCGCCGTGGCCACGGCGCCCGCCCTCGTGGTGGTGGGCGCGCTGATGCTGGGCGGCCTGCGCGCCATCGACTGGGACGAGGCCCGGGTGGCGGTGCCCGCCTTCCTCACCGTCGCCGGCATGCCCCTGACCTTCTCCATCGCCAACGGCATCGCCCTCGGGCTGGTGAGCTGGACGGCGCTGCACGCCGTCTCGGGCCGTGCCCGCGACGTCCACCCCCTGCTGTACGGCCTCACGGCCGCCATCATCGCCCGCTACCTCTGGCTGGCGGCGGGCTGAGGCTACTCCGCGACGAGGGCGGCGTGGGCGGCGTCGAGGAAGGCCGGCTGCACGATGATGGCGTGGCGCACCCCGTCCATGCGCCAGCGCTCGGCGTGGGTGCCGGGGGCGCAGCCCGACCAGCGGCGGATGGCCGTCTCGGCGCCGGGGGCCTGGAGTGTGAGATCGGCGGCGTCCACCTCGGCGGCGTCGGTGCAGGCCAGGACGGTCTCGGCCCACCACGTCGCCGAGGCGTCGACGCCGGGACTCGTCGGGCTGCCCTCATAGGCCACGCTGTCATCGAGGGTGCCGCTGATGTGCAGGGCGGTGACGGGGCGGCTCGGCGTGCAGCGCTCGGGGGTGATGTTGACGCCCGAGATGTTGATGAAGCCCCGGATGCGATCGGCGGCGTAGCAGGCGATGGACTGGGCCATGGCGCCGCCGTTGGAGTGCCCGGCCACGTAGAAGTGCCCGAGATCTGTGGGGTAGCGGGCCGCGACCTGGCCAGCGAGGTCGAGCAGGTAGGGCACGTCGTCCCCCACGCCGTCGACGCGCTCATGGGCCTGCCAGTACGGGGAGCCGCTCTCGTCGCGGGCGCCATGGGGGAGCACGACGATCCAGCCGTGGTCGTCGACGTGCTCGCCGAAGGGGAACTGGCGGTGCATCAGCTCGGGGTTCGCGCGGAAGCCGTGCAGCAGGAAGAGCAGGGGCCAGCCGGCGGCGGGGGGCTCGCCCGCCGGGACGAAGACGAGGGCCGGGCGGTCGGGGCCGCCGAGCGGCGGGAGCGGGGCGGCGTCGGGGCCCGCGGCGTCCAGCGGGGCGGCGGCGTCGGGATCGGGGCCGGCGTCGGCAGGCATGGGCGCGGCGTCGGCGTGGGCCACGGGGGCGGCGTCCGGGGCGGGGGAAGGCGTCCGCGGCGTCGTCGCAGGCGAGGCACAGGCAGCAGGCGAGGCAGAGGCCGAGGCCGGGGGCGAGCAGGGTGCATGGGCCGACTGTAGCGGGTAGCGTCGCCGGGGCGGGAGCGGATCACCACAGGGCGTCGACGAGGAGGCATCCATGAAGGCGCTGGTGCTACCCGCCGTGCAGGCCGACCCCGAGATCCGCGACGTGCCGCCGCCCGAGCCGGGCCTGGGGAGGCCTGTGTGCGCGCCCGCCATGGCGGCGCTCAACCACCGCGATGTTCGATCCGCAGGGCAAGTACCCGGGGATCAAGTGTGCCGATCACCCTGATCCGACGGGGCCGGCTGGGTCGAGTCGGTGGGAACTTCGAGTGATTCCGGGTGGTTGGGGCAGCGGGTCGTGCTCTGCCCCCAGCGTCGGCTGGGGATGATCCGCGCTTTCAGGCCGCCGACTACGAGATCCTGGGCCGCGCGCCGGGACCTTCGCCGAGGCCATCGTCGTGCCGGTGGAGAACCTCGTGGCGTGTCCGGCCCACCCGGACGACGCGGCCGCTGCGCTGCCCCTCGGGCCGGCCTGACCGCCTCGCGGGCCCTGGTGACCCGCGCGGCCCTGCGCCCCGGGGAGCGGGTCCTGGATCACGGGCATCGGGGGCACGCCCTCGCCGCCCTGCAGATCGCGGTGGCGATGGGCGCGGCCGTGGCGGTGACGTCCAGCGATCCGGCCAAGATCGAGCGGGCCCTCGAGCTGGGGGCGGCGGGCGGCGAGCTCTACACCCAGGGGGGCTGGGCCGGGCGCGTCCGCAGCCGGTTCGCGCCCCGAGGCTTCGACGTCATCGTCGACAGCGCTGGCGGCGAGGGCTTCGGGGAGCTGCCAGCTCGCTGGCCATGGGCGGCCGGCTGGCGTTCTTTCGGGGTACGCGCGGCAAGTGGCCGCCCATCCTGCCCCGTGTTCCTCTTCTACAAGCAGGTCTCGCTGCTGGCGACGACCATGGGTTCCCCGCCGAGTTCGCGGACCGGGTGGCGTTCGGTGGCCGAGCACGGCGCAGCCTCGTGGTGGACGCCACCTTCCCGCTGGCTGAGGGCGCTGGGGCGTTCGCGGCCTGCCGCGGGCAGCCAGTTCGGCAAGGTCGTGCTGAAAATCCAGCCCGCTGGATAAGATTCCCGCCGCGCCCGCCCCACTGGAGGGCGGCAATCCAGTCCGGGGACAGCATGAGCGGGTGGGGATCGGCGGCGCCGGTCCGTGCCCGATGAGGAGCGCGGTCGTGCAGTCGAGCACCACTGTGGGCGAGCTTTGCCCCGGAGCGCTGGTAGGTGGGCGCTACGCCATCGAGGGGCGCCTGGGGCGCGGCGGCTTCGCGGCCGTCTACCGGGCCCGGCAGGCCAACCTGGGGCGCTTCGTCGCCCTGAAGGTCCTGCGCCCCCACCCCCGCATCGACCTGGAGGAGCAGCGCAAGCGGCTGCGCCGGGAGGCCCTGGCCCTGTCGCGGCTCTCGGCGCCGGGCTGCGTGCGCATCTACGACTGGGGCGAGCTGCCCGACGGGACGCCCTGGATCGCCCAGGAGTACGTGGCCGGCCAGCGACTGGACTCGCCCTGAAGCAGGCGCCTTCGGCGAGGAGCGGGCGGTCGAGATCGCCAGCCGAAGTCCTCGACGCGCTGGCCGACGCCCACGCCCACGGCGTGGTCCACCGCGACATCAAGCCCGACAACATCATGTTCGTGGCGGGTGCCGATGGCCGAGAGCGCGTGCGCTCGACTTCGGCATCGCGCGGCTCCAGGCGCCCCAGGTCACGACCACACCAGCTCAAGACGATCGCCAGCGTCTTCGACGCCGCGGTACATGGCGCCGGAGGCCGCCTTCGCCAGAGGCGCTGGCCCCGAGACCGACCTCTACGCCGTGGGCATCCTGGCCGGCCGCATGCTGGCCGCCGCGAGCTCCTTTGACGGCCCCAACGGCTACGAGGTGCTGGCAGGGCCCAGGTGCACGACACGGTGCCGCCGCTGACGGCGGTGTCGTGGGCCGCTGGGCGGCGGTGGTGCACCGAAGCTCGCCAAGGCGGCGGCCGAGCGGTTCCCGTCCGCCCTCGAGATGCGCCGCCAGGCCCTGCGGGCGGCGTTCGCCGCCGCGACCCGCCGCCACCGCCGGTGCGCCCGGCGGCGGGCTCCTGGTGGTGGCCATCGCGGCCGGGGTGGCGGCGGGCTTCCTGGCCGGGCAGGTCACGGCGCGCTGGGAGCGCTCGGCCGTGGTGCGCGCGGCGCCCACCCCGCTGGAGCACCTGCCCGCGCTCGGCATCGTGCTCCCGCGCAAGGCACCGTAGCGGCCGTCTCTTCCTTGAAAATCGATTGATTTCAGTGGGTTGTGGCGAGGGTGACGCTGCCGGCCCGGCCCCCGTGCAGCCGGCCCACCACGGCCGCTGCCCCGGCGCCGGCGTCGGCGAGGGCGGCCTGGAGGGCGGGAGCGTCCGCCTCCTGGACGGGCTACAGCAGGCCGCCGCTGTCTGGGGATCGGTTGTAGGCAGGGCGGGGAGGGAGGCAGCCTGGGGCGGCGTATGGTGTTGCGGCTGGCCGCGCCACCCACGGTGGCCGTCAGCTGCTCATGGACGCCCGGCAGGGCCGGCACGGCGTCGGGGAAGAGGGTGAGCGCGCAGCCCGAGGCGCGGGCGAGCTGTACGCCATGGCCCAGCAGGCCGAAGCCGGTGACGTCGGTGGCGCACCGACGTCATAGCGCGCGGCCACGGCGGTGGCCGCGTTCGAGGTGGTCATGCTGGTCGTCCAGGCCGCGTACCGGCCGGCGTGAGGGCGTCGCGTGCGCGCGCCGAACAGGACGCCGGCAGCCGAGGGGCCGTATGCACCAGCACTTCCCCGGGGCCGACCTCGTCGTTGGTGGTGAGGCGGGCCTGCCGACGCGGCCGGTCACCGCCAGGCCATACTTCACCTCGGCGTCCTTGACGGTGTGGCTCTTGCCGATGAACGCCCCCGCCGCTGCCACCGCGTCGGCGCCGCCCGCGAAGATGGCCCGGATGACCTCCGCGTCGAGGACGTCGGTCGGCAGGCCTGGCGAAGACCAGCGCGCCACCAGGCTGGCCTCATCGCGTACACGTCCGAGAGGGCGTTGGTCGCCGCGATACGGCCAAACACATACGGATCGTCGACGACCGGGGTGATGACGTCGATGTCCGGACCATCCACGGCCCATCGGCAGACGAATCCGGCCACCGCACGACCGCCGCGTCGTCCAGCGTGTCGGCCCCCACCAGCAGCCCCTGATCGGCGGCGGTGGGCAGGCCACCCAGGATCTGCACGAGATCCCGTGGATCCAGCTTGGCGGCTCAGCCGCCGGCGCGAGAGAGCGCGGTGAGGCGCGGTCGGTCGTCCAAGTACTGCGAGGCTAGCTGCAAGGGGCAGAGAATGCGAGGGTGAGCGTGCGGTGTGCGGGGGTGCCATGAGCGGGCAGGGGTTCTAGGCTAGCCACGCCCTGGTGATCGGCGTCGACGCCTACCAGGGCGGCGTCGCGCCCCTGACGACCGCCGTCCGCGACGCCCGCGGCATCGCGCGGCTGCTGGCCGACGCCCAGGGCTACCAGGTGACGACCCTGCTGGACGAGCAGGCCAGCCGGGCCGCGCTGCTCCAGGCGCTGGAGGTGGAGTTGCCGGCGCGGCTGGGGCCCGACGATCGGGTGCTCGTCTACTACGCCGGGCACGGGGCCGCCCTCGACGGCGATGACGGGCCCGAGGGCTTCCTGCTGCCCCAGGACGCCCAGGGGGACACCTCGACGCTCCTGCCCATGGCGCGGGTGGCGGCGGCTCTCAAGGCCCTGCCCTGCCGCCACGTCCTGCTGGTGCTGGACTGCTGCTTCGCCGGGGCCTTCCGCTGGTCGTCGATGCGCAGCTTCGCCCCCCGGCCGAAGGTGCTGTACCGACGGCGCTACGAGCGGTTCGTCAGCGATCGGGCCGCGCAGGTCCTCACTTCGGCAGCGGCGAACCAGAAGGCGCTCGACGTCTTCGACGGCTTGACGATCGGCCAGCGCCCGGTGGTGGCCGGCCACTCGCCCTTCGCCGCCGCGCTCATGGCGGGCCTGAACGGGGCGGCCGACGTGGCGGGCCCCTCGGGCGAGGCTGACGGCGTCATCACCGCCAACGAGCTCTACCAGTACGTCCGCGACGTGGTGGAGGGGGCCACCGAGGAGCGCGGCGCCCTGCAGACCCCTGGTCTGTGGCCGCTGCCGGGCCACGGGCGCGGCGAGTACGTCTTCCACACGGACGGCCCGCTCGTGCTGCCCGAGGATCCCCGCCTGGATCCGGCCGCCAACCCCTGGCGGGGCCTCGAGGCCTACGGCGCCGAGCACGCCGCCCTGTTCTTCGGGCGCGAGGCGGCCATCGACGAGATCGTCGGGCGGGTGGAGGCGGCGGCGCTGGTCTGCGTGCTGGGTGCCTCGGGGGTCGGCAAGTCGAGCGTGGTGCAGGCCGGGGTGCTGCCGCGCCTCCAGCGCGCGGGCTACGCACTCATCGGCCCCGTCCGCCCCGGCGGGGAGCCCCACGCGACGGTGGGGCCGGCCCTGGCCGCTGCCCGCCAGGCCACGTCGCCCACCGTGCTGGTGCTCGACCAGTTCGAAGAGATGTTCACGGCCTGCCGGGCGCCGGCCGAGCGCGCCGCCGTCCTGGCTCTGATCGCCGAACTGGTTGAAAACCCTGGAAAAACCACGGTGGTCCTCACGCTGCGGGCCGACTTCGAGGCGGCCTTCCTGGCGACGCCGCTGGGGCCCGCCATCCAGGCGGCGCGCTGCCCCGTCGGGGCCATGACCCGCGAGGCCCTGCGGCAGGTGGTGCTGGGGCCCGCCGACGAGCGGGCGCTGTACTTCGAGCCGCCGACGCTCGTGGATCGCCTCGTCGAGGACGTGGCGCTGGTCCCCGGCGGCCTCGCCGCTGCTGTCGTTCGCGCTGTCGGAGTCGTGGCCTGCGCGCGGTGGAGCGGGCGAGGACGACCGCACCATCACCGCCGCCGACTACGAAGCCATCGGCCGTGTGGCGGGTGCCTGCGGCGGGCCGAGAGCCTGTACGTGGCCACCGACGACGCCGGGCGCCACGCGCTGCGCCGGGTGCTCCTTGCGCATGATCGCCCTGGAGGGCGGCGGGTGGCGTTGCCGCAAGGTGAGCCTCGCCGAGCTGCGGGCGGTGGATCCTGCCGAGACGCCCAGGTGGAGGCCCGGGCTGGGTGACCCGATCGACGCCCGCCTGCTCGTCCGCGCCCCCGGCCCCGGGGGCGATCCCACCTTCGGAGCCGGCCCACGAGGCCCTGGTGCTGGGCTGGGACCGTTCGGGTGGGCTGGCTGGACGCCGAGGCCCCCGTCCTGCCGCTGCAGCGCGCTCTGGCGGGCCGCCCGGGACTGGCGCGAGGCCGGCGAGCCCCGCGGCCGCCTCTGGAGTGACGATTTCCCGGCTGCCCCAGGCGCGCTCGCTGACGGAGGCCCAGCGCAACCCCATCGAGACACGGTTCCTGGACGCCAGCGAGCGCTGGCGGCTGACGCGCCGGCGGCGCGGGCGGCGCTGGTGGCCACGGTGGTGATCACCGCGCTGGGTGGCCGCGGTGGGCGGCGTCTGGCTGGCCGGCAAGGAGGCGGCTGCTCGGAAGGAGGCGGAGGCGGCGACGGCGGCCGAGCGGACGGCGAAGACGGCGGCCCAGCGGGCGGCGATGGCAGAGCGCCGTGCGAAGACGGAGGCCGAGAGCGCAGAAGGAGGCCGTCTCTGCCCTCGGCCGCCTGGACCCAGGCCATCGTGGCGACGGCGGCGGGGACCAGCGATGGCACCGCGGCCCTGCTGCTCGCGGGCCTGCTGGCGCAGAGGTGCCGCCGGGGGCCTACGAGGCGGCGCTGGGCCTCGACGCGATGGAGCTGCCCTCGCCGTGCTGACCACCCTGGACGCCCCGGTGGCGGGGGTGGCCTTCAGCGCGGATGGGGGCCGCGTCGTCGCCTGGGCCCCCCCGCGCACCGAGGTCATCGACGTGGCAACGGGGGGGCTCGTCGGCGCCGCCACCTGGCCAGGGCTGGACGCGGCGCGCCTGTCGCCGGCGGGCGACCTCCTGTATTTGATCCATGAAAACGGGCAGATACGCTCGGTGAAGGTCGAGGGCAGCAGACGCTGGAGGCGCTGGAGGCGCGGGCCGAGAGGCCAGTCGAGGTCGACTGGGAGTGGCCTGCCCGGGATCCGGCGCCACTCCCACGTCGTGGTCCACGCCGCCGGCGCGCTGGCGCTGACGGATCCCCGTGTCGGCTGGGAGGGCGGCCAGCCAGGGCCGGCCCGGGGCCTCGTCGGATCCCCCACCGGCTTCTGGCGGGCGCATGCCTTGCCAGGCGGGACGGTGACGCTGGAGCGGCTCGATCCGACTGGCGGCGTGGTGGAGACGGTGACGCTCCCGGCGCCGCGGGTGCGGGCCGCCTGCGGGATCTGCCCGGACGCCTCGCCGCCGGCACCAGACGCGACGGATGAGTCCCTGCGGGGGGATGACGTGGTCGGCGTCACGGTCAGCGCCGACGGCGCCGAGATCGCGCTGGTCACGGGTGGCGACTTCAACAGCTACCAGGAAGATGGCTCCGTCGGCTGCGGCGCGTCGGTCTGCGTGCTGCGGCGCGGCCAGGGCGACCGGCTCACCCGCGACGCGCGCCGGTCGGTACGGTGGCGCGACGTCGTGGTCGGAGATCCGGTGCCGGGCTTCGCGACGCTGGCGCTGCACCGCGACGGCGTGCGGGGGTGCGTGGCGGCCTTTGGTCACGGCGCACGCGCCCTGTCGGGCGAGGGCTTCATCGATGGGCTGTCCCTCCGGCGCGACAAGAGCGATCGGGGCCGCTGCCGGCTGCTGATGACGCCCACGGAGGTCACCGTCGGCATCACGGGCGCGGACGGCGCCGTCTGGCTGCACGGCGGGCAGGGCCGGCGGCTGGCGGGGCCCACCTTCATCAGCGCCATGGCGGTGCACGGGCAGCTGCTGGCGACCGGCCATGTGGATGGCGGGGTGCGGCTGTGGTCCCGGGCGCCCCGACCCGCCGTCGGCACGGGCTGGCAGGCCACGGCCCGCGAGCTGCCCGAGGAGCCCCCGGACGCCCAGCTCGCGGGACCGAAGGAGGGCGGGGGGCCGGGCTGGCTGGGCACCTGGCGGAGCGTGGACGGGGGCCTGGCGCTGGACGCCCCCCAGGCGGTCACGCTGCCGCTGGATCCGGGAGTGCGGCCGCAAGACGATGAAAACATGGGTATTTCGCCCGATGGGCGGCTGGCGCGTGTGCGCCTGGGGCCGCTGGGCTACGAGGTGTGGCCGCTGGAGGCGCCCGGCCAGGGCCTGCGGCTGCCTCCGTTCCCGTGCGCGCTCGACCCGGCCATCTCGCCCGAGGACGCCTGGCGGTTCGATCCCGAGCGGCCCTACCTGCTGAAGCTCTGCGATGATGGCGTCTTCGAGGCCCCGGCCACCTGGGCAGCCGTGAAGGCCCGCCTGGCCAGCGCGGTGCGCGGGTGCCTGAGCGCGCGGCAGCGCGTCGAGCTGCTGGGCGAGCGCGAGGACGAGGCCCGCGCCGCGGTGGTGGCCTGCCGGGCGCAGCCGCGGCCGCTCCCGCGGGTGGTGACGCCGGCCCCCGCCGACTCGCCTCCCGACGAGACCCCGGTCGATGGTGATCCCCTCCCGCCCATCGGCGAGATCGCCCCCGACGCCGACCGCGGGCGGGACGCCCAGGCGCTGAACGTGCAGGGCCTGCGGGCCCTCGGGCGCGGCGATCGGGTGGGCGCCGCCGAGCTCTTCGAGGCCGCCGTGCGGCTGGATCCCGCCTACCACCTGGCCCGCTACAACCTCGCCTGCATGTATGCGCTGCTGGGGCGCGATGAGGACGCCCTCGACATCCTGGCCGCCTTCGAGGCGGCCGGCTGCGAGGACTGCCGAGCGCGGGTGGCCCGGGCCGGCACGGATCCCGACTGGGCGAGCCTGCGCGACAACCCGCGGTTCGTCCGACTCACCAGGCGGGCGGCGCCCTGACGGCTGGTTGACACGCCCCGATCCGGTGCCCAGCGTCCCGCGCCCTCACAGCCCGGAGTTCCCCCCAGCATGAGCGACGCCCCCGTCTTCCACGGCACCACCATCCTCGCGGTCCGCCGCGGCAACCAGGTCGTCATGTGCGGGGACGGCCAGGTCTCCCTGGGCAGCACGGTCATGAAGGGGCGCGCCGTGAAGGTGCGCACGCTGCTCGACGGGCAGATCCTCACGGGGTTCGCGGGCGCGACCGCCGACGCCTTCACGCTCTTCGAGAAGTTCGAGGGCAAGCTCAAGGCCTTCAACAAGAACCTGGTGCGGGCGGCGGTGGAGCTGGCGAAGGAGTGGCGGACGGACCGCTACCTGCGCCGGCTCGAGGCCCTGCTGCTGGTGGCCGACGCCGAGCGCACCCTGCTGATCAGCGGAACCGGGGACGTCATCGAGCCCGATGGTCCCGCCATCGCCATCGGAAGCGGCGGCAACTACGCCCTGGCCGCCGCGCGTGCGCTGCTGGCCCACACGGAGCTGGACGCCCGCACCGTCGCGACCGAGGCGCTGCGCATCGCGGCCGGCATCGACATCTACACCAACGACCAGCTCACGGTCGAAACCCTCACCCGCGCCTAGCAGGATGTTGAAACAAGCTCCCGTCGCATCGCCGGCGCGCGCGGGCCATCTGCTGCGTCGTCAGAAGTCCTCGCCAATGCTCTGCATTGCCTGCGGTCATCCTCCTTGCATCTGGCCCACTCGCACTCGCCGAGTGCTCGGTCCGCTCATTTCAACAGCCTGTTAGGAGCCCCCCATGGAACTGGAGCTGCCCGTCTTCACGCCGCGGGAGACCGTGTCGGAGCTGGACCGCTACATCATCGGCCAGCACAAGGCCAAGCGCGCCGTGGCCATCGCGCTGCGCAACCGGTGGCGCCGGCGGCACGTGCCCGAGGAGCTGCGCGATGAGATCGCGCCCAAGAACATCATCATGATCGGGCCCACCGGGGTGGGGAAGACCGAGATCGCCCGGCGGCTGGCGCGGCTGGCCCAGGCGCCGTTCCTGAAGGTGGAGGCCAGCAAGTTCACCGAGGTGGGCTACGTGGGGCGGGACGTGGAGTCCATGATCCGCGACCTCACCGAGATCGGCATCCGCATGGTGCGCGAGGAGGAGACGGCCCGGGTCGAGGCGGTCGCCCGGCGGGTGGCCGAGGATCGGCTGGTGGAGCTGCTGCTCAAGGAGAGCGGCGGGTCGGACGCCGAGCACCAGGCCCGGAAGTTCTTCGAGGTGAGCCCCGACGGCAAGGCCCAGACCGTCCAGCCGGCGGCCGATCGCAAGAAGGACCTGCAGCGGCGGCTGCGCGACGGCGAGCTGGACGAGCGCGTGGTCTCCATCGAGATCAACGAGAAGCCATCGGGGCCCATGATGGAGGTGCTCGGCGCTTCCGGCCTTGAGGAGATGGTCATCAACATGCGCGACGCCCTGGGCAGCATGGGCCAGGGCCTGGGCGGCAAGAAGCGCGAGAAGCGCATGAAGGTGGCCGACGCGCTGAAGATCCTGGTGGCCGAGGAGAGCGAGCGGCGCATCGACATGGAGACGGTGGTGCAGCAGGCCCTCGACCGGGTCCAGAACCAGGGCATCATCTTCCTGGACGAGATCGACAAGATCGCGGGCGGCGGGCGCGGCGGCGGGGACGGCGGGCGCGGCCCGGACGTCAGCCGGGGCGGCGTGCAGCGCGACCTGCTGCCCATCGTGGAGGGCAGCTCGGTGACCACCAAGCACGGCGTGGTGAAGACGGATCACATCCTCTTCATCGCCGCCGGGGCCTTCCACGAGACGAAGGTCGCTGATCTCATTCCGGAATTGCAGGGGCGCTTCCCCATCCGGGTGGAGCTGGAGAGCCTCTCCCAGGAGGATTTCTTCCGCATCCTGATGGAGCCGCAGAACAGCCTCGTGCGACAGTACGAGGCGCTGCTGGCCACCGAGCGGGTGACCGTGCGGTTCACGGAGGACGCCGTGCGGGAGCTGGCGCGGGTCGCCTTCCAGGCCAACGAGCGGCTCGAGAACATCGGCGCGCGGCGGCTGCACACGGTGATGGAGACGGTGCTCGACGAGGTGTCGTTCCGGGCGCCCGAGATGCGGGGGGAGTCGGTGACGGTGGACGCGAAGGTGGTGCGCGACAGGCTCCAGGGCATCCTCGAGGACGAGGATCTCAGCCGGTACATCCTGTGAGCGCGGCGATCGACGCCCTCGCGGCGCTCCAGTCCAAGGCCGACGTGCTGGTGGAGGCGCTGCCCTACATCCAGCGCTTCCAGGGCGAGACGTTCGTCGTGAAGTACGGCGGCCACGCCATGGAGGATGAGGCGGCGCGGCAGAGCTTCGCCCGCGACGTCGTCCTCATGCGGTCCATCGGGGTCAACATCATCATCGTCCATGGCGGCGGCCCGATGATCCAGACGGCCCTCGCGCGCTTCGGGGTGAAGAGCGAGTTCCGCGCGGGCATGCGGGTGACCGACGACGCCACCATGGAGGTGGTGCGGATGGTCCTCGTCGGGCAGGTCAACCAGGACATCGTGGCGCTGATCAACCAGGCCGGCGGCCGCGCGGTGGGGCTCTCGGGGGCCGACGGCAACCTGCTGCGCGCCCGCAAGATGCTGGTCGGCGGCGAGGATGTGGGCCGGGTGGGGCAGCCGACGCGGGTCGACGACGGCGAGCTGCGCCTCCTGACGCGGGGCGGCTTCATCCCCGTGATCGCGCCCGTGGGCGTGGACATGGAGGGCAAGCCCCTGAACGTGAACGCCGATCTGGCCGCCGGGGCCATCGCCAT
Organism: bacterium; assembly: GCA_041389985.1. Lineage (GTDB taxonomy): Bacteria > Myxococcota_A > Bradymonadia > UBA7976 > UBA1532 > JACKDP01. The sequence continues at coordinate 79,768 of JAWKQS010000029.1, forward strand.
GCACACCATCGCGCGGCGCTTCATCCTCATGACCGATGTGGAGGGGGTGCGGGGCGCCGATGGCCGGGTCATCAACAGCCTGGGCGCGGACGCGGCGCGGGCCATGATGGCCGACGGCACCATCCACGGGGGCATGATCCCCAAGCTGGACTGCGCCCTGGAGGCCCTCGACTCCGGGGTGGAGAAGGTCCACATCCTCGACGGGCGCCAGCGGCACGCCCTGCTCCTGGAGATGTTCACCGACCGCGGGGTGGGGACCGAGATTGTCCGGTAGCCTGCTCCTGACCGCGGGCCTCTCGGTCCTGTTCGTGGTGGTCCTGCTGACGTGGCGGGTCTGGCCCGTCGCGCTCGGGCGCGTCAAGCCCGGCGATGACCGCAACCGTCGGCTCTTCAAGTGGAATCGCTACCTGCTGCGCCTGATGCGGGGCACGCTGAAGGGGCAGATCGGGGTGGCCCAGGCGGGCTTCTTCAAGGATCCCCAGGGGGGCGAGCACACCATCGCCACCTGGGCGATGGTGCCGACCCTGATCCCCGATGTGGAGTTCATCGCGCTGGCCCACCCCGGTGAGGACGGCACGCGGGTCGAGGCGGTGGCCGAGGCCGCGGCGCTGCGGGCCCTGCTGGGCACCGGCGTGCGGGACCAGGGGATGTGGGGCCACGAGGCCTGGCTGTACACCTGGCCCGAAGACGCCGACCTGGACGCCGTGGTGAAGCGCCTCATCCCGGTCGCCGCTTTTCGGGAGCGGTTCGGCCTGCCCGCCGAGCCGCCGCCCGCCCCGGCCGCCTGAGGCCTCGCCCCCCGGGGGCGCGTGGGCTATCCTGGCGCCCGGGAGCCCTCAAGGAGACGACTTTCAGTGAGCACGACGGCTGATCTCGTGGCCCTCGCCGGCCGGGTGATGACCCCCAACTATGCGCCCGCCCCGCTGGTCTTCGCGCGTGGGGAGGGGGTGTGGCTGTACGACACCGAGGGGAAGGCCTACCTCGACTTCGCCGCCGGCATCGCCGTGTCGGCCCTCGGGCACGCCCACCCCGCGCTGGTCCGCGCCCTGACCGAGCAGGCCCGCGCGGTCTTGCATGTGAGCAACCTCTGGCTCAACGAGCCGTCGCTGCGCCTCGCCGAGCGGCTGGTCGAGCTGTCGTTCGCCGATCGGGTGTACTTCGGCAACAGCGGCGCCGAGGCCAACGAGGCGGCCTTCAAGCTGGCCCGCCGCTACATGCGGCTGGTGCGGGGCGAGGATCGCTACGGCTTCATTTGCATGGAGAAGAGCTTCCACGGGCGGACGTGGGCGGCCATCACCGCCACCGGCCAGGCGAAGTACCACGAGGGCTTCGCGCCCCTGGTGCCCGGCTTCAGCCACGTCCCGTTCAACGATCTGGACGCGGTCGCGGCCGCCATCGACGCGACCACCTGCGCGGTCGTGGTCGAGCCGCTCCAGGGCGAAGGGGGCGTGCTGCCCGCCGCCCCCGGGTACCTGGCCGGGCTGCGGGCGCTGTGTGATGCCCATGGCATCCTGCTGATCTACGACGAGGTGCAGACCGGCGTCGGGCGGACGGGGCGCTGGTTCGGCCACCAGCACAGCGGCGCCACGCCCGACATCATGACGCTGGCGAAGGGCCTCGCCGGGGGCGTCCCCATCGGGGCCATGGTCTGCACCGAGGCGGTCGCCCAGGGGTTCGCGCCGGGCGCCCATGCGAGCACTTTCGGAGGAAATCCGCTGGCTTGCCGCGCGGGACTCGCGGTCGTCGACACCATCCTGGCCGAGGATCTGGTGGGCAACGCCGACCGGCTGGGCGCGCTGCTGCAGGACGGCCTGGCCAGCCTGGAAGATCGGCCCGGCGTCATCATGGCCCGCGGCCAGGGGCTCTTGCAGGGCCTGGTGGTGGACACGGAGGACCTGGACCGCGCGGCCGTGGTGGCCGAGGCGCGTCGCCGGGGGCTGCTGGTCACGACGGCGGGCTACGACACCATCCGCCTCAGCCCGCCGCTCATCGTGGGCAAGGCGCACATCGAGCAGGCGGTCGAGATCCTCGGCGCGGCCATCGACGCGGCCGCAGGGAGCAAGTGAAGTGGGAAAGCGGGATCTCCTGACCCTGGCCGATCTGTCGCGCAAGGAGCTGCTCGGGCTGCTGCACCGCGCCTCGGAGCTCAAGCAGATCAGCAGCTCGGCGGCCACCACCGGCCGCTGGAGGGGCGCTCCTGGCGATGGTCTTCGAGAAGGCCAGCACCCGCACCCGGGTGAGCTTCGACGTGGGCATGCACCAGCTCGGCGGCCGGGCCCTCATGCTCAAGCGCGAGGATCTGCAGATCGGGCGGGGCGAGTCCATCCCCGACACCGCCCGCGTCCTGAGCCGCTACGTCGATGGCATCCTCATCCGCACCTTCCACCACGAGACGGTGGAGATGCTGGCCCGCCACGCCGACGTGCCGGTCATCAACGGCCTGACGGACAAGACCCACCTGCCAGGTGCTCGCCGATCTGCAGACCTGCCAGGAGGCCTTCGGCGCCGGCGTCCTGGCGCCCTGCGCGTCGCCTGGATCGGCGACGGCAACAACATGGCCCACTCGTGGATCAACGCGGCGAAGGTGCTGGGCTTCGCCCTCACCCTGGCCTGCCCCGAGGGCTATGACCCCGATCGGGGCATCGTCGAGGCGGCCCGGGCCGGGGGCGCCGACGTGCGGATCTTCCGCGATCCCGCCGAGGCCGCGGCAGGCTGCCACGTGGTGAACACCGATGTCTGGGCGAGCATGGGCCAGGAAGAGGAGGCCCAGGCGCGCCGGCTGGCCTTCGCCGACTTGCGGTAGACGCCGCGCTCATGAAGCGCGCCCGGCCCGAGGCCATCTTCCTGCACTGCCTGCCAGCCCACCGGGGCGAGGAGGTGGCCGCCGAGGTCATCGATGGGCCGCAGTCGCGGGTGTTCGACGAGGCCGAGAACCGGCTGCACGCCCAGAAGGCCGTGATGGAGTGGCTCATCGGCGGGCGGGCGCCCGCGTAGCGCTCGCGACCGCGGCGGGCCTACAGCCCGTCGAGGCTGGTGTCGAGGTGGGCGCCGGCGGGCATGTCCAGCCGGGTCTCGTCGAATGTCACGCCGTGCTGGGCGCGGGTGACGGTCGAGATGGTGACCAGCTCGCCCCGCCGGCCGCCCTCGAAGGCGTAGGTCTCGTGGCGCAGCGCCAGCTTCACGGGCCCGACGCGCTGCAGATCCCCATAGACGACCAGCTTCTCGGGGCCGTGCACCTTGCCCGTGCCCTGGTGGAAGGCCTTGTAGCTGACGACATAGCGGGTGGCCAGCAAGTGCCCGTCTTCCTTGGAGAAGTAGCAGACGTAGTAGTCGTCGGGCGCGTCGCCGGTGCCCGTCTCGTAGGTCACCTTGATGACGTCCGCCGGCGGCAGGCCGGCCGCGGCCGGATCGTCGTCCACCACCGCCAGCCGAACGCCCGGATCGCCCAGCACGAAGGGGAGCGCCAGAAAGTAGTAGGGCGTCAGCGCCCAGAAGCGCGGCGCCGCGGCCTTCGGATCGAACGTCGACCAGGCCCGCTGGCCGTCCCAGGCGAACCGGCCGGCGACGGGCTCGGCCAGCTCGTGGTAGGCCCGCGAGGCGAGCAGGTCCACCACCTGGTACGACACGCGGGCCGGCTTGTCGCCCGTCGGGCGGTAGGCGTAGTCGAAGGCGAGGGCGCGCCCACCGAACCACGCCTCCAGGCCCCCGTGGGCCTCGATGGCCCGCAGCACCACGCGCCCCGCGGGGCTGGCTGCGAGGCGGGCCTGGCCGTCGGCGGCCCGGCGGGCGGGCTCGGCCGGATCAAAGGGGCGACGGGGCTGGGCGCTGGCCGGGGTGGCCAGCAGCGCGAGGGCGAGGGCGAGCAGGCGCATGGAGCTCCTCCGAGGCGTGGGCCGCTCAGGAGGCGGCGGGTGCATCCCCCTCGATGAGATCCGGGGCCTTGCGGTTGCGCCACACGAAGTCGCCCACGATGTAGAGCAGCGCGACCAGGACGAGCAGCGACTCCCACTGGTACTGAGTGTCGTACCAGCCGTCGAGCAGCTGGATGACCTGGCTTGTGACGGCCATCATCATGAGGACGACGAGGTAGCGGGTGTGCCGCATGCCCGTGGCCGCCCAGAGGACGATGAAGTTGTAGTAGTAGCAGGTCAGATCGAACAGACCGATGATCAGCAGGGAGCTGATGGCGGTCGTCTCCCAGTCCTCCATGCGGCGGCCGGCGGCCAGCACCAGCACCAGCAAACCCAGAATCAGCCCACGAAACAGCCACTTGCGCTTCGCGAGCATCTCCTTGCGCTTCTCCTTCCAGACCAGGAAGGGATCGTCGAGGCGGTCGTTCTTGGTGTAGCGAGCGATGAGCTTCGGGTGGAAGGACACCAGGGCCGGCAGGCCCATGTGGTTGGTCAGGGGCGTGTCGCGGTGCTTCATGGAGTTCTCGAGGAACTCCTTGTAGGCGCCGAAGCCGTCGTTGGCGGGGAGGCTCGCCGGCACCAGGACCGCGACCCCCAGCACCGCGCCGAGGATGATGCGGCGGTGGGTGGGCAGGACGGTGCGCTTGCGGGCGAGGTTCCAGAGCACCTTGAGGGCCACGCCGCCCGCCAGCGCCCCCGGGAACACCCGCAGCAGCGCCGACCACGTGACCGCGAAGCCCCCCGCCACCCGCCAGCCCTTCTTGAGGAAGCACACGCCGGCCGTGGCCATGAAGAGCCAGGGCACCCGGCCGTAGCCGCCCCCCGTCCAGAAGTAGGCCCAGGGGTAGCCGGTGGCCAGGATGGCCATGGCCAGGGCGCAGATCTTGAGGCCGAACGCCCACCAGATGAGCAGGAAGATGCCGGCGTAGAGGGCCGCGTCCAGCAGGGCGAGCCGCTCGATGCGATCGGTGAAGGCCGGGAGCTGCACCTGGTTGAAGTCGTTGAGCAGGTCGCGCCGCTCAGCGGCGTTCTTGCCCTTCAGGTTCTGTGGGGAGTACTCGCGGCCGGTCGCCGGCACATGGGCCTGCCAGTCCCAGTCGGCGAAGACGTTGCCCACCATGGTCCAGACCGGGCTGGCGTTGTAGCCGTGGTCCTTGAACATCTTCTGCCACCACGAGTCGCCCATCATCTTGCGGAACAGGCGCAGATCCTGGCGGAAGGCGGCCCAGCGCTCGGGCGTGAAGTTCTTGCGGCACTCGGCATCGTCGGCGAGCGCCGGCGCGGCGGGGCCGAGGGTGTTGTCGCGCAGGTCGCGGAGCTGGCGACCCTTGAACTCGGCCTCGCGCCCGTCATCCACCTCGCCAATGGCCGAGCAGTGGTAGAGCAGGTGGTAGCGCGTCTCCTTGAAGTACTTCGCGCCCATGTAATAGTGGAACGAGTCCCAGTAGTGGACCGCCCGAGAACCGTGGAATGTCAGATAGTTGGTCCAGGTCACGCTGGCGCCGGCCACGATGGTGAGCAGGACGACGCGCTCGAGGCTGCGGGTGAACGGGCGGGCGTCGGTGCGGCGCAGGAAGCCGACCAGCAGCAGCACGGCGGCGACCGCCAGCGCGATCCAGTGCAGGTTCGCGAGCACCGGCGACATGGCGGCGGCGGCGCCCAGCTCGTCGCGGATGCGCATGCCGCTGAACAGCACGATGGCCAGGCCACCGAAGCCGGCGATGCCATGACCCAGGGCTCGAAGGCGGGCGCGCTCGTTGCCCAGCACGCCCACCACGACGGCGGCCGCGAAGAAGTGGGCGACCGCGGCGACGGAGGGCTCGGAGAAGCGCAGCTTGTCGAAGGCGATGAACGCGACCGCGCTGAGGAAGGCCCAGACGGTGGCGGCCTGGCGAAGCCGCGGCGAGGGCTGGCGGCTCGCGACGGCGAGGCCCAGGAAGATCAGCAGCGACAGCAGGCCGAAGGTCATCTTCCCGAACGCCATCCGGTGCTTGCGATCGGTGGTGATCGTCTCGACCTCTGCCACCTTGCGGGTGAGCGCGGGCGGCCAGACGGCCGGCTTCTGGCAGAAGGCCATCACCTCGCCCAGGCTGTAGGCGTTGTCGCCGGCGGGGTTCGAGATGCGCAGGTAGCGCGCGGTGGCCTCGAAGCCCTGGTGCAGGCGGGTGCGCATGCCGGGCGCCTCAACCTCGGGGGCCGTCCACAGGGGGGTGAAGGTCGTGCCATCCAGGGAGATGGACACATCGTAGGTGTCGTTGTTGTCGGCCTGGATCAGCAACGCGCCCAGGCGGGTCTCCTGGCCCAGATCCCACGTGACGAGGGCCTTCTCGGCGCCGAGGATGGCCGTGAGCGACGTGTTCCAGGGGTCGCCCTCGACCGGCGCGACGCCGTCGACGATCCGGGCGACGCTCGTTACGGCGACGGCGGCGGGCGCCTTGCCGGCCAGCAGGTTGCCGTCGGGACAGGCCGGCTCGGCGAGGGCCGGCGCGCCCAGCAGCAGCAGCAGCGCCGCGAGCACCCAGCGGCCCGGCATCCAGCGGGCCGGGGACGTGCCCGGCGACGGAAGGGGAGTGGCCATGCGCTCCTCGGGCTCCCGAAAGGTCGGGGGACTCTATTGAATCGGCTGCCGGGAGACAAGGTGGCGGCGGGAACATCGCCCCCCCGCCAGCGGACGGTCCAAGGCCCGTTGCCACAGGTGTCCGCCTGGGATAGAACGTAGTGGCTGGGACGCAGGCGGGGCGATGTCCGAAGAGGAGTTCTCGAAGCTGGGAGCCTGGGAGGATCGTCCTCGCCGGAACCCGACCGCCGACCTCACGGCGGTGCAGCTCGACAGCCGGCGAGCCTTCCTCTTCACGCGCCTCGACGGTGTCGCGTCCATCTCCGATATCTGTGCCATCAGCGGGATGACGGAGCGCGATGCGCTCAAGGCCCTGGCCTCCCTGGTCGAGGTGGGCCTGGTGCAGATCACCCCGGCGACGGGCCGCCGCACGGCCATCGCGGTCCTGGCCCCGGTGGCACCGGTCGCGCCGGCCGCCGAGCCGGATGGCGTGGGCGACGAGGACGACGAGGAGGACGAGCTGCCCAGCGGCCCCGCCGAGCCGGCGCCGGTCATGGAGCGCGTCGACTTCCTCCCCGACTTCAACGGGGTCGATCGGGCGGACGTCCACTGGCTGCGCAGCAAGGGCGATCTGGGCCATGTGCCCGGCATCCCGTGGCAGCGCCTGGGGGCGGAGCGGTACGGCCGCTTCGAGTTCGATCGCCGCGCGCTGCTGCGCCACTGCGATCTGACGGTGGCCCAGCGGCGCGAGGTGCTCTTCCTCGACGCCAACGCCGGCCAGCTCGACCACTTCGAGTACTTCAACATGGAGCCCACCGCCGATCGCACGGAGTGGCGCCGGGCCTACTTCCGCTTCAGCCGCCAGTTCCACCCCGACACGTTTTTCCGTAAGGATACCGGGGAGTTCGGGCCGCTGATCGAGGCCATCTACCGCCGCGGGACCCGCATCCACGACGCCTTCTCGGCGGATCAGGAGCTACGGATCGCTACCTGCGGGCCGTGGAGGCCCGCAACGCCGCGTACCGGCAGGCGCTGGAGGCGGCCCGGGAGCGGTTCGAGCAGGCGAAGCGGGCCATCGAGGAGCGGCGCGAGGCCCAGCGCGTCGCGGATCGCCAGCGGGTGGCGGCCCGCCGCAAGAGCGCTGCGCGAGCGGCTCGCCAGCAACGTGCGGGCGCGGCGCGAGGTGCACAACCCCGCCAACGAGCGGGTCGAGCGCGCGCAGCGGTTCTATGAAGACGGCATGCAGCAGTACCGCGACGAGAAGTTCATCGAGGCGGCCGCCTCGCTGCAGCTCGCCATGACGTACGACCCGCGCAACGAGGCGTACCGCCAGGCCCACGAGAAGGTCTCGGAGCGCGCGCACGCCATCAAGGCGGATCAGCTCTGGAAGTTCGGCTACATGCAGGAGTCCGTGGCGCGCATCGACGAAGCCATCGACAGCTACCTGGAGGCCGTGAAGCTCAGCCCGCGGCCCAACTACTGCGTGCACGTGGCCGAGCTGATGTTGTCGATGGATCGGGATCTTCACCGCGCGGCAGAGCTTGCACGCATCGCGAGTGATGCCGACCCGCGCAATGTGGAGTATCTTCTGCTTCTCGGAAAGATCTACGAGCGGGTGGGTCTGGCCGTGAAGGCAGCGGCGGTTCTGGAGCGAGCACAGAAGCTCGCCCCCAAGGATGAGCGGATCAAGAAGGCCCAGAAGGGCCTGAAACGATAGGCAGGAGAGCACCCGGGATGGAGCGGATCATCGGCATCGACCTCGGCACCACGAACTCCTGCGTGGCCATCGTAGAGGGTGGAACCCCCGTCGTGCTGGCCAACAAGGGCGGCTACAAGACGACGCCCTCCGTGGTGGCCATCTCGGAGAACGGCAAGCGGCTCGTCGGGCACATCGCCAAGCGCCAGGCCGTCACCAACGCCGCCAACACGGTCTACGCGGCCAAGCGGCTGATGGGGCGGCGCTGGGACTCGCCCGCCGTGCGCACCATGATCGAGACGGTGCCGTACACGATCGTGAAGGGGCAGGGGGAGGACTGCCGCATCAAGCTGCGCGACCGCATCTACTCGGTCCCCGAGATCAGCAGCATCATCCTCCAGGAGATGCGCCTGGTCGCCGAGGAGTACACGGGCGAGAAGATCGAGAAGGCCGTCATCACGGTCCCGGCCTACTTCAACGACTCCCAGCGTCAGGCCACCAAGGACGCGGGCCGCATCGCCGGCCTCGACGTCGTCCGCATCATCAACGAGCCCACCGCCGCGGCCCTCGCCTACGGCTACGGCCGCGAGGTGGACAAGACCGTCGCGGTCTACGACCTGGGCGGCGGCACGTTCGACATCTCGATCCTGCGCATCGCCGACGGCGTCTTCGAGGTGCTGGCCACCGCGGGGGACACCTTCCTGGGCGGCGAGGACTTCGACGGCCGCATCATCATGGACTGGCTGGTCCTCGAGTTTGCGCGGGAGAACCAGATCGACCTGCGCAAGGACAAGATGGCCCTGCAGCGGCTGCGCGACGCGGCCGAGAAGGCCAAGTGCGAGCTGTCCACGGCGCGCGAGGCCGAGATCAACCTGCCCTTCATCATCTCGACCGGCGGGGCGGACGCCCTGCACCTGCAGAAGACGCTCACCCGGGAGAAGCTCGAGGAGCTGACGGTCGACCTGGTGGAGCGCACGATCAAGATCTGCAAGAAGACGGTCGAGGAGGCGGGGGAGCCCGTCGACGAGGTGCTGCTGGTGGGCGGCATGACCCGCATGCCCCTCGTTCAGCGCCGCGTCCGCGAGTTCTTCGGGCGCCAGCCGGGCAAGAACGTCCACCCCGACGAGGTGGTGGCCCTCGGGGCCGCCATCCAGGGCTCGGCGCTGATGCAGGACCAGCAGCAGGTCCTGCTGCTGGACGTCACGCCCATGTCCCTGGGCATCATGATCGTCGGCGGCCTGTTCAGCATCCTCATCCACGCCAACACCACGGTGCCCACGTCCAAGAGCCACATCTTCACGACGGTCCGCGACAACCAGACGTCGGTGAAGATCCTCGTGCTCCAGGGCGAGCACGAGCAGGCCTCCAAGAACGACCTGCTGGGCGAGTTCATCCTGACGGGCCTCCGCGCGGCGCCGGCGGGCGAGGTGGAGATCGAGGTCGCCTTCGACATCAACGCCGACGGCATCGTCTCGGTGAGCGCGCGCGATCTCGAGACCGGGCAGGAGCAGGCCATCACCGTGACGGCGACCTCGGGCCTCTCCGAGGACGAGATCAAGAAGATGATGGCCGAGAACCAGGAGTACCTGGTCGATGTGCGGACGAACGAGGCCCTGGAGCGCAAGCGCCTCGACGCCCGGCGGGCCTATGCCGAGGTGGAGCGCATCTTCCCGCGGGTCCGCGACCTGCTGGCGGGCTCCGACTTCGGCGATGACGCCATCCGCAAGGCCGAGGGCGTGCTGAGCCGGGCCAAGAAGGCCATCGACGGCACGGACATGGAGGCCCTCCAGACCGCGAGCGAGGCCCTCGGGCGCACGCTCAACATGTTCAAGGGCGTGGTCGAGAAGATCGGCTGATGACCACCGAAGCCCATGAGGAGCAGGTCCAGACGCTGCTCGAAGAGGGCGCCAGCCTCTACGAGGAGGGCAAGCTCTACGAAGCGCTGGCGTCCTGGGCGGAGGCCCTGAAGCTCGATCCCGGCAACGAGATCGCGACCGAGTACCTGCGCTTCATCGAGGACAACTTCGGCATCGGCGTCGACGCCTTCCTCTCCCACGCGGGCGACGAGGCGGCGCCGCCTCCTCCGCCGCCGGTGCCCGCCAAGGCGCCCGAGGAGAGCGTCGAGGAGATGGACTGGTCCGAAATCCGTGAGGAAGGCGGAGACTCGGTGGCGCCGGTCGCGGACGTCGAGCCCCTCATGGAGGACGAGGAGTTCTTCGTCTCCCTCGACGCCGACGGCCTCCCGCCGGGTGCCGAGGCCGAGGCGTGGGGGGCGGCCGAGTCGCCCGCCGGGCCGGTGCCGAGCAAGCCCCCGTCCGAGCCGCCGGCCAGCGATCCCTTCAAGATGCCCGCCTCGCAGTTCGCCGAGGTGGACGAGGTGATCGATCCCTTCGGGGGAGCGGGGGACGAGGGCATCCCCGACACCTGGGCGGTGGACGACCTGCCGGGGGACGCCGAGCCCGCCGACCTGAGCGATGACAGCATCGACCTGATGCTGGAGAACGACTTCAAGGCCTGGGAGGAGGCCACCGGGCGCCGCCGGGTGGCACCCCCCACCGATCCCTTCGCGGTCGAGGCCGATCCCTACGACCCGGACGAGCCGAGCCCGCGGCCGTCCCGTGCGCCGTCCCTGAGCGTTGTCGGCTCGCAGCCGCCGGTCGTCGCGCCCCCCCTGGAGGATGAGTGGACGGGGCTGCCCCCGCCGCTGTCGGCGCCCTGGCCGCAGCAGAGCCGCGCGGAGCCGGTGGAGCCACGCTCGACGCGCCCGCTGGGATCGGCGCCCTCGCGCCTGGCCCCGCGCGCGTTCGCCGATCGCGAGCTGGAGGACGAGTCGGCGCCCATCCCGATCCCCGATCTGGACGAGCCGCTGCGGACTCCGGTGTCGGGGCTGCCCGCCGACATCTTCGGCGCCGTGGATGTGCACGCGGAGGCGCCGCTCCCCCCGGTCCTGGCCAGCTTCTTCGATGACGACGAGCCCGCGGCCGGCCATGAGTCCCTGGGCGGGCTGGAGCTGGGGGCGGTGGACGCCGACTTCGGCCCCGTGGACCTGACCGACGATAGCGCCGCCGAGAGCCCCGACTTCGATCCGGCCCTGGAGCCGCTCGGGGATGACGGCCTGGAGCCGCTCATCGACGAGTCCCTCGACTTCCCGTCGCTGGAGCTGCTGGACGCGGCCTTCCCGTCAGAGGAGGCGCCTGCGCCCCGCGCGCCGACCCCGCCGCCGCCACCGCCGCCGCCCGAGCCGGAGCCCCTGCCCGAGCCGGCGCCCCTGCCCGAGCCGGCGCCCCCGCCCGATCAGCCCGATCCCCTGGCCGGGGCGGTCATGCGGCGTCGCAGCCGTCGGTCGCGCGCCGACGAGCCGGCCGAGCGCTCCAGCAACCAGGTGGTGACCGCGCCGGTCGACGCCTCGGTCGAGGCGCTGGTGCGCAACAGCCTCTCCGATCTGGACGCCATCGAGTCCCGCGCCGCGTCGCAGGTCCGCCAGTTCCTGCCGGAGCCGCTGCCGGCCGACGCCGATCTGGATGGCCTGATGGAGCAGGCTCGCCGCAAGCAGCGGGCGGGCGACTTCAGCGGCTCCCTTGAGATCGTCGAGCGGGTCTTGTCGGCCGAGCCGCACCACGCGCAGGCCCAGGCATACCTGAGCGAGAACACCAACCGCCTGCTGGACATGTTCCGCTCGCGGATCGGCCCGCTGGCTCGCATGCCCCGCGTGAAGCTGCGCCCCGAAGAGATCATCTGGCAGTCCCTCGACCACCGGTCCGGCTTCCTGGTCTCGCAGGTGGACGGGCGCACGACGTTCGAGGATCTCATCGAGATCTCGGGCATGCCCGAGCTGGAGGCGACGCGCATGCTGGCCCGCCTCGTCGAGTTCGGCATCATCGGCTGACGGGCGCCGTCAGCGGTCGACCAGGTGCTCGGGCTCGCTGCGCAGCGAGCGCTCGTAGTCGGCCACCCAGCCCACCAGCACATCGGCGTAGGCCTCGAACGGCGGGCAGACCACCCCGGAGTGCGCCAGCAGCTCCAGCGCCCCGCTGCAGTCGTAGGTGACCTGCCGGGTCAGATCGTGCAGCAGCGCCATCTGATCGGGGGCGAAGCGATCGAGCCGCGTCCACTGCAGCACCTTGCCGGCGAGCCGCAGAGGCCAGTGGGCCCGGAGCGGGGCAGGGCGGTTGGCGGCCAGCTCGCCCAGCAGCTCGCAGGCCTCGCGGGCGCTGACCGGGTTGGGATCGGTCAGGTGGAAGGTGCGACCGACGGCCTCGGGCGCCTGGGCGATGACCCAGGCGGCGTGGACCACATAGTCCACCGGGACGATGTTGAAGGGCACGACGCCGCGCCCGGGCAGCAGGAAGGGGACCTCCGCCGGCAGCCGAACCATCAAGCGAACCAGGTAGTTGGGGCCCTCGGTCAGCCCCTCGGCCTCCCCGGTGCGGGAGTGGCCGATGAGCGCCGACGGCCGCAGCACGGTGATGGGCAGGCGGGGCATGACCGCCCGCGCGACCTGCTCGGCAGCGAACATCGTCTCCTCGAAGGGGGCGTTGAACTGCTGGCCGCAGGCCAGCTCCTCCTCGCCGATCAGGCCGCGCCGATCCCCCGACACGAACGCCGTCGAGAAGACGCAGATGCGCTCCAGCGCCTGGAGATCGCGGGCGGTGGACAGCACGTTGGCCAGGCCGCCGACGTTGATGCGCTGCAGCCGTGCCCGCGGGCCGTGCTGCTCGCTCTCGGCGTGGAAGATGTGGGTGGTCTGCTCGATGACCTGCTGCACCGTCGGGCCATCGAGCCCGAGATCGACGTCGGTGGTCTCGCCGACCAGCACCTGGAGGCGCTCGGCCTGCTCGGGCGGCAGGCTGGCCCGCAGGGCCTCGGCCGCCTCGACGTGCGCCGGCGCGACCAGCAGCTGGATGCGGTGCCGGGGGTGCAGGTTGAGGCCGCGCAGGGCGAGCCCCCGAGCGACCAGCCGGGGGAAGCCCGTGATGAGGGCGACCACCGGCGTCACGGCACGAGCGTCTGCCATAGGGCCTCCACCTGGGCGGCGGTGGCCTCGGGGGTGCCACCGTTGTCGATGAGATGATCCGCCAGCCGCACCTTCTCGGCGATGGGCAGCTGCGAGGCGATGCGGGCCTGTGCGGCCGCTCGATCGAGGCCGTCGCGGGCCATCAGCCGCGCGATCTGCACCTCGGGCGGGGCCCAGACGACCACGAGCGGCCGGAAGCGGTCGGCCTGCCCCCACTCCACGATGAGGGCGGCGTCGTAGACCACCAGCGGCGCGCCGGCCTCCGCGGCCCGGGTGAGCTGCCGGGCGCTCTCGGCCGCCAGGGCGGGGCCCATGATGGCGTCGAGGCGCGCGCGCTCCTGGGGATCGGCGAAGACGAGCGCTCCAAGCCGAGGGCGATCCAGGCGGCCGTCCGCGGTGATCACCGAGGCGCCGAAGGCCGCCTCGATGGCGGCGAGGGCGGGCGTGCCGGGCTCCACGAGGGCGCGGGCGAGCTGATCGGCGTCCACGAGGGCGGCGCCGCGGGCGACCAGCAAGCGGGCCACCGTCGACTTCCCGCACGCGATGCCGCCGGTGAGGCCGATGATCATGCGGGCAAAATAGCCCGCGCCCGGGGCCGCTGTCTCTCCCCTCGCGCGGGACCGCGGGGCGAAATCGACCCTCGGCGGAGCACCACGAAAAAAGTGAGCCGGGCATCACGAAAAATGGGTTGACTTGCCGGTGGCGTCCACGTATCTTCCGCGTCGCTCGCCACTTGGCGACGCATCCCGGCATGTGGGGCAGTAGCTCAGCTGGGAGAGCACTTGACTGGCAGTCAAGAGGTCAGGGGTTCGATCCCCCTCTGCTCCACCGAAAGCCGACCTTCGAATGCGAAGGTCGGCTTTTTTCATTTCTGGGTCTGCATCTTTCTCTTCCGGGCCCGACGGGGCGGGCGGTTGGGAGGCGATCCCGACCGCCGGGGGCTGCTATGCTGCCCGAATGCGCGTCGTCCTTGTTCATGGCTACCTCGCCGCCCCCGCCGTCCTCTGGCCCCTCGCCCGGCGCCTGCGCAGGTTCGACCACGAGGTAGAGCACTTCGCCTACGCGTCGACCCGCGGCCACCTCCAGGATCACGCTGAAGCCCTCGCGAAGATGATTGAAAAGACAGGGGAAACTGCCGTCGTCGCCCACTCGATGGGCGGCCTGGTCGTGCACCGGGCCCTCGCCCTCGAGCGCCACCTCCCCGTCACCGATCGCATCTTCATCGCCACCCCGCACCGGGGCTGTCGCGCCGTGCGCTGGACCACGGCCTCGCCCCTGGGCAAGGTCATGGGCCGCGCCATCCGCTCCGCCGTCCAGGGGGAGCCCGTGCCGTCCCACCCGGCTCGGACGGGCGTCATCTTCGGGACCCGCGACCGCACCGTCCGGGCCGACGAGGCCGACCTCGCCGCCGCCCACGATCGGCTCGGGCTGCCCTTCACCCACAACGAGCTGGTCTGGCGGCCCGAGACGGCCCACGCCATCCGCCGCTTCCTGGCCCACGGGGCCTTCGAGGAGCCCCTCGGCCTCGGCCCTCTGCGTCCCTGACCCGCGACAACCCCGCAAACAAACCATCTGGCCCCTCGAAAACGAGCCGCGGTCGCGGGTAGAGTCCGCCCGCGTCGAGGAGGCCGCCGGGAGCGGCTGCCGCGCAGCGAGTCTCAAAGGAGTCGGGGATGCGAAGGATCGGGGCTGCTCTGCTGGTGCTGTGGGCCACCGTGGGGCTGGTGGGGTGTGACGACGACGGCGGCTCGAACCCGGCCCCCGATGGCGCCATCCGCGACGTCGGGCCAGGCGGCCAGGGCGGCGGCATGGGCGGCCAGGGCGGCCAGGGCGGCGGCATGGGCGGCCAGGGCGGCGGCATGGGCGGCCAGGGCGGCGGCATGGGCGGCATGGGCGGTGAGCCGGCCGACATGGGCGTCGAGCCCGACGCGAGCCCGGATCCCGACATGGGCCAGGATCCCGACATGGGCGTGCCCCCGGTGGGAGATCGCGTCTGCGGCGAGCTGCCCGCGCCGGCGGCCGGCACCTGCGACGTGACCGCCGGCAGCGACGACCTGCTCATCCGGGGCACCCTGCTCGGCCCGGCGGGCCTGCTCGTCGGTGGCGAGCTGCTCATCAACGCCCGCGGCATCATCCAGTGCGTCGACTGCGACTGCAGCGGGGCGCCGGGCGCGGCCGCCGCGACGACCCTCGACTGTGGCCAGGCGGCCATCTCGCCCGGCCTCATCAACGCCCACGATCACATCACCTTCACCCAGAACGCCCCCGGGGACTGGGGCGACGAGCGCTACGAGCACCGGCATGACTGGCGCCGCGGCTCGCGCGGCCACACCCGCATCCCGGTGCCGGGCAACGCCAGCAACGCCCAGATCTCGTGGGGCGAGCTGCGCCAGGTCCTGGGCGGCACCACCTCGCTCGTGGGCTCGGGCGGGGCCAACGGCCTGCTGCGCAACCTGGACTCCGACCAGGAGGGCCTCGATCAGGGCGACGTCGACCTCGACACCTTCCCGCTGGGCGACTCGGGCGGGGAGCTGCGGCGCGACGGGTGCGACTACCCCGGCCTGCCGGCCCGCTCCGTGCTCATGGCGCCCGCCTGGTCGCCCCACGTCTCTGAGGGCATCGATCCCGAGGCCCGCAACGAGTTCGTCTGCCTGAGCACGGACGCCGGCATCGACGTCATCGGCCAGAACGGGGCCCTCATCCACGGGGTCGGGCTCACGGCCCCGGATGGCGAGCTGCTCGCCAGCCGCGGCGCGTCGGTGATCTGGTCGCCCCGCAGCAACATCTCGCTCTACGGCAACACGGCCCCCGTGACCATGCTCGCCCACCAGGGCGTGCTCATCGGCATCGGCACCGACTGGACCGCCAGCGGCTCCATCAACCTGCCCCGCGAGCTCGCGTGCGCCGATCAGCTCAACAGCGAGAACTTCGGCGGCTTCTTCACCGATCGCGACCTGTGGCTCATGGCCACCCGCAACAACGCCGCCGCGCTCCAGGTGCTGGACGGCGTCGGCAGCCTGGCCCCCGGGCTCGCCGGCGACATCGCCATCTACGGCACCTTCCCGGGCCAGGATCCCTACCGGGCGGTCATCGAGTCGACGGCCGGCACCACGGCGCTGGTCCTGCGCTCCGGCACGCCCCTCTACGGCGACGCGAACATCATGGCCGCCATCCCCGACGGCCAGCAGGGCTGCGAGCCCATCGGCGACGTCTGCGGCGTGGCCAAGGCGGCCTGCATCCAGCGCGAGATCGGCAGCAGCTTCGCGGTGCTGAGCGCCGGCAACGACAGCGCCTACCCCCTGTACTTCTGCGGCGCGCCGGCCGGGGAGCCCTCCTGCCGCCCCTTCCGGCCCATGGAGTACACCGAGGGGCCGACGCCTGACGATCGCGACGGCGATGGCATCCCCAACGCCGCCGACAACTGCCCCGACATCTTCAACCCGGTGCGCCCGGTGGACCGCGCCGGCCAGGCCGACCACGACCTGGACGGGGAGGGGGATGCCTGCGACGTCTGCCCCCTCAACCCGGACACCGCCGACTGCTCGCCCCCCGATCCCGACGACCGCGACGCGGACGGCGTGACCGACGCCCAGGACAACTGCCCCGGCATCTTCAACCCGGGCCAGGAGGATGGCGACGGCGACGGGCGGGGCGACACCTGCGATGCCTGCCCGGCGGCCAACCCGGGCAACGAGCCGTGCCCGCGGACCATCTACGACATCAAGGGCGCTGGCGAGCTGGACGGCCTCGTCGCTCGCGTGAGCGGCGTGGTCACCGCGGTCTCCGAGACCGGCAACTTCTTCATGCAGGTGCCCGAGGGCGCCCCGCACTACGCCGGCCCCGACTTCTCGGGCATCTACGTCTTCATGGGCAACGCGAGCGTCGACCCGGCGCCCGTGCTGGCGCGGGGTGACCTCGTGACCCTCACCGGCACCGCCGCCGACTTCTTCGGCCAGGTGCAGCTCGGCCGGATCACCGCCCTCACGGTGGACGCCCAGGGCCAGGCGCTCCCGGCGCCCGTCGTGGTCGAGCCGGCCGACGTGGCCACCGGCGCCCCCCGGGCCTTGCGCCTGGAGGCGGCGCTGGTGCGGGTCAACGACGTCGAGGTGACCGAGATCGAGCCGCCCGCGGGGGCCGGCGACCGCGCGCCCACCGGCGAGTTCGTGGTCGACAATGCCTTGCGGATCAACGACTTCCTGTACGCCATCGACCCCCTCCCCGCCGTCGGGGCGCGGCTCGACTTCGTCGTCGGCGCGCTGCGCTTCGCCAACGAGAACAGCAAGCTGGAGCCGCGGGGCCCCGAGGATGTCGGGACCGGTCCGCCTGAGGTCATCGGCCTCGGTCCCGCCGACACCTACCTGCGCGTCGGTGAAGAGCGTGTGCCCACGAACCCGGCGGGCCGCGAGCTGTGGGTGGAGCTGTCGGGTCCGGCGCTGGACGGCGGCCAGCCGGTGGAGGTGCGCAGCGCGGCCGGGGCGGTGCTCGTGGCCGCGCCGGTGGTGGTCCCGGCCGGCGAGCGCTTCGCGCCCGTGCGCCTGCGGGGCGTCGCCCAGGCGGCCGCCGTCGAGATCACCGCCTCCATCGCCGGCCGTGGCCAGGCGACGGCCAGCGTCCGCGTGCTCGGCGCCGACGAGGGCCCCGGCGAGCTGCGCTTCTCGCCAGCGGACGTGACCGTGGGCCCCGGCGGTGAGGCCGCGCTGCGGGTGGTCTTCGACCTGCCGGCCCCGCCGGCTGGCCTCGTCCTCGGGTTCGAGGGCATGGGCCTCGTCGACCCGCCGGCGGCGATCCCCGTGCCCGGCGACGCGACGGAGATCGAGTTCACGGTGACCGCGCCGGATGCTGCGGGGGACTACCCCGTGGCGGTGACGCTGGCCGATCTGCGCGCCGAGGGCACCGTGACCGTCCGCCTGGGTCCGCCCCCCGGCGACGACCTGGTGATCAACGAGATCGACTACGACCAGCCCGGCGCCGACGGGGCCGAGTTCGTCGAGATCATGAACCCCACGGCGGCGGCCATCCCCCTGGCCGGCGTCCGCCTGGAGGCGGTGAACGGCAGCGGCGGTGCGGTGTACGGCACCTACAACCTCAGCGACGCGGGCGCGATGCTGGCGCCTGGCGGCTACCTCGTCATCGGCGTCGCCGCCGTCCGGGCTGCCCTCCCGGCCGGCACCCTCAGCCTGGACATGCCGGCCAACGGCCTGCAGAACGGCGCGCCCGACGGGGTCCGGCTCATGCGCGGCAACGCCTTCGTCGATGGCCTGGCCTATGAGGGCGCCATGGCCGGAGTGGGCGAGGGGATGCCGGGCATCGCCGATCCGGGCGAGGGCAGCCTGGTCCGCTGCCCCGACGGCGCCGACAGCGGCGACAACGCCAACGACTTCGTGCTGGTGGCCGCGCCCACCCCGGGCGCGCCCAACGCCTGCCAGTAGCTGCGTCGGTCAGCATCGGCCAGCATCAGGCTGGTTGCCACGGGCCTCCGGCCCGTGGTACACCCCTCGTCGAGCCGTGAGGACTGTCCAGGTCTAGCCCGGTGCTCTGCACCAAGGTCGGCGTTGCGCCGCCCGGGGAATTGCCTGCTCAAGCTTCACAAGGAAGGCTGTTCCAGACTTTCGCTTTCGGGGGATCACCCCTCTACGCGGGTCGGTCTGGGCCAACCTCGCCCATCGCGGTTCCGAACCCGCGTAGAGGGGTGATCCCCCGGCGAAGTCGGTGAGCCTTCCATGTCCCAGGTCGAGAGGTAGCGAACGGATGCCCTCCGGCTCGACGAAAGGCCGCCCTCGGGCGGCCTTTTTCTTGGGGTGTCGCTGGCCGGGTGCGTCGGCGGTGTGAATCATGCGGGCCTCGCAGCGTCGGGCGCCCGTCCTTGACCAGGGGAGAACGCAAGATGCAGAAGCTTCTCATCGCCGGGCTGGCGCTCGGCATGACCACCTTCCTTTCCGGCTGTGATCTCGAAGAAGAGTGCAATGAGGCCGGTGTCTGCCTGGACGGCGGCTCCGGCGCGGGCGGCCAGGGCGGCGGCCAGGGCGGCCAGGGCGGCGGCATCGGCGGCCAGGGCGGCGGCATCGGCGGCCAGGGCGGCGGCATCGGCGGCCAGGGCGGCGGCGCCGGCGGCGCGGGCGGCGGTGGCCCCAACATCGCGGCCGAGTGCGCCGGCACCTGCGACGTGGCCGCCGAGTGCGCCCTCAACAGCGAGGTCTGTGGCGACATCCAGGACGCGGCGGACGCCGCGGCCTACCGCGCGGCCTGCGTGACGGGCTGCACCCGCGGTGAGTTCGACTACGAGGAAGCCGACAACACCGCCGACTGCGAGGGCGAGCTGGCCGTCGTGAACGAGTCGGCCGGTGCGGCCGCGGTCTGCGGCGGCGGCGGCGGCGGCGGCGGGTTCCCCGTCAACGGCCCGTGCTCCCTGGACGAGGCCGACGGCGACGGCGAGACCGAGGGCGTCTGCATCGACGAGGGCGAGTGCGCCGGCTACACCACCGCGGGCCTCTGCGACGGCAGCGCCAGCATCCAGTGCTGCACCTCGCACCCCTGCGAGCTCGATGACGGCACCCCCGGCACCTGCAAGGCCACCAACGCCTGCAACGGCGCCACCACCCCTGGCCTGTGCCCCGGCGGCAACGGCATCCAGTGCTGCGTCGAGTGATCCCCCCGGCGGCCCCGGCCGCCGCTCCGTCCGCCTGACTCCAACCGACCGAAACTACTGGAAGTTCTGCACGGCCCACACCTGCCCGGCGGGGGTCGTGTAGAAGCCGCACGCCACCTGGCTGAAGCGCCCGTTCGTCATGTTCAGGTAGTGCCCGTGGGCCTGGAAGGGCTCGCCCGGGCCCTCATCCCACATCTGCTGCAGGCAGCCCACGATGACGTCGCGGGTGCTGCCCCAGCCCGGGCACTCGTTCTGGCCGAAGCCGCTCTCGGCACAGATCCGCCCCTGGAACCCGGCGTGCGGGCTGCGGGTGCTGTCGTACTCGGCGTGGGTGTCGGCGCAGGCCTCGCCCGCTTGCCAGCGGCGCAGGGGGGGCAGGCACTGGCACTCGGCCCGGAGCTGGTTGATGCGGTTGACGCAGTCCTGGGCCAGATCGCCGGTCGAGGCCGGCGGCGAGGGTCGGCAGCCCGGCAGGGGGAGGGCCAGGGGGCCGCCGGCGCAGGCCTCGGGGAGGCCCATGTCGGGCGGCGGGGGCGCGGGGCGGAAGGCGTCAGGGGGCGGCCGGAAGGCGTCCGGCGGGGGCAGGGCGGCGTCGCGCTCGAGTACGGCCGCGTCGGGCGCCGGCGGTGAGGCGTCGCGGGGCAGGGGGCGAGCGGCCCTCGCGTCCTCGCTCTCCGGGGCGTCGGCGGCCGCGTCTACCTCGAACAGGATGGTGGCACCCGGCCCGGTGCGGGCGCTCAAGGTGCCCACCCCCGGATCACAGGCGGGCAGGGCGACGAGCAGGTGGATCCACCAGCGCTGGGCGATCAGACGCCCCATGGGCGGCTAGAGGGCCTCGATCGTGAGCGTGTACGGCGCCGTGGAGCGGCGCATGAAGCCCTCGATGAGCAGGTTGGCAGGGCCGGTGTGGGTGAACGTCTCCACGTCGCCCGTGCCGTCACTGCCGATGACCTCGCCGCGGGCGTCGGTCTGGGGCTGCGACGTCCGGGTGTCCCAGAGGTACATGCCCAGATCGCCGATATCATTGGAGAAGTTGAGGGTGGCCCGCCAGGCCCCGGCGATGTTGACCCGATAGAAGTCGGCCTCGCCGTCACAGATGCCGCCCTCATAGGTGCCCGCGCCGACCTCGGGCGCGGTGCCGGGGAGGTTGTTGTCGCCCTCCCACTCCTCCTCCACGCCGTCGCCGCAGCGGCTCATGACCTCGACGCGATCGGGATCGCGCCAGTCGGCGTCGGGATCGCGGGCGATCTCCTCCAGCGGGAGGTACCGTCGCTTGTCGCGGGAGTCGGCGATGATGATCATGTCGGCCTTGCGGACCACGAGGACGGTCGGGAAGGCCTCCAGAAACTCCAGGTTGTACAGGTAGTTGGTCACGGGGTCGCCCTCGACGCGGGTGTCGCGATCGCCCACTCGGATGCCGTGGCCGTCCCCGATGAGGTGGGTGATGTGGCTGTTGGCGTACGCGCTGCTGGCCGGGCCGAAGTCGGCGGTCTGCTCCGTGATGTGCAGGATCTCCATGCCGGCGGACTCCAGGCGGCCCTTCATGCGCTCCAGCAGGCGGGTGTAGAGGGTGCAGGCGGGGCACCAGCCGGCGCCGAAGACGATCACCAGCGTCTGCTTGTCCTGGTAGTCGGCGAAGCACCGCATGTCGTCGAGCGAGAAGGGCATCTGGTTGCCGAAGCGGTCATAGGCCGGGTCCCAGCCCACCGGGGGCATCACGCCGCGGAAGCGGACGACGTCGGCGTAGCGCGGGTAGGCGCCGCAGTGGATGGTCGTGCTGACCTCGCCGGCCACCTCGCCCAGGCTGGCGCGCAGCGTGACCGGACCGCCGGCGAGCACCTCGACCAGGCCCGGCGTCCCCTCGTCGAGACCGAGCACGCGGTCGTCGTCCACGGCCCACTCCACCTGGTCGGTGACGTCGGCGGTGGTCCCGTCGCTGTAGTGGGCCGTCGCGGTGAACTGCTCCTCGCCCTCCAGGGCAAGGCGCGGGTTCTCGGGGGTGATCTGGATGCGATCGAGGGTGACGGCCTCCTCGACGGTGACGTCGATGGACGCCCGGCCCTGGGCCAGCTCGACCGAGATGGAGGCGCTGCCGGGGCCCACCGCGATGACGGTGCCGGCGTCCACCGTGGCGACCGCCGGGTTGGACGAGGCCCACGTCGCCTCGGCCGTCACGTCGCGGTGGGTGCCGTCGGAGAAGTCCGCCTCGACCTGGAGCTGAAGCTGCGCCCCGATGGCGAGCACCGCGTCGTTGAACCCGCTGAACGTGAGGCCGGTCACGGTGACGCCGGGCTCACCCCCCGCGCCCCCCGCGCCGCCGCCGGCCCCTCCCGCGCCCATGGCCGCATCGGGAGCCGCCTGACCGCCGCCCCCGCCGTCGGAGTCGCAGGCGGCCAGTCCGCCGCCGACCAGGAGCACCGCCACCAATCCCCAGGCTCGTCCCATGCTTGCCTCCCGCCAGGTGGCCTTCGCCACCGTAAGTCCGTGCGCAGTCGCAAGGCGCAACCATACCGCCCTCGCCCCCTGTACGCACGCCAGCGTGTCGAATGTGACCCGCGCCGCGGTTTTCTCTCACTCGGGCAGGTGGCGGAGGCGGGGATCGGTGGGGCGCAGGGCCCGGGCGCGCGCGGCGGCGGCCCGGGCGCCGGCCCGATCGCCGGCGTCCTCCCGGGCCCGGGAGAGGGCGAACCAGCCAGCGAACAGCCCCGGGTGCAGCGTCAGGGCGTCCTGGAACGCCGCCTGGGCGCGGGCGAAGTCGGCCTGCACCATGAAGATGCGGCCGCGCAGCATATGACCCTCCACCGAGGGCTCCACCGCATCGGCCGCCAGCGCCAGCGCCAGGGCCGCGCCGGGATCCCGGGCGAGGCGGGCGTCCGCCGCCACCCGCAGCGCGGGCGCGGGTCGCAGCGCCAGCGAGGCCGCCGTCTCGGCGACATGGGCGTCGCCCGCGGCGTCGGCGCGGGCCAGCAGGCGGTCCGCCAGCAGGTCCATGGAGGCCACGCCGAGGGCGGGCAGCGCCAGGCACAGCCCGACCGCCCGCCAGGCGCCGTGGGGTGGGGCCGACGGCCGACCGAGGCTCGCGCCGACCGCGAAGGCCGCCAGCCAGGCGGCGCCCGGCATGAAGAGGGGCAGGCTGACGGCCCCGAGCACCGCGTAGCCGATCACCGTCGGCCACGCTGGCCCGGGCCGGGGCCGGGCCAGGGCCGCCAGCACGGGGAGCAGCAGCAGCAAGGCCCCCGGCACCCCCTGCTCGACCGCGGCCTGGAGGGGCTCGGCGTGGGCATGGTAGGGGTTGCTCCACCGGTCCGCCTGGTCGGGATGCTCGGCCAGGTGCTGGGCCTGGGCCGGCAGGAACGCCCGATGGAAGCCCCCCGCGCCCACGCCGGTCAAGGGCTGCATCTGCGCGATCTGCAAGCTGATCTCGGCCAGGTAGCGCCGCCCGGCCAGGTGTTCGCGGACGGCGTCGCTCTGGGTGGCCGTCGCGACGCCCACCAGCCCCAGGGCCACCGCGAGCAGGCGCACGCGCCCTCCCGCCCGCACCCCGAAGGCCGTGGCGGCGACGGCCAGCGCCACCAGCCCGCCGAGGCTCTGCGTCCCGATGAGCGCGCCGAGCTGGACGACCGCCGACGCGCCGTGCAGGCGACGCCCGGCGGGCATGGCCGCCAGCGTCCAGGGCAGCGTGCCGACCAGGAAGGCGGCGAGGTAGTCGGGGTTCCCGAAGGTGCCCCCCTCCAGGAAGAGGCCCGGCAACGCCGCCACGGCGCCCGCGCCAGACAGCCACGGGGCCACCGCCTGGGGCCGGGCCCAGGCGCCGAGGCCGAGGGCGACCACCCAGCCGAGCTGGGTGAGGGCGACGGCCACCGCCGCGCCGGGCGCCGGGCTCGAGATCGCGGCCACGAGGGCCAGCGCGGCCAGGCATACCCAGGCCCACGCCGCGCCCGGCAGCGCCCGACCGCGCCAGGCCCAGAGGACCGGCAGAGCACCCACCGCGATCCACAGGCGCAGCGCCCCCGCAGCGGTCTGCCCGGGCAGCCAGGCGATGGCGAGGGCGACGGCGGCCAGGCCGGCGAGGCGGGTCACTTCGGCGTGAGGATGCGCTCGAGCTCCGCCTTCAGGTGGGCGTCGGCCCTGGGCAGCCACGCCTGGATGGCCCGGTCGCGGTGCGTGGGCGGCGAGCTCTCCAGGATGTCGAGCGCCTCGTCCCGGATGAAGGGGATGCGCTTGTCCAGCTCGGCCTTCAGGGCGTCGAAGGCCGCCTGCTCGCCGCGGGCCAGCAGCGCGCGGGCCGCGTAGAGGCGGACGTACACGTCCTCGTGGGCGAGCAGGGCCCGCAGCCGGGCGGCCAGGCCGGCCACCTTCTCCACGTCCAGCTCGGTCAGCAGCCGGGCCGAGATCTGCTTCAACTCGAGGGGAGCGCGCTCGATGGCCTCGGCCAGGATCTCGCCGGCCGACGCCTCGCCGCTGATGGCCGCCAGCGCGAAGGCGGCGTGCAAGCGCCCGGAAAGAGAGCGCTTTTCGTCCAGCCAGGGCTCGATGAGCGGCTTGCTGGCGGCGTCCTTGAGGCGACCCGCGATGCGCAGGAGCTGGTCCTGCTCGCCTGCGGGCTGCGAGAGCCACTGCCGCAGGATGAAGCCCGTCTGCGGATCGGCGAACCGGCCCAGGAGCACGTACGCCTCATGCTGCCCCGCAGCGGCCGTCCGCAGCAGGAACGCCGTCGCGGCGGGGCTCTGGAGCGCGTCGAAGCTGCCAAGGAGCTGCAGCCCGAGGGCGCGCTCCTGGTAGTTGTCGGGGTTGAGGACGGCCAGCACGGGATCGATCACCGTCGCGTCCTTGCGGGCCACCAGGAACTCCACCGCCTTGGCGCGGGTGCCGGCGTGGTCGCTGGTGATGCCCTCGGCCAGGAGGCGGGCCCGGGTGGCGTCGTAGTCGATGGCGGCCAGGGCGATGAGGGCGTCACCGCGGACGACGGGGTTCTTCTCGCGGCTGGCCGCCTCGAGCGCCGGCCGGGCGCTCGGGTCGGCGATGGTGCCCAGGGCGACCGCGGCGTTGCTGCGCACGTAGTCGTTGGCGTCGGTCAGGGCCCTGGACAGCGCGGGCACCAGGGCCTTCTTCTTGAGGTCACCCGCCACGAACGCCGCGTTGAAGCGGATGTACGCGCGCCGGTCCCCCAGCGCCTCCTGGAGGAAGGGCGTGACGTCCTGCCCCAGCCGGTCCAGCGCGAACGCGACGTTGTTGAGGACGCGGGCGGGCGAGGCGGGATCGAGCAGCTTCTTGAGGAACGGCACCGCCCGCTCGTCGCCGAGGCGCCCCAGGGCATGGATGATCTTGTTCTGCAGGCCCTCCTGGGACGGGTAGAGCCGCTCCAGGTGCGGCCGCGCGGCGCGGATCTGCAGCCGCGCCGCCAGCTCGATGGCCTCGGCCAGGACGTCGTACGGGGGAGGCTCCGCGGTGCTGCCGGCGGCCAGGGGCGCCACGGCCAGGCGGGCCACCTGGTCCTTGCTGAGGTGGCGGCGCAGATCCCAGAGCGCGGCCCCCGCGGCGTGGTGCCAGGTGCGCTCGAAGTACACGATGAGCCGCGGCACCGCCCGCGGATCGCCGAGGCGGCCGAGGGCGGTGAGGGCCTCCTCCTTGATGCCCTCGGACGTGCCGGGTTTGTCGAGCAGCGCGAGCAGCCGCATGGTGGCGTCGCGGCTCTCGAGCTGGCCCAGGGCCTTGATGGCCAGGGAGCGCACGTCGTAGCGCGGATCCTCCAGGGCGTCGAGCAGCGCGGTGACCGCCCGCGGATCGCGCGTGCCCGTCAGGACCGCCGCGCACGCCGCCCGGACCTCGGCGTTCATGCTGTTGACGAGGCCGTTGATGATGGCGGGCGTCGCCTGCCGCCCCAGCCGGATCATGTCGGTGGTGGAGGGCAGGTCGCTGGCGTCCAGGTTGATGAGGATCTGGGCGTCGCCCGAGAGCTTGCCCAGCACCTCGTCGCGCGGATCGGTGTAGCGGCCGCCGATGGCCTCGGAGAGCACCAAGGTCAGCGCGAGGGCCGCGCCCACCAGGGCGAGGGCGCGGTTGGACCGGCGGCGGGCGGGTTGACGAGCCATCGAAGCCTCCAGCGGGGATGCCATCGCGCGCCAGCATGGACCCGCGCACGGCCGCTGGCAAGGGGCCATGACCAGCCTGAACCAGCCTGATAAGATGGGCGGCCCGGCGCGAGAAGCCGTTGCGAAACGGGAGCTTCGCTGCGAAGCTGCCGGGGTGGGGAGGAGATCGCGTGGACGCCGACCGCCGTCAAGGGAAGCGCTTTCGGCTGACCGGAGATCGCGTCGGCGTCTGCGCCGTCGCAGGGCGTGAGGCGCCGCTGGTCCTGCCCATCCTGGACGTCAGCCGGCTGGGGGTGCTGGTGCGCGTGCCCACCGCCCTGGCCGCCGACTGGCCCGGCCTGGGGAACCTGGGCCCGGCGACGCTGCTCTTCGACCAGGATCGCGTGATCCGGGTCGAGGTGGAGGTGGCCTGGGTGGGCGGCGAGCGGCGCCCGGGGTCGCGCACGCTGAGCGCCGGGCTGCGGTTCTGCGAGCCGGCTCCCCCCGGTGGTGAGCTTTGCGCCTACCTCGACAGCCTGGAGGCCCCCGGATGACGCGGTGGCTGACGCGGGCAGAGGCCGCCGCGTTCCTCGTGGGTCATGCGGGCCTCCGCGCCTGCACCCTCCCTCCGGGCGAGGCCGGCGTGCGGGCGCTCCTGGCCGAGCGCCGCTGCATCCAGCTCGATCCCCTCGATCGCATCGGGACCAACGCCGACCTGGTGGTCATGGCCCGCGTCGATGGCGTCGGCCGCGGCGACGTCTTCCGCCACCTCTACCCGGGCGGGGCCTTCGAGCACTTCGCCAAGGAGCGCTGCCTGCTGCCCGCGACGGCCTTCGCCGCGTACCGTGACCAGGCCGTCGAGACGCCCTGGTGGCGCAGCGCCGAGCGGCACCGGCGCGTGCCGCCCGCCGTCGTGGAGGCCGTGCTGGCCGAGGTGGAGGCCCGCGGGCCCGTCACCCCGGCGGATCTGACCCACCGCGGCAGCGTGGAGCCCATCGACTGGAGCGGCTGGAAGAGCACGAGCCGCCTCGCCACCATGGCCCTCGAGATCCTGTGGACGCGCTGCCAGGTGGTGACGTGCGGGCGCCGGGGCAACCACCGCCTCTTCGACGTCCCGGCGCGGGCCCTCGGCGCGGCGGCCGTCGCGCCCGCCCCCGCCGACTTCGCCACCTGGGCCCTGCACGAGCGCGTCGAGGCGGCCGGGCTCCTGCCCCTCAACGACGGTCCCTGGTGGTCGATGCTGCGCGACGTCCGCCGGTCGGCGCTGCCGGCCGCCCTCGTCGCGGCCGGGGCGCTGATCGAGGTGGCCATCGAGGGCTCGACGCGCCGCTACCTGGCCCCCCCCGACCTGCTGGACCGCACATGGCCCGAGGACGACGGCCGCCTGCGCATCCTGGGCCCGCTCGATCCCCTGCTCTGGTGCCGCCCGCTGGTGCACCACGTCTTCGGCTTCGACTACGTGTGGGAGGTCTACAAGCCGGCCGATCAGCGGCGGTTTGGCTGGTACGTGTGCCCGCTCCTCCACCGGGGCCGCCTCGTCGGCCGCATCGAGGCCCATGTGGAGGGCGGCGAGGTGATCATCGACCGGCTCTGGACCGAGCCCGACGAGGCCTTCGATCCGGACGCCCTGGAGGCCGCCCGCCTTCGCCACCAGGCGGCCATTCAGCCAGCATAAGTTACTGAAATCAATCGGTTTATTTCTTCTCTCTGGTGCTCGAAAAGCGCGCTGCGCGCTTGACGTTTGTTCAGTGGTTTGCTACACTCGCTCTGTTCTCCACGGCGAGAGGAAAGCGGCCCACACCGGGCCTCGACTGGGCGACGACGACGAGAACCAGGTCGGCCGGTGCGGGTCGACGGCGTGCGGATCAGGCGCGACAGGACAGCCGGAACGTGCCAGGGCCAGGGGCCCATGGCCTCGCCGGAGACCCCGCTGACGCCCTCCGTGCGCCGCCGTCCCGAGCCGGTCGGCCCAGCGAGCGAGGCGATGCATGGCACAGAGGACGGCGCCGCTCATCGAGCGGGTGCTGGGGCGGGACACCCTCGCCCTGGAGGTGATGCACTACCGGGTGGCGGAGTACGTGGGCCCGGACTCGGGCTGCCACCTGACCGTGACCCTGCGGCACCGCGACGACCCCGACCAGCAGGAGGTGGTGGAGGCGCGGGGGGTGGGGGTGGTGGACGCGCTCTTCCACGGGCTGGTGCGGCACTTCGCCGGCCGGTACGGCTCCCTCGACACGCTGACGTTCACGGGGTTTCGCGTGCAGGGCCAGATGGAGACGGCGGGCGCCCCCTCCGGGCTGGACGCCGAGGCGCGCGTCGAGATCACGGTGCAGAACGGGCACCACGAGCGGCTGACCTTCGAGGCCAGCGGCCGCTCGACGCTGGCCGCGGCGCTGGCGGCGGTGCTGCGCCTGGTCGAGCACTTCGTCAACGCCGAGCGGGCGTTCATCGTCGTGCACCGCGCGCTGGTGGACGCCCGGGCGCGGCGCCGGCCCGATCTGGTGGAGCGCTTCACCGCGGAGCTCGCGATGCTCGTGGACAACACCAGCTACGAGGATCTGAGCCGTCGGCTGAAAACGGCCTGATTCCGGGTGGTTGTGGTGCGGGGCCCCGTGGGCCCCGCAATTTTTTTTCCACGCCCAGCACATTTTCTGCGCCACCGGC